>CAVXNR010000029.1:0-20611 GCA_963763095.1 Vicinamibacteria bacterium
CTGAACCGTACTGGGTTTGTCGGAGGGCCCATTCGTTGAGAGGATGGCGCCCATGGGACGACCAGCAAATACCTCCCAGGTGCGGGAGCGCGCGATCCGGATGGTACGGGACACGGGGCCGAGCACCCGTCGCAGTGGGCGGCGATCGCCTCGATTGCCAGAAAAGCTTGGCTGCACGAACGAGACGTTACGGCGGTGGGTGCGCCAGGCGGAGCGCGATGCCGGCCAGCGTCCGGGCTTGACGACGGACGAACGGCCGCGATTAAAGGAGTTGGAGCGCGAGAATCACGAATTGAAGCGCGCCAACAAGATTCTGCGGAAGGCCTCCGCCTATTTCGCGCAGGCGGAGCTCGACCGCCGGCCGAAGTGATGGTGGGGTTCGTGGAGGCCGAGCGGGCGTTGCTTGAGCAGCATGGGTACAGGATCCGGCACGGGTGCAGTAGGTATGCCCAACGATCAGCACCTCGAAATTTTGCGTCGCGGAGTTCCAGCGTGGAACCAGTGGCGCGAATCGTCGGGCGAGCAGCCCGACCTATCCGGGGCCGACGTATCCATGGCCGACCTGTCGAAGGCCAACCTACACGGGGCCGACCTGTCGTCGGCATTCCTATATGAGGCCAATCTGTACCGCGCCGACCTGTCGCGTGCGTTCCTGTGGAAGGCCCGCCTGCAGCGCGCGACCCTGGGAGGCCAACCTGTCGCATGCCAACCTGTGCCTCTCGACCCTGGTGGACGCCAACCTGTCGCATGCCAACCTCTCCGATGCTCAACTGTGGGAGGCCAATCTGGAGAATGCCAACCTGTTGGGGGCGGACTTGTCGAGGGCAGATCGGGTAGCGGCCTTCGCGCTTAAAGCAGTCCTGCCGGGGGCAGCCCTGTCGCGGGCCAACCTGTCGAGCACCAACCTGTCGGAGTCCGACCTGTCGGAGTCCGACCTGTCGGCGTCAGACCTGTCGGGAGCTAACTTGTCGAGGGCTGTGCTCGTGCAAACGGACTTGTCCGACGCAAAACTGGACGGTGCTCGTGTTTACGGCGTGTCGGCTTGGGGCGTCCGTCTGCAGGGCGCACAGCAGGTGAGTCTCGTCATCACGCCGCAAGATGAGGCCGACGTCGTCGTCGATAGCTCCGCAATGGGGTGAGTTGGTTAGATCCGCTTTCGCTGCTGCCAACGACGACGCACGGCGAGCCCGGCCACGCCCAAGCCCATCAGTGACAGGGAACCCGGCTCGGGCACGGGGGCGGGGGCGAATTCGTATGCAGCACCGAGGAACCGCCATTGGCCCGGAATATTCTCGGGCGGCACCCACTTGAACTGTAGCGTGGCCGTGCCGGCGCCCGCGAGCGTTGCGCTTCGCAAAGGAAAAGTAGGATTGGGCGAATCGCCCGCAGGAAACACGATCAACCCGGAGAACGAGAAGGGCGTGGTGAGTGATACCAATGTCTGGCCAGCAAACGTCGGCAATAGCAGGTTCCCCTGGAAGTCGACGATGGCGCTACCCTGGTCTGATGATGCACCTCCCCCCACCGGAAATGTCTCGCCGTCAAGGGACACGTTCCCTGGGAAATCGCTTCCGGTAAACTGCGCCTGAATGCTGATGAGGTCTCCGGCAAAACACGGCCCATCGGCGCACTGTTCCGCCGGACTGTAGATACCGCCGAGCTTGTCCCCGACACCGGTGATCGTCAGCCCGCGCTCACCCGTCGCGGCGAGCCTCGCAATACCATCGTCGCCGACGAGGGCGCCGTCGGTGATTCGCACCGGATCGGCGTGCGCGCTCAACGGGGCGCTCGTGAGGACCACACTGAGAACTGGAACAGCCCACCAGCAGAACGCCATCGACGTATCCTCCCCAGTGTCCGTTATCGCCGGAGCACCGAGCCGGCCATATGCAATCGACGTGCTTCGGCGAGGGCGGTCAGGCGCGCACCCAGCATCAGGATCGACTTCCGCGGCGTGGACCCTACACAAGGGCGAGCACCGCGGGCAGCGATCGACCTCAAGGCGGTGCCCGGTATCGGGACGGCGATCGTGCTCACGGCGTGTCCCGGCTATTCCGGTCACATGAGCAGGCGGAAGTGGTCGGCACGATTGCGGACACGCGGGCGATGTCGGAGGCGAAGGGTGGGAGTGATGGTGTTCGCTCGCTCCGTGCTTGCACTGGTGGTCGTATTCGCCTCGCCGTCGAACGGCTGGCATGAGTTCCGGCGGAGCAGGCCGTTTGATCCGGTCGGCTATGGAGGTTGGCCACATAACACCCCTGCGTGGTGCGGTTCGGAGCTCATCTTGCCACCCGTGGCCTATCGGTTATTCCAACATCGTCGTGAATCTCTGGAAAGTGTTGTTCGGTCGTTTGGACCGCGCGCGAAGGCACGGGAACATCGCAGCGGTGGCCGCAACTTACGCCTGCCAGAGCATCGACCAGAGAGCAGCCGCTGACGAGGCAAAGCGTGACGATACACATCCCGGACGGCGGCCCGCCGATCGGTGCGCAGCTCGAGGAGGACGAGTTCCACATGCTGTGGCTCGTCCAGCGCCACAGGCGCACAGGGAAGCGCCAGCTGTGGCTCTTGCTGTCGGCTGCTCTCAAGAACGGCTTGCGCATAGTGGAGAGCACGCCGGAGGAACGGGCGGGTCCAGGGCACGAGTCGCAGGCGGAGTGGCGCGGCGCTCATCGGATTCTGAATCGAACCAGGAGGGCGCGATGAACTATCGCGCAATTCCATCATTGTTTCTCGCCTCAGTTTTGGCGGTTACAGCGAGGTCGGGCGTTGTAACAAGCGCTCAGACGTCAGCGACTCAGCGAGTTGTAGGCGAACGCATTGTTGCTAACCTCTGGCTGCCCACAGGCAAGCGTCCGTACGCTGGCGTTCTCGTGGTCGGAGGTTCAGGGGGCGGTATAGCCTGGCAGGACTACTGGGCTGACATTCTGGCGAAACAAGGCTTCGCGGCGCTCGCCCTCGCCTATTTTGGGATGGAGGGTCTGCCGAAGGAATTAGATGAGATCCCGCTCGAGTACTTCCTGGGTGCGCTCGAATACATGCAGCGGAAACCTGAAATCGATCGCACGAGAATCGGCATCGTGGGGGTATCGAAAGGTGCCGAACTCGCCCTGCTGTTAGCGTCCCACGCACCAGCGATCCGTGCGGTAGTTGCATTTGTGCCCAGCTCAGTTGTGTTTCAAAGCAGCGCCAGCATGGAGACGGGTCAGAAGCCGCGATCATCGTGGACTTTCCACGGAAGACCACTTCCATTCGTTCCGCGCGAATCAGGCAATACAGAGGAGCCGCTCGTCAACGAGTTTCGCCGGGCGCTCAAGCAACGCGATCGCGTGACGAACGCAACAATACCCGTGGAGCGCATCCATGGCCCTATCCTGCTTCTTTCTGGCAAGGAAGATATGACATGGCCATCGAGCGACATGTCAGAAATGGTCATCGCGAGGCTGCGGGAGCGCAACTTTCGCTTTGCGTATCAGCATATCGCGTACGATGACGCCGGGCACATGATTCATCAAAGACGATCTGATGCTGTGAAGCGAGGCGGCACTGAGAGAGGCAACAACTTTGCGCAACAGGACGCTGAACGACGAACTCTGGCCTTTCTTGCTGAACGTGTGGCGGCGGGCGGGAATCGACCGTAACGCATGGTGGCCTATCTTTTCAGCCGAGGTCAGGACGTCGGTGCATGGACGGCATTCAGGCGGTCCTCGATGACGAACGCAGACGGATGGGCTCGCGTCGTTCAGGCGCACCATGATTTGATTCCGGGACGCGTGTGGGCGCTCAGGAAGGACGGTCACTAGGCCGTGATCAACCTGCGGCCCGTGCCCGGCATCGGGACGGAGATCGTGCTCACGGTAGACGGGGAGCGCAAGACCCGGCTGTTCCGCTCACACGAGCAGGCGGAACTGGTGGGCGCGATTGCGGACACGCGGGCGATGTTCGAGGGGAGAGGCTGGGCGTAACTAATTAGACGCGGACCGAGGCTCCTTCGGATTTGCGCGTGTGACCCAGGCGTGACCCTGGAGCAGACCAGCCAACAGCCGTCCAGAGAGTGACGGCTGTAAAGCATTGATATGTAGCCACTTAGATGGTGGGCCCCCTGGGGATCGAACCCAGGACCACATGATTAAAAGTCACGTGCTCTACCACTGAGCTAGGGGCCCGTATTTCGTGCTGCGTCAGCTAGTTAGGCTTTTGGGGCTCGCGGCAAAAGTAACCAAAAAGTAACCCTATACGCGTGTCTTGACTCCGACGATCCTACTGCACTCTCTCCCGCTGCCGAACCCCGTGCGCCTCGAGGAGCGCGCGCTCCCCTTAACCCCGGATGCGCTGCCCCCGCCAGCGCTGCCCGGCGCGGAACTGGACAGCACCACAGGCCGTTAGCGTTGGGTGCATTCGTTTCTTGTCCAGACGACCATGTCTGAGCCATCAACCTGGATGTTGGTGCTGTCGGGTGGAATTGCGGCGTTGTTCCCCAGAGCCCGGCGCGTGTTGCACACGTCACGGCGCGGCAGGTAATCACCTGCGTGTTACAGGCGGCTGGAGCCTCGCGTGTGGCGAGTGAAGGATGGCATCAGGAAAATCAGAGCTAGCTAAGGCTCTGCGCAAGCTCAGGGGCCGAACGGTCTCCTCACCGCTTCTCTTCGTCCGCCCACAAGCCGCGCAAGTCCGCGCGTGCTTCCGCCTCCAGTTCCTTGAACCGGTCCAAGCGAGGAAAACGGCCGCGACGCGTCCACCCGCGCGTGGCCGGCACGAAGCATCTCCGCGTTCACGAGCGTGTCGTCGTCCAGGAACACATAGGCGCGCGGGGTACCGCCCTCCTTGTTTGCCGCTTCGTCGTATTCGAGGCGGACGCGTTTGCCCAGCACGAGACGCTTCAGGGCGTCTCCCGACGCGCTGTCAGGCTTGACGCCGATGCTGCCCGTGATCAGCGGCGGCGGCGGCTGGTCCGGTCCCGAGCGCGGCGGTCTCGCCGGACCTGACGGACCGAACCGCATGGCTGGGTCGCTCGCCTCGATGCCGACGAGCCGCACTTTGCCGACGCCCTCCACCTCGATCGTCTCGCCGTTGACGACCTTGGACACCTCCTGCGCGCTTGCCGCCACCGACACGGCGAGCCACAACACGATCGGCAACACAAACCCTCGAGTCATAACTCTCGAAACCTCCGCCGCGAACGCGAGTGCAGCCAGCATCCGGTGATACTACCCATGACACACTCCGACGTGTCCGGATCACGCGACGGCCACCCGCACGCGAGTGCTTGCCTGGTTCGCGACGCCCCGCTGCTCCCTTCGGTAGAGAGTATCAGAGGGTCCGGCGCCGAGGCGTACTCGACGAGGAGCCCCGCCCGTCGCCCGGCGCCCGCCGCCGGCGGCCGCCGTGACGCCCTGTCGTGTGACGCCTTGTCGTATCTGACCTGACCCCCACCGCCTGCTACGATCCCCACGTGCCAGTCGAGTGCGCCATCCTCATCGGCCTCCCCGGCGCCGGAAAGACCACCTTCTACCACGCGCACCTGAGCGGCACGCACACGCTCGTCAGCAAGGACCTGTTTCCGAATGCGGCGAGCCGCCAGCAACGGATGCTGCGCGAGATTGCGGCCGAGCTCGAGACCGGCCACTCCGTTGCCGTGGACAATACGAACCCGTCACGCGGCGATCGGGCCCCGATCATCGAGCTCGCACGGCGCTGCGGGGCACGGGTCGTTGCCTACCACGTCCGCGCGACGACGCGTGAGGCGGTCGCGCGCAATGAGGGACGGACCGGCCGAGGCCGGGTGCCGAAGGTTGCCATCTTCACCGTCGCGAAGCGGCTCGAGCCGCCAGCCCTCGATGAAGGCTTCGACGCGATGTGCGACGTCCTACCGAAGGCGGCGGGCGCGTTCGACGTCATCGACCCTTCGGCGCGGGACAGAGGGCCGGGCAACACGCGCTGAGCCGCACGGGGGCGCGAACCTGCGTCTTGCCGCTCGCCGGGCATCGGGAGTAGAGTGCCCTGCGGCGCACGCGCCCAGCTCGCGCGTGAATTCGCACCTGATTCGCAGCCGACGCGCAGCCATGTGGCGCACACGCGCCAGCGCGTCATCCAGGAGGATTCGACCGATGCTTCGCTTTCCACTCCGCGCGGGCCTGATCGCCCTTTCCGTCGTGACCGTTGCCTGTGGTGGAGGCGGTTCGAGCCGCCCCGCGGGCCCGGAAAAGATCAAGGTCGGTCTGCTGCTCGACTCGCTCGTCGAGGAGCGGTGGCAGCGCGACCGCGACCTGTTCGTGGAGCGCGTGAAGGAGCTCGGCGGCGAGGCCATCGTGAAGGCGGCCAACCGTGACGCGGCGCTGCAGGAACAGCAGGCGCGCGAACTGCTGGACCAGGGCGTCAAGGCACTCGTGATCGTGGCGTCCGACACCGAGAAGGCGGCGGCCATCGTGACGGCCGCGAGCGAGAAGAAGGTGCCGGTCATCAGCTACGACCGCCTCATTCGCGATTCCGATGTCGCTCTCTACGTGTCGTTCGACAACGTGAAGGTCGGACGCATGCAGGCCGAGTATCTGCTGAACCAGGCGCCCAAGGGCAACTACCTGCTGATCGGCGGCTCGCAGACCGACAACAATGCGAAGCTCCTGCGCCAGGGCCAGATGGAGATGCTCAAGCCGGCGATTGCGGCAGGCTCCGTGAAAATCGTCGGACGAAGGCTGGGCCGACAACTGGTCGGAGGAAGCCGCAAAGGCGCTCACCGAGGAAGGACTGAAGAAGGCGCGCAACAACCTGGCGGCGATCGTCGCCTCGAACGACCGCACGGCCCTCGGCGCCGATGGACGCGCTGACCGAGAGCAAGCTCGCGGGCAAGGTCTTCGTCTCGGGCCAGGATGCCGAGCTCGCCGCCATGAAGCGCATCGTCGCGGGCACGCAGTCGATGACGGTCTACAAGCCGTTGCGGCCGCTCGCGCGCATGGCGGCGGGTGCGGCCATGAACATGGCGCAGGGGCAAACGGAGGAAGGCATCGTCACGGTCAACAACGGCAAGAAGGATGTGCCCGCCCGCCTGCTGGAACCGATCTCGGTGGACAAGGAGACGATGGATCGCACCGGTGATCGCGGACGGGTACCACACGCGAAACGAGGTCTACGGCAAGTAGACATCCTGCATGGCCAGGGCGTTCGGCGGACACACGGACGGCCCGACGGCTTGCGCCCCAGGAGGTGGCTCACGTCTCCGCGGCGGCCGGCCGAGAGCCTGCTGTTCACTGGCAGGTCCCGACTTCGAGGCCGATCCCGTGAGCACTCACCGAGTCACACTCCCGATTCTCGACGACATCACGCTCACCGCCGCATGCGCCCAGATCCTGACGGACGCGCGCGCCCGCATGGCGACGCTGGCCGCGCTGCCCCTCGAGTCCGTCACGCCCGAGACACTGCTCGACGTCTGGGATGACGAGTCGATCCGGCTCGAGAACATCGCCGGGCCCATCGCCATCTTGAACAACGTCCACCCGGACAAGATCGGTGCGCGATGCGGCGGATGCGTCGATGCGCGACCTCGCGATGTTCACGACTGAGCTCTTCCAGAACGAAGCGTTGTTCGAGCGGGTGCGCGCGCTGGAGCCGCGCACGGAGGCGCAGCGCCAGTTCAGGAAAGACCTGATCGAGACATTCGAGGACACCGGCGTGGCGCTGCCGCAGGACCGGCGCGCCCGGGCGAAGGCGATCTCGGAAGCGCTCGTCGTCCTCAACCAGGAGTTCTCACGGAACATCCGCGACAACGAGACGCGCCTCACCTTCACACCGGACGAGTGCGAGGGTTTGCCCGACGCCTACCTGGCGCGTGTGCCCCGCGATGCGGAAGGGCGCGTGGTGCTGGGGTTCGACTACCCGGACTTCAACCCGTTCATGGCAAACGCACGGAGCGAAGAGGCCCGGCGCCGCTACTACATCGCCTACCTGAACCGCGGCACCGCGCGCAACGGCGAGATCCTCGACGAGATCGTCGCGCTGCGGCGCGAGCTCGCCAGCCTCTACGACCTTCCGAGCTACGCGCCACTACGTCACGCGGCGGCGCATGGCCGGCAGTCCGCAGGCCGTGCTCGACTTTCTCGCCGGTGTGCGCGGGGCGGTCGCGGAAGTGGAGGCGCGTGATGTGGAGGAACTGCGCCGGCTGAAGGCGGAGATGACAGGCACGCCCGCGGAGGCCACGCGGCTGAACCGGTGGGACGTCTCCTACTACAGCGAGCGGCTGCGGGACCAACGCTACAACGTCGACCAGGAGGCGTTCCGGAAGTACTTCCCGATGCCGCAGACGCTCGACTGGCTGCTGCACGTGAGCAGCCGCGTGTTCGGCGTGCGGTTCGAGGCGGCCGCGGTGCCGGTCTGGCACGAAGACGTGCGCTACTACGATGTGACCGACGAAGCGACCGGCACCCGCATCGGCGGCATCTACTGCGACCTCTACCCGCGTGAAGGCAAGTTCACGCACGCTGCCGCGTGGCCGGTGCGCGGCGCGAGCAGGCGGGCGGGGCGCACGCCGATCACGGTGATGGTCGCCAACTTCGACCGCAACGGCCTCACGCACAACGAGGTGGAGACGTTCTTCCACGAGTTCGGCCACGTGCTGCACGGCGTGCTCTCGGACACGCACTACAACCAGCACGCCGGCACGAACGTGGAGCGGGACTTCGTGGAGGCACCCTCGCAGATCTACGAGGAATGGACGCGCCATCTCGAGACACTCGCGACTATTCGCGAGGTGTGCCCGGGTTGCCCCGTCATGGACGCGGCCACAGTCGACCGGCTGAACGCCGCGCGCCGGTTCGGCGCCGGCATGCAGTACGCGCGGCAGCACCTGTATGCGTCATTCGACATGACCCTCTACGGCGAGGACCCGCAACCTGCGCTCGAGACGTGGCAGGCCATGGAGCAGGAGACAACGCTGGGGTTCGTGCCGGGGACGAACTTTCCAGCCACCTTCTCGCATATCGCCGGTGGATACGCCGCCGGCTACTACGGCTACATGTGGGCGGAGGTCATCGCCCTCGACATGCTGTCGGCGTTCGGGGGCAGCCTGATGAACCCGGAGGTCGGTATGCGCTTCCGGAAAGAGATCCTCAGTCGTGGCGGCGAGGAACCCGCCGGTGTGCTGGTAGAGCGCTTCCTCGGACGAGCGGTGAACAACGAGGCGTTCCTGAAGGAGATCACCGGCAGGCGGTGACCCACGCCCGCGCCCCGGACGCGCTGTTGCGTTCTGGTCAGCGGCCCTTCGGAAGCACGCCCTCCGCCACCATCCACCCATGGAGGTCGAGCACCAGCCGGCCTGCCTGGACCGCGGGATCGCGGTCGGCCAGCGCTCTCGCCTCCTCGGCGGTCGCGTCGAACACGAAGATGCCGGCCAGGGGGCCGTCATCCAGGAACGGTCCCGCGGCGACCAGCTTGCCTGACGCACCCATCTCGCGGATGTGGGCCATGTGGCCCTCCTGCACGGCCCTGACCGCAGGAGATTCCTCCGCCGTCCACTTCGGCCCGCGCCGCAGGAACGCGAGCTGATAGGTGCGCATCGGCGGCTGTGCGGCCGGGTTCGCCCGCATCGTGTTGGCGTACCCTGCACCGATGTCCCTTGGGCCCCACCAGGGATGTACGTCCACGGCGAGGCGACCGGCTGCGACGGCCGGATCGTCTCCGGCGATTGCGCGCGCCCGATCGAGATCACTTGCCGTGATGATGAGGATGCCGCGCAAATCGCCGCCGCCCGTTATCGGGCCGGCGCCGACGAGCGTCCCCTCGCGCCACCGCCGTTCGAGGCTCGCAATGTGCTCGGCCTGCAGCGCGGTGTCGGCTTCCTTTTCCCCCGTTGATCGTTGGGCCCCGCGCTTCAGGAGCCCGACGTAATACGCGGCCATGTTAGGCGGCGGCGCCTGCGGGTCTTGCGCCGCAGAGCCGAGGCTGACACACCACACGGTTGAGAGCAGCGTGGCCGCCGCCGCGACGCGAGTAGGGCTTCTCATGCTTGTCGTTCCGGAACGGACTAGTCCGCGGCTTCGACCGGGTCGGCCGGATACTCACCATCCGCCGGGCCCTTTCGCCGCCACAGCAGGTAGGGAATCACGGCGATGAGCGTCACGGCGGCAAGCACGGCAACCACTTCACCGCCGTAGCGCGTCAGGAGCTCGCCCGCGCGGTCACCGTACGTCGCCGCGAGCCAGGCTTGTCCGACGTACCGAACGCCGCGTCCCATGGCAACGGCCAGCCCGAATGTGAGCGGGCTGAGACCCGCGGCTCCACTGAGCAGGACGAAAATCTTGAAGGGGGCTGGGGGTGGTAAGAGTGCCGGCACGAGCACGACCAGCATGCCGTACCGTCTGTACAACTCGAACCCGCGGTCGACGTGCGCGGCCTTGAACCGCCTGCGCAGGAACACCTCCCCGCCTTTGCGTCCGGCGGCATACAACCCGAAGCACCCGATCAGCGATCCGAGGGTCGCCATCCCCGCGTAGTACAGCAGGTAGCGCGGATGGCGCGCGCTCTGCAGCAGCACGAGCGCATCGGCCACCTGCGGAAACGACAGGATCGAGGAATCGAGCAGCGCGATCACGAACAACCCGGATCCGCCAACCCCGAGTGCCCACTGCCGGATGGTGTCGAGGATCGTGAGCATCACCCTTCTGCTGCGCGGAGCCGCGGCCGGTCGAACAATCAGGCCAGCCCGTGCAGGTATTCGTAACTCCGCCGCAGGCTGTCGATTGGATCGCCGGGCGTGTGATCCTGCTCGATGAAGTAGTGCGCCACGTGAGCTGTCTGCGCCCCCTTCAGAATGGCGGGGACGTCCAGCGCACCGCTCCCCACCTCGGTGAATGCCGTCTTTGGCACCTTGGCCTCGTCGGTCTCCCGCGGCGCGTCCTTCGCCTTGTCCTTCAGGTGGAGCAGCGCCACGTGGTCCTTGTACTTCGCCAGCAGCTCCGTTGGATCTGCGCCGGTGATGGACACCCAGAACACGTCCAGCTCCAGCTTCGTCAGGGCCGGATCGAGCCGCCCGACGAGCACGTCGATCGGTCGGCGCCCGTCAGCGAGCGGGACGAACTCGAAGCCGTGGTTGTGGTACGCGAGCGTGACGCCGGCCGCGCGCGCGGTCTCTCCAGCACGGTTCAACTGATCCGCGAACTTCTCATACGAGGCGGCGGTGGTCCCCCGCTCCGCCGGCTGCAGATAGCTGACGACCGCGTACTTGACGCCGTGGGTGCGAACGGTGTCGAGCGCCTTCGCAAGCGACCGATCGGCCGCGGGTGTCGAGCCTGCGGCGGAGGCCCACGCATCCCAGTTGCCTGTCACGAGCGGCGCCTCGATGTGTGTGCTGACCGCGGTCAAACCGTGGGTCTTCGCCGTCGGCACGAGGCGGTCGAGGTCAGCGCGTCCGACCTCCAGCTCCTTGTACCCGATCGCCGCGATCGCCTGGAGCGTCACCTCCGCGCGCGTCTTCAGCAGCTCGCGCACGGTATAGAGCTGGACGCCGAGCCGTTGCGGCGCAGCCGCGTCGGCTCTTGCACCCGCGAGGGCGGCGGCCTGCAGCGTTCCCGCGGCGGTCGTCCGCAGCCACTCGCGTCGCGTCCATCCCGTCCGTGTGTTCGACATGTGCTGTCCCTTTTCCTCGTGCCGTCTGCGCCGTGTAAGCACAGATCCGCCCGTGTGGCGGCACGTCAAAGGCGCCAGGCAATCCCGGCGATCGCGTGCTGGGTCGTGAAGCTCGCCGACGCCGATCCGTCCGGCACCGCGACGCGCTGTCTCGTGGCCGTCACCTTGTATTCCGCGATCAGGGCGAGATGAGGGGCCACACGGCACTCGACCCCCGCCGCGACCTGCCCCGCTACTCTACCCCACTCGTATTGCTCCTGCGTTCGGCCGCCGATGGTGCTCTCGCCATGGGGGATGGCAGGGCCCGCCCTACCCGAAGGGAAGCACTACCGCGGCGCCCAGCAATGCGCGCGAGATCACCCGACGCCGCCCCGCCGGCCGAGGGGCTCGATCAGCCGCCGCACCTCCCTCGCCTCCTCGTCGCTGACGGTGTGATCCATCCCGGGATAGAGCACCGCGGTCACCTCGCCGCCCATCTCGCGGAGCACGTCCGCCGATTCGTCGACTCGCCATGCGGGGATATGCGGGTCGACGTCGCTGCAGCCGAGAAACACCGGCGTGCCGTCGAGCGATCCCGTTTGTGGCCACACCGTGCCGGGCGGGCCGATGAGCCCACCGCTCAATCCGACGAGTGCCCCGTACCTCCGCGGGTTGCGCACTGCGAACTCCAATGCCAGGCAGGCCCCCTGCGAGAACCCGAGCAGGACGATGTCTGCGGCAGGTACGCCGGCAGCCTGGAGCTGAGAAGTCAGATCTCCGAGGCCGGCGAGCGCCGACGAGAGCCACGGCTCGTTCGACGGGATGGGCGCGAGGAACCGGTTGGGATACCACGTGTTCCCGCTCGCCTGCGGTGCGAAGTAGGCCATCCCGCGCAGTGGAAGCGCATCCGCCAGTTGGAGGATGCCCGACGCACTGTCGCCACGGCCGTGCACCAGGATCATGGCCGACCGAGCACTCTCCAGCGCGGCCCCCGCCTGAATGACCGGCTGACCGGCATGCGGCCCTGTCCCTCGGATCGTCATTCCCATGCGTTCCTCCGCCGCGTCCGCCGCGTCCACGATCACATCCGCAGCAGCCCTTAAGGGCTGCCCCACGTCCGCAGCAGCCCTGAAGGGCTGCCCCACGTCACAGCGCCCTGAAGGGCTGCCCCACGTCACGTCGGGCCAGGCTTCAGCTCTCCCGACGACATGCCACCAAGTCACAACAGGTCGTCAAGTACCACCATGTCACAACGCGATCGTGAAGTACTGGTACGTGGGGCAGGGCTTCAGCCCTGCTGACAAGCAGTCGCAATCGGGTTGCCCGGTCAGAAGTCGATGGTAAAGGTCGTCGGGCGCCCCGGCGTCGATTCGAGGCTGAACGCGAAGCCGTGATTCGACAGGATCTCCTGCACCATGGTGAGCCCGATGCCCTGCCCGCCCGGCTTTGTTGTAAAGAACGGTGTGAAGAGCCCCTCGCGCACGTCAGGCGGAATGCCGGGGCCCGTATCCTCGATCTCGAGGCGAAGCCGGTCGCCGGCGCGCCGCAGCCTCACGGTCACGGTGCCTCGCGACGCCGTTTCCCTGTGGGCGCCGGCCACGCCGGCGGCAACATCGTCGATGGCTTCAATCGCGTTTTTGACGATGTTCAGGAGCGCCTGCTCCATCTGCACCGGATCCATCGGGACCACCGCCGGATCCTCGTCGATCTCCCACCGCCATGCGATGGCGCGTGCCTCGCGATCGGCGCGCACGAGCCCCTCGATGCGGCGCAGCACGTCGGCCAAATCGACCGGCTGGCGCACCGGCGGCGGCAGGCGTACCACGTCCGCGAAGCTCCGCATGAAGAGGTTCAGCTGCCCCATCCGATCGATCGCGATCTGCAGGGCGCGTTCGAAGTCGGCGCGGTCGGCATCCGTCAGCTGGGCGCTGTAGCTGAGTGACGACTGGAGCAGGGAGCTCGACGCGCCGACCGAGTTGTTGACCTCGTGCGACATCATGCGGATCAACTTCTCGTACGCCGCCTTCTCCGACCGCCGCAGTTCCTCGGTGAGCTCCTCCAGCAGGAAGAAGCTGCGCGGAAACCCCCGATCGAGAAACGTGCCGCGCTGGACGCGCACACGCCTTCCGCCGTGAGCGGCGGCCACACGCGCCTCGCCGGGCTGGACAGTTGCCATCATCTCGAGCAGAGGCATCTGTGACGACTGCAGCGACAGACCGCGCAGCGCGTCCGCGGAACGCTGCAGCAGCCCTTCGGCGGCCGGGTTGAGCAGCTCGATCTGGCCATCGAGGTCCAGCACCACGATGCCGGAAGGAGAGACGTCGAGGATGCGCCCGAGGAAGTAGTGCTGTTCCTGAACGCGCTGCCGTTCGGCCCGCAGGCTATCGACCATCCGGTTGTAGACGCCGATCAGGCGGTCGACCTCGGGCTGGCCGACTTCCAGAAAGCGTGCCGTGTAGTCGCTGTCGTTCAGGAACTGCGCGCTGTCGCCCACGAACCCGATCGCCCGGAACATGCGCCGCACGAGCGCGACCCCGGTAGCGAGCGAGGCGACGAACACGATTTCGACCACGAAGAGCCAGAGGCGGTTCTGCCGGAGGACGTAGACGCCCGCAACCGCGAGCAGCGCGTGGACGACGGCGAGGTAGAGGGTGAAGCGGGCGCGGAGAGACAAGGGACAGGCTACGGGCTGCAGGCGGCAGGCTGCAGCCGCTGTCTGGCTTCAGGCCCGATCTGGCCTGCCGCCTGCAGCCTGGAGCCTGTAGCCTGCTTACACATTGATCTCGTATTTCTCGAACCGCCGGTAGAGCGCCGCGCGACTGAGACCGAGGGCCTCGGCCACCTTGCTGATGTTCCCGGCATGGTGCTTCAGCGACTTGAGGATCATGGCCTTTTCGATCTCGTCGAGCGTCATGCTGCCGACGGCCGGCAGCGTATCACGCGCGGCGTCGCGTGGTTCCATGTCGGCAGTGGCACGAAAATCCTGCGCCTCGAGGACGCTGCCCTCCGTCACCAGCAGCGTGCGTTCGACCGACTGCCGCAGCTGCCGGATGTTGCCGGGCCAGGGCTGGGCCTGCAGCCAGGCGATGGCATCCGCGCTCAGGCGCACGCCCTCCCGCCGATACAGATGTCCGAGCGTCTGGAGGAAGCGGCTCGCGAGCGGGGCGATGTCGTCGCGGCGCTCGCGCAGGGGCGGCAGGTGCACGGAGATCAGATTGATGCGATAGAGCAGGTCTTCGCGAAACTCGCCGCGCGTGACCATCTCGGCGAGGTTCCTGTTCGTCGCGGCAACGACCCGCACGTCCACCGTGCGGCGCTGGCTCGACCCGAGCACCTCGAAGGTGCGGTCCTGCAGCACGCGCAGCATCTTCACCTGCGACGCCGGGTCGAGGTCGCCGATCTCGTCGAGGAAGATCGTCCCGCCGTGGGCCACCTCGAAGCGGCCCTTCCGATCCGCCCGGGCATCGGTGAACGCGCCTTTCACGTGCCCGAACATCTCGCTCTCGAAGAGCGAGGCGGATATGCCGCCCAGGTTCACCTTCACGAACGGGCCGTGCGCGCGGCGGCTGTTTCGGTGGATGGCGTCGGCGACCAGCTCCTTGCCGGTGCCGCTCTCACCGGTGATCAGCACCGACGCATCGGTGGGCGCTACGCGTCCGATCAGCTGCAGGATGCGCAGCAGGCTGGGGTCGCGCCCGACCAGCGTGCCGAAGTCGAAGCGCGCGTCGAGGTCGTCGCGGGTGGGCAGGCTGTCATCGCCACCGGCCGGGCGGCTGGCCGCGAGGCCGAGCGCCGTTTTCACGGTCTGCAGGATCTGCTGGTTGGTCCACGGCTTCGTGACGAAGTCGGCCGCGCCCCTCTTCATCCCCTCGACGGCCAGCCCGATCGATCCCCACGCCGTGATCAGGATCACGGGAAGCGTGGGCGCTGCGCTCTTGATGCGCGCCAGGAGGTCCAGCCCCTCCTCGCCGCGTCGTGCGGCGCGAGAAGTTCATGTCCTGGATGACGAGCTCGCAGCGCTCGCGTGCGAGCCACGCCAGCGCGGCCTGCGGGCCGGCCACGCTGTGGGAGGCGTAGCCCGCCTGCTTCAGCAGCAGCGCCAGCGACGCGGTGACCGAGGGGTCGTCGTCTACGATGAGAATCATGGAGGGGCTGAAGGCTCAGGGCTCAGGGCTAAGGGCTCAGGGCTAAGGGCTAAGGGCTAAGGGCTAAGGGGCTAAGGGCTAAGGGCTAAGGGCCAAAGACGAAAGAGCCCCTCAGCCCTTGGCCTTTAGCCCTTAGCCGTCACTCGTATCGCAGCGCCTCCGCCGGCTCCACCCGGGTCGCCATCCGGCTCGGATACCAGCCGCACAGCAGGGTCAGGAGGTAGATCGTCGCCGCCGCCATGGCAAAGCCCACGACGTAGACATGCGTGTCCACCCAGTAGAACGGACTGATGATGGGCACTTGCGCGACGAGCACCGCCGCGGCGACAACGGCCATCGACGTCATCACCACCAGCTCGCCGAGGATCTGCCGCTGGACCCGGGACCGCTCGGCGCCCTTCGCACGGCGCAGGCCGATCTCGCGCGTGCGCTGGGTCACGCTTTGCCAGAGCACCCCCGTCAGGCCCATGGCGACCATGAGCATCAGGAATCCCGCAATCAATCCGACCGCCGCTACCGGGGCTGCCGCGAAGGCGATCATCGACCTCCGGGATTCGTGCATCGGCTTGACGGTGAACGACCATCCCCGTGCGGCGGCCTGCAGGTGCTTCAGCAGCGGTTCCTCCGCAGCCGCCGTGGTGCCCTCCCGCATCCGCAGGATCAGGTTCGACGGGGGCCGATTCTCGCGCACCGACGGATCGGTGTCTGTCAGCGGCTTGCGATAGAGTGCCTGCCACGCCTGCCCGTCGACCTCGCCGTCTTCACGGTAGGCCGCCACCACGCCCACGACGCGCTGCTCCCGCTCGATCGGGCCTGTCGGCGACCCCGCGCGAGGGTTGGACCCGGGTGGTTGATCGGGCGCCAGATTCTGCCCGATGGGGTTCTGCCCTTCAAAGAGTTCCTCCGCCATCTCGTTGTTGATCACGACTGGCAGGTAGCTCGCCCCATCGTCCTCGCGCCCGAACCAGCGGCCCTGGACGATTTGCAGGCCGAGCACGTCCTTGAACTCATCGGTCACCTCGTTGACGCCGAACTCGATTGCGCGGCCGTTGCGGTTGTACGCGCGATTCGAGCCGCCCATGGAATACGGGGGCAGGAGCGACCCCGCGACCTTTTCGACTTCCGGGACCTCGCGGGCGGCGGCAAGCACGAGGCGCATCGTCTCCACCTGCGAAGCGGTGAACGTGTCGTTGGTCGTCACCCGCATGTCGACGTTCACCACCCAGAGATTGTCGGGCGTGAAACCAATCGGCCGCCGCCAGTTCTCGGCCATGTAGACGCCCAGGGCACCAACCCCGAACAGCACCAGAACGGAGAAGAAAATCTCGATCATGAGCAGCAGGTTGGTCCGCTTGCGATGCCAGATCAACTTGCACACGTGGCGAATCATCGCGACGCTCCCTTGAGTGCCTGGACGGGGTTGAGGCGTGACATGCGCCAGGCCGGGTACACACCTGATACCGTGCCGAAGAACAGGGCGAACCCGAAGCCGGCGAGAAAGATGCGGTAGTTCATCCGGAGGTCCGCATAGAGAATCAGGCCGCTGCCGTTTACGGCCCACAGCAGCCAGATCGACAACACCAGCGCGATGGCAGCCCCGATCAGCGTCAGCGCCACGTTCTCGACGAGAAACTGGCCGACAAGCACCACCGAGGAGGCGCCGAACGATTTCCGCACGCCGATTTCGGAGGCGCGCTCCATGATCCGGCTGACGTTCAGGTTCACGAGGTTCACGGCCGGCAGCAGCATGAAGAGCAGCGCCAGGCCTGCGAGCACAATCTGGAGCCGCCGGCCCGGGTTCTCGACCTCCGCGTTGCCACCTGTCGCGACCGCCCTCGCGGCGGTGTCGAAGAGCGTCTCGGCGTGGGCAATGACCTTCGTGAACATCTTGGGGTCGTCCGTGGGCACGCGCTGAACGCGGGATCGTACTTCGCTCTTGATGGCGGGCAGGTCGGCCGTGCTGCGCGCCAGGAACAAGCCCATCATGTCGCCGACAATCTCCTGCCGGTAGGTGTCGGACCGGTCGGTCGTATAGGGCACCCACACGTCAGAGAACGGGACCAGGCGGAGGATCGGCACGTCGCGCACGACACCTATCACCGCAAACCGCTGCCCGTCGATCTCGATGGTTCGTCCGACGGCGCGCACGCCATCCCCAAAAAACCGGCGGCGCGTCGACTCGTTGATCACCGCGACCATGCGGTGCGCATCGAGGTCTTCGGTCGTGAACGGAGCCCCTTCGAGGAAGTCGAATCGCATGATCCGCCAGAACTCGCCATCCGTGCGCTTCAGGTACAACTGTACCCGCGTGCCGTTCAGGTACGACATCGCGCCGTTCGGGTAGCTGACGATCGACATGCGCTCGACGCCGGGGAGGTCTCGCATGTAGCCGTCGAGCAGCTTGAATCCTGCTCCGCCGTTGCGTCGCATGTGCTCACCCGACATCGAAGCGAAGTAGATCCCGAGCGTGCGGTCCTGGTGCACTTCCGGCGGGAATGGCGCGACCGCGTGATCTACGAGCGCCGACACGAGCATCAGCACGATCAGCGTAAAGCTGATGCCGAAGAGGCTCACGAAGGTGAAGAACTTGCGGCGGGCGAAGACTTTCAGGAGAGGGATAGGTAATGTTTGAGCATGGTTGCCTCGGGGCTTGGCTACGGGCTGCAGGCTGCAGGCTGCAGGCGGTGACTGGCGCAGGGCTGAGTCCGACGACGCCTGCAGGCTGCAGCCTGCCGCCTGCAGCCTTTGTCTTCAGTCCACCTGTCGTCCGTCGAAAAGCCGCACGATGCGCTGCGTCTTTTCCGCCTGGCGCAGGTCGTGCGTGACCATCACCACGGTGGTCCGCTCTTCTGCCTGGAGCCGTGCGAGCAGCGCCATGATGTCGTCGCCCATCTGCGAGTCCAGGTTGCCGGTCGGCTCGTCGGCGAGCAGGATGCGCGGGTTGCCGACGATCGCCCGTGCAACCGCGACGCGCTGCTGCTGGCCGCCCGACAACTGCGAGGGAAAGTGGTGCACGCGCGAGGTCAGGCCCACCTTGTCGAGGGCGGCCAGCGCCAGGGAGCGCCGTGCGCCCGCCGACATCCGGCGGTAAAGCAGCGGCAACTCCACGTTGTCCACGACCGGCAGGTCGGCGATGAGGTGGAAGGTCTGGAAGATGAACCCGAGCTCACGGTTGCGCACGCGCGCGAGCGCGCGATCCGTGGAGGACGTGATCGGCTCGCCGTTGAGCGTGACCCGCCCTGGGTCGGTACGTCGAGGAGACCAATCAGATTCAGCAGCGTGCTCTTGCCGCAGCCCGACGGTCCATGATCGAGATGAATTCCCCCACACCCACCTCGAGATCGATGTCCGAGAGCGCGACCGTCTCGATGCGCTCGGTCCGATACACCTTCTCGACGCCTTCGAGGCGGATGGCTGCCGGTGCAGCGGCGGGGCGAATGGCGTGCGGCGCGAGAGCCGCGGGGCCCCCGGACGGCTCCTGTCGTGCGGGGGCGGCTGCGCTGATCATCGAATCCTCACTTCCTTCAGTCGTGTGTAATCGTTCATATCCGAGATGATGGCCTCGTCGCCCGGGACGAGCCCGCGCACGACCTCGAACTGGTCGAAGCTTGAGAGTCCGAGTTCCACCGGAGTCCGCACCGCGTGGTCCCCGCGGATCACGAAGACCTGCTGGACGCCTTCGCCCGACGCGAACGGCCCGCGGCGGATGCGCACCACGCGGGGCTTGCTGGCGGTGACGATGCCCACGTCGACGCGGAGGTTGGATCGGAGCAGCGCACTCGACGGATCCTTCAGCGCCACCTGCAGCGTCATGGCCCCGTTCTGGATGGTGGGAAGGACCGCGGCGACGGTGCCCTCGAGGGTGTCGTCGTTCACCTTGACCGTGACCGGCAGGCCCGCGGCGAGACGCCCCGCGTGAACGTCGGAGACCGTGGCTTCCACCCGGAACAATCCGAGGTCGGCGAGGCGGGCGATGACGTCTCCCTTCCGGATCGCCACCCCTTCCTGCGTGAGCGCCCACGTCAGCACGCCGGCCCGATCCGCGCGCGGCGTCGCCAGGTCGAGCAGACGCCGCGCCTCGCGCTGTTCCTGGTGAAGCTTCGACATCTCGAGGCCGAGCCCTTCGACTTCGGTGCGGTTCGCGACGCGCGCGTTCTCGCGCGACCCTTCGAGCTGAGTCACTCGATCTGCGCCTGGGACACAGCGAGCTCGGACTTCTTCAGCAATTCCTGCGACAGCAGGCCGTCAGCCGCGAGCTGGCGATCGCGCGCGAGCTGCGATCGCAGCGAGGCAAGCTGCAGCGTCTTCACCTCCACCTGACCGTTCAGATCAATCAGGCTCTTCTCGAGTGAGAGGCGCGTGCGGGCCTGCTGGTTCTGCTTGATGGCGAGGTCCTGTCCGAGCGTGTCCACGGCGAGCTGTGTCTCGCTGATATCGAGCGTCACAGCGGGTCGCCCTTCTCCAGCCGTGCCCCGGTACGCTTCAGGATGCGCAGCACGCGCGCATCGACCGGGCTGGACACGACCTGCTCCACCTCGGGAACCACCGTGCCCGTGGCGGTGATCACCGCCTCGATCGGCCCCGCGTCGGCGACAGCCGTGCGCACGCTCGCGCGGGTGATCGACGGCCGCACGAGGCCGGGCAGCCACACGAGGGCACCGGCCAGCAGGGCGAGCACCGCCCCCGCGGTCCCGGCTCGTCGCACCGTTCGCCTGCGCTGCACGTCCTCGTCAATCGGTCGATCCACCTGGCGTTCCTCCGCCAGACGGAAGGGCAAGCGCGCTGCCAGCGAGATCGCGAGATTTCGCGGCGTTTTCGGCAGCCAGGACGTGCGGACGTCCGGTCTCGTCCTGGGGTGTTCGATAGCGGACGGT
>CAVXNR010000030.1:0-370496 GCA_963763095.1 Vicinamibacteria bacterium
GCTGCAGAATGAGGCGGGCCGTCGCAACATCGTCTCTACAACCATGTACACGACCACCGGGTTTGTTTATTCAGTGGACGTCTGGCCGGCAGTAGCCGAACGAGTGCTCGATATCATCGAGTCGTTACAGGGAAAAATCCACAAGGCCGTGATCCTCGACCTCGACAACACCCTGTGGGGCGGCGTCGTGGCGGACGATGGCCTGGAGAACATCCAGTTAGGAGATCTGGGGATAGGGAAGGCGTTCAGCGAGTTGCAGGCATGGTTGAAACAGCTGAAACAGAGAGGCATTCTGCTTGCGGTGTGCAGCAAGAACTACGAGCCGTGGCCAGGCGGGTCTTCCAGGAACATCCCGACATGATCCTGCGGCTCGATGACGTGGCGGTGTTCGTCGCCAACTGGGGAAACAAGGTCGACAACATACGTCATGTTCAGTCCGTTCTGAATATTGGCTTCGACAGCATGGTCTACCTGGATGACAGCCCATTCGAACGCGCCATGGTGAAGCAGGCGATTCCGTCGCTGACGGTGCCGGAACTGCCCGAGGACCCTGCGGACTACCTGCAGGTGCTGCGCTCGTTGAACTTGTTCGAGACGGGGAGTGTGTCCGAAACCGACGAGGTCAGGACGCACCAGTATCAGGATGAAAGCCGGCGAGCCATCATCCAGAAGACCTATGACTCCGAGGACGGGTTTCTGGCCAGCCTGGGGATGGTGGCCACGGTGCGGCCGTTCGATGCTTTTCACGTTCCGCGCATAGCACAGCTGAGCCACCGAAGCAACCAGTTCAACCTGCGCACGGTTCGTTACGCGGAGCGGGACGTCGAACGCATTACGAGCGACCGCGGCTACGTCAGCCGGTACTTCAGCCTGAAGGACGCAGTCGGCGATTACGGCCTCATCGGCCTCGTGGTTCTCAAGAAGAGCGAAGGTTGTCTCTTCATCGAGAACTGGCTCATGAGCTGCCGTGTGCTGAAGCGAGGCATGGAGGAATTCGTGCTGAACGCCATCATGCAGGTGGCGCTGGAATGCGGGCTCTCAAAGGTCGTGGCGAGTACATCCCCACGGAGAAGAATCAGCTTGTCAGAGACCACTACGCGAAGCTGGGTTTCTCAGCCGAAGGCGGCGTATGGGTTATGGAAGCGGATCGGTATACCGAGCGAGCGACCCACATCCGTGTCGCCCCGGAGATCGCCGGGGCGCGCGAAAGCACGACAGGCGCGTAGCGTAGGCTGGAGGCTTACGCGAACGGCGGCTCCCCCAGGTTCAAGACTACCTGCTGGCCGGTGATTCCGTCGGACCATCCCGACGCCAGGTACAGCATGGCCTGCGCGACTTCGATCGGCGCCAGGTTCCGTCCGTAGTCACGTTCCTCCGCCATCCTCCTCATGATCTCCCCGGGAATCGAGGAGAGCAGGTCGGTGTCCGTCATTCCCGGCACCACGACGTTCACCTGGATGTTGTCCCTCGCCAGTTCCTTGGCCAGGCTGCGGGTATAACCCACGACGGCGCTCTTCGCAGTGATGTACTTGTTCTGGCCCGTGACCGGGTTGTTCACGGTGACGCTGGACACGTTGACGATCTTCCCGGCCCGCTGCCTCTGGAAGATAGGCACGACTTCACGACAACAGTTGTGCATACCTTTGACGGACACCTCGAACTCGTCGATGAAGTCCTGCCAGCGCAATCGGATGAAGGGCTTCGGGCGGAACTCCTTCACTGCGTTGTTGACGAGAATGTCGATGCGCCCGTAGGCGTCGAGCACCTGCTCGAAGAGTCGCGTCACCTCTTCTTCGTTCCGGATATCGCAGCCGAGAGCAACCGCGGTTCCGCCGGCGCTCCGGATGTCGTCCACGATGGCTGCCGCGTCGCGTTCGCCGCGGTAGTAATGGACGACGGTCAGGGCCCCGTGCATGGCGAACAATTTGGCAGCGGTTTCACCGATGCCGCGGCTCGATCCGGTGATGACGGCCACCTTGCCGCGCACGCCGGTGTCCAGATACCGCAGTTTGATCGTGTCGCAGTCGATCATCTGCCGGGGCGGACGGTTGACCAGCACCTTCAGCTGCGCCGACCCGGCTGCCTCTCCGGCCTCGCGATAAGAAGCCGAGACGGAGATCGATTCACCGGCAGTGGACACGTTCACGACAGTTCCGAGGAGCTAGCACGGCGTCGCTCGGGACAGGGTCCTCTCGAAGGAAGCGCTGAACGAGGTGAACGTGCCGTGCCGGCCCGGCAGCCTCATGCCGGCCAGGGTGGACAGGAGAAGGCACGCGGCGAGGTTTCCGCAAAACCTGTAGTCGTCGCGGTCCAGAGCGGGGCCGAACAAAGAGGTCTGGAACAGGGACAGGACGCCGGGATCCAGCGAAAACGCGAGGGTCTCCGATTGCCTCTCGATCTCATCGATCAAGTAGGCGCATTCCGACACGTCCTCCGTGAGCAGCGAGGGCCGGCTGGCGCGGGACGCCGTTGGCTCGCCCTCTCTCTTCGTCAGCCGAAACGTGCCAGTGGCGTCGATAAGGTGCTCGCCGTCGGTCTCACCGGTCCATCGGGCCCGAAGGGTCGAGACGCCGTTCTCCACGGCACCGGCTTCTAACTCGAGACGAAGAGCGACCCCGGTGAAGACCGGCGCCAGGAACCGCACCGTGAACGCCGAGAAGGTCACGGACGATTCCGGGAACGCATCCTCGAGGCACACGAGAAAGCTGAACGGCAGCATGCCGTGCACCACCGGCTGCCGGAACCGGGACTTTCGCGCGACCTCCTCGTTGAGGTGCATGGCGTTCCGGTCGCCGGTCAGGCTGGCAAAGCATTCAGCCATCTCCCGAGTGATCGTGAACGACCTGGTAATTCGCTTCACGTTCGGTAGTCTAGTCGTCGCCCGCTACGGCATCAATCAACGTCCGCCGCGCCGTCCGGCCGTTCCCTCGGTGTGGCACGGCTTCCGCGCGACAAGAAGATGAGCTTTCGGAATTCCTGTTTCACGTCGACTAATCGTGCGCTGTCACCGAACAAGCGAATGGCCGCGCTTGCGCGCGCTCGGTCGGATTGAGTATGAGTCATCGCAAGT
The DNA here is from genome assembly GCA_963763095.1 of Vicinamibacteria bacterium. GTDB lineage: Bacteria > Acidobacteriota > Vicinamibacteria > Vicinamibacterales > JAENWD01 > CAVUCH01. Next base: position 3,071 of record CAVXNR010000030.1, read on the forward strand.
ATCGCGGGGCCACCGCCCGACCGAGCCGCGGTATCAGAGTTGCTTTATAAAGCCGGCGCGTGTGACCTGCCCCGTCTTATGAATTCCGCATGGGCCGCGGATCGGAGAACGTTGCCATGTTGACCATCACCCCAGCGGGGCGTCGACGTCTGGTTACAGTCTGCGTCTCGCTGCTGCTTGGCATCACGTGCGCCGCAGCGGTCACCGCCGCGCTCGGCGACATCTTTTCGATCGTCACGCCGGCGCGAATCATGCCGGTCGGCGACAGCATTACCCGCGGCACCGGCTCGGGCTGGGGTGAAGGCTTTCGGCTCCCCCTGGTGCAGCGCATGATCGTCGGACGGTACACGTCAGACTTCGTCGGCGCCGCGAACCACGGGCCGCCGTGGCTCTACGATCGCAATCACGACGGATTCGGCGGCTACGGCATCGACGACATCACCAACCGTATTGCGGCCGACCTGAACACGCATCGTCCGGACTACGTGCTCCTGATGATCGGGTCCAACGACATCCAGTGGGAATGGCACCTGGACACGGCGCCTGACCGGTTGAGCGCGCTCATCGATCTCATCACCCAGACGCGCCCAACCGCGAACGTGCTGGTGGCGTCGATTACCCCGCTCATGGATCCGGTGATGGACGCGAATGCCCGCCTCTACAATGCGGCGATTCCGGGCATCGTTCAGGCAAAGGCCGATGCCGGCAAGCGCGTGTCGTTTGTCGACATGTACCCGGTGCTCACGATGAACGACTGGTCGACAACGTCCATCCGAACGACGCCGGTTACGCCAAGCTGGCTGCCGCCTGGGCGGACGCAGTTGCGCGGGTTCGACCGGCACCGCCCGCTGTATCCGCGCGCAATTGCCCGTGCAGCATCTGGGGTGCAGGCGATGCCCCCGCCACCCCGCAGGTGGCGACAACGACGGCGGCCGAAGTTGGCGTGAAGTTCAGCACGGAGAAGGCAGGCTTCATCACCGCCGTGCGTTTCTACAAGGGTCCTGACAACGCGGGCCCGCACGAGGCCCGATTGTGGAAGGCGATCAGCGACGGGTCGACGTATACGACCAGCTCGACGACGATGACAGGCACGTTGCTGGCGAACGGTACCGTGACGAGCGGCGCCAGCAGCGGCTGGCAGGAGGTGGTGTTCGCGGCGCCAGTGCCGGTGCAGGCCCACACCCTGTATTTCGCCACCTACTACGCTCCCTTCGGCCGGTACGCCGCCGACGTGGGCTACTTCCGCGATCGGGAGATCGTGAATTCGCCGCTGCGTCTGCCATCGCAGGGCTCGATCGACGGCAACGGCTTCATCCGTGCCGGCAGCCCGGGACTGCCGCAGCCCTCTCCGCAGGGGGACACGAATTACTGGGTGGACGTGGTGTTCGTCCCGGCGTCGCCCGTGGCCACTACGGTTACTGCCACGGCTGTGTCGGCAAGCCGGATTGATTTGTCCTGGAGCGCCGTCACGGACGCCACGGGCTATCGGGTGGAGCGTTCACCGGACGGCACAACGTGGAGTCCGCTGAGCACCGTCGCGAGCGCGGTGACGTCGTATAGCGACACGGGACTTGCCGCTGCGACAACCTACTACTATCGCATCGTCGCGATCTCGAACGGCACCGAGTCCGCGCCGTCCGCGCCAGCGAGCGCGACGACCGCGTCGGTGGCGCCGGCCGCCCCCCGTCTATCACCCGCCCCCACCACACAAATCAACGTGGCCTGGAGCGGTGTGTCCAACGCACCGGCTATCCTCGCGGTCGCCAGACAACACATCGTGGAGCGATTACCACCACCAGCGCCGGCGTCACGACTTACAGCGGCCTTCGCCCTCCACTATTCTCCCGTGGCCACCATCCCTGCGCCTCCCGACTCGCCGGTCCCGCGCCCCCACTACGGGGATGTGACCGCGCCTACGACTCCCACCGGGCTGAAGGCCGCCTCCGCGAAAGGCAAGGTGAACCTCTCGTGGACAGGTTCCACCGATGCGGGTGGCAGCGGTCTCGCCGGCTACCGGGTCTGGCGCAGTACCAGCGGAACGGCGGGCGTCTTCGCGTTGATCGGCACGACTGCCGCCACTTCCACGTCCTATACGGACGGGAGCGTAACGGGCAAGACGGACTACTGGTATCGAGTCACGGCTTTCGATGGCCGGGGGAACCAGAGTCAGCCGTCCAACACGATTGCGGCAAGACCCAAATAGCGCGTTCGCGACGTGAAGACCCGATCGCTTGTGATTGCGGAACCCTGCCAGGTCAGCAGACGAGGGCCGCAGCGGCAGTCACGGTGATGGGGTCTCGCGCCGGAGCACTGGCAGAAGTCCTCCACTCGTGGTATCGGCGTCTTCCGGCACCTTTGCGGAGCCGGATCCGGACCGGGTTGCTGCGTGTCCCCGCTGTTGCCCGGCTGATGCCGGCCGCAGAGCGCCCCTGGCCGCCGGGCACGGTGCAGTGGGGCAGCCTGCGCCGGACCATCCCGTTCAGCCGCGCGTGGGGGTACGACCGCGGTACCCCGATCGACCGCGTCTATATCGAGGCGTTCCTGGCACAGCATGCCGCCGATGTCCGCGGCGCCTGCCTCGAAGTGCTGAACGCCGACTACACGAATCGCTTCGGTGGGACGCGGGTCACCCGGCGGGACGTCCTCGACATCGATCCGGCCAACACTCTCGCGACAATCGTGGCGGACCTCGGAGAAGCGGACTCGCTTCCGCCGCATAAATTCGATTGCGTCGTCTTCACGCAGACGCTCCACCTCGTGCCCGACATGCGCACCGCGCTGGCGAACGTCTGGCGCTCGCTCGCGCCGGGCGGCATACTGCTGCTGACGGTTCCCGCGCTCGGTCGTCACGACACTCGCAAGGGATCGCATCACGACCGGTGGCGCGTCACCAGCACCGGCCTCGAGTGGCTGCTATCTGGACTGCCTGGTGCCGAGGCGACCACGTCCACGTACGGCAACCTGGTCACGTGCACGGCGTTTCTTTATGGTCTCGCCGCTGAAGAACTGAGCCCCGAGGAACTGCAGGTGAACGATGCGCAATATCCGCTGATCGTCGCCACCCGCGTCCACAAGGGACCAGGCCTGTGAGCACCGGCGGAGCGCTCGTCCTGCTCTATCACCGCGTGGCGCACCTGGAACGGGATCCACACGGGCTCGCCGTGCGACCGGACCGGTTCGCGCAACAGTGCGAGATTCTGCGGCGGCGCCCGGTCGTTCACCTGGGCGAGATAGACCGATCCAGGCGGCAAGTGGCGATCACGTTCGACGATGGCTACGCAGACAATGCGAGAGAGGCGCGTGGCATTCTGGCCGCTGCCGGACTGCCCGCGACGTTCTTCGTCACCACCGGACGAGTGGGGCAAGGCGGGGAGGCCTGGTGGGACCGCCTCGAGCACACCATGCTCGGTTGCGAGACGCCGGCGAACAGCATCGAGCTGGAGATCGAAGGCCGCCCCTTCTGGGCCGACATCCGGTCATCGACAGCGCGCGCGCGTGCTCACCTCGCGCTGTTCTGGCGGTTGCGGCCGTTACGGCCGGCTGCGATCGAGTCGGTGCTTGCGCAGGTGCAGACGCAGCTCGGCGTGCACGACGTAAACCGCGAAACCCACCGATGGATGACCGTCGAGGAACTCCAGGAGCTCTCGACGAGCGATGGCGTGGAAATCGGCGCACACACCATCAGCCATCCGTTCCTCCCGGCGCTCGCGCCCGCTGAGCAGTGGGAGGAGATCGACGGAAGCCGCGCATCGCTCGAGCGGTTGATGGGCGCGCGCGCGCGCCTGTTCTCGTATCCGTACGGCGGCCCCGATGCATTCGACAGCGTCACCACCAAGCTGGTGCGCGACGCAGGCTACACCATGGCCTGCACCGCCACCGGAGGGCTGGCGCGCGCCGAGTGCGATTCGCTTCAGATTCCCCGGAATGTCGTTGGCGACTGGGACGCTGAACGGTTCGAGCGATGGCTGGATCACTGGCTCGGCGACGCGTCGATCTGAAGGATCTGGCTCATGTCGCTCGCCACGAAACACCTGAACGCCGCGCTCATCTTCCTGGGAGCCGCGGCGCTCGCCGTGTGTGTGGCATCTCCTGCAATCCTTCAGTACCGAACCTTGCGCTTCGACCGGGAGTACCGGGAGTTCCGGATAGAGGCGCGCAACTGGGTGCGGAATCCTTTCGCGAAGATCGAACCACCGCCCATCGTTGTCGAAGATGCGATTGACACGAATCTTCTTCGCCTTCGCCGGCGGGTCTTTCACGCCGCGCGAGTCGAGCCGTCGATCCTTCTGGGGGCGGACGGATACCTGCCAGGCGGGGCTGCCATGGCCGTTCGAGGCTCACGTGCTTTGATTGCGACCCGGCGCGGTACCTTCTACGAGGTGGACTTCGCCGGCGCTCGAGAGCAGATTCGAAAGACCTCGCTCGTGTTGGATACCGGCTACGACGCCCTGCGGCAGTTCGGCGCCGACCGGCAGGCGACCGACGATGAGGGTACGGGCGGCCTGCGCTATGCAAACGTCACCGGTCTCCTGTTTCTGACCGATCGCGATGCCCTTGCAGCCGCCTACACTCACTGGAACAGCGAGCGAAAGTGCATCAGCAGCCGGGTCGCGCTGCTGGATTTGCGTGATGACTGGCGGGAAGGCCATGGGCGCTGGCAGGACGTGTTCGAGTCTACGCCGTGCCTCTCATATCGATGACGGATTCAGAGGCAATCAGGCGGGCGGCCGGCTGGTCGAAGTGGGCCCGGGCACAATCCTTCTTGCGGTTGGTGATTTCGGGCACGACGGAGTGACATATAGATCGCTGGTCGAGGACCCGACAACGAGCTACGGCAAGGTCATCGAGCTCCACCTCGGTACGCGCCACAGCCGGGTGGTGTCAACCGGCCTGCGAAATCCCGAAGGGCTGGCTGTCGACGCGCAGGGCGGCGTGTGGTCGACGGAGCACGGCCCCCGGGGTGGAGATGAGCTGAACCTGATTCGCCCCGGCAGGGATTACGGCTGGCCGCACGTCAGCTACGGGACAGGGTACGGTCGGCACGTCTGGCCCCTTTCGCGCCGGCAGGGCCACCACGAGGGCTACGAGGAACCGGTGTATGCGTGGACGCCGTCGATTGGCGTCAGCAATCTCATCGAGGTGCGACACTTCGCGCCCGAGTGGGACGGTGATCTGCTCGTGCTGTCGCTCCGCGGGCGGCGGTTGAGCCGTCTGCGTCTCAGTGGCGAACGTGTCCGGCTCGAAGAGCCGATCTCCATGAGCGAGCGGCTGCGCGACATCGGCCAACTCGACGACGGCAGAATTGTGCTGTGGACCGACTCGGCAAGGCTCGTCGTTCTCTCCGTCGACCGGAGCGAGTCCAGTGTCGAGACGCTTTTCGCCGCGGCATCTCCCCGGGCGCGTTCGGTTCTCGAAACGTGTGCCGAATGCCACAGCTTCGATGACAGCGCCCCGACCGATGGGCGAATCAGCCTGTGGGGCATCAACGGCCGCCGATTCGCAGCCGGCGAACCCGGTCTGTATTCGGATGCCCTCAAGAATGCGTCAGGAAGGTGGAATCGCGGTACCCTCGACAAGTACCTTCAGAACCCTCAGCGGATGATACCAGGCACGACGATGCCGTACCCAGGCATCGCAGACAGTGGTGTGAGAGCGGAAGTTGTGGAAGCGCTCAGCCGCCTCGAGGAACGCAAAAATCAGGACAGCCATCCAACCGTGCAGCGGTAATCGTACGGCACGTCATCGCATCCAGCGTGTCAGCTTCCGCACCCCTTGCCGCAGAAGCGACCGGCGCGGCGCTCGCCGCAACCCGCACGCGCCGAGGGCGCGAGACACAGGGCCGTCGACATGCATCCTCGAGGGTGGAACTGACCCGGTCAGCAGCCGTTCCAACGCCCAATGGCTGTCATTGCGAGAGAAGTGGGAGAGGAGCTCGAGCTTCGCCGGATCGAAATGGTAAGCGTAAGGAGCGGGCACGAGGTAGTGATCCAGCAAGTGGAGGACGAACTGCCGCAGGACGTCTGGTTTCGGTACGTGGCACTCTTTCGCCGCCACGGTCCGCAAGCGCTCGGCCGCTGCGGACTGATCTGGTGCGTCAAGCGTCAGCTCTGGATGCGTGTACTTGGCCCGTTCGAGCGCGATGGTCGGCTTGCCGTAGCACAGGGCCTCGAACCCAAGCGTGGAGTTGCGGACCGCGACACAGTCGGCGGCCTCAATGAGCGTGTGTGGGTGTATGTCCGACACCACCGTCCCGCGAGTGCCGATGATGTCACGCAGGCGCCCCTCGTTCTTCTCGGCGTCGAGCGGATGCGTCTTGATCACGATTCGAGCGCCTGGAAGAGAGGCGACGCTCTCGATCAGAAATCTGATGGCGGACTCGTTCGAGCGAAACCGCCGGGCGCCGATGACGACATTCGTATCCCAATCGACCTGGCAGCCGTAGAGAAGCAGGAAAGTACCAGCCTCACCCAGCAGTCGCTGCCGCACCTCGCTGGCCGACTCCAGCGTCTGCGAAACCATCGTCGCTTTGCGGGAGGTGTAGTCGAGGAGGAATGCGTCTGCCCTGGCCGCATCAGTGGGAACCTGCGGGGCCGGGTCGAAGCTGCGGCCCAACAGGTCCGTGGTGCTGGGTGAGAGCACTCCCACATCGACGAATATCGTGCCCGGGACCCATCCGATTTCGCTGGTCAGGAACAGCTGGCCCGTTGCGGCGCAGGCCGCGGAAACGGCGCTGTACGGCAGATACCGGCCATTCCAGAGGAAGACCGCGGCCGGCGAGAAGCGCTGGATCAGCGCGAGCGTCGCTTGGTACCACAGGTCCGCCAGCCGCGGCACTCGCTCCGCCGTCCTGACCGAAGTGAGCGTATACCGGTAGTTGTCCTTGAACAGGTCGGGCTGTTCGAACACGGCGCGTTCGAACACGCAGAGGGCATCGAGCTGTTCTGGAGCGGACGTCACATCACGGGTGTCGACGAGGCGCTCGATGACTGGAATCGGGTTGATAGATTCATGCGCCCACTGCGCGGGGCCGTCGAGCATGACCCAGACCGGACGAAATCCGCACGACGCGAGGCGCTCGGCGAGAGGTCGGTAGAAGCGCAGGTAGTACTTCTCGCAGACGATCAGGAGGGTCCGATTGCGTCCCATGTGAACCTCACCAGATCATCCCTCGTGCTCAGGCGGACGGGAGATTGGAGACAGTGCAGACGATCTGGCAGGGATCGTTTCGCCGGTAGTGAATGTCTGCGAGGTATGCCGTCGAACAATGCTTGCGGAAGAGCGCGAGCCATCCGGCCGGAGGCAGAATCGACAGGTGCGTGTGGCCGTCGTCGTAACAGGCTATGACGTGATGCTGATAGGGACCCGCAGCTGCAATCTTTGCAACAACCCCCTCGACATCTCGTGGTGCAAGGTGCTCGAGTACGTCCGCTGAACAAATGAGATCTCCAGACGGGATTGGAGCCGTGACGATGTTCACGCGCAAGACGGTGACGTTCGCTGGAAGATCGAGCAACTCAGGCGATTGCGCCCAATCGAGGCCAACGACCGTCGCGGCGTACGGTGCCACCGCCCGCAGAAAGCGGCCGTTGCCACAGCCGATTTCAACCACCGATCGCGGCGCGATCGTTTTCAGAATGGTCAACTGGTCGAGCAGCCAGTTATTCTGCCGGTACTGAGCGTCCCCGTGCTGACGATCGTAGAAGGCAGAATCGAGGGCGGCATCGGGTCGGTGCGGCGTGCCCGGCACGAGGACCAGGTCGAACCCGGATATCTGCGAATGGGAAATCAGGAGGGCGCGCCGGTCGAGTTCCGTTCGATCGTGTCGGTCCTGGCGGTGGGGCATACCCAGCATTCCACGCAAGCGAGCCTTCAGCGGCGCCGGAAGAAGGCTCTTGACATAGGTCCAGGCGCGACGGCTCACGTGAGAACTCCGAGACCTTCGAAACGCGAACGATGGACTGCTACCGCCCCGACGGGCTGGGCTCGTGTGCCATCGAGACACACGTGAGTGCGGGCGCATATGGAACAGCGGCAGTGACAGGGCCGTCGACGTCGACGGTGCGTATGCGCTCCCCCCAGTATAAGTGGAGGTTGTTGGCGCGGTTCAGGAGAGCAATGCTCAAGGGGTAACGTCCACGCTTGAGCCTGAGGGGGCCGACCGCGAATGTGAGCACGCTGTTTCCCTCATCCAGCTGCAGTGACCAACCCTGCGTTCGCGTGTACGAGTCCAACGCGGGTAAGCCATCGTCACCCCACAAAATCACCCGCACGTCGGCCACCGCAACCGGTTGCGCGAGTTGTATCGCGATGGCGAAGTGGAGTACGCCATCGAGACCAACCTGTCCATCGCACCAGCGGATCGAGGCGACGGTATGTGTTGCTGTCTGCTCATGCGACAACGCGGGTGTGTGGTCCCGCGAGAGTTCCCGATACACTTCAAGGCCCTGTCCGACGTCCCCGACGTAGCGTTCGGCCCCACGTTCCAGTACGAGCACCCGCGAGCACACTCGGGCGATCTGATCGGCGTCGTGACTGACCAGCACGAACGCTGCCTGCTCGCGGAGCCGCGCCAGGCGCTCGTAACACTTCGCTCGAAAGGCGGCATCGCCGACGGCGAGAACCTCATCGAGCAACAGCACGTCAGGTTGCAGGGCCGTGGCCACGGCGAAGCCGAGCCGCACCTGCATCCCGGCGCTGTAGCTCTGGACAGGTGTGTCGATGAACTCGCCGATCTCGGCAAATTCCACGATCTCGTCGAGCTTCGCGCTGATCTCCTTCGTCGTCAGCCCAAGCACCGAACCGTTCACGTACACGTTCTCGCGGCCCGTGAGGATCGGATTGAACCCAGCGCCGAGCGAGATGAGCGCACTCAACCGGCCACGGATTTCGATGCGGCCCCTGTCCGGCTTGACGAGCCCATTCAGCATCTTCAACAGGGTGGTCTTACCCGCACCGTTACGGCCCACGAGGCCGAGGCACTCGCCGCGCCTGATTTCAACGGACACGCCGTCAACGGCCCAGAATTCGTCGAGACGCAGCGTGCCGAGGCCGTCCCGGCCCAGCAGATCAGCCGCCGTGTCGGCGAGCGCGTACCACAGGGATCGCTTCAGATCGCGGCAGAATTTCTTCGAGACGCCCTCCACGCGAACGAGCACGTCACCGCTCATGGCCTTGCGCTCAATTGCCAAGCCGCGCGATGAGATGCGGCAGCGCCAGTCGATATCCGATCCACCCAACCAGCAGGAAGGTGACCGTGACAACGCTGACCATGAGGAAACTGCCTACGTGAGGGGAGGAACCCGTGGTCAGCCAGTCCCTGGTGGTGGTGACGAGGGGAGTCAGCGGGTTGAGCCTGGCGATGACGACGGCCGGGCCAGACGCCGGCACCGGATACAGAACCGGCGTGAGCAGCATGAGGAATGTGCTCGCAATCGGAAGGCTGTGCTGAACGTCCCCGTAGAGGAGCCCAAGCGGGGTCAACAGCAAGCCGATCGCGAAACCGGTCAGCGCCACGCTCACCATGCCGACGAAGAACAGCGGCGTGGTCGCGGCTGGTACCAGACGGAACACCGCGAAAATGGCGATCAGCAGAACCAGCCGTACCAGGAAGCTGAACCCGACCTGCATCATCCCGGAAAGCAGGATGGCTTCGCGCGGGAAATTGATGCGGGTGAGAATCGAACGCGCGGCGGTGGCGGTTCTGAGCGGGCTGTTCAGCGCGTCCACGAACGTCTGCCAGATGATCGTGCCTACCGTGGCATAAGCGGCGTACGGGATGGGGGTATCGCCCATGCGCAGCAGGCCCGCTGAATTGAGGTAGATGAAAGGAACGCTCGCCATCACGGGAGGCACGAATACCCAGAAATAGCCGAGCATGCTGTTACGGTACTGGGCGCTCAGGTCGCGGAGAAACAGTCGCCGCGCAAGGCCGCGAGAAGCCATCAGGTCGGCGAACATCTCGCGAACGAATCTGGCTGGCTGTCGCAGGGGCGAGTCCGGCGTGTAGAGGGTGATCGGATGCTCAGTCATCCCACCTCGTGCCGTCGCACCGGGTGTTGCGATCGCAGGGACATTCACGCCTAACCGCATGCGGTCGAGACTGCCCGGGGCCGGCGGGTGCGAGCCAGTGTTCGCCGCTGCGAGGCCCTCAGAGTCCCAATCAGGCACGATATCACAGGCTTTCTCGCGGGCCGGACATCTCGACGGGATCGTCTTGCGAAGAGGTCGGGGCCAGTCTGCCCTTTCTGCCGGTCTGCTATTCTCGCAGTGCGGGGGCCCGCTCCGCCTGCCTGAGCACAGCACGCTGACAGGTGCTCCGGCACCACAGCACGACCCCACCCAAGCACGGCCGCCGCGCAGGTCGAGGTTGCGATCGCATGGAAGCGGTGACCGTCGTCATCCCAACCCGGAACCGTCCCGACCTTCTGGCCCTCACGCTGAGGAGCGTGCTCGGTCAGCGTGACGTCCACATGAAGGTGATCGTCGTCGATGACGCCTCGACCGTGGATATCGCCGGCGCCACGTCCACCCTCGCGGACCCCCGCCTCACAATCGTGCGCCAGCCGGTCACCAGGGGTGTCAGCGCGGCGAGAAATCGTGGGATCTCGGAAGCGGCGACAGAGTGGGTGGCGTTCTGCGACGATGACGACCTCTGGAGTCCCGACAAGCTGCACCGGCAGCTCGCCGCCGTCCAGTCACTTCGCCGCGACTGGGGCTACGCGGGTTGTGTCATGGTGAACGCGCAGCTGGCGATTCAGGGAGGAGCGCCCCCGCTGTCTCCGGAGGCCATGATCGGAGCACTGCACCAGGTACAACGCAATGCCAGCGGGTGCCTCCAACGTGATCGTTCGCACGGACCTTGTCAAGCGCATCGGCGGGTTCGACGAGCAGCTGACCCATGTGCCGGACTGGGACCTCTGGCTACGACTGGCCGCCGATCGGGTCCCGGCGTGTGTGAGTGAACCATTGGTCGCCTATCGTATTCACGCAGGGAACGCCTCGTTCAGGACCGCAGAGATGCTCGCCGAACTCTACGATCTCGAGCGGCGGCACCACCTGACGAAGACTCGCACGCGGTTTCATCGGCACCTGGCGTACCTCTGCCTGCGGTCGGGGCGCCGCCGCGAGGCGCTGACGCACTTCCTCCGGGCGCTCGCGCGTTTCCGAGACGGCTACAGTCGTATGGATTTCGCAACTGACGGGCGGTTGATTCGAGACCACGCGGCCGAAATCGTCCACCGAAGGCTCGGGCGGCCGCCATCGAGATGGTCGGAGCAACGTCTTCGCGTGGCCAGGGACCGCGACCCCAACGTCTTATGGAAGGCGCAAGCGCAAGCCTGGCTGGCCGCGTTGTCGACACGCAGCTGATTAAACTCGCGATTGTGACTTGTGTGGTCATGTGGGGCAGGCCTTCAGGCCTGCTGAGCGCACCGATTTGCAGGGCTGAAGCCCCACATGAATTTGCAGGGCTGAAGCCCTGCCCCACATCAGCGGTGCGGTGACATGACAATCGAGCACTGGGTCTAGTTGACGAGGCCTTCAAGACCGGGCCGGGAACAGGAAACGCCGAAGCTTCTGCCCGACGACCGCCAGAGAAAACTCCTCGTCGATCCGCCGTTTCGCGATTCTCCCAAGCCGTGCGGCGAGAGCCGGATCGTCCAGCAACCGGCTCAGAGCGGCTGCGAGTGCCTTAGCGTCGCCGCGCGGCACGACGATCCCCCCGTCCTCCTCGGCTCGAGGCAGTGCGTCAACTACCCCTCCGGCATCCGAGGCAACGATCGGTAAGCCGCACGCCATCGCCTCGAGAACAGCCACGGCGAAGCCTTCGTATCGCGAAGGGATGGTGTATAGATCGGCGGCCATCAGATACGACCACAGCTGCGCGCGGTCGAATACATATCGATCGATCCAGCGAACCTTCTGACCGGATGTCAGCCGCTGGCGCAGCGCGTCCGCGTCGCGGCCGGTCCCGACGAGCAGCAGCAGGATATCGGCGTCCGGCCGCTCGGCACAGATACGCGCCCATGCGTCCAGGAGCACGTCCAGCCCCTTCTTCGGTATCTGAACTCGCCCGTGCCAGGCGACGACCCGGGTATCGGTGCCGATCCCGAGCTCGGTTCGGGTGGTCTGCCTGCCGCCCTCAACCCCTGCTATGACATCGACGGGATTCGGAATCGTCGCGATCCTCTGTGCTGTGACGCGATACGCCGCCTGCACTCGTGCTATCTCGTCGCGTGATGGGATGACGAGCCCATCGCACCAGCGGATGCTGAGTGTTCGAACGAGGCGCTCGATTGCGGATCTCGTTTCATTGGCTCCCTGGTACGTGGCAAACACGGGCAGACGGAGGAATCGGCCCAGGAGGAGCACGCACGTGTCGAAGCGCGCCTGCTCGTACTCCTGGCACAGGATCGCGTCGCACCGCTCCTGCCGGAGCACACGAGCGACAGCGAGGGGAGGGGTGGCAAGGTACGAGGCTGCTGCGGCCATCGTGCGGGAGTGTCGGCAAAGAAACGATAGTGAACGTGCCTGGCCTTCTGGTGCAGGCGTGGCGAGGGCAGCACCCAGACCGGCGCTCCGGTATCGAAGTGCGTGAACTGGACGGCCTCGTTCACTCTCGCCGACATATAGATCAGGATGGTCCGCACGCCCGCTGAGCGCAGCGCCTTGATGTTGTTGAACAGCCATCCTCCGGCTAGCTGTGCTCTGAACGCTTCCAGCGACACGCCAATTTTGTCGTGGAAGTCCTCGAACCGATCGCCTGACGGGAGCAGGGCAACTGTGAGCGGAAGCTCCTGCTGCGGGGGGTGCCCAGGTTCCGTGAACGGGTCTAATCCGCAAGAGACACTTCAGTCCAGCCGAGACACGGCTGGGGCAGATCGGGTGCCGGCACCGGCGAGAAGCGGATGGTGACGATCTGGTTCCGAAACCGTTCCATGCCGAGGCTGGCGGACTCCTGCGCCTGTGCACGCCGGATTGCAAAAGTTCCTGGACACCCTTGAAGCAGGGCCGCGGCGGGAATGCACGTCGAATACCGTCACCGCATATCCCGGGTTCCCGCAGTGCGCGAGCGGGTTCGTCACAACGGTCCAATTCAGAAGCCGGGTGCTACCCGGTACGTAAACGTACCTGAAACTCCATCGGCAGTTGATTGCGCGCGATCCCTACGGCGCGACGTCCACCGGCGGGAAGCTGCCACTCGGCCTTGCCCGTCGGAAAGAGATCCTCGCCGTTTCGCTTTCGTGCCGTCACGAGATTTTCTCCGGCCATCGTGACTAGTGGGGGCGCATGTGCATTCGCGCGATAAACCACGGCCTCACGGCGCGCCGGCAGGGACACCTTCCCGATCGCCGTAAACGGAAGCCGTTGTTCTTGGAGCAGGGCAGCGAGCACAGGCTCACGGGTACTCATATGGCAGCTCAAAAGGTCCGGAGAGCACCACCACGAAATCCCACCAGGTCGGGTGGAGGCTCCGGTCACCGAGCAGGTTGTAGGCGAGTGGCTGTTTGTAGCGGAGCAGTGCCTCGTAGTTCAAGACCGGGCCATCGAGGAAGGGAATATGGCCGGCTACTCGAACCCGCAACGGGCGGTCGTGGATGGCGGGGCTTGAATGTGCGATGAGGCCCACGACGTCAGCGACGGGCCAGGCGGTGGGTCGTGCAGGCCGTACCGCCAGCGACTCCCGGTCAGCGGGCAGCAACAGGAGTCGACCGAGCCGGAGGTCTCTCGACGGGGACCCATGGAATATCGAACGAAAGAAACCCGAACTGGTAGGCCGGGAACGCCAGGAGTGCAGCAGCCACAGGCAGGCGGACACTGCGCCGGAGCTATGCGAGGCTGTCCTCCAGCAGGACGGCTATCAGGATGCCGGCAACAGGAAAGGCGGGAAAGAGATGGCGCGGCTCTTTCAGATACTGGAAGCTGAAAAAAACCAGGGGGACAATTGCGCAGGACGCGAGGAACCATGTGGCCGGCAGGGGTGCGGGCCACCGGCGGCGTAGCATCTGCCCGAGCACGAGGCCCGCGGCGAGGATGAAGAAGTATCCCGAAATGTCCCGAAGTTGACCAGCGCCATCCAGTATTTCAGAACGGTTGCCGGCGAGAGTATCGGACCGAGCGAGAACTGCTCGAGTGAGGCGCTCGGTGTGGAGTTGAAGACGACAAACCCCCACACGTCCCGGCCGCGCAGGAAATAGAACGGACCGGCAACTACCAGGGCCATGCACGCCATGAGCAGCAGCGGCCGCAGTCGCCCGCTACGTGCGGCCCTCCCTGACAGCGAGCGTCCTGACGAGGAAGTAACAGAGAGGACCAGCCACGAACACCGGAAGTGACACCTTCCACAGGAGACCCCAACCGATGAATGCGCCTGCGAGGATCGCGTGTCTCACGTCCTCGCCCCTGGCCTCCGCCGATCGAAACACGTGATACTGCGCTGCGACGGCGGCGACCGCCAGGCCGAATTCCGCCATGACGATGCGCCAGAGGCCGAATGTGAGAGGGAAGCAGCAGGTCACGACCACTGCCAGCACCGCAGTTTTCTGCCGCCGGCAGACCAGGTGTGCCAGCAGGAACACGTATATGCAGAAGACGGGAATGAGAGCGGTGTACGTGTACAGCGCCGGTCTCGTCCCCGCGCCAAGCACGACGTACATCGGAATGGGCACAGCTTGGCCATCGGCGGGTGCACGCCACGAGCAGGTCTGCTCGCGGCCCGCGCGAACCCGATCAGATCGCCGCGGGCGAGCGCATGGTACGTTTGGACGCTGTCCGCCAGGTATTCGGCATCGTCCCAGCTGCGCGGCGGGGCGGCGTTCAGCCGAATCCAGACCACATTGCAGAGGCACGCGACCGAGATGCAGAGCGATCAGTCCTGCCGGCAATATCGACCGGGAACTGAAATCCAGGGTGAGCCGGAGACGTCCATTCAGCGATGTCACCGTGCCACGGCTGGGCGTCTCGGTGGCCACCAGTGCATCGATCCAGGCCTGACCGTCACCTCTCCACGACCGGTGCTCTGCCGGCAACGAACTCGAGGACAAGCGCATCCAGCGGATTCCAAGCCGGTAGTCCACGATGTCTCGTCCCAGCGCCGCGAGATCCGTCGCAGAGGACCGGCATCCCGATACTCGGGGCGCCCCTGCCGCCATGCGCGCACGAAGAGCCGCAGCGCGTCGCGGTGATTCTTGACGCGGAGCGCCCACCAGGCCAGATACCGATAGAGAATGGCCGGGTTTCCCTCAGGATTGCGTTCCGCCAGCATCCAGAACTCCGCCTCGACCCTCGAAGCGTCGAGGGACATCTGCCGGCCGTGCAGGCGATACGCGACGAGAGGGTGAGGCACCCAGGCGGGAACCCCTGTGTGCGCCAGGCGCAGCCAGAGGTCCCAGTCGGCCAGGGGCTGGAACCGCGGATCGAAGTGCCCGGCGAGTGCCAGCGCCTGCTTCGAGACCATGACACCGGAACATCCGCCCGGCACGACGTTGTGCCGCGGCAGCTGCGCCATGAGGGCGTCGGGAGGAGGCGGCGGCGCACCGCCAGTGACCCGATGACCCATGTTGATGTTCACGTGCCCCACATACACCCATGACGCCCCACTGTCGCGCGCAGCCTGGAGCTGCAGCGCCAGTTTGTCTGGCGCCCACAGGTCATCATCGTCCAGGTACGCCACCCATTCGGCGCTCGCCGCGGCCGTGCCGTCATTGCGGGCCGCGCTCACGCCCTGAGGGGTGTCGTGCCGTATGACGCGAATCCGGGAATCTCTGAGTCCGGCGAGCATCGCCTGGGTGTCGTCGGTCGATGCCTCGTCGACGACGATCACTTCCAGATCGACATCCCGCTGTGCCAGCACGCTGCGGAGGCTCATCGCCAGAAGCGCACTGCGATTGCGGGTGGGCACGATCACGGATACGTCCATCGGGGCTCACGGATGACAGGCCGCGTCACAGAACGGTGCGCCGTCGGCTGCGCAAACGCTCGAAGGCACTGGCCATCCGGGTGCGCAGCGCCACACGCATTCTTGCGCGGTACACGCCGTAACGTGCCGCTGTTGCGGCGCGCTCCCACCAGTCACGGGCCATGTGCTCTGCACGGCGGGCGTCAGAGAACCGCAGAGGGGCGGCATCGTAACCGAAGTCAGCGAGCTCTCGTCCGGCGATCCAGTGGAAGCGCTCGAGCCGGCTTGGAGGCCATGAGCGCCAGCGCTCCTTTGGCGCGAACTTCTCGTTCTTGGGCACCGTCGCCCAGTGCACGCCGCCCTTCTCACGGCCGAATGCCGACGATCCTCGAACGGGCAGGTTGTGTGCGGCCTCGAAGTCGTAGCGCGCCGCATCGAGCCCGACGAACTCGAAAATCGTTCGCAGCTGACGTTCGGAATCGTCTACGAGATCCTCGTAGCGAATGATTCGCCAACGATCGGCCCTGGCCGATTCCGCCTGCTGGAACCGGCGAATGGTGCGCGCTCCCTCGGCCCATCCGCGGCTCGCCCGGTCGAAGCTCCAGCCGAACGTATCGATCGCCGACTGCACGACGGAGCGGCCGTCGCGTACCAGGATCAGGAGGTGCGCCTGCGGAAAGAACGAGAAGAAACGATCGAGGTTGCGTACGCTGGGTGACTTGGTCACCAGCCGGCGGCTACGGTCACTCCACAGGAACGAGATGAGCCCTTCACCAATGCCCGCGAGCAGTCGTTCGGGGAGGTCGGGACCGAACGTGCCCCACCGCGGATCCCAGATCGCGCGCACTGCATCGCTGAAGGCAACCAGGTGATCGGACTGGTCGAGAAACAGGTCCTCGTTCACAGGCTCGCGTCCGCGACAGCAGTCGGGATGGAGCAGCAGAAGGTCCCAGAGAAAGTTCGTGCCGCTCCGCGGCAAGATACCGTGAATGAAAATGGGATCAGCTGGCGGGATACCCGTCGTGCCGCGCTCGTGTTCAGCCATCTCAGATGCGATCACTTTCCCGCAGGACGTCAGGCGGCCCGAGGCGTGGCCCGCTGCAGCCGCCGATCTCAAACGCCCGCAGCCATGCTGTCGCCTGACCGATCCATGCTTCGGCGGACAGCCCCTTCTCGCCTGCGGCCTCTCCGCTAAGACGCCGGCGCAAGATACTGGCCACGTCTGAAGCGACACCACGGAGCTGCCCGCGGAGGGCGGCCATGGCAAACCAACCGACGGCGGCTCGACGGTGACCCGTCCGAAGTGAGGACTCGGCCAGAAACCGATGCAACCGTCCCCAGTCCACGGTCGTGTCGTGCAGCTCTTCGATGAGCCGTGCTCCCCGCACGATTCCCGCCGTATCCAGGGAAGCGTTCGATCCGTGCACGCGGTACGCCACGAGCGGCCTGCAGACCCACGCCGGAGATTCCACCCTTGCCAGCCGAATCCACAATTCCCAGTCTTCGCAGTAGTTACGCAGGCGTGTGTCGAACAGGCCTGCATGCTTCATAGTCAACCCGTGGACGATCACGTTGGACCCTCCGCCTGGAATCGCGTTGTAGCGCCGCAGCGCTGTCACGATAATTTCCGGAGGCGGGGGCGCCTCGCCGCCTATGACGGCGCCGCGCTCGGTAATGCTAACGGACCCCGTATAGACCCAGTGACGACCAGTGTCCCGAGCGGCCTGCAGCTGACGGACGAGCTTGTCGGGCGCCCACAAATCGTCATCATCAATGAACGCAAGCCACTCGCCCCCCGCCACAGCCGCGGCCTGATTCCGGGCAGAACTCACGCCGCGAGGTGCGTCATTGCGGATCACGTGAACGCGCGGGTCGGTGACCGTACCGAGCAATGCGGGTGTGCTGTCAGTCGATGCCTCGTCGACGACAATGACCTCGAGGTCCACCTCCTGCTGGCACAACACACTGCGCAGCGTCATCTCCAGCAGGGCCCGACGATTGCGCGTCGGCAGGATCACCGACACCGTCTTCACAGGCGCCTGTCCCGCGCTGCGCCCACGAGCGGCGGAGCGGGCCCATGTCGTCGTCGTTATCCGCAGGGCAACTCTCGCCGGGAGAAACAGCACGCCGCTGACTCTGCAAAGCGATCACGTCGCCGAGAGGTCGTCGCGGATGCGCCAACAGACGAGTTGGGCGAGGCCGGCAGGTAGTGCCGGCAAGCCCCGCATCTCGCGGGCGAGATGCTTCAAAGGTCGCCAACACTCGCACGATACTGCGTCTGGGGAGCAGCATATCGAGCCGTAACAGGACATCTGCCTCATCCGTCTTGTCACGCCGACAGGCGGCGCCGAGTCCGACGGGCGGTACAGCGTGACCCGCGCATAGTAATTGTAGGCTTTCTGGTCTGAACAGAGTCGGCCAGCAGGGTCTGTTAGCCAGCCGAACCATTCGTGAACACACCAGAGCCACACGTAAGATGCGGATCCACGTTCGTCACTTCAACCACCTGGTGGTTGTTCTTCTCGCAGTCATCCTGACGGTAGCGGCCGATGTCCTCGTACGCGGCGCGCCCAGGGTGGCCACGTTCACGGGCGATCTCACGTTGGCAGCCTATCTGCTCCTTGTGGGCTTGCTGTTCCCACGCCGGGTGTTCGGGCTGCTCATTCTGGGCTTCGCCTGCGTGTGGACCGCTGCAAAGGTGATCAGCGAGCACAAGACTGCGCTTACCCGGCTGCCGTTGACCGCCCTGGACCTGAAGATCGCGCTTGCCAATCCCGAGGGGCTGTTCGTTGCCATTGGCGCACCCTGGTGGCTCCGAACCACGCTGCTGCTCTCGGCGATGCTGGCGGCCGTGTGTTTGCTCTGGCAGTTGAAGAAGACTGTCGTGTTCGCCCTCGAACAGCCGAACTCGTTCCTTCGAACGATGTTGGCGGTCGGATGCATAGCCGCCCTGCTCGCGCACTTCACGTCCAGTCAGCTGCGCATGATCGCAGGCAGGATCGACGCGGGCCATTTCTATCTCTGGACGCCCGACGGTGTATCCGCGCTTGCCAGGCGAGTTGGCCCCCTCACCTTCCTGGCTTTCACGCGACAACTGGACCAGGTGGCCAACGGATTGTTCTTCTCGCCGAGTCGCGGATCCGCTGTGTCTCCGCAGGAAGCAGCGGCAGCGGTCGAATCGTACGTGACCCCCGCTGGCGCCGGTTCAGGTACTGCCGAACGTCATCGTGGTGCATCTCGAGTCCACGTTCGACCCGAACCAGGCGTTTCGTCTCAACACCGCTGTGAGAAACACCTTGTTCGAGCGCACCCGACTCACGCAATCCGTCGGTCGAGTGAGAGTCAACGTGGTCGGCGGCGGGTCCTGGGTAACGGAGTTCGAAGTATTGACAGGGATCGACTCTCGTCTGTTTGGCTATGCAGGCTACTACGCGCATGCGTCGTTGTCCCCTTACGCCAGGGTCGCCTTTCCCGCGTATATGCGCTCGAAGGGCTATCAAACGGTGGCGTATTATCCCTGGCCGGGACATTTCTACAATGCCCGTGCCGCGTTTCGCAGTTACGGATTCGACGAGTTCTACGACCTGGAAGACATCGGCATCATGCGCCGCACGGATCTGCTTCGCTCGGATGGTTCCGAGGACCTGGACCTCAAGATGGCGGCCGCAGCAAGCGCGAGTCTCTCAACAAAGAAGGATACGGAGCCTTTCTTCGCGTTTGTCGGGTTCGGCCAGAACCATGGCCCTCATCCGTGCCGACACTTCGCCGCGAGCAACGAGTTCCGGACGACACTGCGCGACACCAGCGAGTTTGCTATTAATTGCGAACTCAACGAGTATGTTCGGCGCCTGGAAGGCACGGCACGAGCGTTCGACCGGCTGCGTGACTTTCTCCAGAACCGCGCGGCGCAAACCGGCCGCCCGTTTGTGATCCTGGGATATGGCGATCACCAGCCGCATACCTTCACTGGCACGGGTCCGTTCGCGACCAAAAATTACACGCCCTTTCGAACGGACGTCAGCATCAAGGAAACCAGCTACAAACTCGAGTCCAGCATCTCTGGTTCCGTGCACTGCTGTGGAAATGCGGTCGTTCCCGTGACACTCATACCGTCGCTTCTGAGTGCCTACGTCGCTCAGAACCCGGCGGACCTGTACGTCCCCATCAACTTCTATCTCTTCCACAAGTGCGGTGCGGATGTTGTTCCCAGAAACAGCTATCTCGCATTTCGTACGGACGATCGCTGGGGCCCACCCACGCGGATCTGTGACGCGACTCTTTCGCAGGCGCTTCCCGCGATTCAGCGTTCGGGCGTGCTTCGCTATCCGTGATCGCAGTCCTCCTGGAACACCCGCAGCCACTTGTCGGCGCTTTCGATCCAAGGGTCCACTGAACGGAGGCCGCCGCCTGCCGGCCACCCGAGCCGGCGCGCCACGCCGTGCCGCACGAAAGCAGCGAGATCCGACGCAGCAGGAAAGGCGTCTCCTCGCACAGCCGCGCTGGCGAAATGGTGGAGAGCCGCGACACGCTGGCCGCTACGCAGGCAGGACTGGCCCAGCCATCGATGCAGTCTCCCCCAGTCGACGGCAGCGTGGTGCCTGGCCTCGATGAGCCTGGTGCCCCGAATGATTTCTGCGATGTTCAGGGACGAATTCGAACCGTGAATGCGATAACCGATCAGCGGACTGCAGACCCACGCTGGCGGACCCTCTTTCGCAAGACGGATCCACATTTCCCAGTCCTCTGTGTTGCGCAAGCGCAGGTCGAAAGGCCCCGCACGCAACCACGCCGCGCGTCGGACGACGACGTTGGAGCCGCCGCCAGGAATCGCGTTGTACCGGGGAAGCGCTGCGACGACATCGTCGGGCGGGAGCGGCTGGCGCCCATGGATGATCCGGCAGGTGTTGCTGATGTTTACGCATCCCGTGTAGGCCCAGTCCCGACCTGCGGCGCGGGTGGCCTGCAATTGACGCGCGAGCTTGTCGGGCGCCCAGAGATCGTCATCGTCGAGGAACGCCAGCCACTCTCCGCTGCCGGCAGCTGCTCCGCGGTTGCGGGCGCAGCTGACTCCGCGAGGTGACTCGTGACGAACGACCCGGACGCGTGGGTCACTGAGCGCGGCAAGGACGCTCGGCGTGTCGTCGGTCGATGCCTCGTCGACGACAATTACCTCTACGCTCACGCCCTCCTGCTGCAATGCGCTGCGCAGTGCCATCGACAGCAGCCTCTGCCGGTTGCGCGTTGGAATCACAACCGATACGTCTGCGGTCATGACGGATGTTGCCGTGGCAATCGCGAGGACCAGTGTGCGGGTCGACCGCGCGCCTCTCTCAATGGCTTCCTTCCGTGCTGCGTTGGAGCTCCTGCAGCCAGCCGGAGGCGGTCACAATCCACGGGTCACCCGAAATCGGCGGGTCCTGCTCTCCCTGTGCGTTGCGGCGTGTCACACGCTGCTCGAGGATGACGGCGAAGTCAGCAAACACATTGCGCAGCTGACCGTGGAGAATCGCCCTGCCGAACTGGCCGAGCGCCGTTCGCGGCTGCCCCGCGCGGAAGGACAAGTGGCCCATCCAGCGATGCAGTCTGCCCCAGTCCGGCGAAGTCTGGTGCAGTTGCTCGATCAGCTTCGTCCCACGGACGATCTCGGCGATGTCGAGCGTTGCGTTGGATTGGTGCAGTCGCTTGGCAAGCACTGGACTGCACACGCATGCCGGAAGGCCTTGCTTCGAAAGGCGGATCCACATTTCCCAATCCTCTCCACTGCGCAGCCTGGTGTCGAACGGCCCCGCGCGCTGCCATGCGTCGCGGCGCACCACCACGTTCGACCCCCCGCCCGGAACGGAATCGTAATGACGCAGCGCCCGCACCGTCTCGTCCGGAGACAACGGGAGCTGTGCCCGCATGATGCGTCCCCGAGCGTTGATCACCACGGCGCCGCCGTAGACCCAGTCACGGCCAGCCTCCCGCGCCGCGTGCAGCTGGCATGCGAGCTTGTCGGGAGCCCAGAGGTCGTCGTCGTCCAGGAAGGCGAGCCACTCGCCGTGCGCCTGGGCGGCCCCGACGTTGCGAGCGGCGCTCACCCCGCCAGGCGGTGGGCATTGGATCAGACGGACGCGTGGATCATCGACCGCCGCCACGACGGCGCCGGTGTCGTCAGTCGACCCGTCGTCGACGACAATCACCTCCAGGTCGACGTCGCGCTGACGCACGACGCTACGCAGCGTCGTCGCGAGCAACGCGCTGCGGTTCCGCGTGGGCACGATGACGGTTACATCCATCGCCGGGTGCCTCGCCGAATTCAGTGGTCACCGTCTACATGAACGTCCTCTCGCACGGCGCCCTCCGATTCGCCTGGACATCGACTGCACGCCAGGCGAGGAGCGCACGCCGGAGTTGCGCAACCCGGCAACGATTCCGGGCAGCAGACCGGTGACCTCGCCTCGCCCCATGGCGGTCAGATCCGGGTTGCGCGTTGCGAGCCCCCGCAGCAGCAGCCACGGCGCACGCAGGAGATCGCGTACGGTGCGGCGGGCGATGAGGCGGTCTCCCCGCCGCAGCCACGTGCCGTAGAAGGCACCCTGGCCCCGCGCGTACCGCCGATAGAGAGCCGGCAGGTCCTCTACCCGATGCCGGGCCAGATGCCCGACGCTGACAGCCGGGTCGTACACGATCGGAACGCCGGCTCGTAATGCCCGATGCGCCCACTCATTGTCTTCTCCGGCCGTCGCGAGTGAAGGGTGCTCGTCGAACCAACCGATTCTGTCCAGCAATCGGATGGGGAACGCCATGTTGGGCGGGAACAGCACGTCCCCGTTCACCAGCGGAGCGTTGTACGTGGCCGGGTCGTCCGCGGTCTTGACGGTGAGGACGACGCCGTCACCCAACGGCTCGACCCGGCCGGTGAGGATGGCGTCGCCTATGTCACAGAGGCGCGCGTCCAGCCGGTGCAGCCAATCGCGCCGCACCTCGCAGTCATCATGGGTCACCGCTGCAAAGGACGTGCGCACCTGTTTCAAGCCGAGGTTGGTCGCTGCAGAAATGCCAGCCGCCTTGGACAGGATATGCAGCACATCCATGCCTTGCGCTCGCAGCGCCGAAGCCCATCTTCCAGCAGCTTCCTCGCTGCCCTGGTTGACGATGATCAGGCGAGCGGGCCACGCGGTTCCAGCAGGCGATCGACTCGAGACAGCCCTGCAGTACCGGGCCACCCAGGGTGGGTACGACAACCGTCACTTTCGCCGCTATGCGTCGCGCGGCAGCGGTCATCGGACCGCTCCGGCCAGCAAGTCATCGAACCTGACGACGGCATCCACTTCTGGAAGACGCGGGCACGGCCGGTTCCACAGGTCACCCGCAAGATGAAATCGGACACGACGCCCGGTGTAGTAGAGGACGGCGCGTTCGGCGGCCCACTCGTAAATGAACTCGTGAACGGCATAGGCGCCGCGCGGCGCGAGCGGGACAACGTTGCGTCGGATGTGGCAGACGGCGACACGCGCCCCGTCAGGGACTCTGCGCGGCGATCACCGCGCCGCCCGTTCCGTGAAGTCGGCACTTCGCAGCCGAACCGAGACACTGAGCATCAGTGACAACACTGCACCCGCGGCGAACAGGCCGCCGGCGGCGCCGAGCAATTCGGGTCGCCGCCAACGAACCGAGGCAGCACCGGCGGCGGCGCTTATGGCGACGATCAGCCAGGTGGGTGCGAATACCCGCGGCGAACCTTGCTGCGGCACCGCGAGAACCACGAGCGCGTTGGCGAGGACGACGATGGCGGTGACCGCAAGGAGCGCACGTTGGACATCGTGTCGGGCGACCACTCGCGTCGCAGTGGCCAGGTGCGGGCCCGCCATATATCCCGCGATCACTCCCAGCGTCAGCACCCCAAGGCTCCAGGGGAGACCCCACCAGATCGCGAGCGGGATTGAGTGCAGTCCCAGGCCGACAGCCGGGAAGCCCACGTAGAACGAAGGGTCGGCGACGAGCCCGGTCACCCGCGCCAGAAGGCTGACGCGCAAGCGTGGATTGGCGCCGGGCCACAGCAGAAAGCTCGCCACCGCCGCTGCACCCACCGCCAGGCTCACCCCGGCTGCGCGCCGGCGCTCACCGGCCGGGGCCACCAGCCAGGCCGCCAGGGGCAGCGCCAGAATGGCTTGTTCGACTGACAGCGCCGCCGCCAGGTTGGCGACGGCGGCATACCCGTGCCGGCCACGTCGGTAGAGTCGGACCGCACCGAGCGCGAGCGCCAGTCCAAGCGGGACGTGAAGGGCGGCCGGCCACAGCCCTGCCTCGGTGCCGAGCGGCTGAAACAGCCAAAGCGCGGCGCCTACGTCGGCCCATGCGTCCGGGGTTCCGAGGTCACGGAGCAGGCCGCGCACCAGCCACGCCACGCAGAGCGTGAGCAGCAGGGGCACGACGATGGCGACGCCAAATGGGAGGGAGTGGCAGACTGGCGCAGTGAGCAGGATTTCCAGGAAGCGCGCCGGCCGGATCGCGCCGAGTTGTTGCCATGACGCCGTGAGAAAGCCGCCAAGCCCCAGTTCGACGGGGCGCAACGCAGTTGTTGAAATCGTCGGCCAGCGGGGCGCCGCGCCACACGACCGGAAGTGCGATGGCGACGAATGCGCCGACCGCCACAGCCAACACTGCACGGCCGGTGCGGGTCGCAGCCTCGCTCCGCTGCCTCCGGTTCCCGCCGCCGATGTGTCCATCACTGTCTACTGCACTGGTCTGTCGCTGCGCTGCGATCGAAGCGCGTCCAGCCACCCTTGTGCCTCGTGGCTCCAACTGTCCGAGGGCCGCCCCGAACGGGGGCGAGCCACGCCAGGGGAGAGCAGTGCCACCGCCGTTCGCCCGACGGACGGGAGGTCACCTGCCGCTACTGCGCGAGCGTAGTGGCGCAGCGCCATCGCCCGTTGCCCCGCCTGCAGGCACATCCATGCGGCCCAGCGCTCATGGCGCGCCTGGTCGACGGGAATGGCATGCCGGCGAGCGATCACCTGGATGTCGGCGAGCATCGCGTCGACGGCGCGGGAAGCCATGCCGGCGTGCGCTCGCAGGGCCACGAGCGGGCGCGGCACGCAAGCGGGCAGGCCTGTGCCGGCCAGACGAATCCACAGATCCCAATCTTCACTCGTGCGCAGCTGCAGGGTCGAACCCTCCAACAGCGTCGAGCACATCGCGTCGCACAATGACGTTGGACGCCCCGGCAGGGACCGCATTGTGGCGGCGCAGCCCGGCCAGCGACCGCTTGCGGGGACGGCGGCGGGGCTCCATCCCGCACGCACAGCTGCTCATCGACGGTCACATCACCGGCGTACGCCCAACCAGCGGACGCTTCATTCGCTGCCGCCAGCTGCGCCGCGAGCTTGCCCGGCGCCCACAGATCGTCGTCGTCCAGAAAGGCAATCCAGCGGCCCTGGGCGGCAGCGATGCCGGTGTTGCGGGCGCCGCTGACGCCGGCCGGGCCGGTGTTGCGCAGCAGCCGGACGCGATCGTCCTCGAGCTGCCCGATGACTGTGTGCGTGCCCGGCCGCGCACCGTCGTCCACAACGAGCACTTCCGTCGACACGCCTTCCTGCCAGAGGACACTCCGGAGCGTGAGCGCCAGCAGCTCGGGGCAATCGCGCGTCGGGATGACCACGCTCACGTCCATCACAGGGGCCGCTCGGCAGGGGTGGGCGACGCCCGGTGAAGACGCAGGGCAAGCTTCACGAGCAGGCCGTCAACTCCAATGGGTCCGGGCTCCCAGCGCCCAAGGTGGTAGCGGTTGCTGCGGTGGCGAAGAGGTTCGGGACGGCCGGTAAACGCCGCGTCGAATCCGGCGTGCGCGACAGCAGAGGCCGTGCGCGTGTCAGCCTGACCGTACGGGTACGCGAAGTATCGCACCCGGGTCCCGGCCGCGCGTGCGAGCTCCTCACGTCCGCGCGTTACGGCATCGGTCAACCCGGCGTCCGTCAATCCGGGAAGGATCGAGTGATCGACCGTATGGAAGCCGATGGTCATCCCGGCGGCGCCGAGAGCCGTCAGGCCCTCGCGGGCGAGGATTCCGGGAACGGGCAAATCCAGAGCGAGAGCGGAGATGCTCTCGCGCAACGTTGGATCACCCTCGCAGTGCCGCACCCACTCGACACGCGGTATTCGCTGGCTTCACGTTCAGCAGGGCGGCCGTGCGTGCTTCGCCGTGGGCGTGGAGCACTGCCTCCAGCTCCTGGAACCAGTAGGCACCGAGTCCATGAAGTGCGCGCCCCGACAGGAAGAACGTCGCTGGAATGGCGAGCTCCGCAAAAGAGGAAGGACGCACTCGGCATGACTCGGCAGATCGTCGTCGAACGTCAGCGCCACTGCAGGTCGTCCAGCCCATGACCGCGGCGCGGACGCTCGTTGCGGGGCACGAGAATCTCGCCGAGGTTCACCAAATCGACGACCTCGCGGAGTGCCTCGATTTGCGCTCTGAACACCTCCGCCGGCACCGACGGGATCAGTTCGCACTCCCGAGGAACGGCGTGGCCCACGCGGTGATACACCAGGACGAGCCGGTGTCCGCGCGCCTTCGCGAGCGCCCGCAGCGGCGTGGTTCACAGAGCCGGCGCCGAGCAGAACGGTCGCGGCCCGGCGGCCCCACGCGATCAACGACAGCTCCGGTCGGCCTGATTGGGCCGCGCGCAAATGCACTGAGCCAAGGCTCGGCCTGGGCAATCCACGCAGCATCGCGACGCAGCAACCCGAACAATCCGTCGCCGCCCACCTTGGGGTGGAATAGCGCGAATGCGGCACGGCCGACGGAACGAAGGTCGCCACGAGCGAATGCGTGCGCGTAGTGCCGCAGCGCGACCAAACGCCGTCCTCCGCGCAAGGCGGCCCAGGCCGCACGGCGGTGCATCGCGGCCACATCGACGGGGATGGCATGACGCGTCGCGAGGCGCCGCGCCTCGTCCACCATTTCTCCCGGAGTTCCGACGACGTTCCCGGCGTGGAACCTGTAGGCAACCAGCGGCTCGCACACCCAGGCCGGAGGTCCGGTGCGAGCGATGCGGATCCACAGATCCCAATCCTCGGTGCGGTGCAGCGTCGGGTCGAAGCCGCCCACGGCAGCCAGCACCCGCGACCGGACGATGACATTCGACCCGCCGGAGGCCACCGGGTTCCACCGCGGCAGCAGGGCAACCACCTCGTCCGGCGCCGGCGGCGGTGCACCACTCAGGACGCGCAGTGCATCGTCGACGTTCACGTCGCCGGCATACGCCCATTCCCGCGCGCGCGTGCTCTGCTGCTTCCAGCTGCCGGGCGAGCTTCTCCGGGGACCACAAGTCGTCGTCATCGCAAAAAGCCACCCACTCGCCCAAGGCTTCGGCAATGCCGCGATTGCGTGCATAGCTGACACCGGCGGGCGCGGGATTGCGCAGCATGCGCATGCGCGGGTCGGCCGCCGGCCGCCACCGTCGCGGTGTCATCGGTCGAGCCATCGTCGATCACGATGACCTCGAGATCCGACATTCGCTGGTTGAGGATGGATTGCAGCGTGCGCCGCAGGAGCCGTGCGCGATTGTGGCTGGGCACCACGACCGAGACAAGCGGCTTCCGTGGCATTTCTCGCGAATTATAGTTCGCGAACTGAGAGTCCGCGGCCACGGGAGCCCGGCATGCGGAGGCGCCGTGGCGGCATTCTCGAGGTGGCGAACCTCGCCTCCGTAAAGGTCCGCGGCGCGTGTCCAGCGCATCGCTACAGGGGCTGGGAGGCCCTGCCGAACCGCTGGAGGCCCCGGCAGGCGGTTTGCTTCTTCGATCCGAGGCATGTCATCTGTTCAGCCGCCGGCGTTCGAAGCGCCGCGGCTCGTTCCGATCGTCCATGCCGACGACTGTGGCCTGTCCGAAGGCATCACCGACGCGATCATGGCCTGCCATGACCGAGGGTGGCTGCGCCGCACGAGCGTAGTGGCCAACGGGGCCGCGTGGGAGCATGCGGTCGAGCGCGCTCAGCGTCGTGAGTCGCTTGCAGTCGTTCTGCACCTGAATCTGTTCGAGGGGCTCCGCTGTCGCCCCCAGCCGATGTGGATCGGCTCGTGGACCACGGGGGCGCTTCTGCCGCGGCTTCGCGGCGCTCTGGGCGCGCGGGCTCGCGGGTGCTGACGCGAGACGCGTGCGCGCGCAGATCCGGCTGGAGTTGCGGCGGCAGATCGAACGCTTTCTCGAGGCGTTTGCCGATCGAGGTCCGTTGTCGGTGGACGGCCACGTGCATTACCACCTTCTGCCGCCCGTGTTCGATGAGCTGCTGGCGTTGAGCGACGAATACCCAATCACGGCCATTCGCCTGCCGCGCGAGCCGCTCTACTGGCCGCTCACGCCAGGGGCGCCCACGGCCCGCTCCCGCGAACGTGGCCAAGAACATCGTGCTGAAAGCGCTCTGCCGTCGGGCGAGACCGGCTCTTCAGGCGCGGTCCATCGGGACGACCGATGCATTCATTGGCGTGCTTGGAACAGGGGCGATGACGCTCGCGCACGTGAGGGCCGGTCTTGAAAGCCTGCGGCGTGCGGGAACGTCCGGGACGGTCGAGGTCCTCTTCCACCCCGGGCCGCGCCCGGCTGGATGAGGCGTCGCTCTGGAGCGACCGTCCCGACCTTCGCGCGCTCTATCGGTCGCCCAATAGAGAGCGGGAGGCGGAGCTGCTGTGCAGCCCCTCGCTCGGGGAACTGCTGCGCGCCTACAGTGCGCCACCGGAACAGCGTCCCGCTTTGCTGGGGCCGCACGGGGCCACGCAGTGAATGTGCTGGGTGTTTTCGGCGCCACTGACGTGGTGCATCCGGCTGCCTGTCTGCTGCGCGACGGACGGCTGGTGGCGTTTGCAGAGGAGGAGCGGTTCGCCCGCGTGAAGCAGGCGAGCGGCTTGTTCCCGGCGCAGTCGATGGCGTGGTGCCTGCGCGAAGGAGGGATCTCGCTCGGAGACGTCGACGCTCTGGCCTATGGCTGGGACGCCAACGTGAACTGGGTGCGCATGCCGCTGTCGATGGCCAGCTCCTTCGTCGGCAGCCGCTTGACGAACCCCGGGTCGAAGAAGCCGTCGGCCGCCGCACCGGGCCGGCCGCCGCTGGGGTCGGCAGCCCTGGCCGGCTTGCAGACGCTTCTGCACCTGCACCCGTGGAATCTTCAGGAGCGGCTGATCCTCGCGTTGCGCGATGGCGGGTTCGTTCGCGATCCGATTCCGCCCGTGCGCTTCTTCCAGCATCACCTTTGCCACGCCGCGACGGCGTTCTACTGCTCGGGGCTGAGCGAGGCGGCCGTGCTCGTGTTCGACGGACACGGCGAGGAGCGCACCGTCTCCATCTTTCACGGCACCGGAAGGACGCTGCGTGAGGTGCGCCACATCGGACTGCCTCACTCGCTCGGCTGGTTCTACTCGGCCAGCACCGAATACCTTGGCTGGGACGCCAACGAAGGGGAAGTCAAGCTGATGGGCCTGGCGCCATACGGCGGCCCCGATCCCATGCTGCGTGCATTTTTCGAAGAGTTCCTCCAACTCACACCCGACGGCGTGCGGATCGATCCGGACTGCATCTTCTACGGCCGCCGCAGCTACGGACGTTTCTTCGGAGACAAGATGGCCGAGCGGCTCGGCCCGCCGCGCGCTCCCGCGGAGCAGATTACACAACGCCACCGCGATATCGCCTTCGCCGTCCAGCAGCGGCTCGAGGATGCCTCGCTGCACCTCGCGCGCATCGCGTTACGTGAGACCGGGAGCCGCAATCTCTGCGTCGCCGGGGGTGTGGCCCTCAATTGCAAGATGACCGGCGTACTGCATCAGCAGGGGATTGCCGATCACCTGTTCGTGCAGCCCCTCTCGTACGACGCAGGCGTCGCGCTCGGCGCGGCGATGCTCGCCGCCGAGCAGGCGGGCGACGACTCCAGGTTTCGAATGGAGCACCTCCAGTACGGCCCCTCCTATGACGATGCAGCGATCGAGGCCGTGCTGCGGCGTAACGGGTTGCGCTATCGCCGCAGCGATGACATCGCGGAAGACGCCGCCGCACTGGTGACCGAAGGGAAGGTGGTCGGTTGGTTTCAGGGCCGCATGGAGGCCGGCCCCCGTGCACTCGGCGGCCGGTCGATCATCGCGGACCCCCGCGCCGCGGCGATGAGTGACACGGTAAACGACAAGGTGAAGTTCCGCGAGCGATGGCGGCCGTTTGCGGTGTCGATCCTCGCCGAGAAGGCGGCCGAATATCTCGTGAGTCCCGTGGATTCTCCCTTCATGGTCATGGCCTTCGCGGTCGTTCCCGGACGCGAGGCCGAGATTCCAGCCGCACTCCATGCTGGTGACCGCACCACGCGCCCACAGACGGTGCGTCGGGAGGTAAGCCCACTCTTCTGGGCACTCATCGATGCGTTCCACCGGAGAACGGGCGTGCCGGCGGTCCTCAACACCTCGTTCAATGTCAAAGGCGAGCCGATCGTCTGCAGCCCCACTGACGCCGTGCGCTGTTTCTACGGAACCGGCATGGATGCGATGGCGATCGGCAGCTTTCTTCTCGAGAAGGCAGTGTAGCGGTGGCCAGGCAGTGTCCAGCGTGCGACGGCACCGGCTTCACCGAGCGCCGCGTGGCAGACGGGCTGGACACGCACACGTGCGAGTCATGCGGCCTGATCCTCGGTATCGACATCGCGCAGGAAACCCAAGTTGGGCCAATACGCGAATGTCGACCTGCGGGCCTATCTCACGTCGGTGGGCGCGCTGCGCGACGAACAGTCCTCCGACATCCTGTCCCTTGTGCGTCCTCACGTGCCTGCGGGGGCCCGCGTGCTCGATGTGGGGTGCGGCTTCGGATCCTTTCTGATCCGCGCGCGCGAGGCAGGTTACGCCGTGGCCGGCATCGAACCTGACGAGCACGCGTGCGCGGGCGCCTGCAAGGCTCTTGGCGAAGGCGTGGTCAGACACGGCACGCTGCAGCAGGTGGCGCCGGCGCCAGGCTCCGCGGACGTGGTCGCCACGCTCGACGTGCTCGAGCATGTCCCACCGGCCGAGCATGCGGCGTTTGCCAGGCTGATGACCGCCGTCCTCGCTCCGGGCGGGCTCTGGGTGATCAAAGTGCCGAGCACCGAGGGTCTGTACTATCGGCTCTCGGCGATGCTGGCCCGGGTGGCCCCACGGGTCGGCGCGACCTTCATGCGCCGGTTGTGGCAGACGGATTACGAATTCCCGCACGCGGTGTACTTCGACCGGCCGTCGCTGCAGCGCTGGCTGCAGCAGCCACGGCTTCTCCCTGGTTGACCACAGATACCTTCCTGAGGTACCGACCGGCACGCTGGTCGACCGGTTGACGCACGACGGGGACATCAGCCGGGCGCAGGCGTACGTCCTCGCGCCAGCGGTCTACATCATCAATGCGGTCGAATGGGTGCGCCGGCGATCGGATGCGCTGGTCGTGTACTCGCCCAGGCGGACCTGAGGTGGCAGATGCCGAATCAGCACGAGCCGCAGAGTGAAGTCGATTCGCCGTTGATGCGACGAGCCACCACTCACATGTCGATTGTCGTGGGTTGCTACAACGCCGCGCGTCACCTGGAAAAGCGAATCCTCGAGCTCGTCGCCTTTCTCGACGGCATCAATCGCAGCTACGAAGTGCTGATCGTCGAAGACGGAAGTGCTGGATGACTCGCTCCCGATCCTGCGGCGTCTCGAAGCCAGTCTGCCGTCGATCACCGTTTTGCGAAATCCGCGAAACATGGGCAAGGGATACTCGATCCGGAACGGCATCCTGAACTCCAGGGGCAAGTACATCATCTTCACAGACGTCGACATGGCGTATTCGAAGGGCAACCTGCTGGCCGTGCTCGAGAGGCTCGAAAAGCGGCGAGCCGTTCGTCGTCGGAAACCGTCGCCTGCCGGAATCGGTGTATATCGTCAACAACTCGCTGGTGAAATACGTCTATCGCCGCCATCGCGGCGGCATCGCATTCAACACCCTCGTCCGGCTGCTGTTCGGCCTGACGACCCGTGACACGCAGAGCGGTCTGAAGGGGTTTTCGAGGAGTGCCGCCGCGCGATTGTTCCAGCAGCTCTACACCGACGGTTTCCTGTTCGACATCGAGATCTTCATTCGCAGCCGCGCGCTCGGCATTCCCGTCACCGAAGTCCCGGTGCAGTTGACGTTCGAAGACGATGTCACGACTGTTCAGCAGTTCAAGCAGCTGTTGACCGTATTTCCCGAGCTGATGCACATCAAGATGCTCGAGCTCCGTGGCGCGTACGCGCGCCCGCGGCCCGCCGGCGGCGCGCGAGGCCGGTCCGGTGTCCGAGGGTGACGCGGCCACATCGGCTGAAGCGGCGAGGAATCGATGAGGATCGATCGTGACCGGTGGCCGAGCGACGACGTGTCGAACCGGCGAAAGCGCTGGCGCGGCGGACGACCTGCCGGTCATCCTGCCGCTATCGCTGCGTATCGCGCTGTGTCTGGTGGCGGCGCCTGGTCGTGGCCGGATGGCTCGCACTGGCCGCACTTCACGTCCGCGACGACTACCATGTCACGCACGTTCAGGGCGTGTGGATGGCCGCCGCGGAGGCAGCCCGCGCGGGGCAGTTGTATCCGCCGCTGTTCGACGGGGAACACTACGCCGGCACCCGATACATGCCGCTGGCGATCCTGCTGAACGCTGTCGCGTCGGGCATCGTCGGTGATCCGCTGGTCGGGGGCAAGCTCCTGGCGGCCATCCTCATGGCCACGCTGCTGGCGCTCGTGATCTCGATGCTGCGCGCGTTCTCGTGCCCTTGGCCGGTGGCGCTTCGCGCTGGCTGCCGTCGTCGTTGCGACCGAGACCGGCCTGCAGGCCGGCACCACGGTTGGCGGAGACATCCTTCCGGTGGTGCTGCAGGTCGGCGCTCTGGCAATCGCTTTACGCGCCCGATCCCGCGCAGGCCATGGTGCTTGCGGGAGTCCTGGCGGGCCTGGCGGTCGCCAGCAAGCTGACAGGGCTGTGGGCACTTCTCGCGATCGCGACCTGGCTGGCGGCTCAGCGGCAGTGGCGTCCCGCGGTCACGTTTGTCGCAGCCGTGCCTGGCTACGGTGCCGCTCGTGCTGGGCACCGTGCAGTTCGTTACCGCTGGCGGCCTCCGGCAGCACCTGCTGGCGTTCTCGGTGGCGGGTGTCCACGGCGGCTTCTCCACTCTGTTGCGCGCACCCAACCAGGTTCTCTACAACCTCCTCGCATCAGCGTCGGGAGCGGTCGTGCTGCTCCCGCTCGCCGTGCTCGGCGCGCTGCTGTCGCGGAGTTGGCGGCAGCTGCCCCTCATTCACGTCGCGTGTGCGTACGCGCTGCTCCTGCTGCTGGTCGTGTACGCGGACGTGGGCACCGGCTCCAACCAGCTGCTCGATCTCGTCGTGCTGACGGCGCTCGCCGTCGGTCATCTCGCGGGCGTGCCGCAACCGGCGCCGAGCCGCGTGCCGGGCCGGTCATCGTGCTGGCGGTGGCGGTCACCGTGATCTGGGCAGCGGGCCTCGACCTGGTGCGGACGGTCGGTTTCGACGTGCGGCGCGCGGTGAGCGCCCTCACGTCGCGAGAGGCCAGGCCGCGCGCCGCGACCGCCGTTGCCGGTTTGATGCGACCAGGCGAGGAGGTGCTGGCCGAGGATCCGTTAATCTACGTCGCGTCAGGACGCCGGCCCCTGCTGATGGACGCGTTCATGCTCACGCGGCTGGATCGGCTGCATCCGCAGTGGGTCGATCCGCTCATCGCGAGGATCGCGGAGCGGCGCTTCGATCTCGTCGTGCTCGTGGTGTCCCTGGAGGACCGAAGCCTCGACTTCTGGTGGACCGACTATCATTTCGGCCCCCGTGTCGCCAGCGCGCTTCGCGACATCCTACAAATTCGACCGGCTGCGTCGGCCGCTATTACCTGTATCGGCCGGTGTCAGCCGACCCGGTCTCATGAACGGCGGCGATGCACACGACTATGCCTGGCCCGAGCGAGCGGCTGTTGGTCGGGCCGCTGCGACGCCTGCTGCGATGGGCGCCAGGCGCGGATGGGCGTGTCGTGCTGCTCGCGGCCGTCGCAGTCTATCTGGCGATCATCGCGGCGGGTCGTCGTGCGTGGGGCGTCGACCTCTGGCCGCTCCTGGGCGTGCCGTCCGGTCCGTCGCTCTTCTTCGACGCCCGCAACCTCACGGCCGCCTGGGAGTGCCAGCGGCTCGGCTACGACCCGCTCTACGAGAGCCCGTGCGACCCGTGGGGCCGGCCCTTGATGTATCTGCGGCCCTGGCTCCTTCTGGGAGTGCTCGGGCTCGATCAGTCGCACACCTTCGCGTTATCCGCGGTCCTGGTCGCGGCCATGTTCCTGTCGTTCGGTGCCCTGGTCGGACGGGTGCCGGGCGGAACCGGCATCGTCCTGGCGCTCGCCGCGTGCTCGCCGGCGGTGATGTTTGCCGTCGAGCGGGCGAACATGGACATCGCGCTGTTCTCGCTGGTGGCGGCTCCGTCCTGGTGTGGCGGGCGTTTCCCGATCCCGCCCGGGTCGTCAGCCCGGTCCTCGTGCTCGTCGCCGCCACCGCGAAGATCTATCCAGTGTTCGCGTTGCCGGCCTTCCTGATCGCGCGCAGCCGGGTTGCCGCCCGCGCCGCGCTGGTCTCCATGGCGGCGTTTGGCGTCTACCTCGCTCTACAGCCTGCCGCGACGTCGCGCACGTCGCGGAGATCGCGACGCAGGGACAGCACTTCTCCTACGGGGCCCGCATCCTGCTCGCGCACCTGTACCACCAGGTGGGCGCCGACCGCTGGGCGGGCCCGGCGGTTCTCAAGCAACTGCTCGCGGCTGATACCGCTCGGGGTGATCGCGGCGGCCGTGGCCGTTCGGATCCATCGCCGCTTCGCCGCTCGCCGCCGACGACGACGGTCGCCACGGCCATCGCTCGTCGCTTTGCATGTCGGGGCGCTCATCTATCTCGGCACGTTCGCGGTGGCCAACAACTTCGACTACCGGCTGGTGTTTCTCCTGCTGACGCTGCCGCAACTCGCCGAATGGGTCCGCATCGCCGCGCTCACCGGCTCTCGGCGCTGGCGGCGGCGACCCTTGTCATGATCCTGGTGCTGCTGTGGGTGGGCAGCCTGTCGCAGTGGCTGAATCTCTGGGACGAGCTCGCGAGCTGGGCGGTCGCCGGCCTGCTCGTGGCGCTGTCGTCGCGACGATGCCCGCCTCGACGCCGTTCGCGAGTCTGATTCTCGGCCGGCCGACGCCGGACGGCCCGAGCGCCAGGGACGCTCGTGATGCCGCTCCGAATCGCGCACGTCGTCAACGAGCCGTTCGGCATCGAGAGCGCGAACGGCGTCCAGCAGGTGGTCTATTGTCTCGCGCGGGCGCAGGCGGGACTTGGTCAGTCGGTCGCCGTTTTCTCGAGCGAAGACGGGGTGCATCTGCTCGGGGAGCGATGCCGAGGCACCCTCACGCGTCCGCTCGCACGCTGCAGGTCGGCAGCGTCGCTCCGGCAACGGTTCCTCTCGCGATATCTCGACCAGACCTCGCCGAAGACGTTCTGGCGTGGCAGCCCGACATCGTTCACTTTCACTCGGTCCACATCCCTCAGAACGTCGCGCTTGGCGGCCCATCTCGGTCGGGCAGGCAATCCCGTACTGCGTCACGGTGCACGGCGGGTTGTTTCCGCGCGGCACTGCGGCGCGGTCGCTTGAAGAAGGCGCTGTTCAGCCTGTTGTTCGAGCGCCGATACCTGAACGACGCGCGATTCATCCATGCGGTGAGCCCGCACGAGAGCCGAGGTGATTCGAGGCTACGGCGTGGAACCAGCCTGTCGTCGTCGTGCCGAATGGTCTTCCGCCTGACGCCAACGTTCGAGGCATCTGCGACCGGACGCGCTGTATGACGGAAGGCCCTGGCTGCGGGACCGACAGGTGTTCATGTTCATCGGCCGACTGGATCCGTGGCAGAAGGGACTGGACCTGTTGATCGAGGCATTCGCGCAGCGCCGGGCTGCGCGACGCAGCACTCGTCCTGGTCGGTCCGGACTGTCGCGGCTCGCGTCGCACACTGGCGACACTCGCCGATCGGCTCGGCGTCTCCTCGCAGCTGGTGTTCACCGGGCCCGCATTTGGTGAGGACAGAGCGAACCTGTTCGCCGCAGCCGACGTGTTCGTGCACCCGTCACGATGGGAAGGCCTGTCGCTGTCGGTGCTGGCGGCAGCAGCTGCGGGCAAGCCGTGCCTGATCACGCGTGATGCGGATCCGCTGGGTGAGCTCGAACGCGCGCAGGCCGCGGTCATCGTGGACGCGAGCGTTTCGAGCATTGCAGCCGGCTTGAGGCGCGCGCGCCACGCTCAGCGGCGATGAGCTCGAGATGATGGGCACGCGCGCCCGGCGTGTCGCGGAAGACCATTTCACCTGGCCCGTCGATCGCGAGCCGGCTGGTGGAGGCGTACCGGAGTGCGGTCGGGCCCAGCTACGACGGGCGCTGCGATGGACCTGCGCACGGCGCATATCGGTCGCCGAACTGCTGAGACGCTGATGAAGATTCTCATGTCGGCGCTGGCGTGCGAGCCGGGCAAGGGTTCGGAGCTGGAGGTGGGCTTTCAAGCCATGCTCGCGGCGGCGCGTCAGCACGATGTATGGGTTCTCACCAATAAGGACACGCTCCCGGCGGTCGCGCGAGCGATCGAGGATCGGCCCGAGCGCGGAGCGGATTCACCTCGAAGGGGATCGACTTCGGCGTGGGTGCGGAAGGCATGAACCTGCTGACCATTCCCGGCTTTCATTGGTACTACGACCAATGGCAGCGGAGGGCCGCGGCGCGCGCGATCCAGCTCGATCGCGTGGTGAATTTCGACGTTCTGCATCATGTGACACTCGCGGCCTATTGGACCCGCGCAGGAGTGGCGGTTCTGGACAAGCCACTGGTGTTGGGTCCCGTCGGCGGCGGGGTTGAACCTCCTCTGCGGCTGCTCGGTGAGTTGGGCTGGCGTGGCTTTTTCGAAGACGCAGGACGGGTCGCCATCCGGCGCTTCCTTGCGCGCTTCGGCCCAGCGCGTCAGGCACAACGCCGTGCGGACGTGGTGTTCGCCCAGAATGCTGCCACGCTCCAGAAGATTCGCACGTGCGGGCGGGTCTCCGTCCTGACGAATGGCACAGTCGTTGACCTGGGACACCTCCGCTTCACGGGACCGCGAACCCAGGAAGTGTTGTTCGTCGGCCGCCTCGTGGGCTGGAAAGGCCCGATGCTCGCTCTGCGCGCGTTCCGCTACGTGCAGCACGCCCAGGCGCAGCTGATCTTCTGCGGGGACGGGTACGAGCGGGGGCGTCTCAAACGTGCCGCCGAACGCTGGGGAATCGCCGACCGGGTGCATTTCGAGGGATGGTTACCCCGCCGGGTCCTACTGTCGCGCCTGGCCACGGCAGGCGCGTTGCTCCACCCGGCCCTTCATGAGGAAGCGGGCCTCTGCGTAGCCGAGGCGCTCGCGCTCGGAACACCGGTCGTGTGCCTTGATCATGGCGGGCCCGTCTGAGATCCTGCGGGAATGGCCAGACACATCGGTCTGAGGCCATCGCGCCCTGTCACCCGCGACGTCACAGCGCGTCGACTGGCATGCGCCGTGGAGAGATTTCTCGAGCAACCTGCGCCTGTGCCTGATGTTCATCGCGCCTCCGTCACGTCCTTCGAGCAGGAGCTGTTGTCTGCTTATGACGTGGCCGTCCGCATCCGCCATTCCAGTCGCGGCAGTTCGACGGTGTGGGCCTTTCCCCGGGGCAAACCGCAATTGTTTTCCGACTCGCCGCGGGCGCTCTCGAACGGCGTGCTGGTCTATGCGTTCGGACGACGAATGTCGCCCCTGGTGCAACGCGGAATCGCCCTCATGGTGCGGCTGCCGGTCATCCGTCGGCTCGTAGCCGAACGCCGGCCGCGAATAGATCCCGTATGCGGTTGGGACGTGTGGGACACCATCGTTCAACAGCTTCAGCAAGGCAATCATCGCGCAGTCGGTCGATGGCTGCATCTCCACTCTCAGTGGGACAAACCACGCTCGAGCGCCATTGGGTTGGATGGCGAGTGGCCATCCTGAGTTCTTCCTCATGATCGAAGCGTTTCACGCGTCATCGCGTGGTCCTCTCCGGCCGGTGTCGTCGTTCCGCGTGCCAGCGTGTACGGCCTCATTCCGGGTCGGGGATTGGTACGTGCGCCAGCACGAGCTGTTGCCCCGGTATCACCGTCCCGCTACGTGGAATCGCGAGCGGATCGGGCAGGTGGCCGCCGACGTCTGTCGGGCACTCGCGGGCGCGCTCGAGCGGCCCGCTGACATTCCGTCGCACTGGCAACCGATGCATGGGGATCTGGTTCCCTGGAACCTGCGTGAGGATGGGCGGGGCCAGCTGTGGCTGATGGACTGGGAGGATTCAGGCTGGGGCCCTCCATTGGCCGACGTTCTGCGGTTCGTCGTCGCGTATCACTCGCTGGCCGCGAGCACCCCCGAGCGAATTGCGGCGCGCGTGCGGGAGATTCTGGCAGCGGAACCGTGCGAAGCCATCCAGGAGGCAGCCAGCTTCTGGCTGCAACACCCCAACCTGCGGCGGGCCCAGAGCACTGAGGAGTTGCCGCGCCAGATGGCGCGGGACTTCGACCGCGGGGCTCGGGAGCGAGCGGCGTTCGCGACCTTGGCAGGGGGCGCTGATGACCTGAACCGTTTTCCAGAGCCGGCGAAGTCGTCATAAGCGCGTCATTATGTATAAAACGGCTGCGCTTTGACCATACGTCGACTCGCACGGCCTCGTGCGACCTCATCAATTGGTGTTAATCATTACACACCACCGGACAAAGTTACATAAGGTAGAGTTTTGAAATCGCCCCGGAAATGCAGGGACTCCTGCGGATCACCGAAGCCCATCCCATCACCGTGCCGATCCTGCACGGTGCGCCTGTCTGGTATTAGCGCGCTGAATTCAAAGCGTTAGGCAATTTACGAACCAGGCGTGTGGCACAACCCTTGTAGCCGCTATGTCGCGCGCCGCCGGCATCGACATGGCGCGTAATTCAGCGAACGTCTAAGAGCGAACCGTACGGCTGCTGTTCCCCGACGTGACATTCGGGTGTCCGACGAGGGAGCAGCCGCATAGCTGGAGGTTTGCCCGAACCTTTGTCGGACCACACAGACCCTACTAGACGGGAAGAATCTCGTCCGAAGGAGCACGATTGATGCGTCTATTTCTAACTCAGGCGTTTGCGGCGTTCTTCCTGTTGATCGCCAGCCTCCCGGCCACGGCTCAAACTATTGATCCCCTGTGGGTGCAAATCTATCCGGGCACTAGCATCCAGTCACGCGTCAACCAGTTTCCTGGCGCGACCACCTTCTATCTCAGAGCCGGTACCCATCGCCGTCAGACCGTGGTTCCGAAGACCGATAACCGCTTCATCGGCGAGGCCGGCGCAGTGCTGGACGGTGAGAATGTCACGGCGTTGGCATTTTCGACGGTTTCGGCTCGGTCTTCCCGGGTCACGATTAAAGGGCTCTCGATCCGCAATTATGCGTCCGGATCGTCGCAAGGAGCCATACAGGGCGATGGTGGCACCAGTTGGGTGGTCGAGGACAATTTCGTCTACAGGAACAAGGTCATTGGTATCCGGTGCGGGCCTGGCTGGCAAGTGCGGCGCAACAAGGTGTATCAGAATGGAGTGATTGGCATCTCCGGCTATAAGAGCAATAGCATCATCATTGAAGGGAACGAGGTCTACGAAAACAACTACCTGAAGGCTCAGGAAGCGGCGATCATGTCGCAGGCCTCAGGCATCAAGATTGGCGTCGCCAGTAACGTCACTATTCGCAACAATATCGTGCGTAACAACTACGCGAAGGGTATATGGGTCGACCACAGCCTGCCGACGACCATCATTGAATCAAACCGGTGAGAGACAACGCGCATCAAGGCATTTTTTTCGAGGCGAGCTACACTGGAAAGATTCGGTACAATATCTCGGAACGCAATGGCGGAGCGTCCGCGACCGGCTATTGGTTGGCGCGGGCTGGCATCCAGATCACCAACTCTCCGGGCGCCGAGGTGCACAACAATACGGTAAGCTACAACGCCAACGGCATCACCGCCATGAATACGACCGGCAGCACAGGTTTGGCAGCCCCGCTTGGTCCGCTGAAGATACAGAACCTCTATGTGCACGACAATATCGTTCGCATGAGTGTTGGCCGCAGCGGCGTCGGGCAGAACACTGGTGAGAAGCAGGTGTACACCTCGTGGAATAACCGCTTCGTGCACAATACCTATTACACCGGCGCGGCCAGCACCTACTTCACGTGGAACGAGCTGAACCTGACGGTGGCGCAGTGGCGCGCGTACGGGCTAGACACGACGGGCTTGTTCTACAGGTTCTAGCCTGCGAACACCGAATTCCCGCGGGCAGCAGGCCAGACCGGGCAAGCGGCGATAGCCCAGTGCCTGCCGCCCGCGACATCCCCATCGGTGTTTTCACCATGACACCCGGGCACGACTGATATCGGCGCCCGCCGTACAACGTCGTAATTAGCCCGGCGTAGCTCCCCAGATTGACGTCGCCGTCTCTTTGAGCGGCCACGGATCGTCCCCTGATTGCTCTTCGTCGTGGAATAGACGGCCGGTGGCCGGCAGCTCCCACTGAGCCGACACACACCTCACGGCACCGACACACACCTTACGGCACCGACACACGCCTCACGGCACTTCCGAGGCCGGCCGGTCTGGAAAGCTCCGCCCGTAGGACCGGTCGCTGGCGCGTTGGTAAGCAGGCATGGTGATGCCCCGTGTGCCCGGCGTATCGCCGGTACGGACCCGCGCTGCTATCGAACAGCGTGGCCTCGCCAGGTGCGAACAGCGTCAGTCGAACTGCGACATTGTGTTGCCAAGATCAGCCGCCACGGAGAGAAGCGGTTGATTTTCGTGTGTACGGGCGGGACCGCAACATGCTTCAGATGGATGACGACCGGCGTCTGCCAAAACTGGAGAGATACAATGAACGTGTGTGGTCGCCTGCTGATTGCGCGAACGACTCTGCCGACGGAACGCGGGTTGGCCGCCTAGCAAGGCGTGGTGGCCTGGCACGAGCGATCCTGGTCGCTGCGGTCCTCGCGGGGACCTCTGCGTCTGTGGTGGATGTTGCTGGACAGTCGCCGCCTGCCGCTCCAACGAACGTGGTGGTGCTTGCCGACGGACCCAGTGCATCGTGGATCTCCATCTTTCCCGGGAGCAGCATTCAAGGCGCCGTGAATGGCTACCCCGGCGCCACGACGTTTTACATACGGGCTGGTGTGCACCGCCAGCAGCGGATCAATCCCAAGACGAACAACGTGTTCATTGGCGAGGAGGGAGCGGTCCTCGACGGTGAGAACATTACGCCGTACGCGTTCGAAGCGACTGCGGCAATTCCACAGAGCGTCACCATCAAGCAGCTCGAGATCAGACGATACGCCTCGCCTGCCCAGGCCGGTGCGATCCAAGGCGACAACGGCCCCAATTGGGTTCTCGAAGACAACATCGTGCACGACAACAGCTACATAGGCATCCGAACAGGCCGGGGATGGCAGCTACGCCGCAACGCGGTCTACCGCAACGGTGTGATCGGCATCTCAGGATTCCGTTCTCACGGTGCGATCATCGAGAACAACACGATTTACGAGAATAACTGGCTGCAAGCGCCGGAACTGCCCGTCAATGCCGAAGCATCCGGGATCAAGTTTGGTGAAACCAAGAACGTGATGATCAGAGGTAACAACATCTACGGCAATCTGGCGAAGGGTGTCTGGATTGATCATTGCGAGCCGATGATCACGATCACGGACAATACCATCAGGACCAGCAGTCATCAGGGAGTGTTCATTGAGATCAGCTATGACACGCTGATCTCCAACAACACGATTGAAAACAATGCAATCGGGCAGCCCTGGCCTCGAGCGGGAATCACGGTGGTGAACTCGGTCAATGTCGAAATTGCGAACAACACTGTCCGAAACAATGGTTACGGCATCGTGGGTTTCCAGACCACGGGTGTCAATGCGACCACCGGACCGTTTGGGCCGCTGCGACTCGAGAACATGCACGTTCACGACAACATCATTCGTGTGGGTTCCGGGCGTTCGGGCATCGGTCAGAATACAGGTGAGACACAGGTGTACTCCACC
Organism: Vicinamibacteria bacterium; assembly: GCA_963763095.1. Classification (GTDB taxonomy): domain Bacteria; phylum Acidobacteriota; class Vicinamibacteria; order Vicinamibacterales; family JAENWD01; genus CAVUCH01. The sequence goes on from CAVXNR010000030.1 coordinate 45,107, forward strand.
TGGAACAATCGCTTCGTGAATAACACGTATACTGCGGCCACCAACAGTTCGTGGTGGGCCTGGCAGAACCTTGCCTACAACTTCGTTGGATGGCAGGGAGTTGGCCAGGACAAGACCGGCACGTTCACACTGGTGCCGTAGATGCCCGTGGGGTGCCTTGCTGACCGGCACCCCCACACTCTTGCCCAGCGCCTACCCGCTCTAGAGGCTCGGGCGTCGATGGGATTGGGTCATGCCCTGAAATCACCGCCGCAGGTGCGCCCTCGGAGGCCGCACCATCCGCTGCTGCGCGATCCAACTTCGAAAACAGCCGAGCTCCTCCTCTTGAGGTTCCCATCGGTCCCCGCCTTGCCGTCCTCCCGTCGGACCTCATGCGTTGTAACGGAACCGCCATCGTACGCTGTGAATGGTCGTGCTCTCTCTTCAGAATTCCGCATCGCTGTATAGCCGATCAGCTCTCGCAAGCTGCCGACTGAGCGATTCCCACAGCAGAGTTGTTCGGCGTGTGCCGCGGTGGCGTTCTATCTATTCGGGCAGTCACAGATCCACGGTTCGGAAGCATGTTCACAAAGTGGATAGAACTTACTCGGAGTGCCGCTTGGGCACGAGTCCGGCCAGACTACAGGAGCACGCTCCTATGGCGTCCGGCTGACGCCCGATCATATGATGTCCCCGGCTCTTTCCTTGTTCTACAGTTTGAAGTCGGCGGATGGCGCCATCCACCGCAAGGCCTTGGTTACCATCCGCGAAGCAGTGTAAAAGAGGCATGTAGTTTGACGGAAAATTGTGCAGGGGCCGGTATGCCGCGCGCAGCAGACGAGGTGCCGTGCGCGCGATTACTAACAGACTCAGCTGAGCGCGGTCACTAAACGAGCCAGCTGAGTCACACATCACAGGAGTGCTGAGATGTGGCGCCCGAGGCGAATAGAAGAGCGTCCTGCCCGCGCTATCTCTGGTGGCCGATCACGAGGTCAACCGTTCCTGAGGGAAGCTTATCCATACGGCGGGCAGGAACTGCTGACGTGTGGACCACGTGTTTGAGGCTACCGCCGTTGATACACGTGCAACCGGCAGCTGAGATGTGAGCAGGATGGGGTGGGCGATTCGCATGCCAAGCGGCATCGGTGACAAACCGGCAGCTTTTGTGACCACCAGCTGGGACGATGGCCACCCTCTGGATGTCCGTCTGGCGGCATTGCTGGCGAAGTATGGTGTGCTCGGAACGTTCTACGTCCCCGTGCATTACAACCAGTTTCCGGTCATGAGTCGCGATCAAATACAGGCGGTTCGGTCCATGGGCATGGAAATCGGGTCCCATACCGTGACACACCCAAAGCTCACCAGGCTGCCGCGCGCGGACGTGCTACAGGAGCTGGTGGGGAGCAAACGCCACTTCGAGGATCTGGTCGACGACGAGATTGTCTCCTTCTGTTATCCCGAAGGTGAGTTCAACGCGAGAACGCGGTCATTAGTCATGGAAGCCGGCTACAAGTTGGCACGCACAACAGCCTGTTTCAGAATAGACAGTGACTTCGACCCGTTTCACATGCCGGTCTCCTTCCAATTCTTCCCGCACTCGCGTGTTGAATATACGATCCAGACCGTGAGAGAAGGCAATGTCAAAGGCCTGCGGAACTGGGCCACGCTGTGGCGAATGGAGAGCCATCCGGTCCCTCTTCTGGAGTTGTTTCTGGAGCACATCCTGGCGCACGGCGGCTTGCTGCACATATGGGGACATTCCTGGGAGATCGAGGAACGGCATCTCTGGGCGGACCTGGAGGACTCGCTCCGGTGCATTGAAAACGCTCGAGAGGTGGGCTACGTGACAAACGCTCAGACGTTGGGACTGATACGCAACGCAGAGAAGAATAAGGTGTTCTGAGCCGTCCTCAAAGGCGCCTCGCCGCAAGGGTAGTGTATGGGTTCACGGAATCAACACGCAGTGGCAGGAATGCGTCGTTCCACCATCATCCTCATCGTGGCAATGGCCACTCTTGCCCTCCAACCCACTAACGTCTTGACACAGTCCGCCGGAGAATGGTCAGCGGTCATGGCCTGGCCGTACCGCGCGATTCACACCGCGTTGTTGCCGACAAACAAGGTGCTCTTCTGGGACTCGTACGACAAGGCCGACAACCCTCAGTTCTGGGATTGGGCCACGAACACGATCAGCGTTGCCACGCAAGCCGGCTATAACATCTTCTGCATCGGTTTCGGAGGGATGGCTGACGGCAAACTCTTCATGGCCGGGGGACACATTGCCGATAACGTCGGCCTCGACTACGCGTCTACCTACGATCCTGTATCGAATTCATGGACTCGCCACCCGAACATGAATGCGGGACGCTGGTATCCGTCGGTGACGAACCTTGCCAATGGCGACGTTCTGGTGCTGGCTGGAGTTCAGGACACCACAGTCGGGATGAATCTACTCCCGCAAGTCTGGGACACCCGGACGGGAACGTGGCGCGACTTAACAAATGCACAGCTGTGGTTACCGTTTTACCCGTTCACGTTTGTGGCGCCCAACGGACGGGTGTTCGTCGCCGGGCCAACCAAAACCACGCGCTACCTGGACACCTCGGGATCCGGCGCATGGAGCGTGGTGGGCGACACCCAATTCGGGGCTACTGGCACCTGGTACGGGAGCCGCCAGTGGGGCTCGGCGGTCATGTACGAGCCTGGAAAGGTCCTTATCGCGGGTGGGTCACAGTGCCCGGCGTACGCGGGCTCGTGCAGCAGCATCACCGCAACCGCCGAGGTGATCAACCTCAATAGTGCAACACCCTCCTGGCGGTATGTCGGCTCGATGGCCACTCCGCGAAAACAGCTCAACTTGACGCTGTTGCCGGATGGTCGGGTGCTGGCCACCGGGGGCAGCAGTGGCGCACTTGGATACGACGATTCGACGAGTCCCGTCTACACCGCGGAGGTCTGGGATCCTGTCACTGAGGCGTGGTCGACGTGGGCGAGCTCGGCTGTATATCGAGGATACCATTCGACAACGCTACTGCTGCCAGACGGTCGCGTCCTCCACGCGGGAGGAAACAAATCGGGCACCGAGACCGCGGTGAGGAACGCAGAGGTATTTACCCCACCGTATTTGCTGAGCGGCTCGCGACCGACCATCACGGCCGCCCCCGACACGATCGGGTACGGCGACACGTTCCGGATCGACACTCCGGACGTTTCCGCGATCTCGAAAGTGACTCTTCTCCGGCTCGGGGCTGTCACCCACTCGTTCAACATGAGCCAACGTTTCAATCGCCTTGCGTTCAGCCCGGCCACGGGCGGGGTCGACGTGATCGCTCCGGCCAACGGCAACCTGGCTCCGCTTGGTCACTACCTGCTATTCGTTCTGAACGCCTCAGGGGTCCCGTCGGTAGGTAAGATCGTGCGCCTGGCGCCGTCGAACGCTCCCACGAATCTGGCCGCCTCTGCCGTGTCGAGCAGCCAAATCGGTCTGGCGTGGCAGGACAATGCAAGCAGCGAGACCGGGTTTCGGATCGAACGCTGCAGCGGGGCGAATTGCGCGTCGTTTGTCGAGATCGCGACCGTTGGCGCCAATGTCACGAGTTATCAGAACACTGGCCTGATTGCCTCGACGAGCTACTCCTATCGCGTGCGCGCCTACAACCAGAGTGGGACCTCGGCGTATTCGAACACGACCAGTGCAACCGCCACCGAGGGCGGCTCGGCGCCGGCGGCGCCCAGCAACCTCGCGGCCGTTGTGGTGTCCAGCAGCCAGATAAATCTGACCTGGACGGACAGCGCCGCCGACGAGAGCGGGTTCCGCATAGAGCGTTGCAGCGGCGGCGGTTGCACGTCGTTTGTGGAGATCGCGGTCGTCGGTACCAATGTGACCACGTATCAGAGCACCGGTCTGCTCGCCTCCACGAGCTACTCGTACCGCGTCCGCGCCTACAACCAGAGTGCAAGCTCGGGGTATTCGAACACGGCGAGTGCGACCACGCAGGGTGCGGCGCCTGCGGCACCGAGCAACCTCGCGGCCCTTGCGGTGTCCAACAGCCAGATCAATTTGACCTGGACCGACGCCGCCACAAACGAGAGCGGGTTCCGCATCGAGCGTTGCGCCGGGACCGGTTGCACGGCGTTTGCGGAGATCAAGACGGTTGGCGCCAATTCGACCAGCTACCAGAGCACGGCTCTGTCCGCCTCCACGAGCTACTCGTACCGCGTGCGCGCCTACAACAGCAGCGGGAATTCCGCCTACTCGAACACGGCGAGTGCGACCACCCAGGGGACGGCGCTATCGGCGCCCAGCAACCTCGCGGCCGTTGTGGTTTCCAGCAGCCAGATCAACCTGACCTGGACGGACAATTCAACTGCCGAGACCGGCTTTCGCATCGAGCGTTGCAACGGCTCGGCGTGTGCGTCATTTCTCGAGATCGCGACGGTCGGGGTGAATGCGACCAGTTACCAGAACACGGGTCTGTTCGCCGCGACGAGCTACTCGTACCGCGTGCGCGCCTACGACAGCAGCGGGAATTCCGCCTATTCGAACACGGCGAGTGCAAGCACCGCGGCGGAGGGGCTATCGGCGCCCATCAACCTCGTGGCGGTTGCGGTTTCCAGCAGCCAGATCAATCTGACCTGGACCGACACCGCCACAAACGAGAGCGGATTCCGCATCGAACGCTGCCGCGGCACGAATTGCACGCCTGCGGAAATCACGACGGTTGGCGCAAATGTGACGAGTTATCAGAGCACGTTCCTGCTCGCCTCGACGACGTATACGTTTCGTGTGCGCGCCTTCAACCAGGGTGGAACCTCGGCGTACTCGAACACGGCGAGTGCGACCACTGCCGCGGGCCAGAGCGCGGCCTCATCGGGGGCGTCGGGCACACCCGAACCGCTACAGAGATTCGGCCATGGTGAGCGGGACGACATACCGCTGCCGGGCGTTGTGCTCAACGGCGTCGGGGATTCCGGAAACTCGATCAAAGTCAGCGCACATTACGTTGACGTGATCGAACGGCTCCCCTGGTGAACACCGGTCGCGAGCCGGAGGAGGTGGGCTATGTCAGCGCGCGCGACACTTCGCGCTTCGCTCCAGGTCGTCGGAGCGATCGCCTTGTCCGGCTGGGCACTGCTGCAGACGGTCTCGGCGCAGGACGACTTGTACTCGATCGTCGATCTCGGAACGGTGTTCAGTGAACAGATCAGTCTGGCTCGAAGCGTCAACGTCCATGGCCAGGTGGCTGGGCGCACTGGCGCGGTCAATGGCAGCGATACTCGCGCGGCAGTCTGGTCGCTCGGAGGGCTGGAGATCCTGGGCGTGCTGCCCGGCGGCGACTACAGCGGCGCCTACGGCATCAATGACTCCAAAGTCGTGGTGGGCTCGTCGAACACCGGGACGATCGTGCGCCCCTTCATATGGACCAACGGCCAGGGCATGCAACCGCTTCCTTCGCTGCCCGGCGACCGAGGTGGTGAGGCACTCGCGATCAACAATGATGGCGATGTCGTCGGCTACTCCACGGGACCCACGGGTGCTGTGGCAGTTCTCTGGACGAGCGATCGGCGAATCATTCGGATCGGCACGCTACCGGGTGGTACGTCCAGCCGGGCGGTTGCGATCAACGACGTAGGGCAGGTTGTCGGCTGGTCGAGGAACGCGGCCGGCAAGCGGGCGTTTTTGTGGAGCGCACGCGACGGCATGCGCGACCTCGGCACATTGCCCGGCGACACGGAAAGTGACCCGCTGGACATCAACGATTCGGGATACATCGTGGGGGCCTCGATTGGCCGAAACGGCACCTCTGCGTTTCTCTGGACTCTCTCCACCGGGATGGTCAGGCTCAAGACTTTGGACGGCGGCCGCTATAGCCGCGCGATCGGCATCAACAACCGAGGAGAGATCGTTGGGACGTCGACCAGCCGCGCTGGCGCACGCGCGGTGATCTGGTCGTACACCGGCGAAGTTCGGGCCCTTTATCTCCTCGCACGTCCGGCTGTATTCGGTATGATCGTGTCCGAAGCGCAGGCGATCAATGACGCAGGCCAGATCGTGGCGCTCAGCGGCGGCGGTGAACATGCGGACGACAAGGAACACACCGATCACTTCTATCATGTGTACATGCTCAAGCGTTGACATCCCAGATGCGCAGGACTCGCGCGTCCCCCGGCTGCGTTGAGTTGCCGATGAAGACGGACGCGATTATCACGGACGTTGTCTACCCCGCGCTGGCCGAGGTCCTGAGCGACAGCCGAATCGACGCGGGCCCCCACCTCCGCCCGGACACCAGCCTGTTCGGTCACGGCTCGCCGCTCGATTCGCTGGGGTTAGTCAGCCTCCTCGCGATCGTGGAAGAGCGGATCCAAACGTCACATAAGACGAGAGATTGTGCTCGCCAGCGAAGAGGTGTTCTCACGGGCCCGCAGTCCGTTCAGGACGGTCGGCGCACTGGCAGACTACGTGGCGGAGCTTCTTGCCGAGTGAGCGGACCGTGAGTCATCAGGCGGACCGTCCCGTGACCGTTGTGACGGGCGCCAGAAAGGGCATCGGTCGGGCGCTCGCCGAGCATTACTGCCAGCGTGGACACACCGTCGTCGGCGTGTCGCGGTCCGCCTCCGATCTCAACGTGGAGAACTACGAGCATTTCGAGTGCGATGTGTCGGAAGAGAAACGAATTCAGCAACTGATTCGTCATGTGCGCGACACACACGGCAAGGTCGACCATCTCATCAACAACGCGGGCGTAGCCTCGATGAACCACGCGCTCACTACCCCCGCGTCCACGGTCACGAAATCGGTCTCCACAAACTTCCTTGGAACGTTTCTGTTTTGCCGGGAAGTAGCGAAGCTGATGAGTCGGCGACGTTATGGTCGGATCGTGAACGTATCCTCGGTCGCAGTGCCACTGGCACTGGAAGGCGAAGCTGTTTACGCAGCGACCAAGGCGGCCGTCGAGACCCTCTCGCGCGTGCTGGCCAAAGAGCTGGCGCCCTTCCAGATCACGGTGAACACCGTAGGGCCCTGCCCGCTGGACACCGATCTCATCAGGTCGGTGCCAAAGGACAAAATCCAGAAGATTTTAGAGCGGCAAGCGTTTCGTGAGCTCTGCACGGTTGACAGCGTCCTCGGGGTCGTCGATTTCTTCCTCGACCCACGTAACCGGCTGGTCACCGGGCAAACGATCTATCTTGGCGGGGTATGGTGACGGACTTTCTGGCGGAGCGCTTCCGCTCGTACGGCGACGGTACGGCGCTGGTGTTCCGCGAGAGTTTCGTGACCTACCGCTGGCTGGCGGAGCAATGGGCGCGATACGACGTCTTTCTCGAGGAGCATGCAGTTCCTGAAGGGGCTGTCGCCGCCGTCGTCGGTGACTTTACCCCGGCAGGTGTGGCGTTGGCATTGGCACTGCTGAAACGCAATTGCATCTGGGTTCCGCTGGCTCTCGGGAGTCCGCAGCAACGCGAGGAGTTCTGCCAGATCGCGGAGGTGGAGCAGATCTTCGCGATCGATCCCTCCGACGACTCGGTGTCGGTGCGCGCGCTGGCGCACCCGATCCGACATCCCCTGCTACATTCCGTCAAACAGAGCCGCCATCCAGGCCTGGTGCTGTTTTCCTCCGGTTCGACGGGCAAGCCCAAGGCCGCGCTGCACGATTTCGCTCTCCTGCTGGAGAAGTTCCGGACGCCAAGGCCGCGGCACACGATGTTGGCCTTCCTGCTGTTCGACCACATCGGCGGAATCAACACACTGTTTTCTTCCCTCGCCACCGGGGGCACGCTCGTCATCACGGGCGATCGCCGGCCGGATGTCGTGGCAGCTCTCATTGAGCGCCACAGGGTGGAGACCTTGCCCACCACTCCGACGTTCCTGAACCTGCTGCTGCTGAGCGAAGCCCACAGGCGATTCGACTTGAGCAGCCTCAAGACGATCACGTACGGAACCGAGGTCATGCCCGAGAGCACGCTCCAGCGCATCCATGAGGCGTTCCCGGCCGTTCGCCTTCATCAGACGTACGGCCTGAGCGAGCTTGGGATCATGCGCAGCAAATCGGAGAGTTCCGACTCGCTGTGGGTGAGGCTTGGCGGTGAGGGCTTCGAGACGCGCGTCGTCGACGGGCTGCTCGAGATACAGCGCGAAGAGTGCCATGCTCGGGTACCTCAACGCGCCGTCGCCATTCACCGAGGACGGATGGTTCAGAACCGGCGACGCGGTAGAGGTCAAAGGCGACTTCCTGAAAATCCTTGGTCGCACGTCTGACATCATCAACGTCGGCGGCGAAAAGGTGTACCCGTCAGAGGTGGAGAGCGTCCTGCAGCTGATGCCCGAAGTGGCGGGTGTCGTCGTCGTGAGTGAGAAGAACGCGCTGCTGGGGAATATCGTGAAAGCGAGAGTGCGGCTGTCGGAGCCGATGGACCTTCCCGATTTCCGCCGCAAGATGAAGGAGTTTTGCCGGGACCGGCTGCAAGGCTTCAAGATCCCGCAAAAGGTGGAGCTGATCGAGAAAGAAGAGTGGAACGAGCGCTTCAAGAAGATACGGAATGACCAGCAGCTGTCTTAAGCAGCCATCTGTCGCGCGCGCAGCATACGGAACAGGTCTCCGTTCGTCGCGCGTGTGAAACCGGTGCGGGACACAGCGTCTCTGAGAATTCTTCTCAGCTTGTCCCAGTGCCCCTGCTGGTCGATCTCCCAGCTGTGGAAATACAGATGGGCGATCCCGCCGTGGGCCTCGACGTGGTCCAGTGCCAGCGTGAAGTGCCGATCCCAGTCGCGAGTGAGCTGGAACAGGCTGCTGTAGTTCCACATGCCGACGAGGTTTCGCTCGATCGCCGCATGCCACAATTGGACGGCGCGGCCGTGCGAGTAGGCGTGTGTACTTACCCCTAAATAGAACGGGTCGGCCGGCCAATCGACCAGGTTGAACTGACAGGTGCGTGCGCCTATGAATCCGCACTCTCTCACGACGCGCACCACCTGCCGATCAAACTTACCGAGCGGATAACAGAAAGAGGTCACCTGCCCGCTGATTGTGTCTTCGAGCCATGTCTTGCCACGGCTGACCTCGCTTCGGACTTCGGCGTCGGTCAGACCTTTCAGCGGACGGTGGTTGAACGAATGCGCGCCCACTTCGAACCGCGTGGACAGGTCGCGAATGCTCGAGGGACCGAGCAGCTCGGCTTGGGGATTTCGCGCCGGAACGTAGAACGTCGCCTTGAGGCCGAATTCGTCCAACAGTTCGGCCGTACGAAGGTCTTGAGGGACCCCGTCGTCGATGCTCAAGGTGAGATAACGCTGTGCTGTGGTCCTCATAGGCTGCCGTCGCCGTCGAGGAAGCTGGGGTTCCAGACCGCCGGATTACTTAATTCTGCATCAAGCTGCGGATCCATTGCTTTGTAGAAAAAGAGCCAACTCGAGAGCCGGCGCCGCCACGGCCGCAGGTGTTCCAGGGCGGCTCGTAAGCCCGCATGGAAGCCGACGGCCTCGACCATATGGACGCCTGCGTGTCTTGCGCGCTTCCGCGCATAACCCAGGAGGGGCACGAGATCTGCGAAGTCGGGGCGGATGGTCTGAAAGTCGACCAGTTGGACACGGGTGAAGCCGACGTTCTGATTGTCCTGGCGTACGAAGATGGCATAGCTCTGAAGTCGGCCTCCAGCGGTCTCGATTCCAAATACCCAGGCCCGCCCTCCCTCGAGCTGCGACCGGAAGTGCCAGTTCAAGGTGACGCTGTCACGCGCACGGAGCAGAAAGGGCCCCTCCCGAAGTATCGCCCAGAGCTGATCGAATTTCTCATCGAACGCCTGATACTCTCGCACTGTGGGGTCCGCCGGCAGCGCGCTCGACGTATGCGGCGGTGCCGAGGCGGACGGCAGGGGCACTCGCACTCCGCTGGGCACGCCTGTCAGCCGTTCCCGGACTCCTGCCAGCGATTTGAGAAGCACGGTGCGCGCGAGGCCCCAAGGGGAAGTCACCCAGTACAGGGCGACGTCATAGTGGGGAATGGGCACCTTTTTTATGCGCATCGCAGCAAAGAACCGGCTCGCGTTCGCGTTCGCCGTGGTGTTGAGCAGGAGGTCGGCACCGGCCTGGCCCGTGAACTTGCTGAAAAGGTAAAGGGAGTGGGAGCGAAAATGGGTGTCGACGACCCATTTGGAGCTTGCTGCGGCGCGTAGCCGGCGTCCTCTGAAAAAGTACGTCAACGGGACATTGCCCAGAAATCCAACGATCCTTCCCTCGTTTGCCTCGATTACCCAAGCAGGCGGCCAGTCCGTCTCATAGGCTGGGTTGCTGGTCCATACGTGATTCCACCACTCTTCCGTGGGGCGCCGAAAACCATGCGCTTCCATCAGAGGCGCAAGCCCGGACAGGTCGTCAGGCGTCGCTGGTCTCACGCTCGCCGAATGCGCATCTGACACACTTCACTCCCGCTCGATCTGCTCACCCGGGTCACTCCTAAAGACGCTGATAAACGTCCGTGATGGCTTTGGCCTTGGCTTCCCAGGAATAGACTTCCGCTGCACGGTGTCGAGCGGCGGTTCCCATTCTGCGTCGCAACTCCGGGTCGCGCGCGAGTCTCAGTAGCGCTGAAGCCATCTCATCCACGACGCGTTGGGGGGTCGTTGGTGGAACGGCGATCCCGCACTCCGCGGTCACGGAGACGCCAGGGCCGCCAAGATCCAGGCAAACGACTGGCAGGCCCGCGACCATGGCTTCGAGTGGCGCCATGCCCCCCGACTCATGGAGGCTGGGAAACAGGAACACATCATGATCGCGATAGAGCCGGTAGACCTCATCGATCACGTCGAAGCGCCGAATCCAGGTCACGGCGGTGGTTATCCCGAGCTTGTCAATCAAAGCTCTCATTCGTTTCTCATCCGGCCCGGTACCCAGAATCGTCAGCCTGAGAGGGGCGGCTGCTTGCGCAACAGCAAACGCGCGTAACGCCAGATTCCACCCCTTCCAATGGATCAGTCGCGCGACATAGAGGACCTTCATCGTGTCGCTCGCCTGACGTCCCGATGAAACGGAGCCTTGGCCGCCAGGATCGACCCCGCTTTGTGGAAGGAGCTGCATTTTCTGCGGCGACGCGAGACCGGCCAGACGATCTCTCGTGTTCGGGGTGACCACCAGAGTGAACGCTGCCTGACGGTAGGAGGACCGCACAAGGGGGTCGAGCAGCGCGGCCCGGTTGGAGGCCCATCGCAGAACTTCGGTCAACACGCCCCGCCATCCGAAAGAGCGCCACAGGGCCAGCGGCGTCTCCTCACCGCCCCCGACCGGACCGATTACCAACGGCACGCCCAGATTAGCAAGTCCGCTCGGATAGCGGAAGCTTCCCAGCGTGAGGTGATGAACGACATCGAATCCGATCTGGCGCTGGAGTGCTTCGGCCAGAGGTCGCAACGAGAGATGCCACACGTAATGATAGAGATAGAGTCCTCCCGGAAGGCGTTTGATCGGCAGGAGGTATGAAACATCGGTATATCTGAAGTGGAGATTGGGTATCGGCGACCTGGCGAGGTCCGCTTCGATGATCGCCTGGTTGTTGGCACGGGTGAGGACCCACACCTCGTGATGCTTGGCCAGCTGGGTGACCAGATTCCAGCCGGCGCCCTGTTCGGAGCCGCGACCCGGTTCACACGCGTAGGCCGCGATCAGGACACGCATGAACGCAGTGCGCTGAAATCCATTGAGCCGGTATCGCGTGCCACGGACAGCAGATCTGGAGAGACGATCACCGAGAAGACCAACACAGGCGTACTTTCAGAAATCGCGGTGGAACTGTCACCGAGCTGGCCCGAGCACGTGATCGGTCTGCGCGTGAAGCCCGCGTCGAGACGCACGCCGCCGCATCGTTTGGAGGACGTGACGCGTGATCTCATACGCCAACTGTTCGGCCGATTGGCTCGCGTCGATCACGACGGCGTTGGGGAACTCGCGCCGCCAGCTCTCCGCACCGGATAGATGCGAAGTCGCCACTGTAGCCTGCGGAGCGGCCGTCTCATCCGGGACGGATTCCAGCAGAAACAGGCAATCGGCAGTCTTTGCCAGTGGCGACAGCCCACGCGGACCCTTGTTCTGCATGTGATGCTCACCGGGCGGCTCGTCCTTCGACGCGGCGGAGGCGCTGCCGTCGATCAGCACGAGGCCATTCCGGAAGAGCGTAAGGCGGCGCTGCAGAATGTCTACGACGCTGGACTGTATTCCACGGGTCCGGGCCACCGGACGATGCGATCCCCGGCCGGGATTGAAGGTGTCTCGAAGGCTCACGAGCAGCCTCTCGCCCACCGCCGATGCGAGCGAAGGGTCCACCGACAGGACTACCACAGTCAACCCAGGCGGTCGAACGAGTCGTTCCAGAAAACGCAGGGAATCGTTGACGACGGCTCTCAACGTGCTCCATGGATGACGCGCGACTTGCCGTCGAATGAGAGCTGCTCTCAAGTCCCCGCATAGGCCTTCCACAGCACGCCATCGCTCGCTCACGGAACGATCGACGCACTGGCGGGCCAGACGATTCCCAACGGCATCCGCGAGAAGCCTTGTGGCCAGCTCCGGCGCAGAGCGCAAACCGGTATGAATCGTCGCCCTGTATTTCTCCTTCACCTGACCGGTATACACGAGACTGGTAAGGAGGCTGATCAGCGCTTCGTGCAGTGGATTCGGAATATCGTACAAACCACGATGTAGCCGGGCGGCGACCACATCATCCGACGGCAGGAGTGGCAGGCAATGCCAGCGCAAGCTGGAAAACAGGTCCACGTGAACTTGACGGTGACTGGGTGGATGATGAAAAAAATAGGCGGTGGTCGCAAACCTGACGCGATTATGTAAGACGTAGCCGGCCTGCTTCGCCGCTCTCACCATCACCCGCTCCGCGTCGCGAAAGTGGTCGGAGAGGATGAGCACGTCGATGTCATTCGACGTAGAATCAGGGAGACTGTCGTAATTTCTCAGCACGAGAAAAGCGATGCCGTGAGTCCTCCAGCTCTGGAAGACAGACGTCACGAATGTCCGCAAACGATTCACTCGCGTCGACTGCAATGGCGGTACGCCTAGTCTCTTCGGGAGCAGTATGGCCCGAATCGCGGCTTGACCCGATCGGGTGCGCTGGCATCATGCAGCCCCGCTCACTTACCCTCGCCGCGTACATCGTCGTAGATTTTCATCAGTGTCCGGTAGTTGGTGTCCGCGCTGTAGCGAGCCTCGAAGTCAGCACGCGCAGCCAGACCCATTCGGAAGGCAATGTCCGGATTCGCAGCCAGGATTCGGACCTTGTCGGCCAGAGCCGCCGGGTCTCGCGGGCTGAAAAGGAAACCATTAGAGCCATCGCGTACCAACTCTGCCGCCGCCCCATGTCCAGTGGCAATCACGGGGGTACCGGTTGCGAATGCTTCGATCACGACCCGACCGAACGTCTCGTATGCTTCGGATGCGAAAATGAGAAAGGCAGCACCACGCAGTAACGCAAATATTTCAGAACTCTGGAGCGCTCCGAGCCAGCGTATGCTCGGCGTGGACGCAACCGCCGCTGCAACCTCTGATCGAAGTGGCCCATCACCAACGATCCGGAGTGGCACATCGGATGCCATCCGGCGCCAGGCCTCGAGCAACGTCCCGACTCCCTTCTCGGACGACAGGCGCCCGACAAAAAGCGCATAGTCTTCGCGTCGTTCTCCAGGTCCCGGATCGGGATCGACGAAGTGCGGCTTGACGACAACCTTTGTCGGGGGGAGGCCGGCATCGATCAAGAGGGTTCGAGCGAATTGCGTCGGCGCGATGTACGCATTCACCCGACTGCGCCACGTGCCGAGCATCCGGTGTGTAGACACCATCGCGGCCACTGCGGCGGTGGCACTCCGGCTGTTCCGATAGCACGCATGGACCACGCCCGGCCACGGTACCGCATGACCGAGGCAGTCTGTGCAGCAGTGGTTGTCGCGGAAAAAGAGGCCGTTCGGACATGCGATGCGGTAGTTGTGCACCGTGTGAACGACGGGGACACCGCCGGCTGCGGCGGCATAGTATACGGCGGGCGATACAAGAGGAAGCGTATTGTGGACGTGTGCCACATCGGGCCGCTCAGCGCCGATCAACTCACGGAGGTCTCGATAGCTACGCTGGCTCCAGATGGTGCGAAGCCCCACGCTGAGGTGGCTCATGTCGCGCACCGCGTCGTTGTGCACCGTATAGTGCCGCACCGTGTGGCCATGGGCGCTGAGCAGCCTGCTCTCGGCGGCAAAGACCGCGTCTTCGCCGCCAGCCTGTTGATAGGCATTGTGGACGAGCAGCACTTTCAACGGGTCATGCTCCGACAGCGCGGTCGTGTGGGTATGCGATCGCCCGCCGCTGCACGGGGCCGCCTCGCAGCGGGCCGGCAGCGTCCCTCGTAGCGACGATACCAGTGCCGGCGTAAGAAGCGATGGTCGTGGATAAAAAGAGAAGCAGGATGTCATAGCTGGGCGTGCCGGCGAAGCTCTCGCTCGAAACGGCATTGACGCCAAGGAAAGCCGACGTTGCTAAGACGAACGCATGTTGCTCTGCCTGGCGCGTGTTTGTGAAATGCCTGAGGCCGACGAGGGCGACCCAGACCAGCACCGGCCACAAGAGCGCGGCTCCCACGATTCCGAAGTCCAACAACGTCTGAAGGTACGCGTTGTGCGCGTACCCGGCCCACGAGGCGTATCGGAGGAGTATCGGGCGCGAGCCGTGATACCCATTGCCAAAGACGGGACGCTCCGAGAACGCGGGCATCGCCGCCTCCCAGAGCTCGACGCGTCCGCTCAAGCCGGTCAGCTGCTTTGCGTCCTGGCCTCTTAAAAACGCATGGGTAAGAGCGTCGTCACCACCTTCAGTCTGCCCCCAGCCGAATTCACGCGTTGCCAGTACGGCGACGATCAAGAGTGTTGCAATCGCGGCGAGTGTGACTGCAGTGCCGAAGCGCAGCCTCTTGAGAAGCACTACGGCCCCAGCGGCGAGCGCCGCCAACAGTGGACCTCTCGAGGTACGTCAGGCCCAGTATGGCAACCAGCCCGGCCAGACACAGCCATGCTGGAATTCCGTATCGGCGATCGCGCCAGCCGAGTGGAGCGGTGGACGCAAGGGCGCAGACTGACACTGCGGCCAGACCGGCCTGGGTCGCGGCCGATATCGGGTGCACGGCGAACCATGTAAAGCGCGTGAACCCCGTGTAATCGGTCTTCATGAACTCGCTTGCCCACGGCATTCCGCTCGCGGCGGCGGTGGCGGACACGAGAACGAAGATCACGAGAGATCCTGAGGCCGCGCGAATCGCCGCATCTGGACCGATCACCCGTACCGATACCACCGCAAGACCGAACAGCGTGAGCAGTTGGACCGCCCTGATGAAAGTAAAGGTGGGAACGATCGACCAGAAGACCGAACACAGCGCAAGGAGACCATACGCCAACAGGAGAAGCTCGGGCGGTGCCAACGGCTTCAGCGCACGCCAGCGTGCAAGACATGCAGTGCCGACGACAACGCCGACGACCGCATAGAGGCACAGTTCGAGGAAAATCTGAAAATCGAATTCTCCGGCGAGCGACGCCGACGCATCCCGCATCCGCAACTTGGTTGTGGCGATGATGACGATTACATAGCAGAAGGCGAGAGCATAGCGTGGCAGAACGAGAGTGAACCACCCGAGCAGCAGCGTCCCGCAGAGACCAACGGCCGCTGCGCAGAACCATAAAAATGGGTCGTTCGCGCCAATCATGAAACGTCCCTCGGCAAGGCACAAGAGGTGCCACCGGGTCGGGACCGCCCGCTCACACCTCACCGTCCTGTTCGGCGATGGCCTCCACGAAATGCCGGCGAGCAAGAGCCGCGAGGATCAGGTAGCTGAGTGTCAAACCGATAACCGCACCTGCGAGATGATATCGGGCCGTGAATAGCACGCCAACTGTCAAGGCGGCGCCACTCGCAACCGCATACGACCGGAAGACGCGGTCGGGTCGCTGAAGGGCGCGCAGCGCTGTCGAATACACTACGGCGAGACCGGCGGCGATGGCCATTGGCGCTGCGATCGGAAACAGCCACGAGATCCCTGTGTATTGCCCCGCGTAGAGCCAATCGAACAACTGCCGGTGATAGAACACCGCAATTGCGCAGTAGAGGGCGGCCGGCAGCAGAAAGAGAGGCATGGCAACGCTGAGTCTCGTCCGCACCACCCTCACAGAGCCGGCCCCAGAGAGCGCGGGTAGCAGAACCATCGACAGAGCCGTGTAGCCGTGCAGGACCGGCAGCACCAGGTTCATGATCGCCTTGAGGGCGCCAGCGTCGGCCACCGTTGCGAAGTGGGGCAGCAGAAAGTAGTAGATGCTTGACTGCAGCCAGGTCAGGAGACCTGATCCCAGTGCCCAGCGGCCGTACTGCCAGTGATCAGCCGCCACCTCCCTGGCAGGAGGTGTTCGTTCCAGTCGCTGCGCCGAACGGAGAAACATCACCATGAGCAGTGACGCGGCCAGGCTCGAACCGGCCATCAGCAGAAAGGCAGACCCGATCGACAGCCAACCAACATTCGCAAGCCACAGCAGGCCGACCAGCATGGCGCCGCAATGGAGGGCGCCGGCGAGAGCGGCCGCATGTGCCAGCAATCTGACGTAGCAGGCGCGTCGCAGCAACCACGGCAAGAGAAGAAATGGCCCGGACAGGCCCACGTACATGAGCGCGGTCGAAAGAGACACAGCGGAAGAGTAGAGGAGCGCGCTGATGGCCGCCAGGAGAAGACCAAAAGTGGCCGTGACTATCGCGTGACCTGCCAGGAGCAGTTTCAGGTAGTGGCGGAAAGAACTGGTGTACTTGCTAGAGCCAAATACCAGCAGAGGCTCCGTCAGCAGAGCCGTATGAGCGGTACCGAACAAGAGGAACGTGGTGTACGCCACCGTGAAGGCGCCGTAGTCGGACGGCGTGAGCGAACGCGCCAGACCCAGATTCACGATCAGCTGCGACAAGGCAAACAGGAACTGATCCGCCACGGCCAGAGAACTGCTCGCGGTCATCCTCCGCACGTCCGGCCTGGACAGGCGGAGTGACAGCGAGCGTATCCAAGACATCGGGCGGAGCCCCAGCAACAACGGCACCGGATCGCCGGACGCGGCTGTGCCCAGACTCGTGCCCGTCCGAAGACGGTCGCGCCGCGGAGGAAGGCTGTTCGGCTGCCGAAGCGTTCCGTGCTCGCACAGATCTGACGGTGTACTCACTCCGGAACTCCCCTCGCTGCTCACGCCCCGGCCAGGATGTCTGCGGCAATGGTCTGAGCCGACTGACTCCCGTCCAAGGTCCGGACGTTGGGAACGGGAAGCGACGACCAGGCCGCCAACTCTCGCTCGATCTGCGACACGGTCAGCTCCTGCTTCCGGCTGCGAATCAGATGTGACGGAGCGGACAGGTTGACGATCAGGTCAGGACGTGGCAAGAGCCGTATGACGGCACGAGCCAGGAGGTCAGGGCCACGGAACTTCAGCGCGTCAGGTTGAACGAGGTACCCGTACATCCAGCGGTCTCCAATGACGAGCCAACCACGGTTGAGCGCGGGACGAACGGTGTTGAGGTAGCCCGCCCAGCACCTGAGGGCGTTTCTGAGAAGCCGCATCCAGCCGAGGACAGGCGAGCCGCTCGCGCGCGCCTTCGGCGGCGGTGATGACGGGCCCGGGTCGGGAGCACGGGCGAGAGCTCCCTTCAGCGGGGGAAGAAAATGGAAATAGGCAGCAGGTCCGCCGTGCCGCTCCATCAGAGCGCGCGCAACCGTTGTCTTTCCCACTCCGTCTGGTCCGACCAGGATGATGAAGCGGCCAGCGCTGGTCGGTGTACGAGGCATCGAGTTTTACGACAACACCCTTCCGGCGCGCTCAGAATCCAGTTCGTACCGCACGATGCCGGTCAGTTGCAGCACGATGCTCCAGACGAAACGAGGATTGTTGCGAAGATATCGTCGCCAGAGCCGCCGTGGCTCGGATGCCATGCGGAACAGCCACTCGAGGCCAGCCCGCTGCATGATGCGAGGCGCCTGTCGTTTCACACCGGCGTGGAAGTCGAATGCCGCTCCCACACCAATCAGCACGGGCGCAGACAGGCGTCCAACGTGACCGGCCATCCAGCGCTCCTGCTTCGGCGTGCTCAGGCCTACCCATACGATGTCAGGCGTCGCGGCGTTGATCCGATCAATCGTGGCCTGGTCCTCGGCTGGCGTGGTTTCGCGAAACGGCGGAGACCACGTGCCGGCCACAACCAGCTCCGGAAACCGCTCCCGGAGCCTGGCGGCGAGGCGCTCGGGTACGCCCGGCGCTCCACCGTAGAAGAAGTGCCGATAACCCTTCCGCACTGAGGCGGCGCAGCAAGCGAGCATCAAATCAGGACCGTAGACCCGCTCGACCTGCGAGTAGCCTTTGACGCGGCTCACCCAGACCAGCGGCATGCCATCGGGCGTTACCAGGCCAGCCTGATTGTGGATGTCACGGAGTTCCGGATGGTCCTGGCTCTCCATGACGCCGTGAACTCCGGTGACACAGACATACTGTTGATCAGCGGACGCCACCCAACCCTCGATGATGCCGACCGCTTGCGCCATCGTGAGCGCGCTGACACCAACGCCGAGCACGTTCACTCGCGCCGGCGGGCAGTCGGCGGTTGAAGAGGCCTCCTTCGCCGGGTGTTCAGACCGTCGCACCGGCGTTCATTTCAGTGCTGGCTGCAGCGTCTCATCCGCCGTCTTCAGCGTGCTGGCCAGCTGCTGCTCGATCCACGGGTATGTGCGAGCAAGTCCCTCCTCGAGGGATATCTGCGGCTCCCAGCCCAGCACGTCGCGGAGCCGGGAGTTATCGGAGTTGCGGCCGCGCACGCCTTGTGGCCCTGGCACGTGTTTTTTCACCACGGGGACGCCTGCCACGCCTGCAACCAGATCGGCGAGGCCATTGATTGAGATCAGGCGGTCCTGCCCGAGATTCAGCGGTTCGTGATGGTCCGACCGCATCAGGCGAAAGATGCCCTCTACGCAATCGTCGATGTAGCAGAACGACCGCGTCTGTTCACCGTCGCCCCAAATCTCTATCTCCGGGTTGCCGGTCAGCTTCGCCATCGCCACCTTTCTGCAGAGGGCGGCCGGGGCCTTCTCTCGGCCTCCATCCCAGGTTCCCAATGGCCCGAAGATGTTGTGGAAGCGGACCGTACGCGTCTCCAACCCGTAATCGTCGCGGTAGTGGGCGCACAGCCGCTCGGTCACGAGCTTCTCCCAGCCATACGCGTCCTGTGGTGCAGCCGGGTAGGCGTGCTCCTCGCGGAGCGGTTCAACGTTCGTGTCAACCTGGCGATACTCCGGATAGACGCACGCGGACGATGTGTAGAGATACCGTCGTGCGCCGTTCTCCCGTGCCGCATCCAGGGTATGCGTGCTGATGAGAATGTTGTTGTGGAGAATCTGTGCGTGGTGACTCGAGATGAAACCCATGCCCCCCATGTCCGCCGCGAGCGCATACACCTCTTCTATGCCAGCTGTGGCCTCGAGGCAGTTCTCCCACCGGCGCAGGTCCAGCACCGCGAATTCGTCGGCGTCCGTCGGTGCATATTCCGGGTACTTCAAATCGACGCCGCGCACCCAGCAGCCCTGTCGCTTGAGAAATGTCACCAGGTGATGCCCGATGAAGCCGCCTGCGCCGGTGACGAGGACCCGAACGCCCGAACCACTTACCATGGACATGATCAACTGCTCTCCTTGATGAACGGACCCTGTCGGGCCCTTAGGTGGCACCGTTGCCGCTCAGCACGGCAGGAATCGTCTTGAGCAAAATCCGACAATCGAGCCACAGCGACCAGGTGTCGATGTACTCGAGATCGAGCTCCACCCAGCGCTCAAAGCTCAGATTGCTTCGGCCCTGCACCTGCCACAAACACGTGAGCCCCGGGCGCATGCTGAAACGCCGCATGTCGGTGGGCCGGGTGATGCGTTGGACGTCGCGCCTCGGAAGTGGCCGTGGGCCGACAAGGGACATGTCGCCCCGCAGCACGTTCCAGAGCTGCGGCAGCTCGTCGAGCGACGACCTGCGCAACAGGCGTCCGAGAGGGGTCACTCTGGGATCCTGTCGGATCTTGAACACTGGTCCGCTCGCCTCGTTGCGGTCCTCGAGCGCAGCCTGCAGCTTGTCGGCATCCGCGAACATCGAACGGAACTTGTACATCCGGAATGGGCGCTTGCGGAGGCCGCACCGGTCCTGAGCGTAGAAGAGGGGACCGCGGCTCGTCAGCTTGATCGCGATCGCCACCACCAGGATCAAGGGCGCCAGTAGGGCGCAGCCGATGGCTGCACCCGCCAAGTCGATCGCGCGCTTGATCACGAGCCGATACCCGTCGGGAGCCACGTGCATCGCCACGAATGCCCGGTCTCCCTCGTTGTCGTAGCGGGGACACGCGACCGCACTCTCGAACAAGTGGGCGCCGTACTTCGCGTGAACCCCAGCGCGTTCGCAGACGCCGATAACGTGCTGGATCTGCTGATACCGGGACTTCACGGGCAGGGCGATGACCACCTCATCGATCACCTGCTGCATCAGGATGTGTTCGAGCTCGTCAATCGAGCCAATCGGCTGCTCCGCGACCGAATCGAACTCCGCACCTCCAGTGGTGGGCTCGTCCAGAAAGCCCACGAAGTCATAACGGCCCATTCCGTCGGCCTGAATGTCCCGGTGCACCCGCCGGCCCATCCGCCCGGTGCCGACGATGAGCGTCCGCCGCACGTGCGGGTCGTGGGCGCGGTCCACGGCTCGCCGGCCAATGCGCACCAGCAGACCGAGGCCAAGCGATACCCACCAGAAATGCTGCAGGTCCATTACGGTGAGACTCCGACTCGTGCTCGTCAGCGGGACGATCAACGCCAATGCAGTGCCGACAGTGACGGCCCCCAGCAGACGCCCGATTTCCGATCGCAGGAGCCGAAGGCGGCCGGCGTCGTACAGCCCGCACAGCCGGAAGACGATCGGCCACGCGGTCATCAGGAAGCTCAAGAGCAGCAGGTTCTTGACCGTAATCCGCGCCGAGAGAAAGCTCTCGATGCCTCCGGGGAGGGTGGAGAAATTCACGAAGACGAGCACCAGGCCGATTGCGACCGCGGCGGCGAGGCTGTCGAGGCACGCCAGCAGAGTCACTCCCCGGACCAGCTGCCGCCGAGCGGGCGGTCGAGCACGACGCGGTCGCGCTGGCGGCTCGTGCGGTAGTGGCTCGCGGGGCGATGCATTGTCTTCAACAGGGCTGGGGATGGAGATAGTTTGCTGCATGGGAATCCGACGGGGGACTATGGGTGCGGCGCAAGTGTGCAAGAGGCATTCCCGGCAGTGAGGCTCACAAACTGAGACGGGCAATTAGCCGAGTTAGAAAAAATCGACCAGATTCAGTATCAATGTCGGCCAAGAGCGGATTTTCCTTCCCGACTGTCGCTCGCGAACTGAACCCTCTTTGTGCTAACGCTCCAAGGAAGCTACATCCACCAGCCTGCAAGCATGAGTTTGGTCCCGTGCGTAATGGCGGCCGTTCCTCTTACGCGCGACAACCTCGGCGGCAGTGGCGAATCCTCATCAAGCGCGGTCATAGCCGCGATGCAGTCCAGAAGAGCCTTTCGATCGCCGTGCTATCTTATAGAGTGATTCAGTTGCAGGCATGCATGCACGCATGCGGTGCGAGGCTCGCCATACAGACTTGGCGGCGGAGACATCTTCGACCATGCGCCCGAACCCACCGACAGAACGACATGCCGTGGCTGACTCCGGCAGCGGTGAGGCGGTCCAGTTCAGATACCCCTGGACGGACCTGGCCCAGCATCTCGACATTCGTGACTTCCTGCGTATTGTTTACGCACGCTCGCCGTTGATTGTCTCCGTGGTCGCTGCAGGACTCCTGAGCGCACTCCTGTACAACTGGAAAGCCACTCCGGTCTTCGCCGCGAAAGCGACCCTGCAGATTGACGCATATCCCAATGTCCTCGGTTCTGATCGCCCGATGCTCGAGCTGCGCGACTGGATGCGTGAGTACCTCCCCACGCAGATCGGCATCCTGGAGAGCGGTGACCTTGCTCGTGTGGCCCATGAGGAGCTGAAGCGGTCTTCCAACTCGAGCCGGAGAGAGGTGCCATCCGTCAACGACATCCTGGCTGGACGCACGGTCTCAAATACGAAAGACACTCGCCTCGTCAATATCGCGTTCTCCTCCAGCGATCCGGTGCTGGCCGCCGAGGTAGCCAACGCTCTCGCGCGAGCGGCTGTGCAGCTCAATTCGAAAACCAGATCCGGAACCCTCGGCGAGGCGTCGGCGTGGCTCACGAGGCAGGTTGAGGAACAGCGCAAGCTGGTTCAGGCGAGCGAGGCAGCCCTGCAGCGCTACAGGGAGAAGCATGGCGCAGACGCCCTCTTCACCGATCAAGTCGGGCAGGAGCGGCAGAACATCGTCGTGCAGAGATTGGCGGAGTTGCAGACAGCGGTGACGACCGCAAAGGGCGAGACGATTAACAAAGGGGCACAATACGAACAATTGCGGGCCATGCAAGCCAATCACGAGCCGACAGACACGCTGCCGGCTATTGCCTCGAATGGCTACCTGCAAGGATTGAAGACGGAGTTGGCCACTGCGCAGAGGGAGATGGCGCAGGCCGCCAAGGAACTGGGAGAACGTCACCCGGAGATGATCAAGCTGCAGGCAGCCGTTCAGAACGCCGATCGGAAGCTGCAGACGGAAATCGCCAATGTGGTTCGCGGAATTCGCAGCGACTTCGAAGCGGCACAAGCGCGCGAGCGCGAGCTGGTAAGCGCATTGGAACGGCAGAAGGCCGCGGTGCAGATGCTGAACGCGAAGTCGGTCGAGTACACGGCCCTCGAGCGCGAGGCCACGAGCAATCGTGAGGTGCTCGACAAATTGCTGCAGCGCTCGAGGGAGGCTGCGCTTGGCAGCGAACTCCAGAGCACCAACGTCCGGATCGTCGATCAGGCACAGGTACCCGCCTGGCCAATCCTCCCCCGGAAAGACCGCAACATCATGTTGAGCCTCGCCGGGAGCGGAGCGCTGGCTCTCGCATTGGTGTTCCTGCTGGAGATGTTCAATACGCGGTTGAGCTCACCGCAGGATGTGAAACGGTACCTGCGACTCTCCGTTCTGGGCGTGGTGCCACAGGTAAAACCGCAGGCGGGGCAACCGTCGTTGCTCGCCGATGGACCACCGTCCCAATTTACCGAGCTGTTCAATGGCGTGAGAACGAACCTGGTGCTTTCGCCCGCACTGTCCTCACGCCGTACCGTACTCGTGACCAGCTCGGAACCAGAAGAAGGTAAGACGATGACGGCCGCGAACCTCGCGGTATCGCTCGCCCGGCTGAACCAACGCGTGCTGCTGATCGATGCAGACCTGCGAAGACCGCGGCTTCACCAGGTGTTTAGCGCCGAGCAGCAGCCAGGCCTCACCGACGTGCTGATCGGGCGCGATGCTCACAGCTCCTTTCAGGAGACGAGTGTCGCCGGGCTGTCGCTGATGCCGTCAGGAAGCATGGCAGCCAACCCGACGGACCTGCTCGGTTCCGAGCGCTTCAGCAGGTTGATCAGACGTCTTCAGGGGCAGTTCGACTGGATTCTGCTCGATTCGCCACCGGTTCTTGCAGTCACCGACTCCTCCCTGATTGCGCGGGAGAGCTCTGGCGTCGTGTTCGTCGTAGGGTGTGGTCATACGTCGCGAGCAAAGGCGTCAGCAGCAGTGGAGCGGCTCGAGGCCGTGGGCGTGAACTTCGTCGGCGCCGTCCTGAACCGTGTGGTGCTCGGCCGGCGAGGCGAGTCGTTCCTGCCCTACTACCATCAGGACTATCCGAGTTACTCCCCTCAGCCAGGAGGCAGCGTGCTGCTGCCGGGTTTGCCCGAGGTCGCCAACACCGAGTTCGCGACGGCAGGACGCACTGGCTCGACGTCCCAGGAGCTGCACACGCCTGCGCCGGACCGCGATGCGGACCGACGACCCGCCCGGTCACGCGCCTCACGACGCGTTGAAGCTGCACAACTCAGGTCCGGGCTGTCCCCTGTTGCCGAACCTGTGGCACCGAACCCATGGGACATCTAAGAGCAGGTAAGGCAACTGTTCGAGCACTCACCAACGCCAGAGTTGTGTTACCGTCCGCGAGAACTGTTGCGCCAGCGCGTGGCCCGGCCCGTATGGGACGCTCCAGTCATCGATGCGGGCCGATGCGAAGCAGGACGTCCCGCCCCACGTCCTCGTGTGGGCCCGTGTTGCCGGTTCCGAGGTACAGGAAACCGTGTTCGTCGGCACCAACGGATGCAATCCGCCCCACGTCTGGTCTCAGCAGCAGCGCGGAGTCGTCAGCCGCGAGCCCGTCATGGGGGAGGTAGCGAAGGGAGTCTCCCTGTGCGAACACCAGCTTTCCCTTGAGCCAGGGGAATTTCGTTCCCGGATAGATGCACGCACTCACGACACCGGCGATGGCGTGAACAGTTACGACGTGCCCGGGCGGCTGATCGGAGAAGGGCCGTGGCAAAGCCTCGTCCACCAGCCAGGGCCGATCACCTCCCTTCCACCATCCCAACGCAACGGGTCTATGGAGGCCGGCAAAAATTGCGGGGGACGGCGTGGGAGTGTCGCGGGCCGCGCTGCCGTCGTCGTTCACGCGCAAGACCGTGCCCGCCAGCACGTCCGGATCCCAACCTCCCGCTGACATACCGCCATCGTCCGTCGCGACGTACAACTTGCCGCCGCTGCCGAAGCCGATCGCGCCGCCCGGATCGACCGCACGCGCGGGTAGCTGATCGAGCAAGATCGCCCGCTCGCCGAGGCGCCCCGCAACGCTGCGGAACCGTGCGACGCGCGTCACCGGCTCGCCGGTGACCGGACCCTCCGTGTACATGAGATAGACAAATGCATTCCGCCGGAACTCGGGGTGCAACACGATGCCGTGCAGAACGATGTCGCTGCCGATCACATCGCTCAATTCGTCTGCTTGGAGCGCGACGCGAACCTGAGGGTCGTCCGCCGCAACGATCTTCACCGTGCCACGGCGCTCACCGATGAGGAGGCCACCGTCGGGCAATTGCCTGGCGGCAATCGGCACGTTCAGACCGACGGCCATCGATACGTAGTCGAATCGTCCAGCCGCCGCAGGTGCGCGCACGGCTGTCGGCTCAGACGCGCTGATCCCCACCCATCCACCGACCCCGCCGCCGACGATGACGACGACGGGATGGGATCGTGCGCTCTCCAGAACCTGCGAACCGCGGGTGAGCGTGGTCGTGAGCTCGAGGACGTGGCGACCTGGGACCATCTGCGGCATGGGAGCGAAGCAGGAGTACGCGCCGGAGGGTTGCTGGTGCAGGCAGCGCGTCCCGTCCAGCGTTTCTCGCACATCGTCCACATACACCCAGTGGCGGAAAGCGGCGACTTCCTGGGCGCTGCCGGCCTCTTGCGTCCATCCCAGCCGCTCGTTGCCTGAAACGACATGTTCCGCGGGCCCGCTCCCACCTCCGGTTCCAGGAGGAGGTGGTGCGTGCCCGCCGCACGCGGTCAGACACACGAGGAGCACAACCGCTGCGTCTCGACGTCTCTGGACCGGCCGTTCATCCGCATTCATGCCGCAGCCCAACGGACTACCCGGCGGCTTCAACGCGGGATCGCGCTTCTCCGCTCGTCGGCGCTGGGGCATCAGCCACGAGGATGTCGTCGGCGGCGAGCAATCGATCGGCAAGCCACTCGTGCGCGTCCGCGTCTGCGCGCGCCAGCAACCCGTCCAGAGACGTCGCACCCTCCCGTCTCGCCTCCCGCTCCTGCATCGTCGGATAGGACCCATCCGCGCGGCGTGGTGCGTAGCGGCACCAGAACCCGATGTGCCACACGAGAAACTCCCTCGCACGCGACCGGCCGTGCTCGTCGTCCCCCCAATGCTCGAGCGCGAGCTCCACATAGCGGCGGTAGACAACCAGCCGGTCATCGGCCGAGAGCTCGCGGTATCCGTCAGCCGCCTCCTTGAAAATCCAAGGCTTGATCAGGGCGCCGCGAGCGACCATGACGCCGGCACATCCGGTGCGCTCGCGCGCGCTCGCGATCTCGTGTCCGAACAGGAGGTCGCCGTTCCCGACCACAGGTACCGGCAGCGAGGCAGCAACCTCGGCGATGGCGTCCCATTCGGCGGCGTGCCGATAGCGCGCGTCGCGAGTACGGCCGTGCACGAACACCGCCTGCGCGCCGGCATCCACGGCGGCGCGAGCAACGTCCAGATAATTACGACTCTTGTCGTTCCAGCCAAGCCTGATCTTCACGGTCACCGGCGCGTGGTCCACGGCCGCCGCCATGGCCCCGACGATGCGGCCGATCCGCGCCGGTTGACGCGAGAGCGCCGCACCGAGCCCCTTGCGGGTGAAGTGATCGATGGGGCAGCCGAGGTTCAGGTCGACAAAATCCGCCCCGCGTGACTCTACGAGGGCGGCTGCCCATCCCATCTCCTCCGGGTTGGTGCCCGCCAACTGCACGGCGAAGCATGGCTCGTCGGCTGCGCGGCGGATCAGCGCGAACTCCGCCCGCCGCTTCTGTTTGAGCCGGCGTGCCACCGTCATCTCGCTCACCGTGACGCGCGCGCCAAGCTCGACGCACAGGCGGCGGTATGGGAGGTTCGATCCTTTGGTCATCGGTCCCATGACTACGGCGCCGGTCAGCACTTCGCGGAGGTTCATCAAGGCATTATGGCCTGCCGTTTGAAAGACCCTCGAGAACCTCGCGTCGGAGCCGGTTCAGCTGCTGGACGTTCGAGCGCGCAAGTAGCCTCTCGCCCCACTGGGGTCGCCCGCACTAATGTGGGGCAGGGCTTCAGCCCTGCAAGCGGGGCAGGGCTTTAGCCCTGCAAATCAGTGCGCTCTAGCAGGCCTGAAGGCCTGCCCCACGTGATACACAAGTGAATCCACGCGACCGGCTCGCGTACAATGAGCTGCACCCGCCATCAGATGCGCTTTCCCTGTGTCCACGTCGGTGAGCTGTTGTGAGGGGCGCGGCCGCATGGCCGCGCTCGTTCTCGTCTCCCTCGTGAGTTCGCTTGTCCTGGCGATTCCGGCCAGGTCACACGCGCAACAACTGCGGGCAGACGTGATTGCGGCGGAGCAGGCGCAGAAAGCCACCCATCTGGGTGCTGCTCCGCCGACAAAGGCCGAGCAGACCGTCACCAGGTTCCGCGAAACGTTCCTGCAGCCACGTGATGGCCTGTACCCGTACGTCGACAGCGTGTACGGGGGGGGAGGTCTGACGCTCGGAGCTGGCTTCCTCCGCTACTACGGCGATCGGTCGACGTTCGACGTGCACGGCCTTTACTCGGTCAGGAACTACAAGCTTTTCGAAGTGACGACGCTGTCCCCGGGCCACCTGCACGGCCGGCTGCAATTGGGCGCGCGGGTAGGCTGGCGCGACGCAACCCAGGTCGGGTATTACGGGCTCGGCATCACGACGGACGATGATGACCGTGCGAACTACCGGTTCAAGGAGACCTATCTCGGAGCTTCGGCGACCCTTCGCCCGGTGCGCCGGGTCGTACTGGCCGGCGGCATCGGCTACGAAGACTATGATCTCGAGCGTGGTCAGGGACCGGACCCGTCGATCGAAACCCGTTTCACGCCGGCGACGGCTCCCGGTCTTGGAACCGACCCATCGTTTCTGCACAGCGAGATCACGGGCGGCATCGACTGGCGGACCTCGCCCGGGTACACCCGGACGGGCGGCTACTACGGCCTGACGCTGCACCGGTTCTCGGACCCGGACGACACGTTCAGCTTCGGGCGTCTCGACGCGAACGTCGTGCAGCACATCCCCGTGCTGAACGAGACGTGGGTGCTTTCGCTTCGCGGGCGCATGCAGACGACACTGGATGACGAGGATCTGGTGCCCTACTTCCTCATGCCCTCTCTCGGAGGCGGGAGCGTCCTGCGCGGATACGGCACCGGACGGTTTCGCGATCGGCACGCGCTGATTACCACCGCGGAGTGGCGCTGGTTTCCCAACCGGACGGCGTTCGACGTGGCGTTCTTCTTCGATGCAGGCACCGTCTCGGCGCGCCGTGCGGACCTCCTGTCCGAGCGCATGCAGACCGACTGGGGCATCGGTGGCCGCTTCCACGGCCCTTCCCAGACGCCACTGCGCGCGGACGTGGCGCACGGGTCGGATGGCTGGAAGCTCGTGCTCTCCGGGAATTCCGCATTCTGATGGATTCCACGACCCGCGCTTCACGGAGGACCTCGTGCTGCCACTTGACTCCGTCGGTGGTGCTGCTCGTCGTCTGTGCGTTCCTGCTGCTGTCCGCGCGCATCCCCCTCTCGGGCGCCGGACCTCGCTTCTATGACGACGACCCGCTCACGCGGGAACCCGAGACGCAGGACGCATCGGGCGTGCAGCCGCGCGAGATCGACCTCGTTGCTGACGCGTTGCTCAACCTGTTCACGCGCCCCGGCGACCCGTCGACCGACGTGCGCGCGCGCGATGTGAACACGAGTGACGAGGTGCCGGACTCGAGCTGGTTCACCAACCGTATCCTTGCGCTGCCGGTCTCGATCGCGGAACTGACGACCGGACCGAATACGACGGCGGGCCCGGCACCAGGTGCGTGGACGGTGATCCGGCCGAAGACCTCCGGCTTTGCCCCCGGGTTCACCGTGCAGGATTCGGCCGGCGAGGTGTGGTTCCTCACGTTCGACGCGGCAGGCTCGCCGCGCGCGGCCAGTGGGGCGATTGCGGTGGCGACGCGGCTGTTCTGGGCGCTCGGCTATCACCAGGTCGAGTCGCACCTGAGTGTCCTCCGCCCCGAGACGCTCACGATCGCCGAGGGCGTGCAGTACAAGGTGCGGCCCGGTCGCACGCGTCCGTTCACGATGGACGACGTGCAGGCGGTGCTGAGGCGGGCAGCCCGGAACGCGGACGGCTCGTACCGGGTGCTCGCCGCGCGGCGGCTTCCCGGAGAGGTCGTCGGCGGGTTCCGGTATCACGGCACGCGGTCCGACGATCCGAACGACATCGTGCCGCACGAACACCGGCGGGCGCTGCGGGCGCTCAAGGTGTTCGGCGCGTGGACGAATCTCGTAGACCTGAAGGCCGGCAACACGCTCGACAGCATCATCACGGAGAACGGCCGCGCGCGTGTGCGGCACTACCTGCAGGACGTCGGCTCGACGTTCGGCACCGGCGCGGAGGGACCGCACGAGTTCCACGAGGGCTGGGAGTCGCTGTACGACGGCGATCTCGCATGGAAGCGGTTCATCAGCCTCGGGTTCTACCTGCAGCCGTGGCAGACCGCCTCGTTCGCCGAGCCCGCCGAAATCGGGCGGTTCGAGGGCGACGCGTTCGAACCCGAACAGTGGCAGCCCCGAGTGCCGGCCGGCGCTGTGCTGCGCGCGCGCGACGATGACACGTTCTGGGCGGCGCTGCGGGTGATGGCGTTCACCGACGAGATGATCCGCGCGGCGGTCAGGACGGCGGAGTTCAACGACCCGGCGTCCGAGCGGCTGCTCGGGGACGTGCTGATCAAACGCCGGGACGCGATCGGGCGGGTGTACCTGCCGAAGATCAATCCGGTAAACAACCCGGTGCTCGACGCGCGTGGCACGTTGACGTTTTCAAACGCCGCGGTGGACGCTGGCGTCGCAGCCGCGCCGACGCAGTATCACGCACGATGGCTGGCGTTCGACAACCTGACGGGCGAGACGTCCGCAATCGGCGAGTCCACTGCGTCCTTGCCCCGGCTGGCGCCGCCTGCTGGAGTGCCGGATACGCCAGGTGCCTTCGTCCAGATCGACATCTCCTCCGAGGGAGGGCCGCAGGCGTGGACGCGGCCCGTGCACGCCTGGTTCAAGCGGTTTGCGGATGGATGGCGACCGGTGGGGCTGACGCGGATGGACTGAAACGGTTGTCGATCAGCGACTGCGGGCTAGACTCCTCGCGCCGCGGCGGGCACCGGCGACTGCACCCGCCGGAGCCATCGGTCCAGCAACCAGACGGCCCAGAGCGCGTAGGCATGACTGTCGTGTCCCGGTGTGAGGTTGTCCAGCACACGCCGGACGGCCGCCATGTCAAGCAATCCACTGACCTTCGAGCCTGGCCCGAGGACCTCTTCGCTGAACGCGTTGCGGTACGGCCCGGCGATCCACTCGCCAATCGGAACCGTGAAGCCGCGCTTCGGAAGCGTTGCGAGCGCGGGCGGCAGGCGGCGTCGTGCGAGCTCGCGGAGAAGGATCTTGCCGGTGCGGCCGCGGAGCTTGCGGCTGGCCGGAATGCGGAACGCGAGCTCGACCACCTTGCGATCGAGCAGCGGGCAGCGCACCTCCAGGCTGTGCGCCATGCTCATGCGGTCCACCTTCACCAGGGGATCGTTCGGCATGTAGACCTTGAGGTCGGCGTACTGCGCGCGCTGAAGCGGCTCCGTGGACGGGCAGCGACGGTACGGCTCGGTGACCGCATCGTAGACGGGGCTGTCGGACAGGTCGTCACGTGACGGCAGCCCGAGCAGGGATCGCGCCTCGGTCGGCTTGAGGAAGCAGAGATCCAGGTAGTAGGCCGCCGCGGGGTCCCGAGACAGGTTGTCAAAAATCGTCCCGAGCCGCAGCGGACGCGGCACGCTGGAGCCTCGCGGCCATGTCGCGCCGAGCCACCGGGCGAGGCGGCGGCCCGGGGCGCCAGGCACCAGCCGTCGCGCCTGCCCCTCCAACGCGTGGGGGACGTAACGGAAGTCGTACCCTGCGAATGTCTCGTCCCCCCCGTCGCCGCTGAGTGCCACGGTCACGTGCCGTCGAGCGGCTCCCGAGACGTACCACGTGGGGATCGCCGACGAATCCGCCATCGGCTCCCCCATGTGATCCACGACGGTGTCGAAGACCTCGTCGAGCCGTGGCTCGATGATCTGCGCGTGGTGCTGCGTTGCGAAGTGCGCAGCGGTCAGCCCGGCTGCGTCGAGCTCGTTGTGGGCGGCATCGGCGAAGCCGACCGTTGCCGTGACGACCCGATCCCCGAGCGCCTCGGCCATGAAGGACACGATCAGCCCAGAATCGATCCCGCCCGAGAGGAAGGCGCCGAGCGGCACCTCGCTCTCGAGACGCTCGTGCACGGCCGCGCGCAGCGTCGCCTCGACGTCGGCGACGAGCGCCTCGTCGTCGCGGCTGTCGGTGCCAAACTCTGTCACGTCCCAGTAGCGTGAGGTCGTGATGCGGCCATTCGCGACGTGCAGCCAGCACCCGGGCTCGAGCTTGTGCACATCCCGGTACGCCGTGTGCGGCGCGAGGAAGTACCCGAGCGACAGGTACCCTTCGAGCGCGAAGAGGTCGAGCGTTCCGGGCCAGGCCGGGCTCGCGCGCAAGGCGCCCAGCTCGCTTGCGAAGTGGAAGGCGCCGCTGAACGTGCCGTAGAAGAGCGGCTTCTTGCCGAGGCGGTCGCGTGCAATGAACAGCTCGCGCCTGCGCTCGTCGTAGATCGCGAAGGCGAACATCCCCTCGAGGTGATCGACGCACGATGTGCCGTACTCCTCCCACGCGTGGAGGATGGCCTCAGTGTCGGACACGGTCCGGAAGCGATGCCCGCGGCCTTCGAGCACGGGGCGGAGCCCCCGGTGGTTGTAGACCTCGCCGTTGAAGACGATCCAGCAGGTGCCGTCTTCATTCCCCATCGGCTGGGCGCCACCCGCGCGATCGATGATCGCCAGGCGCCGGTGGCCGAGTGTCGCCTGTACGCCGTCGTGGAAGCCGTCGCCGTCGGGGCCTCGGTATGCGATCGCGCTGTTCATCGCGCGCACGGCAGCCCTGAGTGTGGGGTCCAGGGATCCCTCGAGTGCCATCACGCCGCAGATGCCGCACATGTCAGGCGTCTCCCCGGTACACCGCGAGGTATTGCGCGATCATCCGGTCGAGCGAGAATCGTTCCTCCGCGGCGCGCCGGCCCGCGGATCCAAGCGCGCGGCGCGCATCCGGGTCCGCCGCAAGCGCGAGGATCGCCGCCGCGAGCGCCCCGGCATCGCGCGCCGGCACGAGGACGCCGGTCGCCGGGCTCACGATCTCGGGCGTCCCGCCGACGTCGGTGGCGACAACGGGCAGACACGCGGCCATGCCTTCGAGGATGGTCAGTGACACGCCCTCGAACTCTGAGCTGTTGACGAACACGTCGGCGGCCGGAAGCAGCGCGTGCACGTCTTCGCGATGACCCGCCAGCAGCACGGCGCTCCCGAGGCCGCACTCGGCAATGGCACGCTCGATGACCGGTCGCTCGGGGCCGTCCCCAATCAGCACCAGGCGCGCGTCAGGCCGGCGCGGCACGACCTGCGCGAACGCACGCACGAGGCCGGCGTAGTCCTTCACGGGATCGAGACGGCCGACCGTCAGCGTCACGTACGCGTCGCACGGGAGCCCCAGCGTGTGCCTCGCCGCATCGCGCTCCGAGGGACCGGGTGCCGGTCTGATGTCGATCCCGTTGTAGAGCACCTCAACGCGATCCGGGCGGAACCCTTCGCGCACGAGGTGTGCCTTCAGGTCCGCCGACACGGTGAAGACGCGGTCGGCCCGCAGTCGGAGCGCCTGGTTGGCCATGTAGCGCTTGCGCGAGGGAGGGGCGTCAGCGAGACGTCCGTGCTCGGTGAAGAGCAGTCGCGCGGGGCGCAGCACGGTGGCGATGCAGCCATACACGAAGGGCGAGTACTGGTGACAGTGGATGATGTCTGCCCCATGCCGGGCGGCGACGGCGGCAATCCGCGCGCCAATCGCGGGGCGGAAACCCGGTCGGCGCTCGAGCGCTGTCACCGGGATGCCCGATGCGGCCAGCGCCTCGCCCCACGCGCCCGCTTCGTCGATGCAGCACACGGCCATGCGCGCGTCGTGCCGCAGCCGATCGGCCAGATCGCGAATGAGCCGCTCAGTCCCCCCCGGCGCGAGACTGAGCCCCACCAGCAGAACGCCC
This sequence comes from Vicinamibacteria bacterium, assembly GCA_963763095.1. Lineage (GTDB taxonomy): Bacteria > Acidobacteriota > Vicinamibacteria > Vicinamibacterales > JAENWD01 > CAVUCH01. The sequence continues at coordinate 78,030 of CAVXNR010000030.1, forward strand.
GGCGGGCGCCCTCGCCCGGGTGCTGCCGCAGTGCCGGATGCGACGGAGGCCGGCGCCGTGTCCGGCGCCAGCGCTGAAGGGGGCATGGGGGCAGTCTATTACAGGGCGGGCGGCTGGCGGCTGGCGGCGGTCGGCGGGCGGTCGGCGGTAGCGGTAGGCGGTGCGCTGGACACTGGGCGCGCACAGCACGCGCACGATCGGTTACTTCGCCATGCGGCGGCCCCACGTGTACATCTTCGTCACCGCGTAGTTCCACACCGCGCCTAGGGCGACCCCCGCGAGCGCTGCCACGGCCCATTGGGTCTGGCCCAGGAACAGATAGTTGGCCACGCCCACGTTCGCGATCGCCCCGATGCTGCAGGCAGTGATGAAGCTGGCCAGACCGGTCCCCCAGCGCCATCCGCGCAGCCGCTGGTCACGGTAGGTGAGAGCGTTGTTGACCGCGAAGTTGAAGATCATCGCGGTGAACGTTGCGGTCGTCTGGCTGATCAGGAAGTCGAGCCCGAGGCCCTTCAAGCCGACCGCAAGCGCCAGCATGTGGACGAACACGCCGAGGCCACCGACGATCGTGAATGCCACGAACCGGACCGGCACGTACCGGCCGATGGTCTTGTCGGCCAGCAGCATGCCGAAGTCCCACAGGGCCATGCTGTCCAGCTTGCTCTCGCCGGCAAAGCGGTCCCGGAACGTATAGGGCACTTCGACAATCTTCAGCGGGCTCCTCGAGGTCGAGAGGATGTCGAGCAGGATCTTGAAGCCGAGCGCGGAGAGCCGCCGGACATTCGCGTCGAGCACTTCGCGCCGCAGCATGAAGAAGCCGCTCATCGGGTCGGACACGGGGCTCTTCAGAACCAGGCCGCTGACCCTGGTGGCAATCCGGCTCATCCCCGCGCGCGTCGCGTCCCACCCCTCTGTGCTGCCGCCCCCCGCGTACCGCGTGGCCAGCACCACGTCTGCATCCCCGCTCTCGAGAGCATTCAGCATCACGGGGAGCCGCGTCTCGTCGTGCTGAAGATCCGCGTCCATGACCGCGATTACCGGCGCCGAGGCGGAGAGCATCCCTTCGATGCATGCCGACGAGAGCCCACGCCGTCCGATCCGCTGCAGCACACGCACGCGCCCGTCCGCACGAGCGATGTCGCGGACGAGCGACGCCGTCCCATCCGGAGAGTCATCATCGACGAAGATCAGTTCCCATCCCTCGGCGCCGAGGCTGTTCTCGACGCGGCGCAGCAGCTCACGGACGTTGCCGGCCTCATTGAAGGTGGGGACGACTACGGACAGTCTGAGGGCGCTCACAATCGTCGTTTCGAAGCAGGTGGCCGGGCGGGGCCGGCTCATCATTCAACTCAACCGATGGCGGTTTCAAGTGGAGGCAGGCTGTGGAGAGGCCACTCGCGCGGCCTCTCCTGGAGGGACGCGAGGGTGTGTTAGGGAACCCGCTGATCGCCGCCGCCACCCTTGACCTTCTTGTCGGTCGTACTGCGCGTCTTGAGATCCTTCATTGGCTTGGCAGGCTTCGCCGCTTTCTTGGCCATCTCTCGATCCTTTCTGTGCCGGACGCGCCGCGCACGGCTCGCGTCCGTGTGCAGGGACGACTACGCGCGTCCGTGGGTTGAGGCGCATTGTAACGGAACCACGGGGTGAACGGTGGGTCAGTGATGGCGCCAGTGATGGCCGATCAGTGCCGGCTGAAGTGGCAGAGACGACGGGTGGCACCCGCAGCCCCGGACACCCTCAGCACACGCGCGTGAGTCTTCAGCGTGGATTCGAAGGTTGCCCACGTGTAATCGGGATAGACATCCGGCCGCAGGCGCAGCATCTGCTTCACCATCGGATCCTCGCGGTCGACCCACTCGATGATCCCCTCGGGCGCGCGGTCCAGCAGGAACTCGATGGCGTCGGCGAGAGGCACCCCGGCGCTGATACGCAGGTGGTGCACCAGCGCGAGCGCAAGGACGAAGTCACCCTGCAGCCTCCCCAGCAGCCCCGCACGCTCCCGCAGCTGCCACCCTTGCGCGGGAGTCGGGTTGTGCAGGTCGCTGACGATCGGTGACAGCTTCGTCGACCCGCGCTCGGCCCGGTACAGGGCGTCAACGCTGTCCGCATCGCCATCGAGCGCCACGACATGGTGGGCGTGCCGCAGCGCCAGCCGCGAATATTCGCCCGTGTTGCACCCCAGGTCGAGCACCACGCGGGGCGGCGCCTCGCCGAGCGCCGTCTCGACGAACCCTGCCTTCTGGGCGCGACTCTCCTCGCTGTAGGTGTTCGCGTCGGAATACCCGGCCCATGCCGACGAGCGCCGGTGACGCAGTGACGCCACGAGCGCACGGATGCGACCGACCGTCTTGACGAAGAGCGCTTTCGGGTGTGCGGCTGCCGCCGCCGCCTTCCCCACATCGTCCGGGCGCTTGCCGAAGCCCTGCTCCAGTCGGCTCTGCAGCAGGATGTGCGTGGCGACGCCGGGCCGCAGCACGCGTGTCCACCCGAGCAGCCGTGCGGCGTCGCCGAGCGGCAGCTCTCCGAGGTGCCCGCGCAAGAGCGGCCCGACGGCCATCCCGGTGTGTGCCGCGACGAGGAGCGGCGCAAGGAAGCTGCGGCAGAACTGCGTGTACCCGGCCCACAGTGCCCCAGGCTGGTAAGCCTCCAGGGACAAGACATCCACGAGGCGCGGGCATGTCCCTTCGAAGAGGACGTTGAACGCCGGCGCGTCCTTGAGCACCACGTCGCGTGCGAGCGCGGCCTGCAGGATGTCGAGAGTGACGAGCGCGGCGTCCTGCAGCATCGAGAACGTCCACTCGTAGCTGTAGGAGACGAGCGGCACCGCCGCCTGCCTGATCACCCGATCGCCGACGGCGGCCGGATCGAGGCCGAACGCTTCGGCGGATTCGATCGTGGTCGGCATCAGCAGGCCGGGAGCCGCGAGCGCGTCAATCAGCCCGCTGTTGTGCAGATGCTCGAACCGGGCGAGGGCGGCCGGGGTGACGGCTCGGAAGACGTGCTTCCCGGAGCGGAAGACACGGCCGTCGGGATCCTTGAAGGACCCCGGGTCGAAGTCGATCATGATTGCGGCGAGTGGGGCCGGTCCGGCGGATCGGTGCGTCCGAACAGGCCGCGGATTCGCGACCAGAACAGACGTCCGATGACGAGCACGCCGGCGGTGCCGCCGAGCAGCAGCTGCATCAGCATGCCCCCGGCGCTCGGATCGATGTAGGCGAAGACCGCCACGGTGCCTCCTTTGTAAGACGTGGGACGCGCGATTGGAGTGGACATTCTACGTGATGTGGCCGCGCCGGGCCACGCCGCGATTCCGACAACCCCTGCTACCTGGGGCTCGCCAGGTTCTCGCGCATCTGCCGGATGGGCTCGAACGCGTAGCTCACGAGCGAACGCCGACCGACGATGATCGCGGCCCGGCCGCCCATACCCGGCGCGAGCGGACGTGACTCGCCCTGAACCCGGACGGCGTTCTCGTCGAGTTCAGCAAACAGCCGAAAGGATGTGCTGTCGGCGGCGCCGCCCGATGCGGGGCTCACCCATCGCACCGTCCCGTGGCGCACGCCGTAGCGCTGATAGGGAAAAGCGTCGTACATCAGCTTGACGGCCTGCCCCGGGCCGACTCGCGCGAGCCCCTGCTGCGGCAGGCGCAGCTCGGCCTGCAGGCGCGCACCCGCACAGACCACCTCCGCGAGCACATCGCTCTCGTGCACGACCGCGCCCGGGGCCTGCACGCGCAGCGTCAGGACCGTGCCCGTGCACGGCGCCTCGATGGCAAGCTCGTTGGTGTCCCTGGCCGGCTCCCGGTCGAGCATGCCCTTGCGCGCGCGTGCACGGGCGTCCTCCTCCCGCACAGATCGCTGCAGCTCGGTGTACCCCGCGGCGCGTGCCGTCATCTCGTAGCGGAGCTTCTCGAGCGCAGCCTGCGTTTCCGCCTGTTCGGTCTGCACCTGCTCGACTTCCACCGCCAGCCTGTTGGCCTGCAGCCGCGATACGCTCGTCTCGACCCAGCTCGTGAGTCCTTCGCGGTGACTCTGCTCCTGCCGATCGGCGACCTCACGTGCGAGGGTCAGCTGCTGCTCCTTGAGCGTGCGCTGCCGCGTCAGGTTCTGGAGCCGCTCGGCGAGCCGGCCCTGCTCCTTTTCATCTGCGAGCCGTTGGCTCTCGTACCGCAGGCGCTCGTTGGCGAGCCGTGCGCCGATGCCTCCGAGCTGCTCCTGCAGCATGCCGCGCTCCGACGCGCGATCGGCAACGGGCTCCGAGGCGATGACGAACATCCGCTCGCCCGCGGTCACCGCCTGAGCCTCGAGAACGCGCACGTCGCGGACGACCCCGTCGTGGAGCGTCCGGACAGGATCCGCGCCGCGCACCGGCACGAGTCGAAACGGCGCGTGCACGGTTTCAGGGACGGTGACGAGCACGAGCGCTGCGACGATGATCCCGAACAGCCCGATGAGGATGATAGACAGGGCCCGTGCCACCAGCGGCGGTGGGTCCTGATCGAGGAAGGGAGGCTCACTGTCGCGGGACGGGGGGTCATACGCAATGCACAATGCACGATGCACAATGCACAAAGGTGCACGATGCGCGATCGCAGGGCTGAAGCCCTGCCCCACATCCGTCATCTGAAGTGTCCACCATGAAATCAAGCATTGTGCATTGTGCATCGTGCATTAGGCCGCGTGGCACTCGTCAGGCAGCCCCAAGCTGTTGGCTCGACAGGTAGTAGTAGAGGCCCTGCCGCGCCATCAGGTCGTCATGGGTGCCGTGCTCCACCAGGCGGCCGCGTTCGAGCACGAGGATCAGGTCGGCGCCGCGGACGGTGCTGAGGCGGTGCGCGATGATGAAGGAGGTGCGTCCGTTCAGCAGGCCGCCGATGTTCTCCTTCACGGCGCGCTCGGATTCCGTGTCGAGAGCGCTGGTAGCTTCGTCGAAGATCAGGATCGGCGGCTTGTGGTAGATCGCCCTGGCGATCGCGATCCGCTGGCGCTGGCCGCCTGAGATGGCGAGGCCGGTCTCCCCGATCTTCGTGTCGTACCCGAGCGGGAGCCGCTCGATGAACTCGTGCGCGCTCGCCACCTGCGCCGCCCACGTCACGCGGTCCATGTCCGGCTCGTCCTCGCCAAAGGCGATGTTGCGCGCGATCGAGTCGGCGAACAGGTAATTGTCCTGCAGCACGAACCCGATCTGCCGGCGCAAATCCCGGTAGTTGAGGGACTTTATGTCCTGCCCGTCGAACAGGATGGTACCGTCGGTCGGCTCGAGCAGCCCCGCCATGCACTTGGCGAGCGTCGTCTTGCCGGACCCGCTGCGTCCGACGATGGCAACGGTCTTCCCGGCAGGGATGTCGACGGTGATGTCCTGCAGGATGGGCGGCGCCTCGGGCCCGCCGTACCGGAACCCCAGGCCGCGGAAGGCGAGGTGCCCTTCGAGCGAACGCACCGGCTTGAGCGCGCTGCGATCCGCGCCCTGCTCGGGCTCATGCTCGAACACGTCGTTCAGGCGATCGAGCAGCACCGTTGCACGCTGCAGGCTGTCCCACAAGGCGAGCAGGGCGCGAATGGGGGCTGTGGCCAGCGCCACGAGCGAGTTGAACGCGACGAGGCTGCCAATGGTCAGCCGGTCGTTCATCACTTCGTGGGCGCCCGCCCAGAGGAACAACCCAAGCCCCAGGAACGTAACCGCGTCGATGGCCCCTTCGTACGACATCGCGGTGAAGTCCGCACGAAACAGCCGACGGGCGACGCCCTGGAACTGCTCGAGCATCAGCGTGCGGAACGCCGTCTCGCCCCCGAGCGCCTTCACGGTCTCGATGCCCTTGATCGCGTCGATCTGGTACGAGTGATAGCGGCTGTACGCCTCTTCGAGCCGCTGCACGGTAGGGCGCAGCCACTTTACCGAGGCCAGCATCATCAGGCCATAGAGCGGCACGGTCGTCAGGAAGACGAACGCGAGCCGCGGGCTGTACACGAACATCAGCACGATAGTGGCCGCGAGCTGCACGACCGCCGTGATTCCGGCGATTCCGGTACTGGACCAGAAAGTCGCGGACCTGCCGGATGCCATCGAGCCTGCGCTGGATGTCGCCGGTGCGGCGGCTGGCGAAATACGAGAGCGGCAACGCGAGCAGGCGCCGCATGAGGTAATCGAGCGCGCCGGTGTCGATGCGGACCGCCGCGAAAGAGAGCAGGTAACGCTGGGTCGCGAGCGAGGCGACGATGAAGACCACCGTGAAGCCCATCGCGAGGATGAGCAGGTTGAGCAGTGAGACGTCCTGCTCGACCAGGACGCGATCGACGATGACCTGCGTGAACACCGGCAGCGTCATCTGCAACATGCTGACGATGGCCGCGAGCGCGAGCGCGCGCCAGAGCAGGCGCCGGTGCGGCCGCACGAACGGCCACATCCAGGTGATGTTCGACCCGGCGCCCGGCGCTCCCTCGAACTGCGGCGTGTACTCGAAGAGCGCCGCATACCCGGACCAGCGCGCTGCGAACTCGTCGCGCGACACGCGCCGCAGCCCGAGCGCCGGGTCCGCGAGGCCGACGTGCGTGGCCGTGACGTCGTACACCACGAGCCAGTGGTCGGCGTCCCAGTGCGCGATGGCCGGCAAGGGCATCCGATCGAGGTTGCGCAGCGACGTCTTGACGGAGCGCGTCGCGAGACCCAGTTCCTCGCCGGCCTGGCAGAGTGAGCGCAGGCTCGTGCCGTCGAGCCCTGTGTTTACGAGCTGCCGAATCCGTGCGAGGCTCACCTGTCGTCCGAAGTGCCGGCAGATCATCGCCAGGCACGCGGCCCCGCAGTCCATCTCATCGATCTGGCGCACGAGCGGGACACGCCGGATGCGGCGACGCCGCTTGATGAAGCGGCCCTCCGCCTCGAACGGGGCGACATCCGGAGATGCGACTACCGCATCCTGCTGGTCGACCTGCGCCTCGCCCACCTGTTGCTGCGCGGCGGCCCCTGCCGGCAGCAGCTCCTGGTCGACGCCGGAGGGCACCTTCGCCACATCCTTGTAGGAGTACCTGCGCGATCCGCGCCTCCATCTCGGCGCGGAACTCGGGCAAGGTGTCGACCAGCCGGCGGAACGTTTCGGGGCTGAGCGAGAGCAGCGAGCAAGGCGTGAGCGTCTCGGCGCCGAGCGCGCGCGGTACCCCGCGAAAGACCGACATCTCCCCGAAGTACTCGCCGCGTCCGAGCTGGGTGACGTGCTTGCGGCGGGGTCCGTCAGCCGCCCACAGCCGCACGCGACCCGACTCAATCAGATACAGCGGCCCGGGTGGATCCCCCTGCTTGAAGATTGTCTGCCCGACGTCGAACACGACCGGGTCGAGCTCGGCCAGGATGATGCCGACGATCGCCTCGGCAGGGACCTTGGAGAACGCCGGGAAGTTCTTGAAGAACACCTGCAGCTTGCGGTGTTTGACTTGCAGCTCCAGGTACGTCCGGATTTCCGGGTTGACGTCGAGCAGCGCCTCGAACACCGGCCGATCGAGCCGTAGCGCGAGCACCTCCGCGCTGGCGCGGATCGTCGCGGGGTTCGGCGTGCCGTTCAGCATCTCGACGTCGCCGAAGCTGTCGCCGGCGCGCAGCATGCTGAGTGCGATCTCCTCGCCGCCCTCGCCCCGCTTCACGATGCGGGCGCGGCCCGACACGATGACGTGTATCGCCTCGCTGGCCGCTCCTTCCTCGATGATGACGCTGCCGAACGGATACGACGCGGGGACAAAGCTTCGCACCACGAGCGTGCGTGCATCGTCCGGCAGGAAGCGGAGAATGGGCAGCTCTTCGAGAATGCCGCGGTCGGCTGCCATCTCAGGTACCGCCCCCCCCAGCGGACGCGCGCGTTGCGCTCGCGATCGAGCAGCGACTCGCGCAACGCGCGTTCGGCGCGCGCGCGCACCTCGGGGTCCTCCAGCACCGGCACCTGCTTGCTGCGCACCACGAGCACGTGATGCATGTCGCCGATCTGGAGGGGCCCGATGATCTGGCCCGGCGGCGCACTGAGCACGGCCGCCTGCACGTCCGGGTCGCACGTCTCGAGCAGCACGTCCTCGCGATCGAGGCGCCGGTTGATGTCGGCGGCGAGCTCGCCGAGCGTGAGGCCATCCTGGCGGCAGCACAGCACGGCCTCGCGTGCCATCGACTCCTGTGAAAAGGCGAGGCGCTCGATGTTGACGCGCATCCAATCGAGGCGGCTGGAGGCGATGCGCGACCGCACCGCGGACTCCGTGATCTCGCGGGCAGCCATCAGCTCGAAGGCGGCGTCGATGGCGGCCAGGTGCGGGAGGCGGGGCAGACAGTCCGCCGCGGGATGATCCTGCAGCACCTCCGCGTGCTCCGCGAGCAGAGCGGGAAGCGCAGCCGCACGCGGTACAGGCTGGCGCCAGCGGTCCCTCGCCGGCATCGCCATCGGTCACGACAAGCTCGAACACGGCCGCGCGGCCCGCGAGGGCAAGCGCAAAGCGCTCGAACGCGCCCGAGCAGATGCCCTCGCTCGCCAGCGCGTCGCCGATATCGCCCGCCGAGACGGGATGCGCCGCCATGATCGCGGGCAGGTCTGGGCGCCACCTCGCGCGCAGCACGCGGCGCTCGAAGTAGCGCGCTCAGCTCCGCGCCGGTCAGGCCCACGCCCTGGAGCCAGGCTTCCGCCTCCGCCGCCGTGATCAGGTCGCGCGCGTAGCGGAACTCGTTGAGCAATTCGTCGGCGGCCTCCCCGGCATCTTCGCCCGTCGCCTCGGCATACGAGGCGCAGGCGAGCCCTTCCCGCAGGGCGGCCTCGAAGGGCGCCCAGTCACCGCGCAGCATGGCAGCGAGCACGACGTCCAGCCAGAGGTCCTCGCGAGTCCCGATGGTAAACGCGCGGCGTGCAAACAGTTCGGCCAAGGAACGGCCGGAGGATAGCATGCGGGGCCCGCAATGCGGAGCAAGGAACGTGCAGAGCCCGGCCCGCGCCGGTGCGCTGCACCGCTGCGCATCCGTGTCAGGCTTCACATGAACGATGCCGCGCGAGCCGGCGCTCGCAGGTTCCTGCGTGATGCCGCCTGGCGCTCAGATCTCGTAGATCCCCACCGGCGCCGATCGGCCCTTCACCTGCACCGACCCGAGCGCCCGCGCATCGATTGCGCCGCCGAGCCGGTCGTAGGTCTCCGCGGTAATCAGGATCTGTTCGGGCTCGCACACCTGCCCCTGCACGCGTGCCGCGGTGTTGACGACGTCGCCGAGCACGGTGAACTCGCGGCGCGTCGGAGCACCGATGTCGCCCACGAGCGCGACGCCCGAGTTGATGGCCAGGCGCATCCTGAGCGCCTGCGGCTGCGACTGATTCAGCCGATGGAGCGCGTCCCGCATCGCGCGGGCGGCACGGACAGCCCGCACCGCGTGATCCGGCTGGTCGAGGGGAGCACCGAAGACGGCCAGCACCGCGTCTCCGATGAACTTGTCGAGTGTGCCCTCGAACTGGAAGATCACCGTCGTCATGGCGGTGAAGAACGCATTCAACGTAGACGCGATCTCGGACGGCGGCATCCGCTCGGACCACGTCGTGAAGCCCACCAGGTCGGCGAAGAGCACGGTCACCTCCCGCTCCTGTGCCTCCAGCATCGCGTCGGCTTCGCCCTCCCGCTGCTTCACGATCCGTTCGGCCACCGCCGGAGAGTGGTAGCGCTGGAGCCGCTCCCGGCGGCGCGTCTCCTCCAGCAGGCGAGCGGCGAGGCGGGCCTGCTCGATGGCGACCGCGGCGTAGTTGGAGACGGTAGTGAACAGATCGAGGTCGGGCTCGGAGAAGCTCTTCTCTACGGGCGCGTCCACGTACAGCACGCCGAAGACCTCGTGCTCGGTCCAGAGCGGCGCGCACATGAAGGAGCGGACCTTCTGCAGCACCAGGCTCGCGGACGTGTCCACGCGGCGATCCTGCGGCACGTCGGTCGAGAGCATCGAGGTCTTGTCGCGCATGACGGCGCCCAGGACCGTGCGGCTGATGTTCACGTGCCCCGGGCTGTCGCCGCTGCGCGTGCGGGCGAGACGGGGCACCAGCTCGCCCGAGTGCTCGTCCACGAGCAGCAGGAACACGCGCTCGCCCGCGACCGATTCGAACGCGAGCGCCACCACACGGTCGAGGATCTCCGCCATTCGGCGCGTGCGCGCAAGCACGCCGGTCGCGTCGGCGAGCAGCTGCAGCAGACGATTCGCGCGGGCCGACGCGCTGTCAACCGCCTGCCCTGACGTCGTTCGCCTCACCCCCGCGTTGAGGCGGATGGTGGGCCAGGACTCGTGCCCGGCGATGTTCTCGGTGAGCGCGACGCCCCCGGCTGACTCCTGCACCGTCATGCCCACCTGGCCGAGCGTCAGGACATCGCCGTCGAGGATTTCGGTGGTCTCGATTGCGATGCCATTCCGGTAGGTGTGCAGCCGGCTGCCGACATCGGTGATGCGGCAGGCGCCGCGGTCGACCTCGATGACGGCGTGCCGCCGCGAAACGCTGCCGTGATGCAGAATCAGGTCATTGCCGGCCGCACGCCCGACCGTCGTCGTACCCGGTGCGAGCACGTGGCGGTGGGGCTTGCCGTTGTCGTTGTAGAGGAGGGTGAACACTGCGCAGACTGCCGATCACCTGTCGCTAACGGCGTTCATTCGTCATCACTCGGGCAACGCGAAGGCGACGTAGGCGTCGCCCGACCTGGTCCCCATCTTGCCGCCGCCAGCCGCAATGACGACGAACTGCTTGCCATTCACGGCAAAGGTCGCTGGGGTGGCATAGCCGCCCGCGGGTAATGACGTTTCCCAGAGCACGCGGCCGGTGCTGCGGTCGAACGCCCGGAACTTTTCGTCTTTGGTGGCACCTATGAACAGCAGGCCGCCCGCCGTGGCGATCGGGCCGCCGTAGTTTTCGGTGCCGGTCTGGGGGATGCCGCGCCGCGTCAGTTCCGGCAACTCGCCGAGCGTGACGGTCCACGCGATCGTGCCTTTGTTCAGGTCGATGGCGTTCAGCGTGCCCCACGGCGGCTTCACCGCCGGGTTGCCGTCCGGATCCAGGAAGCGGTTGTAGCCTGTGTGCGAGTAGAGCGCCGTCTGCTCAGGCCGCTCTTCTTCCTCGTCCGGCCGTTCCAGGGGCCGTTCCGCATCGCCGAAGAGAAACGCGACGAGCGTTTTGCGCTCCGCGGTGCTGAGCGAGCCGAACGAGGGCATGACGCCTTTGCCGTGCAGGATGATCTGTTCGACCTGCTCGCGCGTGAGCCTCTTGGACACATCGACGATGGATGGGAACACCTTCATCGCATCGCCCTTGCGCTCCGCGCCGTGGCACACCGCGCAGCTCCGGTCGTAGGTTCGGCTGCCCGCGGCGGCGGGTCCGGTGCCGCCCTGCTTCAACTCCACCATCGTGAGAATCCACGGCATCTCGTTCCCGTTCACGTAGAGGAGCCCGGTGCCCTCGTCGAACGCCGATCCGCCCCACTCGCCACCGCCGTCGAAGCCGGGAAAGATGACCGTGCCCTGCGTGCTCGGAGGCACGAACTGGCCGTTCGAGCGCACCTTGCGGAACTGCGCGAGTACCGCCCCTTGCGCGGCTGGGGTGATCGTCGTCAGGTCGGCTTCCGTAAGCCGCTGGCGGGAGAATGGCGGCGGCGCGATGGGCAGCGGCTGCGTCGGCCACGAAGCTTCACCCTTCAGATCAGAAGGCGGAACGGGGCGCTCCTCGATCGGAAACAGAGGCGTGCCCTTCTCACGGTCGAAGAGGAAGATGTGACTGGACTTGGTGACCTGCGCCACCGCGTCCACGCGGCGGCCGTCGCGCTGCACGGTCACCAGCACGGGGGCGGCCGGCGGATCGCGATCCCACAGATCGTGGTGCACCAGCTGGTAGTGCCACACGCGCTCGCCCGTGTCCGCCTTCAACGCGAGCACCGTGTTGGCGAACAGGTTTGCGCCGTGGCGATTACCGCCCCAGAAATCGAAGGTGGCCGATCCGAGAGGCAGGAACACGAGGCCGCGCGCGGTGTCCACGCTGATTCCGCTCCACGCGTTGGCACCGCCCACGCGGGTCCAGGCGTCCTTGGGCCAGGTATCGTAGCCGAACTCGCCAGGTGACGGGATCGTCCGGAACGTCCACCGGATCTTGCCGGTGCGCACGTCGTACGCCCTGATGTGGCCCGGCGCAGACGGGTCGGGCCCTTCCGATACGCGGGTGCCGAGGATCAGGAGGTCCTTGTAAATAGCGCCCGGCGTGTTCGAGAGCACGTGGAGGTTGCTGACGTCACGGCCAAGCCCCTCCAGCAGCGAGACACTGCCATTTGTGCCGAAGGACGGGACGGGCTTGCCGGTGCGCGCGTCGAGCGCGTAGAGCCGCCGTCCGGTCGCCACGAGGATGCGGCGATCGTCACCGCCCGTCCAGAAGACGACCCCGCGGTTCACGCCGAGCGAACTGACGCGCTCGCCGCGGGCACCGCCGCCGGCAAACGCGTCGAACACCCACAACTCACGCCCCGTCGCCGCGTCGAGCGCAAACGTCTTCAGCGCGGCCGACGTGCCGTAGAGCACGCCGTCCACCACGATCGGGTTGCACTGGATCTGGGAGCGGTTTTCGGGTTGCGCGTCGCGCGTGCGGTACGTCCACGCGACCTTCAGCGCGCCCACGTTCCCGGTGTTGATCTGGTTGAGGGTGGAGAACTGGCGATGACCCGGATCGCCGCCGTGCGTGGGCCAATCCATCGACGATGCAGCGCGCTCGGACGAGCGGCACGCGGCGCCGGCCAGCATCACGCATCCGAGCACGAAGAACGAAATCGCCGCGCGGCGGCGAGGAGTCTGCACAGGCATAAGCGCAGTAGTCTAGCAGCCACCGGCTGCCGGTACGATCTCCGCGGTTCTGGCGCCTCGAGCGAAAAAACGGACCTGAGTGGCGGGACGTTCGATGTCGAATCGTGTGATCCACAATACACGTGAAGCGCCACGGCAGAAGCCGCCGCAAGCCGACGGCCCGAAGATGGAGTCCCTCATGTATACCCGCATGCTTGTAGCGATCCCTTTCGCCGTGCTGGCGATGACCGCCACCCATGCCGAACAGGCGCGCCCCGTGGTTGGACGCTCCATGGTGGCGACGCGCTACGGGGTTGTTGCGTCCAGTCAACCGTTGGCCGCGCGGGCCGGCATAGCGATCCTCGAGCGCGGCGGGAATGCGGTGGACGCCGCGATAGCCGCGAACGCGACCATCGGGCTGATGGAGCCGACCGGCAATGGCCTCGGTGGCGATCTCTTTGCGCTCGTCTACGAGGCGAAGACCGGAAAGCTGTATGGGTTGAACGCCAGCGGCTGGGCGCCCTCCGGCCTGACGCCCGAGTTCCTGCGCGCGAAGGGCGCCGCCCGCACGCCCACGGCCGAGGCTGCCGCGGCGGGCGTGACGGAGATGCCCCAGAGCGGCGTCTTCAGCGTCACCGTGCCCGGCGCCGTCGCCGGCTGGGACGCGCTGCACACCAGGTTCGCGAAGCTGCCGTTCAAGGCGCTGCTCGCGCCGGCAATCTTCTATGCGGAGGAAGGATTCCCCGTCGCCGAGGTGACCGCGCGTGGGTGGGGCAGCCCCGGTGCCGTCCGCCTGCTCTCCGCGCACCCCAACGCGAAGAAGACGTTCCTGCGCGACGGACGCGCGCCAGCCGCGGGCGAGGCGTTCCGCAACCCGGATCTCGCCGCATCGCTGCGCCGCATAGTCGCTGCCAATGGGCGCGACGGCTTCTACACCGGGCCCACGGCAGCCGCGGTCGTCAAGGCGCTGCGAGAAGCCGGCGGAACGATGACGGACGCGGATCTCGCGGAGTTCAAGCCCGAGTGGGTCGACCCGATCCAGACGATGTATCGGGGATGGACGGTGAGCCAGATTCCGCCGCAGGGGCAGGGCATCGCGGTGCTCATGATGCTCAACCTGATGGAGCGGTTCCCGCTCGGCGAGTACGGCTTCCACAGCCCGCAGGCACTGCACGTGATGATCGAGGCGAAGAAGCTGGCGTACGCGGACCTGCTCCGGTACATCGGCGATCCGCTCTTTTCGAAGCTGCCCGTCAGCGCCCTTCTCAGCAAGGACCGCGCGGTGCAACGGGCGAAGCTGATCGACGCCGCGCGCGCGCAGTGTTCGGTCGAGCCCGCGCAGCTCGAGGGCATCACCACGGCACAAGGGAACGACACCATCTATCTGACGACGACGGATCGCGACGGCAACATGGTGTCGCTGATCCAGAGCAATTACTCCGGGTTTGGATCCGGCATCGTCCCGGATGGCGCCGGCTTCATGCTGCAAAACCGTGGCGCGCTGTTCACGCTCGAGCCGAACCACCCGAACACGCTGGCGCCGCGCAAGCGGCCGCTCCATACAATCATCCCGGGATTCATGGAGAAGGACGGCACGCGGATCGCCTTCGGGATCATGGGCGGATGGAACCAGGCGCAGGCGCACGCGCAGTTCGTGGCCGACATCGCCGACTTCGGCCTGACCCCGCAGGAGGCACTGGAGGCCGGCCGGTTCACGAAGGGAACCTTCACCGGCTGCGACGTGCAGATCGAATCGCTCGTGCCCGAAGCCGCCCGCGCGGCGCTGACGGCACTGGGGCACCAGCTGAAAGTCGAAGGCCCCCGAAGCAACCAGTTCGGCTGGGGCCAGGCGATTCTGTCGCGCCCCGACGGAGTCCATTTAGGCGCCTCGGAGCCACGGCACGACGGGATGGCGATTCCGGAGATGCCGGAGGTCTTTCGGTAGACGGACTCCAGGCCGCAGGCTGCAGCCTACAGGCTGCGGGCAGTGTCCGGCCGCGAAGGCCCGGGCTTAGAGCCTGACAGCGCCTGCAGCCTGGCGCCTGCAGCCTGCAGCCTGGAGCGTCGATGTCCCTGTCCTCGTATTTAGACTTCGCCACCACTGCCGCATGGGCAGCCGGCCAGAGCACGCTTGCGCATTTCCAGACGGGGGTGGCCGTCGAGCACAAGGCCGATCGGTCACCGGTCACGATCGCGGATCGAGGTGCCGAGCGCATGCTGAGGGAGCTGATCGCCGCGCGGTTTCCGGAGCACGTGGTGCTCGGTGAGGAATACGGGCAGGACGACCGGCGCTCGTCGCACCGCTGGGTGCTCGATCCGATCGACGGCACCCAGTCGTTCATCCGCGGCGTGCCCCTCTTCGGCGTGCTCGTGGGGCTGGAGATCGAGGGCGTGCCGCGTGTTGGCGTCTGCCACTTCCCGGCCCTCAAGGAGACCTTCGCGGCTGCGAGTGGTCTCGGCTGCTGGTGGAACGGCCGACGAGCACAGGTCTCGGCCACGGCGCGGCTCGCCGATGCGGCGGTCGGCTACTCGGACTCGCGGATGCTTGCCGATCGGCTGGGTGCAGGCCTCCCGGTGCTGTACCAGTCGGTTCGCCTGCTGCGTGGCTGGGGAGACTGCTACGGTCACTGCCTGGTGGCGAGCGGCCGCATCGACGCAATGCTCGACCCCGCCATGAACCCGTGGGATTGCTGCGCCCTCGTTCCGATTCTGCAGGAGGCCGGAGGCGCCTTCACCGACTGGACGGGAGCGGCCCGCATCGACGGCGGGGACGCATTCAGCACCAACGGAACGCTGCACGAGGAGTTGCGAGCGCTGATCTCGGGGGCGCGCGGGACGAGGAGCGCTCGTCTTAGGCGGGGGCTAAGGGCTAAGGGCTAAAGGCGAAGGGCTAACGGCTAACGGCTAAAGTGTAAGGCTTGGCCTGACCCTTGGCCCTTGGCCTTTGAGCCCTTAGCCCTAGCGTTCTACCGCCCAGCGCCTTTCTCCCCGTCCACGCTCTCGTGCGATGATAGTGCCCTGCCCAGCTCTTCGATGGTCCTGCGCCTGAGCCGATCCGGACGAAACCACGACGCGATGCACTTCGGCTGCCGTCGCCGCTGCACGTGCATCGCTGCGCTGCTCGTGTGCCTCGGGATGTGGCGGCTTCCCGCGACGCCCGCGAACGCCGCGGAGCAGACGCCTTCGCCCGCGGCAGGCGTGGTCGGTCTCGGCATGGACGGCGCGGCCACCTTCGACGCGGCATGGCAGGCCATCCACGACACGTTCGTGGACGAAGGCCGCACGGAGGCGGACTGGGCGGCGCTCCGTGACGAGTTCCGGCCCCGTGCCGCATCGGCCGGCAGCCCAGAAGCGTTGCGGGGCGTCCTCCGCGAGATGCTCGCGCGCCTCGGGCGATCGCATTTCGACGTTTTGCCTGCAGGTGCATCCGCCGCGGCCGCCGGCGATGGTGACGTCAACGGTGATCTCGGGTTCGAGATCACACCCATCGACGGGCAGCCGGTGGTCACGAAGGTGCTGCAGACAGGCCCGGCGGGCCGTGCTGGGGTGCGCCCCGGCTGGGTGATCGAGCAGGTGGGCGGCCACGACCCCAGGCTGGCTGTGTCCTCGGCGTCCGCGAGCGCTGCGGCTGAGCGGAGCGGCTTCCGGCTGTGGGCAGCAACCGTCGGGCTGCTGAGGGGCGTGACAGGCTCCACAGTCTCGGTTGGCTTTCGCGACGAATCGGGCGGGTCCGTTGCCCTCCCGCTGACGCGTGACGCCCAGCAGGGCGAGCAGGTGAAGCTCGGGTACCTGCCGACGCTGGCGGCGCACCTCGAACAACGGCTGCTGACCACACCGGGAGGGCGCCAGGTGGGGTACATCCACTTCAACGTCTGGATGCCCGCCCTCGCGCCGGCGATCGATCGTGCCGTCGACGCCTCGCGTGGCGCTGCCGGCATCGTCCTGGACCTGCGACAGAATCCGGGCGGCGTGCTGACGATGCTGATGGGTGTGTCGGGCCACTTCTTCGACAGCCCGCGGAGCCTGGGCACGCTCCGCACGCGGGATTCCGAGCTGCGCCTGATTGCCAACCCGCGCTTTGTCTCCGCCGACGGCAGGCGCGTGTCGCCGTACAGCGGGCCGGTGGCCATCCTGGTGGATGAAACGTCGTACAGCGCGTCGGAGGTGTTCGCCGGCGGAATGCAGGCGGCGGGCCGGGCTCGCGTGTTCGGGGCCCGAACACCGGGCGGGGCGCTGCCCGCGCTGATGCGCAAGCTGCCCAACGGCGACGTGCTCGAATACGCCATTGCCGACTTCGTAACCGTGTCTGGCGAACGGATCGAGGGCCGTGGCGTAGTACCCGACGAACGCGTGGAGCGCTCGCGGCTGGCCGTCGCTGCCGGCGAGGATGCTGTCCTGGACGCGGCGGTCCGCTGGGCCGCTGGAGGAGCGCCGTGAAGCCCGCCTTTCGCGCTCTCTCGGCCGTCCTGGTGGCTCTCGCACTGATCGCGGGCGGCAGCCTGCTACTCGAGGCGCAGTCGCCGCAGGCGCCATCGGCAAAGCCCCGGCAGGCGGCGGGCAAGCTGCCGGCCGCAGTCGAGATCCTCTCCCGCTACACGCGGGCGGTTGGCGGGGAGAGTGTCATCCGTCAGTACCGCTCGCGGCGTGCGATCGGGCGCTTCGAGCTGCGGGCGCAGGGCATCTCCGGGCCGATCGAGATCCTCGCCGCCGCGCCCGATCGAACGCTGATCCGGATCACGCTCGAGGGACTTGGAGAGCTGCTGCGGGGCTACGACGGCGCAATCGGCTGGTCGGTGGATCCCGCGGTCGGCCCCCGGGTGCTGTCCGGCCGTGAGCTGGAGGAAGCGCAATACGCCGCGGACTTCTACTCGGATATCTACAGGCCCGCCGATTACGCGTCGATGACGGTCGTCGGCCGGGGCCCGTTCGAAGGGCGCGACTGCTTCACCGTGAAGCTGGTGCGGCACTCCGGCTTCGAGTCACTCGAGTACTTCGACGCGCAGAGTGGCCTGCGTATCGGCGCGCGCATGACGAGCACCTCCATGATGGGCAGCGTGCCCGACGTCGTCACGGTCTTCGGCGAGTATCGCGCGTTTGGGGGGATTCTGACGCCCGTGAGTGCGACGCAACGTGCGATGGGCGTCGAGTCGCTGCTCACGCTCGACCGCATCGAGTACGACACCGTGCGTGACGACGAACTGAAGCCGCCGCCGGCGATCGCGGCGCTCGCGGGGAGGTAGTCCGGCTTGAGCCGGATTGCAGGCCGGGGCCAGGAGAATGCTCAGTGGATGGTGAATCGAGACTTCGAACCGCGCGGGAGGCGCTTGCGGGCCTCGTGCCCCGCGCGTACGACGGGCAGGTCGGGCACGCGCGCCTGGTGGAGCGCGCGTCGGAGCGAAAGATCCGCGAGCGCAACAAGATCAGCTATCGCCTGAACCACTGGCCGATCTGGATCTGGACCTTCTTCATCGCACCCGGGCCGCTCACGTTCGATCTGTTCGCTCACGGCTTCGACCGCCGAATGGCGGCATGGCTGGGAATCGTGCTCGCCGGTACGGGCGTCGCGGGCCTGTTCGGCAAGCTGCCGGGCGTCGAGCCCGCGCCGTACATCATCCGCTTCACCGAGGACAAGCCGAACCCGCTGTACCGGCGCATCTGCTACACGTTCGCGTGGAGCGCGGTGATCACGTTCGCGCTGCTGAACATCGCGGGCCTGGTGTGGGCGATCGTGACCGGCGCGTGGCAGCTGCGCCAGATCTATGACGTCGCCTACTTCCCCGTGGCGGGCACCATTGGGGCGCTCGGGCTGTTCGGCTTCCTGCCTCGCGTCAAGGCGTCGACGAAGAACGAAGGTCACGAGCGCCGCTATTTCTACGGCTCGGTCTGGGCCGTGTGCGTCGCGCAGCCGGTGCTCTGGCTGATGTGGGTAGCGTTGCCGCGCGGTGGCGCGTGGGACGTGTTCAAGCTCGCCGTCTTCGTGGGTATCCTCGCCTACATCGGCAACTTCGCGCGCCTGGGGCGGCTGCCGCGGACGCGACCAATCGTCCCTGGAGAGATCGCGGTATCGGATTAGATTCAGTGCTCGCTTGTGTTGTCACGGAACCACTCATGTGGGGCAGGGCTTCAGCCCTGCAAATCGGTACGCGCGAGCAGGCCTGAAGGCCTGCCCCACGTGACTGCAGCCTGCCAGGCGCTGTCGGGCTTCTCAGGCCAGTGTGCGCGGGCATGGGCGTGCTCGCCCGAGCCAGACACGCCTGCCGCGATTCTCAGGTCACAATCGACCCGCGCGTCGCGCCCGGGTCGTAATCCTTCGTGGCCACGATCCTGGCGAGCTCCGCCATCAAGCGATCCACCTCGTCCTCCGTGTTGTAGAAGTGCGGCGATATGCGGATGCCTACGCCCGGCCGGTAGTCGACGACGTAGTCACGGGCGTTGAGGGTGCGGGCGGCCAGCAGCGCGTCGGGGACATCCACTGCTACCGTGCCGGCCAGCTGCGTTGGATCCCGCGTGGCAATCGTGTGGAGCCCGTGCCGATCCGCGACCTCGAGCACGCGGCCAGTGAGCGCTTGCGAGCGGGCGCGCACCAGCGCGATACCGACCTGCTCCAGAATCCGCAGTCCCGGCAACGCCGCGTACCAGGCCGGGATCGACGGCGTGCCGTTCATCATCCGGCGCGCATCGGCCTGCGGCTCGAACGCATCGAGACCGAACGCGAACGGCTCGGTGTGCGAGAACCAGCCCGTCAGCCGAGGCCGCACCGTTCGCAGCAGGTCCGGACGCGTGTACAGGAACGCGTTTCCCGGACCACCGCACAGCCACTTCAGGCAACCCCCGGTAGCGAAGTCCACGCCGAGCGCCGTGACGTCGACAGGGATGATGCCCGCTGATTGATAGGTGTCCAGCACCACCTGCGCCCCGACCGCGTGTGCGCGTTCGATAATCGGGCGCGGATCCACGATGAAGGAACTTCGGAACAGGACGTGCGAGATCGCGACGATTGCGGTGGTCTCGTCGATTGCATCGACGATCTTTGCCGCGTTTACTGTAAAGTCCGCTTCCGTCGGAACGATCTTCAGCTCGAACCCGAGTGCGTGCTGTGCGCGCAGCAGGTAGATCGTGGACGGGAAATCGCCGGCGCAGCACACGATGTGCCGCCGGCCACCCGGCACGGGCAGGCACGACAGGGCAACGGCGTGCGCTGTGGTTACGTTCTCGTGCATGCTCACCGAACCTGCCGGCGCGCCGATGAGGCGGCCGATCGCATCACCCACCTCGTTTCCCATCGTCCACCATCGCTCGGCCCACGCGCGCACGCCGCGCGTCGCCCATGTCTCCGCGTAATCGGAGAGCGACGCTGAGACGGCCCGCGGCATCGCGCCCAGGGAGTTGCTGATCATGTAGACCGAACGGGAGAGGATCGGGAACTCGGCGCGGTAGGTCGATAGGTCCGACATGCCTGGATTGTAGGTGCTGGGCGCTGGGCGGGGGGCCGGTCGAATCGCGTCGGCCGGCGACGGGCGACGGGCGACGGGCGACGGGCGGCGGGGCGACGCGTGAGGAGTCGCAAGTGGCGACGCAATTTGGAGGCCGGCGTCCACGCCTGGCAGATGCAGTGGGTGTACGTGAAAAAGGCCCCGGGAAGAAAATCCTCCCCGGGACCTTGAGTGTTCGCCGCCCGCCGCCCGCCGCCCGCCGCCCGCCGCCCGCCGACGGGCGCGTAGCGCCTTCTAAAACTGGAACCGCACGCTCAACTGGATGTCGCGCTGACCGCTCTTCGTGGTCACCCGACCGAAGTTGCCGTTGGTCGGGTCCGCCACCGGTGAGCTGTTGACCGTTCCTGTCTGCGCCGACACGTTCCCCGACGGGTTCCCCAGGTTCGGGTGGTTCGGGAAGTTGAAAAACTCCCCGCGGACCTGCACGAGACGCGTGCCGCCCATCCTGAAGTTCTTGAACAACGCAATGTCCCACTGCTGCTCGCCGGGATTGTAGAGCAAGTTGCGCGGCGCGTTGCCGAACGTCCCGGGCGCCGGACGAGCGAACGCCGCGGGATTGAACCAGAAGTTCTGGTCGGAGCTGCCGGCCGAAATCTGTTCATTCGCACCTGCCTTCGGATCGCCGACGAGGTCCCACGATTGCCCGACGGAGACGTCTCCGACGCCGGCGACGTCCTGGCTGGTCTGCAGAATCGAGAACGGTGTCCCGGTGCGGAAGAACGACGCGCCCGACACCTGCCACCCGCCGAGCAGATTGCTCACGAGTCCCGACTGCTCCTTGAAGAACGGCAGGTCGTAGATGTAGTAGACCGCCAGCACGTGGCGACGGTCAAAGTTCGAGGGGCCCTGGAACACCGTGTCGTCGTACGTATTCCAGAGGACGTTGCGCTTGTCGCTGGCGTTGTCCTCCGACTTGCCGAGCGTGTAGGCGAAGCCTACCTTCAGGCCCTTCGTATAGCGGCGGTCGGCGCTGATTTGGAAGCTGTTGTAGGTCGAGCGCCCCGCGTTTTCGGAGAGCCGGATGACGCCATAGCCCGTGTAGGGCCGCAGGGCCGCGATGTTGACGTTGGGATTGGCCTGAATCGTCCCGGGCAGCAGCTGGTTGAGGTTACGCTCCCGCTGCAGATACAACCCCTTGCGGCCAACATAGCTCACGTCCACGGTGAAGCCGAACGGAATCTCCCGCTGGATGCCCACCGAGTACATATAGGCCGTGGGGTGCTTGAACACCGCGTCCTGGCCGGTGACCGTGTACGGCAGGTCCTTGGAGCCTACCGTTCCACCTCCGGGGTTGTCGGCGCTGCCGTTCGAGACCGTCACTTGCGGCTGGAACGGCACGTTGCCGCCGAGCAGGGTCGAGTCGTTCAGCGTCACCCGGTTATGGAACACACCGGTGCTCAGACGGAGCACGGTCTTTTCGTTGAACTTGTACGCGGCACCGAGTCGCGGCTCGAACGCGTTGGCGTGCGTCTGCGAGAAGCCGCGCGGCTCGCCTCTGAAGAGCGCCAGCACAGCCGGGTCCTGCGCCACGACCGACTGCGTGGCATCGCCTTCGAAGCCGTCGCCGGGCAGCACCATCCCGTTGTACCTGGCGCCACCGACCAGGCGGCCCGTCGACGGGTTGATGATCGCGGCCTGTGCAGGGTCGAAGAACCGCGGGTCGAAGTTCGCGATGTTGTTGGTCGTGGAATACCACGGCGGCCAGTACACCCACCGGACGCCGCCCTCAACCGTCAGCGCGCTCGTCGGCTTCCACGAGTCCTGCACGAAGACGTCGGTCGCGAGCGACCGCCACTTGGTGAAGTTGCGCTGTCCAAGCTCCGCGTAGTTGGTGAACAGGCCCATCGCGGCGTTCGCGACCGAGAGGCCGGTCCCCCCTGTGCGGGCGTCACGGAACTCGAACCGGCCATTCTGGTTGTTCGTGCCACCCGGCGTCGCGTTGACGTTGATCTGATCGAAATCGTCCTCGCCGGAGTACTCGACAGAGAGGCCGCCCTTGAGCGTGTGGCGCCCCTTGACCCACGTCGTGGTGTTCGACACCGTGTGGATTGGACCCGACGACGAGGCGGGGTACGGTCCTCCGTCGATCTCCTGGAAACCGCTGATCGACACGGTCGGCACCTTGTCGAAGATCTCCTTCTCCTGGAACACGTACGGATAGTCGATCCCGTATTTGCTGCGCTGGTATACCCCGCCCTCCTCGAAGACGTTGATGAACACATCGTCCTTCGAGTAGGTGTAGGTGGCTTCGTTGATGAGCGAGGAGCTCAGCTGCGTGGTCCAGCTCGTGGTCATGGTGCGGTTCGGCCGTTCCCAGTCGGTGCGCGCGAAGGTCATGCCGCCACGGAACGCGTCAACGGCCACCCAGTTGTACCGGGAGAACCGGTACGTGAACTGGTTCCGATCGTTCAGGCGATAGTCGAACCGGATGTTGTCCTTCCGCTGGTCCTGCGGGTTGGGGCTGGTGATGATCGCATTGTTGGCCCCCTCGCGGTACCCGGGCGTGGGTAAAGGGAAGGCGTTCAAGAACGCCATGCCGGTCGGCGATTGCTGCGCGGTGGGAATCATGTTGCCCGGGAACGGCTGTCCCGTCGCGGGGTTCGTGATGATGCGGGCGCCAGTGAAGTAACCGTTATTGGGATTGAGCAGCTCGCTGAAGTTGCCCTGCCGCATGAGCTCGGTCGGCACCGTGAGTACCTGCGTCTGCACCTGGAAGAAGTTCACCCACTCCTGCGCCGCAAAGAAGAACAGCTTGTCTTTCAGTGCAGACAGCGGAACCGGCCCGCCGAACGAGTAGCCGTACTGCTTGTAGTCGAACGGCGCCGGGCCGCTGTTCTCGAGCGTATTGGTGCTCCGGTTTCGCGACCAGCTGTTGGCCTGCAGGCTATCGTCACGGTAGAAGAACGAGGCGCTGCCGCTGTAGCGGTTGCTGCCGCTCTTCGTGACCATGCGGATCTGTCCACCGCTCGCCCGCCCGAACTCCGGCATGTAATTGGCCGTCAGCACCTGCACTTCCTGGACGGCGTCCACGTTCTGGATGCCGATGATGTTGCCGGACGCCCGTGTCCGGATGGCCGTTGCACCGTCGATCGTGATGTTGTTATCGGTGTCGCGGCTGCCGTTGATGTTGTAGCCGCCGTTCCCGAGGTTGTTGAAGCCGTAGTTGTTGAAGCTGCCGCCGATCACGCCGGCCTTGAGGCCCGCGACGCCGATCGGGTTGCGGCCATTCAACGCCATCTGCTCGATGTCCTTGGCTTCGACGGTCTTGCGGACCGCGACGTCGGACTGCAGCGGCGTGGATTCGGCCGTGACGGTGACCGCCTCGGTCATGTTGCCCGTCTCGAGCGTGAGCTCCAGGGTGAGGGAGCCGGCGGCATCGAGCTGCACGTTGCTCTGCACGCGCTTCTTGAAGCCGGTAAGTTCCGCACTCACGTCATAGCGGCCGGGCTGCAGGTTTGGGAACGTGTAGTAGCCCGTGCCGTCGCTGACGGTTGTGCGTGCCGTCTGCGTCTGCAGATCCGTGGCGGTCACGGTGACGCCGGGCAGCACGCCCCCCGTCGAATCCTTCACGACACCGGAAATCTGACTGCGTTCGAACTGTGCCTGCGCAGGCGGGGGCGCGAGCAGCAGTATGGCGACTGCGCCGGCCAGCCAGCCCGCAGCACGGGCCGGAAACGGGAAGTGGGGCATTTCTAGACTCCTGGTTTGTACGTTCGTAACGCAAACCGCCGAAGGGTTCGACGCTCAGAGAAGCAGAGCTCGATGCCGAGGAATGAGATTCGCCCGACACTACGATTGACGCGCGGTTGTGTCAAGCACATGCAAGGCCCGCCGGATGGCTCGGACGTGCACGCGGACAATCGTCAGGCGCGTGGTCCTCGTGTGCGGCGTCCACGGGATGGGAGCCGGCAGGTATAATCCGCCGGCACATTCGCCGATACTCCGGCAGCCCGGCGCCGTGCCGTCTGGGCGGGCGTGTCCGCTTCGACGCGGATGACGCGAACGGACGAGCAGATCCTGATGCCCCGACACGTGGACGCCCTCACGGCCCCGACCCTCAAGCACCTGCGCGATCGCTGGTGGGACAGCGACTTTTCCGAGTTCCTCCGCGAGACGCTCCGCCCTCGCCCCGGCACGCGCATCCTCGATGTCGGGTGCGGCGAAGGGACGGCCGAAGTAATGCTCGGCCGACTGCACATCTCGCAGGTGGCGTTGTTCGCGATCGACCGCGAAGTCGACAACGCCAGGGAGACAGCGCAGGCCGGATCCGCGCACAATATCAGGCTGAATGTGGCAGCGGCGGATGCGCTCCACCTGCCGTTCGCCGACGCCTGCTTCGATTCGACGTTCTGCGTGGCGGTACTGCAGCACGTGCCCGACCTGCAGTCGGCAGTGCTCGAGTTGGCGCGTGTGACGCGGCCAGGCGGTCGCATCGTCCTCGTGGAGCCAGACAACGCGGCACGCTACTGGTTCAGTTCGGTGGAGTCGGGGCGCACGGCATTCGACCTCTCGACGCGCTTCTTCACCGCGGTGATGGGCGCGCATGGAGAGGGCGGCGATCCGTCGGTCGGCCCGAAGCTGCCGTCGATCCTGCCGGCATACGGCATCGAGCTGCTCTCGGTGACGTTGTTCCCCGTCTCGGTCGCGCGCACGGGCGCACCACCCCCCGCAGTATGGGAGGGACGACGCGAGGCCCTGCGGCGCGCGCTCGACCGCAGCACTGGCGACGCGGCCGCGGCCGATCTCGGGCGCGCCTACGCCGACGCGCTCGAGCGCTATGCTCATGAGGCAGGGAGTGCAGGGCCGGGGTTCGTCGAGATCCAGAACACGATGCTCTTCGCCACAGTCGGACAGAAGAACCTGCCCTGACGCGTTGCAGTTTCTGCACAACTGCGAAACACCTCCCGATCTCATTCTCAACTCAGTCTCAGGACTCCGGAAATACCTCCCGATCTCAGTCTCAGTTCAGTCTCATGGCAAAAGGTGTGGCGGTGGCGGAGGGGTGGGAGGGGTGGGACGACTACTCTTCCTTCTACGACTGGGAGAACGCCCGGACCATAGGACGGCGCGACGTTCCGTTCTGGCGAGACCTGGGGTTGCGGGTGGCGGCGCCCGTGCTCGAACTCGGATGCGGCACCGGGCGCATTGCCGTGCCACTCGGACGCGCGGGCGTGCCGGTCGTGGGGATCGATCGCTCGACGCCGATGCTCGCCCGTGCGCGGGAACGTGTCCGGCGCGGACGCCTGCAGCGGAAGGTGAGGCTCGTAAGGGGCGACATCCGTGCGCTGCCGTTTCCCACCGCGTCCCCGTTCGGCCTCGTCATGGCCCCATACGGCATGCTGCAGTCGCTGCTTCGCGAACGGGATCTCTCCGCGACGCTGCAGGCCATCGCGCGCGTCCTCAGGCCCGGCGCACTGTTCGGCATCGACCTCGTCGCTGACCTGCCGAACTGGAGCGAGTATCGCCGCGAGCTCCGGCTGACCGGGTGGCGGCCGGGACGCCGATCTCACATCAGCCTTGTCGAATCCGTGCGGCAGGACCGCAAGCGTGGCCTCACGATCTTCGAGCAGGAATACACCGAGCGCCGCGGTCGTGCGGTCCAATCCAAGCGCTTCGACCTCGCGTTTCGCACCGTCTCGGTACCCCAGATGCTCAGGCGGGTCGAACGGGCGGGCTTTCGCGTGCAGGCGGTGCTCGGGGACTATGACGGTGCGCCCTGGGACCCACGCGCGGACGTGTGGTTGATCGTGGCCGAGCGGCGGTGACGCGCAGAGGCTGGGCCACCGGCGACAGCCTGCAGGCTGCGGGCCGCGGGCCGCGTCTGGCCTGAGGCCCGACACTGCCTGAAGCCTGCCGTCTGCAGCCAGTAGCCTGTTAGCCGAGGCATCTGCTAGTATTTCTCGTCCTCTTCTCACCTGTTCCTGGAGTTCCGCCATGTCCGGCCATTCCAAGTGGCACACAATCAAGCACAAGAAGGGCGCCGCCGACGCGAAGCGCGGCAAGGTGTTCACCCGCGTCATCAAGGAGTTGACGGTCGCGGCGCGCAATGGCGGCGGTGACCCCGAGATGAACCCCCGGCTGCGCACGATCGTCGCCGAAGCCAAGGCGGTGAACATGCCCGCCGAGAACATCAAGCGGGCCATCCAGCGCGGCACAGGTGAGCTGCCGGGCGTCAACTACGATGAGATCACTTACGAGGGCTACGGTCCCGGCGGCGCGGCGCTCATCATTGAAGCGTTGACTGACAACCGGAACCGCACGGTCGGCGAGCTCCGGCACACCCTCACGAAGTACAACGGCAACCTCGGTGAGAGCAACAGTGTGGCCTGGATGTTCGCCAAGAAGGGCTACATCGTCGTCGACAAGAGCGCGGCCGACGAGGAGAAGCTGCTGAACGCGGTGCTCGAGGCTGGCGGAGACGACCTGCGGGACGATGGCGACTCGTGGGAGATCATCTCGGAGCCCGCGGCGTTCGAGGCCGTGCGCGATGCCGTGAAGGCGCTGGGGATTGAGCCCGCGTCCGCCGAGATTGCGATGATCCCGCAGAACTACGTGAAGCTCGAAGGCAAAGCGGCCAACCAGATGGTGAAGCTGATGGAGGTGCTCGACGATCACGAAGACGTCAAGCACGTCTGGTCGAACTTCGACATCGAGGAGAAGGAGATCGAGGCCTCCCTGGCGTGAGGGTCTTCGGGATCGATCCCGGCTCCGAACGCACCGGATACGGTTGCATCGAAACCGACGGCCGGCGTCAGCGCCTGGTCGCCTGCGGGGCCATCGGCAGCCCGCCTCACACGTCCTTCCCTGAGCGTCTTCTGACCATTCACGTCGAACTGGGACGGCTGCTCGCCGAGTGTCGGCCCGACTGCGTTGCGATCGAAAACCTCTTCTACGCCACGAACGTCCGCAGCGCCTTGAAGCTCGGGCATGCACGGGGTGTTGCGATGGTCGCGGCAGTGGCCGCGGGGGTCGCGATCGCGGAATACACACCCGCCGAGATCAAGCGCGCCGTCGTCGGCTACGGCCGCGCCGACAAGCACCAGGTGCAGCAGATGGTCAAGCTGCTGCTCGGTCTGAGCGCCGCCCCGACCCCGCACGACGCCGCCGACGCGCTCGCCGCAGCCATCTGCCACGTCAACCGCGCCGATCACGCCAGGATTACGGGCGAGGTCCCAGGGGGGCGCCGCATCCGGAGCTGGCGCGATGTGAAGGCGGCGGACCTGGGATTATGAATCGGCTCCAGGCTCCAGGCTCCAGGCTCCGGGGCTTGTCAGGCCCGCGCCTCGGAGGCGGACACGGCCCGGAGCCCGGGGCCCGGAACCCGGAGCCAGTCTACTGATCGCCTTCCTCCGCGGCCGCCTGCTCGAAAAGCATCCCAACCGCGTCATCGTCGACGTGCAGGGCGTCGGCTACGAGGTGCAGGTGCCCGTCTCCTCGTTCTACGGGATGGCGGAGGCCGGAGGAGACATCGCGCTGCGGGTGCACACGCACGTGCGCGAGGACACGATTGCTCTCTTCGGGTTCAGCACGGCGCTCGAGCTGCAGTTGTTCGAGCGGCTCATCGCGGTCAGCGGCATCGGGCCGAAGCTTGCGCTGGCCGTGCTGTCGGGGATCGAGCCTGACGATCTGATCCACGCCATCCAGCGCGCCGACGTCGTGCGACTCACGGCTATTCCCGGCGTCGGCAAGAAGACGGCGGAGCGGATCGTCCTCGAGCTCAAGGATCGCCTCACAGCGTTTGCGCAGACCGTCGAACCTTTGCCGGGCAGTTCACTGCGCGACGACCTCGTGTCGGCGCTGCTGAATCTGGGGTACCATCGCCCGGCGCTCGAGAAGGCCGTTGATGCCGCGCTGAACGAGGACGCCAACGCCGCGTTCGAGGTGGCGCTCCGGCGAACCTTGAAGCGCCTGTCCCGATAGCTCCCGTCAGCGCCTGTCCGGCGATATCAGAATGTCAGACCGCCTCGTCACCCCCGCGCGCGCAGACGACGATGTCCAGTACCGAAGCGGGGCTGCGCCCGCGTCGGCTCGACGACTACATCGGACAGGACCGCGTCCGCGCGAACCTGCAGGTCTCGATCGCCGCGGCGGCCGGTCGCGGCGAGGCGCTCGACCACGTGCTGCTGTATGGTCCACCCGGCCTCGGCAAGACGACGCTCGCCTACGTGATCGCCAACGAGCTCAAGGTGCCGATCCGCGCGACGGCGGGGCCTGTCCTGGAGCGCCCCGGCGATCTCGCGGCCATCCTCACGAACCTGAGTGAGCGTGAGGTGCTGTTCATCGACGAGATCCACCGCATGCCGCCGGCGATCGAGGAGATCCTCTATCCTGCGATGGAGGATTACGAGCTCGACATCATCATCGGGCAGGGGCCGGGTGCGCGATCCGTGAAGGTGCCGGTGCAGCCCTTCACGCTGATCGGCGCGACAACGCGGGCCGGGCTGCTCACGTCGCCCCTGCGTGCGCGCTTCGGAATCGTCCATCGGCTCGACTTCTACGAGCAACAGGACATCGAGGAAATCGTCCGCCGATCAGCCCGAATCCTCGGTGTGACGCTCGAGACCGCCGCGGCGTCGGAGCTGGCGAAGCGCGCCCGCGGCACGCCCCGGATCGCGAACCGGCTGCTTCGCCGCGTGCGCGATTATGCCCAGGTGCGCGCCGACGGTACGATCACGCATGATGTCGCGCTTGCCGCGCTGAAGCTGCTCGAGGTGGACGAGCACGGGTTCGATGACATCGATCGGCGGCTGCTGCGGACGATCATCGACAAGTTCGGGGGCGGCCCCGTGGGCCTCGGCACCATCAGCGCCGCCATCAGCGAGGAGCGGGACGCGATCGAGGACATCTACGAGCCGTTCCTGATCCAGATTGGCTTTCTCGACCGCACTCCTCGAGGGCGTGTCGCGACGGCGAGAGCGTACGACTATTTCGGCCTGACCGCGCCGGGAAGGGATCAACGACTGTGGTGACTGCAGGGCAGGGCACGGCGACGTCGCCGGTCACGAATGAACGCGGGCGCTTCAGGCGTGCGGGGCTGCGGCCCGTCTGCATCAGCGGACTGGCCACCTACGTGCCGCCGCGGCTGCTGACGAACGACGATCTCGAGCGGATGGTCGACACGAACCACGAGTGGATCCTGCAGCGCACGGGCATCAGCGAGCGCCATATCGTCGATCCCGGCGTCGCGACGTCAGACCTCGCCAAGGAAGCCGCGACCAACGCCATAGCGCAGGCCGGCATCACCGCCGCCGACATCGGGGTCATCATCGTCGGCACGACCACGCCGGACATGATGTTTCCGAGCACGGCGTGCCTGCTGCAGCGCAAGATTGGCGCGGCCAACGCGTGGGGGTTCGACCTTGGCGCCGCATGTTCGGGGTTCACCTACGCGCTGACCACGGCCGCGCAACTCGTCGCCAGCGGGGCCCACGATCACGCGCTCGCGGTGGGCGCCGACGTCATGTCCAGCATCATCGACTACACCGACCGCACGACATGCGTGCTGTTCGGTGACGGGGCCGGTGCCGTGGTGGTGTCGCAGGCGACGGATCGCGACCTCAGCATCGTGGACTTCGAATGCGAGGTCGACGGCAGTGGTGGGCCGTCCCTCTGCATGCCGGCCGGCGGCAGCCTGAGGCCGGCCTCGCACGAGACGGTCAACGAGCGGCTGCACTACGTCAAGCAGGACGGCGCCGCGGTGTTCAGATTCGCCGTGCGGAAGACGGAAGAGATCTGTCGACGGCTGATGGAGCGCAACGGTGTCACCGGCGCTGACCTCGACCTGTTCGTCTCGCACCAAGCCAACAAGCGGATCATCCTGTCGGCCGCCGAGCGCCTGGGCCTCGACGAACAGAAGGTCGTCATCAACATCGGCGCGTATGGGAACACCACGGCCGCTACGATTCCACTCGCGTTGAACGACGCGGTGGCGGATGGCCGCCTGAAGAAGGGCAGCCTCGTTCTGCTCACCTCCGTGGGTGCCGGGTTTACGGTCGGGTCGGTTCTCCTTCGTTGGGCGATTTGACGTAAGGCGGTCGACGTAGGGGCGTTCGCGAACCGCCCTACACATATTGACGATCCGCCCGTCCACCCCGATTTGCGAACCGCCGTCCACACGACCGCGTGACGCCCCCCTGTTCTTGCATGTCTTCCACGCCCCGTCGTCTCCGCGCGCTCAGTCCCGCCATGCAGGCCCGGCTGGAGATGTTGCGACGCTGGAGCACACAGCTCGACAGCGTCTTCGAGATTCCCGGTCTGGGCATCAGGTTCGGCTGGGATCCGATCCTCGGGCTGCTCCCTGGCCTCGGCGATATGGTGACGCCGCTCTACTCCATTGCCATCGTCGTCACCGGCATGCAGCTCGGCATCCCCCGCGTCGTGCAGCTGCGGATGCTGCTGAACGTGGTCATCGACGCGGTGATCGGCGCAGTGCCGCTCTTCGGCGACGCGTTCGACGTGGCGTGGAAGGCCAACGACTGGAACATGAAGCTGCTCGAGCGGCACGCCTGGGAAGAGCGGCCCCCCTCGCGCGGCGACTGGCTGTTCGTGATCGCGATCGCGTGCGCAATGATCGCGGTGATCGCGATACCAATCGTCGTTCTCTGGTTCCTCGTCCGGTGGGTGGCACGGGGGGGCCTCTGATCTCACTGGATCATGCCGCGCATCTTCCTCCTGTCACCGGCGAACGCGGGCGGCGTGCGCGCGCAGCAGTTGCTATCGCCCCGCGCCGGCTTCGAGCTCGCTCACCGCGTGCAGTCTCCACGGGGAGCGCAGATGGGCGAGGTGTTCGCATTTGTCAGTGGGCTCTACTTTCGCGGCAAGCTCACGTACGCGCAACGCTTTGCCAACGTGGGAGATCATCCCGCCCGGACGGAGCTGGGCGGCGGGGTGCTCGTGATTACACCGGGCGCGGGATTGCGGAGCGCCGACACCCACGTGAACGCGGAAGCCCTGCGCCTGTTCGCCCAGATCGAGATCGACCTCGCCAACCCTGCCTATCGCATCCCCCTCGTGGCAAGCGCTCGCCGGGTCGCGCGCGCGATGGGGGAAGGCGGCGACGTCGTGCTCCTCGGGTCGATCGCGTCACCGAAGTACGTCGACGTGCTGCTCGACATCTTCGGAACGCGGCTCCTGTTCCCGACTGCGTTCGTCGGCCGCGGCGACATGAGCCGCGGAGGCCTGCTGCTGCGCCAGGCCCGCGCCGGCGTCGAGTTGGATTATGAGCCCGTCCTGGGCGCCGTCCGGCACGGTGCGCGGCCGCCAAAGCTGGGCAAACTATGACGGGGGCGTAATGCACGATGCAGAATGCACATTCCGCAATTGAGATCGGGAGGTGTTTCGCAGTTCGTGCGAAACACCTCCCGATCTCAATTGATGCAGGATGCAGGATGCCGAACCAACTGACCCACGTACGTTCCGCGCCAGGCGGCCCGCGCGTACCGCGGGCTGACGGTGCCGCTTCGGGGCTTCGTGTCGCGGCGTCTGTGACCACCAAATTGGCACTGTGCATTCTGCATTCTGCATTCTGAAGAGTGATGCCTCCCGCCCGCCCGGTGATCCCGCGCGATGTTCCTGACGCTGTCGTGCGCGTGGCGGGCAAGGAGGTGCGCCTGACGAACCTCTCGAAGCCGTTCTGGCCCGAGCTCGGGATCACCAAAGGCGGGCTGCTGCAGGTACTACGCCGACGTCTCCCCGTCGCTGCTGCCGCACCTCCGCGACCGCGCGATGGTGATGAAGCGGTATCCGCACGGGGCGCACGGGGATTTCTTCTTCATGAAGCGCGCGCCATCTCCGCGCCCACCGTGGATTGAGACCTGCGCCATCGAGCACGGGTCCGGCAGCATCATCGACTTTCCCATGGTGCAGGACCTGGCGGCGCTGCTCTGGGTGATCAACCTCGGGTGCATCGACCTCAACCAGTGGTACGCACGATGCGATGACGTCGATCGGCCGGACTACCTGCACTTCGACCTGGATCCGGGCGAGGGTGCAACCTTCGAGCGCGTGCGCGAGACCGGTTTGATCGTGCGCGACGCGCTCCAGACGCTACGCATGCCGGTGCTGGTAAAAACGACCGGCTCTCGCGGGCTGCATGTGTATGTGCCCATCCAGCGAGGGCCCGTACAGAAGGACGTGTGGCGGTTCGCGAAGGCACTGGCCATGGAGCTTGCTGCCCGGCACCCGGCGCTCATCACGGCGGAATACCGGGTCGCGAAGCGGCCGAAAGGGCGGGTGCTCGTAGACTACAACCAGAATGCGTGGGGCCGCACGCTCGCGTCTATCTACTCCGTGCGCCCGCGCCCGCGCGCGCCCGTGTCGGCCCCGATCACATGGACCGAGCTCGAAGCCGGCGTGGCAATCGAGGACTTCAGGATGGACACCATGCCGGCGCGGCTCGCTGCTATGGGCGATCTCTGGAAGCCCCTGCTGCAGGCGCGGGGCCGATTCAATCTGCGAGCGTTCCTCTGAGGCAGGGCACGAATGCTCAATCGCCGAGCAGTTCTCCCATTGGCTTCAGATCCTCGATGCGATCGCACACCGCCTTCAGCACCATGAGCATCGGCACGGCGAGCAGTGTGCCCCAGACACCCCACAACCAGCTCCAGAACAGGAGGCCCACGAAGATGGCGACAGCATTCATGCTGCTCGCACGGCTCGTCAGCCACGGCGTCAGCAGGAAGCCTTCGAGGCTGGTGATGGCCAGTGCGATGGCCGCCACGAACGCGGCCATCGCGATCGTGCCGAACTGCAGGAAGGCAACGACCGCGATGCCGCCCGTCACGACCACCGGGCCGAAGTAAGGGATGGAGTTGAACACGCCCGCTACGATCGCCCAGACGCCGGCCTGTTCGAGGCCCACCCAGCGGAACGCCAGCCAGCTGGCCACGCCCACGAGGATGCTCGTGAACGCCTGCACGAAGAGGAAGCGTTCGATCTGCTCGGAGATCTCGTCGAGGATCTGCACCGTCACTTTCTTTTTCGTCAGCGTAGGACCGGTCACCTGGACCAGCTTGCGCTTGAACAGATCGCCCGACATCAACATGAAGTAGACGAGGAAGAGCACCGACACCGCCTGGCCCGCGAACGCCATGATGCTCGCCGAGCTCCACCACAGATAGTCGCTCACCTTCACCGCCGGTTGTTCGATCTGGACGCGCTGCACCCCTTTCGGCGGCGCGGTCGAGGCGGCGGCCTCGTTTGCGGCCCGCGACAACTCCGCCGCCGCTTTCTGCACTTGTTCGATCGTGCCAGCGCCGTTGGTCTGGCGGTCCTTCCGGATAGCGGCGCGCAAGCGCCGCGCGGCTTCCGGCAGTTGCTGCACGATCGTCGCGGCCTCCTCGCGCAGGCCATAGGCGCCAGCGCCGACGCTGCCGACCACCGACAGCAGCACGACCGCGGCGGCGAGCGAACGCGGCACGCCTCGCTTCGCACACCACGACACCACCGGATCGAGCGCGTAGCTGACGAGCACGCTGATGACGAGCGGGATGAAGAATTGTTTTCCGTACTGCAGTGCGAAGACGGCCGCCACGATGGCGATGATGGTGAGGCTGAGGCTCCGGATACCAACTGGGGCCGCAACCGTGGTGGTCGCCTCCTCGTCGTCGGCCTTCCGAGGATCGAGGAGCGTTGTCTCGACACCCATCATCGCTCCGTTCGCGTCATGCGAGCGCCTGTCCGGCCTCGGACTGGAACTGCTGGTTGATCAGGACGGCAGCCTTCGCGCCCTCTGCCGCGGCCACGATCACGAACTGTACGTCGAACGAGGCGTCCCCCACGACGAATACTCCAGGCACGCAGGTCTGCCCGAACCGATCGGTCTTCACAGTCCCCCTCCGCGTGAACTCGCACCCGAGCTCCGACGCGAACGACTCCTGCTGGTGCTGGCCGGTCGTGAAGAACAGCGCAGCGCGCGGGACGGCGTCCCCGTTCTTCAGCCGGACGGCGTTGAGCCTGCCGTCCGTGTGCTCGAGAGCGGTGACCCGCGCGTCGTGCACCGCGATGCCGTGAGTCGTCAGTTGCTGCTGCACCAGGGCGGGAAGCCTCGAGGGGCCGTTGGTGAACAGCTGGACGTCGGCGCTCCACGTGAGCAGCGCCAGCGCCAGCGCGGCGCCGCCCTTGCCGCCGCCAAGCACCGCCAATGGCGCGTCGCGCCACTCCCAGCCATCGCAGTAGGGACAATGGTGGACGCTGTGGCCGTAGCAGGCCTCGAACCCCTCCACGCCCGGCACCCGATCGCTCACACCGGTTGCGATCAGCAGCTTGCGGGCCTGCAGGCGATCGCCCCCTTCCAACTGCGCTTCGAAGCCATGGGAGCGCCGGCAGATGGACGTCACGCGCTCGGATCGCCACTCGATGTCGTACTTGCGGATTTCGTCGCGGCCCTTGCGCAGCAGTTCGCCAGGCGGGATGCCGTCACGCGACAGGAAGCCGTGCAGCGCGTGGGACGTGCGGTTCCGGGGTGCCCCAGCGTCGCAGACGACCGTGCGGCGTCGCGCTCGTCCCAGCAGCAGGGCGGCGCTCAACCCTGCCGGGCCGCCTCCGACAATGATGACGTCGAGCATCTGGACAGGAGTTGCAAGTAGTCCGCCACGCACCAGACGCAGGCCGGTGCTTCTGCTGCCGCCGGGTGGGAGGTCGGCGAGCCCGTCACATCTTCCGCACACCGCCTTCGCCGGCCAGCTTGCAGTTCTTGCCACCTTTCGAAGGCTCGCCGCGCCGCCACGCCTGCCAATCTCGAGCCTAAGCGGCCATAGGTCAGCCGTTTAGAGATTCAGGGCACGGGTCAGCGACCGACGGGCCGAGGGCTTGCTGCGTTCAGGTCCGCGCAGCGTCGCTCTTCACCCAGGTCGCTCCAACCGCGGGCGCCCGTCGGCGAACGTGGGCGGCGCTACCTCGCGGAACCCTCCAACGCCACCCGTTCGAAGTCTGGCCACGCGCGAAAATGCCCGATTTTTCACCCAAGCTGATGTGTCACCCGTTCTATACGGCCGAGCCCGACCGGCCGATATCAACCCACGAGAACCTCCATGAACACACAAACACAGCTGTTTCCTTCGTCCCTGTCTCACACGGTCGGCCGTCCGGAGCCGGTGAGCACTCCTCCGTGTTCATGGCGTGACGCCGTGCCGGTCCTGACCGGTGAGCACTGCGCGCTGCGCGAGTTACAGGCAGACGACGCTCAGCCGCTGGTCTCGATCCTGACTGCGCCCGAGGTGACCCGCTTCATGTCGCCCCCACCCACGACCGTGGAGCGATTCGCGTGGTTCATCGAATGGAGCCGCCGCGAGCGCGAAGCAGGCCGATACCTGGCGTTCGCTCTCATACCGCACGCGCATGCGTCGCCGGTCGGCCTGCTGCAGCTCCGGGAGCTCGAGCCCGAGTTCCGCACCGCTGAATGGGGAGTGGCAATGGCTCCTCGGTCCTGGGGCGCGGGGCTGTTTCTCGACGCTGCCCGGCTGCTGCTCGACTTCGCGTTTACCCAGCTCGGCGTGCACCGCCTCGAAGCCCGCGCGGCCCTGGCCAACGGTCGGAGCCAGGCGGCGATGCGAAAACTTGGCGCCGTGCAGGAAGGCGTGCTGAGGCGCTCGCTCACAACGGGCGACGGACAACGGCTCGACCAGGTGCTGTGGTCGCTGCTCCACGAAGACTGGCGGCGGCTCACTGACCAGCCCGACATCGTCCTGGTGAACTGAGGTTGATGCCATGAATCGTATTTCCGATTTGTCTCTCCCGGTCGCACTCGTCACCGTCTGCACGGTCCTGGCTACCGCTCCGGCGGCCGCGCAGGACCGCACCAAGCTCGATCGTCCACTGCAGTCTCGTGCGGCGCGCGGCGGCGACGCCAGGACTCGCGTCATCATCCGGCTGCGCGATGGCGTCGTCGATGGCAGCGACGTCATCCGGCGAGCAGGAGGTCGTCGCGGCGCACGCCTCTATTCGCTGAACGCGCAGGTAGCCGAGATCGCGAACAGCGCACTCGATGCGCTCACCGTCGACCCGGCCGTGCACAGCGTGCACCTGGATCGAGCGCTGGCGTCCCTCCACTCAACGGTCACGGGCGCGACCAATGCCGGAAGAACAACGTCTGCCGCGAGAACGTCCACGGCGTGGGATGGCAGCGGAGTTGGTGTGGCCTTGATCGATTCGGGGGTTCTCCCGCACCACGATCTGAAGCTGAAGGGCTCCAACGACTCGCGCCCGCGGCTCGTCGCCTCCGTCGACTTCGTCAACGGACGCACGACACCGTACGACGACTTCGGTCACGGTACGCACGTGGCCGGCATCATCGGCGGCGACGGCACCGACTCGGGCCGCGCCTATGCCGGCGTCGCCCCGGGCACGAGCCTGCTGTCGCTCAAGGTGCTCGATGGATCCGGCCGCGGTACCATCAGCACCGCCATCCAGGCGATTGATTACGCCATTGCGAACCGCAAAAAGCACAACATTCGGGTGATCAATCTGTCAGTCGGTGCCGCGGCGACGGAATCGTTCTTCACCGATCCGTTCACGCTGGCCGCATGGCGCGCCGTGCAGGCGGGGATCACCGTGGTTGCCGCCGCCGGCAATCTCGGACGCGACGCGGGCGGCAACACGCAATACGGGGGTGTGACCGCACCGGGCAACGCGCCCTGGGTGCTCACCGTGGGCGCATCGAACCACATGGGGACAGCCACTCGCGAAGACGACGTGGTAGCCGGCTACAGTTCGCGAGGGCCCACGGCAGTCGACCTGCTGTCCAAACCGGACCTCGTAGCTCCCGGCACGCGGATTGTGTCGCTCGCCGCCGATGGCAGCACACTGGTCCTCGCGCGCCCGCAAGACCTGGTGCCAGGCACTTCCGCGGCGCTCGGGATGCCCTATCTCACGCTCACCGGCACCAGCATGGCAGCGCCCGCGGTCAGCGGCACCGTCGCGATGATGGTGCAGGCCAACCCGGCCCTCACGCCAAATGCCGTCAAGGCGATCCTGCAGTACACGGCGAGCACCGCCACCGACACGAGCCCGCTCGAACAGGGCGCCGGCTTCCTCAATATGCAAGGCGCCGTGCAGCTCGCCCGGTTCTTCGCTACGGCCCGAGAAGGCGATGTGTATCCCGGTGATGCGACATGGGGCCGGCACCTGATCTGGGGCAACTACGTCGTGGATGGCGGTGTCCTGCGGCCAGACGCAAACGCGTGGGCCACGAACATCGTCTGGGGCTCGAACATCGTCTGGGGCTCGAACATCGTGTGGGGCTCGAACATCGTCTGGGGATCCAGCCTGGGCGAGGTCGCCGGGCTCGCGAAGCGCAACATCGTCTGGGGCAGTTCCTGTGAGGGCCAGTGCGCCGCCAACATCGTCTGGGGCAGCACGCTCGACCGCAATGCCGTGTGGGGCACCACGGGCCGGAACATCGTCTGGGGCTCTGCAGACGGCGGGAACATCGTGTGGGGCTCGAATATCGTCTGGGGCTCCAACATCGTGTGGGGCTCCAACATCGTCTGGGGCAGCGCGGCTCGGAACATCGTGTGGGGCAGCACCTGTGCGGGACGAGACTGCGACACGGCACTCGCTGCCGCCAACATCGTCTGGGGTTCGAACATCGTGTGGGGCTCGAATATCGTCTGGGGTTCCAACATCGTGTGGGGCTCCAACATCGTCTGGGGCTCGAACATCGTGTGGGGATCCAACATCGTGTGGGGCTCCACGAGTGGCTTCTGTGAGGAAGATGCGGGCGCGGGGCTCGGCATCGGCGCCGTGGTGAGATCGTGATCAACAGGATCCCCGACACGGATCTCGATGACACCGGGGTGCTATCGCTGCCTTCAGGGTCGCACCTGGACTCGTGGCGGCACGTTCCTCCCGTGCTGCAGGGCTCGAGCGTCATTCTCCGCGAAGTACTGCGATCGGATGCGTCGGCGCTCCTCTCCGCCGTGTCCACGTTGGAGGTTGCGCGATTCATTTCCCCACCACCGGACACACTCGAGGCGTTCGAGGCGTTCATCGCCGGTGCGCGACGCCACCGGGCTGCGGGCGAGGCGCTTTGCTTCGGCGTAATACCCGCGGGTTACGACACGCCCGTGGGCCTGTTCCAGGTGCGCGCGATAGAGCCGCACGGCAAACGGGCGGAATGGGGGTTTGCACTCGGAATGGAGTTCTGGGGCGAAGGGCTGTTCTACGCGGCGGCGCCCCTGGTCATAGACTGGGTGTTCGACGCCCTCGGTGTGCTGCGCCTCGAGGCACGCTCGGCGATGACGAACGGGCGCGGCAACGGTGCGTTCCGGAAGCTGGGCGCGGTACCGGAAGCGGTGCTCCGCCAATCGCTCAGGCGCGAGGACGACTACATCGATCAGGTGTTGTGGACTATCACCGCCGATCACTGGCACGCGCTGCGGCCCTCGAAGGTGAAGGTGCACTGAGCGCCTGACTATCCGCTACGATCGTGGCGTGCGCGTCGCGGATTTCGATTTCGACCTGCCTGCCGAGCTCATCGCTCAACAGCCCTCACCCGAGCGTGCGTCGTCCCGCCTGATGATCGTCGACCGCGCGAGTGGCGCGATCACAGGCGTGCACACACGCGATCTCCCAGACCTGCTCACGCCCGGAGACTTGGTCGTCGTGAACGACACGCGCGTGTTTCCGGCGCGCCTGCACGGGCGCCGCACGCCGAGCGGTGGCCGCGTGGCGTGCCTGCTGCTGCGGCGCCTCGACCAGGATCGCTGGGACGCGCTGGTCCATCCCGGTCAGAAGCTGCGTCCCGGTTGCACCATGCGGTTTGAGCGGGACGGCGTGGTGCTCGAGGCCGAGATCCTTGAACGGCGCACCTTCGGCCGGCGAACCATCGGCCTGTCACGTCCGGATGGCGGAGATGTAGACGCCGCCATCGACGCAATTGGGGAGGTCCCGCTGCCGCCCTACATCAAACGCGCGCCGGACGCGGCGGACCGGGAACGATACCAGACCGTTTACGCGAGGGCACGCGGCTCAGTTGCCGCGCCGACTGCCGGCCTGCATCTCAGCGAGGCGACAATCGCGCAGCTCGATGCACGCGCAATCGAGCGCACCGCCATCACGCTGCACGTGGGCTACGGGACGTTTCAGCCGATCCGGACCGAGGAGGTCGAAGACCACCGCATCGATCCAGAGCCCTATGAGATCAGCGCGCAAGCGGCCCGTGCGATCACCGCTGCACTCGAAGCGCAGCGCCGGATAGTCGCGGTCGGCACGACGACGACGCGAACGCTCGAGGCCGTCGCCGCGGTCAATGGCGGCCGTGTGCGGGCGGGGGCAGGATGCGCGGACCTGTTCATCTACCCCGGCTTTCAATTCCTCGTCGTGGGGGCGCTCCTCACGAACTTCCACCTGCCACAGTCATCGCTGCTCATGCTCGTGTGCGCGTTCGGCGGACGGGATCTGGTGCTCGAGGCGTATCAGCGGGCCGTCAGTGACGGGTACAGGTTCTACAGTTATGGCGATGCCATGCTCGTCGTCTGATTAGCTTGTCGGCCGGAGCGCCTCGGCAGGTCGCGGCCGGAGCGGTTCGGCGGGTCGCGGGCGGGGCGCTTCGGCCCCGGCCCTACACTCTTCCTACCGCCCACGGTCCACCGCCCACCGCCCCCGCCCGCCGCCCATCACCGTCCGCCGCGGCCGAGCGCACAGCGCCCACCGCTGGCGCATCCCGACCATAGTTCCTGTATCCTCCGCCCAGCATGGCCGACGACAAGCGTCCCGACTACGCAGAGTTCGATCTCTCAGACGTCCGCACGTATCCGCTGTCCTCGCGCGCGAGCAAGGTGCGGGCGGAGGACTTCGCCCGGCCGTTCATCCCCGGAAGCGGCGTCGCGGGACTGATCGCGTCGTTGCCGGGAATGCTTGCGGCTGCGGACTTCCGGATAGTCGTCGAGCGCATTGCGTCTGCACGTCGCGCGGGCGCGGGGATCCTCTGGGGCTTCGGCGCGCACGTGATCAAGACCGGTCTCGGGCCCGTGTTGATCGATCTGATGGCGCGGGGGTACGTCTCAGCGCTTGCCACCAACGGGGCGGGCATCATTCATGACTTCGAAATCGCCTTGAGTGGCGGAACGTCGGAGGACGTCGACGAGACGCTGGGCCCCGGCCGGTTCGGGATGGCTGAAGAAACAGGCACGCTGCTGAATGCCGCCATCAACGCAGGCGTGGCGTCGGGCGCCGGGATCGGCGAGGCGGTGGCGACCTGGCTGCAGGCGTCCGCTCCGCCGTTCGCGCACCTGAGCGTCCTTGCGGCGGCAGGGCGGCTGGGCATCCCCGTCACCGTGCACGTGGCGCTCGGCACGGACATCACGCACATGCATCCGAACGCGTCCGGCGCGGCGCTCGGCGAGGGAAGCTTGCGCGACTTCCGCCGCTTCGTGACGAACGTGGCGCGGCTCGAGGGCGGGGTGTACTTGAACTGCGGGTCTGCCGTGATCCTTCCGGAGGTGTTCCTGAAGGCCGTCGCGCTTGCCCGCAACCGCGGCATCGCGCTCGCCGAGATGACAACGGTGAATCTGGATTTCGTGCGCCTCTATCGGCCACAGACCAACGTCGTGTCCCGGCCGACGCGGCCGAGCGGCCGCGGCTGCTCGCTGGTGGGACACCACGAGATCATGATCCCTCTGCTGGCCGCGGCGCTACTCGAGCTGGACGAGCCGTCAAGGGCTAAGGGCTAAGGGGCTAAGGGCTAAAGCCGAACGCAACAGTAACAGTCGGTCAACGGTGAACGGCTAACGGTTGTTAGCCTTAGCCCTTAGCCCTTAGCCCTTAGCCCTTAGCCCTTGGCCCTTCCTTAGCCCTTAGCCCTTGGCCCTGTAGCCCTTAGCCCTTAGCCCTTAGCCCTTGGCCCTTGGCCCTTGGCCCTTGGCCCTTAGCCCTTAGCCCTTAGCCCTTAGCCTTGGCCCTTATCCGCGACCCTCGCCTGCGCCTGGCCGCCGTCAGCGTTACAGGAAAACCGCCAGGTCTTGTTACAATCCGAAGGTCCGCCGGTGTAGCTCAGCTGGTTAGAGCACGCGGCTCATATCCGCGGAGTCCGGGGTTCAAGTCCCTGCACCGGCACCAATTCGCCCTGGGGTTGCAGGACCGCGCAACGCGGGCCTGCTCCTCCGCCCTGCTCCCCCATTTAGAGAACGATGAGCCCGATCGAGGGCGTCTGGCGCGCGATCCGGCAGTACGACCTGCTGCCAGCCGGCACGCGTGTCGCTGTGGCGGTGTCCGGCGGCGCCGATTCCGTAGCGCTCCTCCGCGTGCTTCTGGAGCTCGCGCCGAGAGGCGAGTTCTCTGTCGCGGGGCTGGTGCACGTCAACCACCAGCTGCGCGGGGCGGACTCGGAGCGCGATCAGGCGTTCTGCGAGGCGCTGGCGCGTCGGCTGAGCATTCCCGCCCACATCGAACGCGTTGAGGTCCGGCGTGTGGCGACCGCGGAGCGACGCTCGATCGAGGACGCCGCCCGGAAGCTCCGGTATGCCGCCCTGGAGCGCGGCAGGCAGGCGCTCGGGGCCGACCGGGTCGCCGTGGGGCACACGCGCGACGACCAGGCTGAAACTGTGCTGCTGAGGCTGCTTCGAGGCGCCGGGCCCCGCGGGATTGCGGGCATCTACCCCAGAAACGGGGCGATCGTCCGACCGCTGTTCGACGTCGACCGACAGCAGCTCCGGGCCTGGTCCGCCGATAACCGGATCACGTACGTGGACGACGCGTCGAATCAGGACCTGACGAACCCGCGAAACCTCCTGCGGCATGAGGTCCTGCCAGCCCTGCGGGGGTGGTTTGGCCCGTCGGTCCCCGCGTTGTTGGCG
Source organism: Vicinamibacteria bacterium (assembly GCA_963763095.1). GTDB lineage: Bacteria > Acidobacteriota > Vicinamibacteria > Vicinamibacterales > JAENWD01 > CAVUCH01. The sequence continues at coordinate 120,106 of CAVXNR010000030.1, forward strand.
CGTGCTGCCGAGGTGGCACGGGCGGACGAGGAACTCCTGGCCGAGCTGACGAGCGTGCTCGTCGGGCAGCTCGTCACGGGAAACAGGGAGGAGTTGCGACTGGACGTCGCCGGGGCCGTGCTCATGCCTCTGGCCCTTCGGCGCCGTCTTCTCCTCGACGCTTTGCGCCGGGCCGGGGTCCGGGAACCCGGATTCGCCGAAGTGGAAGCCTTGACCGGGATGCTCGACGACGAGGCCGCACCCGGTGTCGACTTCTCCGGACACGTCCGCGCGGACCGAAACGGGCCGACGGTTGTCTTAAGAAAGAGGGCAGAGACAGCATCGCAGGCGATTGCGCCGTTCCGCTATGCCCTCCCGGTACCAGGTCGCGTCTGGATTGCAGAAGTGAGCGCCACGGTGCAGGCAGAGACGGGCTCGCTCGAGGGACCGCTCCCGGGAGGCACGCCTGATGCGCCGGTGGCCGTGGTGGCGGGCGCTCAGGTGACCGGCGGTTTGTTCGTCCGCAACTGGCGTCCTGGCGACGCCTTGCGGCCGATCGGGCTGGGCGGCACCAAGAAGCTGCAGGATCTGTTCGTCGACCGCAAGGTGTCCCGCGTCGCGCGGCACCGCCTGCCTCTCGTCGTGGACAGTCACGACAGGGTCGTGTGGGTGCCGGGGCACGCACTGGACGAGGTGTATCGGGCCTCGGCGGGCGGCAGCGGCGTGGTAGTCTTGAAACTTACCCGTCAGTGGGGAGGCTCCGAGTGAATTCGACTCTCAAAAGCCTGCTGTTCTGGATGGTGCTCGTGTTCGTCGGCCTTCTCGTGTGGAACTTCTCCAGGACGTTCCAGTCGCGCGAGCAGGCGATGAGCTTCAGCACCTTCATGTCGCAGGTGGAAGCCGGCCAGGTCTCGAGCGTCACGATCACGGGAAACGACATCAGCGGCGTGCTGAAGTCGAACGAGACATTCCAGACGCACGCGCCGGCGCAGTTCGAAGGCCTGGCGAACAAGCTGTGGGACAAGGGCGTTCTCATGAATGCCAAGGAACCGACGGCCAGCCCCTGGGCCACACTGCTGTACTCGTGGGCGCCGATCCTGCTCCTCATCGGGTTCTGGATCTTCTTCATGCGCCAGATGCAGAGCGGCGGCAACAAGGCGCTGTCCTTTGGCAAGAGCAAGGCGAAGCTCTCCTCGTCCGCCCAGAAGAAAGTAACGTTCAAGGACGTTGCCGGCGTGGACGAAGCGAAAGACGAGCTGCAGGAGATCATCGAGTTCCTCAAGGAGCCGCAGAAGTTCCAGAAGCTTGGCGGACGCATCCCGAAGGGCGTCCTGCTGATGGGTTCTCCCGGCACGGGCAAGACGCTGCTCGCACGCGCGGTGGCGGGCGAGGCCAACGTCCCCTTCTTCTCGATCAGCGGCTCCGACTTCGTCGAGATGTTCGTCGGCGTGGGTGCGTCGCGCGTGCGCGACCTCTTCGAACAGGGGAAGAAGAACGCACCCTGCATCGTGTTCATCGACGAGATCGACGCCGTCGGCCGCCATCGCGGCGCCGGCCTCGGGGGCGGGCACGACGAGCGCGAGCAGACCCTCAACCAGCTGCTCGTCGAGATGGATGGGTTCGAGAGCAACGAGGGCGTCATTCTCGTCGCGGCGACGAACCGGCCCGACGTCCTCGACCCGGCGCTGCTGCGGCCCGGCCGCTTCGACCGGCGCATCGTCGTGAACCGTCCTGACGTCAAGGGCCGCGAGGGTATCCTCGCAGTGCACACGCGCAAGATTCCGCTGTCGGACGATGTGGACGTGAGCACGCTGGCGAGGGGAACCTCGGGCTTCTCGGGCGCCGACCTGGCGAACCTGGTGAACGAAGCGGCGCTGAACGCGGCCCGCTACAGCATGAAAGTCGTCCGGATGGTGGACTTCGAGTTCGCCAAAGACAAGGTGCTCATGGGTGCCGAGCGCCGCTCGATGATCATCAGCGACGCCGAGAAGAAGATCACGGCCATCCACGAGGCGGGCCACGCAATTCTTACCGTGCTGCTGCCGCACGCTGACCCCATTCACAAGGTCACGATCATCCCGCGCGGCATGGCGCTCGGGCTCACGCAGCAGCTGCCGACGGACGAGAAGCACAACTACTCGCGTGACTACCTGAACGATCAGCTCGCAATCCTGCTCGGCGGCCGCATCGCTGAAGAGATCACACTGGGCTCCATCACGACAGGAGCTGGCAACGACCTCGAGCGCGGCACCGAGCTCGCCCGCCGCATGGTGTGCGAATGGGGCATGAGCGACGCACTCGGGCCGCTCACCTTCGGGAAGAAGGAAGAGCAGATCTTCCTCGGCCGTGAAATCGCGCAACGGTCGGACTACAGCGCAGACACCGCGATCCGGATCGATCAGGAGATCAAGCGCTTCGTGACCGAGGCGTACAACCGGGCACTCGAGATTCTGCAGGCGAACCGCGCGAGCATCGAAACCATGGCCGAGGCGCTGTTGCTGCGCGAGGTGCTGGATGCGGACCAGGTCCGCCGCATCATCGCCGGTCAGCCGCTGGAGGAGTTCGTCCCGGCGAAGCCGTCCGCCCCGGTGCCGCCGCCCCCGGAAGACGCCCGTTCGCGCCGCGAGCAGCGGCCATCGATCGTGCCGCCCCTGAACAAGCCCGTTCCTCAAGAGTAGGTGCGGTTCCGCGCGACGGGTTGCAGAACCTGGGACGCGGAACCTTTGCCTGCCGCTACACTGTGGGGGTGTTTCCCCGCCCTTCCTTCGACGTTCCTCTCCCAACGGGCGGGACCCTGCACCTGGGTGACCGCACCCTGATCATGGCCATCCTCAATGTGACGCCGGACTCCTTTGCGGACGGCGGACAGCACGCGGACCCTGTCCGGGCCGTGGATGATGCATTGGCCATGGAGGGCGCGGGGGCCGACATCATTGACATCGGCGGCGAGTCCACAAGGCCGGGCGCCGTACCCGTGTCAGCCGAAGAGGAGCTGGCCCGTTTGGCACCGGTGCTCCGGGGACTCGCCGGCCGGCTGCGCGTGCCCATCTCGATCGACACCTACAAGGCTGCTGTGGCCGAACCGGCCCTGGATCTCGGCGCGGCCATCGTCAACGACATCAGCGCGTTCACGTACCGATCCCGCGCTGCCTGGTGTGGTCGCGCGCACGCGTGCCGTCGTGAGCCTCATGCATACGCGCGGGCAACCGCGCGCCATGTACCGCGACGCACACTACGACGACGTCGTCCGTGAGGTGTGCGCGGAACTCGGCGAGCGTCTGCAGCATGCGGGTGATGCCGGCATCCCGCTCTCGCACGTGCTCATCGATCCGGGGATCGGTTTCGCGAAGCGTGCCGAGCAGAGTAGTACGCTGCTTGCCCGCCTCGAAGCACTGCACGCCCTCGGTCGGCCGCTGCTCGTGGGTCCCTCACGAAAGTCGTTCCTGCAGCGCGCCACTGGCGAGCAGGCCCCAGCCGCGCGTGATTGGGGAACCGCGGCCGCGGTCACCGCAGCCGTGCTGGCCGGTGTGCACGTGGTTCGTGTGCACGCGGTGCCCGAAATGGTGGACGTCGTGCGCGTGGCCGACATGCTGCGGCGCGACGCCTTGGTCGACCAGGGGGGCACGGAGGCGCGAGCCACGTGAACTGGTTCGACGGGTTCTTCACGCGTGAGCCGATCGGCTGGCGGGACGTCCTCGACATTGCGATCGTGGCGGTCCTCATCTACGAGGTGATGAAGCTCATCAGAGGGACCCGCGCGGCGCAGATGGTTGCTGGCGCCGGGCTGATGGTGGGCCTGCTGTTCCTGTCTCAGGCGGCACACCTCGAGACCGTGAACTGGATCATTCGCAACGCCCTCGGCTACGTAGTGTTTGCGGCGATTGTGCTCTTCCAGTCGGACATCCGGCGCGCCCTCGCGCACTTCGGCCGTGCGCCCTTCTTCCGGCTGCTCGCCAAAGGACACGCGGCCGAGGAGGCGCTCGAGGAAATCGTCGTCGCATCCGGCATGCTCTCGAAGGATCGGGTGGGCGCGATCATCGCCATCGAGCGGGAGATCGGGTTGCGCAACTACATCGAGGGCGGCATTCCCCTGGACGCCAAGGTGAGCTACGACCTGCTGGTGACAATCTTCAACACCGAATCGCCGCTGCACGATGGCGCCGTCATCGTGCAGGACGATCGGATCGCCGCCGCCGCCTGTTTTCTACCGCTGACCGTCAACCCGCGCCTGAGCCGCGAGCTCGGGTCGCGTCACCGGGCAGCGATTGGCCTTACCGAAGAGAACGATTCCGTCGCCGTGGTGGTCTCGGAGGAAACCGGCAAGATTTCCCTGGTGCTGGACGGCGCCATCGAGCGCGGGCTCACCCAGGACGAGCTGCGGACACGTTTGCGCCGGCTGGTCTCGTACGGACGGAGCGGCATGCGCGCGCGGCGATGGCTCTCGTTCGGCTGATGGCAATGCAGGTGCTCCGGCATGTCGGTCTGAAATTGCTGTCGCTCGCGCTGGCCGTGCTGCTGTGGTTGCTCGTGGCCGGCCAGAAGGAGGCGGAGCGTTCGCTGCGGGTCCCGCTCGAATTCCGGAACATGCCCGGGTCACTCGAGATGATTGGGGAGCCGCCCAGCTTCGTCGACGTGCGCGTGAAAGGTCCGTCGACGACGCTTGGCCAGCTGCGTGGAACCGAGTTGATCGTAACGGTCGAGCTCTCGACCGCGCGGCCGGGCCGGCGGATGTTCCACCTGCTCCCGGATCACGTGACGACCCCAGTGGGCGTGCGCGCGCTCGCGGTGGTCCCTCCCACCGTTCCGCTCATGTTCGAAGCATCCGCCACCAAAAGGGTGCCGGTCGTACCCGCGATCGATGGCGACCCCGCCGAAGGTTACGCGCGCGGCCGCGTGACCGCTTCACCCGCATCCGTCGAAGTCGTCGGGCCGGAGAGTGTAATCAAGCAGCTCACCGAGGCGACCACCGAACCCGTGAACCTGCGCGGCGCGATGGGCCGTGTTCGCGATACCGTCACCATCGGAGTCGCCGAGTCGAGCGTGCGCCTGAAGATCCCGACGAATGCCGTCGTCGTCGTGGACGTCAACCCGGCCCCGGTGCACCACACGATTCGCGGTGTGCCCATTCTCCTGCGGCACCTCCAGCGCGGCCTCCGGGCCACGGTCGTGCCGTCCGAGGTCGTCGTCAGGGCCCGGGGGGCTGCCGGCGTGGTCACGGGGTTGGCGGCCGAACGGGTCCCTGCGTTCGTCGATCTCAACGGACTGAACCGGGGACGATACAATCTTCCCGTGCGTACCGACGCGACCGCCGGGTTCAGCATCACGGCGACCGATCCCGCCGCAGTCCAGGTCACCATCAAGTAGCGCCTCCTCATGTCCACACGTTTGTTTGGCACCGATGGGGTTCGCGGACGCGCGGGCACATACCCTCTGGATCATGTCACGGTGCGGCGCATCGGCGCGGCGCTGGTCCGTGCGCTGCCGCCGGGCGCCGCGCGTGTGCTCATCGGCCGCGATACGCGCGAATCTGGCCTGTGGCTCGAGCGTGAGCTGGCGCATGGCGCGCGCGCCTGCGGAGCGGAGGTCGTGAGCGCCGGCGTGATCCCGACGCCCGGAGTCGCCTACCTGACGCGGTCGAGCGACTTCACCGCCGGGGTCGTCATCTCGGCCTCGCACAACCCATTCGAAGACAACGGCATCAAGGTGTTCTCCGGCGGCGGCGAGAAGTTCAGCGAGGACCTCGAACGGCACGTCGAGAGCATCGTCGCCGATGCCTCGTGGGACGTCCCCGCCGGCGATGCGGACGCCGTTCCCGGCGAAGCCCTCGTCGACCGCTATCTCGCCCACGTTCGAGAGGCACTGCCCGATGCCGGGATGCTGGCCGGCGCGCGGGTTGCCGTGGACTGTGCGAACGGCGCGACCACGACGGTGGCGCCGCGGTTGTTCCGCGATCTCGGCCTGGATGTGACGCTCATCGGCGACAAGCCGGATGGCCGGAACATCAACCTGCACTCCGGTTCCACTCATCCCGAGGTGCTGGCATCGCTGGTTCTCGAGAGAGGGCACCGGCTGGGGGTGGCCTTCGACGGTGACGGAGACCGCGCGATTTTCGTGGACGAGCACGGGCGCGTCGTGGATGGCGACGCGGTGATGCTGATGTGCGCGCGCCGCCTGCAGGCGGAAGGCCGTCTCAAGGGCGAGGCGGTCGTTGCTACGGTGATGAGCAACATTGGCCTCGAGCTGGCGCTGCGGGACAGCGGCATCGAACTCGTGCGCTGCCAGGTCGGTGACAAATACGTGATGGAGGAACTGCTGAAGCGGGATCTCTCGCTTGGCGGTGAGCAGTCAGGGCACGTCATCTTCACCGAGCACCTGTTCACGGGCGACGGCCTGGTCACGGCCTTGAACGTGTTGCGCGTGATGCGCGAGACGGGACGCAGCCTTGGCGAGCTCGCGTCCGACCTCACCAGCTTCCCGCAGGTGCTGGTGAACGTCCGCGTGCAGCGGAAGGCCGATCTGCGGGAGGTGCCGGAAATAGCGGCGGTTGTCGACCGCGTCGAGGCGCAGCTCGCGGGTCATGGACGACTGCTCGTCCGGTACTCGGGCACCGAGCCGCTGCTCCGGATCATGCTCGAGGGTCGCGACTCGGCCGAGATTCGCGCGTGGGCTGGCGAGATTGCGGAGGCCGTCCGCACGCACCTCGCCTGACACAGGACATGGTCCGGCTCAGCGTCAACGTCAACAAGGTCGCCACCCTCCGCAACTCCCGGGGCGGGCACGTCCCGTCCGTCACGGAGGCTGTCCGCGTGTGTGTGGGGGCTGGTGCTCCCGGGATCACCGTGCACCCGAGGGCGGACAACCGCCACATCACGCTCGCCGACGTTCGCGACGTGGCGGCGGAGCTCGCGCCGCTCGCGGGCCGAATCGAATACAACATCGAGGGGGACCCCCGGGAAGACCTGGTGACGCTCGTGTGCGAAGTGCGCGCCGATCAAGCCACGCTGGTGCCGGTCATGCCGGGGGAGCGCACCAGCCAGGCAGGCTGGCGGCTGGATACGCCGCCCGCGCACCTCCGCCGGGTGATCGACCGGCTGCACCAGGCCGGGGTGCGCGTCAGCCTGTTCGTGGACCCCGAGCCGCCCGCGATCGACTGGGCGGCGTCGCTCGGCGCCGACCGCGTGGAGCTTTATACAGAGCCGTACGCGCGCGCGTTCGAACAGGGGGGCGCCGCGCGCGCGGCTGCTCTCGCACGGTACACCCGTGCGGCGACCCACGCCCACGACCGCGATCTCGGTGTGAACGCCGGCCACGATCTCGACCTGGACAACCTGCCGCTGTTCTCCACGGTGCCGCACATCGTGGAGGTTTCGATCGGCCACGCGCTGATCAGCCGTGCCCTGTTCGTGGGGTTGGATCGTGCGGTCCGTGAGTACATCGCCGCGGCCGCCGGGCCGGATTCAGCCGGGTGACCCGCACCGCCTGGCTTGCCGGCGGCCTCGCGGCATGCTTGCTGTGGCCCGTCCCCGCGCACGCCGCGCGCACTGTGAGCTTCCGCGCGGCTGACGGCACCCATCTCTCGGCGTCGCTCTATGAGCCAGACCGCCCTCCCGCTCCCGGCATCGTGCTGATCCACATGCTCACCCGCTCACGCGGCGACTGGGACGAAACAGCCCAGCGCCTGCGCGACGCGGGGTTCGTCGCGCTGGCACTCGACCTGCGGGGCCACGGCGAGTCGTCGGGTGCGGGTTCGCACGGCGCGGCGCTCGGGCCCATGCTGCAGGACGTGCAGGCCGCCCTCGCGTTCGTCAGGGGCCAGGGGACGGTTGCTCCAGGGCGCCTCGGCCTCGCAGGCGCATCGGCGGGTGCCAACCTCGCCGCCATGGCAGCCGGCGCCGACAGGTCGGTGCGATCCCTCGTGCTGCTGTCGGTGACGACCGACTATCGAGGGCTAAAGACGGAGCCGTCGCTGCGACGTTTCGAAGGGTCCGTGCTGTTTCTGGCCGGCAGCAACGATGCTTACGCGCTGCGCTCCGCGCGCGCCCTCGCGGGATCGACCACCCGCCGAAACGTCGAGACGTTCGAGGACGCCGGGCACGGCACCCTCATGCTGCAGCGCCGGCCCGAGCTGGTGGACCGGCTGGTGAACTGGTTCCGGCAGACGCTGTTTTGAACGGGGGCTAAAGGGCTAAGGGCAAAGGGCTGAAGGCCAAGGGCCAAGGGCCAAGGGCTAAGGGCTAAGGGCTAAGGGCTTAAGGAAAGGGCTGAAGGGAAAGAGGCCTTGGAACTTGGCCGTTAGCCTTTAGCCTTTAGCCCTTAGCCCTTAGCCCTTAGCCCTCCATGAGTCCTGCACGATATGATGACAGTGCTCTCGTCCACAGCAGCGCCCTCGAGCTCATGAAGTCCGAATCCATTGTGTTTGGCGTGGCCGGTGCGTTCTTCGGCCTGATCGCCGGGTGGCTGATCGGCAGCCAGCACGCCACCGTCCGTGCGCCGACGCCGCCTGCGCAGGCAGCTGCCGCACCGTCGGGGTCGGGCGGCAGTGCCCCCGCGCCGCGGCTCGACGAGCAGGAAGCGAAGCGCCTGGAGGACATCGCGCGATCGGATCCGGCGAACGCTACACCGCGGGCGCAGCTCGGCAACCTCTATTTCGACGCTGAAAAATACGACCTGGCCATCCAGTGGTACCAAGAGGCGCTCAAGCTCGATCCGACCAACCCCGACGTCAGCACGGATCTTGGCGTCAGCTACTACTACTCGAACCAGCCTGACCGCGCGCTGGCGCAATTTACGCACTCGCTGGAGATCGAGCCGAAGCACACGAAGACGATGCTGAATCAGGGCATCGTGCTCGCCTTCGGCAAGCAGGACCTGGACGGTGCGAGCAAAGCGTGGCAGCGGGTCGTGGAGCTTGCGCCGAACACGCCGGAGGGCCAGGCAGCCCGCCGTGCGCTCGAGAGCATGAAGTCGGCTCATCCCGACGTGAACCCCGCGCCCCCCGGCACCAACTGAGGCCCCGTTCCGTGATTCGGCTGCTCCTCTTCTTTCTGCTCGTGCTGTTCGTCGGGAGGGCCCTGTGGCGCCTGCTGTCCGGGGTGGTCGAGGGCGCCGCGGCCGCTGGCCCGCGCCGCGCCCGCACACCCGAGCGCGGCACTCGGATGGTGCGCGACCCGATTTGCGGCACGTTCGTGGTACAGTCGCGCGCGCTGAGCGCTGACAGCCGCGGCGAGACTGCCTGGTTCTGCTCCGAAGACTGCCGACGCAAGTGGCAGGTGGGCAGGCGTTCAGCGCGCGCAGACTGATCATGTCCCTTCCCCGTGAGCCCGAGCTCCGCGATGGCATCGTCGAAGTGGGGCGACGGCTGTACGCGCGCGGATACGTCGCCAGCAACGACGGCAATATCAGCGTGCGCCTCGAAGAGGGGCGTCTCCTCACGACACCGAAGAGCGTCTCCAAAGGGTTCATGACCCCGGAGATGATGGTTGTCACGGACCTCGCCGGGAAGAAGATCTCCGGCGAGCGCGATCCCTCGTCCGAGCTGCTGATGCACCTGGAGGTGTATCGCAACCGGCCGGACGTCAGAGCCGTGGTGCACGCGCATCCGCCACTGGCGACCGGGTTCGCCGTCGCCGGCATCCCGCTCGACCGCGCCGTGCTGGCGGAGGTGATCACCACACTCGGCAGCATCCCGATCGCGCAGTACGGCACCCCGTCCACGCAGGAACTGCCGGATGCGGTGCGGCAGTACATCAAGGCGCACGATGGTCTGCTGCTCGCGAATCACGGCGCGCTGACCGTCGCGCACGAGCTGTTCGCCGCGTATTACAAGATGGAGACCATCGAGCACTTCGCCAGGATCAGCCTGGTCGCGCGCATGCTCGGTGGAGAACGCCTCCTGTCCCAGGATGAAGTCCTGCGGCTGCAGTCGCTTCGCGGGATGTATGGCATCGCGGCACCCGCGCCCATTTGCCTGGACGATGCGCCCGCGGGCGGCGATGCTGCATGCCAGTTCCTTCGCGCGCCGGACGTGCCGGGTGCACGGCTCGTGAGCGAGGAGCGCGCCGAGATGGTGATGTCCCCCCGGACGCGCGACGCGCGGCCCGGCGACGACGAGGAAATTCGGATAACATACCGCGAGCTGACGGCCCTCATCGAGGATGCCGTCCGGCAGCTGCGGTAGTTCTGGAGGCAGACGCGATGGGTGAAGCGCTGGGGATGGTCGAAACCAAGGGTCTCGTCGCCATGATCGAGGCGGCGGATGCCATGGTGAAAGCCGCAAAGGTCACGCTGGTCGGCTGGGAGAAAATCGGGGCCGGGTACGTGACCGCAATCGTGCGCGGCGATGTCGCGGCCGTGAAGGCGGCCACCGACGCGGGCGCGGCGGCGGCACGTCGCGTGGGCGAGCTGGTGTCGGTGCACGTCATCCCGAGGCCGCACGCGAACCTCGAAGACGCGCTGCCGATCGGCAAGGCACAGAAGTAGGTCTGGCCTCCTGACGCCCGTCAGGCCCCATGCTCCTCGCCAAGATCGTCGGGACGGTGGTTGCCACGCGCAAGGACCCGCGCCTCGAGAGCGCCAAGCTGCTCGTGGCCCGTGGCATGGATCCGCAGGGAAACCCGGAAGGCAACTACCTCGTGGCCATCGACACGGTCGACGCCGGAGTCGGGGAGACCGTGCTGATCGTGAGCGGCAGCTCCGCGCGCATGGCGTCAGGCCTGAAGGACTGTCCCGTCGACGCCGCCATCGTCGGCATCATCGACGAGATCGAAATGCAGGGCAGCTGACATGCAGCTGGCGCGCGTCATCGGCGACGTCATCGCGACGCTGAAGGATCCGGAGCTCGCGGCGTTGAAGCTGCTCATCCTGCAGCCGCTTGGTCCAGATAAGCAGCCGGCTGGCCGCACGCTGGTCGCGGCGGATGCGGTCGGAGCAGGGGTTGGAGAAATCGTGTTTTTCGTTCGCGGGCGTGAAGCTTCGTTTCCGTTCCATCCCGCGGAAGCCCCTGTCGACGCTGGCATCGTCGGGATCGTCGACCATTGGGAGATGGTCTGAACGCCCCGCCCTGATCCGCATCCGGAGTCCTGTCCCGCATGCAACTCGCCCTCGTCGTCGGGACCATCGTGGCGACTCAGAAGCATCGCCGCTTCGAAGGCGCGACGCTGCTGCTCGTGCAGCCGATTACGCCCGATGAGACACCCCGCGGCCCGATGCTGCTGGCGGTGGACACGGTCGGAGCAGGCGTGAGGGAAAAGGTGCTGATCGTGCTCGATGGCAAGGCCGCGGCAGACGCCATGGGGCGGCGGGGTACGCCCGTCGATGCCGCCATTCTCGGTATCGTGGATCGCGTCGATTGCGATCCCGCGCTCATGCAGCCATGACCGACGACGAGCTCCGCCACCTGGTTCGCCGCGTCGTGGCCGATCGCCTGGGCAGCAGCCCGCAGGCGTCCGGCTCGCACGCGCATCACGTTCATGTGACCCTCCTGGACCCCCGGGCACACGCGAGCCACGCCACCTTCCGGGTGCCCGCGGGGTCGGAAACAGGCGGCCCGTGCATGATCGAGCCGGCAGTGCCCTGCAATCATTGTGGCTACTGCAAGTCGATGGGGCATTGAGGGTCCGAGTTATCAGTTACCCGTTTTCAGTTATCGGTCGGCAGTAGAGCCGCTCTGCCGCGTGGAGAGTTGAGGATTGACAACTGAGACTCGAAACTGAAGACCGAAAACGGATAACTGATAGCTGAGTGTCCCTGTCGGGCGAGCCGTTCTCCATGAAGCCCCTCAAGATCGGGATCGGTGGCGTGCGCGGCGTTGTGGGCGAGACGTTCACGCCGGAGCTGGCCGTCGCGTTCGCGCAGGCGTTCGGCACGTACCTGGGCCCGGGGGCCATTCTGGTGGGGCGCGACACCAGGGCGTCGGGTCCGATGGTTGCAGCCGCTGTTCGCGCCGGGTTGCTGGCGACGGGGTGCGGCGTCATCGACCTGGGAATCTGTCCGACGCCGAGTCTGCAGCTCGCGGTGCCGTGGCTCGCGGCGCGCGGCGGCATCTCCATCACGGCCGGACACAACGACGCCGAGTGGAACGCCCTCAAGTTCGTAAGGCCGGACGGGCTCTACCTGAATGCGCCGCAGGCGGAGGAACTGCTCGACGTCTACCATCAGGGCGAGTTCGAGAAGGCCCGTTCGGACGGCATTCACACCTTCATCGCGGACGCCGATGCGATCGGGCATCATCTGGAGGTGCTCGCGGGCGCGTTCGATACGGCCACAATACGCAGGCGGCGTCCCAGGGTCGCACTCGACTGCTGCAACGGCGCGTGCGTGGGCCTCACACCGCGGTGGCTGGACGCGATCGGCTGCGAGGTGCTGGCGATCAATGACGACGGTGACGCGCCGTTTCCGCACAGCCCCGAGCCTCGGCCCCGGACAATGGCGCAGGTGAGCGCGATCGTGCGCGCGGGCCACGCCGACATCGGCTTCGTGCACGACGCTGACGGCGAGCGCATCGGGATCGTGGACGACCGTGGACGCCGGCTGTCGGAAGAGTACACCCTGGTACTCGCGGCTGGAGCCGCTCTCGCGCGACGGCGCGGGCCAATCGTCACCAATGTCTGCACGACCGGGCTCGTCGATCGCGTCGCCGAGGCGCACGGCGTGTCGGTGATCAGGACGCCCGTGGGTCAGCCGAACATCTCGGCCGCCATCCTGGAGCACAGCGCGATTCTGGGCGGCGAGGGAAATGGCAGCGTCGCTATCCCCGAGGTGCAGGTCTCACACGACGCCGCGGCCACGATGACGCTGCTGCTGGAGCACCTCGCCAGGACGGGCGAGCCCGTGTCCAGCCAGGTCGATCGATTGCCGGCGTTGTCGATCGTCAAGCAGGTCATTCCCGTCGATCCGCGCCACATTTACTCGGCGCTGCACGGGTTTCGTCAGCGTATCGCCGACGCGCCGGGCGCGACGGTGGACGAGACCGACGGCGTACGGCTCGATTGGCCCGACGGATGGGTGCACGTGCGCGCGTCCGGCACGGAGTCGATGGTGCGCGTCATCGCTGAAGCGTCCACGCAGACGCGGGCGCAAGACCTCGCCGACTGGGCCCGGGAGCGGCTCGGAACGTAGGATCGGGCGATCGCTGATGCGAGCCATTCCCACGCTCAAAATCTCGATTTCCGGCGTCCGGGGCGTCGTCGGCGAGTCCCTGACCCCAACGCTGCTCACACGGTTCACGCAGGCATTCGGCACGTGCATGGGCTCCGGACGCATCGTCGTCGGCCGGGACACGCGCACCTCCGGCGAGATGGTGCGGCAGGCGGTGATTGCCGGCCTGCTCTCCACCGGCAACCGCATTGTCGATGTGGGCGTGTGCCCCACGCCCACCGTGCAGCTTGGAGTGCGGCACGTCGGCGCGCATGGCGGAATCGCAATAACCGCCAGCCACAATCCCGCCGAGTGGAATGCGCTGAAGTTCATCGGGCCAGATGCGCTCTTCCTCGGAGGCGCACGCGGCCGCGAGCTGCTCGACATCTATCATCAGGGCGAATACCGCCGCGTTCGTGGTAGCGGGATGCCACGAATCGAGAGCCGGCCTGACGTGCTCGACCGGCACTTGAGGGCGGTCGTGGACGCTCTTGGTGTGCTGCCCACGGCCGGCAGCCGCCGGCTGAGAGTCGCCCTTGACTCGTGCAACGGAGCCGGGTCGCTCGTGACGCCGAGGCTCATCGAGGCGCTCGGAGCGGATGTCGTGACGATCCACACCACTCCCGATGGATCGTTTCCTCGTGGCGCCGAGCCGACGCCCGAGAACCTGTCGGCGCTCTGCGACCTCGTGAGATCGAGCAACGCGGATGTCGGCTTCGCGCAGGACATGGACGCCGACCGGCTGGCGATCGTCTCCGAGCTGGGCGAGCCGATCGGGGAGGAGCTGACGCTGGTGCTCGCGGTGCAGCGGGTGCTCGCGCGCACGCCCGGAACCGTGGTGACAAACCTGTCGACGACGCACCGGCTCGACGTCGTGACCGGGCGGGCCGGGTGTCGCGTCGTGCGGACGGCCGTCGGCGAGGCGAACGTCGCGGAAGGCATGCAGCGTGAGGACGCGGTCATCGGCGGTGAGGGTAACGGCGGGGTCATCTACCCGGCCATCAACTTCGGCCGCGACAGCCTGGTCGGCGTCGGGCTCGTCCTGCACCTGCTCGCTGACGCGCGAGAGCCGCTGTCGTCGCTGGTGGCTGCCCTCCCCGCGTCCAGCATGGTGAAAGCGCAGACCGCCTGTCCCTCGCAACGCGTGGCCGACGTTCTCCGCCGTGTGCGCCAGGTCTACGCGCAATCCCCGCTAGATCTCCGCGACGGCGTCAAGGTGACGCTTGGCGAAGCGTGGTTCCACGTGCGGGGTTCCAACACCGAGCCGATCATCCGAGTCGTGGCGGAGGCGCCAACCGCGGCGGCCGCACGGGCCCTGGCGGCCGAGGTGTTCGAGCTGGTGGGGAGCATGATCTGACGAGTGCCACGATGCCGTGCCGCCCCTGAGGTAGCGCGGCTTTGTCGCGCGCACGGTCTATCGTCGTCCCCGTCGGCCCAGGAGTGTGTCGAGCCCGAACGCGCCCGTTCCCCGTGCCGCCATGTACAGGAACAGGAAGCAGTAGAGGGCCGGCAGCTCGCCGCGGTTCATGACAGGCCAGAAGCCCTGGGGGGCGTGCGCCTGGAAGTACGCCACAGCCATCTCACCGCTTGCCACGAAGGCCGCGTAGCTGGTAAACAGCCCAAGCGCGATCAGGGTGCCGCCGACCAGCTCGATGATCCCTGCCGCGCCGCGCTGGGACGCGATTGGGACCACTGTGCCGCCGAGCACGCCGAACAGCTTCTGCGCTCCGTGGCACGCGAACAGGAATCCCGCGACGATCCGCAGCAGCGCATAACACAGCGGGGCGACACGTCCGAGCACTCGGTCCATCCTCTTCCTCCTTCGACAGATCGATGCTTAAGTATTTCATGATCGCCGGTCACAGGCGGCCGCCTGCGGGACCGCCCGATTCCGTCCTAAGATGTGTCGGTGCGCCCCGCCGTTCTCGTCACCCGCAGGCTTCCCGCCGCTGCCCTGACGCTGCTCGAAGAGCAGTGCGAGGTCGACATGCACACGGGCGAGGCAGCCCTCACGCCACACGAGCTGCACGAGCGGCTGCGGGGCAAGCAGGGCATCGTCGTGCTCCTCGGCGACCGGCTGGATCCCCCAGCCATCGATGCGAGTGCCGACCTGAAGGTGATCGCGAACGTGGCGGTCGGCTACGACAACCTCGACGTCGCCTACGCACGCTCGAAGGGGATCGTGTGCACGAACACGCCGGACGTGCTGACCGACGCGGTCGCCGACTACACGTGGGCCTTGATCCTGGCGATCACCAGGCGGCTCGGGGAGGGCGAGCGCATCGTTCGCCGCGGCGCGTGGAAGGGGTGGGCGTTCGATTTCATGCTGGGCACGAGCCTCCGGGGCAAGCAGCTGGGGATCATCGGTGCAGGCCGGATCGGACGCGCGGTTGCCGGTCGTGCGGCGGCGTTCGGGATGCGCGTGGCGGTCAGCAGCCGTCGCCAGGTGGACTGGCCCGGGGCAGAGGCGATGTCGTTCGATCGCCTGCTCGCCACATCCGACATCGTCAGCCTGCACGTGCCGCTGACCGACGACACGCGGAGACTCATCGATCAGCCCGCCCTCGCGCGGATGAAGCGCACCGCGTATCTGGTGAACACGACGCGCGGAGCGGTGGTCGACGAGGCCGCACTCGCATGGGCACTCCGCGAGCGCCTGATCGCGGGGGCGGCACTCGACGTGTTCGAGCGCGAGCCTGTGGTGCACGTGGATCTACTGCCGCTTGAGAATGTCGTGCTCGCGCCCCACCTCGGTAGCGCCACGCGGGAGACGCGGTTGGCGATGGCCGATCTGGCGGTACGAAACGTGATTGCGGTGCTCACGGGCCAGGCAGCGCTGACACCGGTCGCGTGACGCGCCGGAGTCCAGGCTGATTCGCACTTTCCGGAACGGGCTCACAGTGGAGATCCTGAAACGGCCATCGGCCGCACCCCGCGCGCGGCGCCGCAACCCTCGCGTCGTTTCGGCCGCTCCGGTCGAGCCGGTCATGCGCGGTCTCGCGCTCGCAATCACCGGGATGGAGTTGCCCGCCATCGAGAAGATCTCCGAGTCGCAGGCAGAGGATCCCTTCCAGGTGCTGATCGCCACGCTGCTCTCCGCCCGTACGCAGGATGCCACGACCCATGCCGCCTCGGTGCGGCTGTTCAAGCGCGCGCGGACGCCTCGCACGATGGCGCGGCTCACGGTGGAGGAGATCGAGCGGCTGATTTATCCCGTGAG
This sequence comes from Vicinamibacteria bacterium, assembly GCA_963763095.1. GTDB lineage: Bacteria > Acidobacteriota > Vicinamibacteria > Vicinamibacterales > JAENWD01 > CAVUCH01. The sequence continues at coordinate 136,439 of CAVXNR010000030.1, forward strand.
CTTCTACCGCAACAAGGCGCGGTTCGTGAAGGCGACCGCTGATACCCTCGCAACCAGGTTCGGAGGGCGCGTGCCGCGAACGATGGAGGAGCTGACGGCACTGCCCGGTGTGGGCCGCAAGACCGCGAACCTGGTGCTGATTCGTCGCCTTCAAGAGTCAGCGCAACATCTGCGTGGACACGCACGTCCACCGCATCTCGAATCGCCTGGGCTGGGTCACTACGGCAGCGCCGGAGGAGACGGAACAAGCGCTCTATCGATCAGTCGAGCAGCGGTGGTGGCCGTACATCAACCTGTATCTCGTGACCTGGGGGCAGAACGTCTGCCGTCCCGTGTTCCCGCGGTGCGGCGTCTGCGCCATCCGCGAGCTGTGCCCGAGGTTTGGCGTCCACAGGGTGGGCAAGGAGAAGTGAATGCGCACGTATCGAAGGACAGCGTTGGCCGTGCTGGCGGCGCTCGCGATCATCGGCACGACCGGGGCAGCCGCGCAGACGCCGCCACCGAAAGAAAGCCCGCCGCCGAAGACGGCACCGAAGGCAGGCACTCCGTCCGGAACGGCGGCGGGTCCCGCCGCTAAACCGCCGGCTGGTACCCAGGCCAAACCCGGAGCGGCCAAGCCGACGGCGAAGCCTGGCGCCGCCAAGGCAACGCCCGCGGCGGCGGCGTCGACGCCTGGCGCAGGTCCTGTCATCGTCGTCGAAACGTCGAAAGGAACGTTCGAGTTCGAGACGTACCCCGACGACGCGCCGAAGACGGTCGCCAACATCGTTGCCCTTACAAAGAAGGGTTTCTACAACGGCCAACGCTTCCACCGGGTGGTGCCCGGGTTCGTGATCCAGGCCGGCAATCCGCAGACCCGCGACATGAGCAAGCGGGACCAGTGGGGGCGCGGCGCCGCGGCTGGCAGCGGCAAGCCCGTGGGTGTTGCGGAGTTCTCGAAGACGCACCTCCACACCACGGGGGCCGTTGCGATGGCGCACGCCGGCGATGCCGCGCAGGCCGACTCCCAGTTCTACGTCACCTTGGGCCCGAAGCCCGCGCTGAACGGCAAGTACGCGGTTTTCGGCCATGTGATCAGCGGGGCCGACGTGCCGGCGAAGATCGAGGTAAGCGACGTGATCAAGCGGATGTACGTGAAGCCCGCCGCAGCGAAGTAGCGTTGCAAGCGCGCGTGCCGCATGTGGGGCAGGGCTTTCAGCCTTGCCGACGTCATGAGCGTGAGCGGGCCTTCCGTCGAGGCGGCGCAGACACCCCCGCCGGCTCGTCGCGCCGCCCACTCGCCCACGACATCGTGGTCTGCACGAGCGGCGCGAGCACGTCGTACCGGTCGACCAGCGCCTGCGGGTACTCCCCGTCGATCGTGTCGCCTGTGAGGTGCTTGACGATAACCGCGTTCGCAACGGACTTCGCCGCGAAGTGGTTGTTCATGTACAGGTAGGCCTTCTTCACGATGGCGCGGGCCGCCGTCGCGGTCTCGGCAAGGGGTTGCAGCTCCTCGGGAGAGTAGAGGTAGTTGTAGCGGTCTTCCGTCGCGCCGTGCTTCCACCACTGCGCGGCGTTCCGCCCGTGCAGCCGCATGTAGTAGAACGTGCGGACGTTCGGCAGCTGATTCTGGCGAATCGAGGATCGGAACTTCGGCTCGTCGATCTGCGTCCAGGCGGCCCCGAACCCGTTCAGCAGCTCCACCGTGTCGGCCACCCGATCACTCCAGCTGCTGTGCCTGAGTTCTACCGATACGGGATACTCACGAAAGGCTCTCAGCAACCACTCGAGATAGGCGCGAGACGCGGGCGTGTCCTTGAAGCTCGGGGGAAACTGCGCGAGCAACGCGCCCAGTTTCGGTGGTCGATGCCAGCGGCTCGATGCCGGCCTTGAACTGGTCGATGTCGGCCCGGTTCACACGGGCGAGTGCGTCCAGTTCCTCCGGCGTGGCGGGCAGGTCGCCGAGCCGAGCCGCCTTGTACATGCCAGGGTGGGTGAACTTCTGATACAGCTTGAGCGAGAACTCGAAGCCCAGAGGCGTGCGATCGGCCCAGCTCCGGCTGACCTGCGCTCGTGGCGTGCCATAGAAGGTTGAATTCACCTCGACGGTGTTGAAGTGCTCGGCATAGTAGGAGAGCTCGTCGAACCCGGGCACGGTCGACCCGCGGCCCTTGCGTGGAGGGTAGAACACCCCGTTCCACGTGCCCTTGCCCGTCGGGTAATTCCAGCCTGAGGTTCCGATTCGGAGTTCGCCCATGACCTCTCACGCAGGGCTGAAGCCCTGCCCCACATGGATACGGGATCGCATGCAGGGCTGAAGCCCTGCCCCACATGGATACGGGACCGCATGCAGGGCTGAAGCCTGCCCCACATGCACACGGAAACCGCCGTTCAGGACTGCCCGGGGATGTGGGGCAGGGCTTCAGCCCTGCATGCGCGCTCCCATCCAACGGGCCGGGAAAATCCGTGGCCGAGTGGGCTGCGTGCGGCCCGTTCGTCATCCCTTCAGTTCGTCGTACGCCTTCCTGTCGAATCCGAAGATCGCGCGATCACTCAAGACGAGGATTGGCCGCTTGATCAGGTTCGGCTGCTCGAGCATCAGCGTGATCGCCTCTCGTTTCGACGTGGGCAGCGGGCGATCCTTGAACACAGGGCTGCGGCGGCTCACGTATTCGAGGAAGGTCGCCTCGTCGATGTGCTCCTCGAGAAACGCGCGCGACGGCGGCGTCCGGTTGATGTCACGCTCCTCCACGTCGATCCCGCGCTCTGCCAGATGACCTCTGGCGTTCTTACAGGTCGTTCAGGTCGGCTTCCAGTAGAAGATCGGCTTCGGCATAGGGGCATTCTAAGGGCTAGGGCGGCTAAGGGCTAAGGGCTAAGGGCTAAGGGCTAGGGATAAAGGGCTAATGCTAGCGGCGGGCGGCTGGCGGGCGAGCCAAGCGCAGCGGCCACCGCCCAGCGCCCAAGCGCCCAGCGCCCAGCGCCCAATGACCGCCCACCGCCACCACTTGACGCCCAGCTGGCCAGCAACGAGACTCTCGTTCGTGACTCTTCATTTCCGTTAGCTACTTATGGGCCTGAACGTAGGTGCACGCATCGGGACGTACGAGATCGTCGCCCTGCTCGGCCGCGGCGGCATGGGGGATGTGTGGCGCGCGCGCGACGTCACGTTGCACCGCGATGTCGCGCTGAAAGTCGTCTCGGGGGAATTGGCGCGGACGGGTGACAGCATCGCCCGCTTCGAACGGGAAGCGCAGCTGCTCGCGTCCCTGAATCACCCGCATATCGCCGCCATCTACGGCGTTGAGCAGAGCGCCGCGGGCGTCGCCCTCGTCCTCGAGCTCGTTGAAGGACCGACCCTCGCCGACCTGATTGCACGCGGTCGGGTCGCGGTTCCCGAGACGCTCCGCATCGGACGGCAGATCGCGGAGGCCCTGGAAGCCGCGCACGATCGCGGCATCATCCATCGGGATCTGAAGCCAGCCAACGTGAAGCTCACCTCCGACAACGAGGTGAAGGTGCTCGACTTCGGCCTCGCCAAAGTCCTGGGTGAGTCGCACGGTCATCAGGATGTGACTCTCGTCACCAGTTCCGTGCTGGGGACGGAAGCGGGCGTGATCCTTGGCACGGCCGCCTACATGAGCCCCGAGCAGGCGAAGGGACAGGTGTTGGATCGGCGATCTGACATCTGGTCGTTCGGGTCCGTCCTCTACGAGCTGCTGACCGGGCGACGTGCGTTCGAGGGGGACAGCCTCCCGGAGGTGATGGTTGCGGTCCTGACGGCCGATGTGGACTTCGCGCGGTTGCCCGACGCCACGCCGCCGGCCGTATGTGAGCTCCTGCGGCGCTGCCTCGACAGGGATCCCAGGCAACGGCTGCGCGATATCGGCGAGGCGCGGATCCTCCTGGAGCATCCGGAGGCGCAGAAGGTCGTCCATGGCGTGGGTACTCGGGCGACCTCACGCGCGGCGCTTCTTGTGGCAGGCGGCGTGCTCGTCGGGGCCGTGGCAGCGTTAGCGGGCTTTGCCGTGTGGCCGCCCTCGCCGGAGCCGGAGGTCCGACTGGTCACGCAGGCGACACTGCCGCTCACACCGGCGGAGCGCCTGGCGCCGGCAGCACCCCAGGGTCGGCCCACCGACAATGCGCTGACGCTCTCACCCGACGGACGGACCGTGATCTTCGCGGGCGAACGCGGCAGCGGCGATTCAGCAGAACGCATGCTGTACAGGCGGTCGCTTGATGAGGCCGTCGCGACACCGATCGCGGGCTCCGAAGGTGCGTCCGGGGCCTTCCTCTCGCCCGACGGCGCATCGGTGGCGTTTGTTGCCCCGGACGCCACGTTGCGCCGGCTGCCGGTCGCTGGTGGTGCCGCCGTCGTGGTCTGCGCGCTCAATCTGCGGGCCTTGGGCGGCAGCGTGGTGGGTGCGTCATGGGGCGATGACGGCACGATCGTCTTTGGGAGCTTCGCCGGTCCACTCTGGACCGTACGCGCGTCCGGCGGTACAGCAGTCGTAGCCACCACCATCACAGACCGGACGAACGCTTACGCGCATCGGCTGCCGCACCAGCTCCCCGGATCGCGCGGCATCATCTATATGGCCGTTGCTGATGGACTCGCGAACTACGGCCGCCTCGAGCTGATAGTCCGGGGTCTCCCGGAGCCCCGTGTGCTCGTCGACGCCGCGGCGGACGCGCGATACCTGTCTTCCGGGCACCTGGCCTTCGTCCGGCGGGGGACGCTCATGCTGATGCCCTTCGACCTCGAGGCGCTTGCCGTCACCGGGGCAGCGTCGCCGGTGCACGACGGCGTCCTGCAGGCCATCGGTAGCGACCTCGCGCTCCAGAATACAGGCGCTGCCCGGTACGCCGTATCGAACACCGGTACGCTGGTGCATGCGCGAGGCGGACCGTTCCCTCTTGTGGCCACCCGTCTCCTGTGGCTCCACCGCGACGGCCGTACCGAACCGATAGGCGACGCAGGCAGCTCAATGCTTGGACCTCGGATGTCGCCCGATGGGACGCAGATCATCGTGGCGCAGCCTACCCGGCCTGAGCAGCCGCTGCGTGTGTATGACATCGGGCGCAAGATGTGGACCGGTTTCCCGGGTGTCACTGGCCAGGCGGCCTTCCCGGCGTGGACGCCCGATAGCCAGCGCGTCGTCTTCACCTGGTTCAACGACGGCCGCAGCGGTCTGTACATCAGCCCCGTAGACGGCAGCACACCGCCGCGTCTCATCGTCTCCGGACCACGGCCGCGCGTCACCGGCGACGTGTCATCGGACGGACGCATGCTGGCCTATGGTGAAACCGATGCGGCGACCGGCTCCGACATCTGGGTTGTGGCGCTCGATCGATCGACACCACCCCGGGCTCTGATGCGCGATCCGGGATTCCAAGGACAGCCCATGTTCTCGCCGGATGGCCGGTGGCTGGCGTATGCGTCGGATGTGTCGGGACGCCGGGAGGTATTCATCCAGGCGTTTCCCGGCCCCGGTGCACGGTTGCAGGCCTCATCGGGAGGGGGCGCGGCGCCAGTCTGGTCGCGAGACGGCCACTCCGTCGTCTATGCCACGCTGCCTCCTGGTGCAGCGCTGACCGAGGTGGAAATCCAGACCGTTCCATCCCTGCGTGCCGGGCGCACGAGAACCATCGCCGTCTTGCCTACGCAGGTGTCCAGGTTTGCGCGATCGCACGACGTGACCGCGGAGGGTCAGCGGTTCGTCGTCGCCACGTACGAGCCGGTCGCCGAGCGCCCCGTCACTGAACTGCAGCTCATCGACGGATGGCTGGCCAGCGCGACCGCCCCGGGAAAGCGCTGACCCCGACTTCGACGTAGGTGCCAGGGCACGCGCGGCGTCGAGTGGGAGTGAGTGCATGCCCGCCGCCCATCGCGTGCCCGTCCAGCGCCAAGCGCCCAGCGCCTTGTACAATGTCCTCTTCCGATGCTGACCGTGAATGAGATCTTCCACTCGATCCAGGGGGAGTCCACCCGCGCGGGCGAGCGGTGCGTCTTCGTGCGGCTCACGGCGTGCGACCTGCGCTGTTCGTGGTGCGATACGCCATATGCATTTCACGAGGGTCGGAAGATGGAGCTCAGCGAGGTGCTCGCTCAGGTCGATGCCTTCGACTGCGGCATAGTGGAAGTGACCGGCGGAGAGCCGCTGCTGCAGAGGGACGCACCGGCGCTGATGCGTGACCTGCTGGAACGCGGCAAGACCGTGTTGCTCGAAACCGGGGGCCACATCAGCCTCGATCGGGTGCCGCCGGGCGTGATCCGCATCATGGACGTCAAGTGCCCCGGCAGCGGTGAGGCCCACCGGATGGACTGGACGAACATCGACCGGCTGCAGCCCCGCGACGAGGTCAAGTTCGTGATCAGCGACCGCGCCGACTACGAGTACTCGCGCGAGGTGGTGGCGCGCCACGCGCTCGCGGACCGCGTGACTGCCGTGCTGTTCTCGCCGGTGCACGGCGTGCTGGACGCGCGCACGCTTGCCGAATGGGTGCTGGAGGATTCCTTGCCCGTTCGCGTGCAGCTGCAGGTGCACAAGTACATCTGGTCGCCGGAGACCCGCGGAGTGTGAGGGCCGCCTCGCGGCGCCTCAGGGCAGGTGTTCCGAATGTCGACCGCGGTCGTCCTTCTGAGCGGAGGTCTCGACTCCTACACCGCCGCTGCGATTCTGCAGCGGGACGGCTTCGACGTCTGCGCGCTCATCGTGCTGTACGGCCAACGGCACCTGCGTGAGATCGAATCGGCCCGGGTGGTCGCGCACGCCCTGGGCGTGCGGCAGCGCCTCGAGGTGCGTGTCGACCTGGCGGCGATTGGCGGGTCGGCCCTGACGACTGACAGCCCCGTGCCGAAGGACCGGACGATGGACGCCGCCGTCATCCCGTCAACGTACGTCCCCGCCCGGAACACCGTTTTTCTGTCGCTGGCGCTCGCGTGGGCTGAAGTCCTCGACGCGCGCGACATCGCCATTGGTGCGAACGCGCTGGATTACTCCGGCTATCCCGACTGCCGCCCCGACTACCTCGAGGCGTTCGAGCGCCTTGCGGCCCTGGCCACCCGCGCCGGCGTCGAAGGCGGCCGCTTCCGGATACACGCACCGCTGTTGCACATGAGCAAGGGGGAAATCATCCGGACCGGCCTCTCCCTCGGCCTGGACTACGGGCTCACGCACAGCTGCTACGATCCCGACGCCGCTGGCCGTCCGTGCGGCCGCTGCGACAGCTGCGTGCTGCGCGCGAAGGGGTTTGCGGAGGCGGGGGTTGCCGACCCTCTGCGCCCCTAATGCACGATGCACAATGCAGAATGCACAAATTCAGAGACTGCCTTCCGCCGCGGTTTGGTGAGCCCGTCTGCTTAGGATTGCCTGGGCGGATGGGTACACGCCGCTCGTCAACGCCCAGAGTTCGTTGAGGTTGTGCATTCTGCATCGTGCATTGTGCATTACAGACTAAGTTGACTCTTCGCCTCTACTACACCGACGCGTATCTGGCGACCTTCAGCGGCACTGTCGCTGATGTGTTCGACCTTGAGGGCCGCACGGCGGTCGTGCTCGATCGCACGGCGTTCTATCCCACTTCCGGCGGGCAGCCCTTCGACAGGGGGACGCTGGGCGGCGTGCGGGTCGACGATGTGATCGAGCTCGAGGATGGCCGCGTGGCACATGTGGTGGCGGCGCCGCTCGCACGCGGGGCGGAGGTGAATGGGGAGGTCGACTGGCCGCGGCGGTTCGATCACATGCAGCAGCACACAGGGCAGCATGTGCTCTCGGCTGCGTTCGACCGCGTGCACCGTGCGCGCACCGAGAGCTTCCATCTCGGGTCCGAGACGTGCACGATCGACCTTGCCACGGCGCTCCCGGCCGAAGCGGTGGCCGCCGCGGAGCAGGAAGCGAACCGGATCCTCTGGGAGGACCGCCCCGTCCGCGTCCGATTCGTGTCCGAGGCCGAGGCGGCGTCGCTTCCGATGCGCAAGGAGCCCGTGCGCGGCGGAACCTTGCGGCTGGTGGAGGTGGACGGGTTCGATCTCTCCGCCTGCGGCGGCACGCACGTCGTCCGCACCGGCGCAGTGGGCTTAATCGCGGTGACGGGCATCGAGCGCTTCAAAGGTGGCACCCGGGTGGAATTCGTCTGCGGCAGCCGGGTGCTGGCGCGCTTCCGCCAGCAACGGGACGTGATCGCGGGCGCCGTGCGTCGCCTGTCGGTGCTGTCCTCGGATCTCCCGGACGCCATCGACCGGCTGCAGGGCGAGTTGAGGAACCAGACGAGCGCAGGTCGTGGCCTGCAGGGCCGGCTGGTGGAATACGAAGCGGAGTGGTACGCCGCGGCGGACGTCCAGTGTCGCCGGCCTGCTCCTCGTGGCCGAACGGGTCGACGGGTGGGATGCGCAGGGGCTGAAGGCGCTTGCGACCCGCATAGCGTCGCGGCCCCGGCATGTCGCGGTCCTTGTCAGCGGGGGCACACCGCCGCTGATCGTCGTCGCGCGCGCTGCCGACGTTGCACTCGACGCCGCCGCCATGCTGCGAGCGCTTACCGCCCGCTTCGGCGGCAAGGGCGGCGGTCGGCCCGAGCTCGCGCAGGGCGGGGGGTTCACGGCAAACGATGCCGAACTCCTGGATTTCGTGAGAACAGTCCTGGCCCAGACATAGTCCGGACCTCACGGTTACGAGGACGCCGCCGACAGATGGACCTCACGCCCCTGCCATTCGACGCCCCACTCCAGCAGTATCGTGAGCAGGCTGAGGCGCTGCGCGAGGCCTGGGACGCCGGCGACGAAGCGGCCATCCAGATCGTGAGGCACAAGCATCCGCGCTTCCTGAATCCGTCAATCCCGTGGCTTCCGAAGAAGCTGTCCGATGCCGAGGTTCGGACCGAGGTGTTCGACCTGCCGGATGCGGAGCTCACCGTCGCCCGTGCGTACGACTTCGAGAACTGGGCTCGCCTCGCCGAACACGTGGCCGCCGTCAGCCACAAGGATTCAGCCGTCTGGCGCTTCGAATCTGCGGTGGAAGCCGTGGTGCACGGCGACCTCGCCACGCTGGAGTCGCTGCTCCGCGCACATCCGGACCTGGTGCACGCGCGCTCGACGCGCGTGACCCATTTCGACCCGACGGTGCATCGGGCTACGCTGCTGCACTACGTCGCTGCCAACGGCGTCGAGGGGTATCGCCAGAAGACACCTCAGAATGCGGTCGCGGTTGCGACGATGCTGCTCCGAGCAGGAGCGGATCCGGACGCGCTCGCGGACATGTACGGCGGTCAGCATGCGACGATGAGCCTGCTTGTCTCCAGCGACCACCCGGCTCGGGCGGGACTGCAGGTGGCGCTCGTCGACACTCTGGTCGACTTCGGCGCGGCCGTCGAGGCCGCCGGGTCGGGCGACTGGACCTCGCCGCTGATGACGGCACTGGCCTTTGGGTTCGTGATGGCCGCTGAGGCACTCGTGCGGCGCGGTGCCCGCGTCGACACGCTCGCCGCCGCCGCGGGGTTGGGCCGAGTGGCGGACACGCGCGTGATGCTCGCGACCGCAAGCCTGGACGATCGGCACCGCGCGCTAGCGCTGGCCTCCCAGCACGGCCACGCGGACATCGTCCAGATTCTCCTCGATGCCGGGGAAGATCCGAACCGCTATAACCCCAAGGGGAACCACGATCACTCGACGCCGCTCCATCAGGCCGCGTTGTCTGGGCACGAGGAGGTGGTTCGCCTGCTGGTCGCGCGCGGCGCGCGGGTGGATATGAAAGACACGATTTATGAGAGCACGCCGCTCGGGTGGGCGCTCTACGCTGGCCGCGAACACATCGCGGAGTACTTGCGCGCGCACGGCGCGGAGTAAGTTCAGCGTGTGAACGCGGCGAGCCTGAGCACGGCCGCGTCCACCACTTTGTAGATCTCGTCCGACGTCGCCTTCACGTTGTTCACGATGATCGAGAACACCAGCTGCTCTCCGTTGGCCGCGGGCACGTACCCGGAGAGTGCGCGCACGTTCGAGATCGCTCCTGTCTTCGCGCGAACCCGTCCCTCGCCCTGCGTGCCTACGAAGCGTTTCTGAAGCGTCCCTGCCTGCCCGCCGACTGCGAGCGCCTCGACCCACGCGTCGCGATGGCGCGGGTCGTCGTACATCCGCCGCAGGATGGCCACGATCAAATCAGCGGTGGCGTAGTTGTAGCGCGACAGTCCGGACCCGTCTGCCATCACGAACCCGTCGAGAGGAGCGCCCCATGCCTTCAACACGCTGAGAACGGCCGCCTTGCCGTCTGCTGCTGTTGCGGCACGTCCGTCGACGCGACCGACGGCCCGGAGCAGCGTCTCGCCATACAAGTTCTGGCTCGCCTTCATCAGCGGGTGGGCGATCTCCCGGAGCGGGGGTGAGCCGTACTGGACCAACGGCGCACCCGTGCGGCCCACGCTGCCGGGCGGGAGGTCGTCGATATCAACCGTGCCGCCGTGGATGGTGATACCGCGCCGCTCCATGGCAGCCGCGAGCAGTCCCAGAACGTATGCGGTGGGGTTGTCGACGGCCATTGAACGCACCACTGCCGACCCTGAGGGAATGTTGCCGGTGACGTGGACGAGGAACGCGCCCGGGGTCCGGCGGGTTTCAATGGTCAGTGGTGAACCCCGTTCGCCTGTGACCGCATGATTGTCGATGGCCCAACCGCTGCCCGGCGTGGCGAACGCGACCCCGGCTGGCGCTCCGGGGCTGGCGCCTGCCGCGACGCTGAGCGTGACCGCGTCTTCGTAGACCTGCAGCGCGCCAATCGGGGCCGAGTAGCCGTCGTGCAGGTCCTCCCACGACCACCCCTGGCCGAAGCTCTGCTCGTCGAACGCGTTGTCATCGCCGACCAGCCGGCCAGCGACACGGCGGACGCCGAGGGCTGCCAGCTGGTCGGCCCAGCCCTCCAGCACCGCGACAGGCTCTACCTGGCGTCCATTCAGGCTCGGATCGCCGCTGCCGCTAACAACCAGGTCACCACGCACTGTGCCGTCCACGATGGGTCCCGTTGCGGCGAGAGTGGTCCGGAAGGCGTAGTCCCACCCCAGGCGCTCCGCGGCGGCGGCGAGCGTCGGAATCTTCATGTTCGACGCCGGCATCACCAGCCGGTCGGCGTTGTACCGGAACAGCACATCGTGCCGATCGAGGGAGCCAACGTGGACGGCTACGAGACCGTGCTCCACAGCGGGGGCGGCGAAGATGCGGGCCAGATCCGACTGCAGGGTGCGGACGTGGCGCTCGCGTGCGTCGATGACAGAGGGGCGTGCGAGCGGATCGCGCAGGCGGGCAGCGCAGGCGGGCGTACAAACGAGAACGGCGGCAAGGCACGCCGCCGCCCACGATCGCACCCGCCGGGACTGAAGTCCAGGCGCCACACTTCCCATGACACGCCCGTGGGGCCTGAAGGCTGCGCTCTCGGTGCGCGTGTGGCGCCGGCACTTCAGTGCCGGCGGACACTCCGTCACTTCAGGGCATCGAGCGACTTCAACGCTTCGTCATAGGCGCTCGTCTCGATGCGCGCGGCCCCGGGTTCCTCCCCACGGCCTGCGAACACGTCGGTGCCCACCCGTCCAAAGCGCACGCGCTCTTCCTTGTTCGTCTCGTCGAACTTCGCAGTGACGGTGGCGACCGGTGTCGCCAGGCCGGTGGGCGTCTTCGCATCGGCGAAGGATTGTGCGCGCAGCCCCGAGAGGTTCGAGAGCAACGTCTCCACCTTGGATTGATCGACGTCTCCCGGGTTCGGCGAAACGCGCCGCCACTTCTCGGTGGCATCCTTGCCAGTGCCCTTGACCTTTTCGAACACGACCGTCTCGGGGCCGCGGGCCACCTCGACTCGCTTCGCGTTGAACGAGCGGAACTCGAAGATGTCCTTCCGGCGCAGGTCGGACACGTTCTTCTGGATGTCCGTGAGCAGATCCGCGGCTACCGTCACCACGGCCGGGCGTGTCACGTCCTTCGCGTACACGTCGCCGCCCTCGCCGGCCTTGCCAAATGCGAGGGTCGCGCGCGTGCTCCCCAGGCCCACCGTGGCCGTGGCCACGGGCTTGTCGAGACCGTAGTTCTTCAGATCCGCTGCCTGCTCGGCGGGAAGAGACTTCATCTGCGCCGACTGCAGACGGGTGACAATGGATTCGACGGCGCTGAAATCCGCCCGTGCCTGCACGGGTGCTGTGATGTTCCAGTCCTGGCCAGCCTTGGTCAGTTCCACCTTCACGTCCCCGTGCGCGATCTCGAGGCGGTCAACCTTCTCCCGATCGAACGTGAGGATTTTCTTGTCGCGCAGGTCGAACGGCTTGCGATCGAAGCTGCTCTCGACGAACGAGGGAATCACGAACACGCGTTTCTGGCCGGCCAGCTGCGCGTACAAATCGCCGCCGGCCGGCGCCTTGCCGCCGACGAGCAGGCGCCGGTATTGCTTGTCGCCGGCCGCCTTGAATGCGACCTCAATCCGCGGCTTATCGAGCCCGTATGGCTGCAGGTTCTTCGGCGCCTCGTCCACGATGCTCTGGATCTCCGCCGAGGCAAGATTGCTGGTGATGCCCGTGACTACGCTGTCGTCGACCTTGGCGGTGAGCGGCTCGACCAGCTGCCAGCCGTCCTTCGCCTTTTTGAGCGTTGACGTCTCGCCGGACGAACTCTTCAACTTCAGCTCGTCGACCTTGTCCGCGTCGACGGTGAACACCTTGTCCCGCTTCTCCACCCCCTCCTCGGTGACCGGCTTCTTGGCGTCGACGAAGTACAGGTAAGCGAGAAGGCCGCCAAAAGCGACGAACAGCACGAGCAGCGAACGGCCGCCCCTCATCCACGCCTCCTCGTCCAGCCGAAGATCCCGAGGGCGAAGATGGCGCCGGGGATGCCAAGCCACGCGAGCAGCGCCACGTTCCGCTGCGCCTGGGCGCTCAGCGTCAGACGCCGGTCCTCGGGATCCCGCGGGCGGATGGAGATGAGATTTTCCTGCTGCGAGAGCCAGCTCACCGTGTTGAGGAAGAGATCCCGGTTGCCCTGCACACCGAGCCAGCCGTTCGAGGCGAAATCTGAGTCGCCGATCGCGGCAACGCGGGTCTCCGGCTTCGGCGCGTCACTGGCCGGCGTCTTGGAGTCGCTCGCCGGCTTGAGCTCTGGTGCGGCCGCGGCCGGGGGTTTCGGTGCGGCGACAGACACCGCGGCAGCTAGCGACACCGGTCCCTGGACGTCCTTGTCCTTGTCGAACCCGATCGGTTTCTGTGCAAAGAGGTCCGTGGTGTTGGTCTCGCCCCAGCTCTGAGGCGAGCTCTCGACGAACGTCTGCGCCGTTCGCCCGTTGGTGCCGCCCTGCACGGGACGGATGGACCGCGCCAGTGGGTACGCGGTGATTACCCGGAACCGCTCCACGATCGGGTGTGCGGGGTAGCGCACCGCCACCGGTGTGACCTCGTTGGCTCCGAGCAATTGGCCCACGCCGCTCGTGTCCACGACCACGTCGGTGCCTGCCTCGATGCCCCAGTCCTTCAGCAGCGCCACGAGGTTGGCGAGCGGGGCCTGCCCCTCCTTGTCGGGCGGGTCGAGCATCACGAGCAGCTTGCCCCCGCGATCGAGGTACTGCTTGATGGGATCCACTTCTCCCTGCAGGAGGTCCGTGCGCGGGCCGGCGATGACCAGCACGGTGGCGTCGGCGGGCACCTCCGGCTTCTGCGCCAGGGCGAGGGTGTCGGTTTTGTAGTTCTCGGTGCCGAGCGCCTGGTAGATGGTGCTGTATCCCTCACGCTCGCTGCCGGCCGTGTCGTGCTCGCCGTGCCCCTGCAGGAAGTAGACAGTCCGCTGGGCGCCGCTCAGCACCTTGATCAAGGTATTCGTGAGCTGCTGCTCGTCGGTGCCCACCACGGTCTCCGTCCGGTCCTTGTAGGTGAAGACGGCCGTGCCGAACGACTGCACCTTGTGCTGGTTGGCCCGGACCGGGTCCTTCACGGGATCGACGTACTCCGCGGTGAGCTTCCGGTTCGACAGGTACTGGTACTCGTCGAGCCGATCGCGGAAGGTGTCGAAGTTCGTGGCCTTGTCGAAGACCAGCACTTTGACCGGGGCATCGAGCTTCTGCAGGATGTTGCGCGTCTGGTCAGCCACGCTGAACTGCTTGCCCGCGGTGAGATCCCACCGGTGGTTCCGCCGCGACGCCAGGTAGTTGAGCGCCACGAGGATGCCCAGCACCAGCACGACGCTCGTCGCGGCTATCGTCCCGAGCCGCGTCTGACGATGGCTGAACGTCTGCGAGACCTCGCGCCACTGCGACGCCATGTAGAGCAGCACCAGCACCAGGCCCGCCATCGCGGCGTACCAGGAATACTGGATCCACTCGGGTTTGAACGTCTGGAACCGCAGGCCGAGGGCAATGACGACCGCGGCGGTCCCTACCCAACCGAGAAGATTGATTGCTTTGTTCATCGCATTACCCGCGCCACCGCTCGGTGTCGACCGACCGTGCGGTCAGGAAGAGCCCGAAAGCGATGATGCTGAAGTAGTAGACAAGGTGCTTGGTGTCGATGACGCCCTTGATGAAGTCATCGAGGTGTCCCGTCATCGAGAGGTACTTGAAGACGGCCTCGGCGGTCGGCCCGAACGCCGAGCCGATCCAGTCGACGATCCAGAGCAGCAGGAAGACCGCGAAGGTTGCCGCGCCCGCGACGATCTGGTTTCTCGTCAGACTCGAGATGAAGAGCCCGATCGAAATGAACGAGGCGCCGAAGAGCAGCAGACCGAGATAGGCCGTCGCCAGTGGCTTCCACTCGGGTCTGCCGAACCAGAAGAGCAGGCCGAAGTGGATGACCGTCACCGCGAGCATCACGGCGTAGAGCGCCAGCGCGCCGAAGAATTTACCGAGGATGATCTCCAGGTCTGTAATCGGCGACGTCAGCAGCAGCTCGATCGTGCCGGAACGCTTCTCCTCCGAGTAGGTCCGCATCGTGACGAGCGGCAGGAGGAACAGGAAGACCACCGTCAGGTTGAGCAGCAGCGGGCGGATCATCTGCTGGTTCACGTTCAGGCTCTGCGGACCACCCATCCCCATGCCCATCTGGGTGCCCTGCTGCACGAACCACCCCATGACGCCGACGTACATCCAGCCGAACACCAGGGCGAAGAAGCCGATCAGCACGTAGGCAATCGGCGAGGCAAAGTAGGATCGCAGCTCGCGCCCGGCGATCGCCATCACGTTACGCATGCGCTTCCTCCACGGGACGTTCCTCGGTGGTCAGGGACAGGAACACTTCTTCGAGGCTCATACGCACCGGCCGCAGCTCGAGCAGGCCGAATCCGCTGCCCACGATGGCTCTGGCAATGTCGCGGCGCACGTCGTGTCCCCGTTCACTGTCGATTTCGTAGGATCGGGCCTGTTCGTGGCTGTCGGACGGCTGCACGCGGACCACGCCCGGCACGCGCTGGAGCGCCGCCGTCACCTGTGACGGATCGCCGTCGACCTGGACGAGCAGCGCGGCCGACCCGCTGAGCCGCGCGGTAAGGTTGGCCGGCGTATCTACCGCGACGACCTTGCCCTTGTTGATAATCACGACCCGCTGGCACGTCTGCGCGACCTCCGGGAGGATGTGCGTGCTCAACACGATCGTGTGGTCACCCGCAAGCTCCTTCACGAGCCGGCGCGTCTCGATGATCTGCTTCGGGTCGAGACCCGCTGTCGGCTCGTCGAGGATCAGGACGTCGGGGTTGTGGATCAGCGCCTGGGCGAGCCCCACGCGCTGGCGGTATCCCTTCGACAGCTTTCCGCACGCGCGGTTGATCATGTCGGCGACGTAGGTTTTTCGCATGACCTGCTCGATCCGTGCCTTGCGTTCCTTCGGCGGCACGCCCTTGATCTTCGCGACGAACGTCAGGTATTCGCCGACGGTCATGTCGGGATAGAGCGGCGGGGTCTCGGGCAGGTAGCCCGTGCGGCGCTTGGCCTCCAGGGGCTTGTCGAATACGTTATGTCCGGCCACGAGCGCCTGGCCCGCCGTGGCCGGGATGTACCCGGTGAGCACGCGCATCGTCGTGGTTTTGCCGGCCCCGTTCGGGCCGAGAAAGCCGAGGATCTCGCCGCGCTCCACTTTGAAGCTCACATCGTCCACGGCCGTGATAGCGCCGTAGCGTTTGGTGAGGTGCTGGACCTCGATCACTGGTAACTCCGATTATTGAAACTAGTGGACGAACACGCCGCCGGTGGCCGGCGCCCGATCCGCAACTCTCAAGACGCACGCCTCACCGAGCCGGGCCGGCGGGCCCGGCTGGGCCGGCGCGCGTATGCTTCGGGGTGAGCCGCTGGCAGCGCCGCGGCGCGCAACGCAGCCTCCGATCCTAAACGAACCGGCGAAAGGCGGGCAAGGGGCACCGCTACGCAGGTCTGACGTCGGCCGAGGGTTCCCGGTCTGCGGGACCGCCGCCGGCCGCGGTCACGCGCGCTGGGCCGGCAGATACAATGTATGTGGGGCAGGGCTTCAGCCCTGCAAACCTGAATGTCAGGTCTGGGAGGACTGATGCCCGTAGACGTTGGATCCAAGGCCCCTGATTTCACCCTGCCGAACCAGGACCGCGAGCCAGTGACGCTCTCCGCCCTGCGCGGCAAGAACGTCGTGCTTGCGTTCTTCCCGGCGGCATTCACGAGTGTGTGTACGAAGGAACTCTGCACGTTCCGCGACAATCTGGCCCAGCTGAACGCGGCCAACGCCGCTGTGTTCGGGATTAGCGCCGACACGCCGTTCGCTCTCAAGGAGTTTGCTGGGCAGCAGCGGCTCAACTTCCCGCTGCTGAGCGATTTCAACCGCACGGCGATCGAGGGTTACGACGTTGCCAACCCTGACATGGGCGGCCTGAAGGGGATTGCGAAGCGGGCCGTGTTCGTGATCGATGGCGCCGGCACCATCCGCCACCGGGAAGTCACCGCGAACCCGGGCGTGGAGCCTGACTATGGCCGGGTGCACGCGACTCTGGCGCAGCTTTGACAGGAACGGACCGGGGCGAGGGATGTGGCTCCCCATCCGTGAATCCCCGCCGAGGTCCGCGCGGCGAATGGACGGGGTTGCGTGTCCTCGAGCCGGCGCGAGCCGGAATCTGGTGTGGAGCCGGAACGCTAGTTCCGGCTCGCACGGAGAAACCTCCTAGAATCGGCTTGCAGCTCGGGATACTGAGGCGTAGGATGAACATCTGAGCACTCGTTCAGATGTTATGTCCAGCACTCATCCGCAACCGCCCACTTCGCCTACCGTAACAGACGAGACCTGCGACGTGTTCCACGGGAGCACCGAGCAGATGGGTGCTTTTCGGCGGGAGCTCATCCCGGCAGAATCCGCGGGCGCGCTGGCCGAGACGTTCCGGGCGCTCGGAGACCCGACGCGCGTCCGCATTCTCGATGCGCTGTCCCGGGCAGAGCTCTGTGTGTGCGACATCGCCACCCTGTTGTCACTAGGCGAATCGGCCGTATCCCACCAGTTGCGACTGCTTCGCAGCCTGCGGCTCGTCCGTTCACGCCGTGCCGGCCGCATGGTGTTCTATGCGCTCGACGACGCCCACATTCTGCGGCTGTTTGCGCAGGGACTGGAGCACGTGGAGGAAGCCATGCCGGTCTCGCGGCGTGCGTCCCCGGGGGTTGAGGGATGAGCGCCACCGTCTCCGCCTGCCCCGTCTGCGAGGTCCACGCCGAGTCCGTGTTCAAGATCGACGGGATGGACTGCCATGAGGAAGTCGCTATTCTCGAGCGCCGCCTGAAGAACCTGAGGGGGCTTGAAGCAATGTCGGCCGACGTGCTGAGTGGCCGGTTGCTCGTCACCTACGACGCCGCACGACTGTCGGCCTCCGCGATCACCGACGCCGTCGCAGACACGGGCATGCGGGCGTGGCTCGAACACGAACAGCCGCATGTCGTGGAACCGTCGTTCGTGCGCCAGCGCCTGCTCATCACATCGGGCGTGTGCCTGGCCATAGGCCTCGGCCTCAAGTGGGTGCAGCTCGCGCCAGCCGTCTCGATTGCGGCATTCGTCGCGTCCGCGCTGACCGGCGGGGTGTACCCGGCTCGCCGCGCACTGGTCTCGTTCAAGGCGCGGACCCTCGACATCCACGTCCTGATGGCGATTGCGGTGGTCGGTGCGGTCGCGCTGGGTGAGTGGTCCGAGGCGACCACGGTGATCTTCCTGTTTGCCGTGGCGCAGTATCTGGAATCACGCAGCATGGATCGCGCACGCCATGCGGTTCGCGCGCTGATGGATCTCACGCCGCCAGACGCGCTCGTCGTGCGCGCCGGACACGAGCGCCGCGTCCTGGTAGACGATGTCGCTGTCGGGGATCTGCTGCGGATTCGACCGGGCGCGAAGGTGCCACTCGACGGAACCGTCGTCTCCGGCAGCAGCGACGTGAACCAGGCGCCGATTACCGGCGAGTCGATGCCTGTCGACAAGCATGAGGGCGGCGAAGTGTTCGCCGGGACGATCAACGGCCGCGGCGCGCTCGACATACGCGTGACGCGGCTCCGTCGCGACACGACGCTCGCGCGCATCATCCACCTCGTTGATCGCGCCCAGGCCCAGCGGGCCCCCGCCCAGGCATTCGTCGAGCGGTTCGCGCAGTATTACACCCCCGTCGTCATCACGATGGCAGTCGCGGTTGCCCTGATACCGCCGCTGGTCTTCCAGGCCCCGCCGCTCGAGTGGGTGTACCGCGCGCTCGTGCTGCTCGTGATCTCGTGTCCATGTGCGCTCGTGATTTCAACGCCCGTGTCGATCGTGTCCGCGCTCGCGGCCGCTGCCCGGCACGGGGTGCTCGTGAAGGGCGGTGTGCATCTGGAGCGCCTCGCCGCCGTTCGCGTGATGGCCTTCGACAAGACGGGCACTCTCACCCACGGCCAGCCGACGGTCGTGGGCGTCACGGCGTTCAACGGCACCCCTGAAGCGCGGCTGCTGGCGCTCGCAGCCGCCCTCGAGTCGCGATCGGAGCATCCAATCGCGGCGGCCATCGTGCACCACGCGCGGGCGCACGCGGCCGGCACGCTCGACGTGGAGCGTTTCCGATCCCTGCCCGGCCTCGGCGCCGAGGCGGTGCTGCACGGCCGTCCGGCGCTGGTGGGCAATCTGCGGCTCTTCCGCGAACGCGGGCTGCTCGCCCCGGAGATGGAGACTGCCGTCTTGGAAAGAGCGGCGGGCGGGTCCACGCCCGTCCTCCTCGCGTGGGACGGGGCGGTCATCGGCATGATCACGGTTGCCGATCGTCCGCGCGAGGCTGCACGGGATGTAATGGACCTGATCCGTGGCCAAGGTCTTCGCCACGTGGTCATGCTGACCGGCGACAATGTGTCCGCGGCCGCGACCGTGGCCCGCGAGCTGGGAATCGCGGAGCACCGTGCGGAGCTGCTGCCGCAGGACAAGGTGGAGGCCGTGCACGCGCTCAAGACAGATCACGGCACGATCGCGATGGTGGGCGATGGCGTGAACGACGCGCCTGCGCTGGCTGCCGCCGATGTCGGCATCGCGATGGGGGCTGCGGGCAGCGACGCCGCGCTCGAAACTGCGGACATCGCCCTCATGGGCGATGATCTCTCGAAGATTCCATTCGCGCTGCGTCTCAGTCGCGCGACGCTGCGGAACATCAAGACGAACATCGCCGCCTCGCTGCTGCTGAAGTTCGTGTTCCTCGCCCTCGCCCTGACCGGGCACGCCACCCTCTGGATGGCGATTGTGGCCGACACCGGCGCATCGCTGCTCGTCATCGCGAACGGGCTGCGGCTGCTCAGGACGACCTGAGCCCCCCAGAATCTCCCGGAAGCCGCGGCTGAAACGTTCACACGTCGTGGGCCACTCGACACGACCACTCGGCCCTACGGATGTTCGGCCCGCCGCTTCGAGATGAAGACGCGGGCAACCCGGAGCCCGTCGAGCGCTTCGACGCGCATCGTCCGGGCCTCGACTTCGATGCGATCCCCAAGTCGGGCCCGCCGACCGAGACGGCCGAGGACGTAGCCGCCGAGCGTGTTGTAGACGTCTTCGTCGATGTGCAGCCCGAACTGCGCGTTGATGTCCGTCACCAGCGCCAGGCCGTCTACCAATGCCGACCCGTCGGCGAGCACCGTGATGCGTGCGGCGGCCCCTTCCTTCCCGAGCGACCCGACGATCCGTTCCATGAGGCCCGCGAATGTCACGAGCCCGGCGGTGCCGCCGTACTCGTCGATCACGATCGCCAGCGGCGTGTTGCGCGCGCGCATCTCGCCGAGCAGGGTGTCGGCGGGCATCGTCTCGGGCACGGTGTACGCCTCGCGTGCGAGCGCGGCCACGTCGACCGGGCCGCCGCGGGCGAGCACGGGGACGAGATCCGCCAGGTGCAGCACGCCCAGAATGTTGTCCAGGTTCTGGCGGTAGATGGGATAGCGGTCGTGCGCCCCTCGCGCGACCGCCTGCAGTACGGACTCCATCGACGCGTCATCCACCACCGCCACCATTTCGGTACGGGGGACCATGACCTGGCCCGCCGTGAGGTCGGCGAAGCCGAAAACCCGGTGGAGCATCTGCTCTTCGTCTTCCTCGATCACACCGGCTTCCTGGCTGGCGGTCACGAGCATCTTCAGTTCCTCTTCGGAGTGCACCAGGGAGTGCCCGCTGGGACCGCGCAGCCCGAAAGCCTGCACGACGGTGCGTCCCATTCCGTTCAAGAGGCTGATGAAGGGCCAGAACACGCGCATGAACAGCTCCGTCGGCCGCGCCACGATGAGCGACGTGCGCTCCGGGTGCTGCAGGGCCACGGTCTTCGGCGCGAGCTCGCCGAGCACGATGTGGAGTGCGGTGATGATCGCGAACGCAATCGTGAAGGCGGCGGAGTGTGAGGTTGCGACGGCGACGCGGTCACCGACCAGCGCGGCCAGACCGGGTTCGAGCACGACAGCGAGGGCGGGTTCGCCAATCCACCCGAGCCCCAGGCTCGTCATCGTGATCCCGAGCTGCGTGGCGGCGATATAGCTGTCCGGGTCGCCGAGGGCACGCCGGACGACACGCGCGGTGGCGCTGCCTTCGGCAATCAGCTGGTCGATGCGCGTCTTGCGCACCGTCACGAGCGCGAACTCGGCCGCGACGAAGAACCCGTTCGCCAGCACGAGCGTCATGATGGCGAGCAGCCCGAGCAACACGTGCGACACGTCCGGCATACGACCCCCGTGCCGGACTGTACCGGAGAGCCCCCGGTCGGGCAAGCCGCTCAGGCCCTGCGATTGGTGAAGAAATGGCTGTCGACGAACTCGTTGATGGCGTGCTGGTCGGGGGGTGCGACGCGCTCGAACTGCAGGCCCATGCCCACGCGCCGGTCGGTCCAGGCGACACGGGCGTCGATATCCATGTCGGTCTTGCCGCCGGGCAGCCGCAGCCGAAGACGCACCTTGGCGTCTGCCTGCAGCGGCGTGGTCGTCCGGACCGCCACGCCCCCGCGGCTGAGGGTGAGGGTGAGCGCCGCGGCGATGGTATTGCCGAACCGATAGGAAATCGGAATGCCGAGGCTCACGCGCGGGCTGCCGCGGCGGTTGAAGCTGTCGGGAAACAGGTGCGGCGCGAGCGACGGCAGCACGTTCTGGCCCGCGCTGTACTCGTTCACATAACCCGCGATGCCGAGTGCCGCCAGGTCGCGGACCTCGGCGGCATTCGCGATGGTGCCGCTGAACACGACGATGGGCAGGCGGCCCTCGTCGATTTTCCGCACCTCCCGCACGAGCTGGGCACCTGACGTGTGCGGCAGCCGGAGATCGAGCAGAACCAGGTCGATCCGCTCGACATCCGCACGCACGCGTGCCAGCAATTCGGTGGCGGTCCGCACGGTGATCGCCCGGTGCCCCGCTTCCTCGAGCGCCGCCTTGAAGCGGTCGCGCACGAACGCGGTGTCGTCAGCGATGAGCACGGTCTTTGCCGCGCCCGCAGCGGGACTCATCGTGTCCTGTATCGGAGGGGCCGAGCGCAAGCGTTAGTCCGCGTTGCGCGGCTTTGGACCTTGTCGCTATAATTCAAGGGCTGTTGAGGAATTTCGTTCACGATTGTGTCCACATCGACCCGCCGACCGACTGCTCCGGCCGGAGCGCCGCGGCCCTTCCCGAGGATTGTTCATGGCGACCTGTCCTGAGTGTGATGCCGATCTCGACGTAGACGAATACGACGTCGACAAGGGCGATTTGTTGAGTTGCCCGGAGTGCGGCTCGAACCTCGAAGTGGTCAGCGTGTCGCCGCTCGAGATCGAGGCCGCGCAGGAAGACGACGACGAGGATGACGACGACGAGGAGGAAGACGAGGCGGAAGATGAGGACGACGACGAGGACGATGACGAGGAAGAGAAAGAGGACTGGGAGCAGTGACTGACGCGCTCAGGGCGAAACACCTGCACCTCGGTGAGCTGCTCGCCGGGATGCCGTCGATCCTGGTGGCCTACAGTGGGGGCGTCGACAGCGCGTACCTCGCGTACGCCGCCACGGCCGCTCGCCCGGACGCGGTGCTCTGCGTCACCGCCGACAGTCCCAGCTACCCCCGGCGGCACCGCGACCTGGCGGTCCGCATCGCGCGCGAGTTCAACCTGCGGCACGAGATCATCAACACCGCGGAGATGGACCGGCCGGAGTACCGCGCGAATCCTGCCAATCGCTGCTACTACTGCAAGCACGAGCTCTACACCCACCTGAGCGCGATCGCCGAGGCGCGCAAGATTGCGGTGGTGGTCGATGGCAACAACGCCGACGATCGCGGCGATTATCGCCCCGGTCGCCAGGCCGCGCGCGAGTTCGGCGTGCGCAGCCCGCTCGACGACGCCGGTCTGACGAAGACGGAGATCCGGGAGCTGTCGCGTGAGGCGGGCCTGCCGACCTGGGACGAGCCGGCGTCGGCCTGTCTGTCATCCCGCATCCCCTACCAGAGCGAGGTCACCGTCCCGAAGCTCCAGATGGTGGAGCGCGCCGAAGAAGCGCTGCGCACGCTCGGATTCCGCGTCTGCCGCGTGCGGCATCACGATACGCTCGCGAGGCTCGAAATCAGCCGCGAGGAAATGCCGCGTGCGCTCGAACCCGAAACGAACGCCGCGATCGTGCGGGAGCTCAAAGCGGCGGGATACAAGTACGTGAGCCTCGATCTCCAGGGATACCGCACGGGCAGCCTGAACGAAGTGCTCGTGCTGACGCCTGCCTGACACGGTTTCTCCAATTTACGCGTCGCAGAGACGCCCTGACTGCGTTACTATGGCGCCGCGCCCGCGCACACCGGGCAGGCTTGGACCGGATAGTCGCGGAGAAAGCGACTCCGAAGACTCCACGTCTGGTGTGCGTCTGCGCCGGCTCATTCCAACGGCTCTGTCACGATGACCCACGACCGGCGGACTCCCTCCCGGGACCGTCGGAGGTGCCGCACCGGCGGCAGCACTCGGTGTCCGATGCTGCGCGCGTGGCGATCGATGCATCTGTTGATAGTGCTTCGGTCGGTCGATAGTTTCTACGAACGATGGAGGAGTGATTAGATGACCCGATTCGCGCGATTGTTCCCAATCGCAGCCCTGGCCCTCGTGATCAGCATCGGCGCCGCTGGCTGCGCGAAGAAGGCGCCCGCGGCTGCGCCACCCCCGCCGCCGCCACCGCCGGCCGCGACACCGCCGCCGCCGCCCCCGCCACCGCCCCCGCCCCCGCCTCCGCCGCCGCCAAAGCCGCTCACGGAGGAAGAAGTGTTCGCAGGCAAGTCGGTGGATCAGCTGAATGCGGAAAAGCCGCTCGGTGACGTGTTCTTCGACTACGACTCCGCCACGGTGTCTGATGAGGGACGCGGCGCGCTGCAGAAGAACGCCGAGTGGCTGAAGCGCTGGTCATCGGTGGCGTTCACGGTAGAAGGCCATTGCGACAATCGCGGAACTCCCGAGTACAACCTGGCGCTCGGCGAACGGCGCGCGAACGCCGTGCGCGAGTACCTGGGCAGCCTCGGCCTGTCAGGATCGCGCGTGCAGGCGATCAGCAAGGGTGAGGAGCAGCCGTTCTGCCGTGACGAGGCGGAGAGCTGCTGGTCCCAGAACCGGCGCGGGCACTTCATCATCACCGCGAAGTAGGCGGGCACGGTAGACGCAGGAGGCTCGCGGGCGCATCTTGGCGCCGGAGCCTCCTGCGCGCGTCAGCCTCCGGCCGTCGGCAGCGTCCGCGCGATGTCATCCGCCGCGGCCGATGGATGGGCAGCCGCAATGATCGGCCGGCCCACCACGAGGTAACTCGCGCCGGCGCGGATGGCATCGGCGGCGGTCATCGTGCGCACCTGGTCGTCGCCATCCCGCGGGGGACCGCTGCGAATCCCCGGTGTCACGATGAGAAAGCCGGGGCCGCAGCGCTCCCGGAGGCGCTGCGTCTCGAGCGGGGACGCCACGACACCGTCGAGCCCGGCGTCCTGTGCGAGAAGCGCCAGGTGCTCGACATGCGCGAGCACCTGGCGCTCGATCCCCACGTCGGCGAGCGCCGGGCCGTCGAAGCTCGTGAGCACGGTGACGGCAATCACGAGCGGCACGCGGTCGGTATCGCCCTGCCGCGCCGCTTCCCGCGCCGCACGCATCATGCCGCGGCCGCCGCTTGCGTGCACGTTCACCATCCACACTCCGAGCCGCGTGGCGGCCCGCACGGCGCTCGCCACCGTGTTCGGGATGTCGTGGTACTTCAAATCCAGGAACACACGATCGCCCCTGGCGGCCAGCTCGCGGACGAACCCCGGGCCCTCGGCGGTGAAGAGATGGCTGCCGACCTTGAACGCGCCGACGTGGCCACGGAGGCTGCCGGCCAGCTCCGTCGCGGCGCGCGCGGTGTCGACGTCGAGCGCGGCAAGCAGCCGGTGCATCAGCCGTCCACCGGCTGCGGGTGCGCCGCGCCCACGATGTCGGCGAGTCGCTCAACCCCATGGCGTGCGCCGTAGTCCGCGAACCCGTCCAGCAGCTTCGACCAGATGAACGGATCGACGAAGTTGGCGGTGCCCACCTGGACGGCGCTTGCGCCCGCGATGATGAACTCCAGCGCATCGCGCGCATCGGTGATCCCGCCCATGCCGATGATCGGGATCCGAATCTGCTCGCGGCACTCGTAGACCATCCGGACCGCAATCGGCCGGATGGCCGGCCCGCTCAGGCCGCCCATGACGTTGCTCAGCACTGGACGCCGTGTCTCGACGTCGATGGCCATCGCGAGAAACGTGTTCACCAGCGAGACGGCGTCGGCTCCCGCGTCCTCCGCGGCCCGGGCGAATGCCGACACGCTCGTCACATTGGGCGTGAGCTTCGGAATCAGCGGCAGCCGGGTCGCCTTGCGAACGGCGCTCACCACATCGAACGTGCCGTGCAGGCTGCAGCCGAACTGGATTCCGCCCTCCTTGATGTTCGGGCACGAGATATTCAGCTCGATGGCACCGACGCCTTCGGCGTCCGAGAGGATTCGCGACACCTCGACGTACTCGTCGAGCGTGACGCCGCAGACGTTGACGATCACGACGGCGTGCCGATCCCGCAGTTTCGGCAGACGCTCGCGCACGAACCGGTGCACGCCGATGCCCTGGAGCCCGATGGCGTTCAGCATGCCGGCGGGCGTCTCCACGATGCGCGGCGGCGGGTGCCCCTCGCGCTCGGTGAGAAACAAGCCCTTCACCGCGACGGCGCCGAGCGTGGAAAGATCCACGACCCGCTCGTACTCGAGGCCGTAGCCAAAGCACCCGCTCGCCGCAATCAAAGGGTTTGCCAGCGTGAGTGAGCCGATACGCGTGGTGAGGTCCATGTGTCTTTCGTCTTCTCGCCGGCGCGCGAGGGAACTCGCGCCGCTACAGGGGGCGGTTTGCGAATGACGGCCAGATCGGCCCGCGTGTCACGCTCGCGCCCGCCTCCAGGCCTGCTACTCCCATATCAGCGCCGCTGCATCAAACACGGGCCCATCCACGCACGATCTCACGAAGTGCGGCCGGCCTCGAGCGCCCCGCATCGGCACAACACAGCTGTAGCATCCGCCGAGACCGCACCCCATGACCCGTTCGACTGAGACTTCGCACGGCACGCCATGGTCGGCGGCCAGGTGCGCGACCGCTGCGAGCATCGGCTCGGGGCCGCACGCGAACAGCGCCACGCGCCGTCTGCCGCGCGCGGCGAGCGCGCGCTCGAGCGGCTGCGTCACACGGCCGTGCTCCCCGCGCGTGCCGTCCTCGGTGGCGATGACGAGGGCGGCGCCGGAGTGCTCGAATAGTTCGATATAGAAGAGGTCCTCAGTGCTGCGGCCGCCGTAGAACAGCGTCATGGGCACGCCCTTGGCACCGAGCGCCTCGGCGAGCGTTGCAAATGGTGCGAGCCCCACCCCGCCCGCCACCATCCACGCCTCGGTGTCGGGGTCGACGAGCGAGAACGGGCGTCCAAGCGGCCCCAGGCAGGCGATGTACTGTCCGTCCTGCACTTCGAACAGCTGCTTCGTCGTGATGCCCACACACTTGTTGAGCAGGGTGATGCCCAAGGGCATGCCGCCAGCGTCCCGCAACACCTCGAAGATAGAAAAGGGCCGGCGCAAGAGTGGCTCGTGGCCGGGTGCGGGCTTGACCATCACGAACTGGCCGGGCTCGGCCGCCGCGGCAACTGCCGGAGCGCCCAGCGCAATCACGTTGTAGTGGGGGGACAAACGCCGGTTGTACAGGACCGGCGCCGGCACATCGACGACCATCCCGGCGAGTATATCAACCGCCCCTGACGCGTCCTGGGCCCGACGACGCCCGTATGATGTCTCCGTGCGCCACCTCCGGATGCTGCTGAACGCCGGAATCGCGGGCGGCATCTTCGCTGCCTACCTGACGGTGCTGGTGCTGCAGCTCAACCCTTCCGTCCCCCTGCGTCCGGGCACGGTTGGCGCGCTGGTGCTGCCGATCCTGCTGCTGCACGGCACCTTCGTGGCGTTCGTGTTCTACGGGGTGCTGCTCGTCCGGCATCTGTTCGCGGAGACCGTGCTGTCGCCTGGTTGGGTCAGCTTTCAGCTGCTCGTCTGGCTGTGCCTGATTGCGTCGGGCGTCGCCGCCACGCTGATGTGGCTGAACCTGAGTGGGCTCCGCATGACGCTCGATGATGACGCCGCACGCCGCATGGCCCTGGGTGCCGTCGTCCTCACTCTTGGAGTGGCCCTGTTGGTGGGTCTGGGGGTGTTCCGGTTCTCGTTCGGGCGGGGAGGACGAGCGGGCCCTGCGGCGTTCGGGATGGTGGTGTTTGCATCGCTGGCCGTGCCGCTGTGGCTGCGTGGGTCTGCGCACGCAACGCCAGAGGCGCCCCGGCCGGGCGAGGGCGTGTCCTCGTTTGCGGCGTTCCCGCGAGGACGGGTCACGATGTTGCTGCTCGACGGCGCATCGCTCGACTTCATCTCGCCGGCCGTGGCCGACGGCCGCCTGCCGAACGTCGCGCGCATTCTCGAGTCTGGCGCGGTGATGCACCTCGCGACTCTGCGCCCTACGCAGCCTGCGCCAGTGCTGACCGCGATCGCCACGGGCAAGCTGCCGCTGCACACCGGCGTGCGGTCCGCGGCGCTCTACCGGGCCCGGCCCGCAGGCCCCACCGTCGACTTGCTGCCGGACTACTGCTTCGCGCACGGCCTGGTGGCCGCAGGGTTGTTGGAGGAACGCGCCCACACGTCTCGGTCGCTGCGCGCGCGGCCGCTCTGGGCGATCCTGAGCTCGTCCGGCATTGGCGCTGCTGTCGTCCGATGGCCGCTGACATCTCCCGCGTGGTCCGTTCCGGGCGAGATGGTGACCGACCGCCTTCACACCTCGTCCGCCGCGTTGCCCGTTGCGTCCCCGTCCCGCCTGAATTGGCGACGAGGCTGCGTACCCTTCCCGAGCCGCCGGACACTGCCGCTGCTGCCGCTGCTGCCGCTGCCGCGGCCTCTGCCTCCGCCTCCGGATCGCCCTCCGCACCGGGTGTCCACACGTACCCGGGCGGGGCAGCTCTCGCGCTCGACCGCCTGTACAGCGGCGCGCTGGATGGGATCCGGAACGACCCGGAAGCACGGCTGGTGGCGATGCGCTACGTCGGGCTCGACAGCGTCGGTCACGACTATCTGCGGCAGGCGATGCCACGTGCGTTTGGCGATGTTCCAGAGGAGGAGCGCCGGCGGTATGGGACGGTGCTGCCGCAGGACCTACCGGTACATCGACGGAGAAATCGGGCGCGCCATCGAGCGGCTCGGGCCGGATGATCTGCTGCTCGTCGTCTCTCCCTTCGGGATGGAGCCGCTCAGCCTGCCGAAGCGCCTGCTCGAGCGGGCGCTGGGGAACCATGAGAGCGGCACTCACGAGCGCGCGCCCGACGGGTTCCTGATGGCATTCGGGTCCGCCGTCCGCCCGGGCCGGCTCCGGCGCGGCTCCGTGCTCGATGTGGCGCCAACGGTGCTCTACTACTTCGGCCTTCCGATTGGCCGCGACATGGACGGCTACGCGCGGACGGACCTGTTCACGCCGCCCTTCACGGCCGCCCGCCCTCTCGCCTTCATCCCCACCCACGACCCCTGACCGCAGAATCTGCAATGGAGATCGGGAGGTGTTTCGCACCATTTGCGAAACACCTCCCGATCTCATTCTCAAGGTATAATCCGGCGACTCTTTAACGCGGCCCGGCGAGGTCGCGAAGAGGTGAAGCGTGCCTGTCCAGACTCCCGCCGCAATCGGTCAGCGTCCCCCCGCGTACTACAGTCGTTTTCCCGATCGCACCGCAATGTGCGTACACCGCGGTGTGCCCCGGATCCGGCCGCTGATCCCTGGCGCACCTGCGCGGATGCCGGTGTGTCCGGCGACCCCTGCGGAGGACTCGCCATGCCCGTGGTGATGGACGCGGATCGCGTGGGCCGCACGCTGACGCGCATCGCGCATGAAATCGTGGAGCGGAACCGCACGCTGGACGACCTCGCGCTCGTCGGCATTCGATCGCGCGGGGAGCACCTCGCACGGCGGCTCGCCGACCAACTCCAGCAGATCGCCGGGCGCGCCGTGCCGACAGGGGCGCTGGATATCACGCTGTATCGCGACGACCTGATGCGCCACGCGGTCGGCCCGCAGCCGCTCGTCCGGAGCACGGACATCCCGTTCTCGATCGACGACCGGATCCTCCTGCTGGTGGACGATGTGCTCTACACCGGCCGGACCGTCAGAGCCGCACTCGACGCGCTCATCGACTTCGGCCGGCCCCAGGCTATCCAGCTGGTGGTGCTGGTCGACCGTGGACATCGGGAACTGCCGATCAAGGCGGATTACGTGGGCAAGAACCTGCCGACCTCGCGCGGCGAGAGCGTGCAGGTGAGGCTGGAGGAGGTGGACGGCGATGACGAAGTCGTCATCAACGGCGAAGAGCCCTGAGGCCCAGGCGAATCTCCGTGCGGGCGAGCCCAGGGCCGCGACGCGGCTGCGTCACAAGCACCTGCTCGGCATCGCGGAGATGACGCCCGAGGAAATCGTGCTCGTCCTCGACACCGCCGAGGCGATGACGGAGATCGCCCTGCGGCCGATCAAGAAGGTGCCGACGCTTCGCGGCCGCACGGTCGTGAATCTGTTCTTCGAGCCGAGCACGCGGACCCGCACGTCCTTCGAGGTGGCCGAGAAACGGCTGAGCGCCGACACCCTCAGCATCGCGGTCGCCACCTCCAGCGTGGTGAAGGGCGAGACACTGGTCGACACCGCATTGAACATCGAGGCGATGTCTCCCGACATGATTGTCATGCGCCACGGCTCGTCGGGCGCATGCGATCTGCTCGCGCGCATCTGCCGCTCGCGCATCATCAACGCGGGCGACGGCATGCACGAACACCCCACGCAGGCTCTGCTCGACGCCTTCACCATGCGGCAGCACAAGGGACGGATACGCGGCCTGAAGGTCGCAATCATCGGGGACCTGCTGCACAGCCGCGTGCTGCGCTCGAACCTCCTGCTGCTCTCGAAGATGGGCGCCGATGTCTGGGTCTGCGGCCCGCCGACGCTCGTCCCCCCGGGCATCGAGCGGCTCGGCGTGCGCGTCACAACCTCGGTGGACGAAGCCGCCGAGGGGGCCGACGTGATCATGCTGCTGCGCATCCAGCTCGAACGCATGCAAGGTGGGTTCTTCCCGTCGCTCCGCGAGTACTTCGCGGTGTTCGGGATGACCGAGGCCCGCGTGCGGCGCGCGAAGCCGGACGTCATCGTGATGCATCCTGGCCCGATGAACCGCGGGGTCGAGATCGCCTCGGAAGTGGCGGATGGCCGCTACTCCGTGATCCTCGAGCAGGTGACGAACGGGGTGGCGGTGCGGATGGCGGTGCTCTACCTGCTCGCGGGAGGCGTTGATGACCAAGCGGCTGCTTAAGGGCGGGCGAATCGTCGACCCTGCCGCGGGTCACGACGGCGCCCTCGACGTGCTCATCGAGGATGGCCGCATCGCTGCGG
This sequence comes from Vicinamibacteria bacterium, assembly GCA_963763095.1. Classification (GTDB taxonomy): domain Bacteria; phylum Acidobacteriota; class Vicinamibacteria; order Vicinamibacterales; family JAENWD01; genus CAVUCH01. Next base: position 166,817 of record CAVXNR010000030.1, read on the forward strand.
TCGGACGCGATCTGCCCGTGACCGATGGCATGCAGGTGATCGAGGTGCCCCGCGGATTCATCGTCGTACCCGGGCTGATCGACATGCACGTGCACCTTCGCGAGCCGGGTCAGGAGCACAAGGAGACGATTGCGACCGGTGTTGCGTCAGCCGTTGCGGGCGGGTTCACCGCGGTCGCCTGCATGCCGAACACGTTGCCGGTCAATGACAGCGCCGGCGTCACCGGCTTCATCCTGGAAAAGGCGCGCGCAGCCGGACTCGCCCGCGTCTACCCGATCGGGGCCGTGACGCGGGGGTCTGCCGGCGAGCAGCTGGCGGACATCGCGGAGCTCCATGCGGCGGGCTGTGTCGCCATCACCGACGATGGGCACCCGGTCGCGACATCGCTGATCATGCGGCGCGCCCTCGAGTACACGCGGATGTTCGACCTGCCGGTGATCGATCACTGCGAGGATCCGTCGCTCAAGGGCGACGGCGTGGCGCACGAGGGCTTCCAGGCGGCCGCGCTCGGCCTGCGCGGCATTCCGGGTGCGGCGGAGGAAATCATGGTCGCGCGGGACGTGACGCTTGCGGCCATGACGGGCGGCCACGTCCACATCGCGCACATGAGCGCACGCGGCTCGCTCGACGCTGTGCGGGTGGGGAAGGGTCGCGCCGCGCGCGTCACCTGCGAAGTGGCGCCGCACCACTTCACGCTCACGGACGAGTGGCTCGAACGTCCGATCAAGTACGACACGAACTGCAAGATGAACCCGCCGCTCAGGGAGGCGGCGGATGTCGAGGCGATGATCAGCGGGATCCGCGACGGCACCATCGATGTGATCGCCACTGATCATGCCCCGCACCACGCGGATGAAAAGCACGTCGAGTTCGATCGAGCGCCGTTCGGCATCGTCGGGCTCGAAACGTGCGTGCCGCTAGCGTTCGACCGGCTGCTCCACCGCGGGATCATCACCATGCCCCGGTTCGTCGAGCTGCTGTCGCTGAACCCGGCTCGGATCCTGCGCCGTCAGGGTGGAACGCTCTCCGTGGGTGCGGCCGCGGACATCACCGTGCTCGCACCAGACGCGCGCGTCACGATCAGGGCCGCCTCGTTGCGATCCAAGTCGAAGAACACCCCGTTCGACGGCTGGGACCTGCGAGGCGCGACAGCCGCGACGATCGTCGGCGGACGCACAGTGTTCGTCAACGATGCCGTCTCCGGCGCGGACGCATTCGCCTGATGCCGTGCCGTCACGCTTGCGTCTCACTCGTCCCTCGACTGGAGAGCTCTCGTGAACCGCCCCGACGAAATCCGTGCCCGCGCCCTCATGGAGCTCAGCCGCTTCGGCGTGCTGATGCTCGATGGCCACTTCGATTACGGCAACGGCTATCACGGCCGCACTTACTTGAACCCGCACCAGTTGTTCCGCTATCCGTCCACGATCTGGCGGCTGGCGCAGGACCTCCTCGACCTCGTCCCGTCGGAGGTGACCACGGCCACCGAGGTGGTCGCCGGCCCGGTCACGGGTGGCGCGCTGCTGGCGCACACGATTGCAGGGCTGCTCGACAGCCGCCGCAGTCTGACGCACCCGCCGAGCTCGTTTGCGCCGTTCGGCATGGACGCGGATGACCGGCCGCGGCTGCGGAGCTTCTACCGTCAGCTCGTCGAGGGCCGGCGGGTTCTGCTGGCGGATGACGTGTTGAACACAGGACAGACGCTGCAGCGCTGCGCGGAGGTCGTGCGAGCCGCCGGCGGCACGGTGCTCGCCGCCGTCGTCATCTGCGACCGGCTGGCCTCGATCGTCGACATCGGTGCCCCCGTCATCGCCCTGACGGAGTATGCGATGCGCGAGAACTACCCGGCCGCCGACTGCCCGCTCTGCCAGGCTGGCACGCCGGTGACGGCGTTCTGAGGCGCTGCGCCGTGCGTCGCCCGCAGCAACACCCCACTCCCCGCTGACCATGCCACCACCCCAACGCGGTTCGAGAGCCCTCGCCTCCGCGTCGCTCGGACCACGGCTCGACGCGCTCTATCGCGATTTCAACCATCCCGACGCGATCGCTGATCCGGTGAACCTCGTGCGCCGGTTTGCTTCGCCGCCTGACCGTGAGGTCGCCGGCTTCTGTGCCGCGGCGCTCGCCTTCGGGCGCGTCGCGAGCGTGAATGGCTCGATCGAGACGGTGTTCCGATTGATGGGACCGTCGCCAGCCGCCTTCATCAGGAGCTTCGAGCCGCGGGTCCACGGCGCGGCGTTCTCGTCGTTCGTGCACCGCTGGACTCGCGGTCCCGACATCGTCGCGCTGCTCTGGGTGCTTCGGCAGATGCTCGAGTCCTCGGGATCGATCGAAGGCTTTTTTGCGGACGGCGACGACCCGTCCGCACCGGACATCGGCCCGGCGCTCACCTCCTTCTCCGAGCGTGCGCTGGCGTTGGACTTGCGAGCCGCGTACGGGCGTGTGCCCCAGCGTCCGGGCGTCTGCTACTTCTTCCCGCGCCCTGCCGCTGGCAGTGCCTGCAAGCGCTTGAATCTCTTCCTGCGATGGATGGTGCGGCGGGATGCCGTGGACCTCGGAGTGTGGACGCGCATCGCCCCGTCACGGCTCGTGGTGCCGCTCGACACGCACGTGATCCGGTTGGGGCAGTGCCTGCGCCTGACCCGATACCGCTCGGCAGGGTGGCGCATGGCCTCCGACATCACGGCATCACTGCGCGCCATCGATCCTGTCGATCCCGTCCGGTTCGACTTCTCCATCTGCCACGTGGGGATGATGGGGAGCTGCGGCTTCCGGATGAAGCAGGGTGACACCCAGTGCCCGCTGCGCGGGTTCTGCCGGCCGAAGGGGCTGGGGCGCTGAAGCAATGCACGATGCACAATGCACGCGGCGCGGGGCGGTCACGCCGGCACTAAAGTGCCGGCTCCACATTCTTGACCGCCGGGCGACTGCGAGGCCGGCGGCTGGCGACGACTTCGATGTGGAGCTGTGGAGCCGGCAACTTGATGTGAAGCCAGGACTCTCTTGATGTGGAGCCTGGGCTGTTGAATGTGGAGCCTGGACTGTTGATGTGGAGCCGGGACTTCAGTCCCGGCTGACAGCCTCACCCGTCGCCGCGAGCACCTGCTCGTAGACCGCGAGGGTCCCCGCCACCATCCGGTCCACTGTGAACTGCTGCCGCACCCGCGTCAGGCCGGCGGCCCCCATCCGGGTTCTCAGTCCCTCGTCCTGCAGCAGCCTCGTCATGGCATCCGCGAGTGATTTCGGGTCGCGCGGCTCGACCAGGAAGGCGGTGACCCCGTCCTCCACCACCTCCGGGATGCCGCCCGTGTTGGTGGCCACCACCGGTTTGCCGCAGGCCATCGCGTCGAGGATCGATGTGCCGAGCCCTTCCGTCTCGGAGCACATGACGAAGACATCGAAGGTTTTCAGCAACGCGAGCACGTCGTCGCGAAACCCCGGGAGCAGCACATGTTTCTCGAGGTGCAGTGCCTTGACCTGATGCTCCAGCGAGCTGCGCAGCTCACCCTCGCCGAGGATCACCACGCGCGCTTCGGGCACGTCGCGCAGGACGATGGTGGCTGCGTCGATCAGGTGCCGCTGCCCCTTGTGGGCCACGAGCGCGCCGATGTTGCCGATGACGGGGGCGTGGGTCGGCAGCCAGAACGCCGCGTGCACGCTGGCCGGCTCGATGTGCTCGATGCGCTCCGCGTCGATTCCCTCATGGACCGTGACGATCTGTGCCGCCAGGATCCCGTCCGCACGCAAGATGCGTGCAATCGCGTCGGAGGCGGTGATGAAGGTCCGTACCTGCCGGTGTTTCCATTGCGAAAACGAATTCTTCTTGAGGTGAAAGTCCACCCGCCGGGATGCGACCAGCGGCGGTACGGGTTGCGCCGTCGACATCGAGAGCGCCAGGGCGGCCGTGGAGACCGCGTGCGGGTCGTGCGCGTGGACGATGTCGGGCCGGAGCCGGTTGAAGAGCCGCGACAGCTTCCAGCCTGCCTTCAGATCGAGCTCGTGGCTGGGCGCGAGCGGGACGAAGTCGAGCCCTTCCGCCGCCCGCCGGCGCAGTTCGCCTGCCGGGTGTGCGATCAGCATGGCGCGATGGCCGGCGGAGCGCAGGCCCATCACCGTCAGCAGCACCTGGTTCTGCCCGCCGCGCCACGTGGTCGCTGTGTCGATGTGAATCGAGAACATGGCCTCAGGCAGCCGGGTGGCCCCGGCCCGCGCGCTGGAGCTCGAGCAGCTTCACGTACTTGAGCAGCACGTAATACGAATTCAGGAGCGACACCGCGAGCCCGGCGCGACCCTGCAGTATGCCCCGCCGCAGGACGTAATTGCGCAGGAAGGCCGCGGGCGGATGGCCGAGTAGCGCCAGCGGCCCGGCGCTGCGCCCGCGCTCCCGCATATCGAGCGCGGCCAATGTCGTGTAACGATCGATCCGCTGCAGGTGGTCGCTCACATCCGCATACGGGTAGTGCTCGATCTCTCCCGCGAGGAGTGCCGGCTCGCCGGCGACATGCACCGATTCGTGCACGCGGGCCGGCTCCCAGGCTCCAGCCCGCCGGTCGTACAGCCGCACCTGATAATCCGGATACCAGTCCGTCGTGCGGATCCACTCACCGAGGTATGACGACGTTCGGGCGATGCGGTACCCGGGCGCGCGGGGCTCGAGGGCCCGCCACCGATCGATCGATGCGGCCAGCGTGGTGCCGATCCGCTCGTCCGCGTCGACCGACAGAATCCAGTCATGCCGGGCGATCGACGCCGCGTAGTTCTTCTGCGCCGCATATCCCGGCCACTGACGCACTTCGACGCGGGTCGCGAGTTGCCGCGCGATGTCCACGGTGCCGTCGGTGCTGCCCGAGTCCACCACGACGATCTCATCGGCCCAGCCGACCGACCGCAGCGCGCCGGCGAGATGGGCTTCTTCGTTGAAGGCGATGATCGTGACCGAGAGCGCCGGCACGCGGCGAGTGTAGGGCGGATGCGGCCAAAAACAAAGGGACGGCCGCGTCTCCGCTGCCGTCCCTTTGTGCCGTCGCCCCGCGCGGCTCGCGACTACTGCTGGGGGTTCGTTCCGGTGTTTGCGGTGTTTCCGGTGTTTCCCCCAGTCGCAGAGGACGACGCGCCCGCGGCACCCACGCCCGTGGACTGGCCAAAGGCGGTCCCGACCGCGGCAGACGTGGTGAAGCCCGAGCCACCGCCGACGGGAGCGACCTGTACCGTCTCGTAGTCCACCTGCGACTTGGTGTAGTCGAGGATTGCCCTGAGCTCCGTGTTCCGGGCTTGCGCGAGGTCGCGCTGGGCCTGGAACACCAGGAAACTCGTGGACATGCCGGCGGCAAACTTCTTCTCTTCCGCTTCGAGGCGGCGTTCGGCCAGGACGCGTGACGCGCGAGTCGAATCCACGCGCTTGCTGTTTGCCATGAGCTGACGGCCGGCGTCGCGCACCTGCGTGACGACCTGCAGCTCGAGACTGCGAAGGTTCGTCACGGACTGCCGCGTCTCGAGGCGGGTACGGGCGAGCGAGGCATCGGCCGTGCTCTGCCCGATCGGGTAAGAGACGTTAGCGGAGAAGCGCCAGGTCGGGAACGAGCTGCTGAAAATGTCGCTGAGCAGGTCGCTGTACGGGCGCTGCACCAAGCCGATAACGGGCGGCGGGAACGCACCCTCGCCGCGCACGAGCTGCGTGCCGCCAAGGCCGGTCGAGTTGTAGTCGAGCCGCACGTCCACGCCCGGCAGCGTCTGGTCCTTGTACAACCGCTCCGTGTACGCGGTGCGCTCAATCGACTTCTTCGAATTGGCCAGGTCGGTGCGTTCGGCGAGAGCGCGCCGAATGGCGGCGTCCACGTCCACGGCCTGCACCTGGAAAGGCACCGGGTCGGTCGGCTCGAGGCGCATGTTCCAGAATTCCGGCGTGTTGGGATCAAATATCAGCGAGCGCAGCTGATCCTCCGTCTGCCCGATCGACGCCTCGGCGAGAATGACCGCTTCTTCGCGCTGCGCGACCTCGGCCTCCGCCTCGATCACGTCAATTGGCGCGAGCGTGCCGATCTCGACGCGCGTGCGCGTGTTGCGGAGAGACTCGGCTGCGAGGTCGAACGACTGGCGAGCGACGTCGAGCGAGGCCAGCGCGTACTTGTAGTCCCAGTACGCGCTCTTCACATTGCGCTCCGTCAGTGCAATCGTCTGCTGCAGATCCACGTCGGCGATCTCGCGATTCTTCCGCGACACGGCCAGCTGGTAGCGCGCGTTGTCGAACCGGAAGCCGCGCAGCAGGGGCTGCACGAGCGCGAAGTCGAGATTCGCGCCCAGCTGCGGGTTGAAGCTCGAGAACGCGTTGTTCGTGGTGAACCGGTTGGAGTCGTAGCTGACCGCGTAGCTCGTGCCCCAGGGCAGCAGCTGGCTCACGCCGACGTTTCCCCCGGTGCTCGTCGATGTAATCTTGTCGCTCGCGCCCGACAGGAAGCTGCTGGGCGGGCTGTCCTGCGACTGGGCGCTCACGCCGGCATTGAAGCCGGGCCGCCACGCCGTACGGGCCTGCTCGATGGCCAGGTCCTGCAACTGGGGGTTGAGCCGCTCCACCTGCACCCCGAGGTTCTGCTCGAGCGCCAGCGCGACGGCTTCGTTCACGGACAGCGGACGTACCGGCCCGGTCGCTGCCGGAGCCGCCGGCTGCGCTGACGGCAGCTGCGCGGGCGGTGACTGACCGGGCGGTGACTGACCGGGAGGCGACTGTGCGGGAGGCGACTGTGCGGGTTGCGCGAAGGCGGACGCGGAGGCCAACAGCAGCACCGAGCACGCCGCGGCTAAACGCGCACCCGGAAGAGACTGAACACGCATGAGTACCTGCTCCATCGAGTGAACAGATCGACCGCGCGAGGGCGCAGGCCGACTTCCCTCTGAGAAACCATGTGGAGTAGACGAACGGCGGGGAACGGGAGTTTCCAGAAGCTTTCCGGATTGTATACTACGGGCGCTTCCGGACACCGCTCACCCGGCGCGCGCCGTGGAGCCCGAACTTCGGTTCCGGCGGATCCCGAACTGCGTCGTACGAAGCACGGTTCGGGGCACCATCTCATGCCCGACACCGATCGCGATTCGCTCCTCGCAATGTTCCGCCGCTCAGGCGCGCTGCTCGACGGGCATTTCTGCCTGTCTTCGGGGCTGCACAGCAACGGCTACCTGCAGTGCGCGCTCGTCCTCCAGGATCCCGAGACGGCTGGCGCCCTCGGCACTATGCTGGCGGAGCGGGTGCGTCACCTGTCTCCGGCAACCGTGCTGTCACCAGCGCTCGGCGGCCTGATTATCGGCCATGAGGTTGCGCGCGGGCTCGGCGGCGTGCGTGCCATTTTTGCCGAACGGCAGGACGGTCGGCTCCTGCTGCGGCGCGGGTTCAGCCTCGCGCCACGCGAGCGAGTGGTGGTGGTCGAAGACGTCGTCACCACGGGGGTGTCGACCAGGGAAACGATCGAGGTCGCACGCGCCGCGGGTGCAGAGGTGGTTGGTGCCGCGGCGCTCGTGGACCGCAGCGGCGGGCGCGCGAGCCTGGACGTGCCGTTCGCGGCCCTGCTCGCGGTCGACCTGCCCACGTGGGATCCGGCCGCGTGTCCGCTCTGCGGCCAGGGGCTCGACATCGTGAAGCCGGGCTCCCGGACGCCGTCCTCCTCGTAAGCCGGGCGGCCGCGTGTCGCGACTTGTCCGCTAGCCTTGCGCCTACAGTTCGTGCGAACGATCACACTGCTCCTGGCCTACGACGGTACCGACTTCATCGGTTGGCAGCGGCAGGCTGTGGGACCGTCGGTCCAGGGCGCAGTGGAGGATGCGCTGGCACGCATCGAGGGATCGCCGGTGGCCGTTGCGGGGGCAGGCCGCACCGATGCCGGGGTCCACGCCGCAGGGCAGGTGGCGAGTGCCGAGGTCACAAGCGTCCTCGACGGGCCGACGTTGCGGCGCGCCCTGAACTCCATGCTGCCGCGCGCTATTCGCGTGCTGCAGGTCGAGGACCGCGACGCCGGATTCCACGCGCGCTTCAGCGCGCGAAGCAAGACGTACGAGTACCGCATCGTGACTGGCCCGGTGGTGAACCCGTTCTGCCAGCGCTACGCCTGGCATGTGCGATTCCCGCTCGATGGCGCGCGCATGGGCGAAGCCGCCAGCCTGCTCGAGGGCACCCACGACTTCGCGGCCTTTCGTTCTACCGGCACGGACGTGCGGACGACCGTGCGCCGGGTGCTGGTCTCTTCGGTCGAGTGCATTTCACTGAGCGCACCGGATCTCTCGCCGGGATGGGCGTCCCTGGTGGCGGTACCCGACGGGATGCTGATCACCTATCGGGTGACCGGAACCGGATTCCTGCGTCACATGGTGCGTGCGATCGTCGGGACGCTCGTCCAGATCGGCGCCGGCCGGGTGCAGCCGGCGCACATCCCGGCGCTCCTCGCAGGAGGTTCCCGAAATGCTGCCGGTCCTACGGCTCCGGCGGCCGGGCTCTGCCTGGTCGCTGTCGACTATGGTGATGGCCGCCCAGCGGTTGCGGCTCATCGTTAACACGTCGTACAATCACGGTTCACAGACACGATCACAGAGACCAAGTTCAGGGAACTTTCTGCCATGCCTGCCACCTGCAAGGTCTGCCCGATTTGTGGCTCGACCGAGGTTCAGGCGACCATCCGGAAGACGATCACGGTCTGCCACTGTCTGAACTGCAAGGCGGTATGGCATGTGGTGTCGGATGCCGAGCCGTCGGCGGCCTAGAAGCGGCTGCCCAGTCGTTCGTGTTCGCGTTCGGCTGCGTCGATCTTCCCGCGCAGCGAGAGACAACTCGCGCGCAGCCGTTCGATCAGGTCGACCGTTTCGGCGAGATCCCGCCGCAGGTCCTTGATGTGCCGTTCAAGTGTCGCAAGCGTCTCTTGGGCGGACGGTCCATCTGGGCCTGTGGGTGATCGCTCGGCCATTGGTCGCCTCCGACCGGCGGGAGTGTACCCTGGCCTCCGCATGTGGTTGCCGGACGCGGCCTCGTTCCGCATCGCGCTCGTGGGTGCCGAACGAAACGGAACCAGACGCAACGGTCTTGATACAATCACGGTTTGTTTCTGAACGCACCCCATGTCCCTTGACCAGCTGCTGTCGTGGCTGCCGCCCGAGTCGCCCGACGCGAGCTTGGCCCGACAGCTCAACCCGGAGCAGCTGCCCGCCCATGTCGCCGTAATCATGGATGGGAACGGGCGGTGGGCCGCGCAGCGGCATCTGCCACGGGTCGAAGGCCACCGGGCGGGCATCACCGGCGTGCGCGAGATCGTCGAAGCCTCGGCTCGCCTCGGCATCGAGGCGTTGACGCTCTACGTCTTCTCGGTCGAGAACTGGAAGCGGCCGCGCGCGGAAGTCGCGACGCTCATGATGCTGCTCAAGCGGTATCTGCGGCAGGAACTCGGGACGCTCATCGACAACAATTTGCGTTTTCTCGTCATCGGACGGCCGGAGGACCTGGAACCCGAGCTCCACACCGAGCTCGATGCTGCGGTCCGGCGGACCGCCGGCAACACCGGGATGCGGTTGAACGTTGCCCTGAACTACGGCGGCCGGGCGGAGATCGTCCATGCTGCGCGCCGCGCGATTCGCGAGGGCATCGGCGCCGACAATCTCGACGAGGACCGGTTCAGCAGTCTCCTCTACACGGCGGGCCAGCCCGATCCCGATCTGCTGATCCGCACGAGCGGCGAGCTGCGAGTGAGCAACTTCCTGCTCTGGCAAATCGCCTACGCCGAAATCTACGTAACCGAGACGTACTGGCCCGACTTCCGCACACGCCACCTGCTCGAGGCCATCCTCGCCTTCCAAAAACGGGAACGCCGCTACGGCGGCATCAGGCCGGCAGGCGTGGCCATCGGACAGTGACGCGTGTCCTGAGCGGCGCCGTGCTCCTGGCGCTTATCGGCGGGGCCACCTGGTGGGCGCCACCGCCGCTGCTGCTCGTCCTGGCGGTGCTGGTCGCGGTGCTGGCAATCGTGGAGTACTGCACCCTGGCCGGGCACCTCGGCGCGCCAGTTCCCGCGGTGCCGGCGTCCGCTGCGGCCGCAGCCATCTGCACCGCCGTCGCGTGGCCAACGGCTGGCATAGCGCCGGTCGTCATGGCGCTCGTGATTGCGGGCGGCGCCCTGGCGGTAGGGCGCGGGCGAACGGATCCCGACGCGCTCGCCCGGGTTGCCGCAGGCGTGCTGGGTCCGCTGTACATCGGGCTGCCACTCGGGGCCTTGATGGCCGTGCGGTGGGAGTTCGGCCGCGAGGCAGCCTTGCTGCTCATCATCGTCGTCGTGGCCAGCGACAGCGCGCAGTACTACGCCGGACGCGCGTTCGGGCGGCGTCCGCTGTCTCCGGCGCTCAGCCCGAAGAAGACGGTGGAGGGCGCGTTCGGAGGGCTGCTGGCGGGAGCGCTGACGCTGGCCCTCCTTGGACACTGGTGGTGGCCCGCCGCGCCCGCAGCGATGCGATTCGCGCTTGGGGCCCTCCTGGTGGTGCTCGGGATCACGGGAGACTTGTTCGAGTCGATGCTGAAGCGGGCGGCCGGCGTGAAGGACAGCGCAGCGCTCATCCCGGGTCACGGTGGTGTGCTCGATCGCGTCGACGCGCTGCTCTTTGCCGCGCCGGTGTATTACACGATGATGCGATTCCTCGCACGTCCGGCATGAAGCACGTCGCCATCCTCGGGTCCACCGGGTCGATCGGCACGAGCGCGCTGGCCGTCGTCGATGCGCACCCCGATCGTCTGAGAGTGGTCGGGCTTGCCGCCGGGGCGAACGCCCAGGCGCTTGCGGCGCAGGTCGCACGCTACCGGCCGAAGGTGGTGGCGCTCGCGGAGGGCGGCGCGGGTGCGCTGGCGGCCGCGGGCATTGCGCTGGCCGGCACAGACCTGCACAGTGGTCCCGACGGACTGTTGGCCGTGGCCACTCATCCCGATGTAGAAGTCGTGCTGTGTGCCTCGTCCGGGACCGCTGCGCTCGAAGCGGTGCTCGCGGCGATCGACGCCGGAAAGACGATTGCACTGGCGAACAAGGAAGTGCTGGTCATGGCCGGCGAGGTCGTGATGGAGGCCGCCCGCCGGCGCGGGGTGGCGGTACTGCCGGTCGATAGCGAGCACAACGCTATTCACCAGTGCCTGCACGGCCGTTCGGCAACCGAGGTGCGGCGGCTGGTGCTGACAGCGTCGGGTGGTCCCTTCCGGGCGTGGCCGGCGGACGCGCTCCGGGGGGCGACGGCGGTCGACGCGCTGCAGCACCCGACGTGGCAGATGGGACGGAAGATCACGATCGACTCGGCGACGCTCATGAATAAGGGCCTGGAGGTCATCGAGGCGCACTGGCTGTTCGGCGTCACCCGCGAACAGATCGACGTCGTGGTGCACCCCCAGTCGGTCGTGCACTCGCTCGTGGAACTGCGCGACGGCTCGATGATCGCGCAGCTCGGCGTGACAGACATGCGATTGCCGATTCAGTATGCGTTCTCCTATCCCGAGCGCTGGGGCACCGCCGCCTCGCGACTCGATCTCGCCTCGTGCGGGCCACTCGAGTTCCATGCGCCGGACCTCGAGCGATTCCCGTGTCTGGGTCTTGCGTATGAGGCGCTGGAGGCCGGGGGCACCATGCCCGTCGTGCTGAATGCTGCCAACGAAGTCGCCGTCGAGGCGTTCCTACAGGAGCGCATCGGCTTCACCGCCATCTCCGACGTGATTGCCGCGACCATGGGCGCTCACACCGCTGCGCCGGCCGCGACGCTCCCGGCCGTGCGCGCCGTCGATCGGTGGGCACGTGAGTACTCCCGCGCCCTGGTCGACACGCGCGCGGCTGAAGCTTTGAGGATCCCATCGTGACCACGATGCTCGCGTTTGCATTTGTCATCGGCGTGCTCGTATTCGTCCACGAGCTCGGTCATTTTCTGGCGGCCCGCCGCATCGGTGTCCGGGTCCTGAAGTTCTCGCTCGGCTTCGGGCCCCGCATCATCGGGTTCACGCGCGGCGATACGGAGTACTGCGTCAGCGCGATTCCACTCGGCGGCTACGTGAAGATGGCCGGCGAGAATGCGGAAGACCCGCGCTCCGGCCAACCTGACGAGTTCCTGTCGAAGACGAAGTGGCAGCGATTCCAGGTGCTCATCATGGGGCCGGTGATGAACCTGGCGCTCGCGGTCGTGTTGCTGGCAATCGTGCTGGCACAGGGCGCGGACGTACCGGCCTTCCTCGATCAGCTGCCGGTCGTGGGCGGCGTCGAGAAGGGATCCCCGGCCGAACGCGGGGGGTTCAAGCCTGGCGATCGTGTGCTCACCGTCAGCGGGCGGGAGGTCAGGAACTGGGAGGACTTCGACGTCGCAATTGGATCACGTCCAGGGCGGGCCGTTCCCGTCAGCGTCGTCCGCGACAACGCCGAGCGGTTGCTGACCGTCACCCCTGATGCCGAGGGCAAGTACGAGGTGGGCCGCATCGGCGTGTTCCCCAACGTTCACCCGCGCGTGCAGTCGGTGCGCAAGGGTGAACCAGCGGATGTTGCTGGCCTGAAGCCCGGCGACGTTGTCATGGCCGTGAACGGCGAAGGCGTCCAGCTCGCGCGGCACCTCTCCGAGGCCATCGGCAAGAACCCGGACAAGCCGATCACGCTCTCCGTCACGCGTGCCGGCCAACCCCTCGACTTCCAGGTGACGCCGCGGCGTGAGGGGGATGTCGGCCGGATCGGCATCAGCATCTCAAATGCGTTGAAGCGCATCCATCCAGGCCCCGTGGGCGCGGTATGGATGAGCGTGCAACGCAATTGGGAATTCGCGGGGTTGATCCTTCGCACCCTGGGAGGCTTGATCAGCGGCGAAACGTCACCGAGGCAGTTGATGGGTCCCGTCGGGATTGCGCAGCTCTCGGGTGAGTCCGCGCAGGAGGGCTGGGTGTCGCTCTTTGCGCTGATGGCGTCGATCAGCCTGAACCTGGGCCTGCTCAACCTGCTGCCGGTGCCCGTGCTGGACGGCGGCCACATCCTCATCATGGCGCTCGAGGGCGCGGCGCGCCGCGATTTCAGCATCCGGATGAAGGAGCGCATGCTGTTTGCCGGGTTCGTCCTCCTGATGCTCTTGATGGTGACCGTTATCTACAACGATTTGACCCGCATCCGCTGGGTCGAGAACCTGATGTTCTGGCGGTAGCCCGGCGCCGCTCTTGCATTCTCCCCAATCAGGCCGCTACTAAACCGGCCCGGAACCGGCTCTTGTCTGGCCCGTCCATGGGCCAGCCGTCTCAACCGCGTTCCACAGGAGAACACCCGATGCGAGCCATCGCAGGATGCGCGCTGTTCGTGCTTGCCCTCGCGGGCGCCCCGGCACTTGCGGTGCCGGCGTCCGCACAACCCACCACCGCCACGGCGGCCGACATCCAGCGGCTGCAGGATCAGGCGTACAACCTCGATCGCGAGATCTCGGGCATGCGCACCTCCGATCCGCAGCGTGCCAATCAGCTCCAAAGCGAGCTCGACGATCTGCGGGACGAAGTGGTCTACCTGCGCGTGAAGCTGCGGCGTGAGGGGACGGTGTCCAGAAACGACTACACGGACGTGCGCTCGCGGCTGGACGATCTGCGCGGCCGCGTGCGCGACACGGCCTCCAGCAGTTCGACGGAACAGACCTCGACCGGTTCGAAGCGCACCCCGTCCGACACTCAGGGCGAATCCGAGCCGAGATCCTCGACCTCGGACCGCACCGTGGATCGCGGGCGCCGCACGACCGGCGCGAGCGTCATACCCGTTGGACAGGAGCTCGACGTCCGATTGCAGGACACGCTCAGCTCAGACCGGAACCAGGTCGAAGATCGGTTCACGGCGACAACCGTTGTCGACCTTGAAGTGGACGGCCGCGTCGTTATTCCCGCCGGCTCCGAGGTGCGCGGCGTCATCAGCTCGGTGCACCCGGCGGGACGCGTCGACCGCAAGGGGAGCATGACCGTGAGCTTCGACGAGCTCACGATCAACAACCGCAGCTACCCGATGCGCGGCACGGTGACCCAGGCCATCGAGAGCGAGGGCGTGCGCGGTGAGGCGGCCAAGATTGGTACGGGCGCCGGGGTTGGCGCGATCATCGGCGGCATTCTGGGCGGCTTCAAGGGCGCGATGGCAGGCATCCTGATCGGTGGCGGCGGCGTGGTCGCCGCAACCGAAGGCAAGGACGTCGAGTTGCCGGCCGGAACGATCCTCCGGGTCAGCCTGGATGCACCGCCAGACCTGCGTTAGCCTGCGGCGGATCCAGGCATTCCGTCCTGCGAGGTGTGGTGGAGGGCGACGGCTGATGTCCCGAGCCCTTCACCTGGCCCGCGTCAGGCCGGAAGCGCAAGCCCTTCGAAATGGTGCACGATCGCCTCGACCAGTGAGGAGACCGTGTGCTCCCCCGGCATGATCGTCGTCATGATGCGGAGCTGCGCAGCGGCTTCGGCGGTCACAGGTCCGATGCAGGCCACTGTTGTCTGCTGCAGGAGGTCGGCTGCCTGATCGTCGCCGATGACGCGGACGAAGGTCCGCACCGCTGACGCGCTCGTGAACGTGACCGTGTCGATCCTTCGGTCGAGCAGCAGACGGTAGATGTCTGGCTCGCCTTCCCGTTCGGGCTCCGCCACGATCGTGCGATACGCGGTTACGTCGGTGACCTCCGCTCCGACCCGCCGCAGCTCCTGCGCTACGAGCTCCCGCCCGACGTCCGCCCGCGGCACCAGCACCGCGCGCCCGCGCAGGGAGCCCGTGGCAGCGAGCGCCTGCGCCACTGCTTCGGGATGCCCGTCGGCTGGCACCAGGTCAGGTTTCAGCCGGTAGCGTCGCAGGCGGTCCTCGGTCGCGCGCCCCACCGCGCAGAGGCCTACGCCGTTCAACGCGCGAAGGTCGCCGGGGCCAGCCGTCGCCCGAGCCAGGAAGTATTCGACGGCATTCGCCGTGGTGAACACAATCCAGGCGAACGAGCCGATTCGCGACACCGCATCATCGAGCGGACCGTAGTCATCGGGTGGCGCGAAGCGAAGCATCGGCGCTTCGATCGCGTCGGCGCCGAGTGCAGTCAACAGCTCGGTCAACTCCGCTGCATCTTCCCGCGGCGACGTGACCAGGATGCGGCGGCCGAACAGCGGGCGCGCGTCGAACCAGCGCAGGCGCTGCCGGAACGCCGCCGCACGGCCGACCACGAGGATGGATGTCGCCGTGGGCGGCGTCGAGGCAATCGCATCCGCAATCTGCGCGAGCGTGCCCTCGATCGTGTGCTGGCTGGGCAGCGTGCCGTTGAAGATCACCGCCGCCGGCTCGGTGGACGGACGACCGTGCGAGAGCAGAGCTCTCAGAATCGGGGCGAGCTGGCGCGCACCCGCGTAGCACACCACCGTGCCATCCAGCTGTGCGAGGCTGGTCCAATCCACGTTGGGCGCCGTCTGGCGCGCGTCCTCGTGCCCCCGCACCAGCGTCAGCGTGTCGCCCGCACCCGGGTACGTCAGCGGCACCCCCGCATAGCTTGGAACACCGAGCGCGGCCGGAATCCCAGGGACGACCTCGAAGGGCACGCCGTGTTCGTGGAGGAACAACGCCTCTTCGGCGCCACGATCGAAGATGAACGGGTCGCCCCACTTGAGACGCGCGACAACCCGGCCCTCGCGCGCCTTCTCGGCGAGCAGGTAACAAATCGCCTCCTGGTCCATCGCCTGGGGGGATGCGCCGCCTACGTCGATACGCTCCGCGTCGGCGGACGCGTGCCGAAGCAGGCGGGGCGACACGAGGTGGTCGTAGAGCACCACGTCGGCCGCGCGCAGACACTGCAGCCCGCGAACGGTGATCAGGCCAGGGTCGCCGGGACCGGCACCGATGATGTAAACGAGCGGTCGGATTTGCATGCGAGGCCCGCGCGTAGCGATTGCTCGAACGGCAGGCTGATAGCGGCCATCTCGGCCGCCAGCCCGGTTCGCTCGGTCCGGCATGGTTGTATGCCGACAGCCCTCAGATGAGCAAGCAGAAAGAGAATCGAGCAGGGCGCACCCGGCAGGGATCAGGAGGTCGGAGCGTAATAGCCCTGCTTCGCGCGCGCAGACGCGTTTGGCGCCGAAATGCGCACGACGATGCGCCGCCATGCGCCGTCACGCTTGGGATTGCGCGACGTGTAGCCCAGCGTGTACTGGCTGGACAACTCGTCCGCGATCTGCCCGTACACGCTTGCCAGCTCGGAGATCTCGCGCGTGAAGAACACGCGCCCGCCGGTCTGTTGGGTGAGCTGGCGCAACACGAACTCGGCATCGCTGAACCCGCGGCTCCGCTCGTCCCGTGAGCGGAGACCGATCGCGTAGATGGCCGTCTCGGAGCGCTTCGCCAGATCCAGCACCTCGTCGAAGCTGACGAGGCTGGACGTGTCTTCGCCGTCGGACAGCACGACGATGGCCTGCCGCCGGATCTCGTCGGTGCCGCGCGCCTGCGTTCGCTTCAGCTCCTTGAGTGCGATGTAGATCGCGTTGTGCAGTGACGTCGAGCCGCCCGCGTTCGTGCGGCGGATGGCGCCCTCGAGGTCCGCGATGTTGTTCGTGAAGCCTTGCACGACCTGCACGCGGCTGTCGAAGTCGACCACCTGGGCCATGTCCTGAGGCCGCAGGCGACGCACGAATCCGGTCGCCGCTTCCTGAGCCGTTTCGAGCCTGCTTTCCATACTGGCGCTCGTGTCGAGCAGGATCGAGAGCGCGATTGGGAGATTGGTGCGGTTGAAGAAGGTGACCTGCTGCTGGGCGCCGTCCTCGAACACCTGGAAGTCGGGCTGGTTCAACTCCGTCAGGTAACGTCCGGCAGCATCGGTTACGGTGACGTTGATCGAAACGAGCTCGACCCCGGCACGGAACGACGGCCGCTGCGGCGGCGGTGCAGGCTGCGCGGCTCCGTCCTGCGAAGGGGCCGGGGTCACCGGCGCAGGCGGCGTGGTCGGTGTCTGAGGCGACTGCTGCTGCGGCGTCGGGTCCACGGGCGCCTGGGCGGTCTGGCCGCCGAGGCGTGCGGCACCAGGCACCGTGAGCAGGCCAGCGGCGACCAGCACTCCCGGCCAGAAGAGCGCGCGCGACAACATCACGCTCCCGCCGCCGGGGCCTTCGGCACCGGCGCGAGCGTGCCACGCACGGTCAAACCGGGCTGCTTGACGGTGACGACCGTCTTCTCAGCTGGCACCAGCGACGCCGGGCGGGCATAGACCACGTGGTACTGATTCTCGAGATCAGTAGCCACCTGGTCCAGTTCCCCCTTCAGGGCCATGCTCGAGAGCAGTTGCGTATAGCGGCCGCCCGAGGTGCGCGGGCCCTGGTCCAGCACGAGGGCACGGCTTCGTGCTTCATCCGTGCTCATGTCCTGGCCACCGCGGCGCGTGATCACGAGCGCATTGAACCCCGCGCCGCTCGCCTCGATCGCATCGACGGCGCGCTCGTGGTTCGGCGTGCTGAAGTCAGTACCCTCCGTGGTGATGACCACGATGACGCGGCGATCGCCATCGCGCTTCTGCAGACCGCGCGAGGTGTCATTGATCGCATCGAGCAGCGTCGTACCGCTGCCAGGCTGCGCGAAGATGCGCCCCACACCCTTCGCGGCCTGCGCCGGGTCCGTCGTGTAATCCACGAGGACGGTGGGGCGGTCTGCAAGCCCGATGATGGCAACGTGATGCCCCCCTTTGATCATGCGCTCCGCGAACGCCTGGATCGCGGTCCGCAGGTCGGTGATGTACTGCGAGGCCGCCTGGCTGTTGTCGACGAGGATGGCGAGATCAATCGGCTGCGTGGCGCGCGAGGCGCGAAGAACCTCCACCGCTCGGCCGTCTTCGCGGACGACGAACGCATCGGGCCCGAGGCCGGGCACGGGGGCCCCTGCCTGGTCGAGCACGCTGACGAACAGCGACCGCTCGACCGCTTGTGCCGCTGCCGGGCGGTGGCCGCCAGCGAGGAACATGACCGCAAGGAGCACGAGAACTGGGAGACGCATCTTACCTACCCCACAAGCCGTGGGCCCGGGCATGGTATCGCAAGGGCATTCACGAGGCTTCACTTGAGTATGGGCGTTGACCAGGGACGGGTCAAGCTCGTTGGCGCTCCGAAACTGTTGTCGTGGTGCCACTTGCGGCCACGACGCAAGTGCACGGCAACC
Organism: Vicinamibacteria bacterium; assembly: GCA_963763095.1. Lineage (GTDB taxonomy): Bacteria > Acidobacteriota > Vicinamibacteria > Vicinamibacterales > JAENWD01 > CAVUCH01. Next base: position 184,954 of record CAVXNR010000030.1, read on the forward strand.
CAGGCGGGGCTCGTGTGAGGTGCCGACCATGCGTGCCGGGGTCCACATACCTGTTTGACACGCGACGAGCGGGGGTGAGATACAAGGTCTCCGATGTCCCCTGAACCTGCCCCTGCCCTGGATGTGCGCAGCCGCCGTCGCTGGCTGCCGCTGGCGCTGGCGGTCCTCGTGGTGATCGTGGCGCTCGCGGTCTATGCCATGCGGCGCAACGCAGCTTCCGCGAACGCCGAAGACTGCGAGACCAAGCCCCCGCCGAATACCTTCGCGGTTGCCGAATGCGACGATGGCGCGGCGCCTGGGAGCCCTGCAGCGCCGCCGCCGGCGGCAAAGCCCTGAAGCATGCCGTCTCCGAAACTGGGTAAGGAGAGGGGCCGAACCCTGCGCAGCCTCGGGGCGCTCAGCGCCGTGGGGTTGTCGTTCGTGGTTGCGGTCGTCATCGGCACCGCCCTCGGCTACGTTCTCGATCGCTGGCTCGGCACGTCGCCGTGGCTGTTCCTGCTGTGCTTCTTCCTCGGGCTGGCAGCGGGAATGCGCACCGTCTTCCGCACGGTTGCGGCGGTATCGCGGCAGGACGAGTGAGGTGACGGAGCGGGACCCGTTTCTGCGTGCGCTCGAACGTGACGCGGTGATCGCCTGCGGGTGCTGCGCGGCGGCGGCGCTGGCGCTCGGCGCGGAAGGCCCGCGCGCGGCACTCGGGGTGCTCGGCGGCGGCGGATTGGCGGCGGTCAGCTATCGGGCGATCAAGGGGGCCGTGGATGCGGCGACGCTCCCGGGTGGACGGCCGGCAGCGCTCGTGAAGTTTGTCACAAGGCATGCTATACTGGCCGTCGCCGCGTACGTTATGCTGGCGCGTTTGCGGCTGCACCCCATCGGTCTTCTGGTGGGCGCATCCTCGCTGGTGCTGGCCGCCGCAGCCGCAATGGCCCGGTCTTCACGACGATCATCGTAGGGATCACACGTTGGGAATGCGGCCCTCGCGGGTCGCGCACGGCGCGGATCGGCCGTCCGCCATGTTCCACCGCGTCGTCAGATTGCACGCGCGCTCGTCCGCATGGAAAAGCTGCACCACCCGCTCTGGATCGTCCACGCGATCAACGTCATCTTTGGTCCCATTGCCGCCGTGATCCTCCGGGCGCTCGGGCGCGAGGTGCCGGCCCACGGCGACGTCATCCCCGACTACCTGGCGATCATCATCTTTCTCACGCTGCTGCTGACCGCGTTCTCCCTGCTGGTGCGATCACGCCTGAGCGTCGAGAACCCTGGCAAGCTGCAGATCGTGCTCGAAGACGCGCTGACTGGCCTTTTCGGCATGCTCGACGACATCGTCGGACCGAAGGGCCGCCGGTATCTGCCGCTGGTGGGCACGCTCGGCATCCTGATCTGGGCCTGCAATCTGAGCGGGATGGTGCCGGGCCTGATGGCGCCGACGAGCAACTACAACGTGACGCTCGGGTGTGCTATCACGGTGTTCGTCTACTACCACTTCCAGGGCATCAAGGAACAGGGAGTCGGGCCGTACCTGAAGCATTTTGCGGCGCCACCGGGTGCGCCAGTGTGGATTGCGCCGATCATGCTGCCGATCGAGCTGATCAGCCATTTCTCACGTGTGCTGTCGCTCTCGTTGCGGCTGTTCGGGAACATCTTCGGCGAGGAGCTGGTCATCCTCATCCTGGCGAGCATCATCCCGTTTGTCGTGCCCCTGCCGATGATGCTGCTCGGGTTGCTGACCTCCACGCTGCAGGCGGCCATCTTCGTGATGCTGACGATGATCTATCTCGGTGGGGCAGTGCAGAGCGAGGGGCATGGAGACGAGCACGACCATGAGCACGCGCGTGAGCCACACGGCGTGCAGGTGCAGCCGGCAGTGCAGCTCTGATGCTTCGATTGCCGGATGTCCGGCGTAGAGCAACGCGGCCGGTCCGTCCCGCCGCTGATATGTGACAGACCTGATGATTCTTTTTCTGAGGAGGCTTTCGTTGTGAGCACACGGTCCATTCTGACGGCAACTCTCGCTCTCGTGGCGCTCGGCCTGGTGTCGCCGGTGTACGCGCAGGACGCGGCGGCCACTGCAAGTGCCAGCGTGGCCCAGTGGTCGATCATCACCGCAGGCTTTGCGCTGGCGTTCGCGGCCGGCCTGGCAGCGCTCGCACAGGGGCGCGCCGTGAGCGCGGCTGTCGAGTCGATCGCGCGCAACCCGAGCGCCGCGGGCGACGTCCGCGGCAACCTGCTGCTTGGCCTGGTGCTCATCGAGTCGCTGGCCATCTACGTGCTGCTGATCTCGCTGATTCTGTTCTTCCTGAAGCCATTCAGCGGGTAACGCCGGCCGGCCGCGGCCATGCGATTGACCGGACCCGTTCTCTCGAGCGGGCGCCGGTCTTTTTCATTGATGCGCTTTTCGTTCTCCCGCCTCGACGCCTCGCTGCTCTTCATGACCTTCGTCTGGGGCAGCAACTTCAGCCTGATCAAGGCGGCTCTTCGCCAGATGCCGGAGCTCGGGTTCAACAGCCTGCGCATGGCGCTCGGGTCATTGCTGTTTGCGGCGATCATCCAACAGCGCCATGGACTTCGCGCGGTCGTCGTCCGGCTCGAGCCGCGTGACTGGATCGGGCTCGTCACCCTGGGTGTCATCGGTCACTTTCTCTACCAGCTGCTGTTCATGGCCGGCGTCGCGCGGACGTCGGTCGCCAACAGTTCGCTCGTCTTCGGCTGCACGCCCGTCACCGTTGCGCTCCTGTCCTCGTCGCTCGGGCACGAGCGCATCACCCCCGTGCGGTGGGCGGGCGTGTTGCTGTCTCTCGCCGGCATCTACCTGGTCGTGGGCCAGGCGAATCAGCAGGGAGCGTCACTCGCGGGCGATCTGCTGATCCTCGCTGCCATGCTGTGCTGGGCGGCGTACACGGTGGGATCCCGGTCGCTCCTGACCAGGCACTCGCCCCTCGTGGTCACCGGCGTCACGATGACCATCGGCAGCGCGCTGTATGCGCCGTTCGGTGTGCCCTCGCTGCTGCGGCTCGATTGGACCAGTGTGACCTGGTGGGCGTGGGCCCTGCTGGTGTACTCCGCGGTGTTCGCGCTCGTCGTCGCCTACCTGATTTGGTACACGGCCGTGCAGCGCGTGGGAAACAATCGCACGTCGATCTACTCGAACGTCGTGCCGCTCGTCGCAATGGGCGTGGCCGCCATGGTGCTTGGCGAACCGATGACGGGTCGAAAGATCGGCGGCGCCCTCGCAATCCTCGGCGGTGTTGCCCTGACCCGTCTCGAGCTGCGGTCCGCGGTGGACACTCCTTCAGAGGCATAGACGCACGCTCGCGTCCTAATCCGGCATTCGTGCCGCAGAATCGACAGCGCAAGCTCCCATGGCCTAGAGTGGACCCACTGTGCGCCTCTCCCTCAGGCTGCTCGCCGTGTGCACGCTCCTGGTGGTTGAATCCGTTCCGGCCTGCAGCGGCGGAGGGGATAATCCGCCGCCTCGCCTTTGCCGACGCCCAATCCGCCGACCAGAAATCCCTGTCTGACCGCCGACGTGGACGGCGGCGCAATCGAACCGGAGGGCCCCGCGGCAAACGAGAGCGCGGCGGCAGCCCTCAAGCGCCGCGGCCGGGGTCTCGACGGAGATCCACGCGGCCGTGTGCTCGACAGCCTCTGGACACACGCGGCCGCATCGGCCACGCGCACCTTGTTCTCGCCGCCGCCGCGTGCGGCGACCGAGGACGTCGGGGATGTGGCGGTGATCCAGGATGCGGGGGACCTGTTGGCGCCGCCGAATCCGTTCGACCTCGCCGGCCTGGGGCTTCGCTTCACGCGGAGCGGCTCGAGCTACGACGTGAGCCGCATCAGCGGCGGGTTCCGGTCCGCCATCGGCTCACGGATCGAGCTCGAAGATGACGACAGCATGCCGTTCACGCTGCCGTTCAACTTCCCGTTGTACGGCCAGGGCCAGCCTCGCGCGTTCGTGAACTCGGACGGCAACATCACGTTCGAGGAGGAAGACCGCGCGAGCACTGAGCGCAACGTCTCGCGCGTGATGACCGGCCCGCCGCGCGTGGCGCCGTTCTTCGCCGATCTCGATCCCTCGACGGGCAGCGGGCGCGTCTTCGTGCAGAACGCGGCGGACGCATTCACCGTCACCTGGTGCACCGTGCGCGGCTTCGACTCGGAAGAGACCGTCACGGTGCAGGCGAGCCTGCTGCCGAACGGGAACGTCGAGTTCCAATTCGGTCAGAGCATCGCGCTTGGCGCCGCTGTCGTCGGGCTCTCACCCGGGCGTGCTGGTCGCTTTGCGACGCTCGATCTCAGTTCGTCCGGAAGCGTCGCGGGTGGCGATGCGGCGATCGGCGAGCGCTTCTCACGCACGATCAGCCTCGACCTGGTCGCAACCGCCCGCAGGTTCTATGAGACGCACCCGGACGGCTACGATCAACTGGTCATCTGGACGGACGTCGCCGTGACCGAAGACGCGTTTGCCTTCGAAACCATGGTGGCCAACGAAATCCGCGGCATCGGTCTGGACGTCTTCGACCAGTCCCGCGCGTTCGGAAGCGGTGGTCGGCTGCGCAGCATGGTGATGATGGACACGCTCGGGAAGTACCCTGCGGACCCGCAAACGCGATTCCTCGGCGAGAACAACACGCTCAGCCTGCTGGGGCAGGAGAGTGGTCACCGGTGGCTCGCGTTCCTCAAGTTCCGGGACCACAACCGGCAGGAATCCGAGGAGCTGTTGGGGCGCGATCAGGCGCATTGGAGCTTCTTCATGGATTCCGACGCGTCGGTGATGGAGGGCAACGACATCGAGGATCTGGGCGGCGGGGCGTTCCGCACGGCCGCCACCGTGCAGCGCTACAGCAGGCTCGATCAGTACGCGATGGGTTACGTCACCGAGTCGCAGGTGCCGGCGTTCTTCTACGTCGAGAACCCTTCGAATATCGTGCCGTCCCGGGAGCGTGAGGATGCACCCCGCACGGGGGTCACTTTCAACGGCACGAAGCGGACGGTGCTGATCCAGGACGTCGTCGCCGTGATGGGTGCCCGCGAGCCGTCGCCGAGCCAGACATCCCGTATCCACAGGCAGGCGTTCATCTTCGTGCTCTCGAACGGCCGCACGCTCGATCCCGCGCAGGCCGACAAGATCGACCTGATTCGTCGTGAGTGGGGAACCTTCTTCGGGCGAGCAGTCGAGGGACGCGCGCGGATCGAGAGCCGGCTGCGGCCGCCGACGTGAGTCCGGCGCCGGACTATCAATTGCACACATGCCCATGCTGACGAGATTGCTTGGCGGCGCCGCCGCCGTACTGCTCCTGGTGTCGCCTTCCGTGTCGGCTCAGGTTCGCGCCGGTCGGCCGCGGGTGACCGAAGGTGCGGCGCAGCGCCTCTCACGCCTCGAGCCGCTCATCACGAACGCGATCGGCCAGCACAGGCTTCCGGGCGCGGTCGTGCTCGTCGGCGGGCCAGAACGCACGCTCTATCAGAAGGCATTCGGTCGCCGCGCCATCGTGCCGTCGCCCGAGGCTATGACGACCGACACGATCTTCGACGTGGCCTCACTCACCAAAGTCGTAGCGACGACCACGTCCGTGATGATCCTCCTCGAACAGGGGCGGCTCGGGCTCGACGAACCGGTGGCGACCTACATTCCGGAGTTCGGCCGGTACGGCAAACAGCGGATCACCATCCGCCACCTGCTGACGCATGTTTCCGGGTTGCGCGGCGACCTCGACATGGCTTTGGAGTTCCAGGGCGCGGCAGCGGCGATCCGGCTCGCCTCCGAGGAAGTGCCCGTTGCCGCGCCGGGCGCGCGGCTGATCTACAGCGACATCAACTTCTTCCTGCTCGGCGAGCTCGTCGCGCGCATCAGCGGGGAAGGGCTCGACGCATTTGCGCGGACGCACATCTTCGAGCCGCTCGGCATGCGTGAGACGACGTTCCTGCCCCCGGCCTCGCTGCGTCCGAGGATCGCGCCCACCGAACCGTGTGCGCCGCTCGCGTGGCCCTGCGGCGGCCCGTCCGAACTGATGATGCGCGGGGTCGTGCACGATCCGACCGCGCGACGCATGGGAGGCGTGGCCGGGCATGCCGGTCTGTTCAGCACGGCCGCCGACCTCTCGCGTTTCTGCCGCATGCTGCTGAAGGGCGGCACGCTCGACGGTGTGCGCGTGCTCTCGCCCCTGACCATTGCGTTGATGACCAGGCCCGCCACGCCGCCGGCGCTGGGCCAGGTGCGCGGCCTCGGCTGGGACATCGATTCACGTTTCGCCGTCAACCGCGGTGCGCTCTTCCCGATCGGCTCCTTCGGGCACACCGGGTGGACCGGGCCGTCGCTGTGGATCGATCCGCTGACGCGAACGTTCGTCGTGTTCCTCGCGAACCGGGTGCACCCCGACGGGAAGGGCGATGTCGCGGCGCTGCGCGGACGCGTCGCTACCGTTGTGGCGGCAGCGCTCGCCGAGGCCGCACCGCCGCGTGACGTGCGCTTCGTGGGCGGCGACTTCGGCCCAACACCTGCACTGGCGCCGCCGGCGAGAATGGCGGTACCAGTGTTGAACGGAGTCGACGTGCTCGCGGCCGATCAGTTCGCGGTCCTGCGCGGTAAACGGGTGGGGCTCGTGACGAACCACACGGGCCGCTCCCGCGACGGACGCAGCACCATCGACGTGCTGCAGACTGCCCCGGGCATCACGCTGGTGTCGCTCTTCAGCCCCGAGCACGGCATCCGGGGCATTCTCGATGCTGCGGTTCCTTCATCGCTCGATGAGAAGACCGGGCTGCCGATCCACTCGCTGTACGACGACACCCGCCGGCCAACCGCTGCGATGCTCGACGGCGTTGACACGATGGTGATCGACCTGCAGGACATCGGCGCCAGGTTCTATACCTACATGGCAACGGTGGCGTACGTGATGGAGGAGGCGGTGAAGCGGAAGATCGGGGTGGTTGTGCTCGACCGGCCCAATCCCGTGAACGGCTTCGACGTGGAGGGGCCAGCGCAGGACGAGGCCGCCGCTGGGTTCACGGCTTACTTTCCGATGCCGGTCCGCCATGGCATGACGCTCGGTGAGCTGGCGCGCCTCTTCAACACGGAGAACAAGATTGGCGCCGCGCTGACGGTCGTTCCGATGAAGAACTGGTCGCGTGATCAGTGGTTCGATGCGACGGGGGTCGAGTGGGTGAACCCGTCCCCGAACATGCGCAACCTGAACGAGGCCACTCTCTATCCGGGTATCGGCGCCATCGAGTACGCCAACGTCTCGGTCGGGCGTGGCACCGATACGCCGTTCGAGCAGGTCGGTGCGCCCTGGATCGACGGCCCGCGCCTGGCCGAGGCGCTGAACGCGCGCGCGCTCCCAGGTGTGCGGGTGTATCCCACCACGTTCACGCCTTCGTCGAGCAAGTATGCCGGCGAGCTGTGCCGCGGCGTGTTCCTGATGGTCACCGACCGTGATGCCATCCGCCCCGTGCGGGTGGGGCTGGAGCTGATCGCCGCCATCGCCCGCCTGCACGGATCGAAGTTAGACACCGCAGAGACCTGGAAGCTGTACGGTTCCCGGGAGCAGCTCGAGGCGGTCAAGAACGGCAGTGACCCCGCCGCAGTCAGCGCCGCCTGGGGCGTCGCAGAGGCCCACTGGCGGGAACTTCGCGCGAAGTACCTGCTCTACGGCGCCTCGCCGTAGCGCGGGGCTCGAAGGCTCCAGGCTCCAGGCTCCGGGCTCCAGACTCCAGACTCCAGACTTCAGGCTCCGGGGCTCCAGACTCCAGGCTCCGGGCTCCCGGCCCAGGAACACCGGTGTGTGTGTGTGTGTGAATGCGCGGGCGTGTGACTGCCTGTAGTGAATGGCTTCCGCCCCTTCGATCGTGTGTTGTAACTCGCCCTGCGCCTAGCGCCCGCCGCCCAGCGCCTGAAACCCCGTCACAACCCGTAAAGCATCCAGTAGATCACGACCCCCGTCACCGACACGTACATCCAGATCGGGAAGGTCCATCGCGCAATCCGCCGATGTTGGATGAAATCGCCGCGAAGCGCACGCGAGAGCGTGACGAGCGCCAGCGGCACAATTGCCGCGGCGAGCAGCACGTGTGAGATGAGGATGGCGAAGTACAGGGCGCGCACCGGTCCCTGGCCGGTGAACGGTCGCGAGCCGGTCTGTGCGTGGTAGACGACGTAGGACACCAGGAAGAGTGACGATGCGGTGAACGCAGCGAGCATGCAGCGCCGGTGGGCGGTGATCCGCCCGCGGCGGATCATCAGCCAACCCGCGAAGAGGATACGCCGGCGGTCCCGTTCAATGTCGCGTTCAGCGCGGGCAGGTCCGACACGCTCACCGTGACGCCCTCCGCGTCACCGCGCGCTCCGGTCCTGGTGGACTTGCCAGGCGCCCGCTGCGAGCACGCCGGCGCTGAAGACGCTCAGCACGACGAGGCTCACACCCACAGACGGCTCGCCGGCAGACACATGGCCGTAGATCGTGCTCCTGAGGGCGGACACACCGTACGTGAGCGGGTTGATCCACATCAGCGACTGGATCCAGCCGGTGGCGCCGCTGGCCGGGAACAACGCCCCCGACAGCATCCACATCGGCACCAGGAACAGGTTCATGATCGCGTGAAAACCCTGCGTGGAATTGAGCCGCCAGGCGAGGAGGAACCCGAGCCCTGAGAGTCCGAACGCCATCACCGCGAGCACGCCAAGCAGTGCGGCGATTGTGGCGGCGCCGAGCCCGCCGTACGTGAGCGGGGCGAGCAGGAGGAACAGGGCGGCCTGCATGAGGGCCAGCGTGGCGCTGCCCAGGATCTTGCCGAGCACGATCGCAACGCGCGGCACGGGCGCAACGAGCACCCCCTGCAGGAATCCGTCCTGGCGATCTTCGATGATCGAGATGGTGGAGAAGATCGCGGTGAACAGGACGATGAGGGCGAGCGTACCCGGGTAGAAGTACTCGAGATAGCCGCCCTGCAGGGAGCCTTCGGCCTTGAAGGAGCGTCCCAGGCCCGAGCCGATCAGAACCCAGAACAACAGCGGCGATCCGAGTGCGCCCACAATCCGGCTCGGCTGCCGGTAGAACCGCACGATTTCCCGCGTCCACAGTGTGCCGGCGGCCAGCAGCATCAGTCGAACCGGTGCCCCGTGTGGTGCACGAACACGTCGTGCAGCGTCGGGCGGCTGAAGCGCACCGACCGCACGTCGCCCGGAAAGGCATCGATTACCTGTCCGATGAACTCGTGGGCGCGATCGCGTTCGACTCGCACGACGCCATCCACGACCGCCGCCGGCAGCCCCAATCGTTCCCGGAGGCCCGCCGCCAGTGCGTCAGGACGATCGCTCTCGATCGTGAGGATTGCGCCCCCGAGCGCAGAAGTGAGATCGCCGGGGCGCCCCGACAGCACGACGCGGCCGCTGTCGAGGATGGCGACGCGGTCGCAGGCCTCGGCTTCGTCCATCAGGTGGGTCGTCAGCACGATGGTGGTGCCCTGCGCCTCCCGGAGCGCCCGCAGATCGCGCCACAGATCTGCGCGCACGTTCGGGTCGAGCCCGGTCGTCGGCTCGTCGAGCAGCAGGAGCCGGGGTGCGGGCAGCAGCGCCTTGGCGATCTCGGCGCGCCGGGCGAGGCCGCCCGACAGCGCGAGCACGCGATCGTCGCCGCGGTCGGAGAGCCGCACGCGCGCGAGCGCTGCCTCGATCAGGTCGCGAAGCGGGCGCCCCCGTAACCCGTACAGATGCCCGTGGTGGCGGAGGTTCTCCCGGATCGTGAGGCGCTTGTCGAGCGCAGGCGACTGGAAGACGACACCGAGCAGGCGCCGGACGGACGCCCCGTTCGTCTTCACGTCGGCGCCGAAGACGCGGACACTCCCCCCGGCCGGACGCAGCAGCGTGGCGATGACTCGAAACAGGGTCGTCTTGCCGCCGCCGTTAGGTCCCAGCAGCGCGAACATCTCTCCGGGACGCACCGCGAGGCTCACGTCGTTCAGGGCGATGCGATCGCCGTACGCGTGATTGAGGTGTACGATGTCGAGCGCCGAGCCGGTGACTGACGCGACCGGCGGATCAGGCGTGGCAGTTTCAGGTTCGGTCGGCAAGCATCAGCACCCACAGCACCGGCAGGTAGAGCAGCGAGGCGAGAAAGAGGCGCCGTGCGTGTGCTGCGGTCCGGTCCCGTGCAAAGGCAATCGCAAGTGCCAGAAGTGTCACGCCGAGCACGAGCGCGCCGGCAAGGTAGAGGCCGCCGGCCAGACCGACCATCGTCGGCAGCAGCGTGACGGGTATGAGCACGGCGGCATAAGTGACCGTCTGGCGGGATGTGCTGGCCCCATCCGGCTCCTCGACAGGCAGCACGCGTATGCCCCCTCGCTCGTAATCCTCGCGGTACATCCACGAAATGGCGAGTACGTGCGGCATCTGCCAGACGAACACGATCGCAAACAGCACCCAGGCTTCGATCGTCAGGCTCCCCGTGGCCGCGGCCCAACCGATCATCGGGGGCAGTGCCCCCGGCACGGCGCCGATGACCGTGGCAAGCGAGGTGCGCCGCTTGAGGGGCGTGTAGACGAAGGCGTAGCTGGCGATCGTAGCGAACGCCACCACCGCGGCCAGGAGATTGGCGCCGAGCGCGAGCTGCAGCAAGCCGATTCCCGCCAGCATCAGGGCAAACCGTCCGGCTTCGGTCATGCTGAGTCGACCCGCCGGCAGCGGTCGTGCCTGCGTACGGCGCATCAGGCGATCACTGTCACGCTCGAGCACCTGATTGAGGGCCGCCGCGCCGCCGGCAACGAACGCCGTTCCCATCACCGTATGGACGAGCAGGATCAGGTCGATCGGGCCGAACGTGCCGAGGTGAAATCCAATCGCCGTCGTGATCAGGACGAGGACGTTCACGCGCGGTTTGGTCAGCGCGAGGAAGTCGACGTAGGCGCCGCGGCGGGCCTCCGGCACCGCCACCGGAGCGGTGCCCTCAAGCGGTGCGGCTTTCATGCGGTGCGATCTGGCGCCGTGATGGGATGGAACATCGATTACGCGGTCGTCTACCCGCAGGCAGTATCGTCTCAGAATTATACCCTTGCGGGTCGTCGGCTCGGCCGGGCGCCGGCGCACGCCGCGTTCTCAGCGGCCCGCGCGTGCGCGCTCGGCCCGCCGCTTCGACCCCGGCGCCGGCGGCGACGCATCCTCGGCACCCTGGGTCAGGGACGGCGAGACGGGCGGGGCGCCTGGAACAGCTTCCCGGATCTTGCGCAGCACACGATCTTCGATCCAGTGCGAATCCCACCACTCGACCGAGTTCACCGGGTGGCCGTCGACGAGCATCGTGAAATGCAGGTGATCGCCGCCCGCGAGCCCGGTCATGCCGCTACGGCCGATCGGCTGCGCCTTCTGCACCATGTCCCCCGGTTTCACGTCCATCGAGGACAGGTGCCCGTACAGGGACTGCACCCCGAAGCCATGATCGAGGATCACGCAGTTGCCGTAGATGCCGAGATAATCCGCGTGCACCACCCGTCCGTCGTTGGCGGCGAGCACGGGCACTGCCGCGGTCACAGCGAGGTCGAAGCCAAGGTGGACCTGCTGATCGATCTCCTTGCCCTCATAGAGGTAGGTGCGATGATCCGCGAAGAGCGCCTCCACCTGTGAGTTCCCAAGCTGCATGAAGGCTCCCTTCCAGAGCATCTCGGGCGCAGACTTGCGGGCGTAGGCGGTGATGGTCTCGGCGTTCTGCCTGCGCAGATCGCGGTTGATCGCGAGAAAAGATCCGACGAGATCGTTCGCATCGGGCACCTTGAAGGAAGGCGTGTTCTCGAGGATCGCCGGAACGACCCGCTGCAGGAATTGCGGCGAGACTTCGATCCTGCTCCGCCGGAATTGCTTCGCGAACACCTTGGCGTCCAGCGGCGCCGTCGCCTGATTCCCCGCATCGTCGATGGCAAAGACGCTGATGGGGGTGGTCAGGTCCTGGTCGTAGCGCAGCGCAAAGAAGGCTGCCGAGAGCGCGGGGTCCGCTCTCACGCCCGCGCCAGCGAGGGGGTAGCTCACATACGTGACGTCACCGACGCGCACGCCCGACCGCACGCCGGCGGGCGTTGCCCGGAACACGACCATTTCCGCGCCGCCGTGGTTGACGAAGTGGTGCATCGATACGACGGAGACCCGCGGCGGCTCGAGGCGTACCTGCACTTCGTGCGTGGCCGTGCTCGCGAGATGGCGCATGCCGAAGAGGGTGGTCCGCTCGGCTTTGACGCGAATGGTCGCGGCGCCGCTCTTCAAGCTGGGGACGTCGGTGTTGCTGATGTCGCGGGTCATCCGCACGCGATCGGCGGCGTCCTGCTTCAGCGCCGGCGCGCCGGCCTGGGTGATGGAGTAGAGCGGGGTGGACTTGCCACCCTGCTCCAGCGTGACCTCCAGCGTGCTCAGCGCGCCCTGCGGCGTAGCCACCGTCAGGTCGAGCACGCCGCGCCGGCCCATGAACTTGCCGGGCTTCTCAATCGTGATCACCGGCGCGCCGCCGCGCCCCGCGTAGACCCAGGCGCCACCGGCCGCAAGCAGGAGGACGAGGAGAAGGCCAGCCAGGATTTTCATGCGGGACATGATAGCGGAACGGCGGCGGACCGCCGCGCAGGGGCGCAGGCCGTTCGCGATGGCCCACGAGGCAGTACCGTCGGTCCCGACACGCGGCGCCCCAGGTTGACGACTGGAGAGGCCGTTCGTTAGAATTCTTGTTTCCTGAGGCGTGCCGGTATCGTCTAGGGGTCAGGACACGTGGTTCTCAGCCACGGGACCGGGGTTCGAATCCCCGTACCGGTACCATCCTTCCATCCCGCAAGCTGTCAGTGACTTGTAGCGGATTCCTTGGTGAGGTCTTCGCGTCGAGCGAAGCTCTGTTCGGTGGGATCTTCGCAAGGGCAACTACCTCGGTGCCCTGAGCTGCGAATTCCGTCCCTGACACCCAGCCACAGAATTTCGCCTTTAGATTCAACGTCTTGCGGTGACACCCTGATTCACTATCGAACTCGGATAGTGGATCGCTCGTGTCAGCTGGTCGTCGACGCTCGCCCTGGATGCTGCGGACGGAGGTCCTAGGAGGCCCGTTGCCAGCCGCCACGCAGGAACGACGTCGCGGTTTCGGCGAATCGAGGTGCGCTGTCGCCAAACACCGGACCGTGGCCGGAGTTCGGAACCACCCACAGGTGCGATCCCGGAATCGCCGCTTTCAACTCGAATGCGAGCGAGACGGGATAGAGCGGATCGCGATCCCCGAAGACGATCAGTGGTCTCGGCGGTGATCGTTGCAAGGTATGGCGGGGTGAAGTTCACGTCGTCGTAACTATCGGCGAACGCCCGACCGTGTGCAAACAGCTGCTGCAGCTGCGCGTCCCCATGTCGGTGACGCTTCCGCATCAAATCCATTTACGACTGGCGTTTCGTATACACAGCGACCCTGAGTCCTCGGCGGCACTCCGGTTTTTGTCGGGACCCGCGTGCCCGTCAAGTCGTTGTACGACTACCTCGAAGCCGGGGATTCGCTCGACGAGTTTCTCGAGAGCTTCCCCTCGGTCACTCGCGAGCAAGCAGTTGCGGCTCTTGAACTGGCGGGCACAATGACCGAGGCGCATGCGACTGCTGCTCGATGAGTGTGTGCCGAGACCATTGCTGCGCGATCTGACCGGCCACGACGCACATCCAACTTCCGCGCGCTACCGGATGATGTACCACGCCTCCTGGCGTGGTCGGAAGAAGCGGTACCCCTCGTCCGTCAGGAACGCATCGTCCTCCATCATCACGAGCACCTTCTGACCATCCCACTCGGGCACGGCCGTCGCGGTGTTCAGCTCGATCGACATGAACGAGCCCTTGCGCAGGCGCGATGCGTGTGTTGCGCCGATGTCTTCGCGTCGGGCGGCCCGGTAGTCGATGCTGGCGCCGAGGCCGTGGCCCTGGTTGCCGATCGGGTGCGAGTAGATCTTCGCGTCGATGCCGACACGCGTCATCGCATCCATCGCGAGCTGGTACACCTCGCCTCCAGTGCGTCCGGGGCGTGCGGCACCCACGACGGCGTCCTGCAGCGCGTTGGTGTGCGTCATCGCCTGCCTGAGCCCCTGGGGCACGTCGGTTTCGACTTCGCGCAGCACGTAGGCCATCTTCTGCCAGTCGCTGTTCAGGCCCATGTAGGTAATGCCGAAGTCGACGTGCAGGACGTCCCCGCGCTCAATCACCGTGGACTCGGGTGCAACCGCCAGAAAGCCGCGCGATGTCGCGTCGGGCATGCCCTTCCGCTGCACGCGAAGGTCGGGCTGGAACCAGGTGCGGACGCCTCGCGCTCCGAGGGCATCGAACAGCCACCGCCGCACGTCGCCGACCGTGGTCCGTCCCGGCGTGATGACCTCGTTCGAGAACGCGCGCCGTGTGAGCACATCCGTCAGCTGCACCAGTCCCGTGTAGGTATCGAACTCCTCGGGAATGCGGGTGTCCAGGTACTCTTCGATGAGGTCCGCGGCGGGCACGAAACGCGATGCGGCCTCGGCACCCATGTTCGAGGCGAGGAACTCGTAGCTGTCTTTGGTGATCGAGCGCTGCACCCCGCGGCGCGCACCGAAGGAGAGCGCGATCTTCGCCGGCTTGAAACGCGTCCACAGATCCGCAAGCGCTCGATCGGGAGGCGCTGGGTCATCGGGCGATTCGAAGAACGGCTTCAGGCTCTCCTCGGCGTACCCGGTGATCGCCAGCTTCCGCAAACCAGCCTGGCCTGCATCCACGAAGACGAAGATGTCCCGGTTGCCTGCATAGGGCCGCGGCGGGGCTACGAACTCGGTGAGCGGATCGTCGTGGAACTCCTCGTTCACGACGATCCACATGTCGATGCCGTGCGCCCGCATCATCGGAAGGATCAGCGCATGACGCTTGTGCAGCCAGGCGTCGCGGACGGCCATCTGCTGCGACCATGGCAGAAGCCGCGGCTCCTGCAGGTCCTGCGCACGAAGCGCCGGGACGAGCACGCACAACACCCACAGGAACGCGACACAGCGCTTGCGCATCGTTGCCCCTCGTGCGCAAGGATAGCCGGGTTGCCAGTGGGACGCACTGAGCACGCCCCATGAAAACGTCCGCGCCGATGCTGAACGCTGCCGCTCTACCGGTTCAGCGCTTCTTCGCGCCGGCCTTGCGGCCGCGTGCAGCCCCTGACTTGCGTGCCGCCTTCCTGGCGCCGGCCTTCCTTGCGCCGGCCTTCCTTGCGCCGGCGGCCTTCCGTGCGCCAGCCGCCTTCTTTCCGCCCGAGGCTCTCTTTCCGGCCGACGCCTTGCGCCCGCCGCGTGCCGCCTTGGTCTCGCCACTCTGCGCACGCTGCTTGTTGACGGTGCGTGCGGCGATCTCCTCGGCCCGGTCATCACCGACGCCGCGTTCGAGCTCCGACTCCTTCACGTGCTCGTACTGGCGCTTGCGTTTTTCGCTCGTGACCCCGCGTGGTGGCATGTGTGCTGACCTCCCTGGCCTGCGCGTCAGACCAAGAGCACAGCGAGCAAGACAACGGCCAGTCGGCGCTACCGCGGGCTCAGGCTCCCGGCAACCGTTCGACGTTCTGCGGTGAACCCGAACACGGCTGCCGGAAGGCCCCAATGGACTCTCAGAAAGGCCAGCGACGATTCTGTGTGAGTCTGCCACCACGTGAGTCGCGATAGCCCTGATCGTAGCCCTGCCGAAAGGCCTCGCGGTACTCGATCTTGTAGCGATCACGTGAGCCGTAGCTCCCCTTGTACCCGCGGTCTCCCTCGCGATACCACTTGTGCTGCTCGGGCGCGAACCGGTCGCCGTCATTCCCGTCGTCGAGCCCCTTGTCGTAGCCCTCTGAAAAGCCCTTCTCTGATGCGGGCGAGTAGCCGCCGTAGGCGCCGTAGCCGCCGCGGTCACCCGGGTAGGTCGGGTATCGTCCGCTGTTTGGGTAGCGCGAATCCGGGTACCGCCCTGCGTCGGGGTAACGCCCCGGGTAACCGTACCCGCGATCGCGGGGCACCACCCGCCCCGAGCGGCTGTACCCGGAGTAGCTCTCGCTGTAGCCGCGCTCGAAACCGTCTCTGAACGCTTGCTTGTACTGCCCGCGATTGCCGTAGCGCCGGTCATAGCCACGCTCGCCGTCGCGATACACGTCGTGACGTCGGGCGTTCCCGGCTCGACCATCACGCGCGTCCCGTGCACCTTCCACCAGACCCTCGCGGTAGCCGTTGTCGTACGCCGAACCCTGAACGCCGTATCCGCCTTGTCGCTGGCCCCATTGAGCCTGCGCCTTGCCGGGCGCCGCCCACGAGAGGCCCGTCACGAGCAGCGCGGTGAGTGCGTAGGAAGCTGTTCTCATGGCTGATCACCCCAGGCAGTCAGCTGGCACCCTCAAATGAGCAACAGCCGGGCCACGCCAGAACCTGCAGTTTTGCCTCGATTTCAGCGGTAAAACAGCTCTCCTGCACCCGGACGAGGACAGGGGTGACCGGTCCGTGAGACTCAGCGGAGGTGAGGAGCGTGCCGCCGCGCCGGGCGAAACGCCGCGAACAGCCGCACCGCGGCGGTCGCAATCGAGATTGAGACCGCATCGCAGGCGCGGGGGCGTAGCGCGGCTGCATCCAGGATCGGTGTCTTGCGGGTGCCATTGAGGCGAGCAGGGTGAAGCAACAGGCGGCAGCGTGGCGATCATCGCGCCGCAGTCCGCGGCCCCGCACGGCTCACCGCGTACGCAACCGCCAGGCGGATGGTGTTCGCATGGATCGTGACGATCGCCTCCACATCGCGCGCGTACCCTCCGGCCATCGTGACGACCACGGGCACGCCGCCGGTGCGGCAGGCATCCAGGACGGTCGCATCACGCCGCCGCAATCCTTCCATCGTGAGCTTCAGCCGGCCCCACCGGTCGTGTTCGTATGGATCGGCCCCAGCGAGATAGAACACCAGATCGGGCCGATGGCGAGCGAGCACGCCCGGCACGTGCTCCTCGAGCGCGGCCACGTACTCGTCATCCCGGGTGCCGTCGGGCCACTCGAGATCGAGATCGCTGATTTCTTTTCGAAATGGATAGTTGTTGCGGCCGTGCATCGAGAACGTGAACACTGCTGGATCTTCCCGGAAGATGGCCGCCGTGCCATTACCCTGATGCACGTCGCAGTCGATCACGGCCACCCGCTGCACCAGGTCTTGGCGGGTCAGCAACCGTGTGGCCACGGCCACGTCGTTGAACACGCAGAACCCCTCGCCGCGATCGGCGAAGGCGTGGTGCGTGCCGCCGGCCAGGTTTGCAGCCGTACCGGACGGGTCCGAGAGCGCGTACCGCGCCGCAGCGATCGTGGCGCCTACCGATCGCCGTGACCGCTCGACCATCTCTGGTGACCACGGAAAGCCGATCCGCCGTTGTTCGTCTCTCGACAGGGTTCCCGTCCGCACCGCCTCCGCGTAGCCGGGCGTGTGTACGAGGCGCAGCGTGTCCCAATCTGCCGCGGGCGCCTCGACGATATTGTCCGGGCGCAGGATGGCATCGGCACCGAGCCGCTCGCGCAGCAGCCGATACTTCGCCATCGGGAACGAGTGCTCCGGGGGCAAGGGCAACACGAAGTGGTCGGAGTAGAAAGCCTTCACGGGATCAGGTGCTGTGTCTTAGCCTGTGCCACCGAGCGCCGCGCGCGCAAACATTAGAACTAGCGGTCGCGATGGTTCGTTCGCAGAAGATAATGCGCAGACACGATGCCCAGGGCTGCTGCTGTCCGCCTCACTGCCACTGATGCGCACGCCGCCGGCGGTGTCGTGCGGCTCGTCACGGGCGGCTTCCCGGTCCCGCGCGGCCGCACGATGGAGGACAAGGCGCGGTGGCTCATGCGCCGGCACGAGGGGCTCTGCTCCGCGCTGACGCTGGAGCCGCGCGGGCACGAGGGCATCGTGCTCGCGGTTCTCTGCGAGCCTGTCACGAGCGGCGCCGACGCGGGGATCCTCTTCCGGCACGGAGCCGGGTTCGTTCCCGTCTGCGGGCACGGTCTCATGGGGGCGGGCACGATTGCGATCGAGCGGCGTCTCATCGTCCCCCGTGATCCCGGTCGGCTGACCCTCGAGACGGCCGCAGGACTCGTGTCGCTCGAGTTCGACACGCTAAAGGCCGAGGACCGCATCCGTGTCGTCCGCGTGCGGTATGTCTCACCACCCTCCTTCGTGTTGGCGGGCGCAGTCGCCCTAAAGATCGGCAGGCGCGTCATTCCGGCCGACATCGCCTTCGGCGGGGCCGAGTTCCTGGTGATTCTCGACAGCGAGTCCGCTGGCGTGCCGCTGGCGCGCACGCATGTGCCCGAACTGCGGCGCGCGGCCCGCGTGATCCTGGATGCTGCCGAAGCCTCGATACCGGTCGTACACCCGGTCGACGCGGCGATTCACGGTCTTGGCGGCGTAGTCTTCACGGGGCCGCCCGAGGCGGCCCACGCACAACTCCGATGCGCTCCGATTTACGCTGACGGCACCGCCCATCGCTCTGCCTCAGGCTCTGCGGTATCGGCGGTGGTCGCGGTGCTGGATGCCATGGGCCTCGCTGGTGCAGGGCTCGTCACGATCGAATCTCTCGCGGGGACGACGATGTGCGGACGCGTGGTCGAGCACGCGACGGTGGGCGAGCTCAACGGCGTGCGGGTGGAAGTCGAAGCCGCCGCGTGGATCGTAGCGGACCACGAGTTCTTTCTCGAGCCAGACGATCCGCTGGTGCACGGAGTGGCGTGGTGAGCAGTGATGTGCCTATCGCCTATCGCATGCGCCTCTTACGCCTCCGCGTTCTTGACACGCGGAGCCGCCAGTCCTATAGTCCGCAGACCCCCCGAACAGAGTGGCAAGGGATCCATGGGCCTGAAGTGCGCGCTCCCGGCAATCGTCGCAGCGTCAATGCTGGCGTGGCCGGCAGCAGCCAGTGCGGGTCAGGAGCCATTCTGGGACTCCAAGCCTCTCAGCTATTGGGTGACCGCGTTGTCGGCCCAAGACCCCCACCGACGCGTCCACGCCGCATCCTCTTTGGCCGAGCTGGCCATCGCCCAGGGAGGCAGCGCGGTTGCGTCCGCGGTTCCCGGCCTCGTGCCGAACCTTGCCGACTCCCTCGCCGAGGTGCGTGAGTCGGCGGCACACGCGCTCGAACAGATCGGTGCACCCGCGGCACGCCCGGCCGTGGCCACGCTGCTGGGGCTGATGAGTAGCGACACGGCCCCACGGGTGCGGCGCCGTGCCGCACTTGCGCTCGGCCGGATCGATCCCACCGCCGAGGAGGTGATCACCGGCGCAGCACGCACCCTCCGTGACGATCAGGACATGTCGGTTCGCGTCTCTGCCGCCGTGCTGCTGATGGCGAGCGGGCGTTCCGCGGGGCGCGTGTCAAACGCTCTCAGTGCCGCGCTGACCGACGACAGCCACGCCGTGCGCCTCTATTCAGCGGCAGCGCTGGTCAAGACGCCGGAAGGCCACACCGCGTTTCCGCGATTGCTCGACGTGCTGCAGGACGATGACGCGGCCTTGCGCGCCGAGGCAGTGGGCCTCCTCGTCGACGCTGGTCGCGGGCGCGAAGAAGTGATGCCAGCACTGGTGCGGGCGCTTGGGGATCCCGATGCCGAGGTGCGCGGCGCGGCGGCGGACGCGCTCGGCTCACTTGGCAAGCCGGCACGTACCGTGCTGCCGGCCTTGTGGCCGCTACTGCGTGATCCCGACGAAACGGTGCGCGACCGCGCCGTGCGCGCCGTCCGCGCGATCAGGCGCGGATAGCCGCGTGCGGCGGATGCGCCGCGCGAGCACGTTCGAGCGCCTCGACGAATTGCCGCGCCAGCACGGTAATCCTGTCAAAGGCGCCGGCTGCGATCGCGCTCTTCAGCACCAGCTCGCCCCCCACCCCTACTGCCACGGCGCCCGCCTCGATGAACCCGGCAATCGTGTCCAGATTGACGCCGCCCGTGGGGAGGAGGTCGATCTCGGGAAACGGGCCCTTCAGCGCCTTCAGGTAACCGGCGCCACCTGCATGGCTCGCCGGGAAGACCTTGACGATGTCGCCCCCGAGACTCCACGCCGAGAACACCTCGGTCGGCGTCATGGCCCCCGGCAGCACGGCCACCCCGAGCTCCTGTGCGCTCGCGATCACCTCGGGAACGAGGCACGGGCACACGAGGAACTCGGCGCCGGCCTCGAGCGCACCAACGGCCATCGTTCGATCCGTCACGGTCCCTGCTCCGAGCAGGATGTCCTGGCCGAACCGCGACGCCACCGAGCGAATCGCCAGCAGCGCATCGGGCACGGTCATCGTGATTTCGATGGTGCGGATGCCGCCCTCGACGAGGGCTTCGGTAACCCGCACAGCGACCTCCGCGGAGTCGGCCCGGATGACTGGTACGAGCCCGCCCGTCTTCAAGGTATTGAGAACAAGCGCTTTGGCACGGCGAGTCATGAGAGGCCTCCCGGTTTGGTGTGCTTCACGGCCGCGTTCACCGATTGGCAGAGGGAACCCCGCCCGCCCGGCAATGCGTCTAATCACACGGAGGTTTAATATGAATCGATTCGATTGGACGTTTTCGGGCAGTGCGGAACTGGTAGTCGGGGTCGTGCTGGTGCTGATAATCGTGGCCGCCGCGTTCGCCTGACCCGAGGCTCACAGCCTGACTCCCGCCCGACGGCAGCGGACACGGAAAGACCGTCGGGGCTCATCCCCGCACCCGCAGACCGACTAATGTCCCGGCCTACTGCGTCTGTGCGGTCGGTGCCTGGTAACTCTTGCGCGCGCGCGGGTTCATGCCCGGCTTCTTCACCACGACGTCGAGCTTGTGTACCCGTCCGTCTGTTGCGGGCGAGAAGGCCAATGAGTACTGGCTGTGCAGCTCCTGCGCCACGCGGCTGAAGGTTGGGCCGAGCTCGTCGGTGCGCTTCAACTCGAAATAGCCGCCACCGGTTTCTTCAGAGAGCTTTCGCAATCCCCGATCGGGTCGCGTGCGAATTTTTTGCGTGCCGATCACCATGTTGCTCTCGAGGCCGATGGAATAAATCATCACCTCGTCAGTGCGTGCTTTCTCGAGCACGCGACCCATCGAGCTCTTGCTGAACGTGTCTTCGCCGTCGGTGAACACCAGGATGACTCGCCGCCCTTCCCTGCCTCGCAGCTGTTCGAGCGACGCGTCGATCGCGTCGAAGAGCCGGGTCGGGTTACCGTAGTCCAGGTCGCGCAGCGAGCCCACCAGCTCGTCTCTGTCCGACGTGAACGTCCCAGCGAACTGAATCTTGTCGTTGAACGCGCCCACGACTGCCTGATCGGCGGGCAGCAGCCGGATGACGAACTGCTCGGCGGCCGCGCGCAGGAGATCGAGGCTGCCCGTCATGCTGCCACTGGTATCCAGCATCACGACCACCGTAATCGGCTGCACCTCGGCGTCGAAGAGCACGACCGGAGCCGGCTTGCCGTTGTCGAGGATCTCGAAGTCCTCCTTGACGAGGCCGGGGACGAGGCGCTTCTCAGCGTCAGTGACAGTGACGAACACCGGCACCAGCTGGGTGCCGGCCTTGAAGGTCGGCTGCTGGGCCGCCACTGTCAGCGTGGCAACCACGAGCAGGACCGGAATAGCCAGATATCGAGACCCAGTCATCAGTCGAGAGTAACACGGAGGCCCTGAACCCTGGCGGCGGGTGAGAGGCTCCGTCGAGCGACATGGCCCGGATTGCACCGCTCCCGGGCCGGACTGTTACTTCGACTGTTTCTTGCTCCCGGGTTTCTCGCCATCAAGGCCCTCGATCGTCGCAGTTGATGGCGGGCGCTCCGTCTGCAGCACTGCGGCTGCGCGCTCCACGTCGCGCATTACGCGCAGGACATTCTGGCCGAGCACCTTCTGGACGTCGCCTTCCGAGTAGCCCCGCCGCAGCAGCTCAGCAGTCAGTGCGGGATACTTCGAGACGTCCTCGAGACCGGCGGGCGTGGACTGGATCCCATCGAAATCGCTGCCGATGCCAATGTGATCGATGCCGGCGACCTGCCGCATGTGATCGATGTGATCGGCGACCATCGCCGAGCGTCGCCGGTGGGTCCGGATGCGCCTTGTACCAGGCCTGCATGGCAGCCTCGACTCTGACCGGATCCTTCGGATGCGCCTTCCGGAGGCGCCGCACCTGCGCAAGCTGCAGCGGGTAGCGGCGGCCTCCCTCCGGCGCGATGAAGCTCGGGACGAAGGTCACCATTGCGACACCGCCGTTCGCCTTCAGCCGGCTGAGGATCTCATCGGGCACATTTCGCGGATGGTCGCAAATCGCGCGGGCGGATGAGTGCGAGAAGATGACCGGGGCGCGGGAGACGCGGAGGGCATCCGCCATCGTGTCCGCAGAGACGTGGCTCAGGTCCACGAGCATACCGAGCCGGTTCATCTCGAGCACCACCTCCTCGCCGAATTTGGAAAGCCCGCCCAGCCGTGGCGTATCGGTCGAGGCATCGGCCCACGGCACATTGTCGCTGTGCGTCAGGGTCATGTACGCAGCCCCGAGCGCGTGCAGCATCCGCAGCGTGCCGAGGGAATTGTCGATTGCATGGCCCCCTTCCATCCCCACCAACGACGCGATCCGGCCCGCCTTGACGATGCGTTCGATGTCGTCGGCGGTGCGCGCCAGCTCGAAGGTATCCGGGTAGCGCGCGACCATGCGGTGCACCACATCGATCTGTTCCAGCACCGCCCGGATGGCAGCCTCCCCCTGAAGTGACACGGGCACGTACACCGACCAGAATTGTCCGCCGACGCCCCCGGCCCTCAGGCGCGGGATGTCGGTCATCGTCCGCGGCTGCGAGCTCCGGATGTCGACGGCCGCGAGGTCGAGCGTGGGCTCTTCCTCGCGTACGGCCCACGCGTAGTCGTTGTGCCCGTCGATCAGCGGCGCCGCACGAGTGAGCACGCGCGCGCGCTCGAGCAGGTCGTCGGCTGGCGCGGGTTGCCCGGCCGCGGCGACGACTGCGACAGCGGCGATCGCCAGGGCGGAGATGGCTGAGAAGAACGTGCTCATCTCCTTCGATTCTATGCGAACGGTGCGTATTACAATCCGCGCAGTCCCCGCGCGAGCAGCACCTGCGGGCATCCGGAGCCATATGAATAAACCACCGATGTCGCTTGCGCTCACATGGACCGATGGGCTCGCGTTCCGCGTGGAAGCACCGGAGGCTCGCACCCTGGTCACCGACGGGGACGGTGAGGGCGGCCTGTCACCGGTGGAGCTGCTCGCAGCGGCCACGGCAGCCTGCATGGGCGTGGATCTCGTGCACATCCTCGGCAAGGCGCGACAGCCGCTGGAAGGGTTGCGCGTGAGCTTCACCGGCGAACGCGCGCAGACGGAGCCACATCGGTTCACCGCGATTCGCCTCGAGTTCGTCATCGCGGGCGCTGTCGGTCAGACGCAGGTGGATCGCGCCGTCCAGCTCTCGCGCGACAGGTACTGCTCGGTCTGGAATTCGCTGCGCGAGGACATCACGCTCGACGTTGTCACGCGCATCACCGCGGGCACCCCGCCCTGAGCCTCCGAGGCGCCGCGCCGCGCATGCCTCAGAGTGACGTCGAGCGTCCGGCCTCACCAGCGCGGCACACGTATCTCGACTGGCTCCGGGGAGTCGCCGTCCTCATCATGATCGGCGGGCACACGTTCGACTCCTGGACGTTGCCCGCGGATCGCACGCAGCCGGTGTACCGCTGGGCAGTGCTGATCTTCGGCATCGGCGGGCCGCTCTTCCTCTTCCTCGCCGGCGTCTCGGTGTCGCTCGCGGCGAGCGGCAGGGCGGCCAGGCTTCGGAGCGATGCGGCCGCGGCAGCCACCGTGCGGCGCCGCGGGTGGCAGATTTTCCTCTACGCCTTTCTCTTCCGGCTCCAGTCGTTCGTGCTCAGCCCGGGCTCACCGCCCTGGACGCTGCTGAAGGTCGACATCCTCAACGTCATGGGCCTGTCCATCGTCGCGGCTGCGACGTTGTGGGGTGCGGCACGTCGCACGACGGGGCGGGTGCTGGCCCTCGGCGGCGCCACGCTGGCCGTCGCGATGCTCACGCCTCTTCTGCGGGAGGCGCCGATGATGGGTGTCCTGCCGGACCCACTGGAGTGGTACGTTCGTCCTGTTCAGGGACGCACGAACTTCACGCTGTTTCCCTGGAGCGGGTTCGTCACCGCGGGCGCGCTGGTGGGACTCGTGCTCCAGCGCGCGCCGGACCCGCAACGGCACCGTCGCGCGATCGCCGGCATTACGCTCGGCGGAGTGCTGCTCGCAGCGGGGGGTTACGCAGCGTCGTACCTGCCGGCCCTGTACCCGCACGTGAATTTCTGGACGAGCTCTCCGACGTTCTTCCTGCTGCGCACCGGTCTCCTGCTGATCGCCGTCGGTGTTGCCTGGGCCTGGGCGCAGCGGCCGCGGAGTGCGGACCGCTGGAGTCCGCTCGTGCTCCTCGGCGTGGAATCTCTGTTCGTCTACTGGATCCATGTGGAAATGGTCTACGGGCTGCTGACATGGCCGTTGCACGGTCGACTGCCGCTACCCTGGACGGTCGTGGCCTTTGCGGCATTCACCGTCCTGATGCTTGGGGCGGTCGTTCTGAAACGCCGCGCGCAGGCAGCGCGGGGCCGGCAGCCGGCCTACGCCGGCGCGAAAGGCAGTCGCGCCCCGTAAATAGCTGCAACGGGAGAGCTTAGGCCGCATTGCCCGGTACAGGGGACGTCCAGTGACGCAAAAACCATTGAGTCCGGCAGAGGCGGCCATTAGAATCGGCCGGTTTGCGCGCCTTCGCGCGCCCGTCTGGCAAACCTATGATGAATGTTGCCGCGATCCGGATGCACCAGTTCGGCGTGCAGTTCTACCAGGCAGCGCTGACAGCCAACGACATCGACAAGCTCGTGCGTTTCGAGGTCCTGCGCTACGGTGACCAGGGACACCAACCGGTGCGTGGCGGACGCCGCGGTGCGGCCGCGCCGAAAATCAACTGGGACCTGCTCGAGCGTCGCATCGGATCCAACGAGAAGGCGTATCAGCGGCAAATCATCCGCCGCAAGATCGAAGAACTCGTGCAGTACTACGAGCAGTGCCGGCAGGCGCGCGACCTGCCGTCAATACCTGGCGCCGTGATCATCTCCTGCGACGAGCGCCTGCGCTTCGAGCCGATGGCCGAGAACGTCCCCATGGGGACGCTGAAGGTGCCAGAGCGCGAGGGCATCCTCCGCGCCATCGACGGGCAGCACCGGCTGCTGGCCCTTCACGCCGCGCTCGACACGTTCGGATCGGATCCGTTCACCGTGCCCGCCATCATCTTCGACCAGTTGCCCGAAGATCACGTCGTGCAGATGTTCGTCACCATCAACGCCAAGCACACGCGCCTGAATCCGTCCCACCTGGTCTCGCTCTCCGGACGGCAGCTGTACCGGGACGAGAACCTCGCGGCCGCGCACGACATCGTGCGCGCGCTCAACGAGCGTGACGACTCGCCGCTCTTCAAGAACATCAAGCTGCTGGGCGTCGGCAAAGGGAAGGTGGCGCAGGCGCCCCTCGCGCAGGAGCTGAAGAGGCTGTTTGAGTCCGACGCCTTCGGCGGGGGCCGGAAGGGGAGCGAGTTCCTCGAGGAATCGAAGCGGTTCTACGTGAACTACTTCAAGCAGGTGGCGCTCGTGTTCGGGGCCGCCTGGAACGGCCGCAAGTACAGCATCCGGTCGGCGCCGGCGCTGCGTGCGTTCATTCGCGTGGCGCCAGATGTGGTGCGGCGGCTCGATCAGGAGCATGCCGAACGCGCCGATTTCCGTGCCATCGGCCGCGTGATTGCGCCGTGGGGCCGGCGAATCGGCGACCTCCGGTTCGAGACCGACGGGGCCTGGAAGGGCACCGGTGCGTCGGTCGAGGGGCTCGCCCGCGAGCTGCGCCTGGCGTTGCAGTATCCGGAGGGAGCAGCCGTATAGTCACCGGCCGCGCGTGTAACTTCGCGCCGGTGTGTAATTCTCGCGTATGGTTTTGCGCCTTCTGTGAGTGCCGGCACCCGGGACGGTCGCTGTTTGCGGAGCAATTGCGTGGTCCTCCCAAGCACATGCACGGCACGCACATTGCTCTGCTTTGAGTCGTCGCTGGTCCGAAGATTACGGCAAGGGCGCCGTGATTGTGCTGGGGAGCCGGGCCGGGCGATAGGTCAAAGGGCATCGCGTCAAGCGATGCCCTTTCCTTTTGTGGGCGTCCCCGCATGCGCGTCGACCTGAACGCAGACGCGGGCGAGTCGTTCGGCGCATGGGCGCTCGGCGACGATGCAGCGCTCTTCTCGCACGTCACCTCGGTGAACGTCGCCTGCGGCTTTCACGCGGGTGACCCCTCCGTCATCCGCCGCACGATCCGGCTGGCCGCTGGCAAGGGCGTGCGTATCGGTGCGCATCCCGGGTATCCGGATCTCCAGGGCTTCGGCCGTCGCGCCATGGCGCTCACATCCGGCGAGGTCGAAGACCTCGTGCTCTACCAGGTGGCGGCGCTGCTTGGCATGGCCGCGGCAGAAGGCGTCCGCCTCGCGCACGTGAAACCGCACGGTGCGCTCTACAACCAGGCGGCCAGGGACCCCGCGCTCGCGTCTGCGATCGCGCGGGCGGTCGCGTCCCTCGACCCCGGCCTCGTGCTCGTGGGCCCCGCAGGCTCTGCGCTGATCCAGGCTGCCGCCGACGCGGGACTGCCCACCGCCGCCGAGGCGTTCGCGGATCGCGCGTACCTTGCCGACGGCTCCCTGGCGCCACGGCACCTGGCAGGCGCCCTCATTCATGATGTGGATATCGTCGCCCGCCGTGCGATCTGCATCGTCCGGGACGGCCGAGTGCGCAGTCTCGACGCGGATCGGGATGTTCCGGTGCGTGCCGACACGCTCTGCATTCACGGGGACACGCCGGGTGCGCCGGAGCTTGCCCGGACCGTGCGCGCCGCGCTCGAGGGGGCCGGGGTCCGAGTGGCGGCACCTGGGACGTGAGCTTGCGCGGCTGAGATGACCCCGTCGGTTGAGAGGCTAAGGGCTAAGGGCTTAGGGCTAAGGGACCGTTGACCGTCAACCGTCAACCGCTTACCGATAGCCCTTTAGCCTTTAGCCCTTAGCCTTTAGCCTTTAGCCCTTAGCCCTTAGCCGTGAGCAACGGTCAACGAAAAAGTGAGAGCGAACACGAGGAACTGGTGGCGTTCCGCGCCGGCATCCGCGCGGAGAGCGCTGGTGGCGGCCTCGCTCGGGTGGATGCTCGACGCGATGGACGTCCTGCTGTACTCGTTCGTGCTGGACGACATCCGCCGCGAGTTCGCGCTGAGCGATCGCACCAGCGGCCTGCTCATCGCGTTGCCGCTGGCTTCGTCGGCCGTCGGCGGTGCGCTGTTCGGGTGGCTGGCCGACCGCATCGGCCGCACGCGCGCGCTGACCGGGTCCATCGCGGTGTACTCGCTCGCAACGGCTGCCTGCGGTCTTGCGCAGTCGATCGAACAGCTCGCGCTCTTCCGTATCATTCTCGGGCTCGGCATGGGCGGCGAGTGGGCGACGGGTGCCGCGCTGGTCGCCGAGACCTGGCCAGCGGAGCACCGCGGCAAGGCGCTTGGGGTCATGCAGAGCGCGTGGGCGGTCGGCTATGCGGCCGCGGCTGCGGTCAACGCGCTGGTGCTGCCGGTCTGGGGCTGGCGCGGTGTGTTTCTGGCCGGCGTCGCGCCGGCCCTGCTCACCCTGTGGATCCGACGATCGGTCGACGAATCACAAGTGTGGCTGGACGGCCGTGCGCGACGGGCCGAAGCTCGCAGTGACCGGCGCCCGGTCGACGGCCGGCTGATGCGCCTGGCGCTAATCGTCGCCGCGATGAATGCCGCGACTATGTTCGCGTGGTGGGGGCTTTTCACGTGGATCCCCGCGTACCTGGCGCGGCCCGTCGCGCAGGGCGGCCGGGGGTTGTCGGTGCTGCGCTCGTCTACCTGGATCATCCTCATGCAGGCGGGCATGTGGCTCGGGTACGTGAGCTTCGGGTTTCTCTCGGATCGGTTCGGCCGCCGCCGCGCCTATGTTACATACCTGCTGGTCGCCGCGGTGCTCGTCCCGCTGTATGGCGCCACGCGGGATCCGATCTCCCTGCTGCTGCTGGGGCCGTTGGTGGCGTTTTTCGGCACCGGGTACTTCAGCGGCTTCGGCGCGGTGACGTCCGAGATCTTCCCGACCGAGGTTCGCGCCACCGCGCAGGGCGTGACCTACAACGTCGGCCGCGGACTGTCGGCGCTTGCGCCGTTCACCGTTGGAGCCCTCGCCGTGCACTACGGGCTGGGTGCGGCGTTCTCGATCACGAGCGGCGCGTTCCTGCTCGCGGCGCTGCTATGGATCTGGATCCCGGAGACGAGAGGACGGAGTCTCCGATAGGGTGTCGCGGCGTCGGCGTTCCTGTTGTGCTGTGTAACCCGCCCACCGCCCACCGCCTACCGCCCTGCCAGTCGAAGGCGAGCGCGCCGTCCTCACTTCCGTCTGCGCTGATACAGGAACGAGACGAGCAGCAGGATGCTGCCGACCATCAGCAGACCGAGCACGCGATAGATGCCCTCGAGACCGGAGAGATCCGAGACGAAGACCTTCACGACGGTGAGCCCGAAGAGCACGATGGCCGCGTACCGAATGGGGCGGTAGCCGCGACGGATGCCGACGATGATGAGCACTGCGGCGTAGGCGGCCCACGTCAGCGAGAGCACCAGCTGTCCGGCGAACGTCGCGTCCGCGTTCAAGGCTCCTTGGATCTCCCAGTACGCATGATTCTGGGCGGTCAGCAGGATGACCGTGGCCACGCTCGCGCTCACCAGGAGGCCTGCGATTGTGCGGGCGTACGAATGTTCCGGCGAAGGCCGGGCGCGGTGCAGCCAGGCGAGTGCGTAGCACAGGCCGACGAGCAGCACGCCGAGCGCAGTGGGCTCATTGAGAAACAGCCGGAAATTGGCGGGGACGGGCTGCAGGATCGAGAGCACCAGCCACCTGCCGGCGGCGACGGCCAGCAGCACCGCACCGGCCCCGCGGAACCAGCCGCGACTCACCCGGAGCCCGATCCACATCACCGCTGCCCCTTCCGCCGCCCACGCCGCCGTCAGCCAGCCGCCGTCGAACTTCACGCCCACCGTCGCGGCGAGCAGCGCGAACGCGACCGCGAGGGCATGCAGGGCGGCGTGGGCGTGGCGCGGGCGCAGCCACCACGCGAGCCCCCCATGCACCGCGACGAGCCCGACGCCGATGAGCGGCACCCAGGCGACGGCCTGCCGATCGAGCAGCTCGTACACGCCAAGGAAGAGGCCGAGGCCGTTCAGGTGCAGCAGCACCAGGTCGCTGTGACCGAGCTCGCGCTCCGTTCGGGCGAGGCGGTCCATCTGGGCGAGCAGGTGCAACGCGAACACGGCGCCGAGCGTCACGAGCGTCGGCGCGATCCACTGGCGTGACTGGTGGACGTCGATCCACCCGAGCAGCGGCAGTGTCACCGCCGCCCAGAGCAGCACCCGCACCTCGGGCGCCGCGCGTGGCGTGGCCCAGCCGACCGTGGCCACCGTGAACGCGATGAGATAGATCAGAAACGCGACCCCGTGCGGCGCGAGGATGCCGACAGACACGGCGTGGTAAAGGATGGGCGCGCTCGCGAGCACGAGTGCGGCGACCCGCGCACCGGCGGTGCCGAGCCGACGCGCGTGCACGAGAGCAAGCAGGAACAGGGCGCAGAAGATCGTGAGGAAGAGCTCGGTGCGCAAGTACTTCGAGCGGGCGTAGTACGCGTCGGCCCATGCCGCCACCGTCACGATGGTGAGCGCGTAGCTGAAGACGTTCAGCCATGGCCACGCGCGGCGTCGTGCCAGGTACAGCGTGCCGAGCACGAGCAGGATGACGTACCGAGAACAGCGTGACCTGTGCGTCGGTCGTCCCGCCCACCAGGAATGGCGTGAGGAAGCCGCCGCCGATGGCCATCACGGCCATCGGTTGCGAGTCTTGTCGAGCGGCGAGCAGGGCCGCGCCCGCAGTGACTATCGTGAGCAGGGCAAAGGCCACGCCTGATCCGATGAGCCCGTAGAACCCGAATGCGGCGTAAATCGCGAGGTACAAAACGGCGAGACCACCGCCCGTCAGCACCTGGCCATAGGCGTCGTAACCGGCGCGCCCCAGCCGCAGGCCCCCGACGACCAGAGCCAATCCAACCAGGCCGCCAAGGACCACCCGCATCGACTCAGTGATCCACTCGCGATCGAACGCATACTTCAGGAAGAAGGCGGCGCCGAGCACCAGCACGATCGTGCCGACGTACAGCAATAACCGGCCGCCGATTGCCTCCTCGAGTCCCCTCGCCTCGCCTTCCGTGCGCGTGTCCTCGGTGACAGGAGATTCAATGACGTGCGCAGCTGCGCGATCGCCACCCGCAGCCGGATCCACCGCCGCGGCGGGGGCGGCGCCCGGTGCCGGCGCCCTATCGAGCTCCGGAGCAGCGTCGACGGGGAGCGGTGTCAGCACATCCGGCCCCGGCGCAGCGTCCGAGGCTCCCGACGAGTCGACCGCCACATCGATCGGCGGGGTTGCAGCCGGCCTGGCATGCGCGGCCGCCAGATCGCGGAGGTGGGCTTCGAGGGCGGCGACCCGGGCCCGCAGCGTCGCCGCGTCAGACGCCGCCCGCGACGCGCGCAGGAACGCGACCACGGGCAGCACGAACGTGACGAGCAGCCACACGACGACCGCCAGGAGGCCGAAGAAAATTGCCATATCGGACGTCAATTCACAGCAGCGGCGAATCAGGCGGGCGGCTCCGGCGCCGTCAACATGCGCCTGAGCACCTTGCCGACCATCGATTTCGGCAGTTCGTTCCGGAACTCGACGGTTGCAGGCACCTTGTACGGCGCAAGCCGGGTCTTGCACCACGCTCGCAGGTCATCGGCGGTGGACCGCGTGCCGGGTCTCAGCACGACCCAGGCTTTCACCACTTCGCCCTTCGCGGGATCGGGCACGCCGGCGACACCCACTTCGAGCACGTCAGCGTGCGCCGCGAGCGCCTCTTCGACCTCACGCGGCCACACCTGGTAACCGCTCGTCTTGATCAGGTCTTTCTTCCGGTCCACCAGGAACACATACCCATCCGGGTCCAGGTAGCCAAGATCCCCGGTGTGCAGCCAGGTCCCGCCCTCGGGACGCGGTCTCAGCGTGTTGGCTGTCTCTCCCGGGTTGTTCCAGTACCCGTCCATCAGCTGCGGCGCGCGGATGAGGAGCTCGCCGACGGCACCGGTCTCGAGCACGCGTGCAGGATCGTCCGCGTCGACAATCAACACATCGACGTCGGGGAGCGGCATGCCCACCGATCCGGTCTTCACGGTCCCCCGCACCGGGTTGACCATGCAGGCCATCATGCCCTCGGTCAGTGAGTAGCCCTCGATGATGCGGCCGCCGGTCAGCTCCTCGAACCGCCGGCGCGTTTCCGCCATCAGCGCCGACGCGCCCGAGAAGCAGACCCGGATGGAGCTGAAGTCCGCACGGCCCTCCCGCACGTCGGGATGGTTGAGCAGAGCGGTGAAGAGGGTCGGGACACCGGTAAAGAATGCCGGCCGCTCCTTCCGAATCGTCGCAAGCACATCGTCGATGTCGCGCGGGTTCGGCACGAGTGCGAGCGGGTTGTGGCCCATCAGCGCCATGCCCTGCACGCCGACGTTGGCGTACACGTGGAAGAGAGGCAGCGGCAACATGATGCGGTCGACCCACGGTGCGCAGAGGGCCTCGATCCACCGGCGCAGCTGCAGTCCGGCCTGCACATAGGCGCGGTGCGCGCCGACAACGCCCTTCGGCGTTCCGGTCGTGCCACCGCTCGCGAGGATGACGGCAGGGTCGTCCGCCGACACGGTGACGTCCGGAGCGGGCTTTCCCGCTCCCGCCGCGAGCTGGCGCCTGAACCACGCGTCTCCAGGGGCGAGGGTGATCCGGTGGCCCTCCCTTTTCTCGCGCAACAGGGTGAACAGCAGGGCGACAATCGGCGGAAGGTACTCCTTGATGTTCGTCGCGATGATCCGGCGCACACTGGTGCGCGGCTGGACGGCCTTCGCCCGCGAGTACAGCCGCGTCAGGGCAACCAGTACTTCGGCCCCCGTCTCTCTCAAGGGCCGCTCGAGCTCGGGCTCGGTGTAGATCGGATTCAGCGCCACCACGACCCCGCCCGCTTTCCAGATCCCGAATTGCGCGATCAGGAATTGCGGGCAGTTCGGCAGCAGGAGAGCGACACGATCGCCCTTCCGCACGCCCTCGGCGGCGAGGGTTGCGGCGAACGCGGTGCTGAGCCGATCGAGATTGCCGTACGAGAGGGTCGTGCCTTTGAAGAGGACCGCCGGGTGTGCCGGACGCTGAGCCGCCGTGGCTCGAAGCACGTCCACGAGTGTGCCAGGAGGGTATCGAGCGAAGGGGGCACACCTTCGTCGTACTGTTCGAGCCAGGGTCGCTTCATGACGTCAGCCACGCCGGCGTCAACTTTACCAGCGCGCGGTGAAAGTCTGCCTGCATTCGGCCGGTGCTGCATGCCGGCTGGCGGCGTGTCAGGCGTGCGACGGTGCCAGCAGCGTCAGCAGCAGGGCCTTCTGGGCGTGGAGGCGGTTCTCTGCCTGCTCGAAGACCAGCGAGGCCGGTGATTCGAAGACGTCCTCAGCAACCTCCTCGCCGCGATGCGCTGGCAGGCAGTGCATGAACGAGGCCCCGGGCGATGCCAGCTGCATCAGCGAGGGCGTCACCTGGTAGGGCGCGAACGTGCGCCGGCGCTCGGCGACCTCGTCCTCCTGGCCCATGGACGTCCACACGTCCGTATAAATGGCCGTCGCGCCGTGTACCGCCTCGCGCGGGTCCTCGACCTGCACGACGTGTGCGCCGTGTTGCGCGACCGCAGCGCATTGCTCGATGACGCGGGCCGGCAGCTCGTAGCCGCGCGGCGATGCCACGCGCACGGTGACGCCGAGCATCACGCCCGCGTGCGCGAGGGACGCCGCCACATTGTTTCCGTCACCCACGAACGCGACGCTGCGGCCCGCCAGCGCACCGACCTGCTCCTGCAGCGTGAGGAAATCCGCCAGCGCCTGGCAGGGATGCTCTTCGTCGGTGAGCGCGTTCACCACGGCGAGCCGTGGCGCGGCCGCCGCGAAGTCCTTCACGGTCCGCTGGGCAAAGGTGCGGATGACGACCGCGTGCACCCACCGCTCCAGATTGCGGGCGACGTCGGCCACCGGCTCGCGCCCGCCGAGCGCGACCTCCGGTGGGAGCGTCAGCACATCGCCGCCCAGCTCGCGCACGGCGACCTCGAAGGTCACGCGGGTCCGCAGGGACGGTTTGTCGAACAGCAGCGCCACGTGTCGCCCCGTCAGCGCCCTCGCAGTGGGCGCGCACGAGCCCAGCGCGCGTTCCCGTTTCACCCGCGCGGCAAGCGCGAGCGCAGCCTGCAGTTCCGCCGCGGTGAAGTCGAGCACCGACAGGAAGCTTCGGGCGCAACTCCGCTGGTGCGGGCTGGGCGACGGGACCGCGCGCAGCGCGGCCGGGGCTGAAGGGCTCATGTGCGGTACTCCCCGTTGATGCGCACGTACTCGGCGCTGAGGTCGCAGGTCCACACCGTCGCCTCGTGGGCGCCGCCGGTGCCAAGGTCGATGTCGATGTCGATCTCCGTTCCCCGAAGGTATTCGGCCGCGCGCGGCGCCTCCCCGTCGAACGGCTGCCCGTCGCGGAACAGCACGGCCGGCCCGATGCGCACGCGAGCGTGCGCAAGGTCGAACGGCACGCCGGATCGCCCGGTCGCCGCCACCAGACGCCCCCAGTTCGGGTCGCCTCCGTGCACTGCCGTCTTCACGAGCGGCGAGTTGGCAACGGTCCGCGCCGCCTGCTTGGCGGCCGCTGCGCTCGCGGCGCCGGTCACGCGCACGGCGACCAGCTTCGTCGCTCCTTCGCCGCCGCGCACGATCATCAGCGCCAGTTCGCGGCAAACCGCCTCGAGTCCGGCGACGAGCGCATCTTCGCCCTCGCCGTTTCCGATGGTGACGCCGCTCGCGCCGCTCGCCAGGGCGAGGACCGTGTCGTTGGTCGAGCACTCGCCGTCGACCGTGATCGCGTTGAACGTGCGATCCACCACCGACGCCAGCACCCGATGGAGCAACGCCGGCGTGATGTCCGCATCGGTCGTGACGAACCCGAGCATCGTCGCCATCAGTGGCTCGATCATGCCGGCGCCCTTCGCGATGCCGCCGACATGGAAGGCGCCGCGTGGCGTCTCCACGCGCACCGCATACTCCTTCGGGCTGACGTCGGTTGTCATGATCGCCAGCGCCGCTGGATGCCCGTCTCCGGAGAGGGCTGCGAGCGCCTGCGAAATCCCGGTACGAACCTGGTCGAGGCTCAGGGCGACGCCGATCACGCCAGTGGAGGCAACGAGTACCTCGCGTGCTGGACACCCCAGGCGTGCGGCGAGCGTCTCGGCTGATTCGCGCGCGACCAGTAGACCGTCGCGTCCAGTACAGGCGTTGGCACAACCGCTGTTGACGAGCACCGCCGACACGTG
This sequence comes from Vicinamibacteria bacterium, assembly GCA_963763095.1. GTDB lineage: Bacteria > Acidobacteriota > Vicinamibacteria > Vicinamibacterales > JAENWD01 > CAVUCH01. The sequence goes on from CAVXNR010000030.1 coordinate 219,454, forward strand.
TCCGCCCGACGCGGTCAGGTGCTCGCGCGAGACGGTTACCGGCGCGGCCTGCACCTGGTTCGTCGTGAACAGCGCCGCCGCCGCCGCAGGCACGTCCGGCACAATCAGGGCGAGGTCGAGCGCCCCGGACGCCTTGATCCCGGCGCTCACGCCGGCGGCCCGGAAGCCCCGTGCAGCCGTGATGCCGCCTGGGATCGGCTGCACCGTCACGCCACCCGCTCCCCGATCCCGTTCGCCAGTCGCATGGAGGTCTGCCGCATCTGCCGCTCGTCGAGCGCGAGGACGACCGCGTGCTGTCCGCACGTCCGGAACAACGGGCAGCCGACGCAATCCGAAAACACCTTCTCGCGGACCCAGAGGTGCGGGACGATCGAGAATCCGAGCCGGATGAAATACGCCGGGACCGTGCGTGAACGCGCACAGCCGCTGGTGTCCATTCGTGACCGCGTGCCGCACGAGCGCGTCGAGGATCAGACGCCCCACACCCATGCCACGGACGTGCTCGGCGACCACGAGGGAACGAACCTCCGCTACCGCTGCGCTCAGCGGCGCCAGCTCGGCGCACGCGACCACTACGCCGTCGGCGTCGCCAACAACGAACCTGCGCGATGCGGCTTTCGATCTCCTCGCGCGTGCGCGGCAGCAAGTGGTCGGAGGCGACGTGATTGGCAATCAGCTGGTAAATCTGCTCCACGTCGCGGGCTTCGGCCCCGCGCAACTCGACCGCGTACGGACCGCCACCACGATGCAGGGCGGCGTGGGACGCTGACGGCGTGAGCGGGACGGTGGCGAACGTCATCGTGGCGCTCCGGCGACCTCGGCCAGCGCGGCATCGAGCCGGTCGATGGCCTGATCGATTTCCTGTTCGGAGATCGTCAGCGGCGGCAGCATGCGCACGACGGTTCGCGCGGTGCCGTTGACGAGGAGCCCGCGCGCACGCGCCGCGTCCACGACCGGTGTGGCAGGCCCATCGAGATCGATGCCGCGCATCAGGCCGCGGCCGCGGACCTCGCGCACCATGGCGTGCGTGCGCGAGAGGTCGAGGAGGCGTGCTTCGAGGTGCGCACCGACCCGCGCGACGTGGGCCAGCAGCCCGCCATCGAGCAGTTGCTCGACGAAGTAGAGGCCGGCACGGCAGGCCAGCAGGTTGCCGCCGTAGGTGCTTCCGTGATCGCCGAAATCGATTCGGCGCGCGACGTCTTCCGCGACGAGCGCCGCGCCGATGGGAATGCCGGCGCCAAGCGCCTTCCCGATCGCCACGAGCTGAGGACGGAGGCCGAGCACCGGGAAGAAGAAGGGATGACCTGTGCGTCCGAGGCCGCACTGCACCTCGTCGCAGATGAGCAGCGCGCCCGTGCGATCGCAGGCGGCTTGCACGGCGGCAGCGAACGCAGGCGTCAACGGACGCACGCCGCCCTCTCCCTGGATGCCCTCGAGCACGATCGCGGCCGTGTCGGCGGTGATGGCGGCATCGATAGCCGCCACATCGTTCGCCGGCACGAACGTGACGTCGGCCAGCAGCGGCGCGAACGGATCCCGGTAGTGCGGGTCTGCGGTGACCGACAGCGACCCCATCGTGCGGCCGTGGAACGCGCCCTCGAGCGCCACGATCCGGGTACGGCCTTTCTCACCGGCCGTGTACCAGTAGCGGCGCGCGAACTTCAGGCACGCCTCCATGCCCTCGGTGCCGCTGTTGCAGAAGAACGTCCGGTCGAGCCCCGACATGGTGGCGAGCCGGTCGGCGAGCTGCCCCTGGTAGGGATGGAAGAACAGGTTGGACGAGTGCAGCAGTATCCCTGCCTGTTCCGCAACGATTCGCGCCAGCTCCGGGTTCGCGTGCCCGAGCGAGGCTACGCCGACTCCAGAGATGAGATCGACGTACTCGCGGCCCTCGCTGTCGTACAGGTACGCGCCCCGCCCGTGCGTCACGACGATGGGTGCGCGGCGATAGACCTGGACGACGCGCCTGGCCTCGAGGGCTGGCACGGCTGTCGTCAGGCTCTCTACGTGTGTGGAACTCATGATCACGCCACCATCCGTGTGAGGGAATCTCCGGCTCGCCGGCTGTCGGCGTCCGTGAGCACCGCTTCAATCGCCTGCGCGCGGCGGCCGTCCATCAGCAGCACTTCCGCGGCGCCGTTCCCGATGGCATCCTGGCAGGCCCGCAACTTGGCGACCATGCCAGCACTCGCCGTGCCGCTCGCAATCAGTGCGGCGGCCGCCGCGCAATCCAGCTGCGCGATCGTGCGCCCGTGCTCGTCGAGCACGCCCGGCGTTGCACCCGCAATCACCAGCCGTGCGGCACCGAGCCGTCCGGCTACGTGCGCGGCCATGGTGTCGGCGTTCACGTTGTAGAGCGCCCCATCGGCGTTCATCCCGATGCTCGCCACGACCGGGAGGTACCCGTCCGACCCGAGATGGGTGAGCAGCCGCGGAGGACTGCTCGCGATCGGCCTGCCGACATACCCGAGGTCGGTCACCGTGCCGTCGACGGCTCGTGTGCGGCGGCGCGGGGTTCACGGTCGCGACGCCAGCGTCTGCGCCCGTCAGGCCAACGGCCTGCCCGCCCGCGGCATTGATGGCCGCGACAAAGCGCGTGTTAATCGTGCCGGCAAGCACTTCGACGACGACGCCGAGCGTGGCCGCGTCGGTCACCCGCACGCCGTCGACCTGCCGCTTCACGATGCCGGCGCGCTTGAGCGCCGCGTCGATCTCGCGCCCGCCGCCGTGCACGACCACGAGCGGAACGGCTGCTGCCGCGCGGGCGATCGCCGCCGCCAGCTCGCGCATGCGGCCCGGCTCTTCCAGCAACTCGCCTCCGAGCTTCAGCACCGTCCACCGGCAGCTCACGCCAGCAACCCGGCGCGTTCGTCGAAGCCGAACGCGATGTTGAAGCCCTGCACGGCCTGGCTGGCGGCGCCCTTGAGCAGGTTGTCGAGCACCGAGACGACGACCAGGCGGCCGCTCTCCGCGTCGAGCTTCCAGCCGATGTCGCAGAAGTTCGTATACGCCACCTGTTTGATGACCGGCAGCGTGCCGCCGGTCACCCGCACAAACGGCGCGCCGGCATACGCGGCCCGATAGGTCTCCGCAATCGTGTCTTCCGACGTCCCCGAACCGACGCGGGCATAGATCGTCTCGAGAATGCCCCGGTCGAGCGGCACCAGGTGCGGCACGAACGTGATGCTGAGACCCAGCTCCTGCTCGATCTCGGCGGCGTGCCTGTGCGCGAACACGCCGTATGCCGAGACGCTGCCGTGACACTCCGAGAAGTGCGTCCGCTCGCTCGGCGCCTTCCCCGCGCCGGAGACGCCCGACTTGGCATCGATCACGATATCGCCGGCGATGAGGCCCGCCTTGACGAGCGGTGCGAGCGCGAGGGCTGCGGCGGTCGGGTAGCACCCCGGGCACGACACCAGCCGCGCCGCTGGCAGCTCCGCGCGGCGCACCTCCGGCAACCCATAGACGATGTCGGCCGGAACCTCACCGGTCTTCGGGTACCAGCGGGCGCGAGTGGCCGCGTCGCGCAGACGGAAGGCGCCCGAGAGGTCGAACACCCGCACGCCCCCGCGCGAGCAGGCGGGGAGCGATGTCGGCAGAGGCTTCCTCCGGCAAAGCCAGGAACACCGCGTCGATGCCCTCGGTCAAGGCGTCCAGGTCGAGGGGGACCACCGTGCCGTCCCACACGTGGGCGAGCGCAGGGAGGTCGCGCCGCGGACTCGACGCGCTCGACGCCATCGCGAGCGTCGAGCCGCGCGTGCGGATGCCGGGCCAGCAGCCGCACGAGCTCCTGCCCGGCGTAGCCCGTCGCCCCCGCCACCCCGACCCGCACCTGATCCCGTTCCTGCACACCTGCCATGTTTTTTATGCAACCGAGCGGATAATTATACGGGAACGGGTGCCTGGGGTCAAACTGCCGCCTGCTTCTCGGCTCCGGGCTCCGGCTCAGGCTCCAGGGTCCAGCTCCAGGTAATTGCGCAGTGACGTTCGCCGGCCGCGGCTTGCGGCCAGACGCCCGCTCGCCCCGGGACACGGCCGGAGCCCGGAGCCTGGATCGCCTGCAGCCTGGCGGTGCAAGCAGTGTATAATTACCCGTCCGCCTGCATAAACAATGAAGACCCGCCGCCAGTCCCTGATTCTCCAGCTGCTCGACGGGCAGCCCATCCGCAACCAGGAACAGTTGCGGCGCGGTCTGCGAGCGCACGGCGTCGTGGCCACTCAGGCGACGATCTCGCGCGACATCAAGGAGCTCGGGCTGGTCAAGCGCGCGGCGGACGGCGCCTACCAGCGCGCCACCGCGCCAGCGGCAGCGGCCGCGCGCACTCCCGCCCTGACCCGCGCGATTGGTGATTCGGTGATTGAGGCCGATCGCGTGCAGCAGTTCGTCGTGCTCAAGACGCCGCCGGGGCAGGCGAACGTCACGGCGCTCGCCATCGACCGCGCGCACCTCGCCGAGGTGGTTGGCACCATCGCCGGCGACGACACCATCCTCGTCATCCTGCGCGACCCGAGGCGGGCGACCGCCTTCGAGACGCGCGTTCGCGACATCATCGGCCGCTGATCAGACCCGCCAGCGAGGCGGGGAGCGCGCCGGGCCGGGCCCGGAGCGCAGGAGACGTGCACGCATGGAACGCATTGTCCTGGCCTACTCGGGCGGGCTCGACACGTCGGTGGCCATCCCGTGGCTGGCCGAGACGCTTGGCGCAGAGATCGTCGCGGTGACGCTCGACGTCGGGCAGGGCAGCGAGCTGAACCAGGTGAGGGAGCGCGCGCTCGCGGCCGGCGCCGTGCGCGCGCACGTGCTCGATGTGTGCGACGCGTTCGCGCGCGGCTTCGTCCTGCCGGCGCTGCAGGCCGGGGCGCTCTACGAGGGGCAGTATCCGCTCGCCGCCGCCCTCGCGCGCCCGCTGATGGCGCAGAAGCTGGTCGAGCTCGCCGCGATGGAAGGCGCGACGGCCATTGCCCACGGCTCGACCGGCAAGGGCAACGGCCAGGCGAGGCTCGACCTGGCGGTGCGTGCGCTCAATCCGTCGCTGCGCATCCTCGCGCCGGCGCGCGGGTGGGGCATGACGCGCGCGCAGGAGATCGCCTATGCGGACGCCCGCGGGATCCCGGTGGCCGCCACGGTGGAGCACCCGTACAGCACGGACGCGAACCTGTGGGGACGATCGGCCTCGTGCGGCGCACTCGAGGATCCCTGGGCGGAACCGCCCGCCGACGTCTTCACGCTCACGCGCCGCGTCGAGCTGGGCCCGGCGGACCCGGCCTACGTCGAGCTGACGTTCGAGGCCGGTGTGCCCGTCGCGCTCAATGGCGTGCCGATGTCGCTCGTCGAGCTGATTGGCACCGTCGCCACGATTGCCGGACACCACGGCGTCGGACGGGTGGACATGGTGGAGAACCGGCTGCTCGGCATCAAGTCACGCGAGGTCCACGAAGCGCCGGCCGCCGTCGTGCTCCACGCCGCGCACCGGGACCTGCAGGCGTTCGTCACGACGCGCGAGCTCGATCGCATCGCGCGGTACCTCGGCACCGCCTACGCCGACCTGGTGTACAACGGGCTCTGGTTCACCGACGCGCGCGCGGCCATGGACGCGTTCGTCGCCGCCGTGCAGCAGCGCGTGACGGGCGAGGTGCGCGTGAAGCTGTTTCGCGGCGACTGTCAGGTCGTCGGACGACGATCGCCGCACGGCGTGTACGACCCGGGCCTCAGCACCTATGGCGACGGGGATCGGTTCGATCACTCCGCAGCCGAGGGGTTCATCCGGATCTGGGGCCTCCCGGTGGAAACGTTCGCCCGCACGGCTGCGCGCGCGTCCCACCCCGCAACGTCGCACGCGGAGTAGCTGTCAGGAGACACATCGCCCATGTCGCATCTCTGGTCGGGCCGCTTCGATACCGAGCCGAACGCGGCCGTGTTCGACTTCAACGCCTCGTTCCGCTTCGATCGGCGGCTCTTCGAGGACGACTGCCTCGGGAGCCTCGCCTGGAGCGAGGCGCTCCGCGACGCCGGGGTGCTGTCTGCGGAAGATGCCGAGGCCATTCGGGTCGGGCTGTCCGAGATCCTCGAGCGCGGGCGACGCGATCCGGGGTTCGTGGCCGGCCCGGACGAAGACGTGCACTCGTTCGTCGAACGGCAGCTGGTCGAGCGTATCGGCGATGCCGGCCGCCGGCTCCACACCGGCCGCTCACGCAACGAGCAGGTGTCGCTCGATCTCCGCTTGTACCTCCGGCGCCGCACCGCCGTGCTGCAGGGGGGCCTCGCGGCCGTGATCCGCGCGCTGGCGGATCTGGCCGAGCGCTGCGGGACGTCGCTGATGCCGGCGTATACACACCTGCGGCGCGCGCAGCCCGTGCTCATCGCGCACTTCCTGCTCGCGCACGCCGCCGCGCTGCGCCGCGACCATGCACGCCTGGGTGCGGTTGCCGCTGAAGCCGACGCGCTGCCACTCGGGTCTGGCGCCGTCGCCGGCACCAACTACGCGATCGACACCACGGCGCTCGCGGCCCGCCTGGGGTTCTCGCGCATCGTCGCGAACAGCATCGATGCCTCGTCGGATCGCGACTTCGTATCGTCCTTCCTGCACGCGTGCGCGCTGGCGATGGTTCACCTGAGCCGCTTTGCGGAAGACATCATCATCTTCAGCGGAGAGGAGCATGCGTTCTTCGAGCTCTCGGATGCGTCTTCGACCGGCAGCAGCATGATGCCGCAGAAGAAGAACCCCGACCCACTGGAGCTGGTGCGCGGAAAGACCGGCCGGGCCATCGGCCACCTCGCCGGCTGGCTCGCGACGATGAAGGGACTGCCGAGCGGGTACAACAAGGACCTGCAGGAGGACAAGGAGGCGGTCTTCGACGCGGATGCGACGCTCGCCGCCTCGCTCGAGGCGGTGGAGGTGGTCGTGGACGGGCTGGCGGTGAACCGCGATCGTGCCGAACGGGCGGCCAGCGGCTTGTTGCTTGCTACCGATGTCGCTGACTACCTGGTGGCGCGCGGGGTGCCGTTCAGGCGCGCGCACGAGCTCGTCGGCGCGATGACGCGCCGGCTGCTTGCGGAGGGACGATCGTTCGAGGAGCTCAGCCCGGCCGAGTGGCGGGGCTTCAGCGATTTGTTCGGGGACGACATCGTGTCGCGGATTACCGCGGCGGCCTCGGTGGCGGCGAGACGCACCCCGCAATCGACACGCCCCGAAGCGGTCCTGGCGGCCCACGGTGAGCTGCGCACATGGCTGCGTTCGCGTTAACGATGGTGTTGCGTATAACTTTGCGGCTCTGCTAGACTTTGCGGCGCCCATCCCGCGTGCGACCCCTATTTCCTCACTCCCGTCTGGAGGGTTGATGCAACAGCGTCAGCTGCGACTTGGCGATATCGTCGATGACTACTGTCCACGCGAGCGACGCGTCACCAATCACGCCATTGTCGCGATGGTCGAACAGGACGTGAAGCAGACCCGCTGCACGACTTGTGACACCGAACACGAATACAAGCAGGCCAAGGTGCCGCCACAGCGAAAGAAGAAAGCCGCACCCGGCGCGCTCTACCAGGAGGTTCTCGCCGGGATGCCGCGCAAACCGGCGACATCCGGTTCCGAACTGTCGGACGAACCCTCGCCCCCGAGCGCAGGCGAATCGGACGTCGCCGTATCCGTGGCCGCGGAGCCGGAGCCCGATCCGGTGGACGAGGCCGAAGGCCCCGTGCATCGGCCGCTGATCCGGGCCACGTTGCCGCGTCCCATTGGCGAAGCGCCCACGCGTCAGGCCCCCGAGTTTACGATTCGGCAACCGCTCGCCAGACCTGGGCGCTTCCGCCCCGGAGGTGGGGGTGGCGCGGGCCGCCGCGGCCCGGCAGGGCAGGGCTCCAACGGTGGAGGCTTCGGGTTCGGAGGACGCCGCAATGCGGGAGCAGCCCCCGGCGGCTCGCACGGCCACGGCAACCGTGCCCGCCCGGCGCACGGGCGAACGCCAGGGCCCACCCCAGCATCGTCGGCGCGGCGGCAAGAAACGCACGAAGTAGCCCTTACGCGTCGTCGCTGGCCCGTCCCCCACGACCGGTGACGCTGCGGCCCGTGCGGCACCGCGCCGAGCAGTCCATCACGACCATCCGTCCTTGGAGAGTCGCCGCACGTGTGCGTCCCACCGGCTGGCCTGTGTGCCCGTGGGGCGCCTCGTAGTAACGTGTGCCGCCAGCAGGCCCGTCCGAAGGCGGCCTGGCGCAAGGGCCGGTGCACGACGCACCTCACCGAGGCGATATGAGTGAACTGACTGGCAAGCACGGGTTGATTGTTGGCATCGCCAACAAGCGATCCATCGCGTGGGCGATCGCGAAGGCCGCCGCTGCGGCCGGCGCGCGGCTCGCGGTGACCTACCAGGGCGAGCGCCTGGAGGAGAACGTTCGCGAGCTCGCGAGTGAGCTGACAGAACCCGTGATCCTACCCTGCGACGTGACGAACGACGGGCACATCGCCGACGTCATGACCTCTGTCGAGCGCGAGTTCGGCGGCCTCGACTTCCTGGTGCACGGCGCGGCGTTCGCGCCGCGCGAGGAGATCACCTCGCCGTTCCTCAATACGTCGCGCGAGGGCTTCCGGATCGCCCTCGACGTGAGCGCCTATTCGCTGATCGCGCTGACGCGAGGTGCGACGCCGCTGATGGCCGCACGCGGTGGCGGCAGCGTCCTCACCCTCACATACCTGGGCAGCGAGCGCGTGTTCGAGAACTACAACGTCATGGGCGTGGCAAAGGCTGCGCTCGAGGCGAGCGTGCGTTATCTCGCAAGCGAGCTGGGGCCGCAGAACATCCGCGTGAACGCGATCTCGGCCGGGCCGATCAAGACGCTCGCAGCCGCAGGTATTGGCGGCTTCTCGAAGATTCTGCAGGTCTACCGCGAGCGTGCCCCGCTACGCCGAAACGTCGAGACGGCCGAGGTAGGTGACACCGCGCGGTTCTTGCTTGGTCCCGCCGGTCGCGGGATCACGGGCAGCGTGATCCCCGTGGATGGCGGCTTCAACATCATGGGCCTCTGACCGAGCCGCGCAATCGCCGACGTCCGAGGCACCGCCTCATCAGGCCCAGTCCGGCATCTCGTTTGCTCCGGCGATACGTGGAGGAAACTGAATGATCACACGGACCAAGCTGACGAGTGTTCTGCTCGCGATCGTGCTGGTGGCGCCGCTGCTCGCGGGCGCCTGCGGCAAGAGCGTGGGTGAGACGGTTGACGACGCGACGATCACGGCGCAAGTGAAGACGGCACTTTTGAACGACCCCGCGGTGGGAGGCCTGAAGATCGACGTCGATACGTTCAAGGGCGTGGTCACGCTCTCCGGCGGCGTGAAGACGCGCCAGGAAGAGCAGACAGCCATTGCGCTCGCCCGCAAGGTCGGCGGTGTCACGAACGTGAAATCCACGTTGCAGGTCGCATCGCAATAGCCCTCGCGGCGCTCACAGTGGATCGCGGGCGGCTCAACTGCCCCAGTCTTCGGTTCTGATCCGGTCCGGTGCCACGCCGGCCTGCTGCAGCAATCGCGGAACGTCTTCGACCAGGGCGTGGGGTCCACAGACGAAGCACAGTGTCTCGGGATCCTGCACCATCTCCTGAAGGTGGTGCAGGGCAATCCGTCCGCGCCACCCGGTCCACGCTTCCGCCGGCTCGCGTGTGACTGTCTGCCAGAGCTGGATGCGGCGCATCTTTGCGAGCGCGCGCAGCTCGTCTCCGTACGCGAACTCGTCCCCCGTGCGGGCGCTGTACACCATCGACACGGCCCACTGTTCTCCGCGTGCGAGCGCATCGTGCAGCATCGCGCGGAGTGGTGCGATCCCCGTTCCGCCGGCGACGAAGAGGAGGTGCCGCTCGCGCGGGTGGTCCGGCAGCTGGAACGTGCCGACCGGACCGTCGACGTCCACACGCGTGCCGGCGGCCAGGCCCGCCAGGTGAGGGCCCGGCGATCCCTCCGCATCCAGCCCGACCAGCAGTTCGAGCGTGCCGCTCTCCCGTGCTTCGCGCGGCGCGAGCGCCAGCGAGTACGGCCGCTGCACCGGCTGACCGTTCAGGCCGACGAGCACCGCCTGCCCGGCGCGGTACTCGAGCACCGCCCCGGCGAGATCCAGTTGGACAATGAGGGACCGTGGTGTGGCATGGGCCACGTCCCGTACGCGGAGTGTCAGCATCGAGAACAGGGACGACCCGCTTGGACGCTCCCAGCCGAATTGGCCCGGAAGGCTCAGAACATGCGTTGGGCGGAGGCGGGTCTGTCGATCTTAGCAAACGCGGCGGATCCCTCGGGCGGATCAGCCGCTGGGGCGCCCGGCACGAACGCCAGCTTTCGGCGGGCCTTGTCCTCGTACATCCGCCGGTCGGCAACCGCGAGCAGCACTTCGTAGGTGTCGCCATCGCTGGGGAATGATGCCATCCCGACGCTGCCCCCGAGCTCCACAACCTGTCCCGGCGCGGCCTCGAAGTCCAATTCCTGGAGCAGCTGCTGCAGCTCGACGCGCTTCAGCTCCGCCGCCTCGGGACCACACCCGGAGAGCACGATCACGAACTCGTCACCGGCATAACGCACACAGCTGTCGTACGGGCGGATGGCGGCGCGCATGACCTGCGCCACGTCGCGGAGCGCGCGATCGCCCACCGGGTGCCCGAAGCGGTCGTTGATCGACTTGAACTCGTCGATGTCCATGACGAGCACCGAGACTTCGGACTCCAGCCGCGCGGCGCGGGCCAGCTCGCGTGCGAGGTGAGCGAACATGAACCGCGCGTTCGGGAGACCCGTGAGGGGATCCGTGAGGGAGTCGTGCTTGGCCTGCTCGAACACCAGTGCATTGCTGATCACCCCGGCCGCCTGCTCGGAGACGCGATCGAGCAGCCGTTGATGATTTTCGGTGAAGGTGCCGGCGCAGGTGGCGTACACCGCCAGCGTGCCGACCAGGCGATCACGAACGGTCAGCGGCGACACCAGCGAGCAGACCAGCGTCGTCTCGTTCGGGATCCCCGCTGCCTCGAAATCGGCAGCGGGCCGTGCGTTCAAGAGCGGGCGGCGGTTCGCCCCCACCCAGCCGACGACACCCTCACCCTGCTTGATGACGAGCGGTCGCAGCAGCGGCGCATCCACACCCGTCGCGAAGCGGCACCCGAACGTCTCGCTGGTGGCGTCGTAGAAGAAGAGGGCGCACGATGCGAACGGCACGACGTGCCGCAGCTTCGATGCGATCAGCGCCATCGTGTCGGAGACGCCGAGGCCCGTGCCCATCGACTGAGCGATGTCGTAGAGGGCGTAGATCTCGCGGTGGGCGTGTGCAATCTCCTCGAACACCCTCGCCCGGTCGCGACTGTCGTCGGGGGGCGAGGGCGCCGGGCGCGTCCCGCCCTCGAACGAGAAGTGCCGCGTCACCTCCGGCTTGCGCGTGGCATTCGCCCTGAGGTGCGGCAGCATCGAGACGAAGAGCGTCACCACGGCCGGATCGAGCGCCGCCGACGCCTCGCCCCGGATGATTGCGAGGGCCTCGGTGTCACTGAGCGCGGCGTGATAGGGACGGTCCGACGTCAGCGCGTCGAAGTAGTCGACCACCGAGAGGATTCTCGCCCCCAGCGGAATCTGCTCCCCCTGGAGACCGTTCGGATAGCCCTTTCCGTCCCAGCGCTCGTGGTGCGCGAGGATGAGCGGGGCCACGGGATACGGGAACGGCACGGCGCCGATGATCTCCGCACCAATCTGCGGGTGGATCTGCACCTTGAGGAACTCCTCCTCGGTGAGCGGGCCCGGCTTCGACAGGATGTGCTCCGGAACCGCGAGCTTGCCGATGTCGTGCAGCAGCGCCGCCATGCGCACTCCCTGCACTTCGTGCGGCGTCATCCCGATGGCCTGTGCCACAGCAGCGGCGTACCGCTGCACCCGGCGGATGTGCGACGTGGCGGTCTGGTCTTTGGCGTCGATGGCGAGGGCCAGCGCCTCCACCGTTGACAGGTGGAGCTCGGCGAGCTCCTCGAAGTGCCGCCGTCTCGACTCCGAGCGAGCTACCGACAGCAGATGGGTGCGGTACGCCAGGTAGAGCGGAGCCGCCGCGATCATCAACAGCCAGAATCCGGAGGCCTGGGACACCACGATGATCGCGGTTGCGATCACGGCGGTGGTGACGACGGCGGCGGTGCCACAGACCCGCGTGGTTGCCAGAGGCGTGTCCAGCAACGTCGGCGGCGGCCCGAGGGTGCGGGCAGCGATCGGACGGGCACGCGTCCGGCGATCAGACGGATGACTCATAAACCAGGGCGATCTCACGTGCGGGTGCCTGGGGCACACCACGGGCCACCCGGAAGGCCCATGTACCGGGGAAGCAACTTCAAACGCCACGCAACGTCCCTGCCACCCGCGGGCCGCGCAAGTGTTCAAGGATAAGGGGTATTTGGGCCGAAATCCGTCAAGTGGACGGCGGATGTGCGCACACGTTCGGGCGGGCTCGCCTGCAGAATTGGTAGCGGTCTAACGAAACAGGCAGTCCTCAGCCTGCGCGCCGGGCGCGTCAGGATGGGACGGGCGGACGCGTGTGCGGCGCGACCGACCGGTAGTACTCCGACTGATAGCGTTCAATCTGCTGCTTCATGAGGTCGGCGTCGGCCTTGCGGTGCCCGGTGCAGCGGATGCCGCCGGTGCCTCCGGTCGTCTCGATGAACACGTCGGCGAAGAGCATCCTGCTGTCGACGCGGACGGATGCGACATGCGCCATGTGAATCGAGTGCTCGTGCGCGCCGATCCAGTGTGGCGTGTAATGCACGACGCTCGTCGGCTTTACGGCCACCTGCGTCGGGAACAGTCGATTGCCGCGGCTCAGACGGCTCGCCCTGAACACAGTGCCGTCGGCGAACGGCAGGTTCCGGAAGACCACCCACATGACGAACGTGAGCAGCAGCACGACGCCGACTGCGACGGCGAGCACGACGATGGTGGTGGAATCCATGTGAGGACGGGCTTACGTTCGCCCGCGCGGAACCTCGCTGTCAAGCAGCGGTGGTAAGCTACCGCGGGAGGCGAAAAACACGCGTGCCGCATCGTGCGCCGGGAGCATCCGGTCCTTCGACACCGCAGTATCTCGCTGGCAAACCGATCACCTACTACCGGCCCCGCGGCAGCGCCGAAGTACGCGCGCTCATCGACGAGGGATTCCAGGCGTTCAACGCGGCGCGGCTCTCCGAAGCCTGCCGCATCTACACCGACAAGATGCTCGCGCCCGAGAGCGACACCACCATCGGACTCACGGTCGCGGGTGCGCTCACCCCCGCCGGTCTCGGCGGGTGCATCGTCGAGCTGATGGAACGCGGGCTGGTGGACTTCCTGATCAGCACGGGCGCGAACCTCTATCACGACCTGCACTACGCCCTGAACTTCACACTGCACCGCGGCTCCCCGTTCGTGAACGACGTCGACCTCTACGAGCAGGGAATCATCCGCATCTACGACGTGCTGTTCCCGGCGACGGTGCTGCTCGAGACCGACAGCTACGTCCGCGACTTCCTGGTGCGCTTCGGTGTCGACGAGCCGATTGCGAGCTCCGAGCTGCACTACCGGCTCGGACTCGATCTGCTGGAGCGGCAGCCCGGGTGCGAGGAATACTCCGTGCTTGCGGCCGCCGCGAAGTACGGGGTGCCCATCTACACCTCGTCGCCCGGCGACAGCTCCATCGGGATGAACATCGCGTACCACGAATTGATCACCGGCAGCCGGCTCATGATCGATCCGAACCGCGACGTGAACGAGGTGTGCGCCATCGTGCTCGCCGGGAACCAGAACGGGTGTGTGATCCTGGGCGGCGGGTCGCCGAAGAATTTCTACCTCCAGGCGCAGCCCACGCTGTGGGAGGTCTACAGCATCCCCAAGGGCGGCAACGACTACTTCATCCAGTTCACGACCGACCAGGTCGTCTGGGGCGGCCTGTCGGGCGCCACGCCCGCCGAGGCGGTGAGCTGGGGCAAGGTCAATCCCGGCGTGCTGCCGGACACGGCCGTGTGCTATGCCGACTCGACGATCGCGTTTCCGCTGTTCGCGGAGTACGCCGTCGGGTCCCGCTGGAACCGCCGCGAGCGGCGCGAGTTGATCCACAAGCGCGCCTCGCTCGTGGCAACGCTGAAGCAGCAAGCCGACGGATGCGCGTACCCGCCCCGAAAGCGGCGGAGGTCGATCCGGCGACGATGCCGGATCTCGAACGGCACCGCTGACGGGCAGCCTCGCGCCGTGCGTGATGACGATGGGCACTCTCTTCAGCGAGCTCGCGCCTCACGCCGAGCGACTCGCCGGCCCGCGCGTCTACGCGGACGCCAACATGCCGGCCGGCATCGTGGCCTTCATGCGCGAGCGGCTGCACTGGGACGTGCTCTTCGTCATGGAGCACGACGACCTCCGCCGCGCCGCCGACCTGCACCACTTCCGCCTCGCGCGACAGTTGCACCGCACGCTGGTGACCATCGATCGCGATTACCTCGACGACCGACGCTTCCCTCCACACCAGAGCGCGGGGGTGCTCGTCGTGTGGGCGCCGAACGAGCACCTGCTCGCTCGCACCCTGCGCCGGGTCGACGCTGCGCTCTTCAAGCCCGCGGGGGACACGCCACCGGCACGCGATGCCGCTCGAAGGCCGCAAGCTCATTGCGGATCCCGGCTGGACGGGCGAGGTGAGTCGGTCGCGTTGACTCTGTTGTTGGTGTTCCGCTGTCCGCCGGGACTTCAAGCTCGCGCTTCATTGTGTAGTCATGTGGGGCAGGCCTTCCAGGCCTGCTAGAGCGCACCAATTTGCAGGGCTGAAGCCCTGCCCCACATCAGCGGTGTGGTGACACCACAAGCGAGCACTGGGTCTAGTCCCGGCGGACAGGCCGCGCCTGGTAGCGCGTGGGGTCGACGATTCCGGCGACGGTGAAGGCCTGTTGCCGTTCGCGGCACTTGCTGCATGCATTGCAGTGGACGCCGTCAGCCGGGTTCATGCACGAGAGCGTCAGCTCGAACGGCACGCCGAGTGAGGCGCCCAGCCGGATGACGTCCTCCTTGTGCATCGCTTCGAACGGCCGCACGATGACGAGCGGGTGCTCGAGGCCGAGGGAGAGCGCCTCGGCCATGGCCGCGAAGAACGCCGGCCGCGCATCGGGGAACGGGTTGCCGGCGAGGGGACCGAGCGCGATCCGGTTGATGCCGGCTCTCGCGCAGAGGATGGCTGCCTTCGCGAGCAGCAGCAGGTTGCGGCCGACGAGGTACACGTCCTCGTCCGGCGTGTCGTAGGCCGGCGGCTCGCCGCGAATGGCCCAATGGGTCGGCGGGTAGACGTCACCAACCGGGATGGACAGATGCGCGAGCGGACGCGTCCGCCCGGCAAAGGGCGGAAGCGCCAGCAGGCGCTCCGCGACGCCACGCTCGGCTGATTCCCACGCCAGGCCGACGCTCACGTAGATCGGGAGCACGTCCGATCGCTGCACCTCGTGCGCAAGCAGCACGGCCGAGTCGAGCCCGCCCGAAAAGAGCACCGCGGTGGCGCCATGTGAGCCGCCGGGTTCGCTGGTCACCGCCCGTCGCCTGTACAATCGGACCCATGTACTCAGTTACCAAGAAGATCGAATTCTGTTACGGCCATCGGCTGCTCGACTACGACGGTATCTGCAAGCATCCGCACGGCCACAATGCCGTCGCCGAAATCGAAGTGCGGACGGGCTCGCTCGACAATCGGAACATGGTCTGCGACTTCAGCGACATCAAGCGCATCGTCAAGGGCTGGATCGACGAGACGATCGACCATCAGATGGTCCTGCGCCGGGACGACCCGCTCGTCGCGCCGCTGCAGGCGCTCGGCGAGCCCATCTTCCTCGTGGATTCGAACCCCACCGTCGAGCATATCGCGAAGGTCATCTTCGACCACGCTGCCGGTGCGGGCCTGCCAGTCGTCCGCGTCACGGTATGGGAAACGCCGACGTCCTTTGCCGGCTACAGCGGCGACGAGTAACGACGGCACTCATGGGAGTTATGAGAACTGAAAACTGATCCCCATGCTCCTCGTCTTCGACCTGGACGGCACCCTCGTCGATTCGAGCAGGGATCTCGCGGACAGCGCCAATGCCCTGCTCGTGAGCTACGGCGCAGCCCCGCTCGACGAGCCGAGCGTCGTCCGGATGGTGGGGGAAGGTGCCGCCGTTCTGGTTGCCCGGTTGATGGCCGCGCGTGGCGTCCAGGCGGATCCGGCGGAGGCGCTCGCGCGATTTCTGGCTATGTACGATGAGAGGCTGCTCGCACACACACGGCCGTACGACGGCATCCCGGAGGCGCTCGATGAGCTGCGGCGGTGGGCGCGCCTTGCGGTCCTCACGAACAAGCCCGGAGCAGCCACCGCACGCATCCTGGACGGTCTCGGGCTGCGTCCGAGCATTCGAATGGGTCATCGGAGGGGACGCGCCCGTCGGGCGCAAGCCGGATCCCGCCGGTCTTCTGCTGGCTGGTGCGCGAGGCTGGCGCTGACGCATCGTCGACGGTAATGATCGGAGACTCACTCGTCGATCTTCGCACGGCTCAGAATGCCGGGACCCGCGTGTGCCTGACGCGGTACGGCTTCGGGTTCGCGAGTTGTCCGCCCGACGCATTCCGGGGCGACGAGCTGTTCGTGGACGCCCCGTCGGAGCTACCGCGCGTCCTGCGCAGGTTCCTCGCTCCGGCGGCGCTCGCGGGTCAGCGGCGGAAGGGCAGCTCCCAGGAGGCGTAACCAAATACACCGCTGTTGGTCTCGCCCGAGGCGTGCTCGAATGGCACCGCGGCCCCGAGTATCAGCTGGTGATCGCCGAGGTTCCAGCCGAACCGCGTCCCCGGCGAGAGGATCACCGTGGTGTCGCGAGCCGTCCTGGCGCGCGCCACGATGCGCTCCTCGAAGAGCACGACACTCTCGAACATCAGGTTCAGCATCGGCTTCACCCGCAGGATCGCGCTGCCCGCAAGGAACGGGTTGACGAGTGCGACGTCGTGCGGTGCCTGCAGTTCGACCGGGGACGGAAACACGCTGCTCTCCACCTGCGGATACATCCGCACGCCCGCATTGCCGTGGAGATAAATGTTGCCGAACTGCCGGCTTGCAGGAAAATTCAGCTCCAGCCCCACACGCGCCGCCTCCAGGCTGTGTTCCCGGCGCGCCCGCAGCAGCAATGAGATCCTGGGGGACAGGGCCGTCCCGCCGCCCTCGCCCGTTCGCAGCTGGTACCGATAGTTGATCGCGACGTCTCCCATGCTGCCGCGGCCCTCGTTGTCGAACACGAGCGCGTATGAGAGCTGGTGCCGCACGCTCGGCGCCGGCCATTCCTGGGTGAACGTCGCGGCCCATTGCCCGCCCTCCTCACGCAGCGCCCCGAAGATGTTCTGAAAGATTCCGGCCTCCTGGTTGTAGGCCTCCTCGACAAGAAACGAGTTGTCGACGATCTCGAACGGACGCGCGGAGGTCGCGGCACCCGTTGGCTGCTGCGCGCCAGCGCCTGCAGGCCAGGCGACAGCCAGCACCAGAACCAGTCTCTGCATGAACTGCACAAGGGTCTCCCGGCTGTCGCCGAAGTTGCGAGAGCCGCGGGGCGCACGCGCGGGATCTTACGTCACGCCGCCACCCTGCACGATATGCTCGGATGGTGGCGCGGCTGCGTGACTCGATTGCGACCCCGGCGGGCAAGGCGCCGCACGTGCGCCGGCTCTTCGCAACGATCGCGGATCGCTACGATCTGATCACCGTCTGGCTGTCCTACGGTCAGGATCGCCAGTGGAAACGACAGCTGCTCGCGACCGCAGGTCCGCTGCCCGGCCGGCAGCGTGCTCGACCTCGCGTGCGGCACCGG
Source organism: Vicinamibacteria bacterium (assembly GCA_963763095.1). Lineage (GTDB taxonomy): Bacteria > Acidobacteriota > Vicinamibacteria > Vicinamibacterales > JAENWD01 > CAVUCH01. The sequence goes on from CAVXNR010000030.1 coordinate 237,281, forward strand.
GGACATCACCTGGCTGGCGGCGCGCGGCGGCGCGCAGGTCGTTGGCCTGGACATCACGCCGCGCATGATCGAGCTGGCCCGCGCCAAAGCGGCCGCGGCGCCGGACGCTCGGGAACGGGCCCGCCCCCTCTTCCTCGTGGGCGACATGTGCGCTCTTCCCGTGCCCGATGCCTCGTTCGACATCGTCACCACCGGATACGGCCTCCGCAACGTGCCGGACCTTCCACTCGCGATCCGCGAGGTCGCCCGCGTATTGAAACCGGGCGGCCTGTTCCTGTCGCTCGACTTCAACCGGCCATCCAATCGCGTCGTCCGCATGGCATATCACGCGTACCTGTCGGTGGTGGGCAGCGCGCTCGGCTGGGCGCTGCACCGCGATCCCGACACCTACCGCTACATTCCGGAATCGATTCGCGCCTACCCCGGGGCGCCCGCGGTCGTCGATCTGCTGCACGCGAGCGGGTTCAGCTCGGCACGCTGGCATCGAGTGCTGGGAGGGTTGATGGCCATCCACGAGGCGAGCAGGGCCTGAGCCGTGCTCATCCCCCCGGTGGTGTGGCGCGGGGACTTCAGTCCCGGCGGCCTGGCACCTATCGCTCGAGGAATGGACCAAGCATGCCCGTCAGGAGGTCCAGCAGCCTCTCATCGCTCAGCCCTGGAATGGCATCCCCTGACGCGACGATGTGCTCGTCGTTGAACTGCTCGCGCCCGCGCGTGCGGTTCACGCGGGCGACGACGACGGGCACCGGGCCTGAGGTGTCCAACCCCGCCTCAATGTAATCGTCAGCCGAGCGTTCGGATGTGAGGCGGATCGTCCCGGCGGGCGTGATGACTCGGAAGGCGTATCCTTCCGACTTCAGCACCTGCGAGACCTGCTGGAACAGGGGCGTCACCACCTGTTCGAGCACCTGTTCCCACGCCGCGATCGCCTCCTGATTCGCAGCCCGCCGCGCGATGGCATTCTTCTGCGCGTCCTCGATGCTGTCGCGCAGGCGCTTGCGGACGAGCGAAATCTCCATGTGCGGCAGCTTATCAAATGGTCGCGGTCACACGATGCGGGCGGCCCGCAGTCGCGCGATCTCCGTCGCGGCGAGCCCGAGGTCAGCCGCGAGCACCGCCTCGGTGTGCTGACCGAGCGTGGGGGGCGGCCGCGTGATCGCACCCGGCGTCCCCGAGAGCTTCACCGGGAGGCCCAGCTGGTTGATCGTGCCAGCAGTGGCGTGGTCGACCGTTTCGATCATCGCGCGGTGCAGCAGTTGGGGATCGCGCAGCACCTCACCGACGTCTCGCACCGACCCCGCGGGAACCCCGGCCCGGGTCAGCGTGGCGATCCAGTCGCCGCGCGTTCGCCCACGGAAGGCAGCAGCCAGCGGAAGCAGCAGCTCGGCGTAGTGCCGGACGCGGCCGGCGTTGGTGGTGAAGCGCGGATCGCGTGCGAGTGCATGCAGGCCCGTGATCTCGCAGAGCCGGGCGAACTGCGCGTCGTGGCCAACGGCCAGGACGAACTCGCCGTCCGCGGCGTCGAACGTGTCGTACGGAGCGATAGAGGGGTGGCGGTTTCCCATGCGGCGCTGTGGTTCGCCAGTCGTGAAATAGATGGACGCCTGGTAGGTCAGCAGCGCAGCGGTGGCATCCAGCATCGCCACGTCCACCTGCTGGCCGCGCCCGGTCCGGCCACGAGCGATGAGCGCCAGCAGGATGCCCTGCATTGCGAACATGCCGGTCACGAGGTCGGCCACGGCGACTCCGAGGCGGTAGGCGGGCCCGTCTCCCGGGCCCGTGATGCTCATCAGACCGGCCTCTGCTTGGACGACGGCGTCATAGCCCGGTTCGTCGCGTCGTGGTCCGCTCTGTCCAAACCCCGAGATGGACGCGTAGATCAGGCGCGGATGCTGCGCCCCGAGCGTCGCGTAATCGAGCCCCACGCCTGCGAGCGTGCCGGGCCGGAAGTTCTCGATGAGGATGTCCGCCCGCGCGGCGAGACGTTCGACCAGGGTGCGGCCGTCCGGGGCCTTGAAGTCGATCGTGACGCTTTCCTTGTTGCGATTGACGCTCAGAAAATAGGCACTCTCGTCGCCGACGAAGGGGGGACCCCAGGCGCGCGTGTCGTCGCCCCGCCCTGGCTGCTCGATTTTGATCACCCGTGCGCCCATGTCGCCGAGGAGCATCGTGCAGTAAGGGCCCGACAACACGCGGGTGAGATCGAGCACCGTGATCCCCGTGAGCGGCCCCTCCGGGCTGGCCTCGGGTAGGATGGGAGCGGGCATACGTGATTCTAGAGGACAAATCGCCGCCAATCGTCGTGTTCACCCGGGAAGGGTGACGCGCCTGTGAGCAGGTGAAGGAGTTTCTTTCACGAGCCGCTCGAACGTTCGTTGAACGCAACGTGGACACCGATCAAGTTGCATACGATGACCTGTTCGCCCGCGGCTGGCGCACGGTGCCGATGACCTTTGCGGGTGATGCCGCGGTGCGGGGCTTCGACGAGAGCGGCCTGCGAGCGCTGCTGGATGACGATTGAGTGTCCCCGTGCCGAGCGGCCTCACACAGCGGGCCGCTCCACCAGCGCCGCCTTGATGGCGCCACGGGCCTGGCCAAACGAAAGGACGATCGGATGCTGCTGCGATGGTCTCTCCCCGTGTTGGCAGTCTGCCTCGGGGCCGCAGGATCGGTACACGCCCAGGCGCCCGCTCCCGCCGTGCCTGGTCCGCCGCCGCCGCCGCCCGTACCCACAGTCGTGGCGACCGGGCAGGCGACTGTCCGTCTCCCGCCCGATCGCGCCTACCTGACGCTGTCGACCGAGACGCGCGCGCCGAAGCCGGCGGAGGCCCAGCAGCGGAATGCCCAGGCCATGGCCGCCGTGCAGCAGAAGCTCGAAGGGGCACGCCTGGCGAAGGAGAGCGTTCGGACGCTGGCCTACTCGCTCGACGAGGAGTACGACTTCGTCGACAATCGGCGCCGCTCGAAAGGTTTCCGGGCGGTCAACACGATCGAAGTGCGCCTGGACGACATCACCCGCGTCGGCGAGATCCTGGACCTTGCGGTCGCGGCGGGTGCCACGAGCGCCCAGAACATCCGCTTCGACCTGAAGGAACGCCAGACGGCCGAACGCCAGGCGCTGCGGCTGGCCGTCGCTGACGCGCGCGCGCGCGCCGAGGCGGCCGCCGCCGGTGCGAACGCGGCGCTGGTCGCCGTGGTTCGCATCGAGGAACAGGGCAGGGCCGTGCCCGTGCCGCGCCCCATGATGGCGACGATGCGCGGGGGCGCGGCTGACACTGCCGTGGAAACGCCGGTGAACGCCGGTGAGATCGAGATTGAGGCCTCGGTGCTGCTGACGGCGACGATCAAGTGAGCACGCGCAGCCTCACGCCCGTCGGCTACCGGCGGGCGCAGCAACATCTGGCCGCACGCGACCCCGTGCTCCGCGCGCTCATTGCCGACTACGGCGCCTGTGCGCTCGCACGATCGCAGCGTGAAGACCCGTTCACCGCACTGGTCGAAGCGATCGTGTGGCAGCAGCTCTCCAGCAAGGCCGCAGCAACGATCTACAAACGGCTGCTGGCGTTGCTTCCCGATGGTGGTCCGCCGACACCGGGCGCAATCCTCGCCCTGGAGGACGCCGACCTGCGGGCGGCCGGCCTGAGCCGCGCGAAGACGGCGTATATCCGCGACCTCTCGGCGCGCGTCCGCGACGGCGACGTGCACCTCGACGCATTCGGAATGCTCGATGACGATCCGGTGGTCGTTGAATTGACAAGGGTGAAGGGAATTGGCCGCTGGACCGCGGAGATGTTCCTCATGTTCCGGCTCCACCGTCCCGATGTACTCCCGGTCGATGACGTCGGCATCGCCAATGCCATACGGCGCGCGTACGGTCTGCGAAAGGTCCCGTCAGCCGCGCGGATGCAGAAGATCGCGGAGCCCTGGCGGCCGTATCGGTCAGTGGCGTGCTGGTATCTGTGGCGGAGCCTGGACGCCGTGCCTGGGAAGTGACGGTCGAAAGCGCAGGTCGTGCCGCCCGCCGCCGTGACGTATGCCACACTTGGAGAGGCTCCAATCCGGTCCCGAGTGCCGTTTCAGGGGCGGCCGCATGTCATTCCTCCCGGTGACGCGTGTATCAAAGGTGAGAGAAATGATGAGACTGACGCTTTTGGCCTGCTCGCTGCTGGCCGCAGCCATGCCGGCACTCGCGCAGACGCCGACCGTCGAGGACCTGCTCGCGAAGAACCTGGAATCGCGTGGCGGTGCCGAGAGGCTGAGGGCCATCACGACCCGCAGGGTCGCCGGGTACGGTCACGGTGCAGGTGCAGATGCCGCCCGGGGCGCCGCAGTCGGCGGAGCCGGCGCCGCAAACGGTGCAGATGCCGATGCAGGTGCTCGCGAAGCGCCCGAACCTGATGCTTCAGGAGATGAAGATGCAGGACCGGCGGGTCGTGACAGCCTTCGACGGACAGCAGGCGTGGGCCATCAACCCGATGATCGGGCCATCGGCGCAGTTGCTGCAGGGCGTGCAGGCCGACCTGATCCGGGATCAGGCGCAGTTCGACGGACCGCTCGCCTACGCGAAGCAGCGCGGTGACAAGATGGAGGTGCTCGGGAAGGAGGCGATCGAGGGCTCCCCGGCCTGGAAGCTCGCCATCACGCATGGGGACAAGATCACCACCGTGTACCTGGACGAGAAGACCGCCCTCGAACGCAAGGTCTCCGCGTCCGTCAACCAGGGCGGCACCCAACTGCTCGTGGAAAGCCTCATCTCCGACTACCAGCCGGTCGACGGAATCATGGTGCCCCGCAAGGTGCAGACGCTCGTCGGCGGCCAGACGCAGGCGACCGTGAGCATCGAGAAGATCGAGTTCAACGTGCCAATCGAGGACACGGAGTTCAAGATGCCGGCCGCCCAATAGGGCAGCATTCGGGCGCAACTCTACACCTCCAGTCCGACCGCCCGCATGAGCGCCAGCGCGTTGCTCGTCTGCACGACTCCTGGCCGCATCCGGTAATCGAAAGCCAGCGTTCCCGCATCGAGCACGTCGGCGAAGTGCACGTTCTCGGCGCGCGGCGCGAGGCGGTCGGCGATCGCGGATAGCGCGAGGTCGTGGGTCGTCACGAGGCCGATGGCGTCTCGGTCGAGCAGCCCGCGGACGATCGCCTCGGCGCCGTGCTCGCGGTCATGAGAGTTCGTGCCGCTCAACAGCTCGTCGAGCAGGAAGAGCACGGGCAGGTGGCCGGCCGTCAGCGAGACAATCGCCCGCACGCGGGTGATCTCCGCGTAGAACCGCGATTGCCCGGCCTGCAGCGAGTCCTGCACCCGCAGCGTAGCGCCGATCGCCAGCGGTGAGATGCGCAGCCGTTCGGCGCGCACCGGCGCTCCGGCCAGCGCCAGCACCGCGTTGGTGCCAACCGACCGCAGCAGCGTGCTCTTTCCCGACATGTTCGATCCGCTGACGAGCAGCATCTGCAGCGCACCGCCCAGGTGCACCGTGTTGGGGACCGCTCGCGCCGCCGGAAGCAGCGGGTGCGCGATGTCGTCTCCTTCGAAGCAGGCACCCGCGTCGACAAGCACCGGAAATGGGTCGGCGGGATGCTCGTAGGCGTAACCGGCAATCGAGCAGAGGGCCTCGAGCTCGCCGAGCCCTTGCAGCCATTCCCCAAGGTGAGGGCCGGACGCGAGGCGCCAGCGCTCGATGGCGAACCCGACCTGCGCGCCCCACAACAGGAATGCCGCGGCTGGTGCGAACAGCTGGTTGCGCCGCGAGTTCAGCAAATCGATGAGGCGGCGTAGCTGCACGATCCGGCGGGACGGAGGCACACCCGCCGTCCTGAAGCTCTCGACCACCTGCCGGAGCCGCGGTGCGCTGAACGCTTCGCGCTCGAACCGCGCGAAGACGCCTGCGAGCAGCGCGAGATCCTGGGCCGGCGCTTCGACGCCCGCCAGAATCGTGCGAACGGGCCGGAGGACGGCCAGAGAGAACAGAACCTCGCCGACCACAACCAGCGCGAAGGGCAACGGTCCCACGTCTCCCAGCGCCCAGGCAGCCAACGTGATGACCGCGAGCGCGGCGAGGATTGCGGCGACGATCGGCGGCCAGCGTCCGTTCATCAGCGGCGGCGCCCCGCCCCAGCGCGTCAGCAGATCGGGCTGCCCCCCGGCACCGAGCTCGTCGCCGAGCAACGCCAGGTCTTCCCGGAGATCGAGCAGGGGTTGCAGCTCGCGGACGGCCTCCTGTCGGGCGTGCAGGTCGGATGTCGTGGCAGGGGTCAGCAGCCACCGCGCCAGGGTTTCTTCCCCCGCTCGGATGCGGGCGGTCGTCAGCAACTCGAACAGCGACCCGCGGCCGAAGAGGTCGAGGTCCGCAGCGTACGGATGATCCGCGACCAGAAACCGCTCGCCCGACTCGCCCGTGCCCGCCCACGTGTCGGTGACACGTCCGATGCCTGCCTCATAGAACGCAGCCGCACGGCGCGCCCGTGAGCGGGCTCGGAGGACGCGATCGTGCAGCACCATCAGCACGACGAACACGACGACGGGCGTCGTCAACCAGGCCGATGCGAGGACGTCCAGCTGGAAGACGAGCCACAGGAGGGCGGCGCCGGCCGCAAGCGTCAGCAGGCGTGCGTTGCCGAGCGCCTGGTGACGGCGCTCCTGCACGGCTTCCACCGCCCGGCGATCGGCCAGACGCCGGCGGTATTCGTCGAGCGGGGACGAAGCGGACGAGTCGGGGATTGGCACGCGGTAAGTTAGGGGCCGCTCGTGCCCGCGGTCAAGCTGTGGGCTCGCGCGGCGCGTCCGGCGAGGACACTCACGAGCGGCTCAAGGCCCGGGCACTCGCGAGCGAGGGCGAGAGGCACGCAAAGACAAGGCGATAGAACTCCGGATGCGACTGCCAGGTCTGACCTGTGACGATGCGCCCATCCTGCACGGCCTGCTCGTCTGACACGTAGGTGGCGCCGGCCGCCTCGATCTCCCAGCGGCAGTTCTCGTATGCGGTGACCCGGCGTGCGCTCACCAGTCCCGCGGCGGCGAGGATCTGCACGCCGTGGCACAGGGCAAATACCCACTTCTGTGCGCGGTCGAAGGCTCGGACGATGTCGAGCACGCGCGCATCGTGGCGCAGGTATTCCGGGGCCCGGCCGCCGAGCACCAGCACTGCGTCGTACTCGTCGACGCGGACGTCATCGAACGTGAGATCCGCGTCGGCGCCGTACCCGGGCGCTCGACGTAGGTGTCCCACCCGGGCTCGAAATCATGGATGACGAGGTGCAGGCGCCGCCGGCTGGGTGCAGCGACGCGCGGCGTCAGGCCGGCCTCGAGAAGACGATGGCGGGCGTAGAGACACTCATAGCTCTCGCCCGCGTCGCCGGTGATGATCAGGATCGGTTGCATGTGCTGGATTGTTCCCGGGATCGCGGCCGCGATCAACCGAGGACCTGGCGCGCCCCGAAAACCTTCCGGCCGGCAGGGCTTGCAGGATACCTCAGCCGCCAGAACCGTGATCCCCGGAACGGGGGTCCAATCTTCAACGGGACGCGCTGCCCCGCGCCCTGCCGGGGTCGGACCCCGGGCAGGAGTTCGGGACGGGCGACATCGCTTCTGCGTCCGCCGCATCGTAGAATAGGCACTTCGTCCTTTTTATGCAGCCCAGGGTGAGCGCCGCTCCGGCGGCCGCAACGGACTCCATTCTCGACCTGATCGGCAACACGCCACTGCTGCGCCTCCGGCGCCTGGAGCGGGAGGTGCCGGAGGGGATCGAGTTGTACGCGAAGGCCGAATGGAAGAACCCGGGCGGCTCGGTGAAGGATCGGGCCGCTCTCCGCATGGTGCTCGAGGGCGAGCGCGCCGGTCTCCTGCAGCCGGGTCGCACCATCCTCGACGCCACGTCCGGAAACACCGGGATTGCCTACGCCATGATCGGCGCGGCGCGCGGTTACGGCGTGCGCCTCTGCATCCCGGAGAACGTCACGCCCGAGCGCAAGCGCATCCTGCGGGCGTACGGCGCCGAGATTGTCTTCACCAACCCGCTCGAGGGGTCCGACGGCGCGATTCGCCAGGTCAGACGCATCTACGAGGCTGATCCGGATCGGTACTTCTACCCGGACCAGTACAACAACGTGGCCAACTGCGACGCGCACTACGACACGACCGGCCCCGAGATCCTCGCGCAGACGGGCGGGCGCGTGACGCACTTCGTCGCCGGTCTGGGCACGAGCGGCACCTTCATGGGCGCCGGGCGCTTCTTCCGGGACGAGAAACCCTCCGTCCAGCTCATCTCGGTGCAGCCCGATACTCCGCTGCACGGCCTCGAGGGGCTCAAGCACATGGAGTCGGCGCTCGTCCCGGGCATCTACGATCCGGGGCTCGCCGATTTGGACATGCGCGTGGCCACCGAGGATGCCTACGAGACCACTCGGCGTCTCGCAGTGGAAGAGGGCCTGCTCGTGGGCATCTCCAGCGGCGCGGCGGCCGTGGCTGGCCTGCGGATCGCCCGGACGGCGGAACGCGCCGTCATCGTGATGATCTTCTGCGACGGGGGCGAGAAGTACCTCTCGGAGCGGTTCTGGGAAGAGCCTGCCGAGGGTTACCTCGTCGGAGGCGTGAACTGATGGACGCCACGTCGTTGGCGCTCCGTCCCGAGGTCGAGGATGCCATCCGCGCGCACGCGTGCGAGGCGTATCCGCACGAGTGCTGCGGGGCGCTGATCGGCCGGGAGCGGGCGGTGCAGGCGGCGTTCGCGCTGCCGAACACGACCGAGGAAGGACCGCGGCGACGGTTCCTGGTGCGGCCGGACGATTATCGCGCGGCCGAGCGGCACTCTCAGGCGCTGGGTCTCGACCTCCTCGGGTTCTACCATTCACATCCCGACCACCCTGCGCGTCCGTCGCAGTACGACCTCGACCATGCGTGGCCGTTCTTCTCGTACATCATCGTTTCGGCAACGGCTGACGGCACCGGCGCGCTGACATCGTGGCGCCTCCGCGACGACCGCAGCGCGTTCGACGAAGAGCCCGTCGCTCGTTCGACAGATGACGCGACCCCCACGGCCGATCGCGCGGCCGGCGTCGCCGGAGACCGCTGACCATGTCCAACCGCGTGCTCATTCCCACACCGCTCCGCCCGTTCACCGGCAAGCAGGAGGTCGTCGAGGTTTCAGGTACAACCGTTGGCGAGCTGCTCGCCGACCTCACGCGTCAGTTCGACGGGCTCAAGAAGCACCTCTACACGGATGAGGGCCGGCTCCGCAGCTTCGTGAACATCTACGTGAACGATGAGGACATCCGGTACCTGCAGAAGGAAGGGACGCCGGTCAAGAACGGCGATACCGTCAGCATCATCCCTTCGGTCGCGGGAGGAAGCAGCGCCGCCGTCGACGAGGAGCTGCCGTCGCTGACGGCCATGGAGATCAAGCGCTACAGCCGGCACCTGATCCTTCCGGAAGTGGGTGTGGACGGGCAGCGGAAGCTCAAGGCCGCCAAGGTGCTATGCATCGGGGCAGGCGGGCTCGGCTCCCCCGTGGCACTCTACCTCGCCGCCGCGGGCGTGGGGACTATCGGCATCGTCGACTTCGACGTCGTCGACTTCAGCAACCTGCAGCGGCAGATCCTCCACGGCACGAAGGATGTCGGCCGATCGAAGCTCGACTCCGCGCGCGACAAGCTCGTGGCGCTCAATCCCGAGGTGAAGATCGAGCTGTACGACGCGGCGCTCTCGTCGGAGAACGCACTCGATCTGTTCCGGCCTTACGACGTCATCGTTGACGGGACCGACAACTTCCCGACCCGGTACCTGGTAAACGACGCCTGCGTGCTGCTCCGCAAGCCGAACGCGTACGGCAGCATCTTCCGCTTCGAGGGGCAGGCATCCGTGTTCGGGCTCGAGAACGGCCCTTGCTATCGGTGCCTCTATCCGGAACCGCCGCCACCGGGCCTCGTCCCGAGCTGCGCCGAAGGCGGCGTGCTCGGCGTCCTCCCGGGCCTCGTCGGTGTCATCCAGGCAACGGAAGCGCTGAAGCTGATTCTGGGTGTCGGCGAACCGTTGATCGGCCGGTTCCTGATCGTGGACGCGCTGCGCATGAAGTTCCGCGAGCTGAAGCTGCGGAAGGATCCCGATTGCCCGGTGTGCGGTACCCACCCGACCGTCACCGAGCTGATCGATTACGAGCAGTTCTGCGGCGTGGCGCCGGCGGCTTCTGACGCCAGCCAGCCGGCCGACGACTCGCGGGAGATCTCGGCGGTCGAGTTGAAGGCGCGGCTCGACCGCAGCGACCGGTTGGTCGTCCTCGACGTGCGCGAGCCGCAGGAATATCAGATCAACCGCATCGACGGCTCGGTGCTCATCCCCCTGGGAGAGCTCGGGCAGCGTTATGGCGAGCTCGATCCGTCGGTGGAGATCGTGGCGCAATGCAAGTCGGGCGCGCGAAGCGCGAAAGCCGCGGACTTCCTTCGGGAGAAGGGCTACCGGGTCAAGAACCTCAAGGGCGGGATCCTGGACTGGATCGACAAGGTGGATCCCTCCCAGCCGAAGTACCTGACGCAAGGTGACCGGGGGGCGCGAGGCGGAGCAGCCAGGCTCACCGCCTCACGCATGGCGCACTGCATCCGGCGATCCCTGACGTTCGTCCCCTATGCCCCTGACACTCCCGATTTATCTCGACTACCACGCGACGACACCCGTGGACCCGAGGGTGCTGGACGCGATGCTGCCGTACTTCAGCGATCGGTTCGGCAACGCCGCCAGCCGCAGCCACAAGTTCGGGTGGGACGCCGACGCCGCCGTCGAGCGCGCGCGTGAGCAGGCCGCGTCGCTCATCGGGGCGAGCGGAAACGAGATCATCTTCACCAGCGGCGCGACCGAGTCGAACAACCTCGCCATCAAGGGCGTGCTGCACGCGCACGTGGACCGTCCGCGTCATGTCGTCACAACCGGCATCGAGCACAAGTCGGTGCTCGACACGTGCAGAAGCCTCGGGGCGGCGGGCTGCCGCGTGACATGCCTGCCGGTCGACTCGGCAGGGCGCGTCGATCCCGATGACGTCAGGCGAGCAATTGCGGGCGACACGGTGCTCGTCAGCATCATGGCCGCGAACAACGAAGTCGGCGCCATTCAGCCGCTGGCGGAGATCGGCGCGATCACCAGGGAGCGCGGCGTCCTCCTGCATTCCGACGCGGCACAGGCGGCGGGGAAGATTCCCGTGGACGTGAAGACGCTCGGGGTGGATCTCCTCTCGTTCACCGCGCACAAGATGTACGGACCGAAAGGGGTGGGCGCGCTCTACATCCGGCGGCGCGCGCGCCTCGCGCTGGCGCCCATCCTCGAAGGCGGCGGGCAGGAGCGCGGCCTGCGATCGGGCACCCTCAACGTGCCCGGCATCGTCGGTCTCGGTCGCGCCGCCGAGATCAACCGAGAGGAGCTGCCCGCCGAATCTGTGCGTCTGAAGGCGTTGCGCGACCGCCTCCATGCGGCGCTCTGCAGGACGGTGCCGGGCGTGGGACTGAACGGGTCGCTCGATGGGCGCCTGCCGCACAACCTGAGCGTGCACTTCACCGGCGTGCCCGGCGAATCGATCCTGCTCGCCGTAGACGACATCGCGTTGTCGTCAGGGTCGGCCTGCTCATCGGGCACCGTGGAACCGTCGTACGTGCTGAAGGCCTGCGGTATCGCCGACGACCTCGCGCTCTCGTCCATCCGCTTCGGCCTGGGCCGCTTCACGACCGACGAGGAGATCGACTACGCGGTCGAGAAAGTGCGCTCCGTGATCCAGCACCTGCGAGGATCGACGCATCGGAGAGGTGTTTCCGTGACTCAGCGAAACACCTCCCGATCACGGAAACACCTCCCGATCTCATTCTCATTTCATTCTCATTCGTCCATGCGGCCGATCTCGCCCGCGCGCACGAGGGCCGCTCGCAGCAGGACCGGCCCGATCACTTCATGGATGGCGATCATCGAAACCACGAGGGTCTGCAGCGCGTTGCCCCATCCCGGGTACTGGTTGGCCACGATCACCGCGAGCCCGAGCGTAACGCCGGCCTGCGACACCAGCCCCATCCACACGAGGCTCCGGTGATCGCGCCGCAGTCCGCTGGCTCGCCCCCCGATGGCGGTGGCCGTGCGGATGGTGAGGATGCGGAACGCGGAGATTGCCACCGCGATAATCCCGAGCTGCGCGACCGCGTCGAGGCGCAGTGACGCTCCGGCCGCAGCAAAGAAAATGACGAGCACGGGAAGCGCGCCTTCCTCGACGGCCACCCGCAGGACGTCGCCGCGCGGCGGCGCGATGTTCTCGACGACGAGACCGGCGGCGAGGGCGGCGAGCAACGGTTCGAATCGCAGATACGTCGCCTCCAGCACTCAGCAGGACGCAGAGCCCCAACAGCACCAGCGTCACCTCTCGGCCTACGAACCGGAGGTACAGCGCAAAGCCGGCGCCGAGTGCCGCGCCATAGGCCAGCGACCCCGGGATATCCCAGAGCAGGTGCACGGCGATCCCGACATCGTGGCTCGTGGCGTGCCCGGTGGCCCACGCGGCGAATTGCATGGCGACCGTGAACGACAGGATCAGCACGAGATCGGCAAAGATCACGGTCGTCAGGATGACATCGCTCAGCGGGCCGCGTGCCCGGTTCTCTGTGAGCACCGCAATCGTCACGGTGGGCGAAAAACTGATCACCACGACCGTGAGCACGACGGCGAGCGCCAGGCGCGCGAGTCCAACCGCGTCGGGAGCGATGCCGAGCCACGGCCATGCCGCCCACATCACGGGCAACAGCAGCACGTACATGATCGCCAGCGTGGTGACCGTCAGCACGACCAGTCCACGGATTGAGGACCTGAGCCGCTGCAGGTTCATCTCGAGCCCCGCCATGAACGCGATGACGGCGACCGCCAGACCGTTGAAGATTCCGAGCTCCCGCGCCATGGCGTGCGTGATCAGGTTCCCCACGTATGGTCCGCACACGAGCCCGAGCAACAGGTAGCCGGTGACGCGGGGCAACCCCACGCGCTCGGTGAGCTCGGCCACGAGCACCGCGGCCACGAGCGCAAACCCGAGTGCCAGCGCGACGACGCCTCCAATCGGCGGCTCGCCGGCTCCGGCACGCTGCACGACAGCCATCAGGAGCAGCACGATGGCCAGGCCGAGCCCTCGCCGCATCACTCGTTCGGTGGGGCGGGAAGCGCCACCAGAGCCAGCGCTTCGGAGATGAGGGTCCCGAGGGCGACCGCCGTCGCGACGGCGGCGGCGGTGGGGGTGGCGCTGACCAGCAGGAAGTTGATCGCCAGCGCAATCCCGAGCAGGCCGGGGGGCACGAGGTTTGCCGCCAGGTCACCCGCCGGAATCGGCAGCACGCGGGCAGCGGCCCACGCGCCGAGCATCTTGCCCGTGAGGCGGAAAAGGACGAACGGCGCCAGCAGCCAGACCGCGAGCGAAGTCACGCTGATCAGCGCGCCGGCGCTGATCAGCAGCAGCAGCACCAGCGGGTGCTGGAAGCGGGTGACGTCGGCGCGTGCGAGGTCATCGGCGCGACCGGGGAGCAGCGTCCACGCAAGCCCCGCGACCATGCCCGCGAGCAGCGGCGAGCAATGGATGTAGTGAGCGCCGCCACCGAGCAGCGCAAGCGACACCGAGCACGAAGACGCCCCGCTCCGCGCTCGAGCGGGCGTGCTCGAACAACAGCCAGCCAGCTACGCCGGCAAGCAGGCCGACGAGCACCGTGAGCAGCACGCTGGCCGCCGCATCGATTGGCGTCCCGCTCGCCATCGCAGCGACGATGCAGGCTCCCGCCATGACGGCCGCGGCATCGTCGAGATCCGCCACGCGGGTCGCGACCCGCTCGAGCGCGCTGGCGGACTCACCAGGGACGCTCGCAGCGGATGCGGCCGCGGCGGCTGCCAGCATCCACGCCACGAGGGCCGTGCCCGTGTCCGGAGGCAGCGCCCACCGGTGCAGCAGGAACATCATGGCCAGGCCGAGCACGGCCATCGTGGTCAGGCTCTCGAGGCTGGCTGCGGCGAACAGGCGGCGCGTGCCGCGGCTCCGCACGTCCAGTGCCGTGCCGACGAAGACGCCCAGGGTGGCGAGGGCGACCGCGATGACCGGTTCGAGGTGTCCCACGAGGGACGCTGTGACGAGCCCCAGGCCGTAGGGCCCGAGCACCACGCCGATGGGCACAAACAGCAGCGCAGGTGCGGCGAGCGGCTCCAGACCGAGCGCTGCGCGCGTTCGGAGCAGCAGGTCGAGCCCGCGGAGCTGTGTGGGCGCGGCACTGCCGCGCAGGCCTGCATCGATCGGATCCCGGCTGCCCGTTTCGCGCGTTCTCATCGGGACGGCCGGGTCAGCGCGACGAGCAGCGGGACTCCCGTGCGCTCGATCCCGAGCACGACATGCGACTCAGGGGCAAGCCGTGTGTATGCCTCGATCACCTGTCGCGGTATCACCGGCGCAGCGCCAGCCACCGAGGTGATTACGTCGCCGGTCAGAATCCCGGCGTGGTGTGCCGCAGACCCCCGCTCCACATCGAGCACCACCGCGCCGCGCGTCGATTCCCGAAGCGCGACGCCGAGTGTCGCCGTCCGCACCAGGCCCTCACCATCCTGCAGTGGGCGCGGTGTAACTGCCGCGGAGAACGGCCGGCCCGATCGCAGCCCCTGCACCACGGTCGCCTTGGAGACGTCGAGGCCTGCGATCAGGAGCAGCGCGTTCTCGGGCGTGCCGGCTGCCCGATCCGCGATCGCGGTGATCACATCGCCGGGCCGCAGCGCGCCTGCCGCAGGGCCCTGCGGGTCCACCGCGCTCACCGCGACGCCGTAATCGGCGCCGGTCGCCGCGGCGAGCATCGCGTCGAGCGCCTGGAGGTGGATCCCGATGGTCGCGGGCACGCGTGGCGGCGTATCGGCGGCCCGCGCCGCGGCGGCCAGCAACGCCTGTGCAGGCACGAGCGCGCTGCCGCTTCCGGCTCGGACGATGGCGCCCACGAACGATCCATCGAGCGCGAACACGAGCGTTCCGACGGCGGCCTGTACCTGTCCGAGCGCGAGCAGCGGGACGTCCCAATGCGCGCTGGTGACCGGTCCGCCCGGGCTGCCAAACAACGGGCGCATTGCCAGGTCTGAAGCGACCGCCTCGGCGAGGAGGAGGTATTGCGGCCCAGGGCTCGTTGCGACCGTGAGAGGCTGCCACTCGTCGGAGGGCGGCGGCACGCGAATGATCGTGAGCCCCCTCAGATCATCGCGCCGCCGTACTTCCAGGAGCCGCGCGTCGGCTGCCCGCAACGCGAGCGGCCGGCCGGCGGACACGACGATGGCGAGGTTGGGCCGGAACCGCAGTGCCAGCACGTAATCGGCCGCGGGCTCAGCCCCATCCTGGCGAAGCACGTCCTCGAGCGACAGGCTGCGCACGACTTCCACGGCCGGCGCCCGGGCGACAACCACGAGCGACGAACGCACATGCGTGACCGCCCGCGTAACCGACGCGCCCAGGTCATCGAACGCCGCGCGCGCGGCGAGTTGCTGCAGCGGCTGGACGGGCAGAGTGAGCGGTTGCTGGGCGGGAAAACGGAACCGCGCGAGTGTCAGCAGCACCGCCAGCGACAGCACAATCGTGACGACCAGCAGGCGCGTCTCCCGAGGCCAGCGTCGCGGGTCGAGGGTGCGGGGGCGGTGCATGGCGTCAGCGGATTATCCGTCGGTACCGCGGCGCGTGGGCGAGCGGGGCGTGCGCCGACCCAGCAGGACCGTGTGGTACACTTCGAAGGCCTCCGCTGAATTCCTACGATTCAGGGAGCCCGCCAGACCGGCAGGCTCCGACGTTCCCACGCATGCGCATCGCCATCGCTCACAGCCCCGACTCGGACGACGCCTTCATGTTCTACGGCCTGGCCAGCGGGAACGTGCCGACCGGCGATCTCGAGATCGAACACGTTCTCTCGGATATCGAGTCGCTGAACCATGCGGCGTTCCAAGGCCGCTATGAGATCAGCGCCATTTCCTTTCACGCCTACACGCACCTGGCCGACCGTTACATCCTCCTGCCGCACGGGGCCAGCATGGGCGACCGCTACGGTCCCGTGGTCGTCGCGCGCGAGCCGCTGCCGCCCTCACTCGAAGGCGTCACCGTCGCCGTTCCGGGGGAGCTGACCACCGCGTTTCTCGCGCTGCGCATGTACAACCCGGCCGTGCAGCACGTCGTGATGCCGTTCGACCAGATCCAGGAAGCTGTGCACGACGGCCGGGTGCAGGCCGGGCTGATCATCCACGAGGGACAGCTCACCTACGCGACTGAAGGGCTGCACAAGGTCGTGGATTTCGGGGAGTGGTGGGCCGACCGCACAGGCGGCCTGCCGCTGCCGCTCGGCGGCAACGTGATCCGCCGCGACCTCGGGCCCGAGCTGATTGCCCGCATCTCGCGCCTGCTCCGCGACAGCATCGCGTACGCGCTCGACCACCGCGATGAGGCGGTGCAGTACGCGATGGGGTTCGGCCGGGGGCTCGATCGTGAGAAGACCGATCGCTTCGTCGGAATGTACGTGAACGAGCTGACCCTCGATTACGGCGACCGGGGGCGGGAGGCCGTCCGGCGTCTGCTCACCGAAGCCGGCGAGCTGGGGCTCACGCCAAGAGTACCAATCGAGTTCGCCGAGTGATGTGGAGCCCGCACTTCTGATGTGGAGCCGGCACTTCTGATGTGAAGTCAGCACTTCTGATGTGGAGCCGGCACTTCAGTGCCGGCGCGCCCCATCACCGACCCCGCACCGCAACAGCAAGCTTTTCCGCCGCCGTCCCGATCCGCGGTCCCGGCACCACGAACTCGCTTCCTGACAGGAAATGCACGCGCGCGTTCCGCACGGCAGGCACCGACCCGAGCGTCGACCACACCGCGCGCTCCGCGCTCCTCCCGTGAGGCATCCGAGAATCCCTCAGGCCGCAGCTCGATGATTACGTCAGGCGCCCGCGCCAGGATCAGCTCGGTCGTCGCCTGCACCGATTCGCGGAGCACATCAGCGAAGACGTTGGTGCCGCCCGCGACCTCGATGAGGTCGTGCAGGAAACCCACGCCGCCGCTCGCATAGATGTTCCGCAGCGCCAGGGGCTCGCGCCCGAACACGAGCAGCACGCCGGGCCGCGCGCCGCCGGCAGCTTTCGCCCGCACGTCGCTGATCTGCCGTGTAATGGACGCGGCGAGCGCGCCGCCCTCGCCGGCGTGCCCGGTGAGTGCGCCGATGGCCGTTGTGATGCGCGCCACGTCGTCGAGACCGGCGTGGGCGAACGGCCATGTCTGGATCCCCGCACGCCGCATCTGTTCCCGGAGGTCCGCCTGGCTGGCGTACACGACCACCAGGTCGGGCCGCAGTGACAGAATGCGCTCGACGTCGGGATCGATGAGAGCGCCCACACGCGGCAGGTTGGTCACCTCGGGCGGCTCGCGGTCGTAGCTGCTGACGCCGACCACCTGCGGCCCGGCCCCGATCGCGAACAGCGTTTCCGTCACAGACGGTACGAGGGAGACGATGCGCTGCGGCGGGTCCGCCGCGCGGCCTGGCGTCAGCGCCGCCAGCCACAACGCCGTCGCCAGCAGCACGCTCTTGTAGAAGGGGCTCACCGCCGAATCATTCACGCTGTGGAACTGTGGCACTGGGTTCTCTCCCGGAGCGTATGTCACACCGGTTCTGCACCGGCTCACGCGCGGCGGATCAGGAGCCAGAGGAAGAACGGGCCGCCGATCATCGCCGTCACGATCCCGACGGGCAGTTCGATCGGCGCCATGATGGTCCTGGACACGAGATCGCAGCCGACCAGGAACGCGGCACCGAACAGCGCCGACGCGGGAAGCACCACGCGGTGGTCCGCGCCCACGAGCAGCCGCACCAGGTGCGGCACGACGATGCCGATGAAGCCGACCGGACCGCCAAGCGACACGGCGGCCCCCGTGGCGAGCGAGGCACTGAAGAACGCGAGACGCTGCGCCCGCAGCACGTCGACGCCACGCGCTTCGGCCTGGTCGGGCCCGAGTGCGAGCAGGTTCAGCGCGCGCGGCAGCCACGCGAACATGGCAAACGCGGCGAGCCCCAGCGGCAGCGCCGCGAGGATGGGCCTGTAGCCGGCCACATCCAGGTCACCCATCAGCCACCGGAGCGCACGCGTGGCCTGGCTCATGTCGGCGAAGTACTGCACGAAGAGAATCACCGCGGAGAAGAACGAGTTCATCGTCACGCCCGCCAGCAGCATGACGTTGGTCGAGAATCCCCGGTGCCGCGCCGTCGCCAGCGCGTACACGATCGCCACCGCCGCCATGGACCCGGCGAAGCTTGCAACGGGCACGCTCACGACCTGCGCGGCCGACAGTGCGCCGCTGAAGGTGATCGCCAGCATTGCCCCCAGCGCGGCGCCGGCGGAAACCCCCAGCGTGAACGGGGTCGCCAGTGGATTGCGGAGGAGCGCCTGGAACACGACGCCAGCCGCGGCCAGCGCGCTGCCGACGAACGCGGCAGCCAGCACCCGCGGCAGACGGGCCACGAAGAAGATTTGCGCATCGACGTTATCCGCGAAGGCAATCGACGGATCGAAGACGCGCGTCAGGCTGATCGACGTGCTGCCCACGACTGGCGCCAGCAGGCAGGCGCCGCACGCCAACACGCCGAACCCGAGCATGGCGCGGGCCAGCGCGCGCCGCACGGGCGCGCCGCGTGTCATCGCGCCCGCCGCGGAATCGCCCCTCACGCGCTCGCCCCCGGGCCGATGGGGGAGGGGAACGACGACGAGGTGACCGGCGGCCTCGTGGCGGCTCACGTCGGCCTCGACGTCGAACGTGCGCCGGATGTTGTCGCGCGTGAGCACGTCCCCGGTCCGTCCGGACGCGAGCGTCCGCCCATCCCGTATGAGCACCAGCCGGTCGCACACGGCCGCCGCCAGATTGAGGTCGTGCGTCGAGAGGACCAGCGTGCACCCGCGCTCGCGGTTCAGGCGCGTGACGAGCGACGCGACCTCGAGCTGGTACGCCAGGTCCAGCGATGCGGTCGGCTCATCCAGCAGCAGCACGTCAGCCGCTTGCGCCAGCGCGGCGGCAACCACCACGCGCTGCTTCTCGCCGCCGCTGAGCGTGTCGAACGATCGCGCTTCGAGCCGCGCCGTACCTGTTGCCGCGAGTGCCGCGCGCGCAAGCCGGAGATCGTCGGGTCCTTCGATCTCGAATGCCCCCAGGTGCGGGTAGCGGCCCATCAGCACCATCTCGAGAACCGTATATGCGAAGGCCGGATGCGTCTCCTGCGGAACGATGGCGATGCGCCGGGCGACTGCCGCCCGCCGCATCGCCGCGATGGCTGTGCCATCCAGCCGCACCACACCGGCGTCCGGCTTGAGCACGCCGGCGAGCATCTTGAGCAGCGTGGTCTTTCCCGACCCGTTCGGGCCAAGGATGCCGACGGCCGCACCACGCTCGACCGAAAGGCTGACGTCGTCCAGGACCGGCGCGCGGGCGCCGGTGCCGGGATAGGCGTAGCGGAGATTATCGGCCGACAGCAACGCGGACCCCGATCATCCCGTTGCGCCCGAGCGCAGGGAACCCGAGGGTTTCTTCGTAGGTGCGATCGAGCAGGTTGGCGCCGCGTGCAAAGACCTCGACGGCGCGATGCACGCGGAATGCGCCGCCGGCATCGAGGGCCGTGAACCCTGGCAGCGTGAACAGCCCGCCGAGAGCGCCGTAGTTCGGTTCGATGTCCAGAGCACGGCCGCGTCCTCCGACGTCCAGGAAGCCTGTCAGGCGCGAGCGGACATAGACCAGCCCCACGCTGCCCTGGTGCCGAGGCCGGCGGATCAGCGGGTCGCCAGCGCTGAACGGTGGGGGCGCCGTGCCGGTGCGATCGACGGCGAGGATGGCAGTGTCGAGCCACGTGTAGGATGCCCGCGCGCTCAGCCCCCAGCCGCTGCGCCAGCTCGCGCTGAGCTCCACGCCTTGTGCGCGCGCGTTCGAGATGTTGTCGGTGCGGAAGCGGCTCGCGTCCTGCAGCGCGCGCGACACCGCGACGATCAGGTCGTCGTAATCGTTGCGGAACGCCGTGACCCGCAGATCCGCGGCGATGCCAGCAAACGCGTGCGACAGCCCGCCCTCGACGCTGCGGCTCCGCTCGGGTTTGAGCTCCGGGTTGTCGGTATAGGCGATCTCGTACGCGTCCGGCGGACGAATGCCCGTCCCCGCGCTGGCGTGGACGCGCGTCAGCGCGGATCCGGATGTGTCGCGGCGCAGCGCGTACACGAGACCCACCCGTGGGTTGGGCGAGAGTTGCGAGTCCGCGGCAAACGCGGGCCGCGGCGCGAAGGGATTGGGATCGGGCGCGACGGCCTTGCGGTGCAGCGACTCGACTCGGACTCCTGCCGTGATCGTGGCACGCGATCCGAGTTGCTGGCGCAGCTCGCCGAAGTAGCCGACGTCCGTGCGCTCGATCGGAACCTCCTCGAACGCAGGGACCGGTGATGTAGGTGCTGCGCGCCCGTTCCTGGTGCCCCTCGACGCCCACCGACAGGCTGCCGGTCGTGCTGACGGTGACATCGCCCTGCGCCCGCATCGAGACACGCCGCGTCCGGAACACCGAGGGACCGAACGGGCTCTCGAACTCGCTGCGCAGGTCTCCGTAGGTGGAGGACAGCCGAAGGCGGATGCGGCCGTCGAGCACGCCACCGAGCGGGGTCACCGCTGCGATCCCGGCCTGGCGGTTCTCATTGCGTCCGCGCGAGATGCGATCCACACCGGGAAAGGCGCCGATGGGGTTCGATCCATACGGCCCCGGAAACCCGCGCTCGTTGTCGAACGATCGCGCAGACCCGCGGATGGTGGCGCCGCTTCGCGTCTGCCATCCCAGCGTGGTTGCCAGCTGCCGGTGCCAGTTGTCGTCGTTCGACACGCGTTCGCCAGATGCGGGTGCCAGCCCCGTGAAGCCTCTCGACTCGCCGCGTTCCACGCTACCGCCCCAGGTGAACGCGCCCGCGGAGCCGGACGTGTTGGCCACGGCGCGGGACGATCGCTCGCTGCCCGCCTCCAGCAGTCCATCGCCGCCCGGGCGCCCACCGCTCTTCGTGATCACCTGCACCACGCCGCCAATGGCGTCAGCGCCGTACAGTGCGCTCTGCGGGCCCGGCACGAACTCGATGCGCTCGATGTTGCCGACGTCCATCAGCGCGAGATCGACGCCGCCACCGAACGCGTTCATGCGCACGCCGTCGACGAGCACGAGCGTGAAGTCTGACTCGCCTCCGCGCGGGAACATCGACGTGAGCGCGCCTCGGCCGCCACTGCGGTTCACCGTCAGTCCGGGAACCGTGCGCAGCGCGTCGCCGAAGCTCTCGACCTGGCGGTCCCGGAGCTGTGCCGACGTGATCACCGTGACGCTCCCGATCACGTTCTCCAGCGGCGTTTCGATCTGCGCCGCGGAAACCACGATCGACTCCGCAATGGGACTGATTGCCAGCGCCAGGTCGATGGCGCGCACCTCGTCGGCGGCGAGCGGCGTCGGCTCCGTGGCGCCGTGCAGGCCCGGAGCGTCGGCCAGCAGCCGATAGCTGCCCGGCGGGAGGTTCGGGACGTCGAAGCGCCCGTCGGCGTCTGTGTACACGATACGCGCGCCGAGCGGGCCGACGATGGCGACACGCGCCGAGACGACGGGGCGTCCTTCCGGGTCGGTGATCAGGCCGCGGACGCCTGCCGCGTGGGCGGACAGAGCGCTCGTGGTGAACACGAGCAGGGCGAAGCAGACGACTCGGAGGGACCGGCCGACGACGGACAGAGCGGGGGCCGGTTGCCCGGCAGACAGTACAGCAGGGTGCATGGGACTCCTTCCGGCGTGAGCACGCGCCGGGATCTCCGATGAGGAGATCGAGAAAGGACGGCCCGGGACCAGGTTTCCTGACTTGCGGATCGCGGCGCGTCGCCCTTCGCCTTCCCATGCCCGGTGGAGCACAGTGACGGAACACGCGAGCCTTGCGGCCCCGGTTCGTGAGGGCGGGCGCTCCCCGCTAACAGTGGCGGCACCGTGTGGGTCTCACACCCAACTTCGCGTGGTGCCCGGGTGAGCGTCGTTACCGACGCGGATTGTAACACGCGGGAATTAGGCGCTGGGCGTTAGGCGCTGGGCGCTGGGGCATGTGGGGCAGCCCTTCAGGGCTGCTGACTTCGGGCTGGCGACGTGGCGTGGCCTCCCCACCTCGGTTCGCATAAGATCCGGATTGCGAGGCTGGGAGCAGACGAGAGTGAACATGAGCACGACGGGTGCGTCGCGTGTCAAGGCCGCCGGCCTCACGGATATCGCCGCCAAGCTCGACGCCGGGGTGCGCCTCGACGCATCTGACGGGCTGCGCCTCTTCGAGGCCCCTGACCTGCTCGCCGTCGGCGCGCTGGCCAATCGCGAGCGCGAGCGCCGCCACGCGGGCCGCACGTATTTCAACTACAACATCCGTGTCGAGGCCACGAACGTCTGCGTCGCCAGTTGCCTCTTCTGCTCGTTTGCGCGCCTGAAGCCGGGCGACGAGGGCGCCTACACCCTCTCGCTCGAGCATGCCTGGGACAAGCTGCGGGCCCGCGCGCATCAGCCGCTCACCGAAGTCCACGTCGTCAATGGCCTGCATCCCGATCTGCCGTTCAGCTACTACACGGACCTGCTGCGGGGCTTCAAGCGGATCCGTCCCGGCATCCACCTGAAATGCTTCACGGCGGTCGAGATCGCGTTCTTCGCCGATCTGTACGGGATGTCCGACGAACAGGTCCTGCGTGAGCTGATGCAGGCCGGATTGAACTCACTGCCTGGCGGCGGGGCAGAGGTCTTCGCCGAACGCGTG
Source organism: Vicinamibacteria bacterium (assembly GCA_963763095.1). Classification (GTDB taxonomy): domain Bacteria; phylum Acidobacteriota; class Vicinamibacteria; order Vicinamibacterales; family JAENWD01; genus CAVUCH01. Next base: position 260,094 of record CAVXNR010000030.1, read on the forward strand.
CGCAAGAAGATCTGCCACGACAAGTGCGACGGCGATCGGTGGCTCGCCATTCACCGGACTGCGCACCGCCTGGGCATGCGCTCGAACGTCACGATGCTGTATGGCCACATCGAGACGTTCGAGGAGCGGATCGAGCACATGCTTCGCGCCCGCGCGCTGCAGGACGAGACCGGCGGTTTCCAGGCGTTCATCCCGCTCGCGTTCCACCCCGACAACAATCAGATGCGCCGGTTGCCGGCCCCCAGCGCGTCCGATACGCTCCGGGTCCACGCCGTCGCCCGGTTGATGCTCGACAACATCCCGCACGTGAAGGCGTTCTGGATTGCGACCGGCGTCGATGTCGCGCAGGCGTCGCTGTGGTTCGGGGTCGACGACCTCGATGGCACGGTGCAGGAAGAGCGCATCTACCACATGGCCGGCGCGACCAGTCCGGAGGCGATGACGCCTCAGCAGCTCCGGAAGCTGATCCGCCTCGCCGGCCGCGAGCCGGTCGAGCGGGACACGCTCTATAACGTCGTCCCGGACCGGACACCGGAGCCCCCGGTCATCCCGCTTGCCCCTGCTGCGGCGCCGATCGCTGCGGCGCCTTGAACTGATCGCCGATCGCCGGAACTGGAGTTCCGGCACTCCACACCGACAAAGCTCAGGTTGGTCATGCACCTTGTGGGGCAGCCCTTCAGGGCTGCTTTGTCTGCAGGGCTGAAGCCCTGCCCCACATCGGACCCGGCGTGTTGTCCCGTCGGGCGTGTCGTGTCGCAGCGAGACCAAGCGACGCGCTCCCTGCTATACTGACAAGCGTCAGGTTCCCGCGGCGATAGCCGGTTCGAGACCTGACCTTTTTTGTCTCCCGGGCTTGCGAAACTTTTCACAACCTGAGGGCGCGCCATCATGGCTGGAACGTTTCTCCCCCTGCTGACCGACGTCGAGAAGGCCTCGATTGGTGAGCGGCAGCCGCTTCCCGATCGGTATCTGGGCCTCTCGGACGAGGAGCTCGATCGCCGCATCGCAGCCGCAAAGGCAGCACTCGGTTCGCGCCTGCTCATCCTCGGGCACCACTATCAGCGCGACGAGGTAATCAGGTTCGCCGACATCACCGGGGACTCGTACCGCCTGTCGCAGCACTGCGCGGCGCATCCCGAGGCCGAGTTCATCGTGTTCTGTGGTGTGCACTTCATGGCGGAGAGTGCGGACGTCCTCTCCGCGCCGCATCAGCAGGTCATCCTTCCCGACCTGGCGGCGGGCTGCTCCATGGCCGACATGGCCGCCATCGACCAGCTCGAAACGTGCTGGGCGGAACTCGCCGAAATGGGGATCGGCGATGTGGTGCCGGTGACCTACATCAACTCCTCGGCCGCCATCAAAGCGTTTGTCGGTGAGCAGGGCGGTGTTGTCTGCACATCGTCGAACGCGGCGGCCACACTCCGTTGGGCGTGGGATCGCGGCAAGCGGATCCTTTTTCTGCCGGACCAGCACCTCGGGCGCAACACCGCCTTCAAGATGGGCGTGCCGCTCACCGACATGGCCGTGTGGGATCCGGACGAGATCTGGGGCGGGCTCGAGCCGCAGGCGCTGGACTCGGCAAGGTTGATCCTCTGGAAGGGTCACTGCTCCGTGCACACGCGCTTCACGGTGGCGCAGATCGAAATGCTGCGCGAACAGCATCCCGGCATCCGCGTGATCGTGCACCCCGAAGTGCCGTTCGACGTGGTCCAGGCGGCCGACGACAGCGGGTCCACCGAGTACATCCTGCAGCAGGTCCGCTCGAGCCCTGCCGGGTCCGCGTGGGCGGTGGGCACCGAAGTCCACCTCGTGAACCGGCTCGCCGAGGAGGTCGCGCCGGAGCGCACCGTTCTGTCACTCGATCAGCTCGGGTGCCTGTGCTCGACGATGTTCCGCGTATCGCCGAACCACCTGCTCTGGGTGCTCGATGGGCTGCTCGAGGGCACCGTGCACAACCGCATCGTCGTCCCTGACGAGCAGAAGCATTGGGTGCGCGTCGCCCTCCAGCGCATGCTGTCGATCGCCTGATCCCGCGCTTGCCCGCCTCCAGCGTCCCGCACTACGATCGCAGGTCCGGCCGGTCTCGAGAATCCGGCTGAGGCTGATGCAGGTACTGGTCGAGTCCGGCTGAAGCCGGATCCATGTACTAGACGCCCACGGACGCGACGCGTCCGTGCGAGCGACGCTCCGATGACGAGCGGTGCTGCGCGCCCCGACGTTCTGTTCGATGACGAAGGAGATACCGATGGCCCACGAACTACCCCCGCTCCCCTATGATTTCGCCGCCCTCGAGCCGCACATCGATGCGCAGACGATGCAGATCCACCACGGGAAGCATCATCAGGCGTACGTGAACAACCTGAATGCGGCGCTCGAGAAGCACACGGATCTGCAGAAGATGAGCGCCGAGGAACTGCTGCGCAACCTCGGGAGCGTACCGGAGGACATTCGCCCGGCCGTGCGGAACAACGGCGGCGGTCACGTGAACCACACGATGTTCTGGAAGATGATGGCGGCGAACGCCGGAGGCCCGCCGTCCGGTGCGGTTGCGGAAGCGATCAAGGCCTCCTTCGGCAGCTTCGACGCCTTCAAGGAGCAGTTCGCGAAGGCCGGCGTGAGCCGTTTCGGCAGCGGCTGGGCGTGGCTCATCGACAATAACGGCAAGCTGTCGATCGAGAGCACGGCCAACCAGGACAACCCGATCTCGGACGGCAAGAAGCCGATCCTCGGCATCGACGTGTGGGAGCACGCCTACTACCTGAAGTACCAGAACCGCCGCCCCGACTACATCAGCGCCTGGTGGAACGTGGTGAACTGGGCGGAGGTGAACCGGCTGTTCGGTCGATAGGTCAAATCGGATGCAGGGCCACGCTCTGCATCCGACACTCTTCCAGCTCTCAGAACCGCCTCACCTCCACAATCGTCCCCTCATCCACGCGCTCGACATCCGCCGCAATCTCGAAATAGCCGTCGGCTTCCGCCAGGCTCGTGATATCGCCGGACCCTTTGAAAGCCGGCACCGCATCACCGCCTTCGAGGCGAACAGGATAGAACTGATGCCGGCCCGCAGGTGAAGACACACGCTGCGTCAGCCGCGCGCGGATCACATCGTCGATCCGAGGGGGCAACCGCGCGATCGTGCGGAGCAGCGGCGCAACGAGAAGGTACGCGTTCGATAGGCAGGACGTCGGATTGCCGGGCATCCCGAACACGGGGGTGTCGTCCGCGATCCCGAAGATGGTGGGTTTGCCCGGCTTGATCGCGATGCCCTGAAAGCGGACGGTGCCGCGCGCCTCGATCGTCTCGAGGATGTAGTCGCGTTCTCCCACCGAGCTGCCGCCCGCGACGAGGACCATGTCGGCGTCGAGCGCCATCTCGAACGCACTCGCGATGGCGGCGCGGTCGTCTGCCACAGGCGCGTACGGGACCGGGTCTCCCCCGTGCTCGCGCACGACGGCCGCGAGCGTGCCCGTGTTCACGTCGTAGATCTGCCCGGGACCGAGCGGCGACCCGGGTTCCACGACTTCGTTGCCCGTGCAAAGGATGGCGACGCGCGGCCGTGCGTACACGGTCGCCTGCGGCAGACCCAGCGCAGCGATGACCCCGAGCCGCGCCGGCGTGAGGAGGGTGCCTTCCGTCAGCACGCGCTGTCCTGCCCGCACGTCGCTGCCGCGCCTGCCGATGTTCTGGCCGGCGCGCGCGGCGTTGCGGATGCGCACCAGGTCGCCGTCACGCGTGGTCTGCTCGATCATCACGACGGCGTCCGCACCGTCGGGAAGTGGCGCGCCAGTGGCGATGCCCGTGCAGGAGCCGGGTGCGAGGTGATGCCCAGGGGCGTCTCCCGTGTAAACGGAATCGGCCAGGGCGAGGGTCACGGGCGCATCCTCACGCGCCCCAGCGGTGTCAGCAGCGATGACGGCGTACCCGTCCATGGCCGCGCGGGCAAAGGGAGGCACGTCCATCGTCGCGTCGAGATCGCAGGCGAGCACGCGTCCCGAGAGGTGGTGCAACGAAACCGTCTCGGTGCGCGCAATCGGCCTGCCGCTGGCGTCCAGGATTGCCCGGGCTTCCGCAATGGTGACGATCGTTCGATCGGGCCGCAGCGCCATCAGCGGCGTGCCTCACGCACCATGTGCCCGAGCTCCGGGAGCAGGAGTTTGTGCATGGCGAGGCGCACGGCAGCCTCGGAGCCGGGCATGGCGACGAGGATCCTGCCCCTCGCGAGGCCGGCGCACGCGCGGCTCAGCATCGCGGCCGGACCCACATCCGCGTAGCTCAGCATCCTGAACAGCTCTCCGAATCCATCGAGCCGCTTCTCGATCCGCGCGCTCACGACCTCGTACGTGCTGTCCCGTGCGGTGATCCCCGTGCCTCCCGTACAGAGCACCACGTCGACGTCCTCACGGCCCAACATCTCATCGAGCACCGACCCGATGCGGTCGTGTCATCAGGCAGGATGGTCCGGAACGGGACGGCGTGACCATGTGATTCGAGCAGCTCCAGGATCGCGCGGCCGCTCGTGTCCGTGGCCTCGGTGCGCGTATCGCTCACGGTGATGACGGCGCAGCGCACGGACGACGGCGCATGGCTGCGGTGTTCGCTGACGGACATGAGGGGATTCTACCAACCGATTCTGTCTCACCTCGTCTCACGCGGTAACCTAAGACTTGATTCAGGGTCTTCGTCACCCGCGACTCACCTCGTCGTGTCTCACGCGCGCTCGTCCAGCGTCGCACATTGGCCCTTTTTTAGCGCCTCGGCCCGCCGGATGCCGGGGACATGGAACCGCACGTGCTGATGCGGATCGCATTTCACCGTTGGGCGCGGCGTCAGTGTGGGAATTGGGAGCGACGGCGGCAATACGCGGTGGGTCGCCTGCGCGGACACACCGCCTGAGCGACGACTAACGAGATTGGTCGTGGACGAGCAGTTGAGGCATGGTCGCCCACCGTTCAGCCGTCGTAGGAGTCCGTGTTGATCAGCGTCGGTCGAGTGCGCGGAGGCAATGAGCCGGAGTCGGGTGATCGCCCGGCTGGTAGCAATACGAGCACCGCAGCCGCTGCTCGTTTGCAGGCGGTGCCACTCGTCTGCGGCGCTCCCGTCGTGCCTGCCGGCGGATGTCCATCTGCCGCACCATCTCGTCGTCCACGTCATCTCGACGCCGTGCCATGTTGCAGCCCGACAACTCGTGGGCGTCAAGCAGAACCAGAGGAGGCTTTGAAGCGCCCCGACTATTCCCGCTCCGAGTCCACACCGTTCAGTCCCGTGGTTCAGGTGAGCCTGTGTGACGGCCAGATATGCGTTCACGTCACGTGGCTGGTCGTTGACGAAGTAGCTGTGCTCACCAGTGGTGCAGTCCCGCTCCACACGGAGGCGAGTGTTGCCGACGACAATTTCGTGCATGGTGGCACGGACCATGAGTCCGCCTCCTTCGGTAAGCACGAGGTTGAACAAAGGCCATATCCGGCTCAACAGCCGTAGGTCCATTCACCTGCCCTTCTAGCACCATTGAAATGGCCTTGCAACGCACGGCGTCTGGCTACGGTGTCCGGAAACTGGGCCTGTTCCGGTCATGTTGCGGCTATGAGAGCGGCGGCAGGAGAGGACGAGGATCGCCTGCTGATCGGACGACGGAGAAAGAGCACGGGACGACACACGACGAGGAATACAATTACGATACAAAGGAAGAGAGGCTGTGGTGTGACCACGCCCGACGTTCTCCCGTAACTTTCTTTACCGGGCACATACTCTGGTGTTGAAGGTTCAGACCGCCCGCCAGTTCGCCAACAACAAGTATACGGCTGGTATCTACCGCTACACCGCCCGTCTCTCCGCCTAATTGTGCGGCGCTCCGCCGCGCTTATCGACAATCGACGCTGAGTCTGTCAACAAACGCGGTTATCGAGCCGTTCGCGTTGAAGGTGATGTGAAACACGCTGTGCACCAGATAGTTGTTGCCGGACCCTTGGCCGATGATTCGGAAGTTGTTGACGAACGTCTCCTCCACCCCGACGGTCGCGTTGAACTCGTCCTGGGTGACCCCGGTGGCTTGATACTTGTCGCCGGTGGTCTCGCCCACACCGCTGATGCCCTGCGGCTGGAAATGAGAGGCGACGTGGATGCCGCCGCGCGCCGATTCGGTGTAACGAAGGAGCGTGTGCAGATCGCCGCTGAGCTTCACCGCTGCGCCGGCGCCCCCGCCGCGCAGGGGATGTAGACCGCGATCTCGACAGGCACTGTGACGTTCTCGGTCACGTCGGCCCGTGCAACCGAAGTGGTGCCGATTGTGAGCGCGGGAACCACCAATGCGAGCAGCATCAACCGCTGTGGATGAGACATCTGGAACTCCTGGTGTGGGATCGGCCGGACGGTGTTGCGAGGGAATCTAGCACCGCCGGATCTCCCGGATCAACTCCATACACGCCATCGGTATAAGGCTCAGGTGGACCCTCCGATCTCGCATGTGGAGAGTCCGGGCAGAAGGCGTGGTTATACCGGGCCGCCAAACCGCGCGGTGTCCTCAATGTTTTGCACCACGCGAGCACGGATCGGAGGCGATTGTGACTGCTGCTTTTATCAATGTGATCATGGTGCTGGGTTCGCCGCAATGCTGCGGCCATGAACGAGAGAGCCCTGGAGCCCGGAGCCTGGAGCCTGCGAGGTCGGCGGCGGCGGTGGCGATGGTGTATGTGGAGCCGGGACTTCAGTCCCGGCGGACAGAGAGAGGCTGAGAGTGAACGAGAGCCCGCTGCGCAGATCTGCAGGCCGACTCGTCGCGGCATGTCTCGCGGTGAGCACGTCCCTGACGGTCGCGGGTCAGCCCGGGCCGCGACCGCTCGACGAAGAACGCCGCTCGCTGGGTCGACCGCACACTCGCCGCGATGTCGCTGGACGACAAAGCCGCCCAGCTCGTGTTTCCGGGGCTCGATTCGACATTCCTCAGCACTGACAGCGACACCTTCGAGCGCCTGCGGGATCTCGCCGAAACGTGGCACGTGGGCGGCTTCCTGGTGTTCGGCGGGTCCGAGCCCGTGCCCGGTGTGCTGCTGAACCCCACGTACGGCAGCGTGATCCTCGGCGATCCGCTCTCCGCCGCAGCCACGCTCAATCGGCTGCAGCAGGTCTCGCCCCTTCCGCTGCTCAACGCCGGTGATTTCGAGTGGGGGGTGGGCATGCGCATCCGCGGCGCGACGCAGTTTCCCCGTGCGATGGCATTCGGCGCGGCGGGCGACACGGCGCTGACGCAGGAAGCGGGACGACTTACGGGCGTCGAGATGCGTGCGATTGGCGTGCACATGGATTTCGCACCCGTCGCCGACGTCAACAACAACCCTCGCAACCCGGTCATCAACACGCGATCGTTCGGTGAGGACCCTTCGCGCGTCAGCGAGCATGCGGCGGCGTTCGCACGGGGACTGCAGGATGCCGGCGTGATTGCCACGCTCAAGCACTTCCCGGGGCACGGCGACACGGACGTGGACACCCACATCGGCCTGGCAACCGTGCGCCACGCGCGAGATCGGCTCGACCGCGTGGAACTCGCCCCGTTCCGCGCCGGGATCGCCGCGGGGGCGGAGGCAGTCATGGTCGGCCACCTCGAGGTGCCTGCGGTCGATGACACCAGGTCGCAACCGGCTACGCTCAGCCCGAAGGCGATCACGGGTCTGCTGCGCGGCGACCTCGCGTTCAACGGATTGATCGTGACCGACTCGATGTCGATGCAGGCCATCACGAAGATGATGCCGCCCGGGGAGGCCGCCGTGCGCACCATCGAGGCGGGCAGCGACGTGGTGCTGCACTCGCCGGACGATCGCGCGGCGATCACAGCCCTGCGCGACGCCATCAGCAGTGGCCGCCTGTCGCGCGAGCGGATCGATCGATCGGTGCGCCGCATCCTCGGGCTGAAGGCGCGGCTCGGTCTGCACGTCGAGCGCGTCGTCGCGCTCGAACGCGTGCCCGACCTGGTTGGCGGCCGAGCGCATAGAGACGTCGCGAGGTCGGTGAGCGAGCGTGCGGTCACGCTGCTCCGCGACGCGCAGGACATCGTCCCGCTGCAGCTTCCGACAGGCGCACGCATCCTGCACCTCTCGGTGGTCGACTATCTCTCCAACTGGCGCGTCGCAGCGCCGGGGCGGAGCTTCGTCCCGGCGCTCACGGCGCGCTGGGCGGACGTTACGGCGCTCGAGCTCTCCGACCGCAGCACGGCCGCGGAGCTCGATCTCGTCCGCGCACTCGTACCCCGCCACGACGCCGTCATCATCGCGCTCTACGTGCGCGCAGCGTCCGGCAGCGGGCGGCTCGACCTGTCGCCCGAGGTGACGCGCCTGCTCACGACACTCGCCCGCGCATCCTCAGCGGAGCGGCCGACCATTGCGTGTTTCTTTGGGAATCCATACGTGGCCGGGTCGTTGCCAGACCTTCCGGCCGCACTGTTGACCTACGACTTCGGAGACGTGGCGGAAGCCTCCGCCGTGCGCGCCCTCGTGGGTGAAATCGCCATCGGGGGACGTCTGCCGGTCACGATTCCCAACCTTGCCGCCGCGGGAGAGGGCCTTCTGCGCCGCGCGCGCTAACGCCGCTCGCGTCGAAGGGTGCACCTGCGCGCAACTGGAATTTCGGCGTCGGCAGCGCTGAAGGGCGGCCCCAGACTCTTGCGCCAGAGCTCTCAGCCGTGCGAAGCGTCGGCGGGGGCGTTCGCGGTATCCTCGATGGACGAGAACGAGATCTGAGGGGAACCCATGCGACGCATAGCGATCGGCGCGTTGCTGCTGGTGGCGGGCGTAACGGCAACGGCGCAGGGGCCGGAATTCCGCGTCGAGGTCCGCCTCGTCGAGGTCGAGACGCGCGTCACCGACAGCGCGGGCCAGCCAGTGCCCGGGTTGCGGCGCGGCGACTTCACGCTGCAGGAGAACGGCGTCACGCACGACATCGCGAGCGTCGCCTACATGGCATCCACCGAGCGGACGCTCCCGGTGCCCGCGGATGCACGCAACCCAGACGCATCGACGTCGGTGACCATCCCGCCCGCGGCCACATGGGTCTACATCCAGACGGAAACCGATCCCGCCGACGTCCCGCGCGTGAGTGACGCGCTCCGCCGCTTCGTCTCGTCGCGGCTGCAGCCCGGATTCAAGGTGTCCATCGGCGGACGCGCCTTTACGGACGATCGACAGCGGCTGCTCGAGATCGTCGAGCAACTCGCGCGCGCCCCGTTCGGGGTCGAAGGCGGGACCGGAATCATCGATCCCACCCGACCGCAGCAGCAGGACGCCGAGGACGAGCGGGCGATGGCCACCGACATGCGCCGGCAGGAAGAGGCGGTCGTGCCGATTCCCGGCTTCGTGTCGCGTCCCGAGAAGATAGAGGAGACCGCACAGTTCGGCCGCCCCTACCTGACGGAGAGCCGGATCGATCGCCAGTTGCCGATGTACGGGGAAGTGGCGCTGCGCCGCTACGAGGATCTGGTCGACCGTCTGTCGCGGCTGTCTGGCAAGAAGGTTGTCGTGTTGCTGCGTCCGGGTTTGCGCGTCGAGTCGGACAACGTCCCGGCGCTGCGCCGGATCGCGAGTCGCGCGGCCTTCAGTCGCGTCAGCTTCTACACCATGAACAGCCGTGGGCTCGAAACGCTCATTCCCGCCACGGACCGCGTCGTGCCACTGGGGCTCGACCGCCGCCGGCGCTTCACGGTGGACGTCGCGGGAATGATGGAGCAGCAGGCCCTCGGCGAAGAGGGTCTGGCTGTGCTGGCCGTCGCAACCAACGGCCGCGAGATTCCTGCAACAAACGATCTCGGCGACGTCTTCAACGCGGTCGCGCGAGACGCGAGTGGCTATTACCTGCTCGGGTACTACCCGGTCGATCTCGCCGCGAGCGGGAGGTATCGGCGGATCAAAGTCAGCGTCAAGCACCCCGGCGTGAAGGTCGAGGCCACCAAGGGGTACTACGAACCGTCAGCGAACGTCACAACCCCTGCGGACAAAGGCCTGGCGCTGCGGAAGGCCCTGCTCACCGAGCTGCCGACGGATCTGCCGGTGGCCGCGAACGCCTCCGTGTTCGCCGCGGGCGACGGCTCGCCGGCGCTGGTGCTGAGTGCGGGCGTGCGGGCGAACGCACTCAAGGCCAACGGCGACAAGGACGCGCGGCGGCTCGAGGCTACGGCACTCGTGCGCATTGCCAGCGAGGACGAATCACGGCTGCCGATCTATTTCGAGCGGCGCCTGTCGAGCACGGCGGATCCCGCCGACTGGGACACGGTGCAGCAGGATCAGCGCGCCGTCGTGGCGCTGAGCGATGTGATTGCGCTGTCGCCCGGCAAGCACACGTGGCGGGTGGTGTTCCGCGACGAGCACACGGGGCGCCTGGGCGGTGCCGAGGGCCGGGTGACCGTGCCCGATTACCGCACCGGCACCGCGGCCAGCACGCTGCTGATGACTGGCGAGGTCATGCGCCGCGTCGACGCGCAGGCCGAGGGTGACGATGTGCTGGATGCGGGACCGCTGCGGTTCTCGCCGCAATCGACGCGCGTGTTCCGGCAGGGGGACACCGTCCACCTGCTGTTCGACATCTACAATCCGGCACCCGAGGACTTGGCTGCCGGATCGCTGGGGCCCCGCGTCGCGCTGCTGTTGGGAGGCATGCCGGTCCCCGGCGCCAGCGCGCACGGCGAGGCGTTTCCCGACGCGCACAAGCGCCGCATCCGATACGCGTGTGCGATCCCCACGAGCGGGCTCGCGCCCGGCTCGTACACGGTGGTCATCGCGCCCCCGCGACAGGACGCCGCGAAGACCCGGCCGCTGCTGCAGGTGTTTCAGCTGCTGCCGTCCTGACACGGGCAGCCGTCCGCTCATTCGGACGCGGATTCGCCGGGACCGCGCGGCAACGTGGTCTTGGTTCAGTTCCTCGCGACCGTGATCCCGCCGTCTCCGGTCCGGATGGTGAGGCGATTGCCGCCCGAACCGATACGGCCCTTCACTTCCCTGTTCTCATCGTCGCGCGTGGCACCGGTCATCTCGAAGCCGTTCACCGTGACTCGTCCATCGTTGCTGCGCGCGTCGAGCTCCGCGCCAAATGCCGCGGGCAGCCCCACGGTCACCCCGCCGTCACCGGTTTCGAGGTCCCAGTCGGCCGCCGCGGCGCTGCCATCGGTCGCGCGGACCACGATCGCGCCGTCGCCGGTTCGCGCCTTCACGCGCTGCAGCACGCCGTCGATCTTCACGGCACCGTCACCCGTGTTCAGTTCCACCTGCCCGCGCACGTCTTCGAGCGAGACGGCCCCGTCGCCTGTGTGCACGACCACGTCACCGACAGAGCGCCGCACGCTGACCGCGCCGTCCCCGGTGTTCACGTCCACCCGGCCGGCGATGTTCACCAGCGTCACCGCGCCGTCGCCGCTTCGGGCGCTCACGTCCGCATCGCGTGGCACCGACACAATCAGCGCGGCCGATCGGCCGACGTGCATGCCGATGTCGATGGTCCCCTTCTGTTCCGGCTTCAGAACCTCGACGCTGATCCTGTTGCCCTGCTGATCCGACTTCACCTCGATCGACTTGAGCGAGTGCTCGTCGCCGGCCTGGCGCTCGATCGTGACGAGGACCTCGGGCCGATCCCACGACTCCACCCGGATGGCCCCGTCGAACGTCTTCAGCACGATCTCGGGTCTCCCGCTCACGGTGAAGCGCTGCTCTTCACGCCGGACGAGCTTCTCGGCGCTCAGGTTGACGGAACAGCCAGCCAGCGTAAGTCCCGCAAGGACGCACGCACTCAGACGAAACCTGCCTTGTGACATCACTACCTCACGAGGGAAGGATACGAGAATCACGGTCTCCAGGGTTCAGTAAAGGTCAGGTCCGGGTGCAAGGCTCGCGTTGACCTGATCTTCGGGCCGACGGAGAGAAGCATGTGGGGCAGGGCTTCAGAAGCATGTGGGGCAGGGCTTCAGCCCTGCAAAGGTCCGCAGACCTTCGCCAACCAGGTTCAAGCGGGGCGTACTCCGGTTGTCCTGAATGGCGCCGGATGACGCCGCCTGCCAACGTCCGTTGTCCCGCCGACGCCCCATCGCTTCGCGCCAATCGATCATCCCCCCGCCCTCACGCGGCGCAACACACATCCGATCAGCGACTTGGCGGTACATTGCCGCACCGCCGCAGCGTGGGCCTCCCGTTGCTCTCTGCCAGGATGCGCGCTCCGGCACGGGTCACTCTCGCCGCACGCCGGCAGGTGAGGGATGGTCAGGCTGGAGGGTCGCAGCTACCCGTGAGCTCGGATGCTGCCGCGGCGAGGCGGGAACACCCTACCCGTGAATCCGCACTTTGCACTGCAGCGTGGGTGCCTCCACCGCCAGGCACGCCGGAAATCGTGCGTTTGCGAACTGGTACGGCGTTTGACTCACGGCACGACACACCACGGCACCGCGCCATCAGAGGGCACGTGCGACGGATGCGTGCGCTTCGCAGACACGCGGCCCCCGGGTAAAGTTCACGCGGCACGCGTCCGTCGACGTGCCCCTCGAGAAAGGCCACGCACGTGTTCACCGCGCTGCTCGTCATCGCCGCGACCCTCGTCACGCAGGCGGCTCCGGCCAGCGAGACCAAACAGGCGGACACGCTGACCGTCGTCGGCGCGACCCAGCCGTCGCAGATCCCCGAGTGGCTCGTGTGGGAGTACTCGTTCACATTGCTGAAGCAGTGGCAGGGCAAAGACAGCGGGTTCACGCATGATCTCCGGGAAACGCTTTCCAGCGGAGAGTTCGAGATCCTGGAGAAGGAAGCGCTTGCACACGCCGCGCGAGAGGCACGCCGCGAAGCACGCGCCGCAAAGCTGATGGAGAAGTACCCGCACGCCACGACCACGGATGCCGCGATGATGGCGAAGGCGAACGAGGAAGCGTTCGCGATCGATCTCGACTACCGCCGCGAGATCCTCGCCTCGCGTGACCGGCTGCTGCAGACCTTCAGCACCGAATCGCAATCAGCGCTGATGAATTGGGTCGTCGAGAACAAGGCCGCGATCACGGCGTACGTTCACAAATCGGATCTCACACGGTGGCGGTCGCCGGAATAGGGCCGTCACCCGTCGGAGGAATACCCATGACTGCTGTCATTCGGATGGCTGTGCCCGCGCTTGCGCTGGCCAGCCTCGTTGCGGCGCCACATCCCGCGGCCGCACAAGTCAACTGCGGCACCACCAGCGTTTCGCATTCCATGCGGCAGACGCCGGGGTACGCGCGTTCGGTAGACGTGTCCGCCAGCACCAGCCGGCCGATCAACACGTGTCCGCTCGAGGTGCAGACCGAGGCGTGGGTCGACAGCCTGAGCACCGCATACATCAACTCGTCCCGGCAGCTGTATTCGGCGTCCGTCTCGTTCACCAGGGCTGTGCCGGCTTACGGCACCTGGCACTCCACGGCGAAGCACTGGCTGATCTGGTTCGCCAGCGGCACGTGGAGCAACCTCGGGAACACGTACGCCCATGCGCTGGTTGCACAGGGCACCTACACCTGCAAGCTCACGGCGTCCGACTGTGCCGCCGGGTACGAGTTCAAGCCCTCGCTCTGTGCGTGCGTCGCCCTCAGTCCTATCCTGATTGACACGGCGGGCGACGGCTATCGCCTCACCAGCGCAGACGAAGGCGTCGCGTTCGACATCGATGCCGACGGCATCCTCGCCGAGACAATCGCCTGGACGGAGGCGGGGAGTGATGATGGGTGGCTGGTGATGGACCGGAACAGCAACGGGCGCATCGATTCGGGAGAGGAGCTGTTCGGGTCGCGCACGCCGGGGTATGTCGAGGGCGGGGAGCCCCGTACCGAGAACGGCTTCGATGCGCTCCTGCTGCTCGAAGGTCCCGGCTACGGCGCTGGCGCACCCGATCGCATCATAGATGCGCGGGATGCGGCGTATTCGCGTTTGCGCCTGTGGTTCGACCGCGATCGCAATGGCGTCTCGGAGCCCGGCGAGCTCGTGCCGCTCGCGGAAGCCGGCGTCCTGGCCATCAGCTCGGAGTACAAGGAGAACGCCAGGCGCGATCGGTACGGCAATAAGTTCTCGCTGATGGGAAAGGCCCTGTTTCGCGGACCGCAGGGGCAGGAGATCTGGCGCCACGTCTATGATGTCTACCTGACGGTGGCGGGCCCCTCTACACGGTGATTGCGATGCGAGCCGGCGCGTGGCGACTCTGATCCTCGGTCCGCCGAGGCTGGGTTGCCGCCGCCGGCTCGTGCACATCTGGTTCGCCACGCACCCGCCGCCCGTCGCGGGCCGCCCATCGCCGCCGCACGCCGCCCGTTGTCCTGTCAGTCGGCGCTGCGCCTGATTCAGGATCCCGCCGATACAGGTGCTATCTGCGACCCCCGGGGCCGGGCACGAGGCCCGACCCGCCGGCCGCACCCAGGGAGAACCGCACCGATGACACGCATCACGCGCACGCGCCGCACCTTCGTCACCGTCGTTTGTATCGCCATCGGCTGCGCTGCCACGATAAATGCCGACGTCAAGACCGAGCAGAAGGGGCACGTCAAGTTCGCCGGTGGGCTCGGCCGCATGTTCAACATGTTCGGGGGCAAGGCGGCCCGGGAGGGCGTGGTCTCGAAGGCGGCCGTGAAGGGCGACCGGATGCTGACGTCCAGCGGCGACACCGGGCAGCTCGTCGACCTGGTGGAGGAGAAGGTCTACGACATCGACTTCAAGGACAAGTCGTACAAGGTGACCACCTTCGAGGAGTTGCGCCGCAGGATGCGCGATGCGGAGGAGAAAGTGCGCCAGGAGCGCGCCAAGGTCGAGAAGCGCGAGGAGAAGCCTACCGAGAGCAGCGAGAAGCCTCCTGAGTACGACGTCGACGTCGTCACGAAGTCCACGGGCGCGACCAGGACGATCAGCGGGTTCGAGACGAAGCAGTCCATCACGACCGTCACCGTCCGTCCGAAGGGGAAGACGATCGAGCAGGGCGGCGGCATGGTGCTTACGGCCGACAGCTGGCTGGCGGCCAGCATGGACTCGATGAAGGAGATCGGGGAGTTTCAGCTGCGCTACATGCAGAAGCTCCAGTCCCCGATGGTCGCCGGCGCCGCGTCTGCCGACCAGATGGCCGCCGCGTTCGCCATGTATCCGATGCTGAAAGAAGCGATGGGGAAGATGCGGACCGAGGGCGGGAAGGTCGAGGGGACCCCGGTCCTGACGACGATGACCTTCGACGCGGTGCAGAGCCCGGAGCAGCAGGCCCAGGCACGGCAGGAGGAGTCGAAGGGGTCCGACACGCCGGCGTCGGCCGGCGGCCTCGGCGGCATGCTCGCGCGGAAGATGATGAAGAAAAAGGCCGAGGAGCCCGCATCCGCGCCGACGAACACCGCGCCCGGCCACGCCACCGTGATGACGATGGTGACGGAGACGCTGAGTGTGTCGAAGGACGTGGCGGCAGCCGATGTGGCGCTGCCGGCGGGGCTGAAGGAGAAGGACTAGATTTCTTGGCGCTGGGCGCTGGGCGCTGGGTGCTGGGCGCTGGGCGCTGGCGCTGGCGGGTGGTCGGCGGCGGGCGGCTAGCGGGCGGGGCGGCGGAGGACTCGACACCGCCCGTCGATGCACGACCTACACAGAGACAGCGTAGAGCCGGGGCCCCTTGGCGCCCCGGCGGACCGGCGACGGAGCGACCTCCAATCCCAGGGACCGCGGACCGGCGACAGCGTCGGCCGCGGCCCTGGGCGCCTCGGCCGACGGCAACAATCCCTATGGTATAGTCGTAGTTTCGCGATCGCGCCGCGGGCCCAGCAGGCCGTGAGCGCCCGCCTTGTGCGCCCTTAGCTCAGTTGGATAGAGCGTCTGGCTACGAACCAGGAGGTCGCAGGTTCGAGTCCTGCAGGGCGCACCAATAAGATCAATAACTTACGGTACGTTCGCACACGCACCTGACTGCGGGGTGTAGTAGGAATCGTAGTAGGTCCCCCGACCCGTCCGCATGGATTCGGTTCTCATTGGCCCTGCCGCCGCACGCTTAGCCGCCCCCTCAAGCCCTGGCCGCTTTACCTCAGTTCGGCTCACCTGCGGCCTACGGTGTGACTTTGTGAAGAACGGGATTCCCGAACCCGAACAGCGGGCCCGCGAGTAGGGCATCGCGCACGCGGATGCCCGTGTCCACTGCTCCTCTGGGGAGCGTGGCCAGCTCCGACAGGCGCGCCAGCGGCTCGGTGGGCAGGCCAGCACCGCGAACATCAGCGGTGTGGTGGCGGGCAACAGCCGCAGCAGCGTTCGGAGATCGTCAAAGTAGTGGCCGTGCAGCTCCTTCGAGAACACCTGGACGGCCCGAACGGGTCGAGGCACAGGACACACCGACGCTGTGCGGTGAATGAGCCGGCAGCCCCAGCACGCTCGACACGCGCAGCGGCGGCGACGAGGTTGCAGCCGCGATGTGCGCCCGGAGAAGGTGGGTGAAGACGATGCTGCGGAGGCGGGGTGAGGCGCGACGCACCACTCGGCGTGAGCTGCGCCGAGACGACGAACGCCTCGCGCAATACAGATGTTGTCGCGCATCCTGAGTCTCTGTCGAAGGGTCCGGGGTGTTCAAGCCTCGGTCGGGACCAGGTCGCCACGAAACGCCCTCGCAAGAATAGCCTCCCGCAGGTTGGCGGTGAGAGAACGTGCAGACCGCGCCCTCTGTTCCACAACAGCGAGCAGCCGCCAGCAAAGGAGTTACTCACTTGACAATTTTTTCTCTGCTCGTTCGGCGATGGAACCGCAATCCACAGCTCCGCCTGTTTTTGCCGCTAACCTGATTTCTCGTAGTCCTTCCATAGTCGCCCGCAGCTGCTGTTGCCACAAGGCTGATTGCATGAAGTGCATTAAATACATTGGCGACAGCACCGCAGGATGAACGCGGTAGTAGGTTACAGATATCCCGAGAATGCATCGTCCGGCCTCCTTTGGAAGATGGCGACCCTACCGACTATCGCGTTGTGAGTGAGCAGCACGTCGCCCGGCCGTGCAAAGCCGATACGAAGAGTGGCAGCCTTTGGACGCGATAGTCGCGGGGCATCGCCGTGAAGAACGAAACCGTCATAGACCTGTGGGACATCGCGGCTTCGGAGATGGAAAGGCACTTGAGCCGACCACTCGCGCGCGAGATGGCGCCGAAGTGGCAGCCGTTGCCGCCAAAGCCCGACACGACGAGTCACTTTGAAGCTCCGCCAAAGTGTAAAGCTGCGGGCGTGATTGCTCGCGGCCGCCCGCGCCTGCACGGACGTCGGCGGTGGAACAAGTAATTGGCCATCTAGGCGCCGCGACCAACCATCCGCTCGGCGCCACGAGAGGGGTTCTCATTTAAATCAGGACCAAACCCCGCGTGACCGGAGCAATGGCTAGGCCGGGCCGCTATTCGGTCTCGGCCAGCTACGGTTGGCAAACCAACCCGTAGCGCGCCGAAGCTCGCCCCGCGCATCGAGCGAAGGCGTTCCCCTTACCTGAATAGCGCCAAGTCCTATTGGCGCGAGGATTTCATACGAGCCAAGTCTCTCGCCTGCAGGGAGCGGTATCGGTTGGTGGCGCTCAGTCTAGTCCATCAGCACGCGGGTCGGAGTCCCACTTGCCTGCCGCTCTCGATAACGCGTTCCGCCGGCATGTGCAAGAAGTTCGTCGCGCGCACCGGCATTCCTGACCACGTTCTGATACGATTCTGCCGCCGATAGCCTTTTACATGACCACGAAGGCTGACCTATCTCCCGAGCGTCTGCGGGCCCTGCTCGGCCGGCTGCAGGACAGCAGGCCCTCCGCCGCTGCCGGCCTCTCGACCTGGCTCGCTCACGTCGAGGCGACGCGTAGCTCGGCGAAGGGCAGCGGGATCCCGGCCGCGACGCCGCGCCGTCAAGGGCCGCTCACGCTGACGATCGGCATGGCAACCCACGATGACTTCGACGGTGCGTACTTCACGGTTCAGGCGATTCGCTTGTTCCATCCTGAGGTCGCGGAACAAACCGAGATTCTCGTCGTGGACAATGACCCGAGGGGTATTGCCGCCGCACCTCTGAAGCGTCTCGAATCGCACATTCCCGGCTATCGCTACGTCCCCTTTGAACGGTGGAAGGCCACGGCCGTCAAGGATGTCGTCTTTCGGGAGGCGGCGGGGACTTTCGTGCTCTGCATCGACAGCCACGTCCTGTTGGCCCCCGGGTCGCTACGCAAGCTGCTCGACTACATTGATGCACATCCCGACACGACTGACTTGCTCCAAGGCCCAGCGCGTCACGACAACCTGCGCGAGTTGATGTCTCACATGGAGCCCGTCTGGCGCGACGCGATGTTCGGCACGTGGGCGCACGATCAGAGGGCCGACGACGTGGACGGCGAGCCTTTCGAGATACCGATGCAGGGTACCGGTCTCTTCTGCTGCAGGCGCGCCGCATGGCCCGGTTTCAACGCGAGGTTCGTCGGGTTCGGTGGCGAGGAGGGATACCTTCACGAAAAGTTCCGGAGACGGGGGGACCGGACGCTCTGCCTGCCGTTTCTGAGGTGGCTGCATCGGTTCGAACGGCCGCGTGGTGCGACCTACAGGAACGCCATGGAGGATCGAGTCCGCAACTACGTCATCGGATTCTCCGAGCTCGGGCTCGAATCTCCAGCCGGTTCGCTCGCATTTTTCAGAGCGGCTGGGCGCGGACGCTGGACCGCTGCTCGACGCGGCCCTCGCCGACGTTCGCAATTCGTTCCATTTCTTCGATGCCATCTACCTGGTCAACCTGGAGCACGCGACCGAACGCCGGAGGGAGATGGCGCTCCGGTTCGAAGCGCTCGGGATCGACTGGCGCGTACGACAGTTTGCGGCGGTCGAGACACCGGAGAACCCCCAGATCGGGCGCGTGCTTTCACACAGGACGGTGATCGAGGAGGCCAGAAGGCTCGGTCTTCGAAACGTCCTCGTGTTCGAGGACGACTGCATGTTCCTGGACGACGCTCCTCAGCTGCTCGGGGATGCGACACCAGACGTCGAGCGGGGCCAGTGGAGCGTCCTTTATCTCGGCGCCCGGGGCCGCGCGTCCGCCTCAGAACCGGTCCAGCACCTCAACCGCCTGGTACGGCCCAGTGGCTGGGCCTCTTCCCACGCGGTCGCGTACTCCGAACGCGTGTACGATCGTCTGCTGGCAGCGATTCCCGATACCGTCGATGGCGTCACGCAGTGGCTTGCGACTGAACGCAGGCTGGATCAGTACCTGGCGGAGCACCTAGAAGGAGAGGCGCTAGCGATCCTGCCACCGCTGACGACGGAGGTCTCAAGCCTCGGGCAGGTAGACGAGACCCTGCGAGGCCGCTATCTCTGACGAAGCGTGACCGCCAGCCGTCGTGAGACCGAGTCTGTCGACGGCACAAGGATGTCGGACGAGCTCCGACGGAGGGTCCGGCAACTCAGGTCCCAAGAGGTCGCACGGCATCGGCTGCAAGTCTGGCTCGGACAGTGTCCCAGGCGGCGTCGGCATTCCCGCGGACTCCGCGATAGGCTGCAGCCGACCTCAGGGTGCGGGCGAAGGCACGCGCCAGGTCCTGGTGGTGGCGCCATGTCGTCGGGGTGTTCCGCAGCAGACCCATGACCGCCGCGGCGCAGTCGATTCGCCACAGCGACGCCGAGGGCTCTTCTGGTCGATGCTCGAGAAAGAGGACGACATCCGGCCGACGCGGCACATCGAACTGTTCAACGGAGGCCCTGATATCTCGGTCGAGGTAATTGCGGTCGGACCCATCGCGAAGCATTGGGGGCCGAGGATAGGCGTGTACGCATCCTCGCACATCGATCAGTGCGTATTCATCTGAGAGATATCGAGCGCCACGACGAACAAGATAGGAGACGAAGCTCGACTTGCCGCTGCGGCTCGGGCCAGGCAGGAGGAGCAGGAGGCCATCGACCTCCACGATTCCAGCATGAACCGTGGCGAAACCCGACAACCGCTCGAGCACCGCTGCATCAAGTCGCCGCTGAAACGCGACGAGGCCCCCTTCCTCGTCGGGTTCGGGGGTGAACTCGATTTCAGCGTCAGCGGGGGCCCCGTCGTCTTCCCGGAACCAGAAGGGATAGACGTCCCGCAGGCAATCGACGCCACTGCCGCCGACAGGACGGACGCGTATCCCCAGGACGTTCAGCACGTCGTGAGGGCGCTAGAACCGTGACGTTGACGTGGTTGGGACCGGTCCCGTGGTTGCCGGCTCCGAGCCGGCCACCTGCGCGTGGGCACGCTGCTCGCTGCCGGTCAGGGTTTCAATCAGCGGGAACCCCATGGCCACGGCAAAGCCAAGCGACAGCCGGCGAATCGTCTCCCGACGGGAGGCGTTGGCCACGAGGAGCGCATCATCGTCGGTGCGCACCAAGCCGGCTTCCTTGAACTGCGCCAACGTGTTGTGCACCGCGGCATCGTCCACGTCCCCGCCGACGGTCGCGGCCAGGATCTTTCGAACGCTCGCTTCGCCCCCGCCCTCGAGCAGGACTTCCCAGACCTTGGTCGCCGCAGGGTTGAGGGCGTGGGCCGAGTCTGCCTCGGGATCGAACAGGACGGATGAACCGTCAGCGAGTCGTTCAAAGACGAGATCCACGCTCTTCGACAGCTGAATGCGCATTTTCGACATCCCTTCTCGACCGACAGAACTCGTTGAGTGCCGCGAAAGCGGCATTAATACCCAGTAGCAATTTCAGAACCGTCGAGGTGCCGGCCGGTTTGCGTCAGAAATAGGCAGTTTTTGATGATTCGTGCGTGATCGGCTGCGACAATTCGTCGCTCACCCTGACTTTTGTCGCCAAAACGGCTCACCCGTGAGCCCGGGCTCGTCACCCCTGCTGGCCGCCGCGAGCGACCTTCAGGGCAAGTCGAATCGGTCGAACCAGCCAGTAGAGCAGACCCAGGCCGTCAGGAAGCCGGACCCACGAGTAGTCGCGGGTGTTCGGGGTCACTGCAATCGCGAGCCTCACATACCATCGCACCGCAACGGGCAGGAGCCGGCGATCTGCCGACTGCGGAAGCTCGCAGAGCCGCACGCAGCAACGCGTTCGGTCCCGCAGTCGCTCCCGGAGGCGCAGATATAGCAGCCACTGGTCAGCAGCGGCCAGTTCAGGCGCTCCGCAGAGCAGCCGCTCGACGAACTCAGTTCTGAGTTCGCGAACAATCGGATCGGACCGCGATTGCTCGACGAAATCTTCCGGGATCGGAGCCTCGAGCAGTGCGCCGGCCAGTGTCAGCCCGACCGCGAGAATCCGGCCGACGCCGCGGTCCCGCGCCTCGTCGAGCATGCGCAGGAGGTCGATGTCGGGGTGCCTCGAGACGAGGTGTGCGACGTCGGCGATCCACGCCAGCCGCCCCCAACAATGCCGCGCACCGTGCACGCACAGCACGAGGACCGTGTCCTCGACGTCCAGCGTCTCGACGGACTTCTCGAGGATCTGACGTGTGAGAGCCGGCTCCAAAGTCGCGCCTGATCGATCTCGAATGGGAAAAAGTTCTCGGAAAATGCCCAGTGAACGTCCACCTGCACGCGCTCGCGCGTGAACACGTGGTTGTAGAACACCCTCCGCTCCGCAGCCTGAGAGCGATCCGGCAGCGACTGTTGATACGAGTACCCGTGCAGGGGCAGAAGGCGCACGACCTCGGCAACCTGCGAGCGTTTCACGAGGACGTCGAGATCCGAGATTTGTCGAAGGGTCACATCGCCGTAGGCGGCCAGAGCCAGCGCCGGGCCCTTGAACGCCGCCGCCGCGATGCCGTGTGACCGGAACAGGTCGCTCAGGTCGGCCAGGTGCCACGCCAGCCGGAGACTGTTCCAGGCATTCGTGCGGAAATGGCGATCCAGTCCCTCGAGAACGCGCGGCGGCACGCGTGGACAATCCTTGAGCGCGCGATGCACCAATGGCAACACGCCATGCCGGCCGGCGCGCTCGACGAGGGCATCCCAGTCGAGCGACTGCCCGAAGAGCGTCTCCAACCCGGATCGCGGACCGAAACCGGGAGCCGCACTGGCGCAGTTGAGAAGGAGTTGGATTTCGGGGATCGCCTGCCCCGGGTGTCCGCGGGCAACTGTGAAACGCTCCGACACGCGAACAACGTATCACGCGCGCTGTCGACGGTCAGAGTCGGTCGCCGCGAGTTCGCCGCGGCGTACCTGCTTGTACGCGTGCCGGCGTCGCGCGTGAGTTGTCACTGGGTACTCGTGGGTGTCGGCACCAAGAGGAGGAGAGCCCATCGCACCAGTTCCCAGAACAACTCAAAGAAGATTCGTCGCCGATCGACAGGAATTCGTCATGCCCTCTCTCAATGTGATATTGACCTCCAAGGATGATGATCACGTCATCCCGTCGAATTCTGTTGATGAGCAGCTCGCGGGCCTCGGCGATACCAAGGTCTTGATGACGCCTTGCACTGGAGGCTGCTCGTCACCGACAGCGCTAGTGGGGTTTTTCAGCCGTACGGAAGCGCTTCGGTGAGGGCAACATGGGGCCTCAGATAACCGGAACTGCAAAGGAGATGCATCGTCTCTTAAGGCTTGCCCGTTTGGGTTGTTTCCAACCACGTAACGTCCAACCCATCGCCATCACTGTGGATTCCGGGGGGCGAGTGCCCGTACGCACCTGGTACGCCGTGTTCGGCGCCGTCGCGGCGCTGGGCATCGCGGTTCGCTACTGGGCGCTGCGGGATCGCCTGCCGCTGATGTGGGCCGACTCCGACAACTACATGGAGGTGTCCCAGGCGCCGTTCTGGAGCTGGGACTTTTGGGCCGGGGAGCGCACCCTCGCCGTCCCCCTGCTGCTGCGGCTGGTCGGCCGCGACCCGGAGCGCTACCTCGACGCCATGGCGCTCATCGCCTCGCTGTGCTGGGCGGCCCTGGCGGCCGCGCTGGCGGCGTGGCTGCCGGCGGGGTGGCGCCGCTGGGTCGGGGCCGCGGCGGTGGCGGCGTTCTCCTTCACCTCCCCGGTGATGATGTGGGAGCGCTCGGTGCTCTCCGAGTCGCTGGCGCTGTCGTTGCTCGTCCTGGTCCTGGCGCCGGTCCTGGCGCTGTGGCGGACGATCGACGGCTGGCGGATCGCCGGGGTGCTCGGGGCCGTGGCGCTGTGGCTGATCGCTCGCGACACCCACGCTGTGGTCGTCGTCATGGCCGGCGTAGCCCTGTGCGCCTGGCTGGTGATCCGCCGGCCGGCGCGCACCCGGGAGCTCGCGATCCTGGGGATCAGTGCCTTCGTGCTCGCCTGTCTGGCGTTCGCGTCCTCCGCCCACGGGCAGCGCCACCAGTTCCCGTTGCGCAACGTGTTCGGCGTGCGGATCCTGCCGTACCCCGACCGGGTCGAATGGTTCAGCGACCACGGGATGCCCCAGGGCGAGTTGTTCGTCGACCCCGACGTGCCCGCCGCCCGCCTGCCGATCCGAGACCCGGGCAAGGCGCCGGTGGTGTGGATCGGCGCGGACGACCCGGTGCTGCAACCGTGGCTGCGCTGGGCGGAGTGGAAGGGCAGCTCGACCCTGGCGCTGTGGATGGCGACCCACCCGGATTACACGCTGTTCGAGCCCTGGCGCGACCCGGAGCGGGCGTTCAACAACGCCGAGGGCGACCGGACGTTCTACGCGGCGCCTGACCGCCGCGACGTCCCCTACGTGACCGGCCTGTTCTTCCCGCCCCGGCTGCTGGCCTTCGCGGCGCTCGCCGTCTTCGCCGGCCAGGCGTTCGGGCGGGGGACGTGGCGCTCGCCGCTGTTCCTCGTCGGCGCCGGGACGGTCCTGCTGGCCGCGCCCCACGGGCTGGTGTCCTGGCACAGCGACGGGATGGAGACCGCCCGCCACCTGCTGGTCCCGGTGGTGCAGTTCAACCTGGGGTTGCTGCTGGTTGGCGTCGCTGGCGTGCTGGCCTCACGCCGGCCAGCGGCTGAGGGGAGTCCACGACGCAGGCGGGGTCGGCCTGCCCGTCGACCTCGACCGTGATCCGGATATTGGTCTGAAGCGGGGCCCGGACCTAATTCGTGAGAGCGAATAGTGTTCGTATGAAGCCGCAGCCGCCCCCTGATGATGCCCTGCTGTGACGTGTCGAAACTGCTCACGCCGAGGGGTGTGTTTCGTCGTTGCGGCGCCGCATGGCGGGATGTCGGTGTGTGGAGCGCAACGAGGAGCTCATGGTCGCCGAGTCATATGCCTCATTGGAGCAAGCCATCGAACGCGCCCAGGAGCTGCGCGCTGCAGTCGGAGCCATTGGACGCGACCCGCCCGCTACCCGCGTATTCAGAACCCGACAGGGATGGGACCGCGGTCGCGCTCTCGCGACGTAACTACTGCTTCAGCTGTTACAGTCCATTAGTAACTGGGCAGAAATGCCCGTATCTCCCGCAGTACTTGCTCTTGATGGGAGATGAAGACGCGATGATTGGCGCCAGTGATTTCAACTACGCGCGCGTGGGGAACGCTCTTTCGGAAAAGCTCACGCTGGAATTCTGCAAAGGGCCGCCATACTTCAAACACTTTATTGAGAGCCTGGCGCGTTTCTGTATCAGCAATCTTATATCGAGGGACGAGCTGCGCCGGCGTGTTTGCGACTGCAAAGATCGAAAGCATCGGAACGTTGATTGAGCTGTAATCTGGGTGCTCTACCATCGCCGCGACTTCACGGAGAATTCGATCAGAGGTTACTGGTCGTAGCAAACGCCCGTCCGCACCGAACACTCGGGTTGCTCGGATCTCCGATTCCGGTAGCAGGATTTCCGTTCGGGCAATCAGAGCCCGCACGGCCTCCACCGATCCAGACTCCTGCGCTGCCGCTGGCGCCGGCGGTATCTTCGGAAACGTCGATTCAACCCGCTGTGCTTCAACCCGATCATAGGCAGCATCCAGGTAGACCAGCCTTCC
This sequence comes from Vicinamibacteria bacterium, assembly GCA_963763095.1. Lineage (GTDB taxonomy): Bacteria > Acidobacteriota > Vicinamibacteria > Vicinamibacterales > JAENWD01 > CAVUCH01. The sequence goes on from CAVXNR010000030.1 coordinate 284,929, forward strand.
CACCATTTCAGGGCGCGTTCGGGCCAAACGCGTCATCTCATCGCCAGCTATCGAATGCCCTATGAGGTGAACGTGCTTTAGTTTCAGGATGTCTGCGACTCGTGCGATGTCGTGCACGAGTCTCGTCAGATCGTAGCCTTGCTCAGGCTGCGAAGATGCGCCGAACCCGCGCCGGGTGACCGCGAAGACCCGAAAGCGCTGTCTGAGCTCAAGCGCGAAATCATCAAAGACGTGCCCAGTATCACCGTGCCCAGCCAGCAGCAGCACAGGCGCGCCCGAACCACCCCAGTCAAGCACTTCCAAGGTCACGCCGGGTTCTACATCGACGAGGCGCGCGACATGCCTCGCGGGGTCTTTCCATTCCGCCTGACAAGCGATGGTGAGCGACAAGACGACCATTAAGCCACCAAACGCAAACAGTCGGCTGAATGGTTGCGATGTTGGCATCCGCCCAATGTTACTCCTGACGATCTCGTTAGGTGGCAACGTCCGGGTTCCGCGGGAGGAATCCGTGCGCCGCTCGGAGAGTGATCCACCTGGAGGCTGACGGGTGGTGCCCGAAGTGGCGCCGGCCGTGTCATCGAACTACACGACCGGCTCGTTCGGATCATCAGCTTGTCGGTACAGGTAAGTGCTAACTCCGCCACCGGCTCGAATCCGCCCGCTGGCGCAAGCCTTGACTTGACGCTTGCAACGCCGCGTGGACTCGAGACTCTCAGAAGCACCACCACTCGGACGTTTCTTCAAGCCACCGGGCCGACTATGTCGACGCCGTCGTTAGCTGCCACCGCCTCGAGCTTTGCGATCTCCGGCGGCCACGTGGGCGTACCAGCTGGCTCGCCGAAATCCTTGTCGCGGATGAGTGACTCATCGCTTAGGTAACGACAAACGCCGCAGTGCAGACCGATCCCCGTGACCGCGCCCCCGGAAGCCCCAGAGGCGCGGCGCGGACGCGACTGTTCGAAACGGCGACCTGTGGCTTGGGCGGGTGGTGGTGAGTCGTGGGAGCGCACGTTCCCTCCCACGGCCCGAAGTACCCTACCAGCCAAACGCGACGCCGACCCGCAGGGTCCACAAACGAGGCACGAACGTCTCGCCAGGAGGACTCGGGTCTTCGGCAAATGCCGGCCAGAGCTTGGCCGCTTCAACGCGTAGACCGACCCGTCGCGACCGCGGCCAGTAGGCCAGGCCACCGCCAAAACCGACGCACCCCGCCGCGTACGGACTACTCGAAACGGCGGTGAGCGACACGCGGAGGAAGGGATGCACCTTGCGCTGGAGTTGCCGGGCAAAGGGTTGGTACGAAGCCGCGAGGGACGCCACGAGCAGGTTGCCGGCGCCCAACTCGGCGCCGACCGCAACCGGCGTACGGCTCACGAGCCATTCAGCGCCGCCGGACAGGTCAGTCGCCCCGGCTCCAAGCGAGAGGTAAGCCTGATTGCTCTGCGCGCTGACCGGACGGGCGACCGCCAGACAACCGGCGATGATCGCCGCGGCGGCGGCGGCGCGAGCTGTGATTCGAAGGCCGGACATGTCGGGAGCGTCGGCCATGGGAAGAGTCTAACGTCCGGGCCCAATCGCCGTCGCGTCCGGGCCATTGCTACGATCTCGGGTATTGTTGGGCTATGGCAACTTCACACCTAGGCCGGCGGACGCAAGAGAGCAGGCCGGAAGGCCGGGCAAGAAATACCTCGTCGCCGCCAAGGCACAGGATGCGCCGGGGGGAGTGGGCGGGTCCTGAATATCGGGTGGCGTTTCCCCGCGTGTGCGAACGCGCCTACGGCCTCGGCAGCACCTGCCACGCAGTGTAGTGCAGCGTGCCCCGGTCAGCGAGTCGGCCACGGTGGTCATCGTTTGCCCGCTCACCACCGCTCGGGTTCTGAATACGTTTCGGCAGAGCGGCCCACAAGGGGCCGGACCTCGCGGCCGCGGCTGCGGGCGCACAACCTCGAAAACGCCCTCGCGGGAGCCGGCGCCGAGGCGCGCAATGCGTTCAGCGCCGGTCTACTTCTCGACGGTGAACGACAGCTCGATGATAACGGCCATTGCGACGGGCTGGCCGTCCTTGGTCCTGCGAGCAATCGGCCGACGGTGATACGCTGACCGGCCTAAACCAGGTGTATCACGCCCATTCCGTTCACAGAGATCGAGAGGCCGCATGCATGACGAGTTCGACCATCTCGTAAGTCTCTATGATGGGGGAAGGATCACTCGACGGCAGCTCATGCAAGGGCTAGTCGCCGTTGGCATTAGTGCTCGAGCTGCGCCGATGGCCGTCAGTGCGACAGCAGTCCCCGTCTTCCAGGCCCGCAGCATTAATCATCTCACTCTGTACGTCTCAGATGTCGCCCGCACCAAAGCGTTTTACCAATCTCTTACGGGTCTCCCTGTCCGGGCGGAGGATCCGTCCTTCTGCGAACTCAGCCTCGAGAACTCTTTCTTGGGCCTGTACGCGGCCGATCCAGCACAGCGCGCCGGGATCGATCATTTCTGTTTCGGGATCGAGCAATACAATCCGTCGACCGCGCTGGCCAAGCTCAAGGCCGCTGTACCCAGCGCGCAGCCGACTTTGGAGAACGGGGATCAGGTCTATGTCCGGGATCCCGACGGGGTCCGCGTGCAATTCGCCGATGTAAAATACAAGCGGTGAGTACTCCGGCGGACGCCTCAGGAAGGCAGTGAGTCCTGCCGATCAGTGTCGTCGAGTGCGCTGAGGCTCCTGGCGCGAAAGCTGGCTCGCAGGTGCCGTTCCTTCACGACAGTCGACAAATGCACAGCTCGCGCCCGCCTACAGCAAAGACCCCTTTCCGGCACACGGTCGGGTGGCTTCTGCCGACCATCTCGCCGGCCCAGAGCTTTCTCATCTTACGCTGCACCGATGTGGGCGCCATGTGGCCCAACGCGTCGGGCCAGTGGTCGGGTTCTGAATACACCCCGCGCCAGCGGTTTCCAGACCGCGTAGGAGACTTATAAGCCACGATCACGTACTGCCGGCTCGTAGACTTTAAACTGCGTCAATGTGGCGCGGACCTTGGCGCAAAGGAGAGGCGGTGACATTGGGGATAGGCCAGGACGGCGAGAAAAACGAAAACGGCCTGCCGGGAAGCTGGCCGCGAGGAAGCGGTGAGCGCATTGCGGCGGGGTCGGAATGATGCGACGCTACCTCCTGCTTGGTGTATCCCTCGTCACGTCAGCCCTCATCGGAGGCGCCCCAGTGGATACGCTCGCCCAACCGCTGCATGGCCCCCCCGTCGTGCGGCTGGCAGAACTGCAGATCGATCCTGCTCGGCTGGACGAATACAAGGCCGCGCTCCGCGAGGAAATCGAGACGTCCATTCGTTTGGAGCCGGGCGTGTTGACGCTGTATGCCGTGTCGGTGAAGGGCCATCCAGCCCAGATCAGACTTTTCGAGATGTATGCCGATCAGGCCGCGTATGAGGCGCACCTGAACACGGCGCACTTCGTGAAGTACAAGACTGGCACGCAACACATGGTGAAATCACTCGTGCTTGTCGAGACCGATCCGATTCTGCTCCGTGCGAAGCCTCGGTAACGGTGGCGCGCTTTGAGAATGACTTGGGTGGTATTCAGAACCCTACCACTATTCCCGACCACCGGACCGCCCACTGCCGCGATCAGGGCGGGGCACGTCGCTAGGCTGCTTGGCGTAACCAAGCGGGCTCCCAGACCACTTCCGAGACTGCAGTGGAGTTCGGGGCTGCTACTTTGACATCAGCACGTCCCGTCCGTACAGCAGCTGGGTGGGCCTGGCGTCGCGCCGATAAATCCGGCCGAACGCGTCGGCCTGCCCCTGCGAGATCGGCTCCGGGGCCTTCAGGACGAACCACGCCACGTTCTCGCTGCAGGGCGGCGTCGTGAGGGATCCGGTGAAAGTGTAGTACCCCCGGTCGGTGGGCAACAAGCCCGTCACGTCGATCTGTACATCGTTGTACGTCTTCTCCGGCCCTTTCTGCGCCGGCAGGTACTGCCATAGATGGGAGATAAGCGGATTCGCGCTTCCCCTCGCATCGAGCAGCACGGCAACGACAGCGAGGCTGCCGTCTGCGGCGGCGTGCACGAGGTGCGCGACCATCGCGTAGCTCTTGCCGTTGATCTTCTCCTCGCTTGGATGATGGAAGTGGAACTGTTTCAGCTCGTAGCGCCTGGCGCCGACCGTGATCGAGCTGCCGGGCTCATAGTCGACCTGAATCGTGTGTCCGTTGTTGATGATATGGAGTGGCGCGGGGCGGTACGCGACCTGAATCGGCGGCAGATCGGCTGCCTTCGACGCGCGAATGTCGATGGGCGACTGCTGGTGCCCCAGTCCACAAGTAGCGAAGCCTTTATCGAGCTCGCCCCAATGACTCGGACCGTCGGAGCCACGATAGCTCCAGTGGGGTCCCGCGTATTCCTGAGCGAGCGGCGCACACCCGAGCATCGCAAACACACCGAAGACTCGTATCAGTTGCGGAGCCATATAGCCCCTTCAGAACCGACCATGTGGCAGAGCTCCCACCCTTGCGCCCGAGCCGCAGCTCGGCGCCGAGCCACCTCGCCCATGCCGCCCACGCCGAGAGCCGCAAACCTCGTGAGCGTCCAAGCGGGAGCCGTGTGTATCAACAGAACATCGGAATCATCCAAGTCGATGAGCCACGCAACCGCGCCAGCGGTGTCGCAGCTCACGTTTGTTATCTGACCGCAAGCGCGCACTCGCGAACCGACTTGCGGCGGCGTAGCTGCGACCGCAGCGCCTGACGCAGCGAGCAGCATCAGGGCCCCAGCTAGTCGGCGAAGACGTTCAGCCAAGCGCGTGATTGGCACGGGGACGAGCTCAACGATACCATTCGGTCGCGTGCGTTCTGCCGACCACCTCCGGACCCCAGATCTCTCTCATCTCGCCCTGCATCGATGTGCGCGCACCATGAGCGTCAACGCGTCGGGCAAGTGGTCGGGTTCTGAATATCGCCCCCGTGGCCCTGCGAAGAGTCGAGTTCTTTAGAAGTCGCAGGCTCCGCTCCCGTGCCGCCACCCGCCACGAACCGCCATGGCGCCGCCGCGGCGAGTGCCCGTGTCCGTCCGCCGCCGCCACCAGGGGTGGGGCGGTGGTGGCGGAGGGTGGCAGACAGGAGCTGGCGAAGCGCTCCGGAAGCCGGAGGTTTTAGAAATGTGGGTGTGGTATTCAGAACCCCACGGACGTGTCGGAGGCGCGGAGCCGCTCTCAGCGCCTCCTGATGGGCCTGCAAGAGCGACTGCCGGCCAGCCGATTTTAAAGTGTGTCAATGTGTCGGCGGATCCTGGCAGGAACCAGGCCGTGGCGCGCAGGCGTACGTCGCCGCCAAAATGCGCAGAGCGGCCGAAGCCAGAAGGCGCGGCCCGCCGTGAAGCGGGCCATCAAGAAGCGCAGACTTAGCTCAGGCCGCTAGCTCGCGTGACGCGAATTGCCGCTTCAGACGCTTACGCGCCAGCTCGGTCTTGACATCCTTGATCCGCCAGCCCATCTCGTTGACGGCTACCAGCAGGTCGTACGATGCGTAGAGGCGGACGAGTCGAAGCCCGTACTTCGTCAGTCGTAACGCACATTCGCAGGTTTTGCCGTTCGGCAACTGCATGATGACCATAAGGGCCTCACCTTGCTGAAGTGGAGCGGATATCCCCATCGTCAGCAAAACAGACGCCGCTGAGGCGGTGTGCAGGGGAGCGCGGTTCCGTGTCACCGCCAGATCGATTTCTGGTGTGGAGCGCCAGTTCCTACTGGTGATCTGCCAGACAATCCAGGAGCCGCCATCAGGATCGCGCCGGCCCAATGGTGTACATCGGCAAGACCGTCGCGTCCCATTCGCCGGCGAGCGTCCGGAACGTGACGTGAGACCGCGTCGGCGTCTTCCTGTTCCCTGCCGCTGTCACTCGTTGATTGAGGGTCTCTGACGCCTGCTTGCGCGTGACCTCGCCCAACGCTTCGTACCGCAGGACCTTCCTCCTCGTGCCATCGGGAGCGATTTCAATCTCCCTCCAGCGAATCGCCCAGCCCTTTCCTCGTCTGAGAAGACAACCGCTTCCGTACTGCACCTTCGGCTCCGGCAGGCTCGTCTGCCACACACGCATGGATTTGGTGAGTTCGGCAACGAGGAACTGGTCCTCATTCGTTTTGCGCACCTTGCCCGTGTCAGTGATCCCAAATGCCTTCACTGCCAACGGGCGCGGTGACGCGGTGGGCGACTGGTCACTCATCTGCATCTCGCCTTGTCTCGGGGGAATCCTTCTCGAGGAGTGCCCGCAGCATCCCGGGCACCTTGGACAGGGATGTGCCTGAAGAACGACTCTCCGACGTTATCGACCAGACCTGGTCCACGTGCCGCGCCGTTGTCGGTCTCCCCTCAAGCTGGCGTCAATGGGTTCCGCAAACTCCAAAAGGGGCCGGTCAGCCCCACTTCGGCGAGCAGTGCTTCGGCTTCTTCAAGGGTGTGTCGCCGCCAAGTGGGAGCGAGCTTCTTCCCGTACCAGCCGCGTGCCAAGCGCCACCCCTGTTCGGGGGTGAACAGCCCACCGCGAGCCAGTTCCCGGGTATCGCACCAGCGATCCACGTGCTCTTCATCACGGAAGAGCAGCATGGTGGATCAGGTGTAGCCGACGTTGTCCCACCAGTTTGCGGCGGGAACAGCGAAATGAATCACACCTTCACTGCAGGGGAGCTGGCCACCGGCCACCTCGAGCCGCAAAGGATTGCCGCAGTCGCCACATGGCCCGCTGATCAACGCGTCTGCGTCGAGTGCGGATTCTCCGCCGCGCCGAACGGATGACACCGTACGAACTACAAGCTAATCTCTGAGCATCCCTTACAGGAGTCCAGGGGCGCTGCTATCGTGTAGGGCTTCTCCGAGGAACGATCCGGGTTGATCAGAATGACTGAGCGCAGGTGACGCCCCGGGGCGGAGGGGCTGATCAAGAAAATGAGTAAAATTCTGCGCGGTCTGGAGCGCCTGTATCATGGGCCTGACCGTGAACCGCATGGTCTGGCCGATAATCACCGACGAGCGTGACATCGGGCGCGCTTGCGCGAGTGCAAGCCGCGACGTTGCATTGAGGACGTGATGCGGAATTCGAAGCGCGTAGTCGTTGCCAGCCTGGCATTCATGCTTGTGGTTGCGTTGCCTTCGGTAAGAGCTTCACGCGGCCAGGGCGACCGAAACGATGCGAAGACGAAGCAAATTAAGATCGTCACAGTCGTCAAGCGGACTGGGATCGTGTGGTTTGAGCGCATGGAGGAGGGGATCAAACAGTTTGCCGCGCAGAATGGGGTTGACGCCACCATGACCGGCGCGGACGATGCTGATCCGCAGAAGCAGGCCGACATTATTCGAAAGCTGATTGGGGAGAAGCCCGACGCGATCACGGTTGTTCCGAATTCGCCGGAGGCGCTCGAGGAGGTCTTGAAGCAGGCCCAGGCGGCGGGAATAAAAGTGGTGACACACGAGGCGAGCAACCAGGTGAATACCGATGTAGACATTGAGGCATTCGATAACCTCGCCTTTGGCTCGCATCTGATGGATGAGCTGGCGTTGTGCATGGGTGGCAGCGGCAAGTACGTCGCATTCGTCGGCCACACCACCGCTCGCAGCCATATGCGATGGGCAACGGCGGCTTACGAGCGCGCGAGGCAAAAGTATCCGAAGATCGTGCGCATTGCTGCGCCGGTTGAAACCGCCGAGCGCCTCGAAACCGCCTATCAGGAGGCGAAGGAGCTGCTGGCAAAACATCCTGACCTCAAGGGCTTCGAAGGCAGCTCAGTTGTGGATGTGGCCGGAATTGGAAGAGCAGTCCGGGAAGCCGGGTTTCAGGGCAAGACCTGCGTCATGGGAACGAGCCTGCCATCGGTTGCGGGCGAATTCCTGGACGACGGCGCGGTTGACAAGATTTTTCTCTGGGATCCGCTGGTCGCAGGGCAGGCGCAAGGCAAGCTGGCGCTGATGCTCATTAAGGGGGAGAAGATTGCCCCCGGTCTCGATCTTGGCCTGCCAGGCTACCGCAACTTGAAAAGGATTCCCGGAACTCCGCATGGCCTTGCCGGCTCCGGCTGGATCGCGATCGATAAGTCAAATGTGAGACAGTATCCGTTCTGAGATGTCGGCTGGAGCTGTCGGACGGAATTGCTCCACAAATCGTCCAGTCAGTCGCGCCGTCCTGCGCGGGCGCGTGGATTGAAACGTCTTCCGGCGCCGCCTCGATCTCACGGTGTCGGGGCCTCGCCCCGCGTGGCACGTGGATTCAGGCAGAGTGCCGGAAGGTCCGGTGGGACAAACCCTCAAGTTCGACGACAGGGTTTCGCCCGTATATCACGCGGGTGTCGCAGATCGTTCTCGGGGTGGGACAATCAGCTGATTGTCCCATCTGTGAGCCGTAGTGCAGCGTCACGGGTCGATGGAGTGGCACTGACAATGCCACCTCCACCGAACACCTTGGACCCCCAGAGCACCTGGGGAGGAGGCTTCTTTCTACTGGGTTCCCATCGCAGGCGGGTCGGTCTGTTCGAGGACTTGCCAGATTTCGGTGCGGACAATCTTCCGCGCGGCGTCCGTCTGCTGCATCAGCGCATTCGCGTCGGCTTTCGGATTGGCCTTCTGGAGAAGTCCCTGCCAGTCGGTCTTGGTCTGGTCCGGCCATCCGCGGAACGTCGTGACAGTTGCATAGACCGGCCCGTTCGACTCATCGCCCGGCAACGTCTGAGCGATTGTGGTCCACGACTGAATCAAGCCCTCTTTGATGCGGAGAGCGTGCATCGGCTTCCACGATTCTCGCTCCAACTTGAGCCAGTTTTCTTCTTTACCCTCTGGCACCTTCATGAACTCCACCTGCATGTAGGTGGCTTGCTTCGCAGCTGCGGGCGGCGACTGGGCGGGCTTCGCGGCTCCTTGAACCTGTGTCCCAACGGGCGTGATAAAAGCTCCCACGCAGAACGACACGACGACTGCTCCGGTCAACTGACGGACGGAAATGTTCATCGAAACTCCTTTTGGTGAGGAGCGGAGTGTATGCGGGGGCACTGGCGATTACAAGGAGTATTGCGAATCACGCCGCAAAAAGATGTCATATTCCCGCGCCACCACGGCAAAGTCTCAGCGTTTCATGATTTCTCTGGGCGTAGCTCTGCGTGCCGCTAAGAGAGCTTACGACCGCGACCGCAAGACCGAAGCGGATGACCCGTATCGCCCCTTCGACTTCGCGGCGAGGGTGATTCGGTTGATGTTCCCCGGCACCGAAGAGCACGAATTCGAGCCGCCGACGTTCGAGTATCCGCACGTGCCCTCGCGCGTATTCAAGGGCATGAAGACAGGCCCGTGGTCTGGTGCATTTGCGTTCGGTCCCGAGGGCTACCGCTTTCGACCGGGCCAGCGCGTGGTTGTGTATCGAAGCTGCTTGAAACGGAACTGTCGCAACTGAGGACGTGCCGCAGACCGGTTAAGTAAGGCCGGCGGCGCTCCTCTTTCGATTCTCCCTGGCTGTCGGCCGTCTCCGACACCTGAAACGTTCCACCCCGTCATCGTCGCGCGACATCCATATCTCACCTGCACGATCCGTCGGACCAGCTGCGATTCCCCGGCGGGGGCCGACGCGGTGGCGTTGGCTCAGTCGAGACCTCGCCCGTCGCGCAGCCGGGCACCCAGACACGGATTAGTGAGTGAAGTCCACGCCGTGCGCCGAGCGACGCGCGATTGTCGCGAGCACCTCGGCCAGCTGCGACGGGTTGGACAGGAACGGATGGTGTCCGGATGACAGCTCGATGATCGCGCCGGTCTTCTGAGCCATGAGGCGCTGCGTTTCCTGCGGAATGGCCAGATCTTCCGCACAGACGATGTACGTCGACGGGATCGACCGCCACGCCGCGGCGCGTACTGGTTGGCTGAACGCCAGCGCGGATTGGCGGGCGATCCGGTGGTGCGCGCCGTCCTTGGCTTCCTGATCGCAGTCCTGCAGGAACAGCGCATCGAGCTGATCGGTGAGGAGCTCCACGTAGCCGTCCTCGGTGACCCGCACCCATGGCGCCGGCCCAGACGCTATGGACGCAAGCGAATCGCCCGTGTCCGGGATCATCGCCGTCAAATAAACCAGGTGCTCCACCGCCTGTTCACCGGCTGCCGCATCTGTGATGACCGTCGCACCGTACGAATGCCCCAGCAGGATTACCGCATCGTCGGCTTCGCGGATTGCAGCTCTGACGGCGTCTGTGTCGGCGTAGAGATCGTCGCTCAGTTTGCCGTCGCAACTCGGGAGCTCGACCGCGCTCGTTTCAAGACCGTGGTGTTTCAGCGGCTCCACCATGCGGCTCCACCACCACCGAGCGTCGTGTACAAGCGCGCCGTGCACGAACAGGATTTTCATCACCGACTCCAGGCGCGTCGAACCTTGATAGTGGCATCAGCGGCGAGAGAGGCGCCGCCATGAAGCACATATTGGCCTCGTCCGGAGTGTGCCCAAATGGGGTCCGAAAAAGCCTCGCTCGGCAGCCAACGCCAACCAACTTCCCAACAAAACACGGGTCTGAAATTCATGATTTCAGGCCCGTTCTGTGATCGCTGGCAACCTTAGCAAAACGCCCCCTTCAGCCTCTCAGCCACCTCTCCGCAGACGGCAGTGTACGCAAAGTCGCAGATCCGATATTTTCGTAGTGTTTTGGCGATGTCCTCCCTCGGTATACCCGAGCAAATCTTAACAGTCCCGGAGGCTGCGCCAAGCCGCCAGAACCATCTCACGGGGTGCGGCGGTCCATCGCGTCAGTGCGCATCATTCAACCCGGTGTTGACAGCGTTGCTGAGCTGTATGGTTAGGATCGCAGACACCGGCCTCGCGATTCAGCCCGCGGCCAAGTTACGTTTTTACGTCTGTCGCAGTGCCAGGCGTGGTTTGTGCATGGCCGCAACCAACAGGGTAAGCGTGATGCGCACCAGTGCAGCTCTCGTTCTCGTGGCGATGCTGACAAGCGTGCCCCTGGCGCGTGCCGAACCAATAACGCTAACGGTCAGCGGTGTCATCGAGAGTGCTGTGCCCGGCTACGACGAACTGCATCTCGGCTTCCCTGTATTTGCCGGCGAGCCGTTCACGTTTTTCGTCAACCTCGAACTGGCTTCGTCCGACCTTGAACCGACGCTCCCGAACTTTGGAGTCTTCTTCCTCAAGACAAACCATCTGGGGTTCGGGTTTGACTCGCAGAGCTTTACGGCGGACTACTCAGGAAATATGGTCACTAACAATGCGTCCAACGCGTCCAACGTCGACCAGGTCCAATTTTTTATGCTCCCGCTGCCGTTTCCGGCTCGACTGTTCGAGTTCCAGTTGTTGTTCTCGGGGCCCGCTTCGTGGCTGACCAGTGATACGTTTTCACCGTCACAGTTGGCAATGCCACCGCCGTTGGATGGAACCTTGTCAGCAACGACCTTCGCAGCCGATGACGCTTTCGTGTTCTTGCGAGGGAGAGTGCAGACGGCAACCGTCAGCCCCGCGCCCGTACCCGAACCTGCAAGCGTTCTCCTGATTGGAACTGGATTGCTCGGCATTGTCGCGCGGCGCTACGGCCGGCGAATGGCTCTGCGCAAGTCACGGCTTGCCTAAATACTGGGCCTGGGCGGCGCCCAGGCCGTAGGCGATTGCTGCCGACTCCAAGCTGATTCTCTCGTGGCTCGTCGCCCGCGCTATGCTGGGTCCGCGTTTGAGCTGATGGAACGACGCCGTGTGGCACGTATCCGATGCGGACCTAACCGATGAGCGTGTCACGTTCACGAAAATGCCAGCAACACGCGACTAGTACCAGACTTTGTTAGATCGTGAATTCCCTGGGGAATTCCCCGAGTGATCAGGATTGAGGACATTGTACTTTTTGCTGGGATTCGGTACGCTGCGGCTAGCCAACTGCCGGGCGCAGCCCTCGGACAAGTGCAGAGCACGCAGGGTGCAGCCTCCTCGATTCAGCCGTGTCACCGCACTACTGGCACTAAGTTACGGGAACTGCTTGCCGAACCCGGGAAAGATGAACGAGTCCGGTGACCGTGATTACCGTCGCGCCCGGAGGGGGCGGGCGGTCAGCGGCGACACAAGGTGATCATGTCACCCTCAATCACCAGCTCGCCATTCAGCACGTTGCCTTTGGCCGTGACAATCTGCCCGCGCAGCATGTGCTTGCTGGCATCCGTTCCCTTGATGACGGTGGTGAAGGCTCTGGCGGGGACCGCGATTCTCCCCAGCAGCGACGCGAGTAACATTCGGCCGCTCATGGGCGGAATGCCTTCGGCACGATCACGGTGATTTTGACGCGCTTCGTCTTGTCGTCCGGTCCGGTCCGGCGCACCCAATCCGCGTTGCCGCACATCTACGGTGGACTCCCGGCGGGCAGGTCCTGATGCGGGATGTCCGGCAGATCGGCTGCCGTGAATGCGGCGCCGTAGGGCACGAGAGGCTGCGGACATCCGGGGTGACCACCGGCTGGAGGACTGCGAGTGCCGCATTCCAGCCGTGTAGCATCTTCGTGATCCACCTGTTTAACCGGCGCATCAGTGGCAGTCGTTCGAACCGGCTTGACTTCGAGCGGGGCGAGCTCGGCTGGAGCGAATAGGTCGCCGTTGGGCGCACGCGAGAGGAGGCAAATATGGTAGCCGACGAAGAGGGTGGCTCGCAGCGCCCCCGCCCCCGCGCGCCACTCCGTCCCAACCTGAGTTTCAGTTCGACCGTGAGAGATGGAACAGGCGCTTACCTGAAGTTCTCGATCACCATGAGGTCGGACTCGTCCCTGATGAGCCGTCCGTACAGGATGGTTCCTCCGTCCGACGACACCGCGAAGCTTGTCGGCAGACTGCCCCACTCGAGCTTCTCCAGCCTGCCGACTTCGCGGTCCTTGCCCATCGCTGGGTCCAACACGCGCACGAACGGATCAGGGTCCGGCGTTTGCGGGTTGCGCGAACAGGGTATGTAGTAGATACCGGCCGGAGTTGCGGAAAACGCCGTGCCGGCCACGCACGCGATCACCGGGTGGGGTGCGCCGCCGGCAAGCGGCTGCGCCACGAGCGGCGAGTCCACGGCCTTGGGTATGTACAATAGCGTCGCGCCATCGGCCGATTCGTGCGCGATGAACCCGCCGCCGCGCGTGACCCGCTCCTTCGACCCGGTCCGAACCCGCGTGCGCCAGATGTCCCGATCATTCGGCCGCGACCACGAAAAGTAGATCCATTCGCCGTCGCGCGACCAGGTCGGGGCCATCTGGTCGCCAGGGTCGTTGGTGATCTGCCGCGGTGTGCCGCCCTCGGTGTCGACGGTCCAGATATGAGCGTGCTCGCCTCCCGACTCGAACGCGATTCGCCGGCCGTCGGGTGACCACGACGGCAGACACTGATATGGACCCGGGCCGTGGGTCAGCTGCTCCGGTGACGATCCGTCCGCGTTGGCAACCCACACGTGCATTGCGTCGCCCGATCGTAGCGAGCAGAACGCGATTCGCCGGCCGTCCGGCGAGAACTGCGGGTTGCCGTCAGCCACCGATGACCGCGCGACGGGTTGGGCGGCTCGGCCCGGCTGGAGCCGGTAGATGTCGCGGTCATGGGTGACTCGGGAAAACGCCAGGCGATCACCGGTGAGGCTGATTGTCGGGAAGAGCGCATTGACGCCCGCCGTCTCGATGCGTTCGGGGGGGTGCTCGCCGTCCACTCCAACCCGCCACAGGTAGTTGAGTTGAACTTCCTCCGCATTGAAGATGACGAAGGTGGCGTCCCGGCTCCAGGCAATATTGCTCCTGCCCATCGGGAGCAGGCCCGTGAGTTGGCGCGGAGCACCGACCGCGGCGAATGCTGCATCGAGGTCCACCACCTGCACATGACAGTAGCCGCGCCACTCGTCTTGACACGAGGCGTACGCGAGGCGATGCCCATCCGGTGAAAAGGCGGGTGATTGGTCTACTCCGGGCGCCCGTGGTCGCGTGATGACACGCGGCTCGCCGCCCAGCACGGGGATCAGATAAATGCCGTTGGTCGGGTGCGCCGCGTCGGGCGGCCCCGCGCGCCCTGCCGCCAGGTAGCGACCGTCCGGTGACCACACCGCCCCCAGCCACGTGGGGAACTCACTGATCTTGCGATCGGCGCCTCCAAGCGACGACATCACACGGACCTGCCACGTCCCGGTAAAGGGCGCACCAGCACGGGCGTACGCGATCTGGCGACCGTCCGGCGACCATACGCTGGCCAGGTCGATGCCGGGATCCGTCGTGAGCCGGCGCACCTCGGACGACCCAACAAGCTTGACGTAGATGTCGAAGTTGTTTCGCTCTTCGCCGTCCCACGCGAACGTGATCTGACGACCGTCAGGTGCGAACGCGCCTCCATACTCCGAACCGCTCATCGCGGTGAGGGGGACAACGTGCATCGCTGGCGCGGCGCCCGTTCGAGGGACTCGAAGCAGCCAGACGCTGGCCAGGGCCAGAAGGACAATGCCTGCGACTCCGACATTTACCATGCGTCGCGGCCACCGCACGGGCTTCGGCGCGACACTCTCTTGCACAGCCAGCAGGTCCGCCCCGTGCGTTTCACTCGTCGGAAGCGTTGTCGGCACCACCTCGCGTTCGCCGGAAACCATCTCGACCGGCGCAATCAGCCGATAGCCACTCTTGGGAATCGTCTCGATGACGTGCGGCTGCTTCGGATCGTCCTCGAACAACCGTCGCAGCTCGGAGATTGCGCGAGTGAGGACATCATCGCCGACCGCCGTGTCGGGCCACGCGGAGTGAAGCAGGCGGTCTTTCGAGACGACCTGCCCCCCATGGTCGGCCAGACAAACGAGTACCAGCATCACCTTCGGTTCGAGGCGAGTGCTTCCGCCGGGGCCGGTCACGCGGTTGAGCGACGGCTCCACGTGATAGGTCTCGCCTAGTCGAAACGTGTGCTGCAAGGCCCTGCTTTGGATGAGGAGGCGATGATATCACCGACAGGTTGCGCGAACCGGTGACCTGATCGGCCGGGAGCAATCGTTCAGCCGAGTTCGCGCGGCGCGGCCCTTTGAACGCGTTGGGTTCACGCCGGCGTGCCTCGGACGCGTTGCGTCTCAACGGCCAGGAAGAAGCGGTGCGCGCTACCGGAAGTTCTCGATCAGCACCAGATCGGCCGTCTCCGTCCCGCGGTGGACCAGAATTGTCTTGCCGTCAGGCGAAATGGCAAGACCGCTCAGGAAGAACGGTTCGCTCACGCGCCCGACCTCCCGATCCCGACCTGTCGCGGGATCGATCAGATGGATAGAGCGCTGCGGATCACTCCCGCATGGAGCGTAGTAGATGCCGGCAGCCCCGACTCGCCAGACTCTTTCCGGCGATATAGCCCTGGCTCTTGACGCACGCTGCGAGCTGACGGGCAGGGCCGCCGGTGAGCGGCAACATGACGAGCGGCGAATCGCCCTCGGCCGTCTGGAAGACGATGGCGCTACCGTCGAAGGTTTCGCGCGCGACAACTCCGCTGCCACCATGCGTCACGCGCGTGAGCGGTCCTCCCTCGACAGGCACCCGCCAGATGTCACGGCCGCCGCCGCGGTCGGACGAGAAGTAGATCCGCTGGCCGTCGCGAGACCACGTTGGCGCATTCTCGTCTCCGGGGTCCGTCGTCAGTTGGTGCAACGCGCTGCCGTCGCTGTCCATCACCCAGACGTCGAAGTGTCCGTCCGCGCGCTGGGACTCGAACGCGATCCGTCGGCCGTCGGGCGACCATGCCGGCGCACCTTGGCGAGGCCCCGGGCCGTGCGTCAATTGCTGCGGACTCGAGCCATCGGCTGACGCCAGCCAGACCTCGACTGCGTCCCCGGAGCGTCGCGAGCTGAACGCCAGTCGCTGGCCATCCGGCGAAAAATCAGGCTCGAAGTCGAACGCGGATGAGACCAGCACGGGTTGAGGCGTGTGCCCTGGCCACACGCGATACACGCCGAGCGTCGGAAGGCGGCGATCGAACGCCAGGCGGTCTCGTGAAAGCACCGTGGCGGGCCGATGGGATCCAAAGCCTGCAACCTCGATTCGCTCCGGCTCGTGCGTTCCACCGGCCATCACCCGCCAGAGGTAGTACGGTCCACGTCCTGCGGTGTCGTAGACGATAGAGGAGCCATCGCGAGTCCAGGCCAGTCCGTGAATGGCCACGCCCTGGTTGGTCAGCCGACGAGGGGGTTGGACTGGTACAGAGTCGGCTCCGAGATCGACGACATTCACGTCGCAGGCGGGCAGATCTGTTCGCATCCGGCCGCATGACGCGTAGGCCAACCGACGGCCGTCGGGCGAGAATGCCACCCCACTGTGCCAGGCCGGAGCCTTCGCATGCGTCAGCGCACGAGGCGGTCCGCCAGGCACTGGAATGAGATAGACGCCCGCGCCTGCATCGGCGCGTGACGCTGCCACCCAGCGACCATCCGGAGACCATGCGATCGGGGTGCTGTCTGGCCCATACGCTGAAACACGGAAGTCGCTCAACTTGCGGTCTGCTCCCCCAAGCGGTGAGACGAGCTGGACTGTGCCGTCACCAGCTTCCGATGCGGATCGCGCGCGAACGAACGCGATCTGCCGCCCGTCAGGCGACCAGGCAGGGCTGACGTCAGGCGCGGGATCAGTCGTGACGCGGCGGAGTTCCGAGGAGCCGACGAATTTCACGTAGATGTCGAAGTTGTCCTCTTTCTCCCCGTTCCAGGAGAACGCGATCTGTGTGCCGTCAGGCGAGAACGTCGGGCATGTTTCCAGACCGCGCAACATCGTCAGTTGCACGAGCTGTGGTGGCCGCGGTGCTGGCGTCTTCACCTCACCCCGAGGCCGGAGAAACCAGCCTGCGGTCGCGGCGATCACGACAACCGAGGAGAGCGTTGCGATCAACACGCGATTGCCCGCGCCACCGACGCTGACAGCTGTATTGGGCACGGACTCTGCCGGTTGCGGGTCTTTGACCGGCGCAATCAGGCGGTATCCGGCTTTGGGGATCGTCTCGATGACGCGTGGCTGCTTTGCATCGTCGTCGAACAGCCGGCGCAGCTCCGAAATGGCGCGGGTCAGGACATCGTCGCCGACTGCGGTGTCGGCCCACGCGGCGTGGAGCAGGCGGTCCTTCGGCACCATCTGCCCTGCCCGCGCGGCGAGGCAGACGAGAACCTGCATCACCTTGGGTTCCAGGCGAGTGGTGCCGTTCGGGCCCGTCACGCGGTTGAGCGACGGCTCGATGTGGTAGGCGTCGCCGATCCGGAAGGTGTCCTGCACTCAGGACCTCAAAAGTTCAGCCGAATGGCGAACTGAAGGTTCCGCTGCGGGTCGGTCCCGAAGTTGGCGGTGTTGCTGATTCGGCCCGCGTTGGGTCTTAGGTCGGTATCAGTCCCGATCTCACGATCGGGCTGCCCCAGGTTTACATGGTTGAACAGGTTCACCGCCTCCAGGCGCAACTCCGACTGGAGCCTCCCGGTGAGCGACAGCCGTTTCAACAGCGAGGCATCCACCCTCCAGTAGCCAGGCCCCCGCAGCGCGTTCCGTGGCAGATTGCCGAACGTCCCCACCGCCGGCCGGCCGAAGGCGCTCCCGGGCGACCCGATCGGCGTCTCGTTGAACCACTGCTCGCGCGTGCGCGGCCCGCTCGGGTTGCCGATCAGGTCCGGACGGTTCGGCCCGATGTCGCGCTCGGCGCCACCCGGGTACAGGATGTCCAGTGCCAGCCCGCTCTGGATCATTGTGATCGTGGCGAGTTGCCAGCCGCCGACGATCATCTCGGTCGTCCGAGACGCGTCCCCGAGGAAGCGTTTTCCACTCCCGAACGGAAGGTCCAGTATCGCGGCGAGCGAGAAGTTGTGGACGCGCGACCAGCCGGGCGGTCCGTATTCCAGCGTGCGGTCGTAGAAGAACTGATCGCTGCCGTCCTGACGGAGCCGCTGGAGCGCGTAGCTGGCGAGGAGCCACGTCCCTGAGACGCGTCCGGCCAGCTTGGCCTGAAGCGAGTCGTAGCGGTTCCGCGCGCAGTTACAGAAGTAGTTGATGTCTTGTGTCCAACCGTACGCGTTATAGAGGGGCCGGCGCTCGTCCCGTGGCACGAAGCCGGGAGTTCCCGGCCCATCGCCATAGCCCTCGAGCGTTGGCTGATTCAGGTCGGTCGTCGGAAAATCGCCCGCGTAGACGTGCGTCCCCCTGTTGCCGACGTAACCGACCTCGGCCGAGAGAGTGCTCGTGAGCTGACGCTGGACGGTGAGGTTGTAGGCGTCCACTGCGGGCAGCCTCTGCTTCTCCGGCAACGCGTAGGTGCTGATGTCGCGAGGCAGCGGAAAGCGACCGCTCGCCGGCACCGCGGGGAAGTCCGGCCGCGGCGGGCCCTCCGCCAGGTTGAAAACGCTCTCGAAATCTGATGGCGGCACGCGAGTCTGGACCAGCGAGCACCGGGACGTTCTGCGTCACCGAGTGGCCAAAGGTCGAGCCGAAGACGCCGATGTCGTAGCTGCGGCCGTAGCCGGCGCGGATCACGGTCTTTTCTCCGAGCCGGTAGGTGATACCCGCCCGCGGCGCCCAGTTCAGCGTGTTTCGCACGTCTCCATCGAGCCCGATGCCTCCGACGCCGGCCACCTTGATTTCGCCGGTGTCGAGATCCAGGAAGCCGCCGTTTCCAGGCGCGTTGAGCGTCTGCGGGTTGATGACTTCGAGGCGCAGGCCGTAGCTGAGGGTCAGCTTCGGCGTCAGCCGCCAGGTGTCTTGCCCGTAGTAGAAGTGTCGCCACTGCCGCTCGCGCGCATCCAGGGTCTGGCTGGTCGTCCGTGAGAAGGACGTGACATCGCCGAGCAGGAAGCTGGCGAGCCCGAGACCGCCCCCGTCGGGTCCGCGGGTCCGGTTCACGCTGAAGAACAGCGCACCCTGCCGCGGCGGTTCGCTCGCGACGCGCAGGTTGTACGCGCGTCGCACGTCGGCGCCAAATTTCAGCGTGTGCGTCCCGATGCTGGTGAGTGAGGTTGCCCACCAACTGCAACTGCTTCTCGTCCTGGACGAGCGGGCAGTTACAGAAATTGGCGCCCCCGCCAAAGCCAAACACGAATCCCCCCGGACCGTCGATGAATCCCTCGGGCAGCCCCGAGCTGAGCGCGTCGAGGTTCAGCCCTGGGATGGTGGGATCCGGGGCAGCGGCCATCCCGGAGGCGGCGGAGCGCACATCGACGTTGTACCGGAAGAAGCCCACGCGAAAGTCGGCCACGGTCATCGGCGAGAACGTGGCGTCGCTGCCCAGCGCCAGACTGTGATTTCGCGACTTCGACGTGCCGCCGAGTGTGACGAATGCCGGCCCGCCCCCTGGGCCGAACGCCGTCGGTCCGATGCGCCTGAAGTCCGCCACGCTGTACCGGCCGAACAGATTGAGCCGCTCATGGAAACGGCCATCGAGCCTGGTGTCGAAAGCGTCGCTGTCGAACGTCTCGGAGTCCGACGCGAGGAAGTTGTTGCCGGTGCCGCCACGCACCCCTTCGGTGTTCGGCTTCGGGATCAGAGCCAGGATGGCGAGCGCCTGGGGAGACAGGCGCGACTCAGGGATGATCGCTCCCGCGAAGGGCTGGCGGTCTGCCGGAGCGCCCCCCGCGGGATCGAAGATCGTCACGCCGTACTCGCTCAGGTCTCCCGTTCGCGCGAGCAACGTGGGGACCGTGAGCAGCTGCGACCCGCCGACCAGGCTCCGCAGTCCCTGATAGTCCGCGAATACGAAGAGTCTGTCCTTCCGGATTGGCCCTCCGAGCGCGCCTCCGAACTGGTGCCGTTCTGTTCGGGGAAGCGGTTGGTCCTCTGGCTGTGTGAACGGGTTGCGGGCCTGGAACCGATCGCTGCGGTAGAACTCGAACAGACTGCCGGACAATTGGTTCGACCCGGACCTGGTCTGCACCGAGACGACGCCCGCCGTCGCCTGCCCGAACTCCGCGTCGTAGTTCTGTGACGTGACCTTTGCCTCCGCCACGGCGTCGAGGTTCGGATTGATGACGATGATCCCGAGCATCGGATCCCGGTTCTCGGTCCCGTCGAGCTGATAACCGGTCCCGCCGAAGTGCTGACCGTTCACCATGATTTGGACCGAGCGCCTGCGGGTTCTCGCTCGACCCGTGTTGCCACGGCACCGCGGTTGCGCCGGGCGTGAGCAGCAGGAATTTCGTGAAGTTGCGATCGAGATCGGGGAGGGCTCCGATTGCGCTGGCCGCCGACGGCTGTCGAGACGTCCGCTCGGTCCGTCTTCAGAAGCAGGCCCGGCGCTTCCACGATCAGCGTTTCCGTGATCGGACCCGGTTGCAGCACGAGCGCCACGCGCGTCTCGGTGTCGAGGGAGACCCTGATCGAAGGCGCGTTCGCCGTCTTGAAGCCGGCGCGCACGGCTGCGACACCATAGATGCCGGGCAGCAACCGATCCTTGCGGAAGAACCCGGAGGCATCGGAAACGGCGGCATCGACCGTGTTTCGCTCGACACTCGTGATTGTGATGACCACGTCAGCAACAGTCGCTCCGGATGAATCGGTGAGCGTGCCCGCGATGCTGCCGTACACAGCCTGGGCGCTTGCAGGCGCTGTTGACACGATCAAGGCGATCAGCAGCGTCAACGACACGGCGTCGCGGCGGCGCATCACGATCGGGACCCGTGATGCGGCATGTGTGGACGGCGGCCGAATCGCAGCAGGTGCTTGGGTGAGATTAGGCATCACTGGCAACCCGTTCCACGCTCTCTTTGAACGTGGGACTGCCGTCCGCGAGTCGTTACCGCTGGTTTGTGCCGGTGAGTATAGCCCCAACGCCGCGCATCGCACGCGTCGAGCGAGGAAGTCGAGCGAGGAAGTCTCGTGCTGGTTGGCGCGCGAGAACGGAGGAGCTTCGGGAAGCGTCAGCTCACCGACAGCCGCCTGCCGCGTCGGCGACGGCCTCAGGTAGCCAACCGCGCTTCTCCATCGGGCCGCGCGTACGGGCGGCGGCGTGCGTGGCGTGCGCGGCGCGGGGACGATGAACAATAAGGATGGGCTAATCCGTCGTTAATCGGCCCGTATGACCCGGTTTCGATCCGGGAACATCGAACGGGATCGGGTGTAATCGCGCTCGTCCGCATTGCTCGAAAAAAACCCGCCCTCGCCCGTAACGCCGCGTCCGCTCCACACCACGGCGTTCGGCTCACATCGCATCTACCGCGGGAGTCGCGGCTGTGTTCGACGGCATGTTCGTCCGCGACCGCCATGTCGTCCGCGGGGCAAACAGCCCTGCGAGGGCGAGACGCTCTTACGCCCCGTATCCTCGCGAAGCGGCAGTTTATGTACAGCTATTGGGCCAGCGACAGCGCGATCACGGAGGATGGACGCGCGTGCCGATGCGCTGGTGTTCTCGGAATCCCATGCCGCCTACGCGGGCGGCCTTACAATGCGGAACGTGTGGATGGTCAGCGCAGCGACACGATACGATGTCGCCATCTCGGAGTGGCAGAACGGCGCGTGGCGCGAGATGTGGCGGATGACTATGCGGCCCGATCGGCGCTGATAGCCGAGCCGCGCTGCCGCGCGGGACGGTGGCGCGCATGGTCATGACGCACTGGGTGCGGCTCGCATCTTGGCCACCAAGGCCCGAAACCGTTTGTCCGACCGCAGCGGATCGAGCAGCGGTTCGAGAGGTAGCATCCGCAGCTGCCAGTCGCGGGCTCGATAGGCCTCCTCCAGCAGATCGATCGCGCGCGCGTGCTCGCCCAGCGCAACGTGGACGAGGGCGAAATGCCACGGGGAGATATCTCGTTGACGCGAGAGCCGCCGCAGCGTGTGCAGCCCCCCCCGCGCCGCAGACTGGCGGCCCGAGACGGCGTCGATGTACGCTCCGAGCACGAGCTGCTGCACGTCGCTTCCAGCCCCGGGTACGCGCAATGCCTCGCGGGCGGTGTCGTATTCGTGTCTCTGCAGGTGCGCCAGCGCAAGAAAGAAGTACGCGTAGCTGAAATGCGGGTTCACGTGGAGGATCCGGCGAAACTCGTCGATCGCCAGATCGTGCCGGCGGGCCCAGTACAGAATCGTTCCCGCCACGATCTGCGATGCGGGTGAGAGCGGATCGAGCTCTTCGGCCTGCCGCGCCTCACGGAGAGCCTCCTCGAAATGCCCCTGGAATCGCAGATGCTCTGCATATAACCGGTGAGCGTCGGCGTCGCTGGGATTCAGTTCGAGCGCGCGTCGATAATGATGCGCGGCTCTCTCGAAGTCCCAGTCGTAGTTCGAGAGCGCATTCGCGAGGCACACGTGCGCCTCAGCGAGATTGGGATCAAGGTCGAGCGCACGCTCGGCTGCTGCCCTTGACCTCCGGTATCCGTCGGCACCTCGCACCACCGCCAGCGATGTCAGAGCGGAGAACGCATTGCCCAACCCCACCCAGGATCGGGCGAACGTCGGGTCCAGATCGAGGGCCTGCTCGAAGTATCCTTCGCTTGTGTGACCGATTGAACACTCCGCTTCTCCATGACGCGCCGGGCCTTCAGGAACAACAGGTAGGCGTCGAGATTCGTCGTGCCGGCCTGAGCCAATGGACGAGGCGCCGCCTCCTGGCGTTCGACGCCGAGGACATCGGCGACCTCCAGCGCGATGCTGCGCGGCACGCGATGGTGATCGGATGTGGCCGCTGTGTACTTCCCGGTCCACAACACCTGCTGGCCACTTCGTGTGACGAGCTGCATGGTGATCTGGAGTCCTGAGGTCGTCGTGGTCTGCAGTGTGCCGCGAAGCAGTGCGTCGGCATGCAGTTCGCGAGCGATCTCAGAAGCGCTCTGGCGGCTGTTCCTGTACTCCATTACGGATGAGCGGGCGATCACTCGGAGCTCACCAAGGGTCGAGAGCTGCGCGATGAGCGCG
Source organism: Vicinamibacteria bacterium (assembly GCA_963763095.1). Classification (GTDB taxonomy): domain Bacteria; phylum Acidobacteriota; class Vicinamibacteria; order Vicinamibacterales; family JAENWD01; genus CAVUCH01. The sequence goes on from CAVXNR010000030.1 coordinate 307,772, forward strand.
TCCGTGATTCCATCGGCCAGATAGCTGTCTGCTCCCTCGGACCCGAGCCAGCGTAGAGGCAAGACCGCGAGCCGGTTCACGCGAGATCCGACCCGCTCCACACGCTGGTGCGGCGTCACGTCTGAGGAACGCCGCTGGACATGGATGCCGGCGACGCCGAGGACGGCTGCGAGGGCGCCGATGCCGGCGTACGCGCCGAGGCGCGTTGCCTTCGTGCGACTGAAGGCTCGCTTCTGGCCCGGAGACAGTCCCGCCTCAACCCCGCGGAGATCGGCCAGCAGTTGGTGGGCGTCTCGATAGCGTTCTCCCGGGTCCTTCGCGAGACAGTGTTCGAGAATTCGAGACAGCTGCACCGAGATCTCGCCGGTGAGACGGTGAGGTGGGTCCGGTTCATCGTGTCGGATTGCGAAGACGAGAGCCGCATCGCTTTCGCCGCGGAAGGGCCGCACCCCCGTGAGCAGCTCGTAGAGCACCACGCCGAGACTCCACAAGTCGGTTCTGTGGTCGACGGACACCCCGCGTGTCTGTTCGGGGCTCATGTAGGCGAGTGTCCCCGAAGCCGCTGCGACCCGAGAGGGTTGCGGATGCTCCAGGATCGCGATTCCGAAGTCGAGCAGCTTGGCGGTGCCGTCCCTTGTGACGAGAATGTTCGAAGGCTTGACGTCCCGATGAACGATACGTTTCTGGTGCGCCTCTGTGAGGGCGCTCGCAACCTGTGCGGCAATCTTTAGGGCCTCACGAACCGCCAGTCGGCCGTGCTGCAGCCGTCTTTGCGCGAGCGTCTCGCCTTCGTAATACCCCATCACGATGAAAACACGTCCATCGTTCGTCTCGGCGATATCGTGGACGACGCCGATATTGGGGTGATCGAGTGCCGAGGCCGCCTTCGCTTCGATGATCAGACGGTCCCTGGCACGCGGATCCGAACTCACCCGTGGAGCGAGAAACTTGAGGGCGACAAAACGATCCAGGCGCAGATCGAGCGCTCTGAAGACCATGCCCATGCCCCCGGCGCCCAGCTTTTCGAGGAGGCGATAGTGGCCAACCGTCTGGCCCGTCGAGAACTCGTTATCGGCATGTTCGGCGAGCGCTATGAAGGCCGGCCCTATAATCTCGTCGGTAAATCGCTCGAAATGCGCCGCTGCCGCATCATGCACAGCGAGCAAGGAGCTCAGCTCCGCGCGCAACGCGTAATCGGTCCCACACGCGTTGTCGACAAACGCCGCGCGCGTCTCGGCTGGCAGCACGGCTGCCTGTTCGAGAAGCGCGCCCAGCGCATCACAATCCAGCCGCGTCATACATTCGACACTTCGCTGCCCGCACCCACCTGCATCGCCCGATAGAGCCACGAGCGCGCCAGTGCCCACCGTCGCTTCACCGTCGCGGGTGACAGGTTCAGGGCTGCCGCGGTGTCTTCGACCGACATGGCACCAAAGAATCGGCATTCGACGAGGTCGCTCAGCTCCTTGTGCGTGAGCTCTAGCTGCTGCAGCGCATCGTCGAGTGCCACCAGCATCTCGGCGTGTTCTGGGGCGAAGGTGACATGTGCCGGCAGCGTGTCGATATCGGTGAGCGCCACCTGATGGAGATCGCCCCCACGCTTCTTCCTGAGACGGCTCCGCGCGTAATTGCACAAGATGTGGCGCATCGCCTTCGCAGCGACGGCCAGAAAATGCGCACGGCTGTTCAACTGTAATTCCTTCTGGTCGACCAGCTTCAGGTAGGCCTCGTGGACGAGCGCCGTCGTATCGAGCGTGAAGTCGCCGCGCCAGCGCCGTCGCTGCCGGTGCGCGAGCGCCCTGAGCTCGTCGTACACCAACGGAAACAGCTCGCCGAGCGCGGCCCGGTTTCCGCTCCGGAGCTCGCGCAACAGGGTCGCCACAGTCGTCTGGGTCGACTCGCCCATGACCGAAGGATTCCGAGGCCTCGCTGCGAGGCGCTGCGGCCGTGAGCCGCTTTGGCGCGAAACGGTGTGATCAACGAGTGACTGACGGATCGCCTACTGACGCGCTCCATCTCGGAGCGGGGTGCCGCCGAAGCAGCCTGAAGCGCCGGAGGCTGACAGTGACGACACCTCAACTGGAAGGCGCCAGCGGAGAAGACATGTGCGGACCCATCTTACACAAGAGGATCAGACCATGCGACCCACACATCTGTTTGCATCGAGCATCCTCGCGTTGACCCTGACGGCGTGTGCCGGCGGCGATCGGGTTCCGGTCGCGGAGTCCTTGCCCTCTCCGAGTGCTCCCACGACGGCATCGGCAACTGGCGCGGGCACCGCCGCCGATGTGAGCGGCTCGTGGACCTGGACGGCCGACGGCCAGTTCACGGTGCCAGCGTCGGTTGTGACGCGGCTCTTCGGTATCGAGGCCGACGGTCCCATTACTCATCTGAAGTGCACGAGCGGGGGCACGATGCAAGTCGTGCAGTCGGGCAGCACCTTCAGCGGGTCGGCCACTCGTGCGGGTGGGAGCTGCGAGACGGGAGCCGGGCTCGTGTTCGTGCCTCCGCCGGCGGCGTGGCCGAGCTCGCTGCCAGTCACTCAGGGATTGGTCACAGGACGAGCCGTTCACTTCCAGTTTGGCAGCGTTGCCGGACTCGGGTGCCCTCACAACGGTGCCGCGACGCACCTCGAGAACGGGATCGCCACGGAGCTGAAGGCGAACGGCAGGTGTATCATCCCGGGCCACCCGCAGTCACCGGCACCCGTGGACCCGCCGCCGGCTGGCACGAGTCACGATACAAGCTTCCTCGCGACGCGGCCGTAGCGGGCTGAATAGGTACAAACATCGCCCATCGGATCCTCATGCTCGTCCCCTCATCAGGCACTGGAGGAACAATGCTGCTCTTGGCAGTCCTTGTGGCGCAATGCCGATGAACCCTGGAGACGGCGCAGGCACGGGGACGAGCAGCGTTGCTCGCCCGCAGTTGGACGCTGTGGTGCGTCGTTCGGATCGCAAATGGATGGTCGGTCATGCATACGCGGCAGCAAACGCCGAGACGGTGACCGCAGTCGCCTGGCAGTTTCTGCAGGTCAAGCGTCTCGCGGCCGCGCCCGCGATTCATCGACTACTCGCCCTGAGTGATGCTGTGGCCGAGGGACGGTGGCTCACGGGACCCAGCGTATTCGCGTGGGAGCCTCCGCGTGGCACAGGCGAGATCAGCCAATAGAATCGGGCCAAATTCGGCCTGACGCACGCGCTACGAACCAGGAGGTCGCAGGTTCGAGTCCTGCAGGGCGCACCAAATCAACAACTTACAGCGACGTGTTTTCGTGCCAGAACCGGTTGTGAACAATTCGTTCGCGACCGGTGTTCCGGACGGCCGTCGTCGCAGATCCCACGTTAGGAAATCGGCCGGATTCCGCGCCGATCGCCTCGGGGAATCGGGCGAGCAATCTGGCCCAAAAACCAGGAGGTCTGAGCTTCGCTGACAAGGGCCCTGAAGTCACGATTCCGCAATTGCCACTGCATGCATCACGCCTTGAATCACCGGCAGCGCTTTAGCACTCGCGCGTTGATCTCCAAACTGCTGGGTGGATTCTCGCCCAAACCTAGTGTGTGCATCATCTCGTGGATGATGATCGCCTCGACGAAGGGCGGGTTGGTGCGGTAGGTCTGCCACAGCCGGGTCCCACAGATGAACACATCGCGCTTGCCGACGTTGGCAAAGGCCAGTCGTGCCGAGCCCCTGCAGCCGGAGTCAAGATCACCTGCTTCACGAAAGGTGAGCCGCGTTAGGTAACGGCGTGGCGTATCCCCAAGAGCATCGAGTCTTTCCTGCATTGTCCGGCCGGAGGCATCGCGAAAGTCGGAGAGCACCTGTCGACACTCGGGACGCTCCAGCTTCTCCGCGGCGGCTTTCACGGCTCTCTCGAGCGCGAACCGCGCAAGCGGGTTATGAATCTTCGCAGCGGGGGCCGGTGGCGATACCTCCCGCAGGTGGTTCCCTGGCGAGGGCACCGCAGCCCAGACGACGAGTACGCACATCGGGCAGAGACGCATTGGCGACTCCTTTTGCGGAGTCGCCTGGCCAGGCGCTTCCTTGTTGCTTCAGCGACGATAGGCGTTTAACATCTCGAAGTCCTCGGGAAGCCTTGACGTTTTCATGACCTCCCCAGACCGGAGGGCGTATGCCTTGGTCGTTTGGGGATTTCAGGCTGGACGAGGAACGTCGCCAGGTGCTTCGGGGGGACACTCCTCTCCCGGTCGAGCCGAAGGCGTTCGAGCTTCTGAGTCTTCTCGTCGAGCGCCAGCCGCGCGCGCTCTCCAAGGCGCAAATTCACGGTGTGCTCTGGGCCGGCACCTTTGTTTCCGAGTCCGCGCTTGCCGGTCTTGTCGCCGACCTGCGAGCCGCTCTCGGGGATGACGCGCGGCGACCACGCTTTATCCGGACGGTCCATGGCTTCGGCTACGCGTTCTGCGGCGAGGCTCGCGTCGATGGGCAGCCGCCAGGCGCACCAGCCGAGCCCATTCTTCGGTACTCTTGTGCTGGGCACCACCGGGTCGTTGCCAAGCCCCGCAGCACTAGAGCTGCTGCCAGCCGCATTGCGTGCTCCGGTGACGGAGGCGGCGAGTTCGGCACCGGCGGCGGCGATCCAGGCGCCCACGGCGCCGCGGTGGCCTCGACGCGCGATCGGCGTCGGAGCGACAGTCGTCGTCCTCGGGCTGGTTGGTGCTCGGCTGCTTCCGCGGTCACCGGAAACTCCCGCACCGGTGCCGGCGATGCGCGTGCTCCAACTCACCGCACTGAATGGCTTCGAGGGCGGGGGGCTCTTGCCGGATGGCCGTCAGGTGGTATTCGACTGGGAAGGCGAAGGGCCGTACAACCGGGACATCTACGTCAAGTTTGTCGGGTCATCCGAGATGCGACGGCTCACGACGGATCCTGCGGGTGATATTGCAGCCACGCTGTCGCCGGACGGTCAGCAGATCGCGTACTTTCGGGATGAACCTCGTCCTTTCTTCTCGTGGCGGCTCCGGGTGATGTCCTCCCTCGGGGGCTCTGATCGCAAAGTCAGTGACTTCCCCGTCTGGGTGGGTGGCACATGGTCTCCGGATGGTCGCTACCTGGTGGCAGGAGGAGCGTCCGCACCCGACGCGACGCGCCCGAGCAACGGCCTCTATTTGATACCCGTGCAAGGCGGCGAGCCGCGCGCAATCACACGACCGAGGGCGCCGGAGGTTCACCAGTCGCCGAAGTTTTCACCGGACGGACATCGCCTCGCGTATGTCTCATGTGATGGCCCGGTCATCCGTACGAATTGCCAAGTCAGCGTGCTGGACGTGGACTCTTCATTCGCCGCGGCCGGTTCCCCCCGGCGGCTGACCCGGTACGTCCTCCCGACAGGAATCGCTGGCCTCACCTGGAGCCGCGACGGGATGTCCGTCATCTATGGCGCCGAGGAACTTGGCTTCAACTATCTCTGGCGCGTCGGCGTGGCCGGCGAGCGCCCGCCGGAACGCATCGAGATGGCGGGGGTCAATGCCATGTTTCCTTCAGTCGCGCGCGATACTGATCGCCTGACCTTCACGCGTCTTATCAATGACGTAGACATCTACCGCTTCCAGCCAGGGCGACCCGCTGAGCCAATCGCACGCTCTTCGGTGCTTGACGTCATCGTGCAGTTTTCCCCGGACGGCCGGCGAATCGCCTTCTGCTCGCAGCGGTCGAGCGATGCGACAGAGGTGTGGGTCGCCGATGCGGGCGGGTCAACACCGGCGCAACTGACACATGGCCCGGGTCGAGTGCAGTGTGGGCCTGCGTGGTCACCCGACGGAGGCCGGATCGCGTTCCATTCGCAAGCGTCGGATGGAAGCTGGCACATATGGACCGTCGACATCGAGGGGGGCACACCGCAGCAGGTCACGAAGGATCCTGGCGACCAGAACTGGCCGACCTGGTCTCGCGACGGCGAATGGATCTACTTCTCGTGGAAGCAAGCGAATGAGCGCGACCTCTTGCGACGCGACATCTGGCGAACGCGGCCTGGGACCGTGTCAAAGGAGCAACTGACGCACTGCGGTTGTGGGTTGGTCGGGCGCGAGTCGGCGGACGGCATGACACTGTTGTACCAACCGAAGATCCACGACTCGCCCTTACTGGCGCAGGCGCTTGCGGGTGGCGCACCCAGCCCACTCATCGCGTGCGTGGCCGGCACCTCCGTGGCAATCTTACAAGCCGGTATCTACTACGTGCCGTGTTCGGACGCCGTGCGTGTCCCAAACCCGCCTGTGCGCGTGATGGACCCTGCCACGGGCAGAGATCGCGAAGTCGCGAGGCTGGAGAAGTATCAGTATGACTCCCCGTCAAGCTTCAGTGTCTCGCCGGACGGCCGAACCATCCTCTACGGTCGGGAGGTCAATTCTGGAGGCGACCTCATGATGATCGAGAACTTCAGGTGATCGGCGTGAGATGACGCTCCTTTCGCGCGGAATTCTCGCGCCCGTCTTACTTCTCGTGTGGACCGTCTCGGTTTTGCCCTCCTCTGCTCAGGTGAGTGGCACCACGGCCACCCTGCGAGGGAGCGTCAACGATGCCAGCGGCGGTGTGCTTCCTGGCGCCACTGTCACGCTGGTCAACAGCGCCACGAGAGCCCTCCTGACCGGCGCCACCGATCAACGTGGCGCGTTCACGTTCACCAGCCTGTTTCCCGGCTCGTACGACCTGAGGGTAGAGCTCTCCGGGTTCAAGGCCTCCGAGCAGCAAGGCATCTCCCTCAGCCCCAACGACACGCGCGGCATCGCAGTACGGCTTCAGATCGGCAGTCAGAGCGAGGTCGTCATCGTCAGGGCCACCGATCTCGAAGTGATGCAAACGGAGACCGGCGCGCGCGAAAGCGTGTTGACGGCGCACCAGATCGACAACCTCTCCGTCATCAGCCGAAGCCCGCTCGAACTCTTGCGTATTCTGCCCGGCGTTGTGGCCCCCGACCAGCGTCAACTTGAAATCGTGAGCTTTCTTGTCGGCGCGAACTACACGGTGGCCTACACGGTCAACGGCATCCGCTCGTCCGGCAACACGGTCAGCCTCGATGGCTCGAGCCTGGTTTCCATCGGGTGCAACTGCGCACTGAACAGCACCGTGAACAACGACATGGTGCAGGAGGTCAAGGTCCAGAGCTCGAACTTCGGGGCTGAATTCGGCTCGGGCGCGATCAACGTGAGCGCTGTCACGAAGAGCGGCAGCTCGAAATTCAGCGGCAGCCTGTACGACTACATCCGCGATTGGCGGTTCGCCGCCAACGACCGGTCCAACTCGATTGCCGGCATCGAGCAGCCGAAGAGCGGTTTCTTCTATCCGGGCGGTAACATTGGTGGTCCCATCCCACTGCCGCTCTCTGGCTACAACACCAACCGGGACAAGCTGTTCTTCTGGTTCGGCCTCGAAGGACAGCGACAGAAGGTGGATTCGGGCAGCCGCTTGAGTACCACGTTCAGCGAAAGGGCGCGGACCGGAGACCTCAGCGAGTTTCTCGCAAACCGAGGCCAGAATCTGGATCACCCCGCCATCGTGCTGATTCCGGGAGCATTCTCCGGTGAAGGCACACCGGCCCCCGCCAACAACCTGGCCCCCTATGTCACGCCCCTCGGTCGGGCGATGGCCAGCCTGTACCCATTGCCGAACTACACGGATCCGAACAACCGATACAACTACGTCTACAGCGCGCTCGAGGCGACCAATCGCCTCGAGATCAAGATGCGGTTCGATTGGAGCATCAGCAGCAACACGAAAGCGTACGTCCGGATCGCGCGCGACTCAGAAGAGGGCGAGGGCCCGCGCGGCCCGTGGGGAGGCGCGTCAGATCTCGCCCTGCCGACACCGGCTGTGGGCAACTCTCGCGGGCGATCCTACGTTGGCAACATCGTCCACGTGCTGAACCCGACGATGACAAACGAGATCGTGGCGACGTTCACCCGAGCAACAGGCAACCACTCCTACGAGGACCCGTCGAAGCTACGACTGGACGCGTTGAACGTTGAGTTTCAGGGCGTCTTCCCCAGTCAGCAGAGTCCCTACGTGCCGTTCAATGCCCATTGGGTCGGCTCACAGCTCGGCAACTTCGGCCCATATTTCAGCGACCTTCACGGGCACGAAGACAAGCTGCAGTTCGCCGACAAGCTCGTGAAAGTCTGGGGCGCTCACCTTCTGAAGGTCGGAGTGAGCATCGATCGCCTCCAGAGGCAACAACAGAACTTCAACGAGGAGAACGGCGTGCTGATCTACGGGCCTGGGACGCCCGGCAGTACGGGGAGCCAACTCGGCGATCTGCTGGCTGGCCGCCCTGCCCAGATCATCCAGGGGACGCGCGTCCACGAGGCCCGGTTTCGGATGTGGAACGTGGAGGGGTTCGCGCAGGATAGCTGGAAGATCCGGCCGAACGTCACTCTTGAATATGGCGCGCGCCTGGGTTACTGGACGAACAACGCGGAGCAGAACGGCCTCGAGAACTGGTTCGACCCCAGCATGTACGATCCCACCCGGGGCACCTTCATCGATTCGCAGCAATCCACGCAACTGAACGGTGTGCGGTACGTTGCGCGCGGCGAGGCGCCGCTGGGCGTGTTCCCGAACCGCCGTCCGTTCGCCCTTCCGCGCGTGAACGTCGCCTGGGACATCGGAGGGAACGGTGTCAGCGTGCTCCGTGGTGGGTACGGCGTGTTCGCGAACCGCCCCGCAGGCTATGTCGAGAATGGTTCGCTATACATTCCGCCTAACGCGTACCACGTGCTAGCGGATGCGTTCTACGATACACAACTCGGCGGGACGGGATTGACCTACGATACGGTCCATCTGATCCCGCTCACGGCTTTGCTAGGCACCCAGGTAATCTACACGCCGACGCCGAGGTCGTTCACCTTCCCGAAGACTGACAGCTACAGCGTGTCATTCTCGCAGCGATTTTTCTGGAACCAGGTGATCGAGGTGGCCTATGTAGGCACGCGGGGCCGCGACCTCGTGAGCAATGTCAACAGTAACGTCGTACCGCCGGACACATTGAGCAGCGGTGTGCTTGGAAATGCCGATCTCTCGATCCCCCGTGAACCGTGTCAACCTCGATTCCAGCGTGGTGAACTCCCGGCGGCCGTTCGCGGCCTTTGGACCGATTTTAACCAGCGACTTCGAAGGCCGCTCGCGGTACCGCTCGCTCCAGGTGACTCTGAGCCGGCAAACGAGCAAACGGTTGCAGTACTCTGGAGCTGTACACGCTCAGCAAAACACAGGGGACGTTGGGAGGCGAGGATTTGGAGCGCGATCCGTTCGACGCCTCGCGGACTTACGGCGTGCTAGACGAGGATCTTACGCACATCCTCAACCTGTCGTGGAATGCGCTGCTCCCGGACGGGAGCCGCGGGCTGGACAACGCCTTCGGCCGGGCGTTGCTCGATGGTTGGCAGCTGTCCGGCATCTCGACCTTTACGAGTGGCATTCCGATTCGACTGTGGTTCGGTGGCGACGCCGCAGGTGGCGGCGTATCGCAGGCTTTCTTGGGGACCCCGGACGTCGTGGGGCCGGGCGGCCCGTCCAACGGGCTCGCGCCAGACTTCGTGTGCGACCCGCGGCTTGGAGGAGCCGCCGTTGGCGAAAAGCTCCTCAACATCGATTGTATCGAGGTACCTGCCTTCGGGACCAGTCCGCCGCGCAACCCGCCTTACGACATTCGGACGCCCTTCCGAACAAACCACGATCTGACGGTGTTCAAGAACTTCACCATCCATGGCTCGCAGAAGCTGCAATTCCGCGCCGGGTTTTTCAACATCTTCAACGCCGCCTTTGCGACAAGGGGCGGTGCCGATATCGATCTGGCTCTGGACGCGCAGTGCAACCGCCGCGCGGACCATGTGCCGAACGGCATCGGCGGTTACGCAGATGGGGTATGCGATCCAGCCGGCGGTTACACCTTCACTGACGTGGCGCGAGAGAACTTCGGGAAGATCAACGTCAAGCGGGGCCACCGCGTCGTCGAATTCGTGCTGAAGTACTACTTCTAGCGGAAGACGTCGATCGCGGAGCCGTGCACTGCCGATGGGTTTTGTCGTCGAGCGACCCCGAAGAGGAATCTGGGGAGATGACGGGTCCTGAAGGAATTTTGTAAGAGCGAGGCGGCGTGCTCGCGCCGGCAAGGGCCCATGGAATCCTCACCTGAAGTTCTCGATCGTCATGAGGTCGCCTCCAGAATTGACCTCTCGACCGTAAAGGATGGTGCGACCAACCCGATTGAAAGATCAGCGATGTGACCGTGCCCCCGTCGGACCGCCGTCGGAACCGATTCATTCCGTCCTGAGGACCCCCATCGGCTCGACCCGCGACGCTCGATAGGCTGGGAGTGCGCACGCGATCACGGCAATCAGGAAGAGAAGAATCGATACGGTACCGAACGTGACGATGTCGTGGCTCTCGGTCTGATAGAGGAGTGAGCCTAAGGTGCGGCCGACGCCGTAGGAAATTCCGACCCCCAGCACGAGGCCGAACGCGACAAGCTTAAGGCCGTGACCGATCACCATGCGAAGGATCTCCGCCCGCTGAGCACCCAAGGCGAGTCGGACAGCGATCTCCCGGGCACGTTCGCTGACGGTGAAGACCAGCAGACCATACAGACCGACTGCCGCGAGCAGCAGCGAGCCTATCGCAAATCCTCCCAGTACCATCGCGCTGAAGCGTCGTGGGGCAACTGTCTCGCCAACGCGGTCGACCATTGTGGCGATCGACTCGATGGCGAGCTGCCGATCGATGCGTCCGATCTCGGTGCGGACGGCAGATATGAAGGCGTGCGGATCGGCATCGGTACGAACGGCCAGCTTGAACTGCCGTCCAAATGCGTTCGGAACGTTGTTCAACACGCTATCGGGAAACTGGCTGAATGGCTCGTAGGCGTGAACGGACGGCTCGGCTCCGAGCGGGCCATCGGCGACGTCGGCAATAACGCCGACTATGGTGAGCCAGGGGTTCTGGTTTTCCGGGACGTTGAGCCCCCATCTGAGGCGCTTGCCGACGGCATCCTGTCCGGGCCAAAAGGTCCGCGCCAGCCGCTCGTTGACGATGACGACGCCTCGCGGCTCGATATCTTCGACATCCGAAAACACTCGGCCGCTCTTCAACCGGATCCCGAGCGTCTGGAAATACGGACCGTAGACCCACGAAAGATTCGTGCTGGACGAAGTCCCGCCCACCAGTTCAACCCCCTCGGCCGAGAGCACGCGATTCTCGTATCGTTCGAGTGGCAGATCGGTCACCAGCGCCGCCGAGCGCACCCCCGGCAACGCCGATGCGCGCGTAGAGAGGGCGCGTTGAAAGCTGCGGACGCTGGCCGCGGTGCTGTAGCCAGCTCGAGGAAGCGTGAGCGACGCGGTCAGTACGCGATCGGGATTGAATCCGGCATCTGTCGCCATGAGCGCGGAGAAGCTCCTGATGAACAGTCCTGCCCCCACCAAGAGGACGCACGCGAGCATGACCGTGGAGACGACGAGACCAGCTTGCATGCGGTGCCTTCGCGGTCCCGGTGTCGAGCGCGAAGCTTCCTGAAGGGCGAGCCCGGCGCGAGCGCGAGCGACGGTGCCCAGCGGGATCAGCGCACAGAGGAGGGACGTCGCAATGGCAATGCCGGCGGTGAATGCCAGCACTCGAACATCGATCGAGAACCCTCGCCCGGCGGGGATCGTGTCGGTCACGGCCGTGGGCACGGTGCCGACGATGAACCGCGAGGCCACGAGGGCGAGCAGGCCGCCCGCGATGGAGAGGACCGCAGCCTCCGTGAGCAGCAACTGCACGAGGCGGCCGCGGCTTGCGCCGAGCGCGGTTCGCACCGCGATTTCACGCGTGCGCGATGCGGCCCTGCTGAGCACGAGCGTCGCGACGTTGGCGCACGTAACGAGGAGCACGAGGCCAACAGCCCCCAGCAGAAGCAACAGAGGCCGTTCCATCCGGCCGACGATTTCGTCCCGCAGGGGCGAAACGGACAGGCCGATCGCGAAGCCCGCTTGCTGCAGCGAAGCAGGATAGTTGGCATTTATTCGTCGTGCCAGTACATCGAGCTCCGCTCGGGCTTCGTCGATGGACACGCCGCGCTTGAGCCTGGCAATCACGCCGTGATTGAACTGGTTGCCGCGCGCTTGTCGCTGTTCGTCGGTGAACGTCATCGGCACCCAGATGCTGGCGGGCTTGTTGTTCGACTGGGGACCGCGGCGGGGGAACTCGAAGCCAGCGGGCATGACGCCGATCACCGTGTAAGGCCGGCGGTCGAGCGTGACGGTCCGACCCACGATTGAGTGGTTGCCTCCGTAACGCGATTGCCAGACCCCCCAGCTCAACAGGGCCACGTCCGTACCGGGGCGGTCCTCCTCAGGGCGGAAATCACGGCCCAGCAGAGGGCCGACGCCGAGCAGCGAGAACAAGCCCGCCGAGACCTTGGCGCCATCGATCCGGATCGGCTCGGCGCGTCCCGAGAGCTCCAACGAAAGGTTCACGTACGCCGCCACGTCCTCGAACGACTGCTGGTCCCGCTCGACATCGAGAAAGTCCGGCGGAGAGAAGGGGACGTCTTCCACGCCGAAGCGCTCATGCAAGGCGACGAGACGCTCGGGGTCCGCGAACCCCAGCGGCCGGATGAGCGCCGCGTTAACGATGCTGAAGGTGGCCGTGTTGAGGCTGATGCCGAACCCGAGCGTCAGGATGACGACGAGGGCAAACGCAGGCTTCCTGCGCAGCGTCCGGAGCACATAGCGGAGATCCTGGCCGATCGCATCGAGGAATGGCCAGCCCCACACGGCCTGCGTGTCCTCAGTGATCAGTGCGACGTTACCGAATCTGATCAGGGCCTGACGCCGCGCCTCCTCTGGCGCCATGCCTTTGTCGATGTTGTCCTGGGTTTCGCGCTCGATGTGATCGCGGATGTCCTGGCCGAGACCGTCCAACGCTCGTTTGCGGCGCACGATGATCTTCACTCCTGTGCGGCGGGACGAAGGATGCGACCGACGGCTCGGGCCAGCGTGTCCCACTTACTCGTTTCGACCTCGAGTTGTCTCCGCCCCTTGGCCGTCAATCGATAGAACTTGGCGCGGCGATTGTTCTCGGAAGTGCCCTCGCCGAACGTGATCCAGCCGCGTTTGATCAGGCGGTGAAGCGCTGGGTAGAGGGATCCCTGCTCCACCAGCAGCACGTCGTCGGAGCCACGTTCGATCATTTTGGCGATTGCATGGCCATGCGCCGGTCCCCAACGCAGCGTGCGCAGAATCAACAGATCCAGCGTGCCCTGCAGGAGCTCGAGCCGGCCGTGGCTTCGTTTGGTAGACATTCTAGGTGGCGAGGTTAGACTGCACCCACCTAGAATGTCAAGGGGGCGACCCCGAGCGCGGCGCGCACCCGCTCGCTAAGCGTCGAGCCCGGCACCGCTAGCGACCACATGGCGGTCGCCGCAAGCACCAGGCCAGTACCATCAGCGCCGCGGCGCTAGCCGTGTTCGGTGTGGCAAGCGCGTGAGCACCAACCAGACGCCGGCCACCAGCGCGCGCGGATTCCGGCGCAGGGCCATCGGCCTAATCCCGAAATCTGCGGTAGGTTTGGCCGCCGAGCGGCCAGCCCGAGTAGAAAATCTCTTACGCCAACGGAACAAGCCGCGCAAGAGTGCCGTAATTCAAGATTGTTGTTTCCACTAGAACTTCTTCTGGAGTAGCCTTGCGGCATGGCTCGACGGAAAGCTCCCGACGCCTCTGGCGACATGGTCTCCGGCACGCTCGACATGCTCGTCCTCCGAACGCTGATGTTCGGCCCGGCACACGGCCACACCATCGCGCACGCCATCGAGCACAGCTCCGACGAAGTCCTTCAGGTGGAACACGGATCTCTCTACCCGGCATTGCACCGTCTCGAAGACAAGGGCCTGATTGCCGGCTTCTGGGGGACCTCCGAGCAGAACCGGCGGGCCAAGTACTACCGTCTGACGCCCACCGGTAAGGCGCACCTGGTGAAGGAACGCAGCCGGTGGGAGTTGCTGGTGCAGGCCGTGGCCCGCGTGCTGGGACCGGCGAAGGAGTGAGCCATGGGGTGGTCGCGATTCTGGCGGCGTCGGCAGCGAGACGCCGAGATTGCCGAGGAGCTGGAGTCCTACCTCGCGCACGAGGCCGGCGAGCGCATCGCCGGCGGTGACAACCCCGACGAGGCCCGGCATGCGGCGATGCGGAAGCTGGGCAACGCAACGCGGGTGCGCGAGGACGTCTACGCGATGAACACGCTGGCGCCGATCGACGCGCTGGTCAAGGACGTGCGCTACGCTGCGCGCTTACTTCGCCGAAGCCCCGGCTTTGCGCTCGCCTCCATCCTCTCGCTCGCGCTCGGCATCGGCGCCAACACTGCGGTGTTCCAGCTGCTCGACGCCTTGCGCCTGCGCAGCCTTCCGATCCCGCGTCCTCACGAGCTTGTTGAAGTCGTCGTGGATGGCGGCAATCGCGGTTACGGCGTGTCCGACAGCTCGAATTCGAATCTCACGCACCCGCTGTGGGAAGGACTGCGCCACAGCCAGCAGGCCTTTGCGGGTCTCTTCGCGTGGGGCACGGCAGGCCTGCCTGTCGGGCGCGGGCGGGACATGCAATTCCCCCACAGTATCTGGGTCAGCGGCGACTTCTTTCCAGCGCTCGGGCTCGTGCCTTTCCGCGGCCGCCTGCTCGGCCCTGCCGACGATCGACGCGGCTGCGCCCCCGGCGGCGTCGTTATCAGCCACGCCTACTGGCAACGTGCGTTTGGCGGACGCGACGACGCGATCGGCGCGCCGCTGGTGATCGGCGAACGGACCTTCCAGGTCGCCGGCGTGACGCCGCCGGAGTTCTTCGGCCTCGAAGTCGGTCAACGCTTCGACCTCGCCGTGCCCGTCTGCGCGGCCGGACTGTGGGGCAACGCGCTGGAGCAGAAGCACTCCTGGTGGCTCACCGCCATGGGGCGGCTCGAGCCCGGGTGGACGCTTGCCCAGGCCGCGGGACATGTGCACGCGTTGAGCGTGGAGCTCTTCGATCGCCTCGCGCCAACGGGATACGGCGACAACTCCAACTGGAAGGCGCTGCGGTTCACCGCGGTGCCCGCCGGACGCGGCATCAGCCAGTGGCGCCAGCAATACGAGACGTCGCTCTGGCTGCTGCTGGGCATCACCGGGCTGGTGCTGCTGGTGGCGTGCGCCAACCTCGCGAACCTGATGCTCGCGCGGGCGACAGCGCGGCAGCGTGAGTTCTCGGTGCGGCTCGCCCTCGGCGCGTCACGTCAGCGGCTGATGGCGCAATCGCTGACCGAAAGTCTTCTCGTCGCCGTGGTCGGCGCCGGCGCCGGCATCGTCCTCGCCGTCGTGCTGAGCCGCACGATCGTGCTGTTCCTGACGACCAAGGCCAACGGGCTGCACCTCGATCTCGGGCTCGATTGGCGCGTGCTCGCCTTCACCAGCGCGCTCGCGTTCCTGACCTGCGTCATCTGCGGTCTCGCACCGGCGCTGCGCTCGGCGCAGGCCCAGCCAGCCGACGTCTTGAAGCAGGGCGGGCGGGGTCTCACCGGCGGCCCGGAGCGGCTTTCGTTCCAGCGAGCGCTGGTCGTCGCGCAGGTCGCCATCTCGCTCGTGCTGGTGGTCGGCGCGCTGCTCTTCGTCCGCAGCTTCCGCAACCTGATGACGGCCGACGCCGGGTTCCCGCAGGATGGGCTGCACTATCTGTCGTGCTACCTGCCGCGTCCCAACCTGTCGCCCGAGCAACAACTCCAGGAAAAGACAGTGCTGCTCGAGCGCATTCGCGCGTTGCCACAGGTCGAAGCGGCAGCCAGCGGGACGAAGATTCCTCTCACCAGCTCGAGTTGGACCATGGGCATTCGCGTCGGCAACGCGCAGGCCGATGCGGAGCAGTCGTCGAAGATCAGCTGGGTGAGCCCCGGCTACTTCCACACGTTGGGCGTGCCGGTCCTCTCCGGCCGCGACATCGCGCGCTCGGACACGACGACCGGCCGCAAGGTGATGCTCGTCAACCAGACGTTCGTGCGCCGATATCTTGCCGGTCAGGAGCCAATCGGCGCGTTCGTGCGCACGGGCGAGGAGCCCGGGTATCCCGAGGCCGTCTACGAGATCGTCGGCACCGTCGGTGACTCGAAGTACGCCGATCTGCGCGAGGACATCCCACCCACCGCGTACACACCGGAGTCGCAGCATCCGCGCCCTGGCCTGGGCATGAACGTGATTCTCCGCACGACCGGCCCAGCCGACAACGTCGCCGCCAGCCTGCGACAGCTGTTTCGGGACGAGAACGTTCTGGGTGGAGATCTGCAGACGCTGCGCGTGCATGTACGCGAGCGGCTCACGCGTGAGCGTCTGCTCTCCTGGCTATCGGGCTTCTTCGGCGTGCTCGCGGCGCTGCTGGCGGCCGTCGGGCTGTATGGCGTGATGTCGGTACTCGGTGGCGCGCCGGTCCAACGAGATTGCCATCCGCATGGCGCTTGGCGCGGCCAGCGGCGACGTCCTGCGGCTGATGCTCGGCCAGGCCGGGCTTCTGCTGGCCGTCGGACTCGGGATCGGCTGCGCGCTCGCGCTCGCCATCGGCCGCACAGCAGGGACGCTGCTATTCGGGCTGCAGCCGAACGACCCTCTGAGCTTCGCGATGTCGGTGCTCGCGCTGGGAATCGTCGCGTTGGCCGCGGCCTACCTGCCCGCCGCTCGCGCCACGCGAATGTCGCCCCTCGACGGCCTGCGCGCCGATTGACGGTCGCCGACAACCACGTCTACGTGGACGACGGCATCAGCGGGCGCGGAGTTCGCGCGCACTCTCGACTTGTCGCTCGCTCGGAGGTCGCGGATGATCGGTCCGCCATCGCGCCCGGTCGAGGTCCGCGTCGCGGGCAGTACGCGGACACGGTCGGTGCGATTCGATGGCTCGGCACGGGTGAGATTCTGACGGCGTGTCGTCGACCCGTGGGTGCGTGTCGCACCGTGCTTCCTGGCGAGGAAGTACAGGGTTGTAAACGGCGTGCCTTCTTCCTCCACGCTGAATCCGTGCTGCTGAAGCAGTTCGCGCCAGGGTTCCGGGTTCTGCGACGGGTGATGCGCGAGCAGCGGCGAGACCAGCCACGTCCTCCAATCGACGCGGATGATCATCAGCAGGAACTCGCCGCCCGGCTTGAGGACGCGTGCGACTTCCGCAATCGCTTTCGGGCGCTCGGCCCGGGGCAGATGATCGATGGCGTAGGAGCTGACCACGGCGTCGAACTCGCCGTCGCCGAACGGCAGCTGCCGCATGTCGCCGACGCGGGCGGAGGCGCGGTCCGCAACGCCCGCGATCCGCGCGTTCGCCATGAACCGTTCCGGCGTGTTGCCGTCGATTCCCCAGTAGCCGCTGTAGATGTCGACGCCGGTCGCCGTGACATGCGGCCTGGCGATCAGCACGCCAACCGCGGCGCGTCCGGATCCGGCGCCGACGTCGAGCACGCGCCCGGCGCCGGCCCGCAGGAAGCGCTCCGTCGGCAGCGGCATCGGGCTGTTGAGCATCACGTTGAGGACCACGACCGCCGCCGCGGCCCACAACGCCATCAGCGTTGCCAGGATGAACACCCAGCGCGGCCAGGACCGCCACGCGGCAAGCGCCGCGAGGCTGCCGGCGACGATCAGAGGCGCAATCATCGCGTATCGAACGGACCAGCTGTAGCCGAAGTCGTACGTGATGAAATCCAGCATGCCCGCACGATAGCCTACGGGTCACCAGCGCGGCTACGACTTCCCGTTGGTTATGTAATCGAGCCGATACCAGAATTGAGGGGTGCGCGCGGCTCCAACTGCTCATCCACTTCGCGTGGAGCTCTTTCTTGGAGTACTTGCGGAACATTTCGGCGTTCAGAAATCCTGTTCAATTTGCCGCATCGAGATAACCCGCGTCGTCAATCGTTTTCGCTCGTTATCAGAACAGTTCCTAAGGGCGCTGTCCTCGTAGCCTGCGGGCGCGTCATTGATGAAGTCGACCAGTTCAGGTATCTCATCCTCGCTGTCGACGATGAGGTACCGTGCATCATCTGGTTCAAATTTCAGCCTGTAGTGGCTGTGCAGAACAGCATTCGTTCGGTTTAGAACGTCGGACTCTGCAGGAAGCGTTCCTGGCGACGCTGGCGCCAGACGATCTCCAGCGCGTGCTGCGGTACACGAACCGGAAGGGCGAAGTCTGGGAATATGCGCTGTGGCGGATGATGGTCTCCCTAAGCGGCAGTTGTCGCCGGCCGATACCGCGACGCTCGCCCGCTTCGTTTGCAAGAAGCTGAAGTAGGCGTGTAGCGGATCCTCACCTGCCCTCGATCACCGCACTTCGCCGCACCGTCTGGCGCTCGGAGGTGCGGCGAGTGAGTTCCTGGGACCGACCGTTTGTGGCTGGCGCCACCAGGAGCGGCCTAGTCGCGGAAGGAAGAGAGTGTGCGTATCGATTCCGAGGAGACTCCGATCAGAGACGCTGTCACAACGTTGCGCACCATTGAGACGGGGCGTGTCATCGCGATTCTGCGTGGCGACGTCGGCATTCCCGATCAAGCCCTCGCGGAGGTGCTGGTTGATGCTGGCGTAACGGCCATGGAGATCACGATGGATTCGCCGGATGCGATCAGGCGAATCGAGGGCCTGACCCGCGTCATGAGCGGGCGTCTCGCCATCGGAGCCGGCACGGTACGAACACGTGATCAGGTACGGGAGGCGGCTGGGGCGGGCGCGTCCTTCATCGTTTCGCCGAACCGAGACATAGCTGTCATTCGTGCCGCCGTCCGGCACGGGCTCGTCGTATGCCCGGGGTGCTTCACGCCGTCTGAAATCCTCGAAGCGCTCGACGCCGGAGCGCAGACTGTAAAGCTATTCCCCGCACAGGTGCTCGGCCCCGGGTTCGTGCGCGCGGTGCGTGGGCCGCTGGGCGACATCCGGATCGTGCCCACCGGCGGCATCACCTCGGACGTCGTCCGCGCATATCGCGAAGCGGGCGCATGGGCGTTCGGCGTCGGATCCGAACTAGTCGGCCGTGGCGTGCGCGCCTCGGCGGGAGGAACTGGGGTCGGAGTTCCGGTGGACGTCCATCGCGAATTGGATCGTGTGCGCGATCGCGCCCGTGCATTCGTGGAGGCTGCGCGATGAGTGTCACGCCGCATGCACTCCAGCCGTCGCCGCATCGGACCCATCGCGTGCTGATCGATGGCGGCACCACGAATACACGCGCCTGGGCGGTCGAGGGGCGTTCGCCGTTGGCCGAAGCGCGAGCGATGATCGGCGCGCGCGACTCCGCTCGCGAGGGAGCGAGCGTGCGGCTTGCCGAGACTGTCCGTGATCTTGTGGTACAGGTCTCAGCGGTTGCGCGCGCGCAGGTCCCTCACTGGCAGCCCGAGTGCGTGATTGCGGCCGGCATGATCACGTCGCCCCTCGGACTCGCCGAGGTACCGCATCAGCCCGCGCCTGTAGGCATCGAGGACCTTGCCAGACACACGCTGCGTCTCAGACTGCCCCATGTGACGCCACTGCCGCTGCTGCTCGTTCCGGGCGTCCGCTGCGGGCCCCTTCAAGCGGATCACACCTCAATCTCGCAAATCGATGTGATGCGCGGTGAGGAGACGCTATGTATGGGACTCATCGAGACCGGGGCGGTGCAACCGCCTGCGATGGTATTAAGTCTTGGCTCCCATTGGAAGCTGTGTGAGATCGACAGCGCTGGCCGGGTCGCCGGCAGCATGACGACCCTGAGCGGCGAGCTGCTGCATGTTCTGCGCACCCAGACGGTGCTTGCCGCGACTGTCGAGGCGGCGATGCCAGAGCGCTTCGATCTCCACGCCCTGCGCTTGGGTATGCAGCAAAGACAGCAGGAGGGATTGTTGCGTGCGCTCTTTTGTTCGCGGCTGCTTGAGCGCGTGCCCGGCAGCTCGCCGCACACGCGCTTGTCGTTTCTCGTGGGCACGATCGTCGGCGAGACCCTCGCCTACTGGCGCGATCGGGTGGACGGTCATACGGTGGCGCTCAGCGGCTCGTCAGCCTTGTGTGAGGCCTGGAGCGATGCGCTTGCACAAATCGGTGTTCACGGCCGTGCTCTCAGCGAAGAGGTCGTGACTGCGGGATTTATAGCCGGTCTCAGCAGCGTGGCGGACCGTTGTCCAATTCCTTCGCACGAGTGACGGCCGTCGGCCTGGCTGAGCCGGTCGGCGCGCTCACAGACGCGGGACTTTCCCGCGATTCAGCCCTAGCCGGCGAAACCAGTCGCGACGGTCGAGCGCGGTAGCCACAAGGGCGTGGCCGATTTGCCCACGCCGCCGTCAGAGGCGCTGCGCGCGCAACCGCCGGATGGGCGCGGCGATGGAGCGTCATCGGACAACCTGAGCCGTCTCGTGCTTTCGCGTAAACAGCGAAAGTTTAGATTTCTGTCCGACGGCCGACCAGGTATATGCCCGCCGTCAAGGTGGACTCTGCCACGCTCACGCGGCTGTCCGCTCCGCGTTCGGCAACACACCACCTGCCGGCACCGCGACAACGGTGAACCCTGCCCACCGTAGACGTTTCCGCGCCAGCGCCGTCTTGACGGCCTGGATGCGCCAGCCCTCCTTCACTACCATCGTCCTCAGGTCCAGCGACGCGCAGCGTCCCTCCAGCCGCAACCCGCTCGCACTGGGGCGGAGCCGGTACTCGCCAATCGTTCCGTTGGGCGTTTGGATAATCACCATGCCTGGAGCGTAGCTGTAGCTAGCCCGGCCATAAATAGCACGTGAGTCCTAGTACCCGATGATCTGTGCCGATCTGTGCCGTCGGCTCCGCGTCCGGCAGCAGATGCCGGGCGGACTTTACAGTGAAACCTTGAAGCCGTGCGCGGAGAGCAGCTTGCGCTCGGCAGGCGAGATCGTCACGATCCCCCACCCAAGGTCCAGCACCCCTTGGAGTGAACAGAGGGCCACCCCAGACCGCGAGGATCGAAGATACAGCACACCGGACTCATCCTCGATGAGTGGCATGTCGATCTGCTTCATGGTGGGTGGAACTTTGAATGTCACGAGCACTTTAGGGGCCCCACAGTCTCACGCCGTCGCGCCATACGGGACAATACCGGGAAGTCCTAGTGCCTCAGCCTTAAAGACATTAGATCGCGCCAGTTCGGCACGTAGACCGCAAGTTGGCGTTAGACTCAAATCGCCATGACGGACGCGGAGCTGGAAGCGGAACGGCTTGCGCTGCTGGCCGAGCAGCAAGAACTACAAGCCGCCCACCGACGCCTGCACCTCACGCCGGCCGACGTCACCGGCCATGCTGAGCACCGCGAACACCTGAAGGCCCACCAGGAGCGCCTTCGTACGTACCACCACGCACTGCAACACCGAACCGAGGACGGACCGCTACCGCTTGCATCGCGAGACAATGTGCGGTTTCCGTCCGTCTGCCCCGTGTGTCAGTCGGACTCAATCGTGCCGGCCCCACGCATGGATGCGTACCGCTGTCTGACGTGCGGCGCGCAGTGGCTCATGGGGTCATCGCAGATCGACGCGCCAGCCTAGTCTAGAGCCTTCGTGCCATCCTGGCGCGCTCCCAATTGAAACTGACCCACTGCATGGACTGAATAACCTGGCAGCCGCGGGCAAAGGCGGAAATGCAGCGTCAGTCGTACCTCAGCGTCGTCGCGGGATCGACGCGAGCGGCACGACAGACCGGGCCCAACGATGCCGCCAGCGCGGTGAGGGTCAGAACGACGACCACGCCGCCCAGGCTCAACGGATCGGCAGGCGTCAGACTTGCCACCAGGAACATGGCGAGTGGCCGCATCACGAAGAGCGCGATTCCCACTCCGATAACCGAGCCGGCAGCGACCAGTGTCACGGCCTCACGAAGCACCATCCGCGAGATGTCCGATCGCGTGGCGCCGATCGCCATCCGGATGCCAATCTCCTGCGTCTGCCGCGCGACCGAGTACGCCATCATCCCGTAGAGACCTGTTGCGGCAAGCACCAGCGTGAGGAGGCCGATCGCGCCGAAAAGCATGGCGCCGACCTGGCTCGGAAGAAATGCGAGTCCGATGCTCGAGTATAAGGGCTCGACCTGCGTGCCGGCCGACGGTTCGAGCCGGCGCAGCGTACTTCGCACGGCCGCCACCTGCGACGCGGGTGACGTCCGCGATCGAAGGACGAACTGCAGGCGGCGCCGATCGTTCGTGATCTGGGCAAGCGGCTGATAAAGCTGTGGCATGTCGTCTTCACCGACGGTCATCGTCTTGGTGCCCTCGACAACGCCGACGATCCTGAACGGCTCGGTCCCGTCGCCCCAGAGGAACGTCCGGCCAACGGCCGCTCGTCCGCCGAGATATCGGTTCACAAACGTGCGGTTCACTGTCACGATGAGGTCGCTGCCGCGATCGGCTGTCGTGAACGCGCGCCCTTCAAGGACCGGAATACCCATGACGCGGAAAAAATCGGCGGACACCGCATTCCAGCTGAAGTTTGCTTCGATCTTTTCTCCGGTATCAGGGAACGTCATGCCGCTCGTGAAGCGCGTCGAGTCCGTGAACGGGATGATGCGCGCGGCGGCCACGGCGGAAATGCCGGGCAAGGCCTCCAGCTCCGGAAGCGTGCGTTCGATGTAGCTACGGAGCCGTTCTGGCGTCGTGTAGCGGTCAGACGGGAGGTTCACCTCCGCGCGCAGTGTGTGCGTCAGATCGAAGCCGGGGCCCATCTGGCGCGCAGCGACCAGGTTGCGAAGGAAGAGGAACGCGGCGCCAAGGATGACGAGCGAGACCGCGACTTGTCCAACGACGAGGACGCGCCGGACGCGCAGCTTCCGGGCCCGATGGAGATCCCGTGAAATCGACTCACGCACGGCTTGCCACGCCGGCAGCAGCCCGGCGAAAAGCGTCGCCGCCACGGTAAGGATCATCGCGTAGATCAGCACGCGCCAGTCGGGCTCGACCATCAGTCGAATGGGAATCGGGATTGGCAGCTGCACTCGTGCGAGCAGCGTGGCCGTGACCTGGGCGATGACCAGGCCGAACAGTGCCCCGGCGCCAGCGAGCAGAGAGCTCTCGACGAGTAACTGTTGCAGCAGGCGCCCGCGACTGGCGCCAAGCGACAGTCGAATCGCGAGCTCGCGGCGGCGCGCTGACGCGCGCGCGAGCAGCAGGCCCGTGACGTTCACGCAGGCGATGAACAGGACGAGCGCCGCGACGACCAGCAGCGCGAGGAAGAAGAGGCCGATCGGGAGCAGTTCTCGCTCCTCGTTCAATCGATTGAAGCCCGCCACCGGGGCGACGTGCAGGGCATCCGCGTACTTCATCTCCCGCGGCGCGACCTCGTCGAGTCGGGTTGCGACCGCTTTCAGGCGGGCGCGTGCCTCGTCGAGGCCGGTCCCGGGCTTCAGCCGTGCGTAAATTGCCAGCATCGTCTCGTCGAGATATCTGGGCACGTACAGCGCTGGCTCGAGGCCGAAGCCGACGAGCGTCCGGTGCACGGGGGGAAGGATGCCGACGACGGTAAATGGACGTCCCTCGAGTGAGATATGCGAGCCGACGATCGAGAGGTCCCCATTGAAACGTCGGCGCCAGAAACGATCGCCAATGACGGCCACGTCACTGGGGTCGTCGGGCAGGATACCGCGGCCATGCGCGACGGGAACGCCCAACGCCGTGAAGTAGTTCTTTGTGACCGCGGTCGCCAGGACCGGGCGCGTCTCGGTCCCGTTGTCGAAGTTCATGAGGAGTTCCGCGTTGTCGCCGACGACGTCCTGGAACATGCCGCTGCGGCGCAGGAAGTCGAGCGCGACGAAGGGCGCGTGGCTGTTGCCGCCGAGCCGGACCGACACCAACGAGGACGCATCGGTGACGCTTGGCTGACTCAGAAGCAGTTCGACTGCGAGCGAGAAGACAACAGCGTTGACGCCAATCCCGAGCCCGAACGACAGCAGCGCGGTGACGACGAGAGCGCGGCTCCGTGCCACGGTCCGCGCGCCGTAGATCAGGTCGCGCCAGAGGTTCTCGATCCGCGAGAACCGCCAGAGATCCAGCGACTCCTCGGTGATTCGCGAGACGTTCCCCAGCGAAATCGGATTGCCATGAGCGCTCGACATCTCGCGGTGAAAGGCGAGCTCCGCCTCGAGGTCCTCGTGCAGGCGACGGCGTCGAATGAGCTTGAGCAGGAGTCGCCGCATGGTGTGTGCCTATCGAGCGAGCACGCGGCCGACCGCGGAGGAAAGTCGCGTCCAAGTGTCGTGCTGGGCCGCCAACAACTTCCGGCCGCGCGCGGTGATCTCGTAGTACTTCGCGCGACGGTTGTTTTCTGAGACGCCCCATTGCGCGCGAATCGCATCGTCGAGCTCCAGTCGATAGAGCGCGGGATACAGCGACCCCTCCTCGACCCTCAGGACCTCATCCGAGAGAAGGTGAATCGTCTGCGCGATGGCATAGCCGTGTAGTGCGCCGCGCTGGAGCGAGTGGAGGATCAGCAGGTCGAGCGTGCCCTGCAGCAACGTTGGCCCGTCCGATTTCTTCATTCCTTCTGTTCGGGCTTACTTCCGCCCTGCTCCTATGACCGTCTAGGGTACGCGGTCTCCCCCTAGATGGTCAAGGGAAATCGCATCGCCACGGTCCGCATCTTCGCGGTCTCATTCACAGGCTTGCCGAGAGCGGTGGTGTTGTCAATGCTGATCGATTCCAATTGACAATCGGGTGGACTGCCGCTCTGATCGAGCCTTCAGCAGACGGGGCTCTAATTGTAGAGCGAGCCGAGCTCTGGGGATCGAGAGGCGACCGTGGCAGCAATATGCTTGCGGATGTCGCTGGTGCTGTCGTTTCTGATGCTTGCGGGCTCGATCCCCCTCACGCCGCCCAGACCCAGTTCGCCAGCTTGACAGGCAGGATTGCCAGCACCGACGGCAGCTCCCGTGTCCGACGCCGAAGTGGTCGCCACCAATGTCGCGACCGAAGTGGTCCACTCGGTGAAGAGCAACGAGGAGGGCCTTTACGTCATCTCTGCGCTGCCCATTGGTACTTATCGGGTTCGTGCGGAGGCGCAGGGGTTTCAATCTTCCAGGACCGACCCTATTCAGCTCGAATCGGGGCAGAACGCGCGCGTCGATCTCACGATGCGAATGGGATTCGCGCAGACAATCGAGGTGATCGGCGTGACGCCGATCCTCCAGACCGAGGACGCGGTGGTGGGCGAGGTTCTCTCCGAGACAACTATCCGGCACATGCCCCTCAATGGGCGCAACTTCTCCCAGCTGTCGCTGCTGTTGCCGGGCGTATCGACGCCCGACCCGAACAGCTTCACGGAACCGAAGAACACCACCTACACCGGACGGCCGTACGTAAACGGCCAGCGCGAGCAAGGAAACAACTACCTGCTCGATGGCGTGGATATGAACGATGCGATCGACAACCTGCTGCCGTACCAGCCGAGTCCCGACGCCCTGGCCGAGGTGCGGGTCGACACCAACAACTATTCCGCCGAGTTCGGCAACGTCGCCGGCGCGGTGATCGGCAGCACCATCAAGTCAGGGACCAACGACTTCCACGGGAACGCCTTCGAATACTGGCGCGACAGCAGCATGGCCGCGAATTCATGGGACAACAACCGCGTGCATGCCAAGAAGGCGCAGCTGCAACAGCACGTGTTCGGCGCAACGCTTGGCGGGCCGATCGTGCGGAGCAAAATGTTCTTCTTCGGCGATTACCAGGGGTTCATCCGCAACCGGCCGTTCGATGCGATCACGACCGTCGCCCCCGAGTCCTGGCGGCGGGGCGATTTCTCGGACCTGCGAGACTCGGCGGGAAGTCTCGTGATCATCACTGATCCCAGTACCGGCCAACCATTCCCTGGGAACATCATCGATCCGAGCCGGTTCAGCCCGGTCGCCCGAGCGCTGCTCAGCAATCCGATCTTATATCCGCTGCCAAATCGCCCGGGTGACTCGAACAATCTGGTTACGAGGTCGTCCGACAAGTCGCGCACGCACCAGGGCGACGCCAAAGTGGACGCGATTCTCACGAAGGACGATCGCATCTTTGGACGCATGTCGTACCAGAGTTACGAGGCAGCGCCAGAACGAGCGGCGCTGGCAAGCAATCTGGCTTCAACGAGCGATGCGCCGTTTCTGGGCCTCGCCGGCAACTGGAATCGCACGCTGGGCTCGAGTCTCCTGAACGAGTTGCTCATTGGCTTCACCGACGTGAAATTCCAGACGATCCCCAGGGATTGGGCCGGCATCGGCAACGCCAACGCGTCGATCGGCATCCCAGGCGAGCAGGCGATCGCGGGACTGAGCCGCCTGGGCATCGGAGCCTACGGCGCCGGCGATCCCGGCGTGTCGATCCTCACCCACACCAAGACCGTGCAGGTCACGGAGAAGTTCTCGGTGTTCAGGGGCCGTCATCAGGCGAAGTTCGGCGGCCGCTGGCTGTATCAACGTCAGCGATCTGCCAACTCAGGTAACGTCCTCGGCGCGTTCGATTACTCCGGCGTCTTCACGGGATTCGCTTTCTCCGACTTTCTCCTCGACGCCGTGAACAGCAAGAGTCAGAGCGGTCTGATCTCTCCATTCACGCAGCTCGCCCATCGGCTCGGCATCTTTGCTCAAGACGACGTCCGCCTCCGTGATGACCTGACCTTGAATCTGGGACTCTCGTGGCAGTACTTCTCGCCGCTGGTGGAAAAGGATGATCGGCAGTCGAGTATCGATCTGCAAGACGGGGCAGCTGCTCCTTGCCGGGAAAAATGGCAACACTCGCGCGCTGTACGACCCGTTCTATGGAGGATGGGAGCCACGGGTGGGCGCAGCCTGGACGCCGTCGGAGAAATGGGTTGTCCGGGGCGGGTTCGGCATCGTTCAGTATATGGAGGGTACGGGCACGAACCTGCGGCTCACCGCCAACCCTCCGTTCAACTACGACAGTCAGAAGACGTTCACAGATATCCCGGGAAGTGCGTCGGTCGGGTTCACCGACATCACGCCTAACGTGAATGGCGGCCCGGAAACGCTCTATCGGATTTACGCACCGGATTTGCGACCGCAGCTCACGAAGCAATGGAACGTGTTCGTCGAGCGCAAGCTGACAGACACGGTGTCGGCACAGGTCGGCTATGTGGGCAGCCGGTCCAACCACATGGTCGTGCCGATCGACTTCAATCAGCCTCAGCCCGATCCGGGCCCCGTCGAGACGTGGCGGCCGCTCGATGAGCGGCGGCCACTCTATTCGCTCAATCCCGCGATCGGCATGACCAGCGGCACTGACTCGATCGGCGTTGGCGCCTACGACGCGCTGCAGGCGAGCGTGCGGCAGCGGTCCGCGAGCGGTTTGGAGTTCCTCGCGTCATACACGTACGGCAAAGCTTTGAGCGATAGCGTCGGCTACTACGGCGTCGGTTGGGGTCAGACCGGCGGGCAGGGGTTCTACTACCTCGACAGCGATCACCCTGAACGCGATTACGGACCGGCGCCGTACGACATGCGCCACAACTTCAGCCTGAGCGCCATCTACGAGCTGCCGTTCGGGAAACAGCGCAAGTTCGGGCAGTCCTGGAGTCGTGCGGCGAACGCTGTCCTGGGCGGGTGGAGCGTGAACACGATCTTCCAGGCACACACCGGCCTGGCGCTGACGGTCATCGACTTCGCCGACCAATCGCTTCAGGCACCGCACCACGCGACGCTGAACTTTCCGAACCGCGTCTGCAACGGCGCCATCTCCGGGGCGGGCGTTGACGATGTGTGGATCGACGTCAATTGCTTTCCGCGAGCGCCGAGAGGACATCTTGGGGACTCCGGCGCCGGCATTCTGTACGGTCCTGGATATTGGAACTGGGATCTCGGATTGGCGAAAGACTTCTACATCAATGCCGGACGTTACCTGACGTTCAAGATCGAGGCGTTCAATGTCCTGAACCATCCCAACTTCGCGTTGCAGGCGGGTTCCGCGGATATCTCCAGCCCGACGACATTCGGAAGAATCCAGAACACATTTTCGGCGCCAAGGGTTGTCGAGCTCGTGTTGAGATTCACCTATTGAAAGTTCTCGATCAGCATCAGATCCGCGCCGTGTCGCAGCAGTCCTGAGAACACGATCGTCTTTCGATCGGGCGAGACGGCGAGTTGGATGCCCAACTGGCCCGTCGGGGAATGCTCGAGCGTGCCCAGGAGCCGGTCGCGCCCGTTGAGCAGGTCGATCGAATGGAGTGACGGGGTCGTGCCCGGCTCGCACCCTTCATAGAAGACCGTCGTTCCCACCGGAATGAAGGACGCATGCCTGACACACTCGACGAGGCGCCGCGGTGGACCGGTGCCTTTGAGCGGCATCACCATGAGCGGCGAGTCTCCGACTTTCGGCTGATACAGCAGGCTCGCTCCGTCAGCGATCTCATAGCCGAGAAACCCGGAGCCGGTTCGCGTGAGTTGCTCCGCCTGTCCGCCGGCTGCGGGCACGCGCCAGATGTCTCGGTCAACAGCTCCGCCCCTCATGCGCCTCAGAAAAGTAGATCCATTTCCCATCGCGAGACCACGTCGGCACGGTCTGATCGCCCGTCGGCTCCGTGATCCGCCGTGGCGTGCCGCCTTCTGCGGGAATGGTCCACACATGGACGTGGTCATCGGGATCGAATGCATCGAACGCGATGGTGCGGCCATCCGGCGACCATTTGGGCGATCCTTGCCATCCCCATCGATGTGAGGTGAGCTGACGTGGATCGGATCCGTCGGCCGCGGCCACCCAGATCGCGACCTTGCCAGACCGGCCCGAGTTAAACGCAATATGGCGGCCGTCCGGCGAAAAATGCGGATCGGCTTCGAAGGATGAGGACGCCGCGACACCGCTCGAGCGGCTTCCCCGGCGCGAAGCGATACAGACGCATTTCCCAGTCGTAATGCGAGAATACGAGGCGGTCTCGCGAGGCCGCCGTTGCCGGATGTTCCACATGGCCGCCTGCGAGTTCAACGGTCTCCGGTTCGCGCGTCCCGTCGATCCAAAGCCGCCACAGGTTCCAGGAACTTGAGCCTTCTCCGACGAACAGAATCGATTTGCCATCACGGCTCCACGCCATTCCGGCAGGATAAAACGGGCTGTGACGTCAATGTCCGCGCCGCACCCGCCGGAGTAAAGCTCCCGTCGACATCGACAAGGACCACCGCGCAGTTCGACAGCCGGGGCGTTTCACACGAAGCGTACGTCAGGCGACGGCCGTCGGGGGAAAACACTGGCGAGAAATGAAAAGCCGGAGGCTTCGGCCGCGTCATGGGGCGCGCTGGGCCGCCCTCGATCGGGATGAGATAGAGGCCCGAGGACTCGTCTGCGGCATCGCCGGCATCTCGGCCTGCGACAACATAGCGCCCGTCGGGCGACCACGTGATGTGCACGCCGATGAGAGAGTGTCGGTCGGCTGGCGCCCACCGGAAAATCGCTCACCTCCTGATCGGGCCCACCCAACGCGGAAATGACATGAATACGAGCACCGTGCTGCCCGACTCGACGGAGGAAGGCAATGCGCCGCCCGTCGGGCGACCAACTCGGTGCGTAGTCGTCGGCCGGATCGGTCGTGAGACGCCGAACGGCGGTGGAGCCCACTAATGTGACGTAGATGTCGGTGTTGTCGAACTTCTCGCCCGACCACGCGAAGGCGACCTGCTCGCCGTCCGGAGCGAATGCGGGCCATGCCTCTTTGCCGGCCAACCTCGTGAGCGGCCGCGATCCGAGCCGGCGCGCCGGTTGCCGGAGGAGCCTTGCGAACGAGTGCTATCGATGCGACCACAAGAATGACGGCTGCGACGCCAATCGCTGCCCCCTTGCCGATCCATCCGCGCAGCGGAGTGGACCGGCCAGCGGGCATCTGCTCGACAACAACCGACTGCGCGCCGGGCTGTTGATTCGGTGTCTCCGCTGCGCCGTCGACGGGTGCGATGAAGCGATCGCCAGGGCGAGGAACGGTCTGGATGAAGCGCGGCGGGTCAGCTGAATCGCCCAGCGAACCGTCGTCCGACCCTGCCTCGTCACTCCGATTCGCACGAGCAGCGCCAAGCTCGACCGGGGCGATGAATCGGTAACCGCGACGGTGCAGTGTCTCGACGAAGCGTGGGGACTCGGCTGAATCCCCCAGCGTGTCGCGCAGCCGCTTGATCGCCGCGTTCAGCCCGCGCTCGAAGTCGACAAAGGTATCGGCCGGCCAGAGTCGCTGTCGCAGCTCCTCCCGTGTGACGACGTCTCCGGGATGCTCGAGCAGTAGGGCGAGCGTCTGGAACGACTGTTCCTGGAGATTGATCCGGGTGCCTGCCCGGCGGAGCTCGCCGGAGCGCAGATTCAGCTCGAAGACGCTGAACCTCACGATGTGAATCGGTGGCGTGGAGGGCGCACCCATTTTCGCTTCCGTCTCGACGACCGCGGTGGGGTGCGGGCGAGCGTATCACGAGCCGCCGTTTCCATGTCACATTCGTCGTCAAGTGACGACAAACGCAAAGGTTATGCGGTCGCCTGATGGTAGGACGGGCGTCGCCGGCCCGTCATTGAGGTAGCCGGATCAGAGGCCGAACGTGGTCACCAGCGAGGTGGCCGATGTTCGGTGCGGATAAGCAGGAAACCGTCTCCCGTCTGCTCTGTCGCGTGTCGGCGATCATCGCCGTCACCGCATTGCTGAGCTCAGCTTCGGCTGATCTTCGCGCTCAGAAAGGGACGACGGAAGATGTCAGGGCGGGACGCGTGTCAGAGGTCAGCTCCGATGTCCGCATACGACGAGCCGCAGCGCTCCTGCCCACGATGCCGCCGGTCGCGATCGAAGTTGTGGATGCCCGTACGCTTCCTACGGTTCTTCAAACGGACGTGCACGGCGCGTGTGCCTTCATTATGAAAGGCGTCGCACGTATCAACGTGCTGTCCTCCTGCCCCTCTTATCAGGACGCTAAGACGAGCTTGCTCGGTGCGATGCAGCTCGCGGCCATCCTCGAGCACGAGATGGCGCATTTGAATGGTGCGAACGAATGGCAGGCGCGATTGGTTGAGTTGCGGATTTTTCGTGAACTGCTTCAGCGCGCTCCCATGGCAGACCTGTTGCCCGGGATGCAGTATGCCGCCAGGGTTGAAACCGCTGCCGCCGCCGCGAAAAAGAAATTGGCCGCCGACAGCCATGAGCGCGAGGTGATGGACGGGATGTCGTCGCCAGCATTTCATGCGCAGAACCGGCGACGAGTCTGAAACCGTGCGAAGGCGCCGAGCCAGCATTGGTGAACAATTAGTGAACAATTTCTCCCCCGAACACGGGGCAATAGCAGGGTCGCGATCCGCGCTACAGCCACGAAGAAGCCACGAGGCCAGGCACCTGCATCAGCCTACGAACCAGGAGGTCGCAGGTCGAGTCTGCAGGGCGCACCAAATCAATAACTTACAGCCACACGTTTTCGTGCCAGAACCGGTTGTGAACAATCCGGTTCGCGAGCACGCTTTCGACGGTGTTCTTCTGGAGGCGCATCGGACTGAAAACCAGAAGTCCGCGCCAACCGTCAGTCGTTAGATCGTGAGCATCGGGTCCCGTGCCACTCGGTTGATGCGCCGAGTCTGATCATCTGGCGTTCGGCGGCCGCGCGGGCCGTCAGGTCTGCTGGAGACATGCGGGGCGTCCGCCGATGTGAGATCGTTGCCGTGGTGGTGAAGAGAATTGGTCGCCTCGCGTGTGCGAGTTCCGGTGGGGCTTCGACCATTCCAGCCGCCCCGGCTGGACCAAGGCCCGGCGGTCTCTGTCTCTAGCGATCTCGAATCCCAGCCAGCGTCACCCGATTGAAAGATCAGCGACGTGAACGTGCCCCCGTCGGACCGCCGTCGGAACCGATTCATTCCGTCCTGAGGACCCCCATCGGCTCGACCCGCGACGCTCGATAGGCTGGGAGTGCGCACGCGATCACGGCAATCAGGAAGAGAAGAATCGATACGGTACCGAACGTGACGAGGTCGTGGCTCTCGGTCTGATAGAGGAGTGAGCCTAAGGTGCGGCCGACGCCGTACGAAATTCCGACCCCCAGCACGAGGCCGAACGCGACAAGCTTAAGGCCGTGACCGATCACCATGCGAAGGATCTCCGCCCGCTGAGCACCCAAGGCGAGTCGGACAGCGATCTCCCGGGCACGTTCGCTGACGGTGAAGACCAGCAGACCATACAGACCGACTGCCGCGAGCAGCAGCGAGCCTATCGCAAATCCTCCCAGTACCATCGCGCTGAAGCGTCGTGGGGCAACCGTCTCGCCAACGCGGTCGACCATTGTGGCGATCGACTCGATGGCGAGCTGCCGATCGATGCGTCCGATCTCGGTGCGGACGGCAGATACGAAGGCGTGCGGATCGGCATCGGTACGAACGGCCAGCTTGAACTGCCGTCCAAATGCGTTCGGAAAGTTGTTCAACACGCTATCGGGAAACTGGCTGAATGGCTCGTAGGCGTGAACGGACGGCTCGGCTCCGAGCGGGCCATCGGCGACGTCGGCAACAACGCCGACTATGGTGAGCCAGGGGTTCTGGTTTTCCGGGAGGTTGAGCCCCCATCTGAGGCGCTTGCCGACGGCATCCTGTCCGGGCCAAAAGGTCCGCGCCAGCCGCTCGTTGACGATGACGACGCCTCGCGGCTCGATGTCTTCGACATCCGAAAACACTCGGCCGCTCTTCAACCGGATCCCGAGCGTCTGGAAATACGGACCGTAGACCCACGAAAGATTCGTGCTGGACGAAGCCCCGCCCGCCAGTTCCACCCCTTCGGCCGAGAGCACGCGATTCTCGTATCGTTCGAGTGGCAGATCGGTCACCAGCGCCGCCGAGCGCACCCCCGGCAACGCCGATGCGCGCGTAGAGAGGGCGCGTTGAAAGCTGCGGACGCTGGCCGCGGTGCTGTAGCCAGCTCGAGGAAGCGTCAGCGACGCGGTCAGTACGCGATCGGGATTGAATCCGGCATCTGTCGCCATGAGCGCGGAGAAGCTCCTGATGAACAGTCCTGCCCCCACCAAGAGGACGCACGCGAGCATGACCGTGGAGACGACGAGACCAGCTTGCATGCGGTGCCTTCGCGGTCCCGGTGTCGAGCGTGAAGCTTCCTGAAGGGCGAGCCCGGCGCGAGCGCGAGCGACGGTGCCCAGCGGGATCAGCGCACAGAGGAGGGACGTTGCAATGGCAATGCCGGCGGTGAATGCCAGCACTCGAACATCGATCGAGAACCCTCGCCCGGCGGGGATCGTGTCGGTCACGGCCGTGGGCACGGTGCCGACGATGAACCGCGAGGCCACGAGGGCGAGCAGGCCGCCCGCGATGGAGAGGACCGCAGCCTCCGTGAGCAGCAACTGCACGAGGCGGCCGCGGCTTGCGCCGAGCGCGGTTCGCACCGCGATTTCACGCGTGCGCGATGCGGCCCGGCTGAGCACGAGCGTCGCGACGTTGGCGCACGTCACGAGGAGCACGAGGCCAACAGCCCCCAGCAGAAGCAACAGAGGCCGTTCCATCCGGCCGACGATTTCGTCCCGTAGGGGCGAAACGGACAGGCCGATCGCGAAGCCCGCTTGCTGCAGCGAAGCAGGATAGTTGGCATTTATCCGTCGTGCCAGTACATCGAGCTCCGCTCGGGCTTCGTCGATGGACACGCCGCGCTTGAGCCTGGCAATCACGCCGTGATTGAACTGGTTGCCGCGCGCTTGTCGCTGTTCGTCGGTGAACGCCATCGGCACCCAGATGCTGGCGGGCTTGTTGTTCGACTGGGGACCGCGGCGGGGGAATTCGAAGCCAGCGGGCATGACGCCGATCACCGTGTAAGGCCGGCGGTCGAGCGTGACGGTCCGACCCACGATTGAGCGGTTGCCTCCGTAACGCGATTGCCATACCCCCCAGCTCAACAGAGCCACGTCCGTACCGGGGCGGTCCTCCTCAGGGCGGAAATCACGGCCCAGCAGAGGGCCGACGCCGAGTAGCGAGAACAGGCCCGCCGAGACCTTGGCGCCATCGATCCGGATCGGCTCGGCGCGTCCCGAGAGCTCCAACGAAAGGTTCACGTACGCCGCCACGTCCGCGAACGACTGCTGGTCCCGCTCGACATCGAGAAAGTCCGGCGGAGAGAAGGGGACGTCTTCCACGCCGAAGCGCTCATGCAAGGCCACGAGACGCTCGGGGTCCGCGAACCCCAGCGGCCGGATGAGCGCCGCGTTAACGATGCTGAAGGTGGCGGTGTTGAGGCTGATGCCGAACCCGAGCGTCAGGATGACGACGAGGGCAAACGCAGGCTTCCTGCGCAGCGTCCGGAGCACATAGCGGAGATCCTGGCCGATCGCATCGAGCGATGGCCAGCCCCACACGGCCTGCGTGTCCTCAGTGATCAGTGCGACGTTACCGAATCTGATCAGGGCCTGACGCCGCGCCTCCTCTGGCGCCATGCCTTTGTCGATGTTGTCCTGGGTTTCGCGCTCGATGTGATCGCGGATGTCCTGGCCGAGACCGTTTAACGCTCGTTTGCGGCGCACGATGGTCTTCACTCCTGTGCGGCGGGACGAAGGATGCGACCGACGGCTCGGGCCAGCGTGTCCCACTTACTCGTTTCGACCTCGAGTTGTCTCCGCCCCTTGGCCGTCAATCGATAGAACTTGGCGCGGCGATTGTTCTCGGAAGTGCCCTCGCCGAACGTGATCCAGCCGCGTTTGATCAGGCGGTGAAGCGCTGGGTAGAGGGATCCCTGCTCCACCAGCAGCACGTCGTCGGAGCCACGTTCGATCATTTTGGCGATTGCATGGCCATGCGCCGGTCCCCAACGCAGCGTGC
Organism: Vicinamibacteria bacterium; assembly: GCA_963763095.1. Taxonomy (GTDB): domain Bacteria; phylum Acidobacteriota; class Vicinamibacteria; order Vicinamibacterales; family JAENWD01; genus CAVUCH01. The sequence continues at coordinate 342,508 of CAVXNR010000030.1, forward strand.
GCAGAATCAACAGATCCAGCGTGCCCTGCAGGAGCTCGAGCCGGCCGTGGCTTCGTTTGGTAGACATTCTAGGTGGCGAGGCTAGACCGCACCAACCTAGAATGTCAAGGCGTATCTCATGGTCAAGGCACACGCTCCGGCGAGCGCCCGTGGCTGACGCTTGTCGCCATCCCGTCGGGATCGGCTTGAACGACGCCCGTGGGTACTCGCATCCCCAGATCCAGCGAGCGCTCTGGACGACGACCCCGAGCGCGGCGCGCACCCGCTCGCTAAGCGTTGAGCCCGGCACCGCCAGCGACCATATGGCGGTCGCCGCAAGCACCAGGCCCAGTACCATCATCGCCGCGGCGCTAGCCGTGTTCGGTGTGGCAACCGCGTGAGCACCAACCAGACGCCGGCCACCAGCGCGCGCGGATTCCGGCGCAGGGCCATCGGCGTAATCCCGAAATCTGCGGTAGACGTGGCCGCCGAGCGGCCAGCCCGAGTAGAAAATCTCTTACGCCAACGGAACAAGCCGCGCAAGAGTGCCGTAATTCAAGATTGTTGTTTCCACTAGAACTTCTTCTGGAGTAGCCTTGGGGGCATGGCTCGACGGAAAGCTCCCGACGCCTCTGGCGACATGGTCTCCGGCACGCTCGACATGCTCGTCCTCCGAACGCTGATTTTCGGCCCGGCACACGGCCACACCATCGCGCACGCCATCGAGCACAGCTCCGACGAAGTCCTTCAGGTGGAACACGGATTTCTCTACCCGGCATTGCACCGTCTCGAGAACAAGGGCCTGATTGCCGGCTTCTGGGGGACCTCCGAGCAGAACCGGCGGGCCAAGTACTACCGTCTGACGCCCACCGGTAAGGCGCACCTGGTGAAGGAACGCAGCCGGTGGGAGGTGCTGGTGCAGGCCGTGGCCCGCGTGCTGGGACCGGCGAAGGAGTGAGCCATGGGGTGGTCGCGATTCTGGCGGCGTCGGCAGCGAGACGCCGAGATTGCCGAGGAGCTGGAGTCCTACCTCGCGCACGAGGCCGGCGAGCGCATCGCCGGCGGTGACAACCCCGACGAGGCCCGCCATGCGGCGATGCGGAAGCTGGGCAACGCAACGCGGGTGCGCGAGGACGTCTACGCGATGAACACGCTGGCGCCGATCGACGCGCTGGTCAAGGACGTGCGCTACGCTGCGCGCTTACTTCGCCGAAGCCCCGGCTTTGCGCTCGCCTCCATCCTCTCGCTCGCGCTCGGCATCGGCGCCAACACTGCGGTGTTCCAGCTGCTCGACGCCTTGCGCCTGCGCAGCCTTCCGATCCCGCGTCCTCACGAGCTTGTTGAAGTCGTCGTGGATGGCGGCAATCGCGGTTACGGCGTGTCCGACAGCTCGAATTCGAATCTCACGCACCCGCTGTGGGAAGGACTGCGCCACAGCCAGCAGGCCTTTGCGGGTCTCTTCGCGTGGGGCACGGCAGGCCTGCCTGTCGGGCGCGGGCGGGACATGCAATTCCCCCACAGTATCTGGGTCAGCGGCGACTTCTTTCCAGCGCTCGGGCTCGTGCCTTTCCGCGGCCGCCTGCTCGGCCCTGCCGACGATCGACGCGGCTGCGCCCCCGGCGGCGTCGTTATCAGCCACGCCTACTGGCAACGTGCGTTTGGCGGACGCGACGACGCGATCGGCGCGCCGCTGGTGATCGGCGAACGGACCTTCCAGGTCGCCGGCGTGACGCCGCCGGAGTTCTTCGGCCTCGAAGTCGGTCAACGCTTCGACCTCGCCGTGCCCGTCTGCGCGGCCGGACTGTGGGGCAACGCGCTGGAGCAGAAGCACTCCTGGTGGCTCACCGCCATGGGGCGGCTCAAGCCCGGGTGGACGCTTGCCCAGGCCGCGGGACATGTGCACGCGTTGAGCGTGGAGCTATTCGATCGCCTCGCGCCAACGGGATACGGCGACAACTCCAACTGGAAGGCGCTGCGGTTCACCGCGGTGCCCGCCGGACGCGGCATCAGCCAGTGGCGCCAGCAATACGAGACGTCGCTCTGGCTGCTGCTGGGCATCACCGGGCTGGTGCTGCTGGTGGCGTGCGCCAACCTCGCGAACCTGATGCTCGCGCGGGCGACAGCGCGGCAGCGTGAGTTCTCGGTGCGGCTCGCCCTCGGCGCGTCACGTCAGCGGCTGATGGCGCAATCGCTGACCGAAAGTCTTCTCGTCGCCGTGGTCGGCGCCGGCGCCGGCATCGTCCTCGCCGTCGTGCTGAGCCGCACGATCGTGCTGTTCCTGACGACCAAGGCCAACGGGCTGCACCTCGATCTCGGGCTCGATTGGCGCGTGCTCGCCTTCACCAGCGCGCTCGCGTTCCTGACCTGCGTCATCTGCGGTCTCGCACCGGCGCTGCGCTCGGCGCAGGCCCAGCCAGCCGACGTCTTGAAGCAGGGCGGGCGGGGTCTCACCGGCGGCCCGGAGCGGCTTTCGTTCCAGCGAGCGCTGGTCGTCGCGCAGGTCGCCATCTCGCTCGTGCTGGTGGTCGGCGCGCTGCTCTTCGTCCGCAGCTTCCGCAACCTGATGACGGCCGACGCCGGGTTCCCGCAGGATGGGCTGCACTATCTGTCGTGCTACCTGCCGCGTCCCAACCTGTCGCCCGAGCAACAACTCCAGGAAAAGACAGTGCTGCTCGAGCGCATTCGCGCGTTGCCACAGGTCGAAGCGGCAGCCAGCGGGACGAAGATTCCTCTCACCAGCTCGAGTTGGACGATGGGCATTCGCGTCGGCAACGCGCAGGCCGATGCGGAGCAGTCGTCGAAGATCAGCTGGGTGAGCCCCGGCTACTTCCACACGTTGGGCGTGCCGATCCTCTCCGGCCGCGACATCGGGCGCTCGGACACGACGACCGGCCGCAAGGTGATGCTCGTCAACCAGACGTTCGTGCGCCGATATCTTGCCGGTCAGGAGCCAATCGGCGCGTTCGTGCGCACGGGCGAGGAGCCCGGGTATCCCGAGGCCGTCTACGAGATCGTCGGCACCGTCGGTGACTCGAAGTACGCCGATCTGCGCGAGGACATCCCACCCACCGCGTACGCACCGGAGTCGCAGCATCCGAGCCCGCGCCTGGGCATGAACGTGATTCTCCGCACGACCGGCCCAGCCGACAACGTCGCCGCCAGCCTGCGACAGCTGTTTCGGGACGAGAACGTTCTGGGTGGAGATCTGCAGACGCTGCGCGTGCATGTGCGCGAGCGGCTCACGCGTGAGCGTCTGCTCTCCTGGCTATCGGGCTTCTTCGGCGTGCTCGCGGCGCTGCTGGCGGCCGTCGGGCTGTATGGCGTGATGTCGTACTCGGTGGCGCGCCGGTCCAACGAGATTGCCATCCGCATGGCGCTTGGCGCGGCCAGCGGCGACGTCCTGCGGCTGATGCTCGGCCAGGCCGGGCTTCTGCTGGCCGTCGGACTCGGGATCGGCTGCGCGCTGGCGCTCGCCATCGGCCGCACAGCAGGGACGCTGCTCTTCGGGCTGCAGCCGAACGACCCTCTGAGCTTCGCGATGTCGGTGCTCGCGCTGGGAATCGTCGCGTTGGCCGCGGCCTACCTGCCCGCCGCTCGCGCCACGCGAATGTCGCCCCTCGACGGCCTGCGCGCCGATTGACGGTCGCCGACAACCACGTCTACGTGGACGACGGCATCAGCGGGCGCGGAGTTCGCGCGCACTCTCGACTTGTCGCTCGCTCCGAGGTCGCGGATGATCGGTCCGCCATCGCGCCCGCGTCGAGGTCCGCGTCGCGGGCAGTACGCGGACACGGTCGGTGCGATTCGATGGCTCGGCACGGGTGAGATTCTGACGGCGTGTCGTCGACCCGTGGGTGCGTGTCGCACCGTGCTTCCTGGCGAGGAAGTACAGGGTTGTAAACGGCGTGCCTTCTTCCTCCACGCTGAATCCGTGCTGCTGAAGCAGTTCGCGCCAGGGTTCCGGGTTCTGCGACGGGTGATGCGCGAGCAGCGGCGAGACCAGCCACGTCCTCCAATCGACGCGGATGATCATCAGCAGGAACTCGCCGCCCGGCTTGAGGACGCGCGCGACTTCCGCAATCGCTTTCGGGCGCTCGGCCCGGGGCAGATGATCGATGGCGTACGAGCTGACCACGGCGTCGAACTCGCCGTCGCCGAACGGCAGCTGCCGCATGTCGCCGACGCGGGCGGAGGCGCGGTCCGCAACGCCCGCGATCCGCGCGTTCGCCATGAACCGTTCCGGCGTGTTGCCGTCGATTCCCCAGTAGCCGCTGTAGATGTCGACGCCGGTCGCCGTGACATGCGGCCTGGCGATCAGCACGCCAACCGCGGCGCGTCCGGATCCGGCGCCGACGTCGAGCACGTGCCCCGCGCCGGCCCGCAGGAAGCGCTCCGTCGGCAGCGGCATCGGGCTGTTGAGCATCACGTTGAGGACCACGACCGCCGCCGCGGCCCACAACGCCATCAGCGTTGCCAGGATGAACACCCAGCGCGGCCAGGACCGCCACGCGGCAAGCGCCGCGAGGCTGCCGGCGACGATCAGAGGCGCAATCATCGCGTATCGAACGGACCAGCTGTAGCCGAAGTCGTACGTGATGAAATCGAGCATGCCCGCACGATAGCCTACGGGTCACCAGCGCGGCTACGACTTCCCGTTGATTATGTAATCGAGCCGATACCCAGCAATTGAGGGGCGCGCGCGGCTCCAGCTGCTCATCCACTTCGCGTGGAGCTCTTTCTTGGAGTACTTGCGGATCGGTTGTCCGGTCGAGGCCCACGGCGGCGACGATGAACCATCAGTGAACAATGCGCTCCCGAACAGGAGGCAACAACAGGTAGTCAGCCGGATCACCAGGCGGGTCGTGAACAATCAGTGAACAATTTCTCCCGAACACTGGGCATCGGCAGGGTCTCATCCGAGCTACACACACGAAGAACCCACGAGGCCAGGCACCTGCATTAGCCTACGAACCAGGAGGTCGCAGGTTCGAGTCCTGCAGGGCGCACCAAATCAACATTACGGCCGCTGTTGTTTTGTGCCAGACGGGTTGTGAACAATTCGTTCGCAACTGGCGCTCGGCCTCGCTTCGTTCACCGCGTACCCGACAAGGAGGGGCGCATTGTGCGCCTCGTCCTCGCGAGAGTTCGGTTGGCCATCTGGTCGAAAAACCAAATCCGCGCCGTCGCCGCGAACCGTTGCGATCCGCAAATTCTCGCGGGAGTGGGATGTGGCCGGTCAAGAGGCGTTTCGCCGAGGCGATGGCCATTCGAAACGACCTCGCTGCGTTCGGCATCAGATGGGGAATCCCCGGTCCAACGCTGGCGTGCGGATGACCCCGATTGTCACGAGTCAACCACTCACGAAGGATCCCTCGGTGATGTTTCTCGTCGAGGGGATCAGCCAGTCGCGACACTCCCGGCGCATCATGCCGAGCAGTCGTTTACCGAACGCATTGCCCTCCGGCGTCCGCACCGGAATCTTTGAGGACGTGCCGCCCGATCGACGCAACACGTGCCCGCAGCGCCGCCGAGCTGGAGGCTGGCGCTCGACCCGCCCGCGACGGCGGCGGCTTCCCGCGGTGAAGGCTGAGGTTGTCCGGACCCTGATCCTGATGTTTTTCAACGACCCCGTTAATCAGTTTGATGCGGCCGGCCGCCGAAAGCGCCGTGCTACTTTCTGCCCTTCAAATCAGCACGCACGCGCAAGAAGCCCTGACGGAGCCTTCCGCATGATCCTTCTGCCTTCGATGCACGTCCGCCTCGCCTCGCTGATCATCGCCTGTCTCGTCGCTGGTGCTTCTCCCACTCGGGCCCAGAACACGACGGGCACGATTACCGGCCTCGTCCTCGACGAGCAGAATCTTGCGGTACCCGGCGCCACAATCGCGGTGGAGGACGCGAACCGCGGCTTCACGCGCACGACCACGAGCGCGGATGACGGCACATTCGAGGTCCCCGGACTGCAGCCCGGAGAGTTCCGGCTGACCGCCAGCCTGCCGGGATTCGCCTCGACGCGCGTCGACGTGCGGCTCGAAGTCAACCAGCGGCTGCGCCTCGACCTCAACCTGAAGGCGAGCGCCGTATCGGCGGAGGTCGTCGTGCGCCAGTCGATGCCGTTGCTCGACACCGTCAGCTCCTCGGTCGGCCAGGTGATCGACGAGCGGCAGATCTCGCAGCTGCCGCTCAACGGCCGCCAGTTCCTCGAGCTCGCCCTGCTGGTGCCCGGCGCGCATGCGTCGCATGGCGCGTCCACCGGTTCGACGTTGCCCCTCTACTGGCGGCCAGGCCAGAACTCGGCGATCAGCATCACGGGCGGGCGGCCGGGCGCGAACGCGTTCCGCATAGATGGCACCACCAACACGGATCCGTCGTTCAACACCTACATCGTCAACTTGCCCCCTGACGCGATTCGCGAGTTCCAGATCGAAACGGCCAGCTACTCCGCGGAGCTCGGGGCGGCGGGCACGGGCCAGGTGAACGTGGTCACCAAGTCGGGCACGCAGACGCTGCACGGCAGCATGTACGAGTACTTCCGGAACAGTGCGTTTGATGCGCGGCTGTTCACGAGCCCCGACGAGCTGCCGCACTTCAACCAGAACCAGTACGGCGGCACGCTGGGCGGGCCGTTTTTCACGAAGCGGATGTTCTTCTTCGGGAGCTTCGAGGGATTCCGGAGCACGCAGGGCCAGTCGATGGTGATGAGCGTGCCGCCCGAGATGTGGCGGATGGGCGACTTCAGCGACGGCCCTCCGATTTATGACCCGCGGACCACGCGCGCCAACCCGAGCTTCGATCCAAGGAGGCCGGTCAGCCCCTTGAACCCGCAGCTGATCCGGTCACAGTTTCCGGGCAACGTGATTCCCGATGAGCGGCTGAACCCCACCGCGGTGCGCGTGCTCCAGCAGTTCGTGCCCCTGCCCAACACGGACGATGGCATGGGGATGGGGATGAGTATGGGTGGTGCGTTCAACAACTATCTCGACACGCGCGCGCAGGACCTGCAGAACGACCAGGGCACGCTGCGCCTCGATCACGGGTGGCAGAACGGCGCACTCCTCTTCGGCAGGTACACGCTGAGCAGTGAGCGCGGGTTCACGCCCGAGAACCTGCCCGGCTTCGGGACCAGGCACGACAACCGACTGCAGAACATGACGGCAAGCTTCGTCCAGCCGATCGGATCGCGCGCCGTCCACGAGCTCCGCGTCGGGTTCGCGCGGATGGAGTTGAACCGGCAGGGCGAGGCCGCCGGCGGCACCGACCTGATTGGTGCGCTCGGCATCAGGGGCGTCGGGTTCGGCGGCGCGGATGCCTACGGTCTCCCGCTGTTCAACGTGCAGGGTTATCAACCGTTTGGTGATTCGCTGCTGTGCACGCCATGCAAGTACGACAACAAGCTGCTGCAGATCGGCGACCGGCTCACGTGGGTGCGCGGGCAGCACTCGATCAAGGTCGGCGGCGACGTCCGGTACTTCAAGTGGGACATGCTCGGGTTCTTCCAGAACCGGGGGTATTACCAGTACACGAACGGCTTCACCACTGAAACGGCGTCCAATGACGGCACGGGGCAGGCGCTGGCGAGCTTCCTGCTCGGCCTGCCGACCGTCATGCAGCGGCAGGCGGGTCTCCCGTCCATGAACATGCGGCAGCCCGGCTACGAAGCCTTCGTGCAGGACGACTGGCGCATCGGCACGCACCTCACGCTGAACCTGGGACTCCGCTACGAGTACATGACGCCGCTTCACGACGTGAACAAGGTCCTGACGAACCTCGTGTGGATTGACGGCAAGCCATGGGCCTACGCCGGCGGCCAGGGCGGCTATCCGGTCGGCCTCGCCTATCCCGATCGCAACAACTTCGCGCCGCGCGTCGGTGCCAGCTACAACCCGGGCGGCGGCCGATACGTGCTCAGGGCGGGATACGGCGGCTTCTACGCGTACCCGGAGATGAACCTCTGGTGCAACCAGGTGCACAACGTGCCGCTCGTGTTCCCGGAGATTCGCACGAGCAACAACTTCATCCCCTCGCTCAGCGGGTTCGACTTCACCGATCCGGTCCTCGGCAAGACGCTCGTCGGGTTTACCGCGCTCGACCCGCACTGGCAGATTCCGTTCATCCAGCAGGCGAGCGCCAGCGTCGAGCGGCAGATCGGCGACACGATGGTCGTCGAAGTCGGCTACACGGGGGCGTGGGGGCGCAACCTCGATCGCGCCCGCCTCGTGAACAACGCGGCACCGAGCCCGCTGCCCCTGGGGCCGCGCCGCCCGTACCAGACCATCTCGTTCGTGGAAGGCACGGACCTGCCAGACACGTGGCCCATTGCGAGCATGACGTTCCCCGTGGGTCCCATCAACCTCCTGGAGTTCACCGCGCGCTCGTCCTACAACGCAGGCTACGTCCAGGCGAAGCGGCGACTCGCCGATGGTCTCAGCTTCCTGGCGAGCTACACCTACGCGCGCAGCATGTCGGATTCACCCTCCTTCCGGTCGCCGGCCATGGAGCCGGAGGTGCCGCAGGACAGCTACAACCTCGCGGCCGACTGGGGCCCGGCCGGCTGCGACATCCGGCACCGCGTCGTGACGAGCCTCATCTATCAGCTCCCGCTCACGTCCGAGGCGCCGCAAGGGGGCGGCGCGTTCATGCGTGCCGTCAAGTTGGTAGCCGGCGACTGGCAGGTCGCGGTGATTCACCAGATGCAGAGCGGCTTCCCGTTCACGATCAGCGTGTTCGGCGACACGGCGAACGCGGGGGCTCTGCTGAACGTGAACCCGGTGCGCGCGAACGTCGTACCCGGGCAGTCACCGAACCTGCCGAAGGATGAGCGCACGGCCGAGCGCTGGTTCAACACCGCGGCGTTCACCACGCCCCCGGCGTACACCTTCGGCAACGCAGGACGCAACTCGATGTACGGGCCCGGCCTGCAGAAGACCGACGTGGCGCTGCAGCGCGATTTCCCGTTGGTCGGCGACGCGAGGCTCGAGTTCCGCGCGGAGGCGTTCAACGTCTTCAATCACACGAACCTCGGGACGCCCGAGCGCTTCGTGAACACGCCCCAGTTCGGGAGCGTGATCATGGCGGCCACGGCGGCGAGGCAGATCCAGTTCGTGGGACGCGTGAAGTTCTAGGCCGCGCATCGATGACACGCTCGGGCGGCCGTCGGTGTCGCCGCTGACGTCAGGCCACCAGCCTCATCGACGGGATGTCCAGTCGTTGTCTGTGTGCCGCTGTAGCAGGCGTGCCGTGAATCATGGCCGACACTACCTGCGGCGATCGGCGGCGTACTCGGGGAACGGCCGCCCTACATCGTCATCGGGAACGTCCGGACTGAGTCGCTGGCGGCACGATCCCATTCATGCGCAGGTAGATGACAAGCTGGCCGTAGTCGGGCGCACCAACTCTCGATCATCAACAGCAGTAGACGTTCAGCGTCGTGTTGACGTTGCCCTCACCGATCGGCTGCGCTCCACCTTCGCCGACGGGCCGTTCAATGACAGCTGAACGAAACGATCGACCGTCAGGCATCTTCACCCACGTGTCCGCAAACCGCTCCTTACCGTCGATGGCCTTTCCCGTTCCGTCCGTTCCTTTTCCCGTCCACACGCCCGTCACGACGGCGGAGTCTCCATGAACCTGCACCTTCATGTCGCTCACCTCACTGACCTGCCACTTACCCTTGGTAGTCTTTGCGACATACTGGGACTTGCTCTCGGTCGTTCCATCGGACTGCACCGAGACAAAATCCGTGGCAAGCAGCGGCGCGAGGGCCTCACCGTTACTTGCCAGTGCGGCCTTCACCCACTGCCGTTCCAAATCCATCAGCGCTTTATCAACGCTGCCCTGTGCGAAAGCCACAGCGCACATCGCCAGCATGACCCTGATTGTGATCGCGGACGTCCGTGTACATCGGGAATGACAGCTCACTGCCGTCACCCCAGTTGCTGCCGAAATGCATCCGTCCATGGTCAGCTGCACGAGCTGCTGCGGATCCTTCACCGGCAGCTGGCCGCAAGAGCACCTGATCGACGAGTGTGAAGATGGCGGTGTTGGCGCCGATGCCGAGCGCCATCGACAGAATCGCGACGGCCGTGAAGCCAGGATGGTTGCGCCACGCGCGATGCGCAAACCGGAGATCGGAGAGCAGATGACGCATTGAAGACCAGCCCCTTATCCCAGACCTGCCGTGTGGCGCAGCCTCAGAGAGCCGTCCTCTTCGAGCGCCTGGTGGCAGGCCCATCGCACCGGGTGCCGCACGCCCTTCACCTCGATCTCCGCCTTGAGCTTGAGCCCCTTCCAGTCCGTTCCCCGCGGCAGTTCGAATCGTGCCTGCCGGATCTTCCCGGGCAGCGGATAGCCGGGGTCCAGTCCGCCTCCAGCCAGGACCGTCCCGTCGTCGGTCGTCACGTTCACGCGCAGCACGCCGGGCACGCCCGCTATCCCGTCATTGGCAAAGCCGACCACGAGCCCGTTCCGCTCGCCGCCTTCGTAGTGCCAGACGTACGAGGGCCGCACGCGGTAGCCCACCCGGCGCGCGATGGTGTCGATCATCTCGGGGTACTGGCGGTAGTAGCTCAGGATGTTCTCGGCCTTCTCCGCGTGCCAGTTCCAGAGCGACCAGTAGTTGGCGCCCACGTCCATGACGTGGGCGATGACGTTATCGGTGTAGGTGACCTCCTCGTCGAGACGCAGCGATTCCGGCGAGCCGTCGGACATCCCGACCTCGAGCACCGCCGCCACCCAGGGCGGCCGGTTGGAGATCGCCTCGATCTGCTCGTTCTCGACGAAGATGGTGTCGGTCCTCACCCAGTTGTGGCTGCGGATGGTGCGGTCGAGCAGCTCCGAGTTGCCGACGCGGCTCCAGTCCGGCTGCGTGTTGGTGACGAGCGGGGTCTTCTTCCAGTGCTCGAGCTGAACTTCGAGCATGCGCACGAACGTGCGCTCGGCCGTCGTCCCATCCGGAAACGGATGATCGGTGAACGGCCAGGTATGGCCCTCACCCCAGAAGCCGTACATGAACGTGTCGATGTACTCGACGAGCGGGCTGCCGTCGAGCTCGGCGGCCAGGAGAGCGTTCAGCTCGCGGAACGCGTTCTGGAAGAAGGGATGGTCGTAGCGTGGCTCCAGGTAACCCCGGGTGTCTCCAGAAGGCCTGCGCTTCCACTCGCCACCGCGCAGGGGAACCATCGGCACCTTGTCGAGGACGAAATCGGGCAGCGCCGGCTCCTCGATGTCGGGATCGCTCATCTGGACGCGGAAGCCGACCCGCTTGCCATACTGCTTCGCCATGGCAAGGGTCGTCATCCAGTACGCGTCGGGATCCAGGCGGCCCGGGCGCTTCTGCAGCTCGCGCCAGGTGGGCCGGACATAGAGTTTCTGGCCCAACGGCACCTGCGCGAAGGCCTCGATCGCCTTCTCCATGTCCACGCCCCGGAAGGTGTTGCCTCCGAAGTCGCCCGTGACGTAGGTAACGAGACCCATTCCGTAGCCGGGCACGACCGCGCGCGAAGGTGTCGTGGCCATCACGACCTCGGAACCGGGGAGCACTTCCTCGGGCGGGTACTGCGGAAACGGCCCCTGGTAAAGGCGGTCTTTGACCGCCGGCGCCGTGCCCCAGTTGTAGCCGTCCCAGTTGTGAGCCGGGACGAAGCCGAGGGCAGGACGGGCGGCGGCGGTCCCGAGGCACGCGGCGCCCAGCTTGAGAAGCAACCTCCTGTCCATTCAACCTCCTCCGGCCCGTACGTCGTTCAGACCCTCGAAGTCGGTTTCTGTCGGCCGGGCGTCAGTCCTGACGTATCGCAGTCATCGGGTCGATTCGAACATCACGGGCAGCGTCAGCGCCACAGGATCGTTGGGCTGCACTTCGTACAGGAACGACGCGACGAGTCCTGAGGTGCCGAGCGCCGCGCCCAGACCGCATGGCAGCCCAACTGCCGCCAGCACTAAAACCTCGCGCTTGGCAACCTCGAAGACCACATGGGCCTTGTCCCGCGGCGACAGATGATGTGAGGCAGTCGAGACGAGCCGCCCTCAGGCCGGGCTCCGCCAACTTCACGAAGCTCGAGGGCCCCGACGCCGGGCGCGCCCGCCCTCCGCGCCGTCTCCTCGCTTCATCTCCCGCAGAAGCCATACCTTCGCGAGCGTCCAGTCCCGCATCACGGTTTGGGGGGACACCGCGAGGACCTCCGCCGTCTCCTTGACGCTCAGGCCACCGAAGAAGCGCAGCTCCACAACGCGGCCCTTGCGCGCGTCGAGCCCCGATAGCGCGGCGAGCGCGTCGTCGAGGACGACCAGGTCTCGCGGGGGCTCAGCGGCCACAAGGTACTCCTCCTCCAGCGAGACCAGGCGGTTCTGCCCGCCGCGCCTGAGGCTGCGCCGGGCGCGGGCATGGTCCACCACGATCCGCCGCATCATGCGGGCGGCAAGGGCGAAGAAGTGGCTTCGGTTGTTCCAGGCCACCGGGGCGGAGCCGGCCAGGCGGAGGTAGGCCTCGTTGATGAGCGCCGAGGTCTGGAGGCTGTGCCCCGGGCGCTCGCCCCGCGTGCAGCGGCGGGCGCGTTGTCGTAGCTCCCTGTAGATCAGCGGGATGAGCCTCGCGAGGGCGTGCTCGTCCCCATTCCTCCAGGCCTTGAGCAACTGCGTGACGTCCACGGAAGGCGCCGGACCCATAGTCAACCTGCCACCGAGAGTTGCCCGTTAGGGTAGCACCCGCCGCTCCCCTCATTTCCCGGGAGACGCCCGCGAGCGCGTCCGCCCGTTGGAGTTACCGAGCCCCGTCTGCGCTTCCTCCGGTCAGGAGGACGCGGCGATGGGAAATCGGCAGGCGGCGTTCGGGTTTGCCATTGCGCTTGTTCTCAGCGGCGTTCCCGACGCGCGGTCCACGGCATGGGGTGCAACGCCCGGCCTTCAGCCGTCTCCCCCCACGGGCCTTCGGACCGATCGGCTCTCAGCCCGCCAGCACAGGAAATGGCGGGCGATCGTCGACATCGTGAGGGCCGAAGACCGCCAGCACCGACCGCTCCACCCGACGCTCCTTGCCCTCTTCGACGCCGTAAACGCCGGCCCCCACACCGTCTTTATCGAGATGCTCGACGCGAAGAGCTACGTCGCTGGTCGCTTCCGGGTCACGAGCGTCGATGTCGAGGGCCGGGCGCACCAGGCGGTCCTGATCCTGAACCTCAGGGCAATCGACAAGGCGTCGACCGGCCGTGTGGCAGCCAGGGCTGACGGGTTTATTCCCTTCAAGGGACTCACGAGAGACGAGCGCTACGCCGAGGTCCTGGGGCACGAGCTGGCTCACGCGGCCTGGCACCTCGCGAGCACTGAGCGGGCGACACTCGCCCACTGGGTCGGTTTGCTCGACGAGTGGGCCCGGTTACCCCTGAAGGAGCGCCGTGCCGGGCGTGGACGGCCCCCCCGGCCTCGAAACACGGAGCTCGACACGATGGACTGGGAACTCGAGCGGCAGGCGGAGACCGCCGAACGCACGATCTGGGAGGAGCTGCAGGCCGGGAAGCGAGAGCCGCACTCCGCTCGCGCCCGCGAGGAGTCTCGTTCACGCGCCGCCGGGCCCCTAGTTGGGGGGGTGGACAGCCACCGCCGGTTTCCAGACTAGGCCGCAATCGATCTTGCGTTCACCACCCTTGGGGGGCTCCCTGCGTTCCTCTCTAAGCGAGGGTCGCCATTGTGCGATCGTGGCTGGGCGAAGGGACCACCCAACGGTCAAGGCCCCGGAAGAAACTGCCCCTTCGGTCTGGCTGCAAGGGCGTGCGGCGGATGTATACTGCTTGCCGCTTCACGCCCATCCGTGGGAAATGCATGAGTGCGGCCTCGTGGCGCAACGCGACGCAGCGGCTCGAGGTTCGAGCCGCCGGGAGGGGGTCGCCCTCGAAGCTCCCATCGCCAGCTGCCAACGCAGTCCGGCAACACACACCTCGACGGCACGACGAACGTGTACGTCTACCTGCCGGACCCCGCCCTGTGCATGGGCGCTCTCGGAGACCGGTAGCACGGTCCGCATTTTCGACCGCCAGCTTCGACGACGAGCAGGGATGACGGCCTAAGATGGCGCGGCCTGCCTCGTGGGACGTGCGGTGATGACATCTCGCGGCTTCTCGAGGATCGAGGCCCTGTACCACGCGGCGCTCGGGCGTCCGCCGGGCGAGCGTGTCGCGTTTCTGGAGCAGGCCTGCGCCGGGGACGAGGGTCTTCTTCGTGAGGTGAAGTCGCTGCTCGGATACGAAGCCGAGGCGGACCTCCTTTTCGAGCAGCCGGTTTCGGAGACGGTGACCCGGAAGCTCGCGATCGGCGGGACGCGCTTCGGCCCGTACGAGCTCCTCGACTGGATCGGCTCAGGCGGGATGGGCGAGGTCTACCGCGCGCGCGACACGCGCCTCGGCCGCGAAGTCGCGATCAAGGTGCTCCCCGAGGGGGCGGCGGACGACGCCGGGCGGCTTCGCCGCTTCGAACGAGAGGGCCGTTCCGCGGCGGCTCTCAACCATCCGAACATCGCCACTGTCTACGAGGTCGGCGAGCACGAGCGCACGCGCTTCATCGCGATGGAGCTGGTCGAGGGCCAGACCCTCAAGGACCGGCTCGAGGCGGGTCGCCTCTCCATCAAGGAGTTGGTCGACTTCGCGAGCCAGATCGCCCGCGGCCTGGCCAAGGCGCACGCATCGGGCTTCGTGCACCGGGACCTCAAGCCCGGGAACCTGATGATCACGAGCGACGGCCTCGTGAAGATCCTGGACTTCGGGCTCGCACGGCGGACGCCTCACGCCTCCGACGTCGGGAGCGGAATCACCCGGGAAGGAACGGTTCTGGGCACCGTCCAGTACATGTCACCCGAGCAGGCGGCGGCTCGCCCCCACGACCACCGCTCGGACCAGTTCTCGTTCGGCGCGATCCTGTACGAGATGGCGACGGGGAGGCGAGCCTTCGAGCGCGACACGGCGCCGCAGACGCTGGCGGCCATCATCGAGGACGAGCCCGAGCCCCTGAGGACGCTCAACGCCGAAGTCCCAGCCGGGCTCTCGGCGATCGTGGAGCGCTGTCTGGCAAAGGACCCGGACCGGCGATACGCGTCGACGGCGGACCTGGTGAGGGAGCTGGCGCTCGTCTCGGCGCCGGCGGTCCCCGCTCCGTTCGGCCGCCCGACGTGGCGATGGGCGGCGATCGGACTCGCGCTCGTCGCGGGGGTCGCGGCCGCCTTCGTCGTCTTCCGGTTCTCCTTCTCGTCCCGCAGTCCCCGAGCGGCGGGAGATCCCGCTCGAAGCGGTTCCCTTCACGACCTATCCGGGCCACGAGGCGGAGCCCACGTTCTCGCCGGATGGGGCGCAAGTGGCGTTCACGTGGGATGGCGAGAGCCAGGACAATCACGACATCTACGTCAAGGCGATCGGCGCGGAGCAGCCGCACCGCCTGACCTCCGATCCTGCCCGGGACGGGAGCCCCGCCTGGTCGCCTGACGGCACCCGGATCGCGCTTCCTCCGCGACAAGCCCGGGGGCGGCTCGGAGGTCCGCCTCATGCCTCCCACCGGCGGACCCGAGCGCACGATCGGCGACGTGCAGGGCTTGGCGCACCAGGGGCTTTCGTGGTCTCCCGACGGCCGCTCTCTGGCTGTCGTGGACCGATCGTCGTCCGTAGAGCGCCTCGCGATCTTCGTGATGGACATCGTGAGCGGCGGGAAGAGAAGGGTCGCCCCGCTCTCCATCCACACCGACATCCTGCCGGCCTTCTCGCCCGACGGCCGAACCCTCGCCTTCAACCGGACGCTTCCTGGTCCGTTCGTGCACGTCGCTCCCGTGGCTGGGGGCGAGCCGCGAGCGCTCGCGCCCACCAGCTTCCCCAGGGGCCGACTGGCCTGGATGCCCGACGGGAAGGAGATTCTCTTCACCGCGGTACCCGTCGCACGCGACGGAGGTCAACCGACGCCATCCTCGGCGGGAACAGCCGTCGCCTCCTTGTGGAGAGTCCCTGCCAGCGGCGGTCGGGCCCGCCTCATGGCCGGGAGCGAAAACGCCGGTGACGTGGCCATGTCGATGGATGGACGCCGCCTCGTCTATTCGCAGGGGAAGCTCGACTGGGACATCTGGCGCCTCGATCTCCGGCAGGGCCCAGCGACGGAACACACGCAGACCCGGTTCATCGCGTCCACGAAGGACGACGCCAATCCACAGTTTTCCCCCGACGGCGAGCACGTGGCGTTCACCTCGTTTCGGAGCGGCTACCAGGACATCTGGGTGGTCGACGGGCAAGGCAGGCGCCCTCTCCGCCTGACCTCTTCCGGACCGGGCGAAGACCCCGCTGCTCCGCGATGGTCGCCTGATGGCAAGACGATCGCCTTCAATTTCTCCACGCGAGACGTCAACGTGGACATCTACGTCATCAGTGCTTCGGGGGGACCCAGCACGGCGGGTGACGACCTCTCCCGCGACCGACGCGACCCCCAGCTGGTCGAGAGATGGACGCTGGATCTACTTTGGCTCGAGCCGGAGCGGCGGGTGGCAAGTGTGGAAGGTTCCTTCGAGCGGGGAAACAGCGGGCAACGCCCGGCAAGTCACCCGGGGTGGCGGGTTCGCGGCGATCGAGTCGGCCGACGGCCGGTACGTGTACTTCACGAAGGGCATGTCGGGCACGCTGGATTTGCAGGATGCCCTCTGGAGGATCCCGGTCGAGGGCGGCGAGGAGGAGGTCGTCCTCGAGGGGTTCCGCTCTTCACACGGCAGCTGGGACCTGACGTCCGAGGGTCTCTACTTCGTCGACCAGGAACCCTCCTCCTCGGGAACGAGCTGGGTTGTCCGCTTCAAGGGCTTCGATCGCCGTGACGCGACCGAGGTGGCACGACTCCGGTACCCTCCTTTCCTCGGCGGGCCTGCCGTCAGTGTCTCCTCCGACGGGCGCTGGATGCTCTCCACCCAGAGCCAGGAAGAATCGGATCTGATGCTGGTGGAGCGCTTTCGCTGATGGGGATCGAGACAGAGTGGCTGTCGGCGCGAGTCGGAAATGCGGAGACGCTATTTAGGACCCGACCACGTGACGGGCACGCATCGGATAAGAGCTACGACTGCGCGTGACGAAGCCGCGCCTTCTTGGGTTTAGGTTGAAGGTAGCACCCCAAGCCTCGATGAGTTTCCTCTCAACGGTAGTGGCACCACATTGTAGCGAGCACGTGATCTGACCGGTCGAGCTCGCACGCGCGGGCGATTGCACATGCATCACCGTTGCACGGTCGCTCTGGTCCTCGCGGTTTCTGCTCGATACCGCTTCGACGTTCACATGCCTAAACGCGCCGATGGCGGCGTCTCTCGGACTGCGGCCCGCGGTGGCATGACGATCGCAGAAGGAAACAATTCGGCCGCCGCCATCACGTTTGCGACGATTTCGTTCTCGACACTCGCCAGGTTCGCCTCGCGACCGTTGCGGCTGATCCATTTGCGTATTTTTTGCAATTTGGGTTGATACCGGAGTAGCTTACTGCCCACCATCGCGCGACAACCGAGGAGATTTGCCCGAGGCAAGAGTCGCCAGACGCTGTTGGCGAGCTGGCCCGGCGTCGCCATGGAGGAACACCGTGAGAGCGTGGAGGAACGTCGTGCGTGCGACACTGCTGCTCGTCGCGTACGTGTACCTGAGCGCGCCGGTGGCGCACGCCCAGGTCCTCCACGGCAGCATCGTCGGAAACGTCACCGACTCGAGCGGCGCGGCGCTGCCCGACGCGACCGTCACGATCACCAGCAACGAGAACCAATCTCACCCGCTCGGCTGTCACGAACGAAATCGGTACCTACAGCTTCACCAACGTGCTGGCCGGCACGTACGAAGTGAAACTGTCACTGCAGGGGTTCAAGGAGTACGTCCGGACCGATGTGCCGGTTACGGTGAACACGGTCAGCCGCGTGGATGCTGCTCTCGATCTCGGCGAGCTCAGCGAGACGGTGACGGTGCGATCCGAGTCGCAGCTGCTGCAGACGGACAAGGCCGACACGCACACCGAGTTCCAGACGGAGGAAATCACACAGCTGCCGCTCGTGCAGAATCGCAATTATCAGTCGCTGATGAATCTGGTGCCCGGCGCCATGCCAACGCGGCTGCAGAACGCCGAGATCGACACGCCAGGGCGCGCGCTCTCGACCCAAGTCAATGGGCTCGATCGCCAAACCACTGCCACCAAGACCGACGGTGCGACCAACGTGAACATCTGGCTGCCACACCACACGATGTATGTGTCGCCGGCTGAAACAATCGATACCGTGAACGTGAGCACCAGCAACTTCGACGCCGAGCAGGGCAACGCCGGCGGCGCCGCCATCACCGTCATCACCAAGTCGGGCACGAACGAGTTCAAGGGTTCGGCGTTCGCCTTCTACAACAACCAGAACTTCAACGCGCGGCCGTACTTCGCGACCGAGAAGCCAGAGGCCAGCTCGCACATCGACGGCGCGACGGTCGGCGGCGCCGATTCAGCGAAGGACAAGCTGTTCTTCTTCGGCGCCTGGGAAGGGCAGTATCAGCGCACGCCGCAGCAGTTCTTCTCCAGCGTGCCGCCGACCGCGCTGCGGGCCGGCGATTTCAGCCAGGCGTTCAACCCCGACGGCAGTTTGCAGATCATTTACGACCCGAGGACGGGGAATCCCGACGGCACCGGGCGCTTGCCGTTCCCGGCCAACGTCATTCCTGAAGACCGGATCGGCGAGATCGCCCGCCAGGTTCAGGATCTCTATCCCCAGCCCAACCTGCCTGGCGAGCTCTCGAACGGAAACGTCGGCGGAGCGGGGATCTACCGCAACTACGTGCGCCAGCGGAACCGGACGTTCGACCGGAACAACTACGATTTCAAGATCAACTACAACCTGTCGTCGGCCGCGCAGGTCTGGGGCAAATACTCGCGCATGGGCGCGGACGTCACATGGCCACAGGCCTATCTGGGCTATGACAGCGCGCTCACCGGCGAGACCACCGTGCAGATGTACACGTTCAGCAACACATGGACCATCAATCCCCGGATGGTGTTCGACGCGACGCTCGGCATCTCGAAAATGATTCACACGTCCGAAGACAGCGACATCACGCTCGGCAACTTCGGGCGGGAAGACGCTCGGCATTCCGGGCATGAACGGTGGGCGCAACTTCGGCAGCGACCGACGCTACGGTGGGATCCCGTTCTTCTTGATGGGCAGCTGCTGGTGCAACTTCGATGTCATCGGCAACGCCAACGGGTGGGATCCGGTGGAGCGCGACGAGCGCACATATACGTTCGCGGGCAACCTGACCAAGCTCACGGGCGCGCACGAGTTGCGGTTTGGGTACTCCGTCAACCGGCTGCGGATGGATCACTGGCAGCCCGAGCTGGGGTACGGCCCGCGCGGCTTCATGGAAGCGGCGCCGAACGCCACGGCGCTCAACGGCGGCAGCCAGGATGCCAACATTTACAACGCGCACGCGTCGTTCCTGCTGGGCTTGATGGACGCGGCGGCGACGAGCGTCCAGTACGAGCTCATGACCACGCGCGAATGGCAGCACAACATGTACGCGCGCGACCGGTGGCAGGTGAACAACAAGCTCACGCTCGACATCGGTCTCCGCTACGAGTATTACCCGCTCATGACGCGGGCTGACCGCGGCATCGAGAAGGTGTTCGGAGCGGATGATCTCGCCAGCACGCGGGCACTCCAGCAGAACGCGGGCGCGTTGACGCCCGACGCGAGCGGTACACTTCGACCCACCGGTACTACTCGGCGGGAAGGGCGATGTCCCCGAGGATCTCGGGATCTCGGTGAGTAAGACGCTGTTCGCCCCTCGTCTCGGCGCGATCTACCGGTTGAACGACAACACGGTGGTGCGCTCCGGGTACGGCATCACGTACAACCCCCTGCCGTTCTCGCGTCCGCTGCGCGGGTTCTATCCGCTCACGCTGGCAGCCGCCTACTACGCCCAGAAACCTTACGGTTGGGTGACCACGTTCGAACAGGGCATCCCCGACATCGTCGGACCTGATTTGAGTTCCGGACGTCTGGCCCTCACGCCCGACTACCTCATGCGAACGCCGGCCCGCGACGTCTCGCGCAGCCGCATCCATTCCTGGAACGTGGCGTTCGAGCGCCGGCTGCGCTCGGACCTCTCCGTTGATGTCGCGTACGTGGGGACCGCGAAGAACGGCGGCTTCACGGACATCGATGCCAACGCGTCTGACGTGCCGGGCGGCGGCGCAACCAGCCGGCCCTTGTACCGACATTCGTGGCAACCAGTCGCTCCTCCTTTGGGGCCCGTATGCCAGGTCCCGGTACCACTCGCTGCAGGTGGCCGTCAAACGTCCGTTCAAGAACGGATGGCTGCTGAAAGGTGCCTACACGCTGTCACGGGCCAAGAACGAGGTGGACGAGGATGGATGGAGCCAGTTGGATTGGAGCGCGCCGAGCCTGCGCAGCCGCAACTACGCGCTTGCCGGCTACGATCGCACCCACGTGTTCAACATGGCGTTCGTCTACGAGCTGCCGTACAAGGTGTCGTCGGCCCAGAACAAGATGGTCGGAGCCATCCTGGGTGATTGGCAAGTCAACGGCATCTACAGCGCGGTGTCGGGCTTGCCGTTCACGATCACTGCTCACGGCGGCCTGCTCGACATGCCAGGCAACCTGGCGACCGCGAATCTGAACGGCGAATACCACGTCATCGGCGATCATGGGCCGGATAAGTACTATTTCGACCCGACGGCGTTCAGTCAGCCCGCCAACGGTACACTCGGGAACACTGGCCGCAACCAGTTCCGGGGCCCCGGCAACTGGAACGTCGACTTCTCGATCTTCCGGGGATTCCCCATAGGGGAAGGCGGGAAACGGCTCGAGTTCCGGACCGAGTTCTTCAACCTGACGAACACGCCGATGTGGGGTCTACCGAACCGCGACATAGCCAGCAACAACTTCGGACGCACGACCGTTGTCGGCAGCGACAACCAGACTGGCGAGACCGCTGGCAAAGGGAAAACAAGGGACGCCGGGTCAGGCGAGCGTCAGATCCGCTTCGGCTTGCGGTTCCAGTTCTAAGCGACCAGCCGCAGGCTACAGACTGCAGACTGCAGGCACGACGCCGGCGAGGACTTTGGTTCCGGCCGGCGCTTTTCTTGAGGGCTGGGGCCCAGGGCTAAGGGGCGAAGCGTCCTCGTCGACGCGAAGTCCGTCGCGCCTGAGCGCCGCCAGGCGCGGCGGCGGACACCTTCCACCAAGGTCGCGCTCAGTCAATGCGAGGTACTCGTGCGCAAGGCGCACCACCATCGAGCCCTCGCCAACGGCTGACGCCACGCGGTTCATACAGCCCGCTCGGACGTCGCCGGCCGCGAACACCCCGGGCACGCTGGTCTCGAGTTTCGAATTGAGGATGCAGTCACCAGAGACGTCGTCCGGAGGCTCGGAAGGAGCCGCTCGCCGCCTCGAAGGTGCGAGTGTCCGATCGCGCGGATGTATACTGCTTCCCCACTTCACACCGATCCGTCGGAGATGCATGAGTGTGGCCTCGCCGCGCGGCGCAGCGGGTCGACGTTTCGAGCTGCCGGGAAGGACACGTCCCGTTCCTCCACCGATGCGCCCGGCAACCAGCAGTTGCGAATTCGCTGGGCTTCATACGATCACGAGCGCCCAGCCGGGCGAGCGGCGCGGCGTGCGCGTGAGCTTTGAGATGCCGCGGCCTGCGTCGTGGGACGTGCGGTGATGACATCTCGCGGCTTCTCGAGGATCGAGGCCCTGTACCATGCGGCGCTCGGGCGCCCGCCGGGCGAGCGTGTCGCGTTTCTGGAGCAGGCCTGCGCCGGGGACGAGGGTCTTCTTCGTGAGGTGAAGTCGCTGCTCGGATACGAAGTCGAGGCGGACCTCCTTTTCGAGCAGCCGGTTTTGGCGACGGCGACCCGGAAGCTCGCGATCGGCGGGACGCGCTTCGGCCCATACGAGCTCCTCGACTGGATCGGCTCAGGCGGGATGGGCGAGGTCTACCGCGCGCGCGACACGCGCCTCGGCCGCGAAGTCGCGATTAAGGTGCTGCCCGAGGGGGCGGCGGACGACGCCGGGCGGCTTCGCCGCTTCGAACGAGAGGGCCGTTCCGCGGCGGCTCTCAACCATCCGAACATCGCCACTGTCTACGAGGTCGGCGAGCACGAGGGCACGCGCTTCATCGCGATGGAGCTGGTCGAGGGCCAGACCCTCAAGGACCGGCTCGAGGCGGGTCGCCTCTCCGTCAAGGAGTTGGTCGACTTCGCGAGCCAGATCGCCCGCGGCCTGGCCAAGGCGCACGCATCGGGCTTCGTGCACCGGGACCTCAAGCCCGGGAACCTGATGGTCACGAGCGACGGCCTCGTGAAGATCCTGGACTTCGGGCTCGCACGGCGGACGCCTCACGCCTCCGACGTCGGGAGCGGAATCACCCGGGAAGGAACGGTCCTGGGCACCGTCCAGTACATGTCACCCGAGCAGGCGGCGGCTCGCCCCCACGACCACCGCTCGGACCAGTTCTCGTTCGGCGCGATCCTGTACGAGATGGCGACGGGGAGGCGAGCCTTCGAGCGCGACACGGCGCCGCAGACGCTGGCGGCCATCATCGAGGACGAGCCCGAGTCCCTGAGGACGCTCAACGCCGAAGTCCCAGCCGGGCTCTCGGCGATCGTGGAGCGCTGTCTGGCGAAGGACCCGGACCGGCGATACGCGTCGACTGCGGACCTTGTGAGGGAGCTGGCGCTCGTCTCGGCGCCGGCGCTCCCCGCTCCGCTCGGCCGCCTCGACGCGGCGGCGGGCGGCGATCGGACTCGCGCTCGTCGCGGGGATCGCGGCCTTCGTCGTCTCCAGGTACGCCTCTCGTCCCGATGCCCCGGTCCCCCGTGAGATCCGGCTGGAAGCAGTTCCGTTCACCAGCTACACCGGGCGCGAGGCAGAGCCCACGTTCTCTCCGGATGGGGCGCAAGTGGCGTTCACGTGGGATGGCGAGAGCCAGGACAATCACGACATCTACGTCAAGTCGATCGGCGCGGAGCAGCCGCTCCGCCTGACCTCCGATCCTGCCCGGGACGGGAGCCCGGCCTGGTCGCCCGACGGCACCCGGATCGCCTTCCTCCGCGACAAGCCCGGGGGCGGCTCGGAAGTGCGCCTCATCGCTCCCACCGGCGGACCCGAGCGACGACTCGGTGAGGTGCAGGGAATCGCCGACCAGGGGCTCTCGTGGTCTCCCGACGGCCGTTCCCTGGCCGTCGTGGATCGATCGTCGCCTGGAGAAAGCCTCGGGATCTTCGTTCTGGACATCGTGAGCGGCGTGAAGAAGAGGCTCACCCCGCCCTCCGCCCACACCGACATCCTGCCGGCCTTCTCGCCCGACGGTCGGACCCTCGCCTTCAACCGGACGCTCCCCCCGTGGTCCTTTCGTCCACGTCGTTGCCGTGGCTGGGGGCGAGCCAAAAATGCTCGTGCCAACCAGCTTCCCGAGGGGTCGACTGGCGTGGATGCCCGGCGGCGAAGGAGATCCTCTTCGCCGCGGTGCCTCTCCCAGACGACGGAGGTCAATCCAGGCCATCTTCGGACGGAAGAGCCGTCGCCTCCTTATGGAGAGTCCCTGCCGACGGCGGGCAGGCCCGCCTCATGGCTGGGAGCGAAAACGCCGGTGACGTGGCCGTGTCCACGGACGGACATCGCCTCGTCTATTCGCAGGCGACGTTCGACTGGGACATCTGGCGGCTCGATCTCCGGCGGCGGGCAGCGACGGAAGACGCGCAGACCCGATTCATCGCGTCCACCAAGATCGACGCCAATCCCCAGCTTGCCCCCGATGGTGAGCGAGTGGCGTTCACCTCGGATCGGAGCGGCTATCCCGAGATTCGGGTCGTCGGACGGGCAAGGCAGGCACCCGCTCCGCCTGACCTCTTTCGAAGGGAAGGGATCCGTCGGCGCCCCGCGATGGTCCCCGGACGGCAAGACGATCGCCTTCGACGCTGACCCTCCCCCGGAGAACAACGTCGACATCTACGTCATCAGCGCTTCGGGAGGCCGGCCGCGGCGGGTGACGACCTCTCCCGATATTGACGCGATGCCGAGCTGGTCGAGAGACGGGCGATTCATCTACTTCGCGTCCGACCGGAACAGCTCGTGGCAGGTGTGGAAGGTGCCGTCGAGCGGGGAGGAAGCGGGGAGCGCCCGGCAAGTCACGCGGGGAGGCGGGTTCGCAGCGATCGAGTCGACCGACGGACGGCACGTGTACTTCACGAAGAAAATGTCGGGCACGCTGGATTTGCAGAACGCCCTCTGGAGGATCCCGGTCGAAGGCGGGGACGAGGAGGTCGTCGTCGAGGGGTTCCGCTCCTCACACGGCAGCTGGGACCTGACGGCCGAGGGACTCTACTTCGTCGACCAGGAGCCTTCCTCCTCGGGAACGAGCTGGGTCGTCCGCTTCCAGGGTTTCGATCGGCCCCACGCGACCGAGGTGGCACGACTCCGCTACCCTCCCTTCCTCTACGGACCTGCCATCAGCGTCTCGTCCGACGGCCGCTGGATGCTCTCCACCCAGAGCCAGGGAGAATCCGATCTAATGCTGGTGGAGAGCTTTCGCTGATGCAGGGCACTATCTGAGCGGCCCTTTCCGCCGTCTGCGCGGGCAGGGCGCACCAATCTTTTACCGCTCGCAAGCCTCCCGTGGGCGCGCCGAAGGCGGTGACGATGGCGGATGCCGCGGGCGCGCGTGTGTTCGCGCCCGTGCACCACCGCACCTTTCATCTCAGCCGTGGCCCGCTACCGAACCCATCGAGCGGACGAGCACGCGCTCCGGGACGAGCGCGATCGTCTTGCGCTCCGTGAGATCGGAAAAGCATCGTGATCCCCACCTGAACGGGCGAAGATCGGCGCGCCCGCCCTCTGCCACCCGCAACAGGCGCCATGCCGTGTCGGTGCTCATCTTCTTTTCACGACAGGTCATTCGCAAGTGAGCTCCGGGGAGCACCATTCTCGATGGAGCGCGCCGTTCGGGCGGTCAGAACGCACAGTAGGGCCCCGGTGCGCTCAGCTCCCCACGGAACGGCATGGCCACCGGCGCGAAGATCACCGTAACATCCTTGGCGGGCTGCCCGCTCTCGTTGATCCCGATGTGCCCGTGTCCGGTGTCGACATAGCCCTGACCGGCAGATACCACGGTCGGAGTGCACGTCGGGTCGTCGTACTCGTAGAACGTCACCTCTCCCTGAACGACCGTGATCAGCACCGGGCCGGGATGCGTGTGCCACCCCGTGGACGAATTGATCGCGTAGTCATGGATCCGCACGACCACGTCCAGAGGGTTCTTCGCCTCGAGCTTGACGTCGACGAGGGATTCCGGCGGCGTCCTCAACTTGAACGCGTCGTACGTTCCTCGCCCGAGCAGCGTAGGCGTGACACCGACTGGTGTCGAGGCGAGGGACATCGCCGCGAACGCCATGACGACAAATCCAGTGACCCCGAGAACGATCTTCTTCATGATCCCTCCGAAAGGACGGCGACAGCGGCGGCAGTCGCCGGGGAATCCGCACCAGGTACCCGCCGGTCGCGTCAACCTACGGCAGCGGGCGTCGACACTCAATGACGGGGAGATGACGTGCGTGTGAAACGGAGGTCACGGTGGACGATCGGCGACCGCCGGCGTACGATCTAGGCCTCGTTCTGTTCATGGGCACCTATGTCTGATCCGGCGACGGCACCAGAAGTCGTGCGGTTCGGGGAATTCGTGCTGGATCTGCGCTCGGGCGAGCTCGCGAGGAACGGAGGCGAGCGCGTCCTCCTGCCAGACCAGCCATTCCTGCTGCTGAAACGCCTGCTCCGCGAGCCCGGAGCTCTGATCGCGCGCGACAGCCTCCGCCATGAGCTCTGGGCCGACGACACCTTCGTCGACTTCGAGCGCAGCCTGAACGCGGCGATCAGGAGGCTCCGCGAGGCGCTGGGCGATTCGGCGGTGGGGCCTCGGTTCATCGAGACCCTTCCCCGACGCGGCTACCGGTTCATCGCCCCCGTGGAAGGGAACGGCGGCGCTCCTCCGGCCACGGCCTCGCCCGCGGGCGACGATCCAATGCCGTCAGCCGGCACGAGGCTTTCGCCGATCGTGGAGCGCCGTCTGGCGAAGGATCCGGACCCGCGATACGGGTCGACTGCGGATCTCGCGAGGGAGCTGGCGCTCGTCTCGACGCCGGCGGTCCCCGCTCCGCTCGGCCGCCCGACGCGGCGGCGGGCGGCGATCGGACTCGCGCTCGTCGCGGGGGTCGCGGCCTTCGCCGTCTCCCGGTTCCCTTCTCGTACCGCAGCCCCGGAGCGGCTGGGGATCCCGCTGGAAGCAGTTCCCTTCACGACCTATCCGGGTCACGAGGCGGAGCCCACGTTCTCTCCGGATGGGGTGCAAGTGGCGTTCACGTGGGATGGTGAGAGCCAGGACAATCACGACATCTACGTCAAGGCAATCGGGGCGGAACAGCCGCTCCGCCTGACCTCCGATCCTGCCCGGGACGGCAGCGCCGCCTGGTCGCCCGATGGCACGCGGATCGCGTTTCTACGCGACAAGCCAGGGGGCGGCTCGGAGTTGCACCTCATTCCTCCCACCGGCGGACCCGAGCGGTTGATCGGTGAGGTCCAGGGCCTGGCCGACCAGGGGCTTTCGTGGTCTCCCGACGGCCGGTCCCTGGCAGTAGTGGATCGATACTCGCCTGGAGAGGCTCCCGGGATCTTCGTGCTGGACGCCCGGAGCGGCGCGAAGAGGCGACTCGCCCCGCCTTCCTCCATCGCCGATGTCCTGCCGGCCTTCTCGCCCGACGGTCGGACCGTCGCCTTCAACCGGACGCTCGCCGGCCGTGGTCCATTCGTGCATACCGTGCCCGCGGCTGGCGGCGAGCCGAGAATGCTCGTGCCAACCAGTTTCCCGAGGGGGCGCCTGGCCTGGATTCGCGGTCGCGAGGAGATTCTCTTCTCCGCGGTGCCGCTCGCACGCGACGGAGGTCAACCCAGGCCATCGTCGGCGGGAAGAGCCGGCGCCTCCGTGTGGAGAGTTCCTGCCGACGGCGGGCAGGCCCGCCCCCTGGCTGGGACCGAAAACGCCGTTGATGTAGCCGTGTCCGCAGACGGACGTCGCCTCGTCTATTCGCAGGGGACGATGAACTGGGACATCTGGCGGCTCGATCTCCGGCTGGCGCCAGCGACGGAAGAAGCGCAGATCCGATTCATCGCGTCCACCAAGATCGACGCCAATCCCCAGCTTGCCCCCGATGGTGAGCGAGTGGCATTCACCTCGGATCGGAGCGGCCACACCGAGATCTGGGTCGTCGACGGGCAAGGCAGGCACCCGCTCCGCCTGACGTCTTTCGGAGGGGCGGGATCCGTCGGTGCCCCGCGGTGGTCCCCGGACGGAAGGACGATCGCATTCGACTTTGCCGCGGAAGGTGGGAATAACGTAGACATCTACGTGGTCAACGCTCTGGGAGGCCCGCCGCGGCGCGTGACGACCTCTTCCGCTATTGAGGCGACGCAGAGCTGGTCGAGAGACGGGCGCTGGATCTATTTCGCCTCGAACCGGAATAGCTCGTGGCAGGTGTGGAAGGTCCCGTCGAGCGGGGAGAAAGCGGGGAGCGCCCGGCAAGTCACTCGGGGGGGCGGGTTCGCGGCCATCGAGTCGACCGATGGACGGCACCTGTACTTCACCAGACAAGATTCCGGCACGCTTGATCGGAAGACCTCCCTCTGGAGGATCCCGGTCAAAGGCGGGCAGGAGGAGGTCGTCATCGAGGGGTACCGCTCCTCAGCCGGCAGCTGGGATCTGACGGCCGAGGGCCTCTACTTCGTCGACCAGGAGCCCTCCTCCTCGGGAACGAGCTGGGTCGTCCGCTTCCAAGGCTTCGATCGGCGCCACGCGACCGTGGTGGCACGACTCCGGCATCCTCCCTTCCTCGGCGGACCTGCCGTCAGCGTCTCGTCCGACGGCCGCTGGATGCTTTCCACCCAGAGCCAGGGAGAATCCGATCTAATGCTGGTGGAGAGCTTTCGCTGA
>CAVXNR010000031.1:0-190284 GCA_963763095.1 Vicinamibacteria bacterium
CCGTGTCCGGCTTCAGCGGGAAGACGGCGTCCTTGTTGCCCTTCCGCGGCCGCAGGAAATCGGCGTCGAGCAGGAGAGCGAGTCGATCCACGACGAGGCCGCGCGAGAACGTGGCGGCGCGGGGGCGTGCGCGGGCCGGGGGGGGCTGGAGGGCGTGGAGACCTGCGAGACGGCCGCCGCGCCGTGACGACGCCGAGGAAGCCTCGGCATCGATCACGCTCCCCATCTTCGCTCTCTCCTCAGGGCCGCTGCAGCCACGTGGGGTCCTCGCCGCCGGTCTGGCCCGCGTCGGCGATGGGCACCAGCACGAGGGTCATCGGCGTCTTGCCAAGCTCCGCGTTGCCGAAGTAGCCGTCCACGGCGTAGGCCTGCGTGCCCTTGCAGCCCTTGGGGAGCGACGCCGACGCGTCCCGCAGCCTGACATCGGTCGTCGCGAGGCCCGCAAGCCAGAGATCGTTCATCCACCGCGAGGCGCCGGGGTTCAGCCGCTCCTCGGCGGCCAGCACCTGCGGGCCGCGCTGGATCGCGACGCGCCCCGAATAGGTCGGTGCGCCGGAGACCACCATCAGTGAGAGATCCACCCGGACGCCGACCGTGTCGCCGTCCTTCCAGACGCGGTCGACCTCGACGAAGCCCTCGCGCGCCTCGGTCCACTCGCGTCCGCCGCCGGTCACGGTCAGCGCCTTCGACCACGACGGCACGCGTACCCAGAGCGGAAAGCGCATCGGCGACGCCATCTCGAGAGCGAGCGTCAGGTCCCGTCCACCGGATACCGCGTGGTCGACCGCACCGACACATCGCCTCCGGGAAGTGTGAGCCGCGCCCGGCCCGGCACGAACAGGTTGACGGCAATGCCTCCGTTGCGGACGCCCCACGCGGCTGACGGGATGAGCGTCAGCCCCCGCGGCACGCTGGACGTGCAGCAGCTCACGCCGGGCACGCCCTGGCTGACCGTGCCGTACCGCTTCATGCCGTCGAGCGGCATGAAGTAGCAGATGCGGCCCGACTCGGGGTGCTGTGCGGCGATCAGCGCGTTGTAGATGGTGCGCTCGAGCTCGTCGGTGTACCTCGCCTCGCCGGTCAGCTCCAGCAGCTTCAGGTTGACCTGCATCCAGGTCGTCGTCACGCAGCCCTCTCCCACCTTGCCGTCGGCGCGCAGCAGGTGGTCGCCGCGATAGAGCTCGGCCCAGCTTGCCGTGCCGGTCAGATAGCGGCGGTTCTTCACGATGTCGTCCCACGCGCGCTGCACGGCCTGCAGATAGCTCGCCTCGCCGGTCGCGCGATACAGCTCGAGCAGGCCCACGAAGTTCGACGTCATCTCGTACGCCTTGCCGTTGGCGACCTCGTTCACGCGCCCCTTCGTCAGGAGCGTGGTGAGGATCTTCGGACCCGAGGGCTCGTCCCAGGCGCGCACGATGTAGCGGCAGAACTCGAGATAGCGGGCGTCGCCGGTGAGACGGTAGAGCGTCGCCATCGGCTCGAGCACGCTGGTGTTGGCCATGCCGACGTGCCAGTCGTTGCGGGCGATGCTCTGCCGACCGTCACCGTACCTCCGGCACAGCAGATCGCCGATGCGCCGGGCCGCGGCCAGCGCCGGCTCGAACCCGGTGCGCTGGTAGTAGTTCAAGAGCGCCAGCAGGTTGTACTTGTGCGCCCACACGTCCCAGAGCGGCAGGCTCTCGGATGGCTCGAACTCGGCGTCGCCGTAGTCCTTGAAGCGATCGGGTTCGAGGTATGTGCCGAGATAGCCGTCGTCGAGCTGCGTCGCCAGCAGGTCGCTGACCGCGCGATCGAGCTTCGCCTTCAGCCGCGCGTCGCCGGTGTTTGCCCAGGCGTTGGTTGCCGCGTCGATGAACTTGCCGATGTGCTCGCCGATCCACGTCTGTTGTCCGGGCCGCTGCCGGTAGCCTTTCAGCAGCGGCTCGGGATCCACGCCTTCGAGCAGGCGCTTGTCGACGTTGACCGCCATGCGGTCGCCGAGCAGGCCCTCGATGCGTTGTGCGCCGAGAGGGGCAGGAGAATACCGGGCCTCCACGGGGTCCGGCACGGGCCGACGCGCGGACAGCACCTGCTCGCCGGGCGCCGCCGCCCATGTGAGGTGCGCGCATAGCCCGGCGGCGACTGCCGCTCCGAGCTTGCTGGTCATGCCTCGCTCCCGCCGGAAAGGCCGCGGAGCTGACGCCGATCGGGCGTCACGTCACTGGCAGCCACAGAGCCGACCGGCAGTCAGAACGTCAGCTTGAGGCTGAGCTGCACGATCCGCCCGTTGCGGGCCTCGGTCACGCGACCGAACGTACTGCCCTCGCCCAGCGCAAAGGTCGTGTCCAGGTATCGCCACTGCGCGTGGTTCAGCGCGTTGTAGAGGTCGGCGCGGAACAGCAGGTTCGTGCCCAGAATCCCGAAGGTCTTTCCGAGCGACAGATCCAGGTTGTTGATTCCCGGTCCGCGCAGGATCCCCGGACGCGCGTTCCCCTTCACGTCAGGCCCGGGATCGGCGAAGGCTCCCGTGTTGAGGTACTCCAGCGTCGTCTTCGGCCCGTCATTGGGATCCCCAATCACGTTTGGCATCTCCGGCTCGAAGTCGCGCGCGCTGCTCTGGCCGTTGAAGACGGTGAGCGCGTCGCCGGATTCGACCACGTAGACGCCCGAGGCCCGCCAGCCGTAGAGTGCGCCGCGGGCGAGCCCCGTCAGCGAGTCACCAAATGGCACGTCCCAGGTGGCGGCGGCCACGAAGCGGTGCGGATGCGAGAAGATCGCCTCGCCCCGTCCGAGCTGGATGTTCCAGTCCCAGGCCGGCTGCGACAGATCGTCGATCGGGCCATCGGTCTGGTACCGATCCGTGGTGGTCTTCGAATAGGTGTAGTGCGACAGGAACGCCAGGCCGTTGGTCAGTCGGTGATCGACCCGCACCGTCCCCGCGTTGTACGTCGATGTGAGGCCGTGCCGGATACCCGCACGTCGGCGAAGCGCCCGTTGTTGTTAGGCCGCGCGTCGTTGAATGCGTCCTCCGAGCTCCAGCCGGTCTGGTAGGCCGGGATGTTCTGGTTGATGTAGAAGGGAAGATCCCGGCCGCGGCTGCCCGTGTAGAAGACCGAGAGCCCGGTGCGGGGCCCGATCTGCTTCTCGGTCGAGACGACGAAGCGGTGATAGTAGGGGGTGTCGCCGGACTCGTCGTCCATGTAGCGCACGCTGGCCGCATAGTCGAAGTACCCGGTGCCGGGTCCGGTGCTGATCGGATACGTCCCCACAGGGACCGTCGCTGGGGCAGGGAAGACGTTGTCGAGACTCATCACCGGCTCATCGTCGTGAGCGTCGAAGCGGAAGTTGCCGTAGAAGTCGCCGACGTAGCCCGGCACGCCACCGAACCCGTCGCCGAGGCGCGCGACGCCGGTCGTCGTGATGCCGAGGTCGTAGAAGACGCCGTAGCCGGCGCGCAGCACCCAGCCCGGCGTGGGTTCGTACGCCAGGCTGACGCGGGGCGCGAAGTTGTTCTTGTCGGCCGGCAGATAGTGAAGATCGAGCCCTGGGGCGCGCCCGGGAATCGCGAGCTGCCAGCCGTCATAGTTCATGTCCACGATCGCGTTGCCGTAGCGGTTGCCCGAGTAGGTCTGGATGCCGAGGTCGTAGCGCAGGCCGGCTGACAGCGTCCACCTCGGGTTCAGCTGCCATTTGTCCTCGACGTAGAAGCCCCAGTAGGGCATCACGAAATGGAGCGAGTCGTCGCCCTCGGTCAGGTTGTACCGTTGCTGCATGAAACTCGGAACACCCAGCAGGAAGCTCGCCACTGAATCGCCGCCGATGCTGCCGTCGACGCTGCCGGAGCGGGTGAACTGCTGGTCGAAGCCGACATATCGGATGTAGTCGAAGTCCTTTTCCTGCTTGCGGAAGAAGTTGAAGCCCGCCTTCACCAGGTGGGCGCCCTTGAGCCAGTTCAGGTTGCTCGAGATCTGGAAGCTGGGGTTGGCGGCGCAGAAGACCTCGAAGGCTCCGAAGTCGTAGTAGTCGCCGATCGCCATCGCGTAGAGCCCTTGGTCCGCGCCCGACCCGA
Source organism: Vicinamibacteria bacterium (assembly GCA_963763095.1). Classification (GTDB taxonomy): domain Bacteria; phylum Acidobacteriota; class Vicinamibacteria; order Vicinamibacterales; family JAENWD01; genus CAVUCH01. The sequence continues at coordinate 4,049 of CAVXNR010000031.1, forward strand.
TGTTCTGGAAGTACTTGGCCCGAAGCGTGTCGGTCTGGTGCATGTAGTCGACACTCTGCTGATCGGGCAAGCACAGCTCGCCCCTGCCGTAGGCGACCACCAGCTCGTTCGTCAGGGTGGGCGTGAAGATGCGGGCGTAGCTGACCGAGGTCAACCACGACTTGTCGTCGACGTTGCCAGGGAGGACTTCCGGGAAGAGGCCGCCGGAATTCTCGTCGCGGCCCTGCGACTGCGAGAAGTTCACGTAGAGGTTGTCCTTGGCGCCGAGCGCGAAATCGACACGGCCATCGAAGCGGTGCGACGTGAACTTGCTGGTCATGAACGCCTGATAGTTCTCCAGGTTGTTCGGATCGGAGGGATCGACGTAGTTGGGCATCGGGAACAGGTTCAGCATGTCCTGCGCCCGCGGATCGATCGCCGATGAACCGTCCGAACGCGTGATGTTCCGCAGGTCGTTGTTCGGAATCGGCGTGCGGATGCTTTCGCCGTCGTCGGTGATGACGGTGGTGAAAGGGTTGTAGAGGACGTAGTTCGGATCGTCGGGGAAACGCGACAGAAGCGCGCTGAAGTCGCCCTGCCGCTCGGCCGCCGTCGGCACGCGGAAGAACTCGGGCTCGTCGCCTCTGCGATTGTAGGTCCTTTCGTAGTTGGCGAAGAAGAACAGCTTGTCTTTGAGGATCGGTCCGCCGACGTTGCCGCCGTACTGGTGGCGGTTGAGCGAGGGCTTCTCGGTGCCCTCGGTCACGCGCTGGCGCTCGAGCGGATCCCAGGCGTTCAGCGCGTCGTTCTCGATGTAGTCGTAGATCGCGCCGCGATACCGGTTGGTGCCTGCCCGCGTGGTCACGGTCAGCGTCGAGAGATCGCGGCCGTTGGCGGCCGAGAAATTCGCGACGTCCACTTTGATCTCGTCGACCGCCTCGAGAGACGGCGAGTAGCTCTGGCCGCCGACGTAGTTGTCGTTCGCGTTCACGCCGTTGACGTAGAAGCCGTTGCTGCCGCCGCCGCCGGCGACGTAGTCGATGCCGCCAATCACGTGGTGCGAGCCGGCCGAGTATGTGCCGGCCTCGTCGGCGCGTGGCTGCGTGCTGATGCCAGGCGCGAGCTGGACGAAGCTGGTGAAGTTGCGTCCCTTGCTGGCCATGTTGTCGATGATCGGCTTGTCGACGGCAATGCCGACCGCGATCTGGTCGGTGCGCACGACGGGGGCTTCGTTGACGACCTGGATGGTCTCGGCGACGCCGGCAACGGAGAGCACGAGATCGACCTGGGCGCTGGTGGCGCTGCCGAGCGTCATCGGCTCGGAGACGGCCGTGGCGAAGCCACTGAGCGCGGCCGAGACGGTGTAGACGCCCGAGGCCAGGTTCGAGAACACGAAGGCGCCGTGGGTATCGCTGGTGCCGACCTGGACCTGGTTGCGGGTGGTCTCGGTAAGGGTGACGGTGGCGCCGGGGAGGGCACTGCCGGTGGAGTCGGTGAGGGTCCCTTCGATCTTGCTGCGCAGGGCGAACTGCGCGGCCAGGTCGGCGGGCCAGACGAGGGCGAGGAGGAGCCCGCAGAGCGACACGGCGCCCGCGCGGCGGGCCGCGGCGCCTTCGCGGGCGCGAGTCGGGAACCGGGTGAGGAACGGACGCATGGTAACGCCTCCTCCGAGCAATCGATTTCCGAACGACGGCGGCAGACCTGCGGGGCGGATGATTCTACACAGCCGCGGCCGTGTCAAGAGGTGTGTAATCGAATACCCCGTGTGTTCGGCCCAGCCGGACCCTGGCCGCTCGTCCGGCCGTCACGCGCATCTCGTTCCCAGGACGGTCTGACCACCCAAGGGAATTGACGCTCTAACGGCAATCGATTACCCTCTGCGCGGACCCCGCATGGCCTCTCTCCAACGTGGCCCCAGACATCGTCGTCCGTCGCACAAGACCTGGCGCGCATCCGCGCCTACGATCTACGAGGTCGCCAGGCAGGCCCACGTCTCGGCCGCCACCGTCTCGCGCGTGCTCTCGGGCGCCAAGTTCGTCAGCGGCGAGCTCGCGCAGCGCGTCTGGGACGCCGTGGGCGAGCTGGAGTACCGGCCCAACCAAGTCGCCCGCAACCTCCGCGCCCGCGCCACCAACACCATCGGCGTCGTCATCCCCGACATCCAAAACCCGTTCTTCACCGGCCTCGTGCGCGGCATCGAGGACGCGCTGCAGGCCGAGAAGTTCACGCTGCTGCTCGCCAACTCCGATGGCGACCCCGCGCGCGAGCGCGTGTGCCTCGACACGCTGTGCGCCGAGGAAGTGGCTGGTCTGGTCTTCGTGCCCTGCAACGCCGAGCCGCGCGCCTACGAGCATCTCGGCCGCCAGGGCGTGCCCGTCGTCGCCGTCGACCGTTCGCCCGTGGGCCTCAACGTGGACCTGGTCGGCGTCACCAACGAGGAAGGCGCCCGCGCCGCCGTGCTGCACCTCGCGCGGCTCGGCCGGCAGCGCATCGCGCTCATCGGCGGGCCGCCGTCGGCCAACGTCGCCGTCGAGCGCGAGCAGGGTTATCGCCAGGCGCTCGAGATGGCCGGCCTCGCGTATTCGCCGGCGCTCGTCGTGCGCGCCGATTTCCGCGAGGACGGCGGCTACGAGGCCATGGCCTCGCTGCTCGGCCTGTCGCCGCGCCCCGATGCCGTGTTCGTCGCCAACAACCTGATGGCGATGGGCGCTCTGCGCGCCGCCAGCGACGCCGCGCTGCGCGTGCCCGAAGACATCGGCCTCGTGTCGTTCGACGACATCCCGTGGGGCGCGCGCGTCGATCCGCCGCTGACGGTGGTCGCGCAGCCGACCTACGACCTTGGCGTGTCGGCCGCCCGCATCCTGCTGGATCGCATCCGGGAGCCTCATCGTCCCGTCCGCCGGGTCGAGCTGCAGACGACGCTGGTCGTCCGCCGGTCCTGCGGCGCGCGGGGGCCGGATCCGGGGGCGCGGAGCAGCGGACCGGGTGATGACACAGGGCACCCTGATGGCCCGTCCGCCGATCTCGATGTGACAAAGTCGTACTAACCCCTCGCGACTGGAGAGATACGCATGCGCAGAGTCCTTACGCTGGCTGTGGCTGCCGCGCTGCTCGGGGCCGTCCCTGTGGCGGCGCAAACCGATGGGGGCCGACGACTCTCGCGGGCCGTGCTCGAGGACAAGATCCGCGGCGGGTGGGCCGGCCAGATGATCGGCGTGTCGTACGGCGCGCCGACCGAGTTCAGATCGAACGGCCGCATCATCCGCTGGGTGATCGAGTGGAAGCCCGAGAACATCAGCAACTCGATCAGGCAGGACGACCTCTACGTCGAGATGACGTTTGCCGAGGTGCTCGACAAAGTCGGCCTCGACGCGACCACCGAGCAGTTCGGCGAGATGTTCAAGGACTCGAAGTACGAGCTGTGGCACGCCAACGCCGCCGCGCGGTACCTGCTCAACCGCGGCATCAAGGCGCCCTGGTCGGGGCACCCGAAGTACAACTCCCACGCCAACGACATCGACTTCCAGATCGAGTCGGATTTCATCGGCCTGATGTCGCCCGGCCTGCCGCAGCAGGCTAACCGCATTGCCGATCGCGTCGGACGCGTCATGAACCACGGAGACGGCCTGTACGGCGGCATGTTCTTCAGCGGGATGTACGCGGCCGCGTTCTTCGAGAGCGATCCACGCAGGGTCGTCGAGATCGGCCTCAAGTCGATTCCGGCCGACAGCGGCTACGGCCGCATCATCCGCGACCTGCTCGACTGGTCCGCGACCGAGCCCGACTGGCAGAAGACCTGGGCCCGCCTCACTGAGAAGTGGGATCGCGACGATGCGTGTCCGGATGGCGCGCTGAACGATTTCAACATCGACGCACGGCTCAACGGCGCGTTCGTCGCGCTCGGCCTGCTGTACGGCAAGGGCGACTTCGACCAGACGCTCGACGTGTCGACGCGGGCGGGCCAGGACTCCGACTGCAACCCCTCGAGCGCGGCGGGCATTCTCGGCGTCATGCTCGGCTACGATCGGATTCCCGACAAGTGGAAGTCGGGCATTCCCGCCATCGCGGATCAGAAGTTCGACTACACGAGCTACTCGTTCAACGGGATCATCGCCTCCACGATGGCTCGTGCGCTGAAAGTCGTCGAGCGGGCGGGCGGACGCGTGACCGAGTCGGAGATCGTCGTGCCGCTGGAGGAGCCGAAGTCGCCCACGCTCGAGCAGTGGGACGTGGATGGCCCGAGCGCGCTCGTCGAGTCGTCCAACGGCGCGTGGACCTGGAGCGACGGATGGCAGCAGACCTCGTGGCGCCGCCGCCACACGATGTCGTCCGAGCGGCCGGGCGCCCACGCGCGGCTGCGCTTCAGCGGCACGGGCGTCGCCATCATGGGCGACTACGACGACAAGGGCGGCACGGCCGAGGTGATCGTCGATGGCGCGCCTGCCGGGAAGATCGACGCGCGCGCCCTGCCTCGCACGACCGAGACCGCCTACTGGCACGTGACCGGGCTGAAGCCCGGGGAGCACACCGTGGAGATTCGCCTGCAGGGTGGGGGCGGCACTCCGTCGGGCACCGTGGCGATTGCCGGCGCGATCGTCTACGGTAAGTAGCCGCGTCACTCGAAGGTACGTGGGGCAGGGACTTCAGCGCTGCATCAGCAGCCCATTCGCCCCGCGGCCTCCTCGAAGGGGCGGTCCTTGTGCCGTCCTATGTTTACCCTCAGCTGATCACTGCCATGATGAACGTGCTCATGGGCATGCACCGTCGGGGTGCAGATCAACACCACCGCGCAGTCGCGATGGAGAACCGGCCCGGTGTGATCATCGCGAACTCGACGCGCGCCTTCGACACCACCATCATCGCGCGGACATGGTCCGTTTTCCTTCGCGGCGTCTGGATGACGGCGGTCATGGCCGTGACCAGCCTTCTCTTCGGGCTCCCTCTGGGGTTGTGCCTAGGCCCTGGCGCGCGTGCGGTCGAACCGCCTGGTGGCGACGCCGGCCGCAATCTACGTGGAAGTGATGCGGAGTCGGCGTCAGCCTGCCGGCCTATACGAGCGGGATTCTGGCATTGACGCTGAACGCGGCCGCGTACATCTCCGAAGTGATCCGCGCCGGCATCCTCTCAATCGACGCAGGCCAGATAGAGGCGGCGCGCGCGCTCGGCATGAGCTACTGGCAGGCGATGCGCCGCATCATCCTGCCGCAAACCTTCCGCCGTGTCGTCCCCCCGCTGACCAACGAAGGGATCGCGCTGCTCAAAGATTCGTCGCTCGTCTCGGTGATCGGCCTCACCGAGCTGGCACGAACAGGCCAGGAGCTGGCGAGCCGTTATGCCGCCCCGCTCACGATCTGGCCGCTCGTCGCGATTCTCTACCTCGCGCTCACGTTTCCGTTGACCCGGGTGGCGGAGTATCTTGAGCGTCGCTGGCGTCCCGTCACGCGCGCGTAGCCGTCCTGGCAAGCCGGCTGAAGCAGGCCAGCGAACGACTGGCGGGCCGATTTCACCGCTGGCCGCCGAGTGGTGAGCGGAACGACTCCGGCCCATCGACCTCGTCGGGTGCTATCCCCGAGTCGACCGACATCGCGGCGGTCGAGACAGGCGGCCGCATCCATTGAGTTTCTCGGTCGGCGGTTTTCAGCCGGACGGTCTGCGCGAGCCGCTGCGCGTCCATCTCGCTCAATAAGACGTCTGGGGAAGCGAGGGTCGGTGAGAGGGTCCCGCAATTCCTCCGCGCGAGGACGTTTCCGATTGCGGCCGCGACTATGGTCAATCCGATGAGGGTGGCCCAAGGCGCCGTTTCGTTACCCGTGTCCTCAAAGACATTTCGCCCAGCCAAGGGGACCGGAAACGCGATGATGGCGCCCGCGCCGAACCCGACCGCCGCCCCGAGGAGGGTCATGCGTGCGATCGGGCACTTGGGCTTGGGCTGAACCACGGTGGATTGAGCGGCGGTCGGATTGGCGGTTGCCAGCGCGACAGCGAGCGCCATGAGCGTTCGGCGCATGACGGTCCTCCCGGTTCGTGCCCGACCATTCGGAGCACGTGTACCATCTACTGCGTGATCTACTTGCTTACTGGCTCACGCTCTTGCGGGCGGGGATACATACCGCGCGGTTACCGCGACCTTAGACAGCGGCGTACGGCTGGCACCCCAGGCCGACACCGCCTATAAACATTGGCTGAATTGGCTGTTTTCTTGCGGCTCATAACCCCACAGGTCGCGGGTTACTGGCCCCGAAGCATTGCCATTGCGTCGACGCGCGTTGCCCGTCGAACGGGCAAATAGGACGCGAGCGCCGCGGCAGCAACGAGCAGCAAAGCGGCTCCGATCATGGTCGGCGCATCAAGAGGATCGACATCGAACAGCATGCCTCGAACGAGCGGATTGGCTCCTACTGCTCCAGCTACTCCTAGTAGCGCTCCCAGGCCCGCGAGACGAACTGTTTCCGCCAGGACGAACTGGCGAACCCGCGTCGCGGTCGCTCCTATCGCCAGGCGGATCGCGATCTCACGCTCTCTCTGGCGCACATACGCTGCCATCACTGCATAAAGGCCAACTGTAGAGAGCAGTAGCGCCACGATGCCAAAGATACTGAGGAGGAATGCATTGAATCTGGGACGCGCGAGAGGACGATTGAGCATCTCCGCGAAAGGTGCCACTCGCATAACCTCCACATCCCGGTCGACCGCGTGGACCTGATCACGCGCGAGCGACGCAACCAGTTCAAGAGACGCAGTGGTTCGCAAGACGAGCATCGTGGCAGTCATTTGGAACTGCGCAGCCGGGAGATAGAGTGTCGGACGCGGGCTCATCAAATCCCGGTACCGGGTCTGCCCAGCAACACCAACGATGATGTACCAGGGATCTCTTGAGCCGAGCGCGCCCATCTTCAACCGCTTGCCGATCGGGTCCTCTCCGGGCCACGTTCGTTCAGCGACGTCCTCGCTGACGATCGCGACGTCCACCGCGCCCTCGCGATCCGAGGCCGTAAAGGCGCGCCCGCTCACAATCGGAACCTGAAGCGTTTCGAAGTAGTTGGGATGAATCGATTCCAGGTTCAGCGACGGGTTTGCCGCAGCTTGTTCGGCGTTCTGTCCTTCGGCCGTCAAATCGCGGCAAATCCCATCCCTGTCCGGAGAACGGTGGCCACGTTTACCGGAGTTGCAGCCGAAATGGCCGGCGACCGCTTCGAGGCTGTTCGATTACGTCATCGAGAAACCGTCGCATGCTGACGTCTGTCCGTATGCTCCGCTGGGAATGTGGAGATCGAGGAGCACAAGGTGGTCTGCCGGCAGGCCGAGTTCGACCGACTGCAAGCTGAGAACGCTCTGAATCAAGAGGCCGGCGGCGGCGACTACGGTCACGGCCAGGGCAACCTGGCGACAACAAGCATCCGCCGTCCGCGGCTGCCCGTGGAGCGGGTAATGCCATTGGTGGCGGATCGCAACTGCGACACGAGATCGGCCCGCATCGACAGAAGCGCCGGTGCAAGACCCGCGAGAAACGCCGACACCAATACGACACCAATCGAGAATGAGACTACCGTCGTGTCGATACGGACCGATTCCGCTCGCGGCAGCCCGTCCGGCACCAAAGTGATCAGCGCCTGGAGGCACCACCAGGTGATTGCAACCCCCGCAACACCGGCCAGCCCGGCTACAACTAGGCTCTCGATCAGCACCTGACTGAGTATCCTGCTGCGACCGGCGCCGAGGGCGACTCGCAGAGCCAGCTCGCCGCGCCGTGCTTCGGCACGCATCAACAGGAGATTTGCCACGTTCGCACTGGCGATAACAGCACCAGCCCCACGGCACCAAATAGGGCGAGCATCGGCGTTCGGACGTCTCCGACGACACGTCGTGCGAAAGCACGAACGACGGGAACAAGACCGCGAATCGCGTTCGCTGGCGCGTCGGCCTCCAGCCGTTCGCTCAATGCAACGATCTCGCTCGTCACCTGTTCGATCGTCACACCGGGGCGAAGCCTCGCAATCAGATTCACCTCGCGCCGGGCAGCGTCACCAAACGGGCCGTTCGTGGACACCGAACTCGTTGGCCTCCACGCCTCGACACCCGTCGGATAGTCGAGGTCCGCAGGCATGATGCCGACGATTCTTACAGACTGGTCGTCAAGTGTTACCCGATGGCCAATGACTTCTCGCGACGCACCGTATCGACGCTGCCAGAAGCGATCGCTGAGCACGATGACGTTCTCCGCCCCCTCTTTGTCGTCAGCGGGACTGAGCGCGCGGCCGAGAACCGGTTGAACCCCGAGCACATCGAAGAAACCGCCAGTGACTTCCGCGACGTTCGCGTAGCCCGAGACACCATCGTCGATCATCGCTGTGCGGCCGACGCCATTTCGAGTCACACCAGCAGCTTTCTCGAGCAGCTGACTGGCTTCGGAGACGGCTTCAATCTCGGTGTTCCCAAACGGGTATCGTGCGGAGCCCGAAGTGCGCAGTTCCTTCCAGGCAATGACTAATCTGTCTTGATCGTGTACGGGGAGGGGTCGGAGCAGCACTCCCTGGATGAGCGCAAACATCACCGTCGTACCTGCGATGCCTAACGCGAGTGTCAACGCCGCAGTTCCAGTGAACGTCTTGGCTCGCCACAGGCTCCGGTATGCGAGACGGAGGTCTTGATTGAGTGCGTCGAGCATCGTTGTTACTCAGGTTGCGTCAACCGCAACCGGCGGGCCCACGCTAGTGGTGTCGCAGTCTACTCCTCACTTCCGACGCTGCACAAGCACCTGTGATCGCTGCTCCTTGGCAGCCGCGCTCTGGAGGGGACGCGGACGCGAGCTCGCGGGCCACGCGATCAGCTGCGTCGAGAAACCGGCGTCAGGCAGACCTGCGCTTGCATGATTACGGTTCGGTTCGAGAAACCGGGCGTAGAGCGCAACCTTCATTGCAGTGTCACCTCGGGTCGATCCTGCCGCTGTGTAATAAGCGCGCGCGCGCGAAGAGCTCGCGAGCGGCTTGCCGTGCGAGCGTGCGAACCAGCGCTCGAAGCGGTTCATTGCAATGATCTCCCGCCGGACGAGGCCTCCCACGTCGCACTCGCCGATTGCGCCGTTCTCGAGATCGGATCTAAGGCCGCGCGACCGTGACGCACGTCAGCGAACTCGCAAGGCGATCGAGGCGCGCTGGTGGCCTCCCATTCAGTCTTCCTCGGAGCCGCTTCTGGACGGCCTGCCGCTGTCGCCGATACCCGGGTTGGATCGGCTCTCCTTATAGCCTTGGATCCACCGGCTCGCTCTCCAGGGCGAGGACGCCAAACACGCACTCGTGGACACGCCTGAGCGGCTCGCGTTGCACGAATCGTTCGAGTCCTTCGATCCCCAGGGCGAACTCGCGCAGAGCGAGCGAACGCTTGCCGGAAAGCCCACGTTCGCGAAGGCGTTCGCAGGTGCTCCGGCAACGTGTACTCAGGTCCGTAGATGATCCGGAGGTACTCGCGACCGCGGCACTTCACCGCGGGTTGGAGAAGGCCGCGGGAGGTCGTGGCCACGAACTGCAAAGGCTTGACGACCGCGCCCTCACCGCCAGTCTCGGTCAGGTTCACCCACCAGCCAGTTGCTGCGGCTTCGCTGGCGGGATCAGCGAGGTTCACGACCTGATAGGGCGTGCGCATCAAGAGGCTGTCGCCCTCCCGGACAAAGCTGCCGATCGTGTTCATATGCCAGACATGATCCTTGTCGGCGTGGACCGCGCCTTCGGTGGCCATCACGTGAAACGGGGCAATCCGGATGTCCCGCAGCGATTCGACGGGCCAGCAGTAGTTGCGATACGCCTGCGCAAATCGTTCGGCAAGGTTCAGCCGAACCTTGTGCCGTTCGAGCAGAGCGCCAACGTCCATGCCTCGCGCCCCGGCGGCCTCAAGTGCGCAGACCGCTTCGCCCAGGCCGACGCGAGCCGCCGTTCCCACCGACGCGTACTGCTGTCGAACGAGCTCGAGCGCCTTCGCGGACCACGGCATCAGCTCGCAGTCGAGGCACACCCAATCCGTGTTGAACCGCTCCCAGAATCCGCTTGCGTCGAGCGCAGAGCGCACCGCCGTCAGGAGCTCGCGCTCCAGCGCGGCATTTTCGAAGAATCGCCTGCCCGTGCGCGTGTAACAGACCCCGCCCCCGTCCTCCAGGACCCCGAATCGCTCGCAAGCGACGTCGTGGTTCCGGCAGATGATAACGATGGCGCGGGAACCCATGTGCTTCTGCTCGACGATTACGGTCGATACACCGTTGGTCCTGAAGTACGAGAATGCCTCGGCCGGGTGCTCCAGCAGGCCTTCAGCCTTGCTGGTCTCGCTCGGCGACATCGTTGGCGGGAGGTAGATCAGCCACTTGGGATTCGCCGCGAACCGGCTCATTACCTCCAAAGCAGCCGCCGCGTTTTCCTCGCGGACCGTCACATTTCGGTGCAACCGAGTCGTCACGAGCCGCTTGCCTCGAACATCCTCGATGTCCAGGAGGTCGTCGTTCGCCTGCTGCGCGCTGAGTGAAGGACCGGCGACGGGGATGAACGGGCGAACCGGGTCGGCGTACGTCTGCCTGGCGGGCACGGAGACCAGCTCCTTCTCAGGCCACCGCAACGCCGTTAGCCGTCCGCCAAACACGCAACCCGTGTCGATGTTGATCGTGCGATTGAGCCACTCTGGTTCGGGAACCGGCGTATGTCCATAGACCACGCTGGCACGTCCGCGGTACTCGGCCGCCCAGTTGTAGCGGACGGGCAACCCGAACTCGTCGGTCTCGCCCGTCGTTTCCCCGAAGAGGGCGAAGTCCCTTACCTTGGCCGACCCGCGCCCCTGCATTTCTGCCTTCATGCCGGCGTGCGCGACCACGAGCCGGCCGTCGTCGAAGACGTAGTGACTCACAAGGCCGTCGAGAAACTTCTGCACGTCGGCACGGAACTCCGGTGTCTGCTGTTCGAGCTCCGCCAGCGTGCGGTCAAGCCCGTGGGAGACGGTCACGTCGCGGCCCTCGAGCTTCCGCTTCAGCTTGATATCGTGGTTCCCGGGCACGCTGAGGGCACTTCCCGCCTGTGACATCGACATCACGGTCCTGAGCGTATCGACGATGCGCGGCCCGCGGTCCACGAGGTCGCCGACGAAGATCGCCTTACGGCCTCCAGGGTGTGCCCAGGGGCCGCCGTCGTTCCTCTCGTACCCGAGCTGCTGCAGCAGCTGTTCGAGCTCGTCGCAGCACCCGTGAACGTCGCCGATGATGTCGAAAGGACCGGTCTCACGCTTGCGGTTGTTCCAGAGTGGCTGCCGCTCGATGACGGCGGTATCAACTTCTTCCTGCGACTTGAGCACATGGACGTGCCGGAATCCTTCGCGTCCGAGGCCACGCAACGAACGATGCAGCTGGCTCCGCTGGTTCCGAATCACGTGCGGGCCGAAGTCACGGTCCGGTCGTGATCGATTCCGTTCGTGGCAGACGCGCTCGGGAAGGTCCAAAACGATTGCGACCGGGAGAACGTGATACTCCCGCGCAAGCGCAACGAGCGGCTTGCGCGCCTCCGGCTGGACGTTGGTCGCATCGACGACCGTCAGCTTTGCCCGGGCCAGCCGTCGGGCGGCCACGAAGTGCAGCGCCGCAAACGCGTCGTCGGTCGACGACTGGTCGTTCTCGTCGTCCGACACGAGCGCGCGGAAGCCGTCCGACGACATCACTTCGGTTGGTTTGAAGTGCTTGCGGGCGAACGTCGACTTGCCGCACCCAGACGGTCCGATCAGGACGACCAGGGAGAGTTCGGGAATCGTGAAGGTCATCGGGCGAACACCGCCATCTGCGTCGGAGGACCAACCGTGCTGTCCTCATCGCCGACCGGTCGATAGGTCACGGCATAGCCGAACCGGGAGGCCACGTCATTCGCCCAGTTCTGGAACTCTGCGCGCGTCCACTCGAAGCGGTGATCCTGGTGCCGGAACTGTCCCGCAGGGAGTGACGGCCATTTCACGTTGTATTCGGCGTTCGGCGTCGTCAGCGCGATGGTTGCCGGGACGCGCAGACTCGAAGAGGACGCGCTCGAATGCGCGCAGCCGAGGCTGGTCGAGATGTTCGATGACTTCGACCACCGAGGCGGCATCGAATCCGCTCAGCCGAGCGGTCGCGATACATCAGCGAACCGTGCATCAGGCGAATGCGCTCGCGCTGCTTCGGCGCCAGCCGATCGAGCTTGAGGCGAGATTCGGCCAGATCGAGGACTCGTCCCGAAACGTCCATGCCGACGATCTCCGCGAACTGATGATCGGCCAGGAGGCGGCGCAGGAGCTTGCCTTCGCCGCACCCGAGATCCAGCACCCGTGAAGCGCCAGAAGCCTTCAGCACTTCGAACACGGCGTCGAGGCGGCGCTCGTTTAGGCTGATCGTCCGCTCGATCGACGCCTCTTGTTCGTCCTTCTGAGCGGCCGCAGCCTCTTCCTCGGGCTGTTCCTCAGCCGTCAGCCGGGCAATCGCGTCGCGCACGAGCCCTCGCTGATGCACGAGATAGCGCGAGACGATCGCGTCGCGCGACGGATGGCTGTCAAGCCAGCCCTCCCCGTGACGAAGCAGCTTCTCGACTTCGTCGTCCCCGACCCAGTAGTGCTTCTGATCGTCGAGAACCGGAACGAGCACGTACAGGTGCGTCAGTAGGTCGCTCAGCCTGCGTGTTGCTCGCAGCGTAACCGTAAAGAGCCGGCTCGGGCCGAGCGCCGGCATGCTCTCGTCGAGTTCATGACGGGTCGCTTCGACCGTATAGCCGAGCGGCTCGAACAATGCGCGAAGGAACAGTTCGCCGCCGCGGCAGGGAACCGCCGCGAGTCGTGCTTCGAGCGGCAACTCGGACGACTGCGAGTTCTGGTTTCCGCTCGCAGCGGCCGCCCAAGGCGGAGTTGAACCAACGCGACAGCACGACCGAGAGCAGCGACGATGCGACGTACGGCCGGTCGTTGACGTACTGATCCTCTGCGCCGCCCTTGCCACCGCGGCCGCGGACCATTCCGACCGGATCGACATCGAGCAGGACGGCCGCCGTGCAGCTCTCCTCAGTCGCTTCCGGGTAGAAGACCGTCGCGTTGCCAAACGGGAACTCCCGCGTGTGCACGTGCTCCGGGTGCTTATGCAGCAGGAATCCAAGGTCGGTGGCTGGCCGGTGAGTCGTTCGAATGGTCAGGAGCATCTGAGCGTCGCTTCGCAGTCCAGTATCAGCCGAAACACACGATTCGCTGGCAGACTGGCGAATTTATCTAAGGAATCCGTGGAAATCCGTGGTTCTAGGACAGCTCATCAGCCGCTTGCCGTGAGGCTCAACTGGCACGCAAAATCGTGCAGCACGTTAATGACGTGCGATTCAGAGCACATCATGAAGACTAACGTTACGCTGAAACTCGACGCCGACCTGCTGAGAGAAGCCCGGGTGGTGGCCGCCGAGGAAGGTCGATCCATCAGCGCCTTGCTGACCGATCGCCTCGAGGCCATCGTCCGCGAGCGGAAGGCCTTCGACAAGGCTCGACGGCGCGCGCTCGCCCGCCTACGCGAGGGCTTCGACCTCCAGTGGACACCGCCCAAGTCTCGCGACGAACTCCATGAGCGATAGGTTCTTCGTCGATACCAACATCCTGATGTACGCGCACGACAAGGCCGCGGGCGCGAAGCATGAACGCGCGAGGGCCCTCGTGGAGGAGTTGTGGCGCGATCGGACGGGTGTGGTGAGTACGCAGTGCTCCAAGAGCTCGCGTTCAATCTCCGGAGGAAGGCTGGTCGTCCGCTCGACGGCAAAGCACGCGTGAAATCGTGGCCGACTACCTAACGTGGCAGGTCGTTGTGTCCACGCTCCTTGATCGCAGTTCAGCTGGTTAGGGAATTACGAGGAAATCTGAAAGCAGGTTTAGGGTCCAGGAGTTCGCCTGTCTTCACCCACGACCGGCGGGGGCGAGGTCCGCGCGTCGTGGCTCCGTTGTCACGCGGCCCCGCTCCACAGCTGCAAGTACCGACGGTTGCACGCCCCCGCCAAATCCCACTCCCGGGAAAGGCCGACCGGCGGCACGAAGTGTTCCGCGCGTATCGGGCGGCTGCACGAGATGTTCAAAGCCGTGGAGGTCAGCAATCGCCATCGAGCCCCAGAATGCGCAAACGCCTTGGCTCCAGTCGGTCCCCCACGCCCAGTCGCGCTACATTACTTACGCGCCTTGGCGACGTTCATGCGTTGCTCGTACTTCATTCCATCAGCGTCCGACCACTGCGCCCATCGATCGACGACGTCACGCTCGAGGGCGGCGATCCGGGCGCCATCGAGGCTCGCGAGCATGCCGGTGAGTGGTGTGCAGTGCACGTACTGCCAGAGAAAGTCCCGTGCCGCGGGCAGCCGCAGCTCTTTCGCATAGGTGCGAACGTTCACGTCAGCAAACCCGGCATCATGAAACAGTCGTTCGATGATCGCCGGATCGTTGAGCGAGAACACCATGCGGACGAATGCGCCGGCGTCGCTGCCAACGTGCCGCGTCATCGCCTCGTCGAGCGCGTCGAAGAACGCATTCGGCGGCGGCGTGGTCACGAGCACGCGGCCGCCGGGCGCCAGCCCGCGGCGCATTTCTCGCAGTGCGGCGCTCTTGTCCGCCACGAACTGGAGTCCCAGCTGACACAACACGACGTCGAACGCGTCGTCCGGCAGCGGGATCGATTCGGCGCTGGTTTCGTACCAGCGGATCGCCGCGCCAGTGGAAGGAACGGACCGCGCGACGGACAGCATCGCCGGATTCAGATCCAGCGCGGCAACCGTGCCGCTCGGGCCGACGCGCTCCGCCGCGAGGCGCGCGACGACACCCGTGCCGCACGCAACATCGAGCACGCGTTCGCCGGGACGGAGCGCCGCTTCCGCGATCAGGTCCGCCGCGAATGGACCTCCAATCACTGGAACGAAGTAGCGCTGGTAATTCTCGGGGGCTGATCCGCCGTATGCCTTGCCGTAGACGGAATCAGTCGTCGTCGTTGTCATGTGCGTCCTCCTGTTCAGAAATCGGCTGAACGAGAACGCTAACGGACGGAGCGGTCGGCCCGCTTCGGCGAAACCACCCAAATCAAACAGCGCGGCGCGTACGGAATTCTACGTACGCTGCCGCACGTGGCCGCGTTCGTAAGCGTATGCCGTGGCCGCGGAACGCGACGGAAGGTCGAGCTTCGTCAGAATATTGCTGACGTGGCGATCAACGGTTCGATCACTGATGGTCAGCGCGTCCGCGATTGCCCGATTGCTCATGCCTCTCGCGATCAGCGCGAGAACCTGTCGTTCGCGGGAAGTAAGAGTGCGATCGCTTGAAGCGGCGGCCGGAGCTCGCAGCCCGTCCACACGGGCGAGATCGGGCGCGGCGCCAAGCCGCTCGAACACGCGCCGCGCCGCATCGAATTCCAGTTGAGCGGTTTCCTCGTCGCCGAGCGCACGGCACGTCATTCCGAGCAGGACGCGCACTCGCCCGGCTTCCCACGGCGCGTCGATATCCTGCCAGTCGATCCATGCTTGACGGAGCAACCTCAATGCGCCGGCCGCGTCGCCTTCGGCGAGCAGAAGGCTGCCCGTCGCCTGCGCGTTGAGCGCGCGCAGATACCGCGCCTCAGAAAGCGCCGTCATTGCGGTCAATTCGTTCGCGGCGGCACGCGCGGCTTGAAGTTCGGATCCGTCGATCATGATGTCGACACAGGCGGCAAGGACGGCCGCTCGCCTGTGCGGCGGCTGCGGCTCGCCAACCGCGCGGCGGATCGCCGCCTGCGCTGCGCCTCGCTGACCTTGCGCGAGCCACAACAACGGAAGGCCCGGCTCGAGTGCCTGGCCGTACTCGGTGGCTCGACGGTAGGCGAGGTCGGCTTCGGCGAACTTCCCTCGCAACCGGTGGAGCTCCGCGAGCTGGTAGAACGCCGCACCGCTGCACCACTCGCAGGCGCGCTCGGCTTCCGCCGTCGCCTCGGACCACGCACCGCCGAGTCGCAGCAGCTCCACACGATGCACGAGGCATATCCCGCGAAACGCCACGAGATCTGGTTGTGCATCGCACCACCGCGACAGCGCTTCGGTCCATTCGCGCGCGCGTCCGAGATCAAGAAGGGCATGGCAGCCGTCGATCACGGCGCAGTACACGGTGCCGATGCCGATGGGCGACACATCGCCGACCGTGACCGCTACCATGATTTCGTCGAACAACGCGGTAGCCGCGGCTGCGTCCCCGCGCGTCGCCACGACTTGCGCAAAGCACAATCGACTGAATACCTGGAGGTCGGAATCGTCGAAACGCCGTGCGAGGTCGGCCGCTCGAGCGGCTGCGTCGTGCGCGCCGTCGATGTCCTTGTCGTGAATGCGCAAGCGAGCGGTTAGTGCGAGCAGGAGTCCCTGTTCTGCACAGCCGCCGGCCGCGTCCTCGAGCAAGTGCTGCGTCCGCGCGAGCCACCCGCGGGCTTGCGCCCGCTCGCCTCTCGTCACGAGGTCGAGCACCAGCCAGAAGGTGCAGCGCGCAGCGCGCCGCACGTCCCGCAGCCGCAGCCACTCCGAATGTGCGCGCGTCCAGGCATCCGCGCTGGCTTCGTCCTTCCCGACCATGTACGCGCAGACCGCGAGCCGCTCGAGATCCTCCGCCTCGAGTTGCGCACGAGCTTCATCGGCCGCGCGAAATCCTGCGTACGCGTCCTTCCACGCCTGCCGCGCGAAAGCGTCGCGAACCGCCGCAATCTCGTCGATGCGCATTTCAGTGCGCGTCCCCCCTCATACATGGGAGGTCGCGACGACGTCGGACTAACGGAGACGGGCGATCGAACTCCCTCAGCGCATGTGAGTTCCGAGCTCGCGGTCGAGCGAATCCTGATCGACGCGCGACTGTAAATGATCGATTCTAAACACTGCCAGCCTGCTCGGACTTCGAAACCTGAGCTTCGTCCCTTTAGCCGAAGATCTTCGGCGTCGGCATCCGCGCGCGGATCCGCTCCAACTCCTCGGCCGTGACTCGGCTGATGCCGTTCCGTCGGCAGGACTCCTCCACGGCCCTGACGACCATCCCCCGGACGAATGCGGGGACCTTCTTCATGCGCTCAGCGGCCGCATCGTCCCACGCGATCGTCGTCGGCGATTCCGCGCCGTACTCGATCGCGGGAGTCCCCTGCCCCGAGGCGGACGCACGGTCGCGGATGGCGAGGAGCGGGGACCCGGCGAACGTGCCGGGGGTGTGCGTGCAGAGGGGATCCTCGGCCATCAGATCGCCCGTCATCCCATACGCCCGGGCGCGGCACCCGCCGCAGTGGGCGTTCATCTCGCACGCCCCGCACCGCCCCCCGAGCGAGGCGCGGCCACGAATGCCGGTGAACAGCTCCGAAGACGTCCAGAGGTCCTTCAGGCTGGCGGTGCGAAGAGAGCCCGCAAAAACGGGGAGGTAGGGGCAAGGGGTGACATCCCCGTTCGGCCGAATCCCCATGTAGTGCGTCCCCGCCGGGCACCCGCCGGCCCCTCCGGAGTAGGTCCTGATCCGGGATACACCGGGCCATGAGGGCGTGCCGCCCTGAGCCGGGTCGAAGGGCGTTCCCGCCGACTCGCCGTCTGTCGCGATCGGATTGGCCTCGGCGCCCGCATGCTCCAGAACGGTCTTGATGTAGTGGGGAGCGCACTTCGCGTTCACGAGCATCCGGCGATCGTACGTCCGCTGGATCCGGTAGAGAGAGGCGAGAACCTCGTCGTACTGCGCCGGGGTCATGTCCGACACGAACTGCCCACGCCCTGTCGGCACCAGGAAATAGAGATTCCAGACCTTCGCTGCCAGGCGCTCGTGCGCGAAGGCGGCGATCCCGTCGAGCTCGCCGTGATTGTGCGAGCCCGCGGTTGTCTGCACGATGAAGGGGAGCCCGGCCCTGTTCAGGATCTCCGCGCCCTCGACCGTGTTCCGCCAGGCGCCGCGCACCTTCCGGAAGCGGTCGTGACGATCGGGATCGAGGGCATCGAGGGAGAGGGAGAGCCCCCGCGCTCCGGCTTCGGCGAGGCGGCCCGCCACGTTCTCGGTGATGCGCACGCCGTTGGTGCCGACGACGACCCAGAGACCGCGCTCCGCCGCGCGCTGGACAATCTCGAGGATGTCGCGACGCAAGAGCGGCTCACCACCGGTCAGGATCGTCACGCATTCAGGCGCGAACGCCGCAATCTCGTCGATGACCCTGAAGCATTCCTCCGTGCCGAGCTCGCTCCGGTCGGCGAAGTTCTGCGTGCCGACCAGAGGTGTGCCGCCTGCGTCGAGGTAGCAGTGCTCGCACGCGAGGTTGCAGCGGTAGGTGAGATTCCAGGAGACGACGTAGGGTCGGGCAAACGGGGTCGCGTTCATGGACGGCATGTTCATCTCGATCACCCGGCGAGGTTACATGCCGAAGAAGTCGCGAGCTGCGTCGAGCATTTTCTCGTCGACCTCGAGCGCCCCTCTCTCCCGGGCGAATGTCTCGATGCCGGTCCGCGCCATCGGGCGGACGAAGGCGGGGATGTTTGCGAGCCGCGCTTCGGCACCCGGAGTCCACCGGACGGGAATCGAGCCCGTGGCCTGGCCGGCTCGGCTTTCGACGGGGCCCTCCACGCCAGCCATCATCGCGGGGAACGGACACTTGGCGCCGGCGGCGGGCATGCCCATTCCCGTGCCCCTCTCCTCCGAGAGGCGCGCGTCCGCGGCCGGCGCGGCCACGCCCGCACTCGCCACACTCGACGCGCTCATGTCCGGGCCGATTCGCACGCCGAGTGACTGAACCAGCTGAGTCTCGAATGGATTGGTCAGCATCGCCATCTCGTAGCCGCACTCCGGGCAGGAGTAGACCACCGAGAGTGAGCCGCCCTGAGGCGGGGCGACGGTCTGCAGCTTCATCGGGCTATCGCAGGGGACGCACAGGAACTTCATCGCGAAGGCTCCTTGCCGAGTCGTGGCTCACGCGAGTGGTCAGCGGAGGCTGGCTCGTCGATTCGAGGCTGTCCAGCAGTTGCTGCGCAACATGCTCCAGCGCGCGCTCAACGGGTGTTTCGGGCAGTTCCGCGAGAGGGATCCCCCGATCGCAGTGCCGCGCGAGCTCGGGATCGAATGGGACGGTCCCGAGGCAAGGGATCGCCAGGCCCGATGATTCGGCCGAGACAAAGAGCGGCTTGATGGCCTTGCAGTCGCGGCAGTAGTAGCCGCTCATGTTCTCGACGTAGCCGAGGACGCGATTGGGTCCCTTCGACAGAGCGGCCACGGAGCGTGCGACCACGCCCCGCGCCACCTCGGAAGGGATCGTCACGAGCACGAAGGAGGTCCGCGGCCCCAGAAAATCGGCGTACTGGACGGTCCGCTCGGCTCCCGGCGGCAAATCGAACAACAGCAGATCGAGCGTTCCCCACTCGAACGATGCGAGGATCTCGGAGAGCAGGGCGAACTCCCTGGTCGCACGCCACGTATGGGACTCTCCCTGCGCCGCGCTCTCGAACTCGAGCGCTTCCGACTCAGGGATCAGCGAGCCCATCGAGAACACCGCGATCCCGTTGGTCGTCCGCGGGAGCGAGACCTTGTTGGTGCCGGGAACGAACAGGGCCCCTCGGACTCCTGCCATGCGCGCCTGTGAGGGGCCGTTGAAGTCCGCGTCAAAGATCGCGATGCGAAGCCCCCGGGCGCGCAGAGCGCCCGCAAGATGCAGCGTCAGGGTGCTCTTGCCGACTCCGCCCTTGCCGGAGCCTATGGCGACGAGATGCCGCACCCCGGCGAGCCCGTCGGTAATGCGGGCGCGCTGCTCGGCAACCTGCTCGAGGACTCTCGATCCTCCGTCGCCGACGATGTCGTTGATAGCTCTTCACCTTGCTGACGTTCCGGGGTTCGATAGCGTACACGGCGTGCGGCAGCGCCGCATTACAGGTGACAGGGCCGAGACGAGCTCTTAGCCTACTTCGTTCCTGTCTCGGCGCGGAGGTGATGTCTCGCCGAGCCTGGCAGAAAGACACGGAACCGCCGTCAACGTCGTTCCGCCTGATACATCAGGCGAGGTGTGCGCCGGGGTGCGGTGTGTCAGCGATTGGCCGCGAAGATGAACTGCGGAGATGAACCTGACAATCCGCCCCGGAGCAGGTCATAATGCGCGGCGCGAACCCCATGCCGTTGCAGCCTGGTACGCGTCTCGGCCCGTACGAAGTCCTCTCCCTCATCGGCGCCGGAGGCATGGGCGAAGTGTATCGGGCACACGACCTGCGCCTCGAGCGCGACGTGGCCATCAAGGTCCTCCCTGCCGATCGCCTGGCCGACGTCGACCGGCGCCGCCGCTTCGTCCAGGAAGCCAAGGCTGCGTCGGCACTCAATCATCCCCACATCATCACGATTCACGAGATCGAGTCGGCCGAAGGCAACGATTTCATCGTGATGGAGTACGTGCGGGGCAAGAGCCTCGATGCGCTGATTCCGCGGCAGGGCATGCGGCTCGGCGAAGGTACTGCGAGTCGCCATTCCCGTCGCGGACGCCCTTGCCGCCGCGCATGCGCGCGGCATCATCCATCGCGATCTCAAACCGGCTAACGTGATCGTCGGGGCCGATGGCGCGGTGAAGGTGCTCGATTTCGGCCTGGCCAAGTTGGTCGGAGACGACGAGCCGTCGGACGCCGACACGCCGACGGTCACCGCGCATGCAGCGCTCAGCGTGCCCGGAATGATCGCCGGCACCGCCGCTTACATGGCGCCGGAGCAAGCGATGGGCGGAACGGTCGATGCCCGGAGCGACATCTTCAGCTTCGGCGCGCTGCTGTACGAGATGGTGACCGGCGTTCGTGCGTTCGTGGGTACGTCCACGGCCGACACGATCAGCGCCGTCCTACGGGCGCAGCCGAAACCGCCGACAGCGCTGGTGCCCAGGGTGCCGACCGATCTTGAAAAGGTCATTCTGCGCTGCTTGCGGAAGGATCCCGAGCGACGCTTCCAGCACATGGGCGACGTGAAGGTCGCGTTGCAGGAGATCAAGGAGGACTCCGAATCCGGTACGGCCAACGTCACCGTTCCGCGCAAGCGCCGTCGTCAGACCATTGCAGCGCTCACCACCGGCGTCGCGCTCGCCGCCGGCCTTACGGCCTGGCGGGTGTGGCGGCACACCGGAAACCCGCGGCTGCGCTCCGGGTGCTGCCGCTGAGTGCGCTCAATGGTAGTGAGGGTGAGCCGACCTTCTCTCCAGACGGCGAGCAGGTGGCGTTTTCGTGGGATGGCGGGGTGTACGGCGCCCGCGACATTTATGTGAAGCTCGTTGGGTCCACCGAGGTGCGGCAGCTGACGGCGGACCCTGGACTAGATGTGAAGCCGAGTTGGTCACCAGACGGTCGGCAGATCGCGTTTCTGCGGTTTCAGCCAGGGGCGAATGAAGGCCGCATCCACCTCATGTCTGCGCTCGGCGGGCATTCTTCACAGCTGAGTAATTTTGCGACAACAGACCAAATCTCGTGGTCTCCTGACGGGCGCGTGGTGGCCGCCGCACGCGCGATACAACCCGGCGGGAATGACAGTGCTGCAATCTACGTCATTCCAATCGACGGCGGTGAGCCTCGTGCGGTGACGGCAACCAAGCGGCCAGCCGCTGACGGGTCCCCAGCGTTCTCGGCCGACGGTCGTCGCCTGGCGTATGTGTCGTGCACACCGAGTGGTTTTGCGTGTGATGTGTATGTGATCAATCTGGACGCCGAGTATCGTCCAATGGGCCGCTCGCGTCAGCTGACGTCAGAGGCTGTTCTCACTCGCGGGCTCTGCTGGAGTCGCGATGACCGCTTCGTCATCTATGCCCGACAAGGAATCCCCGGGGTCATCTATTTGTCCCGTGTCGCTGCAACCGGCGACGCTGTGCCTGAGCGGATTGAGGTGGCCGGTTTGGGCGCTGTAGAGCCGAGCGTTGCCCGCACGCGTGATCGCCTGGCATTCACGCGATCGTTCTTTGATGTCGATATCTATCGATTCCAGTCCGGGGGCTCGACGGCACCTGTCGTCGTCAGTTCTTTCGGTGACTATCAAGCACAGTTCTCGCCGGATGGCCAGCGCATCGCGTTTGGCACCACGCGCTCTGGCGTCGTATCGGAAATCTGGGTGGCGGCAGCTGATGGTTCACAGGCCCGACAACTGACACGCGGCCCCGGGCGTAGGCAGGGCGCACCACGCTGGTCACCGGATGGACGCCGCATTGTGTTCAATTCACAAGCCAATGACGGACGGTGGCACGTGTGGACCATCGACGTTGACGGCGGGCCGCCCTACCAGATCACGAATCACGAGGGGAATCAGACCACTCCGTCATGGTCGAGGGACGGCCGGACAATCTACTACACGGATGATCAGGGCATGGGTCCAAGTCTCTGGCGAGTGCCTGCCAGGGGCGGTGCAGTCGCGCGGATCACGGCCGATGGAAGCAGCGAGTTTGGGATCGAGTCGGCCGACGGCAAGAGCCTGCTTGTATCAGCCGATTCGTGGTGAGTCAGGCGATTCTCCGGTCATGACGGTATCGCTCAGCGGAGGTCCGGCGCGACAGCTCGTAAAGTGCGCCAAGCCGAAGGCATTTGCCGTGGGCGCGCAAGGTCTCTACTACGTTGAATGTGGCTATAGCGCCGCTCCGGGCCTTCACGTCATGGATCCCTCAACGGGTCGCGATCGGTTGCTTGGCTCACTTGACAGGTATGCTCCCGTGTATGACCCGATGGGCCTTGCAGTCGTCACCAGACGGGGCGACGATCCTCTACAACAAACTCGTGAACGACGCGGCCGACCTGATGTTGATTGAGAATTTCCGCTGAGATGATCATCGACGGCTTGCCAGCCACGCGGTCGGCAAAGGAGGACGCCGATGCCGGTGTCGACATTCGTCCAGGATCTGAATCGGCGTCACTTCAACGGTAAGCTGGCGGCGCCAGCGATCGAGCGGCTCGAGGCGCTGCCGGACCGCGAAGACGCGCGCGCGTTCCTGGAGCGCGCATGCACGTTGATGCAGCGGGCCGGGATGCCGGCGCAGGACTTCTCACCCTTTCAGGCCGAGATGTTCGCCTCGATCGCATCGCACCTGTTGCCTGGCTGCTGGGGAGGACGCGTCCCGCCGGTCACGCTGGTAGGCCGGCACGTGCGGATCGACCAGCTGGTGCGGAAGATCAGCGGAGAAACCGGCCGGCTGCTGGACATTGCCTGCGGCTTCCCGCCGTTCACCACGATCGACAGTTCCTCCGCCCTGCCCCGGTGGGACATCGTCGGCGTGGATCGATCGCTTCCCGAGTATTTCGTTCACGATCAGCACGGCAACTACTGCGTCTACGACGAGCGGGGCCACACACTCTATTTCCAGCCCCTCAGCCCTACCACGGACAACTGGGAGGCGCTCCTTGGAGATGCCGAGTCGAGTGCCAGGCGGTTCGAGGCGCTGCTCGCAGAGCTTCTCGGTCAACGCGGCAATGGCGCTGCTGCGCCGCTGAACGTGGAGCACGACGGGTGCACGCTCTCGGTCCATCCCGTCCACGATTACGAGGGCCCGAATCTGCGCTTCGTGCGGTCCGACCTCGAGTCGCTGGTGGCGGAACCCGCCGACGTGGTGCGGTGCTTCAACATGCTGATGTACTTCGACGAGCGATTCCGGCAGCTGGCGATGGATCGATTCGCAGGACTGTTGCGAGAGGGTGGACGGCTCGTCTGCGGCACCGATTGGGCCTGGACGACGGAGGCGCGGTACAGCACCTATATCAAACGCGGGGGCGCGATGGCGCCGGTCGAATTCGCCTTCAGCCTCGACAACCTGACACCAATCGGCGTCGCCGCGTTCTATACGCTGCAGGCGGACGAGCGCGAAGCCAACATGCTTGCGGCACTGTGCGGCACCCTCCGTGCCGATGCCGGCTTCAGTTCGGCATTCGCCGACGTCAACGATCGCCTGCGAGCGAAGCACGGCCTGTGTCCGCGCTGGCCGGACGGGTATTTCAGCGACGCGCTGCCGATGGAGAACCCGGCGGCCATGTGGATCATCGCCGGCGACTACTCGGCCGAGCTCGGCCAGGCGCTCTCGGACCACGCATGCCGGGTGCTCGCACGGGCCGGCCACGACGCTCGCGTCAACGAGATCGGGCACGTAGCAATCGCCCTTTACTAGAAATTTGCGGCAAGCGTCAGTTTGGACATCGACCAACGCAGGTTCGGCGATGGATCACTGCTGCTCGATGCGTCGTGCTCCTTGCGCCACTGCTTCTGAGGCGGTGGGTCACCGCACCAGCACGCGGCGAGCGGTCCGCCCCGCCTTGCGCGGCTGAAGCGCAGCAGGTCAGGCGGACGCAGCCAGACGGAGGTGAACCACGTGGGCTTTGCGGCCGAGCGTGCGATGGCGGAGCAGGCGCTGTCCAACTACGAGCGTGACGAGCCCGCCGAACCGGTCTTTCCGCCGGCTGCGGAGAGAATTCGTCGAGCACGACAGGCGCTTGGCCTGACCCAGGAGGACGTTGCCCGGCGGTGGGGCGAGCAGACCTCGATGTACTGGGACCTCGAACTGTTCGACGACGAGGCTTTTACCGTCATCTCCGTTCGGCAGCTCCAGCGCCTCGCCTCGGTTCTGGGCACTTCGGTCAACGCCTTGCTGTTCGGGGAAGAACCGGCGTCGCCCGAGCCCGGTGTGACCTATGCCGACGTGGTGGCCCGGCTTCACGTTCGCATGACCGACGACGCGGTCGACGTTGAGCAACTTGGCAATATCGTGGGCTGGGACCTGCGGGCCGTCTTCGCCGCCCCGGGTACGCTCCGCGACATGCCCATCGACGGTCTACGATCCGTCTGTCGAGCCGTCAATGTCGACTGGGTCACGGTATTGAGCACCCGGCAGCCCGCCTGACCAGCGGCTGCGCCCGACGGCGGCTCAGGCACCAGAACGCGACATCGAAGCGGCACCATGACATGCGTTGTCCTCACCGGCGGACCGGGAGCTGGAAAAACCGCGCTGCTATCCGAACTTGGCAGGCGTGGATATGCCACTGTTGACGAGTCTGCTCGGGCGATCATCGCTGAACGGGTCGCCGGTGGCTTGAGCGCCCGGCCAGAGCTGCCAACCTTCGCGCGAGAGATCCTGCGACGAGACGTTGAGAAGTACATGCGCGTTGCACCCGGCCCGGAGTGGATCTTCTTCGATCGCGGTGTCCTCGATGCACTCGCCCTTCTTCAAGAGGTCGATCCGGTCCCCGTGGAGGATCTGCAGCGCCTGCTCGCTGCGTATGCGTTCCACACGCTCGTCTTCATCCTGCCGCCATGGGAGGCTATCTACACGAACGACGCCGAGCGCGATCAGACATTTGCCGAAGCGGTGAACGTGTGTGACAAGCTCCAGCGGTGGTACCGTTCCTGCGGCTACCGTGTCCATGAGGTTCCGCGGCTTTCTGTTCAGCAGCGGGCTGACCATGTCCTGCAAACGCTTTCCCAGGGCGACGCCTGATCCCTCATGTGCTGCAGCGCCTGCCACCTGACAGGCGCATGCACCCCGTGAGAAATATCCGATGCATCGGGCTCGAGTATCTCTCGTCCGACCCCGATAGCTCTGTCCTTGGCTGGCGGATGTCCACTCACTAGTCGCGGGTCATATGAACAAGCCGCTGCCGCTGCTATGCGCCGTCATCATCGCCGCCCGGGTCGCCTCGGCTCAGCAGGATCCGATCTCGCGCTCGTGGAATCAGCCGGTCGAGCCCTTCCGGATCGCCGGCAATCTCTACTACGTCGGTGCGTCGGACGTGACGTCGTTCCTCATCACGACACCGGCGGGACACATGGTGATCGACGGCGGCTTCGTCGAAACGGCGCCGATGATTGTGGCCAACATCCGCCGCCTTGGATTCCGCGCCGAGGATGTGCGCATCCTGCTGAACAGCCACCCGCACTACGATCACGCTGGCGGCCTGGCGGAGCTGAAGCGCGCCACCGGCGGGCAGCTCTACGCCAGCCGCGCCGACTCCCCGCTGCTGGCGCGCGGCGGCCACGGCGACCTGCAGTTCCGAGACCGCCTCGTGTATCCGGCAATTGTGGCCGACCGCATCTTCGATGACGGTGAGCTGGTGACGCTCGGCGGAACGACGATGACGGCGCGCATCACGCCCGGCCACACGCCCGGTTGCACCACGTGGACGACGACGATCGTCGACGGCGCGCGTTCGTATAGCGTCGTCTTCCTCTGCAGTCCGACAGTGCCCGACGGCTACGTGCTGACGACGAATCCGCGGTATCCGACTGCAGTCGCCGATTACCGGCGCCAGTTCGAGATCCTCCGCTCGCTTCATCCCGACATCTGGCTCGCGTCGCACGGCAACTTCTTCGACCTCGCGAAGCGGATGAAGACGCACGACTTCCTCGACGCCGCGACATATCTGCCATTCGTCGAGCGGATGGCGAGCGCCTTCGAGAAGCGCGTTGCGTCGGAAGCGATCGTCATCCACGACGTGACGGTGATCGACGGCACTGGCGCCCCCCCGCGCGCGAATGCCGACGTCGTCCTCCGCGACGGTCGCATTTCGGCGATCGAGGAGGCGCGCACGTTCGCGCATCCGGCAGGCGCGAGCGTCATCGACGGCAGCGGGAAGTACGTCATCCCAGGCCTGATCGACATGCACGCGCA
The DNA here is from genome assembly GCA_963763095.1 of Vicinamibacteria bacterium. Lineage (GTDB taxonomy): Bacteria > Acidobacteriota > Vicinamibacteria > Vicinamibacterales > JAENWD01 > CAVUCH01. The sequence continues at coordinate 30,624 of CAVXNR010000031.1, forward strand.
CATGGCCGGCGACGTGATCAATGAGAAGGGAGAGCCGGGCGACCGCTGGGACCGCGAGGTGGCGCTGTCGTTCCTGCGTACGCTGCTGCAGTTCGGTGTGACGACCGTGCGCGACCCCGGCGCGATCATGCCGGACGCGCTGCTGCTGCGACGTCTGCTGCGCGACGGCGAGGTCGACGGTCCGCGCTTCTTCATCGCGGGCCGGATCCTGATCGACTCCGACTTCCGGCCGCCTGGCTTCGTGCCCGTGCACGACGAGGCGGCGGTGCGCGCCGAGATCCGCTGGCAGGCGACCGCGGGCGTCGACGTGGTGAAGGTCTACGCGTCAATGCCGCCGAACCTCGTCGCCGCGGCGATCGCGGAGGCGCACGGGCTTGGCCTGCCGGTGATCGGCCATCTGCAGCGGACGACGTGGACCGAGGCGGCGCGGATGGGCATCGACGGCGTGGAGCACGCCGCGCCGTGGTCGCCCGTCTACGTGCGCGAGGCCGATCGCGAGACGGCGCCGGCCGGGTTATTTGGGCGCGTGCACTGGCTCGAGCATCTCGACGACCATGCCATCGACGAGATGATCGCCGCGCTCGCGGAGCATCACGTCGTCGTCGATCCGACGCTGATGGCGACGATGCAGACAAAGTTCTGGGCCGACGATCCGAAGTGGACGCGGAATCCCGATCTGGCGTTGGTGCCGGAGAGCGTGCGGAAGGGATGGGCGGCCGGCGGCTTCACAAAGGATTGGACACCCGAGCAGTTCGGCGAGGCGAAGAAGTCGTGGCCGATCCTGCTCGGCCTGATCAGGAAGATGTACGACCGCGGCGTCCCGCTCGTCGCCGGCACCGATACGCCGACGCCGTGGATCGTACCGGGGCCGAGCCTTCACGATGAGTTGAAGCTGCTGAACGAGGCGGGCATCCCGCCGCTCGAGGTGCTGAAGATCGCCACGTTCAACGCATCGCGCGCGTTGCGGCGTGACAACGAATTCGGCTCGATCCGTCCCGGCCTGCGCGCCGATCTCGTCCTGCTCTCGAAGAATCCGGTCGAATCGATCGGCAACACACGGTCGATTGAGGCAGTGATTCAGAATGGGGCGATCGTCAGGCGGTAAAGTGAGTAGTTTTGGAACCGTCGAGCCGCTCGACGAGCTCGTGCAGCGTCGCGCTGCGGGCTGACCTCCCGCGCGACACAATCCTTTCAATTCCTGACGTACGCGCCCCGGTCAGAACGGGTTCGAGAGCACGCGGCGAATCCTGTCGCCGTAGGTCCGCCCCGACTGCAGGCGGTGTCCGGATCGCAGCTCGATGACGTACTGGCCATGCGCGAGCGACCACAGCTGCGAGATCCGCTGGACGTTCACGATGTGCGATCGATGAATGCGCAGAAAGCGCTCGGGATCGAGAACGCCCTCGACGGTGTTCATCGGCACGTGCAGCAGATGCGTCGCCTCCCCGATATGCAGCTGGACGTAGTTCTGGAAGGCTTCGATCCGGTCCACATCGTCAACGGGCACGAAGAGCGTCCGCTCGCCGGATCGCACCGCGAACCGTGTGAGCCGCCGGGGCGGGCTCGCGATCGCCTCGAGCATCGCGACGACCTGGCGCGCCGTCTCGCCGTGCGGCTGCATCCGAATCCGGCTGGACGCCCGCTCGAATGCGAGAGAGAAGCGCTCCTCGGTGACCGGCTTGAGCAGATAGTCGATCGCGGCGATCTCGAACGCGCGAATCGCATACTGGTCGTGGCCGGTCACGAAGATCACCGCGGGCATGCGCTCCGGTCCGACCGCATGCACGACGGCGAACCCGTCCATCCGCGGCATCTGCACGTCGAGCAGCACCAGATCGGGCGGCCGCTCACGGATGATCGCGATCGCCTCCCGCCCGTTTCGCGCTTCCGACACGGACTCGACGCCTGCCTGGCGGCCGAGCAGCAGCTTCAACCCCTCGCGCGCCAGCGGCTCGTCGTCCACGACGAGCACTTTCACTCGCATGCGGCCTCCTCCCGCATCGTCCGGAGGGGCAAGGTTATGGTCACGCGGGCGCCGTGTGGGGCGGTGTTCTCGGCAACGAGACCGGCCCGGTTGCCGTACAGTCGTCCGAGGCGGCTCCGGGTGTTGGCGAGCCCGATGCCCGGCTGCTCCAGGCGCGGCGGCTGCAAGCCTGGCCCGTCATCCGAAACGATCAGGGCGAGCGAGCCATCGCGCTCCGTCGCCCTCACGTCAATGGTGACCGCCTCTTCGCTCTGACCCAGCCCGTGACGGACGGCGTTCTCGACGATGGGTTGAAGGACCATGTGCGGCACGAGCGCGTCTGTCAGCCCAGGATCGGCTGCGACGTGCACCCGCAGGCGGTCTTCGAACCGAACCTCCTCGATCGAGAGATAGAGGCGTAGGAACTTCAGCTCACGCCACAACGGCACCTCCTGCACATCGACGTCGTCGAGCGCCAGGCGCAGCAGGTCTCCGAGCCGCGCGACCATCGCCTCGGCCTTGGTGGTCTTCTGCTGTTGGATGAGTACCGATGATTGCGCCGAGCGTGTTGAACAGAAAGTGCGGCTGCAGCTGCATCTTCAACGCGCTCAGGTGCGCGGCCGCCAGCTGCTGCGCGAGCTCGGACGCGTGCACCTTCAGCTCAAATGCCTCCCGCTCACGAGTCTTGGCGTTCTCGTGCGATCGGTACACGGCCTGGAGCGCGATCACCGCCCAATACCGAACGACGCCCCCCTGGATGCCGAACGAGAGCATCACGTTGATGCCGGCGACAATCGACGGTGGCGGCGACGCGGATGGAAAGACACCGAGCGCGATCAGCAGCGGCACTTCGATGACGGTGGACACGATCGAGAAGACGACGCTGAAGGGCAGATGGACCCCTGCGTAGCTGACGCGCCGCTCGAGCGGCCACCGGCCGCCAAGCCACAAGAGCGCCGGGGTGAGCGCGGCGCAGATGTACATGCCCGTCATCCAACCGACGAACACGTACCTCCAAGGCACCGCCTCACCCCGATAGAGGCGTGGCACCGAGTCCTGGGTGATGTAGAACAGCCCGGCTACAGTCCAGGCGAGCCAGAGTCCCGCAATCTGCCCGATCCGCTGCCGCACCCGAGGTGAGATCACGGGCTCATTGTGCCGTGGGTTGCCGTGACCCGAGGCAGCTTTTGACGAAGCGGCCGATCGCGAGGATCAACGGAGCGGGCCTCCCGGCTCTCGTCTCACCCGCAGGGCTGAAGCCCTGCCCCACCGCGCGCCTCTGGGCTCGACCCGCGCGACCGGCATCGGACCGCGAACCGTGCGACGTTCGTCGGGCGCGCCGTCCGGTTCGGCATTCCGACAGGACAGTCTGTCAAAAACCCCTGTCGGTCCGCTCCCCGCCGTTCCAGGATCCACTCCGTGCTGCAAGCCACACGCGGTTCCGAAAGGACGGTGAATATGACTCGGCTGGGTGCGTGGGTTGGCGGGTGGTTGATGATGACGGGTTCGTTGACGTACGCGGCCGTGGCGCAGATACCGGCCGCGGAGATGGCCGAGGTGCCGGGCATCGTGCCGAGCGGCTTCGGCGACGCCGTCGATCGGGATGTCACCAGAGTTCGCGCCGCGACGGCCAGGTTCAATTCGACCGAGGCTGCCGAAGCGGCCGGCTACGCGCGCGTCTCCGAGTGCGTCGAACATCAACCGGCCGGTGCGATGGGCTACCACTTTCAGAACAACGCGCTGCTCGACACGACGCTCGACGTCGACCATCCGGAAGTGCTGGTCTACGAGCGCAAGCCTGAGGGCGGGTTCAAGCTGAACGGCGTGGAGTTCCTGGTGCCGATCTCCGCCTGGACTGCCAGCGAGCCGCCGCGAATCATGGGTCAGGCGCTCAAGCGCGCAGACCGGTTGGGCATCTGGTACCTACACGTCTGGACGTGGGAGCCCAGCCCGAGTGGGCTCTTTGCCGACTGGAATCCTCGCGTGAAGTGCGGAACCGGCGGCAGCGCGTCAGCGATGCCTCACTGAGGGCGACGGCCAACTCCAACGACAGTTGCGCTCGTCAACGTGACCTGGCCAGAGGAGATACGTCGTGTTGAGAATTGCGCGACACGCGTAGTGTTGGCGCGCTGTGATTAGTCGCCCGATGATCGGGCGGGCAATCGCCGTGTCGCCGCCTGCGTTCGAGCGTACGTCCACGATCACCCCCCGCGTGTTCTGAAGCGCCTCCAGCGCGCGATCGAAGGCAAGTACCACACCACGATTTCCCGAACGTGGAGAATCGCGATCAGTCCGATATCGCGTCCCACGCGCTTCCATTCCACATCGTTCCGTGCCGGCGTTGTTCCGCGGGGCGACGGCGATTGCGGCAAGCCGGGTTCCGTCGCAGCAGGCGCGCATCTCGCAGGATCTGTCCCATGGGTAGGGTGGGGCAACTGATGTGGCGGTGCGGCCGCGCCGTCTTTGAGGGCGCCGATGCCCCGAACCTCCAGGTGGTGGCGCGGTCTGTGCGATATCGGACGCCGTCCGTTCGGTTCCGGGACGAAGCGCCTATCTCGACCTGGCGACGCTACATGATACCGGAGACGGACGGCTTGCTGTCATGTGGCTGTTCCATAGGGAGCGATGGTAGGCTCTTTGCACAATCCAAAGGAACGATGGTGTGGTCGTAGGTCGAAAGTTACGCCGGGCGAAAGGAATTCTGACAATGAAACCGGTCACACTTTTCACGCTCCTTTTCAGTCTTGTGGCAGGCATCTGTGCAAATGCTCAAACTCCCACACCGGCTAAGTCCCGCATCTGTATGGACGTTGCTCACCAGCAGAAATTCTGGCACGACCCCGCCGATATGGCAGGAATGGACGTGAAAATGATCGAGCGCGTGAAATACATGACGGGAGAATTTGTAAAGACGGCTACCGCTGTCGAGGCGAGCCTGACCTACCTGAAGAAAGAAGTAACACCCAAAGACCTGGAAGGATGCGACCTGCTGTTCATCCATATTCCTTCGGCCGAGTCCACACCCGATGAGGTCGGCGCCATATCGAAATCCATCGCCGGCGGCGCATCGCTGTTCCTGGTCATGGATCAAAACATGTGGTCGACCCTGGACCAAACCAATGTAAACGACCTTATCCGTTCGTTCGGCATACAGTTCGGTGGCGAGGGTCCCGATTCGCTGGCGGGCGGCCACACCAAAGCAGGCCTCGTTACCGACAAGCGCCTGAAAATCTCTTATCACGGCGCGAGGACGGTGACCGGTGGCACTCCGTTCTGCTTCAACGACCGGTCTGATGACTATCCATTCGGCACCTTCATGGAGGTGACGAACGGTGGGAAGATCATCGTGATGGGCGACGGCATGGTGTCCCTGTACATGACCAGCTGGGAGGGCGTGCAGGATTACCAGTGCCAGGAATTCATGCAGGATGCGTTTCGGTGGCTGCTGAAGTGATTGACTCCAGCGAACAGAGCGCGTCTACTCGGACCGCGCCCTCGCTGCGTAAAGGTGATGCCCGTCGGCGGGGCGGAAACCGAGCGTCCCCAGGAACTCCTCTGAGATCTCCGACGGGTGGACCTTCGGGAACCGGAACCCCATCATGCCTTGCGCGCTCAAGCGACAGAGCAATTGCTTCGAACGTGCTCCACCGTCCTCGATGAACGAGCGGAGCGACACAATCTCCGCGGTCGGGGCGCTCTCCCCAAGACCCGCCCGTGCGTTCCCCTCCGGGCCAACATCGCGCTTCACGTAAAGGAGGTAGGCCTCGATTCGCTCGTCGGAGGCGACGGCCAGCCCTGCAATGTCGTCCTTCCGTGCCGTGAGGGTCTCGACCGAGCGCTCCCAGCACACCTGCGGATCAGCCTCCCCCAGGAGACCATTGGCGGCGAGATCGTCCACCGTGACAGGAATCACGAAGCGGCCATCGTGATCTGCCTCGCGCAGGTCATTCGCAGGCTGCAGGATGTAGTCCGTCAGCAGCGCTTCCTGGACGTATCCGCTCGCGCTGAACAGCTCGCAGGCAGGAGCGAGCGTCTCGGGGACTTCCGCGATCATTCGTGGGGGGCCGAGAATCGCGAGCTTGGAGCCGAGCGAGGCGAGCAGGTGACGGCCATGACCCTGTCGGCGATGATCAGGATGGACGGCGATCCTGTGGACGAGGGTACCGGAGGGCCGCTTGGCGCCGATCAGGACGCCGATCGGGTCGGAGCCCGAGAACGCCACCATGCAGCTGCTGCACCAGACCTGAAGGTCGCGGATCGATCGCTTGAACGCCGCCGGCGTCATCGGCGGCTCGTCGGGATAGTACGGCGCCCAGCAGCGATTCAGCGCGTCGACGAGCAGCGCGATGTCGTCCGAGCGGCAGAAGCGGTATGCGGACATGGAGTCATCGGTGAAACGACCGACAAACTCACAGCTGTTCGCCGGACGCACTTCGCGCCGTCAGCGCGCTCGCACCTCGTTGAGGTAACCGCCACCTGCCGCCTCCGGAGCTTCCTCAGCCGGCGCGCCGGAGGCCGCCTCAGAAGGACCGGCCGATACTCGCGCCGTCGTCCCGACTCCGGGGCTCGCGCCCGGTGCGGGATAGGTCGCAATCATCTCCGCCATCATCCGCTTGCCGATCTCTATTCCCTCTTCGACCAGCGCAAGGTCGATCGATGCTGCCGCGCGCTCCCGCGCAAGCTCCTCGATTCGCTCCTGCGTCTTGCTCCGCATGAAACCGGCGGGCACCCGGAGGATGCGCTGCGCTGCATCGTTCGTCCAGTCGAACGTCGAGATCAGCGGGTTCTTCCTCTCGTCTCGCGCAATCAGCCGGGCTTCGCCCGCTGCGCCGGTGGCACTTTCGGCGCCTTCGGCCGCGGGCGCTTGCGTCACGCCGGTGGTGGCAGCCTGGATCTCGAGCGGCGCCCCCGTCTCCTCCTCGATCACCTGTCGTGCGAACTCGAGCGTGATCGCGTCGAGCCTCATCATGCGCGCGCGCTTTTCGACGCGCGCCTTCACGCGACGGCGCTGATAGGCGTTCTTCATGGTCCAGAGGCCCTTCCTGGCTTCCTCCGACCACCGCAGCTTGCGCCCGTCGTAGGTGGTCTCCTCCTGGAGACCACCCTCCACCTCCGCGATCTTCTCGATCATCTCGCGGGAGATCACTTCGAAATCCGCGGCGCCGCAGACGGTGCACTTCACGGCGCCGCTCTGCGTGGCCGTGACGCCGCACGCCCGGCACATCGACACGGGGCCGGACTTCGCCCGCTCGAGAGCCACCGCCTCGGCCAGCGCCTGGGTCGCGGCCGACGCGCTCTTCGGCATGAACCGATCCATCGCCTCGTCGATCACCGCGTTCGTGATGACCGAATGCCCCTTCTCGAGTGCCAGGCGAAGGACGCCGGTGCGGGCAATCCCCTTGACCTGCTCGGGCACGTGCGTCATCCGCTGCTCGGCCTCGGGCGTCCATCGGACGGTCTCCTCCGCGCGCACGTCAAGCCGGGGTACCTCGAGCCGCGTGGAGAGCAGGACATCGCAGAGCGCGGCGCGGAGAACGTTCTCTGCGTTGCTCCCCAGCCCCGTCTCGTCCTTCGGGCTGTGCACGCCGATCCGTCCCATCACGATGAGCCACGGATTCGTCTTGCGCGCGTGGTCGAGGATCTTCTGGAAGGGCTTGCCGTCGAGGAGCGTCTTCTTGATTTCGATGCCCGCCTCGGTTGCCATCCGCTCGCCCACCTCCAGGTGCGACTGATAGATCTGCGCGAGCCCGGTGTCGATGATCTCCTCGTGGAGTTGATTCTGCTCCTCGAAGCGGAAGACCTTCGCCGCCTGCTCGGTGAGGACATTGACGATGCCGTTGAAGACGGAGTAGTGCAGATACGGGTCGTACACCGCGATTGCTTCCACCTTCTTGCCGAACGTGCGTGCCAGGTCCACGGCGGTCATGAGCGCACCGAATGACTGGGGGCTGCCGTCCATGCCAACCAGGATCGTGTCCCGTTCCGCCTCGCCCGCCTCCGGGACGTGCTTCACGACCCAGACATCGCGGTCGGATTGGCGGGCGACGCGTTCGCAGACCGAGCCAATCACGCTGTCTCGCGCGCGGCCGATCCCCAGCGCGCCGATCACGACCAGATCGTGCTGTGACCCGGCCAGATCCTTGAGGATCTCGCTGTGATGCTTCCCGTCCATCATCCGTGGTTCGAACGCAAGGCCCGACTCCCCACACTGGCGCGACATGCCATCGAGGTAGCTGTCGGAGATGAGCTTGAGGCCCATCGTGATGAGGCTGTCGTGGATCTTGCGCTGGCGCTCCAGTTCCACTTCGTCGATGTACTCTTCGGGCAGGGTGTACTCCATCTGCCGGAAGCGATAGTCGTGCAGTTTGGCTGCGTAGACATGGCAGCCGACCAGCTTCGCCGAGTACGCCTTGCCGAGGCCGATGGCGCAGGCCACGGCGCGGTTCGAGTAGTCGGAGTTATCGACCGGGACGTAGATGCTTTTGTACATGGGATCCTCCGGATGCCCGGCAGCTCACACGCTCGTGACCGGCTGTTGTCTGCGCTCACCGCCGCGCGCGTCGCGGTCCCGAGAGGCGTAGCGCCACCGCACCCAGCCGATCACGGCCAGCTCGATGGCGAGGATGAAGAGCGCCGTCCTGATCATCGGGCCGACAACTGACGGCACCGCTTCGGGCCCGAGGTAGATCGAGTACCACACCGAGAGACCTCGCCGGTTGCCACGCTCGCGCGAGAACCCGTCCCAGACCGAGAAGGCGATGGGCATGAACTCGCCAGCGGAGAACGGGGCGCCCGAGCTGGCCAGAAGCGGCCGTTTGAAAATGACGGACCATTCGCCACGGTCGTAGCTCGCCACACCGGTGACGTCTCCCGTGTCGTTCGGCGCGATCTCCCCGCTTCCCCGGCCGGTGAACTGAAGGGGATCGGGGCGGGCCAGATCGAAGAACCAGAGGTCCACCGGGTTCTGGGCGTCGCCGAAAATGAAGTAGGGCTTGCGGGCGCCCGTCGGCACCTGCGACGGAATCTGGATCGAGACTGCGTCGGAGAACTCGGACGGTTGGTCGGCCGGCGCGGTCTCCGCCTCGGCAAAGGGATCCGCTGCTGGCTGCTGGGCACCTCCTGGCGTCTGCGACTGCCCGCCGGGAGTCGGGGCGACTTCCGCGTCGCCGAAGACGCTCCCGTCGGAGCCGCCGGCGCTCGCGCCACCGGGCGCGGCTGCGCCAGCCGATTGCTCCTCCTCCGGTGGCACGGGGAGCGACGGTCCGTTCTTCCCCGTCTTCTGCGCGCTCATGTCGTGCCATCGGACGAGCAGCGCGATCGACTCGGCATCGTAGATCGCCTGCACGGTCACGGACGTCGCAGGAGGATGGAACGCGCGTCCGGGCTCGGTGATCTGTCCGATGATTGGAAAACGTGCGACACGCGCGGATTCGAAGTTGGCGGTCCCCCTGGTCAGGTCGATCGGATCGTCGACGTGCTTGGCGACGACGAGGTTGGTATAGCCTGGCCCGTCGCTTCCCGAGAGGGAATCGATGAAGTCAGTGATCGCCCATCGTTGCTCGACGTTCAGCCCGTCGGCGAACGACGGCATCGGCGTGCCGTTCAAGCCCGTGCTCATCGCCCGGAAGATATCCTCGCGGGACGACCCTCCTCGGAACGTCCAACTCTGCGTCAGGTCCGCGGCGCGTATCGGATAGCCCCAGTCGTCGGTCAGGGTCGGAGCCGAAGGTCCGTCGCCCCGACCGAGCGTACCGTGGCACTTCACGCAGCCGTTCTCCTCGAACAGCTTCTTCCCGAGCTCGACGGACTCCTTCGTGGCTGCCGGCGCGCTGGGGAGCGAAACGGGTTGCGCGGCATTTCCGGCGCCCGAGAACTCCGGCGAGAAGGTCGTAATGAAGTATGCGAGGTCGGACAGTTCCGCGTCGGAGAGGTTGGGCCAGGCGGGCATCGACGTGTAGGGCATGCCGCGCTTGATGATGTTGACGAGGTCCTGATGGGTCGGGAGCGCCCCGTTGGGAGTCGTGCGAATCTTGAACTTGCCCGTCGTGAAGTTCCGCGGCCTCGGGTAGAGGTGCGGGGTGGCGTAGCCTTCGCCGTCCCCCTTCTCGCCGTGACACTGCGAACAGTTCTTGGCGTAGAGCTTTCGACCCGACTCGCGCTGCGCGTCAGTCCCGATCTCGGGCCCCGCCGCGCGCGCGGATCCGCTCAGCGCGGCACACAGGGAGGCGATCAGAACAGCGAGACACCCGCTCGTGAACGCCATGGGTCGCATCAGGCGTGCGGCCATTACTGCGCGGCCTCCTCCTTGCCGCGAGGCCTCTGCGCGGTGAAATCGTAGAGAAAGAGGACCACATCCCACATCTCATCCTCCTTCAGGAACTTCTCCCAGGCGGGCATGGCCGTGTCCCATGGACCACCTTCGTCAGGTAAGCCCGGGCCCCCTTTCGAGATCCGCCACAAGAGAAACGTCTCGCGAAGCTGCGCGATCGTGTCGTGGAAATTGGTCGGGATCGGGTCCAGCCCATGCGCGAACATGCCGTTGCCCGCCATGTTATCGCCGTGGCAGAAGACGCAGTTCTGATAGTAGACCTTACGCCCGTTCTCGACGTGTGTGCGGAACTCCTGCGGATTCGACGATTCGAGATGACGGAAGGGGTTCTCTCCGGCATCGAGATCGATCTTCTTGTCGTGAACCGTAATGTCCGCCGGCGACGCGGGATGCACGGTCCGCGAGAACAGCGGCGGCTCGAGAGGAACGTTCATCCTCACATAGACGTTTGCCGCCGCGAGTGCCGGCACGGCAACGACGGTCACGGCAAGGAGGGGGGTGTACCGCTTCTCGGTCATGAACCGGACGAGCGGACCGGAGACCTCCTCGCGGCGCTGCTCGCTCGACGACACGTAGGCCAGGATCGCGAGGGAGACAATTCCCATGTAGATCGTGATGACCGACGAGGGAATCGGGGCGGTGAATCCGAACCGCAGAAGGATGTAAATCCCTGCCCACCATGCGCCGGCCCACATCAGGAGACTGACCCGCAGGTAGCGAAGCAGCCCGAAGGCGATAGCCACGGTGAGGACGATGGGAATCTTCATCGTTTCTCCTCCTTCAGTGGCGCCTCAGGCTGCGTTCCCCCCGGCGAGACGCCGGCGGAAGGTGCCGCCGCCGCGGCGGTGCCCGCGTTGTACTGATGCTTCGTCTGGAGCGTCACTGTCGCTGTGCCGCCAAGCGTCTGCAGGTACGCGATCACGCACAGGATCTCCTGGTCGGTGAGACCGATTGGAGGCTTGTTGATGGCGGGCATCCCCGGATTGAATCCCGGCACGATGAATCTGTCAGGTTCGTACATCGACTGGGCGAAGTACTCGACATCGCTCAGGCCCGGAACTCGGCTCTTCGCGCGGACAGCGACGCCATCCAGATCCGGGAACCGCAGCGCCCCGCTCTTGCCCCTCGTGTGGCAGGTGAAGCAGAGTCCCTTGCCCTGCATGACCTCACCGCCAATCTTGACCATGTCGGCCGTGGTCATATCGGTTTTCAGGACGATCTCCTGAGGAGGCTGAACCTCCTTCTGAGGCACCATCTGACCGACATAGGCGTAGAACGCGGTCGTCGCGAGGACGAGAGCGCCGATCCGGACACCGTGCGGAATCGTCATGACGTCCGCCTACGCTCCCGGAGTCGCCACTGGGAGCTCGGGCGAGACCTCGCCGGAGCCGTGGCGGCGGCGGGCGTTGGTCCGCTCCTCGAAGTCGGGCCTGTCGTGCAGGCTGGTGATCCAGAAGACGAAGCCGATCAGAAGAAAGAACAGCAGCACGGTCACGGAAACGACCTGGGTCGCGAAGCCGAGGGTGGGCGTGAAGGCGTCGGGCGAGTTGTCCCGAATGACGCCGTACACGTGCCAGTGCTGTCGCAGGCCCGAGCGGACGTAGCCCATGAGTCCCATGAGCCACGTGAACGTGACCGCGATGAAAATCAGCACGTACTGGGAGATTGCCGGCATCTTTCCCCAGCGCACCTCGCCCGTGTTTCTCGGGCGGCGGAAGAGGAAGATGTCTATCGCGGTGATCGACACCATGGCGAGCAGGACGGAGCCGACCTGGGGCACCGAGAGGCCGATCCTGACGCTCGCCTCGACGAAGTACCCGTAAATGCCGAGCGCGATGACGAAGATCGCGGCGGTCGCGAAGATCGCGAGCTGCGCCGCGTGCCCCGCCTTCGCCCACGCCACGGTCGCGATCTTCCCCGTCCGGCGGTAGAGGAGGAAGCTCATGAACGTCGTCAGGATCAGGATGTTCACCGCGGTGTTCTTCGCGGACATCACACCGAGGAAACCGAGAACCGGGTGCGCAGATCCTCCCATCGCCCGGATCTCGGACACCGTCGCGATCATCGACCGGGGGGTCGCCCAGACCATGAAGCAGAGCACGACCGCGGCAAGCAGGTACTTGACGAACCTCTGGAACGGCTGCGCCCCCTCGACGCGCCCCATCCCGAGCCACAGGTAGTAGTTGGCCGCGAGAAACAGGTTCCCGATCAGGACCGCCTGGATGATGAAGAGCCACGAGAAGGCGCCGCCCATCATCGTGAGTCCGAGCGTCTGGGAGAAGGCGTAGATCTCTTTCGCGAGCCAGTAGCCGGCGAAGGGAAGCGGGAGGAAGGCGCTGATCGCGACGAAGTTCCCGATGTAACCCATCCAGTCGTAGTGCGCGCGCTCCTCGTCGGTTTCTGCCTGGAGGAACTTGAAGGCGGCGTAGGCGGCGGCGACCGATCCGCCGAAAGCGATGTTCGCGATGAACCGATGGACGTTGATCGGCATCCACGTGAAGTTGTAGATCGCGTCCGAAACGGAGATCAGCGCCCCCGTATCCGAGACTCCGCGCGGCGACATCATGAACGTGAGCCAGGCGTTGGCGATGAGCATGATCGCCGTGCCGACGATGTTCAGGCCGAGTCCCAGCGCAAGATGCACCAGGGGATGGAACTTCCCCCAGCCGTAGTAGTAGGTGTAGAGGAAGAAGGCCTCGGCAAAGAAGAGCAGCACGTACGGGAGAAACGTGGGGGAGAACACGCTCATCAGGTAGTTGGTGAACTTCGGATACAGGATGACGAGCATGAACGTCAGGAACGCTCCGAAGGTCGCCGTGAGTGAGAACGAGACGGAGAGCAGCTTCGTGAACTCGTACGCGAGCCGGTCGTAACGCCGATCTCCGGTCTTGTAGCCGATCGCCTCGACGATGAACGCAAAGATCGGAACGGCAAGGACGAACGCCGCAAACAGCAGGTGGAGCTGTGCGACGGACCAGATGGCCACGCGGCTGCCGACGACGGGGAACCTGCGGTACTCGGCCTCGACATAGGGCTTTGCCCGCGCCTTGGTTTCCGCATCTGCCTTCTCGGCCGCCAGTCCCTCCACGCGAGGCGAGGCGTCGACGGTCGCGGCCGGCGCCCGGTACGGCTCTTTGTATTCGCGGCTCACGAGCGTCGACGCAATCCACACCGCACCGGCGAACATGAGAAGGCCGGCAACGGGACCGAGAAGCACCAGCAGTTTGCGGTTGATCGCGCCGTTCATTACGCCGTTCGTCACGGTGCCCCCCTCACTTGACGGCCGCGGGCGCGCCTGTGGCGCTTGCCAGGCGCTTGCGTTCGAGTTCTCGTACGTGGGCGATGATCGCCCACCTGTCTGCGGGCGGGATCGGCCATTTGTACCCGGCCATCAGCCCCGTCCCGTTCGTGATGACGTCGAAGATCTGCCCGTCCGGGTACTTCAGGATCTTGTCCTGGTGAAACGAAGCGGTGGGGACGTTGCCTCGCTGGAACAGGATCCCCTTGCCATCCCCCCGAGCGTCGTGACACGGCTGACAATAAATCGCATACCGCTGGCGGCCGCGCTCGACAAGAGCCCGGTCCACGGGCACGGGTATGCTCGCGACGAACTGCCCGTCCCCTCCCTTCCCCGTGAAGAAGGCGGTGTCCTCTCTCAGTCCCCCGATCGGCATCGTTCCGGGAACCGGCTGGCGCATGGACGCGCCGTCGCGGAAGAACGTGCTGGCCGTCTGCGGAAGCACCTTCGGCTGGTTGTCCATGCTCGGATTGAGATGGATGGGAGGACGGCTCGACGTGCAGCCCCGCGCGCATCCCGGGAGGGCGACAGCGGAAATGAGAGCGAAGGCGGCGAGCACGCGACGTTCGCAGGGAGTCATACCAGCGCGAGCCCGTCCTTCCCCCCGCGCCAGGTCCCCGCGTCCGTTCGCACGCCCTCGAGATCGGGATTCGGATTGCGCACCTTGGCCAGATAGGTCGTCCGGGGCTTGGTATTCAGTTCCTCGAGGAGCGCGTAGTTACGCGGGTCGGCCTTCGCCTTCACCACCTGGCTCGATCGGTCCCGAAGGTCTCCGAACTGTATCGCCGAAGCGGGGCAGGCCTGCTGGCAGGCCGTTTTGACGTCGCCGTCACGAATCTCGCGCCCGGCGAGCTTCGCATCGATCTTGACCTTGTTGATCCGCTGCGTGCAGTAGGTGCACTTCTCCATGACGCCCCTCGCGCGCACCGTGACGTCCGGATTCATGGCGAGCTTGAGGATGTCGGGCGTGTCCTTGGTGTAGTTGAAGAAATTGAAGCGGCGCACCTTGTAGGGACAGTTGTTCGAGCAGTAGCGGGTCCCGATGCAGCGGTTGTACACCATGACGTTGAGGCCCTGGCCGTCGTGAACGGTCGCCGCCACCGGGCAGACCTGCTCGCAGGGGGCATCCTCGCAGTGCATGCAGGGAACCGGCTGGAACACGATCTCCGGGCTGCCGGAGGGCTCGCCGGAGAAGTACCGGTCGACCCGGATCCAGTGCATCTCGCGCCCCTTCGCGACCTGGGCCTTGCCGACGACCGGCACGTTGTTCTCGCTCTGGCACGCCGTCATGCACGCGTTGCAGCCGATGCACGAGTTCAGGTCGATCGTCATGCCCCATTGGTGGCCCTTGTCGTAGGCATGCTCCTTCCACAGCGAGAAGTGATGCGGTTCTTCCTCGAAGACGCCGAATGCGCCGGGCCCTCCTTCCTCTTTCGGGGCCCGTGGGGATTCCGCCGCATGCGCGCTCTCGGCTGTCGGCGGCCGGGCGGCCAGATCCGACCGAAGCTCAGTCAGCGTCGACTCGCGGACGATGGGGCGGCCTTCCATGCTGCCGTGGTTCTGGGTCGCCGACAATGAGTACGTGCGCGCGAGCTTGGTGAGCTTGACGCCGCTGTCGAAGCCGGGTGCTTTCGAGCTGCGAACTCTGAACGCGTCGAACCCGACCCCCGAGCCGATCCGGCCCGCGTGCGAACGGCCATAGCCGACCGTCAACGCGATCACACCATCCGCCATGCCAGGGAGGATGGCGACGGCAAGTTCGAGCGAGCGGCCCGAGTAATCGAGACGGATCACGTCCTCGCTCGCCAGACCGAGCGTTTCGGCGGTCTTCGGGCTCACGAGCGCGGGGTTGTCCCAGGTGAGCTTGGTGAGGGGATCGGGAAGCTCCTGCAGCCACCCGTCGTTCGCGAACCGGCCGTCGTGAAGCGACGGAGAGGGAAGGAACACGATCTCCAGGCCCCGCCTGGCCCCCGCCTCGGCCTGGGCCGCGCCGGCGCCGCCGCCGATCAGCCGCCCGAGTTCTGCCAGGGGCTCCGCGGTGAGAGCGGGAACGACTTCGGGAAGCTCGCTGCCGGAGAGCAGCCCATCGTGCAGGAGGCGGTTCCACTTCGTGTCGAACTCGCCCTCGCCCAGGAGCGGGGTCCAGGTCTCCCGCACGACGTCGTAAGCGGGACGATCCTTCCCTCCCACCATCAGCGCCAGCACCTCAACGGGCGATCGTCCGCCGAACAGCGGAAGGATCAGTGGCTGGACGACGCTGACCGTGCCTCCAACCGCGCGCACGTCTCCCCACGATTCGAGGTAGTGAGCACGCGGAACATGCCACTTCGCCCTGGAGGATGTTTCATCGATGGTGTGCCCGAGCGCGATCGAGTCAGGGACCTTCGCCATCGCCGAAGCAAAGTTGAGATCGGCGGGGGCATCGAACACAGGATTGCCCCCGAGGACCACGAGCGTGCGAACCGCGCCCCCATTCATCGCGGAGACGAGCGAAGCGAGCGATCTCACGCTCGGAAGCGACGCGTCCTTTGTCTCGTAATAGCTGACCGTCTTGCCTGTGTTACCGAGATGCGTGTTCAGCGCGCAGACCGCCGCGTGAACGGCGGCCGGCTGCCGTTCCCCAGCCACAATCAGGCACTTGCCGCGGTTCGCCTGAAGGTCCTTGGCAAGGGCGTCGATCCAACGCGAGTCGATACCCGCGACGCCGGCTCCCGCCGGGCTCGCGCCTCCGGCCGCGGGCGGCGCAATCCGTGCGGCGAGCGCTGCGAGGAATGGGGCGATCTGCCGGCTCTCGAGACGGAGCCGATGATCGGCCATCGCGCCCGTCAGCGAGTAGACCCCTTCAACCGCGTAGAGGCGGTTCATCGCGCCACCCGAGGCTCCCGCACGTCTTGCGGCGGCGAAGTCCCGGGCATGGCGAATCATCTCCGGATCCGTGAGAAGCGGGTCGGCGTCGAGGGCAAGAATCACCGAGGCTCGATCGAGCCGCAGCATGAGATCGAGGTCGCGCCCGGTGGCCTGCCGCAGTCCGGCGAGTCGGTTCTCGTCGCTGACGGCGTCGTAGGTCGCCCAGTGCAAGCGGGGGTAGCGGGCCCGGAGCTCGGAAGCCAGGCGCGCCAGGGTGGGGGAGGAGAAGGACTCCGAAAGGACGGCAAGGCCGGCGCCGCCATCCGCGGCATGAGCCTCGGCCAGCTGCCCCCAGGCGGTTACGAAATCGTTCCAGGACTTGCGCGCACCCTTCAGCGTGACCGATTGCGAGCGATCGGGATCGTAGAGCCCGAGCACCGACGCCTGCACGAGCGAGCTCGAGGCGCCGAGCGTTGAGGGGTGCGAGGGGTTGCCCTCGATCTTGGTCGGTCGTCCTTCGTGGCTCTCGACAATCACGCCATAGCCGCTCCGGCGGAACGGCATCGTCGTCGCGTAGGAGCGGGGGATTCCGGGGACAGTCTCCTCGGGAGCGGTGACAAAGGGCACGATCTCTTCGACCGGGCGTCGGCACCCCGCGATGCCCGGCGAGCGACAGCGAGGCGCCGAGCAGCATCATCATGTCCCGCCGGGTGACCCCTTCGGGAAGCTCCGAGGCGCCCTCCGGGAATTCCCGCTCCAGAGCGGAGCGGAATTCGGGACGATCCTCGATCTGCGCGAGACTTCGCCAGTAGGTTCGACTCACCGGTGGCACCCCGAGCATTCAGTCGGCGGATTGACCGTTCGTTCGCCGATCTGCGCCGCGAGCTTCCGAGCGTCACGAGGAGGGGTCCACTTCATGTTGGTGACCTCTGAGACGGGGCGTCTGTTGGGACCGGGGTCGCGGTGGCAGTCGAGGCACCAGCTCATACTGAGCGGCGCCATCTGAGTGACCGTTTCCATCTGGTCGATGCGGCCATGGCACGTGACACAGCCGATTCCTGCCGCCACGTGCGCGTTATGGGCGAAATAGGCGTAGTCGGGCAGCTTGTGGACGCGAATCCAGCGCATCGGCCGGCCGCTGGCGGCGCTTTCCCGAATAGGTGCGAGCGTTTCGCTGTCCTTTTTTACGAGGTGATGGCAGTTCATGCAGGTCTGGGTGGGCGGGACGTTCGCCACCGCAGAAATCTCGACCGAAGCGTGACAGTCCCGGCAATCGAGGCCGAGCTCACCGACGTGGAGCTTGTGGCTGTAGGGAACGGGCTGAACGGGACGGTAGCCCACGTCTGTGTACCATGGAGAAAAGTAGTACCAGACGCCAGCGATCGCGAGCAGCGGACCGAGGCTGCCCGCGATGGCGGCCACGATCGGGAGCTTGTTCCACCACGCGGGAAATATCTGGGCCAACCGCTAGGACTCCGGGACGTGTGAGGACCGTTGCCCAGACCGCGAGTTCGCGATGGAACTGTGATGCCGCCTCCGCACGCCCGCAAAGAGATGTTTTCGCGGGGGGAACGACTGCAATCTCGTCGGTTGAGGCCGCAATCTTAATCACGAACTCGGAAGAGGGTCAAGCGCGCCGAGCGTCGATTCGGAACCGGTCACGATGCAGCGGCTCAGCCCCGCGCTTCACCGGTTGCCCAGCACGCGATCGATGTCCTTCAGCAGCGCGGCAATCGACGCCCGGCGCCCCGCTGCATACGCGCGATCCCACCGTTCGGGGGCGAGACGGGCGCGAGCTTGTCGCTCGGGCTGTTCTCGGAGGTCCCGCACCGGGTTATCGACGAGGCTATTTCCCGTACGTTCGATCATCGCGTCGCGGGCTCCCAGTATCCGAGCCGCCCACGCGTCATCGCCCTTCAGTACCGCCGCGGCGGCCAGAGGCGCCAACGCGGACACGAATGCGAACGTGTCCTGGAGATCCCGAATGTGTGTGAGGCTCTCGCGCAGCAAGCCAATCGCCTCGTCGGGGCTGCCGCGGCGCACCGCCAGGAGGGCGCGGACGTACAGGGTTACGGCCAGGAACCACGGACCTGCGTCCCGGAGCTCCGATGTGGCCTGATCGAGCAGCCGCTCGGCACCTTCCGCGTCGCCGGCTGCCAGAGTGACCGCGGCCATCGCGCTGAGCGAATTTCCGGTGCCCCACGGGATGGCCAGCGCCCGGAACCCCTGGAGACTCCGGGTGAATCGATCGCGCGCCGCATCGATGTTCCCGCCGGCATGTTCGATATGCCCGAGCACGAGCTCGGCGTGGACGACCATCTCCGAGTCGCCCGAGTCGAGCGCCAGCTGGAGGGCCCGAGTCAGCGCGGTCCGCGCGTGCGCGAGCTCCCCTTGCGTGTACCACATGGCCGCCGCGCCGATGAGCGCTCGCGATTCGGCAAAAGGCGGGCGCGACGGCAGGTTGAGGATCCGTTCATACCAGCGCAGGCCTTCGGCGGCATGCCCCCGAATGATCCAAAAGAACACCAGTCGCCACGCGATGTTCGCCGCCTCGGTTGGACGGTCGTGCTCGATCAGCCACGTGAGCGCGCCACGGTAACTGTCGAGATCTTCACGCACGCGGTCCAGCCACTCCACTTGCGCAGGTCCAACCAGCCCTTCCGCCGCGAGTGCAGCTTCCCCGGTGCAATAGCGCACGAGTCCCTCGAGAGCATCGTCACGCTCACCTGCCGTCGTGAGCTCGAGAGCCGCGTACGCGCGTACGGTTTCCAGCATGTAATACAGCGTGCAGGTCGGCACGACGGAGGTTTGCGCTCGCAGCAGAAGGCTCTTCTCGATCAGGCCAGCCGCCGCGCCGAGCGCTTCGTCGATGGTGGCCGCGGCTGCGTCACGACCGGCAAGGACCGCGGCGGCCGCGTCGATTGGAAACAGGCCCGGCAACGCCCCGAACCGTCGGAAGGCGCGCCGCTCGTTCGCGTCGAGCAGCTGGTAACTCCAGGCAACCGTCGCATTCATGGTCTGCTGGCGTTCGGGAAGGTCGCGAAGGCCGGCTGTCGAGAGCAGCACGTCGTGCTCGAGTCGGCGCAGCAAGCCCTCGGCGGTCAACACTTTGATCCACGGGGCGGCGAGCTCCAGCGCGAGCGGCAGCGCGTCCAGCCGTCGACAAATCGCGGTCACGGTCGGGCCGTTCGCCAGTGTCAGGCGGAAGTCGGGCAGCACATCCCGGACCCGTTCCACGAAGAGGCGTACCGCTGGAGCGCGTGCCAGATCGGCAGGCGAGACCGTTTCCGATCCCACCTCCAACCCGAGCGGTCTGACGGCGTACTCCCGCTCTCCCCGAAGACGGAGGGGCGCCCGGCTCGTGGCCAGCAGTCGCAGCGATTCGACCGATGCCACGAGTTCTCCGACCAGCGGCGCCGCGTCCAGAACGTGCTCGAGATTGTCGAGCACCAGCAACGTGGGCTGACCGGCGCACGCGGCCCGCGCACGCCCCGCCAGGTCACGTCCCGTGACGTCCGAGAGCCCGAATGCCTCGGCAATCGCCGACGCGACGAAGGCAGGGTCGCGAATCACAGCCAGCGTGACGAACACCACGCGGGTGCTGCCCTCCGCGGCGATCGCACGTGCGAGTTCGAGCGCCAGGCGCGTCTTTCCCGCGCCTCCCGGGCCGGTGAGCGTGATCAGGCGGGCGGCCGGATTTCCCAGCCATTGCCGCAGCGTCTGCACGTCGGCGTCGCGGCCGAGAAGCGTCGTCAGGGAGACCGGCAGCGAGCCGCGGCTCAATTCATCGGCCGCGGTGTCGCCAGGGCGTGCGCGGGCGCTGCCAAGGAGCGCGTCGCGGGTGGCGCCACTCAGATCGAGTGCCGCGGCGAGGGCGCGCACGGTCTCCACGTGCGGACGCCGCCGTTCCCCGCGCTCCAGGGCACTCACCGCATGCACGGAGAGGCCGGAAATCGTGGCGAGTTCCTCCTGCGAGAACCCCGCAGCGTCGCGGAGCGCCTTCAGCTGCGCGCCAAATGAGCCGCGAGCGCCAGGCGTCATGGGTTCTTATCTTAACGCCGGGCTTGCACGGGCGTAGTACCAGCCTCGGCAGTGCTGGGTGGTCTGGCGTGGTGGTCGGTCCGGTCCTGGGGGATGCCGGCGATTGTGTGCGATGGCACGGTCAGGGGCTTGACAGCGGAACGATTCCAGGCGCATGCTCAGTCAGCTTACTAAGATAACTCTGCATGCCGCGCACTGATGCCCTCCAGGGGGCGCTTCCTCTCCTCGTGCTGACCCTCCTCGCCCGGCGAGGCCCGCTCCACGGCTACGCCATCGCCACGCAGATCGAGGCGCTTCACGACGTGCTCCGAGTCGAGGAAGGCTCTCTATATCCGGCGCTGCACCGGATGGAAGAGTCGGGATGGGTCCGGGCCCGGTGGAGCAGGACGGAAAGCAAGCGCCGCGCTCGCACGTACGACATCACCGCTGCCGGCCGCCGCCAGCTCGAGGCCGAGGAATCGCGGTGGCGGGCGATCACCGCCGCAATCGGACATGTCTTGAAGCACGCCTGAAATCCGAGGGGGCGCCATGTCTTGGCTCTCACGCGTCGCCAACGTCTTCCGTGCAGACCGGGTCACCGACGAGCTCGACGAAGAACTGCAGTTCCACGTCGACTCCCGGGCACGCGACCTCATGACCCACGGCATGACTTCCGAGGAAGCCTACCGCGAGGCGCGGCGGCGGCTCGGAAACGCGGGCGCGATTCGCGAGCGCAGCCGGGACGTGAAGCTCGTCGCGCGTCTGGACGACGTAGTGCGGGACCTGCGGTTCGCGATCCGGATGCTGCGTCGAGACCGGGTCGTCTCACTGGCCGCGGTCGCCTCGCTGGCACTGGCGATCGGCGGCTGCACGGCGGCGTTCGCGCTGGTCGATGCCCTGATCCTCCGGCCGTTGCCCGTCCGCGAGCCGGCGACGCTTGTCTCTGTCGGCGTGCTCGAAGGCAGCGGCACGGAGCGCACGTCGTTCAACTATCCGCTCTTCGCCGGTCTCATCGATGCGGTGCGGGGGCGCGCCGAGCTGGCCGCTTTCAGCTACCAGTCGCCGGGCATGGCCACATTCGACGCGGCAGGCGGAGAGGAACGAGTGTACGGACAGTTCGTCTCCGGAAATGGTTTTGGCATGCTCGGGGTGACGCCGGCTCTCGGGCGCGTGATCGTTCCTTCCGACGACAATCTGGCTGGTGGCCGCGCCGTCGCCGTGCTCAGCCACAGCTTCTGGAGCAGTCGGTTTGGCAGGGATCCGCACGTTGTCGGCCGCGTGTTCACCCTGGAACGCACCACGTACCAAATCGTCGGCGTCGCGCGCGAAGGCTTCACCGGCATCGAGCCGGGAATCAGCACGAGCCTGTGGATGCCGCTCACCTCCACGCCTGAGCAGGCGTCGTTCACGGATCCCGGATGGCACTGGTTCAAAGTGATGGGGCGACTCTCGCCCGGCCATCGTGCCGACGAGATCCGAGGGGCGATGCAGGCCGCGCTGACGAATTTTCGCCGCGAGCGTGTGAGGATGTCGGGCGATGCGCCCCGCGCCGAGCGGGAGCGCCTCCTTGCCGCGCGCCTCGTCGTGCGGTCCGCGTCCAACGGCATCTCGGGTCTGCGTCTGGACTACGAGCGGCCTTTGTGGATCCTGGCCGCGGTCGTGATCCTCGTACTGCTGGCCGCGTGTTCCAACCTGGCGAACCTGATGCTCGCGCGCGGCGCCGCCCGGGAGCGGGAGATGGCCCTGCGCCTGTCGATTGGCGCTGGCCGGGCGCGGCTGGTCCAGCAGATGCTCGTTGAGGCCGCTGCGGTCGCGATCGCGGCGGCGGCGGTCGGCGCGGGGTTCGCCCGCGTGGCGGCGCCGGCCATCGTGGGGCTGCTCGCACCCAGCGATACGCCGGCCTATCTCGATGTCCGCTTCGACATCCGGGCGCTGGCGTTTGCCATGGGTGTCGCTGCCCTCGCGACCATCGCGTTCGGACTCATCCCGGCCCTGCGGGCGTCTGGCACGTCGCCTATCGAGGCGCTCAAGTCTTCGAGCGGCCGTCACACGACCCGCGCGCGGCTCCTTCGGCCGCTCGTCGCTACTCAGCTCGCCTTCAGCCTCACGGTGCTCTTCCTCGCGACCCTCCTGCTCGCCTCGTTTGCCCGGCTCGCGCGTGTCGACGCCGGCTTCGTCGCCGACGGCGTGACGCTCGTCAGCGCCGCGCTCGTGCAGCCTGCGGACGGGCAGCGCGCCCAGGATGCGGCATTGATGCTGGCCGACCAGGTCCGATCGCTCCCCGGCGTGACCTCCGCCGGCATGTCGCGGTGGGCGTTGTTCAGCGGCGCGGGATGGAACGGCACGGTACTGGTGAACGGGCGGCGACCGAGCGACGCCGACGTGTGGTTCCTCCAAGTGTCGCCAGGGTTCATCGAGACCATGCGGATCCGACTCCTCGCCGGCCGCGACCTGACCCGTAGCGACTGCGACCCCGGCAGCCCCTCGGTGCTCGTCAACGAGACGTTTGCACGGCTGTTCCTGCCGAAGATCCCTCCCCTCGCGGGCCGGTTCACCAGGCCGGAGCGCACCACCGAGCGCGAGCCGGTGCGTCAGATCCCACAGCAGGTCGTGGGGCTCGTCGGTGACGCGAAGTACAACGACCTGCGCGAGACGGCGCCGCCGACTGTTTACGTGCCGCTCCGTGTACGGCCGGGCGAGAGCGACAACGGCGGCACGCTCGCGATTCGTTCAACGCTGCCGGACGGCAGGCTGACCGAGGCCGTGCGTGGCGCCGCCGCTCGCGTGACCCCGGCGATGAAGGTGACCGGTGTGACGCGGCAGTCGACGCTCGTGACCAATACGATGCTGCGCGAGCGGTTGCTCGCGCTGCTGTCCGGCTTCTTTGCGCTCGTGAGCCTCACGTTGGCCGCCGTCGGGCTGTACGGCGTGCTGAGCTACTCCGTCGTGCAGCAGACTCGTGAGATCGGCATCCGCATGGCGCTTGGCGCGGCGCGGCGGACGGTCGTGCAGGAGGTGGTCGGCGGCGTCGCGGCGTATGTGGTTCTCGGGATGGCGGCCGGTGTTGCGGGGGGGATCTGGCTGTCGCGACTCGTCTCGACGCTGCTGTACGAGGTGCGTCCAAACGACTTGGCCACCATCGCCTGGCCGGTGGTGACGCTGCTCGTCGTGGCGACGGTCGCGGCGGTCCTGCCGGCGCGTCGCGCCGCAGGCATCGACCCGGCGGTAGCGCTGCGCGACGAGTAGCAGAGGGACCAGCTCAGTCCACTCGGCGCAAGGTCCCCTTTGCGCGGTCCACACGGTGGTCGGCGTAACTCACGACTGCGTGCGCCTCGCCGGTCTCGAAGTCGTAGACGTGCACGTTGGTGGTCGTCCGGTCATCCTGCCAGGTGATCAACAGCAGCTGTGGTTTGATGTGTGTGACCGCAATGCGGGAGAGATCCTGAGCACCAGCGGACCTGCGAAGAATCGTCATCCTCGACTCTGAGTCCAACCGTACTCGCGTTGCCGTCCCGCCGACATTTATCTCGTACGTGCGACCGGGCGTGGGATCGCGAAGTGAGGCGTCGACCGGCGCCGCTGGGTGCGACTCCAGCGAATGCCAGGCCCATCTGCCGTAGAACTCGATGGCTTCCGCGCCGTGGGTGCCCAGGATGTCCGCAGCGGCCTCACGCTTGTCACGTTTCTTCGCGAGCACCATGATCACGCTTCGGCCCGCCCGCACGTCCTCGATCAAGTGCCGCAGGTGTTTGTCCTCGTCCCCGAGCGTCCTGGCGAAGGTCCGTTGAAACTGGGCAAGGAACGTATGCTCGGCACCGGTGCGATCCGCACGGTGGAGGTCATCCGCGCCATGGAGGATGTCGATGTCCTGCCGCGCGAACCCGGCCTGCAGCAAGGCCTCGATGGCAGCCTTGGCATGCTTCGGGTCGGCGATGGTACCCACCACACGGTTCGTTGGATACGCGATGAAGTCGTCTGGTTGGTGCATGTCGCCAGCCTCGAGCAGTGCAATTGGCGGCAGATCATACACGATGTCGTAGCGTGGCGCGAGACAGAGAGAAGGGGTTGAAGAGAAGGAATCCGAGCCGCACGAGGCCGGAGAATCGACCGCACCCGCCTCTAGAACAGCTCGCCGAACAACCCCCAGAACTTCTCGCGCGCCTTGTCGATCGCCGGTCGCTCACGCCAGGCCTCGAGCGTCAAACGGTGCGATCGGCGGAGGTCCTCCTCGAAGTCCTGCGTGAGCCGTGCCGCGAGATCACGGTCCGCCACGCCCACATTGATCTCATCGTTCAGCTCCAGCGACCGGTTGTCGAAGTTGGTGGACCCGACGATGCTCCAGACGCCGTCGACCACGAGAGCCTTCACATGCATCATCGTCGGCTCGAACTCGTAGATCTCGATGCCGGCGGCGAGCAGCGCATCGTAGTCGGCACGGCTGGCATATTTGACGGGCTTCGCGTCGGTGAGGTCCCCTTCGACCAGCAGCCGCACGCGCACGCCCCGGCGGCGCGCCTCGGTCAACGACCATCGCGTCGACTCGTCGAGCACCACATACGGCGACTGGAGGTCGAGCATGCGCCGGGCACCCGCCAGGCTGAGCAGATAGAGCAGCTTCACGCGGTTGCTGCCCCCGCTCGGCGAACTCCACGCGACAATGGACCGCGCCCGCGTTTCCGGTGGCGCGGGCCGCAGGTCGAGCCGCGCATCCGTCGTGCGGCCCGTCTCCGCCCAGTTCTCGTAAAACCCTGCTTCCAGCATCGTGACGGCGGGTCCGGTCACCCTGAGGTGGGTGTCACGCCAGTGCTCCGGCGTGTCTGCATCACCGAGCCAGTGATCGGCAACACCAGCACCGCCGGTGAACGCCACGTCGCCGTCGACGACGAGGATCTTGCGGTGCGTCCGGTAGTTGATCTCCTCGATCGAGTACCACTTCACGGGGTTGAACGTGCCGATCTGGACACCGGCGCGCTGCAGCCGCTCGACGTGCTCCCGCTTCATCGCGCTGGCCCCGACGGCATCGACGAGCACGCGGACCTCGACGCCGCGGGCCGCCGCTCCGGCGAGCGCGGTCGTGAAATCTTCCGCGACCCTGCCGCTATCGTAGATGTAGGTCTCGAAGTTGATGCGCCGCCGTGCCTGCCGGATGGCGTCCAGCAGCGCGGGGAAGATCTCGACCCCGTTGGTGAGGATCCGGTACTCATCTCCGCGCGTGATCCCGCTCCCGGTGAGCGCGGCGACATAGTCGGGAAACACGGGGTCTTCGGCTGCGACGCCGCTCTTGATGTGCAACGTTTCCTGGTCCTGCGCGAACAGCAGCGCCAGCCCGACGACGACGGTGACGACCAGCAGGATTTTGAGGAACAGAGGCACTCGTCGACGGACCCGGGCACGGAGTGGCATCGCCGGGAGCGGCTCGAACGCGGAGCGCTGGTCGGAAAGGGGAGCACGGAGCCGCATGCTCATATCTCAGCAATAGGGATGCCGTCTCAGCGATGTGGGAGTCCGGCACCTGATCCGGCTGAAGCCTGACCCCCGGACCGTACAGGCCAGGTGGCGACGTGCCCTGCCTGCCCGCTCGGAGCAGGCACGCACGCGTCCGCCGTGACGAAGATGAGTGTTGATGCTGTATGGTGGAGACAGGAGCCTGAATGATTTCGATACCGATGAGAATCGCGTTGCTCTCTCTGTCGCTGCTGGGCGTCGTGTCGCTACCCTCCAGCGCCCAACCGGCCCGGCCGCGCCCAGCCGCGGTCACGGCCATGCAGGTCTACCGGAGCCCGACGTGCGGCTGCTGTGGGAAGTGGGTGGACCATGTGAAGACCGCGGGCTTCAACCCCACAGTGCACCAGGTCGAGGATGTCTCTCCGGTGAAGGCCAAGGGCGGCGTACCCGAAAACCTGCAGTC
Organism: Vicinamibacteria bacterium; assembly: GCA_963763095.1. Lineage (GTDB taxonomy): Bacteria > Acidobacteriota > Vicinamibacteria > Vicinamibacterales > JAENWD01 > CAVUCH01. The sequence continues at coordinate 56,989 of CAVXNR010000031.1, forward strand.
GTGCCACACGGCCCTGATCGGCGGCTACGTCATCGAGGGGCATGTGCCCGCGGACGTCATTCATCGGCTGCTCACCGAGAAGCCGAATATCGCGGGCCTCGCTGTGGCCGGTATGCCGGTCGGCTCGCCGGGCATGGAGCAGGGCTCGCGGGTGGATCCGTACGAGGTGATCGCCTTCACGAAGGACGGGAAGCGATCCGTCTACGCGAAAAGATGACAGTGTAGGCCCGGGGCCTGAGCGCCCCGGGCCCCGGCTGCGCGCTCATCCTAGGCTTTGCGCTTGCGCAGACTCCCGGCCCATACGACGCGCGCAGAAGAGTTATCGTGCTACGGCGGCCGAAGCCATGGCAAACGGATTCTCATCCGCGCTCGGTCCATACACGGATGGCACCGGAAGATCGAGCAGCCGCAGGTACACCAGCAGCTGTCCACGATGGTGATACCAGTGGTTCAGCATGATCGCCCGGGCGACTGCGACCCTCGGCATTGCCATGATTTCGCGTCCGCCCGCCATGAGCCTCCACGTCGCGCCCATCGCGGCATCGTCGAAGCCCCCGAGGTGATGCCGAGCCTTGGCGACGCTCGCGGTGAGCGCCGGGACGAGCTCAGCGGCGGTTGCCGCTTCCTGTTGCACGAACGCCGGCGGCTCTGGGACGGTGTCCATGGATGCGAGTTCGGCGACGTTGCCCGGTACGGTGGCGACATGCAGCGCCAGCTGCCCGAGCGACATCGACTTCGGATGCGGCTTCCACGAGAGGTGCGCCTGCGGCACACGCTCCAGCACGCGCCGCGTCGTGATTGACTCCTGTTCCAACTCCGCGAGCAACGTGTCGATGATGGCCATGGCAGTCTCCTCTATTCTCCGCTGTTGGCTTCTGCGGCCCTGCGCACGCGCGCGTGAAGAGCGCTCCATCCTGTGCCCAGCTGCGCGCGGTGATCCTCCGGAAACGGGCCCAGCAGCGTGTGCGTGAACGTGATCAGCGAGCCGCCGTCCACCTCGCTCAACCGATACAGCAGGTTCGAGGTCGCAGCGGTGGACATGAACAGCGGTCCCCAGATCTCGAGCAGGGTCGGCCGCTTGATGCTCTGGACGAATCCCCACAGGTGCCCATTCTCGCCGCCAAGCTCCCGGAACCAGCGCCCTCCCGGACGGGTCTCGAGCACCATTGGGAGGGGCTTGCCGTCCGGCGTTTCGTTCAGCCGTCCCATTTGCGCGATCAGCGACGCAAACGTTTTCTCGAGTGTCGCCCGAACCAGGATTTCCTCGGTGATGGTGAATGTCTGGCCAACCGGTGCCAATGTCGTCATCGTTCCTCCTCGGCGTGTGCCTTGATTCGTCGCAGCTGTCCGCGCCAGTGCCGCGCAAACATGCCGCTCCAGTCATGGATCGTGCGCAGCGTCTCGGCGTTGATCCGGTAGAGGGTCCGCCGACCGTCCCGCCGCACGCGTACCAGCCCGACGTCGCGCAGGACCTGCAGGTGCTTCGAGACGGACGGCTGCCCCAGCTCGAGCGCATCCGCGATCTCCGTCACCGAGCGCTCGTCGCCGGCGATGAGCTCGAGGATGTGACGGCGGCGCGGCTCCGCAATTGCGTTGAAGGGATCGGACGTCGTCGCGGCGCGGGCCATACGACGTTATACATTCCTATATGGGAATGTGTCAAGCCCTGCACCAGTCGTGACGCCCGGCGCCGGAGGGACGGTGTCTCACGTCACTGCGCAAGGATTTTCTTCAGGACCTCCGCGTCTGCCTTTGGCTTTCGGTCGTACGTCATGAGCCCGTTGATCTCCTGCTCGACGTCCGTGAGCTGCGTGTAGCAGTAGCCCGCCCACGCCGGATTGGCACGCACCGCCTTGAGCAACCCATCGAGCCTGGCGAGGAACGCCTCGCGCGTGGGCTCGACTCCGCTGTAGCCCCACTCGTTCTCGGCGACTTTGGCTCCGAGGCGGAAGGCGATCCCTCCGAACTCGGTCAGCACGAAGGGGGCGCCGTTGTACTTCGCCCCATAGGCGAGCGCTTCCCTGCCGTTGCGCGGAATGCGGGCTGGTTCCGTCGTGAGGTGCGCGTACTTTGCCGAGAGCTCATCGCCGGTTCGCGCGTAGTCGTGGATCGTCATCAGGTCGGTCTGGTCGGTGTGCTCCCATCCGTCGTTGTCGACCACGGGCCGCATCGGGTCGAGCGACTTCGAGAGCTGGTACATCGCCTTTGCGTGCGCCTGCTGCGCCGGGTCGGTCAGGATCTGCGGCACGCCCCAGCTCTCGTTGATCGGCACCCACGCGATGATCGACGGATGGTTGTAGTCGCGGCCCATCAACTCCTCCCACTCCGCGCTGAACCGCGACACGTACTCGGGGCTGTACACGAACGCGTTGGCCATCTCGCCCCACACCACGAGGCCCATCTTGTCGGCCCAGTACAGGAAGCGCGGGTCCTCGGCCTTCTGGTGCTTCCGCACGCCGTTCAGGCCGAACGCCTTCGTCATCCTGATGTCGTACTGGATGGCGTCATCGCTCGGCGGCGTCAGGATGCTCTCGGGCCAGTACCCCTGATCGAGCGCCAGGCGAAGATAGAACGGCTCGTTGTTCAAGTACACCTTGCCGTCGTGCAGGCTCACCTTGCGCTGCCCGAAGTAGCTCTGCACCCGGTCCACAACCGTGCCGCCTGACACGATCTCGAGCGTCAGGTCATAAAGCGCGGGACGATCGGGCCGCCACACGCGCTGGTCGTTCAGCGAGATCACTGCCGCGGCCTGGGTGCCGCGCACGCTGACCTCCTGCGAGGCCTGCTCCGCGCCTTCGAGCGTTGCCGTCAGGCGCAGCCTGAGCGCCGGCGGCTCACCCGTCCCGGGCGTCTGTTGCACCGCGGGCACGAGGTCGGCTTCGATCCGCGCCTGCGACTTGTCGACGTCCGGCGTAATTCGCAGCCGTCCGATGCGAGTCGTTCCCGCGGCTTCAATCCACACCGGCTGCCACAGCCCTGTCGTGCGCGTGTAGAAGATGCGCTCCGACTTCGGCTTCCAGTACTGCTTGCCTCGCGGAATCGTCATGTCCGTCGCCGGGTCGTACACGCGCACGACCACGACGTTGTCGCCAGCCTTGAGGCGATCGGTGATGTCGAGCACGAAGCTCGAGTGTCCGCCGCGGTGCCGTCCGGCGGTTTCGCCGTTGATCCAGACGACGGACTCATAGTCGACCGCGCCGAAATTCAGCAGCACGCGTCGCCCCTGCCAGCCGCTCGGGACGGTGAAGGTCCGGCGATACCAGACCACGTCATGGAACGCCGTATCGCCAATGCCGCTCAGCTTCGATTGGAACGTGTAGGGGACGACGATGGTTTTCCCCAATGCGCGCGTGCCGGCGAACCAGCGCTCGCGCATCCCCGCATCCTGATCGTCGAACTCGAATTCCCACGTGCCGTTCAACGTGGCCCAATCGGTCCGCATGAAATCCGGCCGGGGATGCTCGGCGCGCGGGACGCCGGAGCCGGCCGTCGGCGGTGTCTGGGGTGCCGCACGGCCCGTGACCACCAGGGAACCCGATGTCACGAAGGCGGCAAGCATGGCGGTGCAGGCAAAGAGAACGCGTGGGCGCGGGGAATACATGCGGTCTGGGACATCGGTTCCTCTCGCAGGAGATCGTGCGCGTCGGCCGGCGCACGAGCGATTGAAGGGCGCATCATCGCACAGACGTCGGTGCTGGGCGCTGGGCTCTGGGCGCTAGGCTCTGGGCGACCATACACGGGCAGGCGGCCAGCAAGGGCTGGGTGGGGAAGAGGCGCCTAGACCGACTCCGGTGCACAATGAGGCGGCTAGTCACACCGTCAGTCCATGCCTGTCGGTGACAAGGCCGGCAAGCCTGAAGCCTGGAGCCTGCTTTTCATGCCCGACCGCAGCCTCAGCCGACGAACCTTCCTGAAGGCCGGTGCTCTCGGAGGCGCCGCAGCCGCCGCGAGCGAACTGCACGCTGGACCGAACGGGCACGGCGAGATCCCAGGTCCATCCTTACCGGCGTTCGATCTGGAGGACGTGTCGATTGCGACCTTGCAGGAGCGCATGGCCTCCGGTGCGGAGACGTCCCGTTCGATCACGAACAGGTACCTCGCCCGCATTGCCGCACTCGACTCGGCTGGCCCGACGCTCCGACAGGTGCTCGAGACGAACCCGGATGCATTGGTGCTTGCTGCCGAGCGCGACGCCGAGCGTCGATCCGGGCGGGTCCGCGGCCCGCTGCACGGCGTGCCCATCCTGCTCAAGGACAACATCGGCACCGCGGACCGCATGACGACCACCGCTGGATCCTTCGCCCTCGAGGGGTCGATCCCCGCGAAGGACTCGTTCGTGGCCGCCCGGCTGCGCGAGGCCGGCGCAGTCCTGCTCGGCAAGACGAACATGAGCGAGTGGGCGAACTTCCGCTCCACGCGATCGACGAGCGGCTGGAGCGGGCGCGGCGGGCTGGGAAGAAATCCCTACGCGCTCGACCGGAACACCTCGGGATCGAGCTCGGGGTCTGGCGCCGCCGTGGCGGCGAGCTATGCCGCCGCAGCAATTGGCACCGAGACCGACGGATCGATCGTGTCGCCGGCGAACAACACGTGTCTCGTCGGGATCAAGCCGACCCTTGGTCTCGTCAGCCGATCGGGAATCATCCCGATAGCGCACACGCAAGACACCGCGGGGCCGATGGCCCGTACGGTGGCGGACGCCGTCGCCGTGCTGATGGCAATCGCGGCCGTCGATCCGGCGGACGCGGAGACGGCGGGCAGCGCCTCGGCGGATCGTCAGTACACGCGGGCGCTCGTCGCCGGCGGCCTCGAGGGCACCCGTATCGGTGTGCCCCGCAAGAGCCTGTTCGGCGGCAGCTCGCACGCCGATCGCCAGATCGATGCCGCTCTGGTGGTGATGCAATCGCTCGGCGCCGAGATCGTCGATCCCGTCGACCTGACAATGCCGGACGACCTCGGTGACGACGAGCTCGAGGTGCTGCTGTACGAGTTCAAGACCGACGTGAACGCCTACCTCGCCAGCCTGGGTGAGGGTGCGCGGGTGAAGTCCCTGAAGGAGGCCATCGCCTTCAACGAGGCGAACAGGGATCGCGAGATGCCGTTCTTCGGGCAGGAGCTCTTCGTCCGCGCCGAGGCGAAGGGACCGCTGACGTCACCGGACTACCTCGCGGCTCTCGGACGTATCCGGCAGGCCACGCGCAAAAACGGTATCGACGCCGTCATGAGCGCGCATCGCCTCGATGCGTTGGTGGCGCCGACCAGCGGCCCGCCATCACTCACAGATCTGGTGAATGGCGATTACGGTCCGGGCGGCGCGTCGAGCATCCCGGCAATTGCCGGGTACCCGCACATCACGGTGCCTGCCGGCTTCGCCTTCGGTCTTCCGGTCGGCCTCTCGATCTTCGGCCGTGCATGGAGCGAGACGACGCTGATCAGGATTGCGTACGCCTACGAGCAGGCGACGAAGCACCGGCGGCCTCCGCGGTTTCTCGCGACGGCTCAGTTCTGAGGAGGCTGGGCCTGCGGCTCAGCGGGCGCCACGCCGCGTGTGGCGGATCGAACAGCACGTCCAGCGCCTGCCTTGCCGACGTGTGATAGAGCGGCCGTGCGCGGGCGTAGATGCGCCTCGCCTCTGTCTGGCCCGCGGGCGTGTCGAGGAGGGCCTTGAAGAGCGGCTCGACGAACTTCCGCCGGCCCTGCGATGTAAGGAACCGCTCCAGGGCGGCATAGGCCGGCTTGTATTCGTTCCGGATCGCGATCCTGAGCCACAGGAACAGCACCTCCGCGTTGCCACGCTCCGAGAGGTGAAGCGTCGCATCGAGGTCGGCCAGCTGCGCGCCGGTCAGTCGCTCGGGCAGCGTTGCCAGGAATCGCTGCCATTGCTGTGTCGCCCAGCCTTCGGTCTGTAGCGATGCCGCGGGTGAGCCGTCTGCAAAGCGGCGTGCCTCCGCCGCAGCCCGTTCGAGGGTAGGGGACGTGGGCGGCGTGTCGTTGCCGGGGAGGCCCGGCTCGAAGAGCCACTCGCGTATGCGCAGCTCGCGCTCGAGGGCGGCATCGTTGGCCAGGAGCGTCGCCCGCAGGTCTTCGACGAACTGCGGCGTCGTCATAGATCCGAACGCGTGCCGTTCGAAGTACGAGCGGAGCCAGGCGTCGAACCGTTCACGGCCGACGTGCAGTTCGAGCATGCGGAGAAACGCAGCACCCTTGCCGTATGGCACCGCCGACAGGGACGCGTCGGGGTCCTGGCCTTGCACGTCGGCGTACAGCGCGGTTTGCCGGGGTGTTTTCGCGAAGCGGGCAAGCTCCTCCTGGAGCTCCTGGCGCTCGATCGTGGCGAGCATCTGAGCCCGCTCCGGTCCGTACAACTGCTCCATGATGCGGTTCTCGAAGTAGGTCGTGAAGCCTTCGTTCAGCCAGAAGTCGCGCCACGTCGCGTTCGTCACCAGGTTGCCTGACCAGGAGTGCGCCAATTCGTGCGCGGCGAGCGAGGTGAGCGATCGGTCGCCGGCAAGGGCGGTCGGCGAGACGAACGTCAGGCGCGGGTTCTCCATCCCGCCAAACGGGAAGGATGGCGGCATCACCAGGATGTCGTAGCGGACCCACCGGTAGGGGCCGTACAAGGCCTCCGCGGCTGCGAGCATCCGATCGAGATCCGCGAATTCGTACGCGGCCCGATCGAGCACTGATGGCTCGGCGAACACACCAGTCCGCTGCGAATTGCCCGCACCAACGGGCCGGAACGCGATGTCTCCGACCGCCACTGCGATCAGGTACGGCGGGATGGGGCTGTCGAGCGCGAACTCGAACGCGCGTCCGCCCGGCACCGGCACCCCGTCCGGGGTCAGCTGTTCGGCGCTCATCACGGCGCGCAACTCCGGGGGGACCACGATGCGCGCACGATAGGTCTGACGTATGCCGGGGCTGTCCTGCGTTGGAATCCAGGTGCGCGTCAGGATGGCCTGCCCTTGCGAGAACAGGTACGGCTGCTTCCTGCCTGCCGTCTGTTCGGGCGTGAGCCACTGGAGCGCAGCGGATCGAGGCGTGGTGCGGTAGTGGACGACCACGCGGGAGCCGCCGGCGGGCAGCGCGATCAGCAGCGGACGCCCGCGGACAGGATCCGCGTCACCGAACGTGTGGCGAAGCGTGCCGCCCCGTTCCTCAGTCACGCGTTCGATCACGAGGTCTTTCGTATCGAGCACCACCTCGCGGGCACCGGGAGCAACGGCGAGCGTCAGCGTGGCGGTTCCGGCCAGCGTTCTCGCGGCGAAGTCGGCCCGCAGGTCCAGGGCGACGTGCGTCACCCTGGCCTCGGCCGGCCGGGCGAACGAGTGCGTGTCCCGGGCGGGGTCCGAGGCTGCGCGGCCGGCCGTCGATGCAGCGCTCAGGACAGCCGCCGCGATGAACACGCGCGCGGTGCGGATCCGCCCACCCGTCATCGGCGGGCGCCGACAGACTCGGTGACGAATGCCTCGATGGCCGCAGCGGGCCGGGTGCCGCTCGTCCGCCCCACTTCCGTCCCCTGGTGGAACACGGCCATCGTCGGGATGGACCTGATGGTGTATCGATCCCCGAGCTCTGGCACCTCGTCGGTGTTCACCTTGATGACGAGCAGACGTCCTGCGCCACCACGAGCCACCTTCTCCAGTTCCGGGGCCACCATGCGGCATGGCCCGCACCACGGCGCCCAGTAGTCCACGACGACAGGAACAGAGGCGTGTGCAACGATGGCGTCGAAGACGGCGGCGGTACCGACCTCGACCGGTACGTTCGGCACCGGAATGTCCGCCTTGCACGCGGCACAGCGATGCGCGCGATCGAACTGATCGAAGGCGATCCGGTTCTGCTTGCCACACGACGGGCACCGTGACACCAGGCCCTTCACGTCGAGAGGAATGGAAGCCATGTGGTCTATCTCCCGTGCTCCACAGCGGCGAACCGATCCGCCAATGCTCGCGATGATGTCTTGTGCACCAGCAGAAGGTCAGCCTGCCGGATCGCCTCGACGAGCAGCGCAGCGTCCATCATGCGCCCTGCCGTACGGCATTGACGGCCCGCTTCTACGCGCAGCACAGCCCGTGCCGCCCACAGTGCCGCCACGGCCGTTAGGACGCCTCGCGCCTGCCATGAGATCCACGAGGCGAACGCCCGTGCCGCGAGGTATCGATTGATCGGTATTGCGAACCTGCGCCACGCGGGTTCCACCAGCTCGGCATCGGTGTCAGCGAAGTCCCTCGGCAAGGGGTCCGGCTCGAGACCGGCAGGCACACACGCCCGGACCAGGCCGTACAGGCGTTCCAGCTCGGCGCTTGCCTGCTCGTGAGCTCCGCATTCGGCCGCCGCACCGAAACCGCACCCTGTCAGGGCGGCGCGCGCGTCACGGTGATCGACGGGCCCCTCGGTGGCAGCCGCTCCGAGCGATTCGATGCGCGCCCGCAGGGAACCGCCCGCTGGTCTCCACGAGCGGAGGTCCGCCGCATGCGCCGACAGCCGCTCGAGTGCGAGCTCCGGCGTGTGCGTGCGATCCGCGAGGACCCGCACGACGTGTCGCTCCCATGCGTGATGGCTCTCGAGGTCCATGAGCATCCTCGGCGCGAGCAGCGGCGGCAGCGCCCCCCGTGCATCGAAGCCCTGGTACTCGATCATCGATCCAAACGACGCGGGCGCTTCGACGATCGATAGCTCGACGTCATCGCGGAAGAGCATGCTCGCCGCGGTGGGACAGAAATGGGAAAGGGTCACGAACGTGCCGAGGTCGTCGGTAACCGCCGCGCGCGGGAAGTGCTGGCACGCGGACGGCAGGGCATCGTGCCCGAGCACCCGGTGTATGGCGCACTGCGACGTGACACCACCCAAGCCAGCGCTCGAACGACACGCACGCGCCGCCCTCGGCAAGCGCCATGACGGTGAGCCCGTTGTCGCGTTCCAGAAGGCGACCGCTGTTGCGAGTGCGCCCGAGGCCCGACAGCACGAGCCGGTCCTCACATGCGGGCTCGACCGGGATGCGCCACCCGGCCGTGCAGCACGCCCCTCGGTGGCGGCAGGCGTAGTCTGCGTGGATGCTGAGGACGAACACGGGCACAGGACAGGATAGCGTCCCCGCGGCGACAGGGACACGCGGGCGGCGGGCGCTGGGCTCTGGGCGTCAGGCGACTTGCGGGACGGTCGTTCGCCGGGACTGAAGTCCCGGTCCACCTCACAAATCACCTCCGGCTGGGAAGTGTGGAGCCACCACTTCAGTGCCGGCGGATGAGTCCGGGCCTGGCACGAAGACGCCTGCAGGCAATGTGGAGCCGGCACTTCAGTGCCGGCGGACGGTCGCGGTCAGTCGGACCGCAAGGCCAGCAGTGGACTGACACGCGCCGCGCGGGCGGCGGGCAGGTAGCTGGCGGCGACCGCCACGACGAGCAGGATTGCGGGCACGGCGGCGAACGTCACCAGATCGAGAGGGCTCACGCCGTAGAGCAGTGCCTGCATCAGCCGTGTGGCCCCGAACGCCAGGGCGAGCCCCGCAGCCACCCCGCAGCCGGTCAGCACGAGCCCCCTTCTGAGCACGAGCGAGACGACGTTCCCGTGGCTCGCTCCAATGGCCATCCTGATGCCGATCTCGCGCGTGCGCTGGCTGACCAGGTAAGACAGCAGCCCGTAGATGCCGATCGCGGCGAGCATCACCGCAAGCGCCGCGAAGAGCGCCAGCAGCAGCCCCGTGAAGCTCGAAGGCGCCATCGTATCGGCAACGACATCGCTCATTGGACGAACGCCGGACACCGGCAGGCTCGGGTCCAGCTGCGCCACGGCGCGCCGGACGGGGTTCGCCAGCTCGCGCGGATCGCCGTCGGTCCTGATGACCAGCGTCATCGCTTGCGGCGCGAATCCCGTCGCGAGGTGGAACTGCGCGTGCGGGATGTAGAACTTCTCCTTCACCGTCGTGGTGATGCCATTGTGCCGAACGTCCTGGACGACACCGACGACCGTGATCCACGGGCGCGTGCCGTCGGATCCCATGCGGATCCGACGACCGATCGGGTTGCCGTCGCTCCAGTACCGCGCCGCCATGGTCTGGTTGACGAGAGCGACCTGAAGCGCGTCGCCACGATCCGCCGCCGTGAAGCCGCGCCCGGAGACGACCCGCTCGCCCAACGCCTCGAAGGCGCCCGGCGTCACCACCTGCCAGTCACCTTTCGCGTTCCGCCCCGGTGTCTCCACGTATCCTTCGACGTCAAGACCCCAATCCCCGATCGTCGAGCCCAGTGGGAGTGAGCGCACCGCTCCGGCGGCGGTGACACCCGGCAGCTCGCGCACGGCAGCCGTGACGCGCTCGTAGAAGCTCACGATCCGCTCATTGGTGGAATAGGTGTCGTCGGGCAGCGCCACGCGAACCGTCAGCACGCCGCGAGGATCGAACCCGAGCGGTACCTGCTGCATGGCCCAGATGCTTCGAACCATCAGGCCGGCACAGACCAGCAGCAGGACAGCGAGTGCCATCTCGCCGGCGATGAGCGTCTGGCGGAAACGCTGCCGTGCAGCCCCCGGCGTGCTCTGGCCCCCCTCTTTCAGCGACTGCACGGGATCGAGGCGCACCAGGCGCGCAATCGGCGCGATGCTGAAAAACGCCGTCGTCCCTATGCCGACGAGGAGCGCGAACAGGAGCACGGCGCCATCGACGCCGGCCGCGCCCACGCGTGGGATGCTGCCTGGCGCGGCCGACGCGAGCGCCTGCACGCAGACGATGGCGAGCACCAGGCCGCACGCCGCGCCGCCGATCGACAGGAGCAGGCTCTCGGTGAGCGCCTGCCGCACCAGCCGCCCGTGTCCGGCGCCCAGGGCTCGCCTGACCGCCACCTCGCGGACGCGTCCCTCCGCCCGCGCGAGCAGCAGGCTCGCCACATTGGCGCACGCGATGAGCAGGAGAAAGCCCACCGCGACTCCCAGCAGCATCAGTCGCGGCCGCACGGTTCCGAGGATCTCGTCGTCCAGGGACACGGCAAACGCCGCGAAACGCATGGCTTCCGGGTACGCGCCTTCGCGCGTGCGTGCGGCCGTGATCGCCCGCAGCTCCTGGTTGGCCTGCGCGATGGTCACACCGGGAGCGAGACGGGCCACTGCGTACCACCCGTGGCTGCCGCGTTCAGGGCTGGAGGGATTGACGGTGAGCGGCGTCCAGAGCTCGGTGGGCTCGGCGAAGTCCTCCCCGTAATCCGTCGGCAGCTGAAAGCCGGGTGGCATGATCCCCACGACCGTGAGCTCGCGCCCGTCCACGCGGATCCTGCGGTGGAGCACGAGGGGGTCGCCGCCGAACCGGCGCTGCCAGAGCGCGTGGCCCAGCACGACGACCGTGTCGCGTCCCTCGATCTCCTCGTCCGGCGTGAACGTCCGGCCGTGCAGTGGCCGGGCGCCGAGGGCGGTGAACACATTCGGCGTGACGCGTGCCGCGCCGACCCGCTCGGGCTCGGCATTCGCACCAGTGAGGTTCGCCTGGGTCGTGCTCCAGGCTCCCGCGTCGCGCAGCGAGCGCGCCTGCCGGTAATCGAGCAGCTCGGCCTCAGAGACCCAGGTCTTGTCGAAGTCTGCCCATCGCGACCAGATCGCGACGGTACGCTCCGTGTCCGCGTACGGCAGTGGTGACAGGAGGACGGCGCGCGTGACGCTGAAGATCGCCGCATTCGCCCCGATACCGAGGCCCAGCGTCAGAATCGCGACCGTCGTGAATGCCGGCGTGCGAGCCAGCGCGCGGACGCCGTATCGCAGGTCCTGCCAGAACGTTTCCATGCCGCCTCCCGTGTGACCTTGGACGGACGGACACACTGCAAGGTTGTGCCCCCCGGCCCGATTCCGGACAATGTGGAGCCGCGAGAACAATGTGGAGCCGGGACTCGCGTTGCGGCCTCAGCCCGCCAGTCCGTTGTGGAGCCGGGACTTCAGTCCCGGCGTCGCGGTTACACCGAGAACGACGCCACGACCGGTGCGTGGTCGCTCGTGCCTACCTCCCGGAACACGACACAAGTGGTCGCCGCCGCCGCCAGCTCCCGGCTGGCGAGCACGTAGTCGAGGCGCCAGCCAATGTTTCGCTGGCGCATGTTCCGCCAGGGGGCCCACCACGTGAACAGCCCGTCATCGTCGGGCGCCAGCGCACGACCGACGTCCACGAGTCCTTCCGCGATGATGCGCTCGAGCAGCGCGCGCTCTTCCGGCAGCTGTCCGATGGCCGCGGGCTTGCGCTCCTTCGGGTGCACGTCCCGCTCGGTCCGCGCCACGTTGAGGTCGCCGCACATCACCAGGGGCCTGCCGGCTGCGTGATACGACGCCGCCATCTCGTGCATCGACTCGAGGAAGCGCATCTTCGCGGGAAAGTCCTTTCCGCCGTTCGGCACGTAGATGGACGCCACCGTGATGTCGCCCAGCACGGCGGTGACGATGCGGTTCTCGAAGTCGAACGCCGGGTGCGCGAACGCCGGCCCGTCGGGCCAGCGCTCTTTGCTGACGTGCAGGCCGACGCCCGAGTAACCCTTGGTCCCGTGCCAGTAGCACCAGTAGCCCTCGATATCGCAGAGACCCATGGGCAGCTGGTTGAGCGTTGCCTTGATCTCCTGCAGGCAGACGACGTCGGGACGCTCTTGATCGATCCACTCCAGCAGCTGGCCATGCCGCGCGCGGATGCCGTTGACGTTCCAGGTGGCAATCTTCACGGTTCCGCTTTCGTGGACTCGAGCGATCGGTGGGCTACTCCTGGGAGACGTCACGGCTGCACTGGCAGCGTGACCGCTGATGCGTGTCGACCGCCGCGGTACACGCGTTCAGTCGCCTTCCGGTAGGCGGACGGCGGCGCCTTCGGGATGTCCACGAACGTCTGCGGGTTCCGATCGATCAGCGGGAACCACGAGCTCTGCACCTGTACCATGACCCGGTGGCCGCGGCGGAACACGTGGTACACATCCGGCAGCTCGAACGCGATCGCGACGGGCTCGTTCGGTGCCATCGGCACCGGTGTCTCGAAGCCGTTCCTGAACTTGGCGCGGAACGGCTCGCCGCGTACGAGCTGCTGGTAGCCGCCGAGCCGCACCGTGTTCGACGGCGTTGGCATCACCTTCCCCGCGGCGTCTCGTGGCGGGTCGGGCTGCGGGTAGTCGCCTGGGTAGACGTCGACGAGCTTCACGACAAAATCGCTGTCGGTTCCGCTGGTCGAGACCGTGAGGTCCACCTTCACGGGCCCTGCGACAGTGAGGTCCTCCTCGAGCACGGCTCCGCGGTAGACGAGCACGTCGGGCCGCGTCGACGCGAAGCGCTGATCCTCCGTCATGTAGTCGCTGTTCATGCCCCGCGCCACGTACCCGACGTACGGCACCGGCTTGCCCGGATCGCTCACGTACTCGTCGAATCCCTCGGCTGCCGGCGCACGATCCTGCAGCACGCCGTCCGCCCCGAAATACAGGGGCGTCTGCGCGACGTTCGCCGGGGGCCACGCGGCCAGCCTGCGGAACTCGTTCACGCCGGTCGCGAACATGAAGGCCTTCGCGAAGCCCGCCGGCAGCGGCACGTCCTTCAGGTGGTGCATGAACCACGGGAACTGGATGTCCTTGCGGAAGTGCTCGCCGGTTTTCACGGCGAACGCGAGGTTGCCAAGGCGGCTGCCGTCCCCGAACGACCATCCGCCGTGCGACCACGGTCCCATCACGAGCCGGTTGTCCGTCCTCGGACTGTTCTTCCGAATGCTTCGGAACATGTACAAGGGGCCCATCGGGTCTTCCGCGTCGAACCACCCCCCGACGTTCAGCACCGCGGGAACAATGTTGGTGGCGTACTTCCAGATGGAGCGCGCCTGCCAGAACTGATCGTAGTTGGGATGGTCGACGATCTCCTGGAAGTACGGGGACCTGCCCTCGAACAGCCGCGCGTTCACCTCCGTCAGCGGCGGCAGCGCCAGAAAGAACTCATAGCCGTCCGCCGTGCCGTAATCGAAGGGGATCGAAGGTTTCAACGGCGTCGGCTGAGGACCTCGCGGACGGAAGCTCGAATAGAAGCTGAAGTTCGCCGCCAGCATGAACGCCCCGTTGTGATACACGTCGTCGCCCATGTAGTAATCGGCCGTGGGCGCCTGGGGTGAGGCGGCCTTGAGCGCGGGATGTGCGTTCATCAGGCTTGCGGCCACGTGGAAGCCGGGCTGCGAGACGCCTACCATCCCGACACGCCCGTTGTGGTTCGGGACGTTCTTCAGCAGCCAGTCGATCGAGTCGTGCGTGTCGGTGCTTTCGTCAACGTCCGTCGCGGACCGTTTGTCGGGCAGGTGCGGGCGGACCTGCTGGAACTCTCCCCCCGACATGTAGCGGCCGCGTGCGTCCTGGTACACGAAGATGAACCCCTCCTCCTGGAATTCCTTCGACGGCCCGAGCGTGCTCTTGTAGGCATCCGCGCCATAAGGGGCCACGCTGTAAGGGGTGCGCGTGATCAGCAGCGGGTAGGTCCTCGAGACGTCCTTTGGAACGTACACCGCCGTGAAGAGATCGACGCCGTCCCGCATCGGGATGCGGTACTCGTGCTTCGTGTAACGCTCCCGGACCTTCTCGAGCGGCGAGTCTGCTGACAGTCGGGCCAGAATCGGCCACGTGACGGCCAGCACAATCGGCAGGACGAGAGTGCCGCGGAGACCACGCTGAGGACGGCTGTGCATGCCGGGCATTCTAGACCCAGTGCTCGCTGGTGGTGTCACCGCACTGCTGATGTGGGGCAGGGCTTCAGCCCTGCAAATCGGTGCGCTCTAGCAGGCCTGAAGGCCTGCCCCACATGACTACACAAGTGAATCGCGGGTTTAGTGCTCCTCTGCGCACAGCCATGCGCCATCGCAATCGGACGCGCCGGCGCACTGGGAACGCTCAGCCAGCACAGCGTCGCTCGACGTTGGTCCGCTGGACGGCCGTGCACCAGCCCAATACACTCTCTGGTCATGAGTCGCTCGCTGCCGCAGGTGTCACGCCGTTCGTTTCTCACCGCTTCCGCCATGGCTGCGGCAGGAACGCTCGCGCCGTTCCGCAGCAGCGCGGCGCAGCCGGTCAACCCACGGCTTGGCATGGACAACTTCTCCGTACGCGCCATGGGCTGGAAGGCAAAGGCGCTCGTCGACTACGCCGCCTCGCTTGCGCTCGACTCGCTGTTCGTCACGGACCTCGACGCCTTCGAATCACTGGAGGAGGCGCCGCTGAAGGCGCTGCGCGAGTACGCCGCAGCGCGCCGCGTGCAGCTGCAGGTGGGCACCTGGAGCATCTGCCCGACCTCGAAGGCGTTCAAGCCGAAGTGGGGGACTGCCCAGGAACACCT
Source organism: Vicinamibacteria bacterium (assembly GCA_963763095.1). GTDB lineage: Bacteria > Acidobacteriota > Vicinamibacteria > Vicinamibacterales > JAENWD01 > CAVUCH01. The sequence goes on from CAVXNR010000031.1 coordinate 72,295, forward strand.
GGCGCTCGGGATCCGGGTGGCGCGAGCGGTGGGTTCTCCAGTGCTTCGGGTGGTGCTCGGCACGTGGGAAGACCGGCTGACGGACGGCGGCATCGACCGGCACATCGAGCAGATGGTGAAGGTCTGCCGGGCGGGCCGCTCACAGGCCACGGATGCCGGCGTGAGGATCGCCGTCGAGAACCACGCCGGCGACATGCACTCCACCGAGCTCGCGCGGCTCGTCGAGGAGGCGGGCACTGATTACGTGGGCGTGAACTTCGATTCGGGTAACGCGCTGTGGACGCTCGAGGACCCGATCGCGTGCCTGGAGACGCTGGCCAAGTACACGGCGACCACGAGCCTCCGCGACTCGGCGGTGTGGGTGTCCGAAAACGGCGCCCGCGTCGCGTGGACGGCGATGGGCGAGGGCACAATCGATCAGCGTGCGTTCTTCTCCCGCTTCCGCGAGCTCTGCCCGAACGTGCCGGTGCACATCGAGACGATCTCGGGCTTCAACCGCGAGCTGCCGTATCTTCAACCGGACTTCTGGACGGCGTGGCCCGCATTGCCGGCGCGCGCGCTGGCCCGATTCGAAGCCCTCGCGCGCACGGGACACGCCGTCGCTCCCTGGCAGGCGCCCTCAGGCGCCGACAAGGCGAAGGCGGAGCAGGATTACCAGCGGGCCGAGTTGGAGCGGTCGATCCTTTACTGCAGGAACGAGCTGAAGCTGGGGCGACAGATGAAGGTAGGCTGACACGTCCGTCGGGACTGAAGCCCCGGCTCACTCGTAGCGCAGCGCCTCGATCGGATCGACGCGGGTCGCCCTGATCGCCGGGATCATGGTGGCGGCGAGTGCCACGACGGCGAGCAGCGCGGCGACCCCGGCGTAAGTGGCCGGGTCGGTCATGCGGATGCCGAACAACTGGTGCTCGATGAGCCGCCCGGCCGCGATTGCGCCCACGAGTCCGATCCCGAGCCCGACACACGCCAGCCTCATGCCTTGACCGACCACCAGCGACAGCACCGAACCCTGGGCCGCGCCCAGTGCCATCCGCAGCCCCATTTCCTGGGTGCGGCGTGTCACGTCGAACGACATGAGGCCGTAGATACCGATGGCTGCGAGCAGCAGTGCGAGGCTCGCGAAGACCGCCAGCAGCGTCGTGGATAGCCGCCGCTCGGCCACGGCGCTGCCCATCAGCTCGTCCATCGTGCGCACCTGCGAGATCGGCTGATCGCGGTCGATCGCGTGAATCGCGGCACGCAACGCATTCACGATCTGCGTCGGCTCACCCGCCGTCCGTACCGCTATCGCGAAGAAGGGCAGCGGGCGCTGCCGGTACGAAAAGTACAGCTGCACGCGCCGATCCGCGTCCAGGCCCTCGTGCGCGGCGTGCTCGACGACGCCAACCACTGCGAGCCAGGTCGACGTGGCAGTCGGGTTGTCGTCGAACGTGAGACGCTTCCCGATCGGATCCGTGTTCGGCCAGTACCGCCGGACCATCTCATCGTCCACCACGGCCACCGGGCGCGACCCATCCCGGTCCTCGTCCGTCAGGTAGCGGCCCTTCACCAGGCGGATCCGCATGTCGCGGTGGAACTGCGGGTTGACGATGCGGATGTCGCCCCAGGGGCCGGGCTGACCCTTTGGCGGTTGGTAACCCTCGACCGTGAAGCTGCCGGTGGAACCGTCTCCGCTGAATGGCATCGTGGAGGTCGCGGCGACACCGATCACGCCCGGCACCGACGCCAGCTGCGGAAGCGCGCGGTCCCAGAACGACGCCTGCTGCGCGGCCGTGGCGTACTTGGCGGGCGGCAGCGCGACGTTCAACGTGACCAGGTTGCGCGGGTCGAACCCGGGATTCACCTGCTGCAGGCGGGCGAAGCTGCGGATCAGCAGGCCCGCGGAGACGAGCAGCACGAGGGCGAGCGCAATCTCCGCGACGACGAGACCGCGGCGGACGATCGTGCCGCCATCGCCGACGTTCGACCGGCCGCCCTCGCGCAGCCCGGATTGCACGTCCGCCCGCGCGGCGTGCAGCGCGGGCAGCATGCCGAACACGAGGCCGGTGCCGATCGACACGAGGCTGGTGAACACGAGCACGACGGTGTCGATCCGGATGTCTTCGATTCGTGGGATGTTCGACGGGTTGAGCGCGACGAGGGCCCGCAGCGCGCCATAGGCGAGGAGCAGGCCGAGGGCGCCGCCAGCAATCGAGAGCACGACGCTTTCGGCGAGCATCTGCACCACGAGCGTCGCGCGCGTGGCGCCCAGTGCCGTGCGGATGGCCAGCTCCCGCGCACGTGCCGCGGCGCGCGCCAGCAGCAGGTTCGCAATGTTGGCGCAGGCAATCAGCAGCACGAGGGCCACGGCGCCGAGCAGCACGAGCAGCGCGGGCCTGATCGTCTGGCGGCCTTCTTCCGCGAGCGCGCGCGTCTTCAAGGTCCAGTCGGGTGGATACTGGTTCGGGTAGTCCTTCTTCAGCTGTTCACCGAGTGCGGTCATGTCGCGCGCGGCGCGCTCGACGGTCACGCCGGCCTTGAGACGTCCCATCATCCGCAGGAACTCGTTGGTGCGCTTGTCGTCGGCGAACTGCTCGGGTTTGAAGGCGAGCGGCGCCCAGAGGTTGGCCTGCCGCATGTAGAAGTCGCGAAACGACGGCGGCATCACCCCCACGATCTGGTACGGCTCGCCATTGAGCTGCAGCGTCGAGCGGAGTACGTCGGCGCGCCCGCCGAACAGCCGCTGCCACAATCCGGCGCTGATGACCACCACATGATCGCGCCCGGGCTGATCTTCTCCGGGCAGGAACGTCCGGCCGAGCAGGGGCATTGTGCCAAGCACGCGAAAGTACCCCGCCGTAGTCCTCAGCGCCGGCAGGCGCTCGGGCTCTGCGCGGCCGGTGAGGTTGACGGCCCAGGAACTGGCGACGGCGTAGCTGTCGAACGTGCGTGTTCGCTCTCCCACGTCGCGGTACGTGGGCACCGCGAATCCCGCTTCGAGGTTGTTCAGTGAGGGGTAGTGGTGGAAGACGGTGACGAGTTGATCGGGCGCTGGATACGGCAGCGGCCGCAGCAGCACCGCGTTCACCACGCTGAAGATTGCCGTGTTCGCGCCGATGCCGAGCGCGAGCGTCGCGATGACCACCGCCGCAAACCCCGGGCTGTGCAGCAGGCGGCGAAGGGCATACCGGACATCGCGCGCGAGCATGGTCATCGCTCCTTGTTCGAGCGGCACCCGTCGATTGAAGCGGGAAGGCGCGCTGTGTCAGACTGCGCGTCCGGCGTGCCGCCCCGTCCACGGCCGCCGTCGAGGGTGACCTGTTGGACGAGTCTACACAGTCTAAAGTTTGCCGGCCACGCGCCTGTTCTCAGAGGGCACCAGCGCGAGGCACGAGGGAGGCGAGATGGGCAGCAGCGATCATCGTCCGGTGCAGGCGCCGAATCTGCCCGCGCCGGCAGGGCCGTATTCACCGGCCCAGGTGTTCGATCGACTGGTGTTCGTCTCGGGGCAGGGCGCGACCGATCCGGCGACCGGTCAGCTCGCGGGTGACGACATCGAGTCGCAGACCGAGCAGGTCCTGAGGAACGTCTCGGCAATCCTCGAAGCGGCGGGCTCGAATCTGCAGCACGTGCTGCGGTGCGGCGTGTTTCTCACCGACATGACCGAGTTTGCCCGCATGAACGCCGTCTACGCGCGTATGTTCGGCGGCCACCGTCCCGCGCGCACGACCGTGCAGGTGTCCGAGCTGCCGATGAAAGGATTGCGGGTGGAGATCGATGCGATCGCCTATGTCCCTTAGTGTTTCGGACACGGACTCGTAACCGTCAACGGCGGCGACGACCGCCATTCACCGCGCCTCAACGGTCAACGGCGAACGGCCAACGGTCAACGGCTAAAGGCCAAAGGCCAAAGGTAAAGCAGGTCAACGGTTGACGGTGAACGGTTGACGGTTAACGTCGTTTTCATGTTCCAACCCATCACGTATACGCTCCGCTTCCCCGCGCCCGCGACCCACTACGTGGAGGTCGAGGCGCTCGTGCCTACCGACGGTCGCGCGCATGTCGAATTGATGCTCGCGGCATGGACGCCGGGCTCCTACCTGATTCGTGAGTACGCGCGTCATCTCGAGGGCGTCGAGGCGCGTTCGACGGACGGGGACGGCCGCCAGGTGGAGAAGACCCGGAAGAACCGCTGGCGCATCGCGTGTGGCGGCGCAGAGGCGATTGTCGTCCGGTATCGCGTCTACGGGCGCGAGATGACGGTGCGCACCAACTTCATCTCCGAGGAATTCGCTCTGCTGAACGGCGCCCCCACGTTCCTCACACTTGCGGATGCGCACGTGCGACCGCACGAGGTGCGGATCGAGATGCCCGAATTGCTGGCGGGAGAGCGTGACGCAACTGCCGGCGGCGGCCGGAGCCCCCCATCGCTACTGCGCCGCCGACTACGACGCCCTGGTGGACGCCCCGATCGTGCTCGGCAACCCCGCACTGTACGAGTTCGAGGTGGCTGGCCGCCGGCACGTGCTTGCAAACGTGGGCGAGAGCGGCGTCTGGGATGGGCCACGATCGGCGCGTGATCTCGAGGCGATCGTTCACGAGCAGATCGCGTTCTGGGGCTGCGCTCCCTACGACCGCTACGTGTTCCTCAACCTGATCACCGAAGCCAACGGTGGACTCGAGCACCTTGCCTCCACCGTGCTGATGACGAGCCGGTGGAAGTCGCGCACGCGGAAGGGTTACCTGGAGTGGCTGGGGCTCGCAAGCCACGAGCTCTTCCACGCCTGGAACGTGAAGCGGCTCCGGCCGCTGGAACTCGGTCCGTTCGATTACGAAGTGGAGAACCACACGCGCGGACTCTGGGTCGCGGAGGGCATCACTACCTACTATGGCGATCTCCTCGTCCACCGTGCCGGACTGTCAACGGCGCGAGAGTACCTGGACCAGATCTCGGGCGAGATTCAGGAGTTGCAGACCGCGCCCGGCCGTCTCGTTCAGAGCCTGGAAGACGCGTCGTTCGACGCCTGGATCAAGCACTACCGGCCCGACGAAAACTCCCCGAACACCGCGGTGAGCTACTACACGAAGGGTGCCCTTTTCGCCTTTCTGCTCGACATCGAAATTCAGCGCGCTAGCGATGGCGCATGCACGCTCGACGATGTGATGCGAATCGCGTACGCGCGCTACGCGGGCGATCGCGGCTACACCGGCCCGGAGTTCCGTGCACTCGTCAGCGAGGTTGCCGGAGCTGATCTCGCACCGTGGATCTCGCGCGCCGTGGACTCGGCCAGGGAGCTCGACTACGGGCCCGCGCTCGAGTGGCTGGGGCTCTGCTTTCGCGTGGATCCGCCGAATCCTGACCAGCCACAGAAGGCCTGGCTCGGAGCCGTGACGCGCAACGACGGAGGCCGCCTGCTGGTGACACAGGTGCGCCGTGATACGCCGGCGGCGAACGCGGGCCTCAACGTCGACGACGAGATCGTCGCGATCGACGAGCACCGCATCCGCCCTGAAGGGTGGGATGCGCGCATGGAGGCGTACCGCCCCGGGGATCGCGTGAGCATTCTGGTGACACGCCGGGAGCGCTTGACGCGGCTCGAGGCCACGCTCGGAGCTGAACCGCGTGCGGCGTGGCGCCTCGAACCGCAGCACAACCCTACTGACCAGCAGCGCGCCCGTCTCGCACGGTGGCTCACCGGGCATGCTGTCCCCCCGGGCTGAACTCGCCCCCGCTGACCACCGGTGCGCGTGGTGGTGGTCGAGCCAGCTCGTCAGTACGCCTGGTAGGGTCGATCACTACCAGTCCTGCGGACCAGACTGCCCACCGCCGGGGCTGCAGTTTCCACTTCACGGCTATACCGCTGAGCATGGAACTTGCTAGGTCGACCGTGGTGCGCCCTGTCACCGCAAGCCCGTTCGACGCCTCACCTCACGCCGTTTCGCCGCTTGGGCTCGTCGCGGGTATGACCTCTGCACCTCGAGGCTGACGTGAACCTGATCGCATACGCCGACGCATCGGGCACCCCAGCGGTTCACAGCCAGGATCCGCCCGAAGTGTCGGTCGTGATGCCGTGCCTGAACGAGGCCGACACGCTGGCCCGCTGCATCGACCAGGCCCGGCGTGCGCTGCACGAGCACCACATCGCGGGCGAGATCATCGTGGCCGACAACGGCAGCACCGATGGGTCGCAGGAGATCGCGCGGCGGATGGGGGCGCGGGTCGTCGAGATCCAGGCGAAAGGGTATGGCAACGCGCTTCGGGGCGGCATCTCGGCGGCGCGGGGCATGTTCGTCGTCATGGGCGACGCCGACGAGAGCTACGACTTCCGCGAGCTCCCGAAGTTCGTCGAGAAGCTGCGGCAGGGGTATGACCTGGCGCAAGGCTGCCGGCTTCCGTCAGGCGGCGGCACGGTTCGCCCGGGCGCGATGCCGCGCCTGCACCGCTGGTGGGGCAATCCGATGTTCTCGGCCATGGTGCGCACGATGTTCTGGGCGCCGGTGCACGACGTCTACTGCGGGCTGCGCGGCTTCCGGAAGGATCTCTTCGACAGGCTCGACCTGCGCAGCTCCGGGATGGAGTTCGCCACCGAGATGGTGATCAAGTCGAGCCTTCACAAGGCGCGGATCGCGGAAGTGCCGATCACGCTTCACCCGGACGGCCGCAAGGCGCACGCCCCGCACCTCAAGACGTTTCGCGACGGCTGGCGCACGCTGCGGTTCTTCCTCATGTACAGCCCGCGCTGGCTGTTCCTGTACCCGGGGCTGTTGCTGCTGGCCCTGGGCGCGGTCGGATACGCGCTGGCCCTCCCCGGGCACCGCATCGGCGGGATCCATTTCGACGCGCACACGCTCCTGTTCTCGAGCCTGGCGATCCTGCTCGGTCACCAGGCCATTGTCTTCGCCATCTTCGCGAAGACCGTCGGAATGGCCGAAGGCCTGTTGCCGCCGAACAGGCGCATGGAGGTCTTCTTCCGCGTCGTCACGCTGGAGCGCGGTCTCAGCGCTGGCGTGGTGATGCTGGCGGGCGGCCTCGTGCTGCTCGCCGCGGCGGTGAACGTCTGGCGCGTCCACGCGTTTGGGCAGCTCGACTACACGAGCACGATGCGTCTCGTGGTGCCCGGGGTGACGCTCACCGCACTGGGTTTTCAGACTCTGCTCGCCAGCTTCTTCATCGGCATCATGCGCACCTCGCGCCGCTGATGGAACGGCACTGCGAATCGCGGGTGTAAACGACATGTCAGCCGTCCTCATCACGGGCTCCGCCGGTCTGATCGGTTCCGAGGCCGTTCAGTTCTACTGCCGCCGCGGGCACCTCGTGATCGGTGTCGACAACGACATGCGCCGCCACTTCTTCGGCGAGGACGCGTCGACCCGGTGGAAGCGGGACGCGCTCCTGGAGGAGTACCCGCGCTACATCCACTACGACGTCGACGTGCGGGATCGGGAAGCGGTCGAGCAAATTTTCCGCGAGTACGGTGCAGACATCGGTCTCGTCATTCACGCGGCCGCGCAGCCATCACACGACTGGGCGGCGCGTGATCCGCACATGGATTTCACGGTGAACGCGAACGGGACCCTCACGCTGCTCGAGGCGGTCCGGCGGTTCTGCCCGGCGGCAGTGTTCGTGTTTACCTCGACCAACAAGGTGTACGGGGACCGGCCGAACGACCTGCCGCTGATCGAGGAGGACACGAGGTGGGAGATCGATCCTGCACACCCGTATCACGATGGCATCGACGAGACCATGAGCATCGATGCAACGAGGCATTCGCTGTTCGGCGCATCGAAGACGGCGGCCGATGTCCTGGTGCAGGAGTACGGCCGCTACTTCGGGATGAAGACCGCGTGTTTCCGCGGAGGCTGCCTGACCGGGCCGAACCACTCGGGCGCGCAGCTACACGGGTTCCTCTCCTATCTGTTGCGATGCGTCGTCGAGGGCACCCCGTACACGGTGCTCGGGTACAAGGGCAAGCAGGTGCGCGACAACATCCACAGCCACGACTATGTCGCAGCGGTGGATGAGTTCTACCGGGCTCCGCGGGCAGGAGAGGTCTACAACGTCGGCGGCGGCCGCTTCTGCAGCTGCTCCATGCTCGAAGCGATCGCCCTCTGCGAGGAGATCGCCGGCAAGCGCCTGACGTGGCGGTACTCGGACACGCCGAGGGCCGGTGACCACGTCTGGTGGATCAGCAGCACCCGCAAGTTCAGTGAGCACTATCCGTCCTGGACACAGCGATACGATCTGCGCGCGACGCTCGAGCAGATGCTCGAGGCTCATGTGGCACGCCGGGTGTGACGGAAGGCATCATGTCTCTCGAGACGAACCTCCGCGCGATGGAGCGCACCCGCGAAGCCTACTGGCGCCGCTATCCCGCGACGTCGCCGGTGAAGCTCCGCTGGCGGGCGCTGACGGTGCGTCACTGCTTTCACGTCCTGCCCGGTGAGTCGATTCTCGAGCTCGGTGCGGGGAGCGGTCTCTGGACCGAGCACCTCGCGATCACGCTGCGAGGCGAGAACCCGCTCACAGCCGCCGTGTTCAACCAGGATCTTGCGGTGCAGGCCGAGGCGCGGGGGCTGCCCAACACCCGCGTTGTCTGCCTCGACAAACTCGGCGACCTTCCCGAAGAGAGCTTCGATTACATCGTCGGCACCGCCATCCTGTGCCACAACGCCTACGCCGAGAACCTCGCCGCGCTCTACCGCCTGCTGAAGCCGGGGGGGCAGCTGCTGTTCTTCGAAGCGAACTACTGGAACCCGCAGGTGTTCCTCAAATCGACGATCCGGCCGATCGGGCGCTATGCGGGTGATGCGGAATGCCAGATCGGCATGCGCAAGTTCCAGCTGATGAAGCGGGCCTCGCACCAGGGGTTCACGCATGTCGAGATCGTCCCGTACGACATCGTTCACCCGTTGACGCCCCGGTCACTCATCCGCGCGGTCCAGTCGATCGCCTTCATCCTCGAGCACGCGCCCGTGCTACGGGATCTCTGCGGCACGCTGTACATCTGGCTCGTGAAACCCGGAGTCGCGGAGCGACCGCACGTGAATCTCGCGACGCATCCGCAACTGTTCGGCGCGACATCCGTCGTCATCCCGTGCCACAACGAGGAGATGAACGTCAGGCGGCTCATCGACGCCCTGTTCGAGGCCTACGACGCGTACATCCACGAGATCATCATCGTCGACGACAACAGCACCGACGGCACGGCTGCGGTGGTTGCCGAGGCGATGGCCGCCGATCCGCGCGTGAGGCTCATACGCCGGGGGCCCCCGAACGGTGTCGGGCGCGCCCTGCGCGACGGTTATGCTGCCGCGACGGGCCGCTACATCCTGACGATGGATTGCGACTTCGTGCTGTTGGTACCGGAGCTGCGGGATTTGTTCGATCGCGTGGCCGCTGGCCGGGAGGGGGCCATCGGCAGCCGGTTCTCGGTACGAATCGGTGCTGATCAACTATCCGTTCTTCAAGATTCTCTGCAACCGCGCCTTCCACCTGCTCGTGAAGCTGACGCTCCTCGGCGGCGTGCGCGATGTCTCGAACAACCTGAAGCTCTATCGCGCCGACATCCTGAAGACCCTCGATATCGAGGAACCGCACTTCGCCGCCAACATGGAGACCGGCCTCAAGCCGTTGCTCGCCGGCTACGACATCGAAGAGGTGCCGGTGTCCTGGATCAACAGGACGGTCGGCATGGGCGCCTCGTCGTTCCGCATCGTCAAGGTGGCGCCCGGCTACCTCGGAGCGCTGATCCGCACGATCTGGCGCGTGTGGCGCGGCCAGCGGGATTTCAGCAAGCCGCCGGCGTCGCTCCACCCCGCCCGCGATCCCGTCGATGTGGCGAGATGACTTCGCCACGCATTTGCCGGGAGCAGCTGTTGTCGAGCGGCCGCCGCTCGTGATGAGCCGCGTGCAGAGGATCGCGCGGAGGGCGAATCGGCTGGCGGAGCACGCCGACCGTTCTCGGGTGCTGCCGATCGCTGTCCTGTCGCTCCTCTACGTGGCGGTCACGATCGTCTTCGCGCAGCGCAAGCTGATGTGGAATGACGAGCTGTACACGTACTACATGGCGCGGCTGCCGACGATGAGCGACGTCTGGGCCGCCCTGATGTCGCGTGGTGAGCAGACGCCGCCATTCTTCTACTGGACGACGCGGGTGTCGTTCGCTCTGTTCGGTGTGAACAACCTGTCGGTGCGACTGCCCGAGATCCTCGGGTTCTGGGTGATGCTCGCCTCCCTGTATGTCTTCGTCGCACGCCGGAGCTCGTCGTTGGCGGGCCTGTGCGCCGCAGCGTTTCCGCTCGTCACGATCGCGTATTCGTACGCCTTCGAGGCCAGGCCTTACGGCCTGCTGCTCGGGTTCGGCGCGCTGGCGCTGGTGTCGTGGCAGTCGGTCACGTTGAATCGGCGACGGTCGCTCGTCGCTCGTCTGCCTGGCGGCGAGCGTCGCAGCCGCGGTGTCGACGCAGTACTACGGGGTGCTCGTGCTGCTGCCGCTCGCCTTCGGCGAAGGCGTGCTGAGCCTGATCGCGGCGTCGGCTCGACGTCGCCGTCTGGGCGGCGCTGGCGGTCTCGATCGTGCCGCTTGCCCTGCATTTCCCGTTGATCCGGGCGGGCGCCGCGTACTCGTCGGCGTTCTGGTCTCCGCCGCAGTGGGTCAACGTCCCCGACTTCTACATCGACCTGCTGACCCCGGCTATCGTGCCGGTCGCGTTCATCCTGGTTCTCGGTGGCGTCTACTCGATCGTCGTCGGCAGCGATCGACGCGAGCGGCAGGAGCGAGCCCGGCACGCGCGCTCCCGCTGCACGAAGTTGCCGCGGCCTGCGGTTTCATCGTCATCCCGTTCGTGTGCGTGGTGCTGGCGAAGTTGGCGACCGGAGCGTTCGTCAACCGATATGCCATTCCGGCCGTCATCGGATTCGCGGTGCTCGCCGGCTTCGGTAGTGCGACCGCGATTCAGACGGAGTGCGGCGATGCGCTTCGCCATCGCGGTCAGCCTGGCCGGGTGGTTCGTCCTCAGCCAGGCGCGCGAGTTCATGCGAACCGACAGGGTTCTCGATGCCGGTGAGCCAGGCCAGGTCAACAGGGCAACTGAGTGGCTCGCCAAGCAGGATCGGGATCTTCCCGTCGTCGTGGCAGACCCGCAGACGTTCGCGGTGCTGTCACATTACGGCTCGGGAGAGGTCAAATCGCGGATCGTGTACCTGGCCGACCCGGACCTCGCGTTGAAGCACCTCGGCCACAACAGCGTCGAGCGTGGCATGCTCGACCTGCTGCGCCCCTGGTTCGGCATGAACGTCGTGGAGTTCGAGCCCTACATGGCGGCGCACTCGCGGTTCCTGGTGTACGGCGACTTCGTGCGGCTGTCGTTTCTGAACTGGCTGCTCCCCGAGCTCCACGCACGCGGGTGGCGCACCGAGCTCCTGAACCGGGCCGGGGACACACCTCCTCCTGGTCGCGTATCGCGACCACGGCGCCACGCGACGCCGCCGACCCCGCCGGCCGCCGGCCCGCTCACCGGCGCCCGTGCCGGCGCAATGGCGCGCGATCGGCAAGCCACACATGCGCAGCAGCCCACGCCCGCCCGGTAACTCCGGCGTCCCGCCGACAGCCGGATCCCGGGAAGTGCCGCACGGCGCCGCGCGCGACGGGGGCGCCTGCTCACGGCCGAAGGGCTGGCACCGTTCCTGGTTGTCCTGCGTGACCGTCGCGCTATGGCTGCCACGGCAGGCGGGGCCGATCGACCTCCGATGGGATGGCGGGGTGTACTACCTCCTCGGAACCTCGCTGGCGGAGGGCAGAGGCTACAGGCTGCTCAACGAGCCGGGCGAGATCGAGGCGCGTGCAGTACCCGCCACTCCTGCCCGCCGTCGTCGCCGCTCACCAGCTCGCGCTCGGAACGAGCGACCCGACAATCGTCGGGCGGTGGCTTCGCCTGTCCTCATTCCTCGTCTTCGTGGCGTACGGGCTCGTGGCGCTGTGGTTCCTCCGGTCGTACCTGCCGCCGGGACGTGCGTTGCTGGGCGCTCTGCTGTCGGTCTTCTGCCTGCACGCATGGTTCCTGTCGGACACGTTGTTCCCCGAGGTTTCCTTCAGCGTCGCGACGGTGCTCTTCCTGATCTTCGCCCGCGCGCGGGGGAAGCCGGGCGCACTCGGTTCTGGCCTACGTCTGTGCGCTCGCCTCGTACGCGTTGCGGACGGTGGGCATCGCTGCATTCGCCGTGTGGGTGCTCGAGAGCCTGATCAGGCGCCGCTTCCGGGAGGCGCTGATCCGTGGCCTGCTGGTGCTCCTGCCGGTGGTGGGATGGCAGGCGTACGTGGCGTCGGTCGAGCGAAGCGAGGCGTACAGACACCCGGCGTACGAGTACCAGCGCGCACCGTACCTTTTCTACAACGTCAGCTACGCACGCAACGTCGTGTTCAGGGACCCGTTCACGCCGGAGAAGGGACAGGTCCGGATCGTGCGGCGCCTCGTCCGCAACGCGATCGACCTGCCGGTGAACTTCGGAGAGACGCTGAGCGCGTCGCGGGGCTACCTGCAGATGGGCCTGCATGGCGTCTTCGGCAGCGGACCGATTGCAAGCCCGCTCATCGGCTGGGGCGTGTACATCGTGCTCGCACTGTTCGGTGGGACACTCGTCACCGGCGGAATCGTTGCTGCTGCTGCTCCGGCGGCAGACTGTCGTGCCGCTCTACATCCTGATCTACAGCGCGGCCATGTGCCTCACGCCGTTTCCGGGACAGTACCAGCGGTATCTCATGCCGATCATGCCGCTGCTTGCGCTCGGCGGCCATCGTCTGCCTGGATGCCGCGGCCTCGTGGCGAGAAGCCGCCCGCGCGGGAGCGGCGGCGGTGGTTCCCTCTGAGCCTGCCCGGCGCCGTTCTCGGTTCGGCGCTGCTGATCCAGGTGCTCGTGACCGTGTTCGTGTACCTTCGGGAGTATCGGCCGATCGCGTACGTGGACGTCAGCGGCAGGCCAGTCGCGTACAGGCTGTTCTTCTACAACGAAGCGCAACGGGGGTTCGACGAGGCCATCGAATACATCAGAGCGCATGCCGGCCCGACGCAGGTCGTCGCTGCGGGCACGCCGCATTGGATTCACCTGCGCACGGGGCTGAAGACGGTCATGCCGCCACTCGAGCGGGACGTGGACACCGCGCAGCGGCTGCTCGACAGTGTTCCTGTCCGTTACCTCGTGATCGGCCGCGACGTGGTCGCCACGGAGCGCTACACAGTGCCGGTCGTGCAGCGGTTCGCTGATCGGTGGCAGGCGGTGTACGCCACGGCCGTTGGCGGCTGGACGGTGTATCGCCGCGCGGAGCCATAGCGCGTCTCACCCGCGCGTTTGTCGCACCGGGTCGCGCGTGTGGTCATGAACCCAGCGGACGTAGTCATCCGAGACGACCAGGAACCCGTCCGCAATCAGCGGCTCGAGACCGGTGAAGCGGCGGGCCGACGGGCCTTTCAGGCACAGGCGGGGATTGCGTGCGAGCTCCTTGCCGTAGCCCACGTACTCGTCGGTGGTGGTCGCGCCATATCGTCCCGTGCGCACGGCGTCCTCGACCTTCTGGCTGAAGGTGCTCACGAACGGGTAGTGCATCAGCACACCCGTGACGTCGGCCACGGCGCCCCCCGCGGCCTGATGCCACTCGACGAAGGGTTTCACCTTCCCATCCATGAGCACGAGCGCCGCTTTCGTGAGGCCGTTGTTCGTCCCGAACACGGTCCGCCGGATGCCGCCCCTGTGCATGGCGACCTCGGGCCTCGGCGGATCGGACCACTGGTACGGGTGCCTGTCGATGGCGGAGATGTCGTAATACGTGTACGTGTCCATCAACCGATCGTCGGGTCTGCTCTCGACCTCGCCCAGCGGCAGCTCTGAGAACATGTCGAGCATCTGCGCCACGACCGCCGTGAACCGCCGCCCGTTCAGATACTGGAGAAAGCCGGCGAGCGGCAGCTCACGCGCGAACGGGTAGTCGAAGAGCTCGTCGATGTCCGCGCAGAGGTTCCACCTGCCGGGGGAGAAGCGCTCCGCGAGGTAGCGCTTCATCGTGTTCTCGAATTTGTCTGGTACGGCGCATCGGTCTGGAGCACCGTCACGCCGGCATAAGCGCAGAGTCTGTCGACGGTGTCGTCGTTGGAGCCGTTGTCGAGAAACACACAATGGCGGACGCCGAGCGCCTGGTAGTGCTCGATGAACGACCGGACGTACAACGCGCCGTTGCGCACGACGGTGATGACAAGGAGCTCGTCAGGTGCGTAGTCGACGTGGGTGGGCCCATACAGGTGTGTCGACCCTGCCGCGCAGCAGGTGCGGGCGTACACCGAACTCCATGACGCGGCGCGTGGTGGAGCGCAGCGCACGCGTGGAATCGCCGCGCAGCTTGGTGAGCTTCTGCCGGAAGACCGACGCGAGGCCGCCCACACCGCCAGCCCGGAATGCCCTGGCGGCAGTCGCGGCTTTGTCCCGGATCCCACGGCCAGTCAGGGACCTCCTCGACATCGAAGTCGCAGGTGACGACCGCGCCGCTGCCGGCCGGTACGCCTGCGCCGCGCCTGACCACCTCGATCTCGAAGGCCGACTCGACGTAGTCGTAGGCGCCGGTCACCGATTGGGCATGCACCGGGTCTGCCAGCCACAGGCCCACCCGGTAGGTTCCCGGCAGCAGGTGGATCGAGGCGATCCGCAGCTTCAGCACGTTGCGGCCCTGCCGAAGGGAGATCGTCCGATCCAGGTGCAGCGTGTCGGCATTGAGTATCTTCGTGCCGTACTGCTCGAGCAGGAACACCGACAGGCTGCGCACGTCGCGGGGCTGCGTCGGACTCGATCTCCAGCACGAACTCCAGCGGGCCGTCCGGAAAAGGCGTTTCCGCCGTCGACCGCGGTGCCGTTCGTGTAGGAGACCGAGACGAACCGGGCCTCGCCGGTTCCTGTTCGCGGGAGCGCGACACGTCGATTGCGGGCCCCTGGGGCCGGCCGCAGGTAATCGCGAGACAAGTACTGGCCCACGACCGTGGAGGTATCGCCGAACGCCGCCACCTGTCCCGCCTCCAGCATGACCGCATGAGAGCACAGCCGCTGAATGGCCTGCAGGTTGTGGCTGACGAAGATGACCGTGCGGCCTTCACGTGCCACGTCGTTCATCTTGCCGAGGCATCGCTTCTGGAAGGATGCATCGCCGACGGCGAGCACCTCGTCGACCAGGAGGATCTCCGGTTCGAGGTGCGCCGCGACCGCAAAGGCGAGGCGCAGATACATGCCGCTCGAGTAATGCTTCACCGCCGTGTCGATGAACGGCTCGATCTCGGCGAACGCGACGATGGCATCGAACTTCGCCAGGATCTCGGCGCGTTTCATCCCGAGAATCGCGCCGTTCAGCAGCACGTTCTCGCGCCCGGTCAGCTCCGGGTGAAATCCGGTTCCCACCTCGAGCAGCGAGCCGACGCGCCCACGCAACTGCACCTGCCCCGCGGTGGGCTCGGTCACGCGCGAGAGAATCTTCAGCAGCGTGCTCTTGCCGGCTCCGTTCGCCCCGATCAGGCCGAGCGCGGATCCGCGCGGCACGTCGAACGACACGTTGTGGAGCGCCCAGAAGAACGATGCGCCAGCCGCATTCCGCCGCCGGAGGCTGCTGGCGCTGAGCGCACGGACCCCGTCCGACAACGTCTCGCGGAGCGTCCGGTATCCCTCGCGGCGAAGGCCGCGGCGATAGCGCTTTCCAACACCGATCAGGCGAATGGCTGGCGTTGTCAGGTTCCGCTCAGACGATATCGGCGAACGCTCGTTCCATCCGCCGGAAGTAGAAGATGCCACCCACTGCGAATGCAAGCGCGGCGCACGCCGACACGGCGAGGGCCGGGCCCGGGGGTGCGCTGCCGAGCAGCGCCCACCTGAACCCATCCACGACGCCGACCATCGGGTTGAGGCCGTAGACCGGCCGCCACGCGGCCGGCACCAGGCTGCTCGGGTACACGATCGGCGTGGCGAACAGCCACAGCTGCGTGAGAAATGGCAGCACGTAGCGCACGTCCCTGTACTGGACGTTGAGGGCCGCCAGCCAGAGTCCTGCTCCGAGCGCCGTGACGAACGCCAGCAGCACGAGCGGGATCACGAAGAGGGCCCCGAGCCCGGGCACGATGCCGTACCACGCCATCACCGTGAGGAGCAACACGAACGCGACAGCGAAATCCACCAGTCCGGCGAGCACCGTTGCGAGCGGGATCGCCAGCCGCGGGAAGTAGACCTTCGTGATCAGGTGCCGGCTGCCGACGACGCTCGTGGCCGCCTCGTTGAGGCCGAAGGCGAAGAAGGTCCACGGCACGAGCCCCGCGAGATTGAAGACCGGGTACGGGAGCCCATCCGACGCGATCCTGGCGAGCCGCCCGAAGAAGAGGCTGAAGACGAACATGGTGAGCAGCGGCTGCAGGACGGCCCACGCCACGCCGAGCGCCGTCTGCTTGTACCTGACCTTGACGTCACGCCAGATGAGGAAGAACAGCAGCTCGCGATAATCCCACAGCTCGCCAAGGCGCAGCGCGGCCCATCCGCTCGAGGGGTCGACGATCGTCAGCTTCGTGCCGCTCGCCGGAGATGTTGCCGTATCAGGCTGTGCGGGAGGTGGAATGTCGACCGGGAGCAGGCACGTGCGCTCGGGTGTCCGGGCCGGGACGGGAACGTGAGATGTGCGCGAGAACAGCCCAAGTCTATCACGCCGCCGGTGGCCGCTTGACTGCCCTCCGCTCGGCCTGCTGCCTTGCGGTTACGAGTCCCTGGGCACGCCGTCGCACCGGAGCTGACCCCCCGGCGCCAGAATGGCCAGGTGCCGCGTCTGTATACTTTCCTCATGAAATTCGCGCCGGAATACGTCAACTACGTCCTCAACGACAACTTCGAAGACGCAAAGGCGCTGTTCCTGTCCCCGCTGATGGCGATTCACTACGCGCACCTGGTCATGCTGGCGGAGACGGAGATCGTGTCCCGGGAGGACGCGCGCAGGCTCCGGGAGGCGCTCGATGCCGTGTCGCTCGACGAGGTCCGCGACGTGCGGTTCGATGGCACCTGTGAGGACCTGTTCTTCTACGTCGAGGGGCTGCTCGTTGCGTCCTGCGGCGACGATGTCGCCGGACGGCTTCACACCGCCCGCAGCCGCAACGACATCGACATGACGATGTACCGGATGCGCCAGAGGGAGTTCGTGCTGGACCTGGTGGAGGCGGTGCTCACCCTCCGGGCGAGCCTCCTCGACCTCGCGTCGCAGCACCGCGATACGGTCATGGCGGCACACACGCACACGCAGCCGGCCCAGCCAAGCACGATCGCGCACTACCTGCTGGCGATGATCGAGCAGCTGGAGCGGGACACGACGCGCCTGCGCGCCTCGTATCAAACGACCAACCGCAACCCGCTGGGTGCGTGCGCCATCACCGGTACCGGGTTCCCGATCGACCGCTCGCTCACGAGCGAGCTGCTCGGCTTCGACGGGGCGACCGGCAACACCTACGGCAGCATCGCCACCGTCGACTACCTCCTCGAGAGCACCTACGCCACCGCCATCACCCTGGGCGGGCTCGGGCGATTCGTGCAGGACCTTCTCCTGTGGGGCACGGCGGAAGTGAGCTACGTGCGGTTCGGCGACGGGTTCGTGCAGTCGAGCAGCATCATGCCGCAGAAGCGCAACCCGGTCGCCATCGAGCACGCGCGGGCGATCGGCAGCAAGGCCGTCGGGCAGGCCCACGCGATCGGGCTGGCGGTGCACAACACGCCCTTCGGCGACATCGTGGATACCGAAGACGATCTGCAGCCGCTCGTCTGGTCGATGTTCCGGGACGCGACACGCGCCGTCCGCCTGGTAGCCGCGGCCATGCAGACGGCCACCTTCGACGCCGCGCGGCTCGAGGCCCGTGCGGGTCAGGGTGGCACGACGATGACGGAGCTCTCTGACACCCTCGTGCGGGAGCACGGGATGCCCTTCAAGACCGCGCACGCGATCGCCGGGCGCGTGCTGAAAGCGCGGGCCCACCACCCGGAGCCCCGCCTCACCGAGACGCTCGCCGCTGTATGCTTCGAGCTGGTCGGCCGGCCGATTCTCTACACCGAGGAGCGGCTGCGCGAGATTCTGAGCCCGCGTTACTTCGTCACCGTGCGGCGCACGCCGGGAGGGCCGGCGCCCGACGAGACGGCGGCGGCCGTGGCGCAGTCGGCAGGGGTCCTGACCGGCGATCGCGAATGGGTCGCCGCACGGCGCGAAGCGCTCGCCGCGGCGCGCCGGGAACTGAAGGCGCGGAGCGCGGCCCTGTGATCCTGGCAGTTCCGAGACTGGCCGGAGTCACGTGGGGCAGGGCTTCAGCCCTGCCATGACCCGCGAGCAGCCCTGAAAGGGCTGCCCCACAGCATGCCCTTACGCTTGGCAGCGGATTCGTATGACCTCCTCTGACAGTCCGATTCGCCCAACAGCCATTCGCGTCCTCCTGCTCGAGGTGCTGGTCATCCTCGCGCTCTGGTTCGTCGGCCACCACTTCGCCCGCTGACATGCATCCAATCGACTGGGCGGTCGTGGCCGCGTATCTCGTCTGGATCGTCCACGACGGCTTGAAGCGCACCAAGGGCAGCGACAAGGTGGAGGGCTACTTCCTCGCCAATCGCAGCCTGCCGTGGTGGGCGGTGGGATTGTCGGTGATGGCCACGCAGCTCTCCGCGATCACGCTCGTCGGCACGACGGGACAGGGCTACCGCGACGGGCTTCGCTTCGTGCAGTTCTACTTCGGGCTGCCGCTCGCGATGCTGATCCTCTCGGTCACGGTCGTCCCCTTCTTTCATCGCGCGAACGTGTATACCGCGTACGAGTACCTGGAGGGGCGGTTCGACGCGAAGACCCGGGCCCTCACCAGCCTGCTGTTCCTGCTCTCCCGTGGGCTCTCATGCGGCGTGATCATCGCCGCCCCCGCCGTGATCCTGTCGATCGTGCTCGACTGGAATCTCACGATCACGGTGCTGGCGATCGGACTTCCCACCGCGATCTACACGATGCTCGGCGGCGTGCAGGCGGTAACGTGGACGGACGTGAAGCAGATGGGCGTGATCGTGGCTGGCGTCGCCGCTGCCGTCGTCGTGCTCGTGCTGCGCCTGCCGGCGGAGGTGAGCGTGAGTGACGCCCTGCACATCGCCGGCAGCACGGGTCGTCTCCAGGCTCTCGATTTCCGGTTCACCCTCACCGAGACCTACACGTTCTGGTCGGGCCTGATCGGCGGGCTCTTCCTGATGCTCTCGTACTTCGGCTGCGATCAGAGCCAGGTGCAGCGCTATCTCACGGCGAAGTCGCCACAGGAGGGGCGGCAGTCGCTGATGATGAGCGCCTACGTGAAGATCCCGTTGCAGGCGCTGATTCTCCTGACCGGCGTGCTCGTGTTCACGTTCTACCTGTTCACCCGCCCGCCGATGCTGTTCAATCCGCAGCACGAGAAGGAGGTGCGCGCCAGCCGCGAAGGAGGCGCGTACGCCGCCCTCGAAGCGCGATTCAACGGCACGTTCGACGCGCGCCAGAAGGCAGCGCTCGACGTGGAGTCCGCCCGGCGCCGCGGCGATGACGCGACGATCGCCGCCAGCACGGCGGCATTCAACACGGCCGACGCCGCGCTGACCGACGTGCGGCGCGAAGCTGTGGCACTCGCCGAGCGCGTGAGCGGTAAGGGCGAATACAACGACGTCAATTACGTGTTCCCGACCTTCGTCACCACGCAGATGCCGATAGGCCTCGTCGGCCTCATCATCGCAGCGATCTTTGCGGCCGCGATGTCGTCGATTGCGGCGGAGCTGAATTCGCTCGCAACGGCGACGATCATCGACTTCTACCGCCGGCACTTCAGGCGTGAGGAATCCGACGAGCATTACCTCCGCGCGTCCCGTTTCGCGACCGCGTTCTGGGGGGGCATGGCCTGCGGCGTCGCCGTGTACGCCGCGCGGCTCGGGTCGCTCATCGAGGTCGTCAATCGCTTCGGCTCGTTCTTCTACGGCTCCCTGCTGGGCGTGTTCGTCCTCGCCATCGGAACCAGGCGGGCGACGGGCCACGGCGCATTCGTCGGTCTGCTCGCCGGCATGACTGCGGTGGCGGTCGTCGCGTTTCGGTACCCGCAGGTGTCCTTTCTCTGGCACAACGTCGTCGGCGTGGTGGTCGTGACGATCGTGGGGCTTGCGGTTTCCGCCTTCCAGGCGGATACCATTCGGCCGCGGACTGGGGGCGACGACGGATTGCAGTGAGTAACGGCGGGGCCCGCATTGCACGCCTTGGCTCCTTGATCTTACGGGCGGCATCCGGGTGCACCGGGAGGCCGCGTCACAACACAAAAACCGGAGAGCGAAAACCAACCGTGGTTACTTCGCGGCAACAGGCCTCGTTCCCGGCAAAGTCGGTTTTCTGTTTTCCAGCATTTGTGTGTGGCTCAGGCCCTGAAGCCTGCCCGGTTGGCTCCCCTGAGACCGGGGTGATCGATCCAGGAGGTAGCCCGACCCGGCGCGCTCGTCCCTCGCCCGGCTGACAGTAGAATGCCCTCATGAGTGACGAGCGGCCGCTGGTCGCGGTGATCATGGGCAGCAAGTCGGACTGGACGACGATGCGCCATGCCGACGAGATGCTGACCGCGTTCGGCGTGGTGCACGAGTGCCGCGTGGTCTCGGCGCATCGCACGCCCGCCCTCATGGCGGAATACGCGTCGGCCGCCGAGGGCCGGGGCATCCAGGTGATCATCGCGGCTGCCGGCGGGGCGGCGCATCTGCCTGGAATGGTGGCCGCTCACACGCCCCTGCCGGTGCTCGGCGTTCCAATCGAGAGCCGCACGCTCAAGGGCGTGGATTCGTTGTTGTCGATCGTGCAGATGCCGCGCGGTGTGCCGGTCGGGACGCTCGCCATCGGCGACAGCGGGTCGGCGAACGCCGCGCTTCTGGCGATCGCGATTCTCTCGAACCACGACGCGCCCCTGCGCGAGCGGCTCCGGGCCTTTCGCGCCGAACAGGAACAGCAGGTCCGCCAGGACACGTTGCCGTGATCGCCCCGATTCTGCCCGGGGGCACTATCGGCGTGCTCGGCGGCGGACAACTCGGCCGCATGTTCGCCATGGCCGCCCGCCGCATGGGTTATCGCGTTCACACCCTGTCGCCCGAGGAAGACACGCCGACCGGCCAGGTCGCCGACGTGGAGATCAACGCGTCGTTCGACGACCTCGACGCGATTCGCGCGTTCGCCCGCAACGTCGACGTCGTGACCTTCGAGTTCGAGAACGTGTCGGCGGCCGCCGCGGAGGTGGCGGGCGAGCACGCGCCCGTGCGGCCGAGCGGGCATATCCTGCACATCACCCAGCAGCGCGCGCGTGAGAAGGGATTCCTCGCCGACGGCGGGTTTCCGGTCACGCCGTTCGCGCATCTTCGCTCCGCGCCGGACCTGGACGAGGCGGTCCGGCAGGTCGGCACTCCGGCGGTGCTGAAGACCGCGAGCTTCGGCTACGACGGCAAGGGCCAGCGGAAGGTCGAGACCGCCACGGAGGCGCTGGCCGCGTGGGACGCGGTCGGCGGCGGGGAAGCGGTGCTCGAACGCTTCGTCGACTTCGATCGCGAGGTGTCGATGATCGGCGCGCGCGGAGCCAACGGGTGGATGGTGACCTACGGTCTCGTCGAGAACACGCATCGCGATCACATTCTCGACACGTCCGTGTACCCATCCGCCGTTGCGGCGCGCCACGACGATGAGGCCGCGGAGATCGTGCGCGGGCTGCTCGAGCGTCTCGATGTCGTGGGCGTGCTCTGCGTGGAGTTCTTCCTCACGCGCGAGGGAGCGCTGCTCATCAACGAGCTGGCGCCACGGCCGCACAATTCCGGGCACCTGACGATTGACGCATGCGTGACGAGCCAGTTCGAGCAGCAGGTCCGGGCCATCTGCGGCCTGCCGCCAGGTTCCACCGAGCTGTTGCGGCCTGCCGCCATGGTCAATCTGCTTGGCGACAGGTGGACCGCCGGTGAGCCCGACTGGGCTTGCGGCGTGCCTCGTGCCAGGGGTGAAGCTGCACTTGTACGGGAAGGCGGAGCCGCGACCCGGCAGGAAAATGGGGCACATCACGGCACTCGCGCACGACGGCGCGGCGGCGCTCCGCCTCGCGTCGTGCCGCACGTGACGCGCTCTGACCAGAGGATCCCATGACCCCCATGAAACGCGTGGAGATCGTCGTCGATGCGCTCGAGCTTTCCGAGGTGTCCGGTGTCCTCGACCAGGCGGGCGTGCCAGGCTATACCGTGCTCAGGGACGTGACCGGGAAGGGAGACCGCGGCGACCGGACCGGTGACGATGCCCTCACGGGTGCGCTCAAGAACGGGTATATCTTCTGCGCGTGTAACGAAACGCAGGCGCGCGCGGTCGCGGAGGCGGTGCGTCCCGTGCTGCAACGCGTTGGCGGCGTCTGTCTGATCACCGACTGCATGTGGGTCGAGCACTGATGGCCAGTACCCACTGACTAAAGCTGTGGAGCCGGGACTTCCCGGCGGACCCGCCGACCAGAACTTCGACGACACGCTTCGGATAGATCCTCCAGCAGCCCCGGTGGTCTACTGGCGTTCATGTTGATGATTCACACGTCCCCCACCCACTCCGCACCCGAGGATCCCCGCTGGACCGCTGTCGCCGCCCGTGACCGCCGCGCTGACGGGGCGTTCGTCTATGCGGTGCGCTCGACCGGGATCTACTGCCGCCCCTCCTGCCCGAGCCGCCGGCCGCGGCGGGATCGCGTGGAGTACTTCGCTGCCGGTGCCGATGCGGTCGCCGCCGGGTATCGCGCCTGCCGCCGGTGCGATCCGGAAGCGGCCGCGCCCGGCCCCGTCGCGCGGAAAGTCGCAGCGGCCCTTGCGCAGCTGGAGCGCGCGGAGCCAGGCCACGCGACCTCCCTGGCGACACTCGCCAGGGGAGCCGGCTGCAGCGCCGCTTACCTGCAGCGGGCGTTCGTGCGCGTTCTCGGCGTCTCGCCGCGCGAGTATGGCGCGGCGCTGAAGCTTGCGCGGTTCAAGGCCGGGCTCCGCAACGGGCGGACGATTGCGGATGCCACCTTCGACGCCGGATTCGGATCCTCCAGCCGCGTTTACGAGCAGGCGGCGCGCGCGCTCGGGATGACCCCGGCCCAATACCGGCGCGGCGGCGCCGGGCTCGAGCTGATGTTCGTGACGGCACCCTGCGCGTTCGGGTTCGTCCTCGTGGCGGGAACGGTGCGGGGGCTGAGCGCGGTCACCCTTGGCGACTCGGCCGGCGCCCTGCGCGAACGGCTCCGGTCGGAGTTTCCCGCGGCTGAGATCCGCGAGGATCGCGACGCCCTGCGCGACAGCGTGGACGCCGTCCTCCGGCACCTTGACGGCGAACCCTCCGCCACGCGCGATCTGCCACTGGACGTGCGCGCCACCGCATTCGAGCGCCGCGTCTGGAGTGCGCTGCAGCAGATCCCGCCCGGGTCCCGGGCCACCTATTCGGAGGTGGCCGCCATGATCGGCGCGCCGCGCGGCGCTCGCGCGGTCGCCCGCGCGTGTGCGACCAACCGGCTCGCCGTCGTGGTGCCGTGCCATAGGGTCGTGCCGGCGTCCGGAGGCATCGGTCAATATCGCTGGGGCGCCGAGCGGAAGGCCGGGCTGCTCGAGGCGGAGCGAGGCACAGGTGTGCCGGTTCCCCGCCGCCGGGCGGTCCACAGCCGGTAGCGCGGGCTGCGCCGGCTGGCCTGCCCGGCAACCGGCGGCAACGAGCATCACCGAGCGGTCACCGAGCCGCCACCTTGCCTGCGTCCGCCCTCCTGCCGCAGAATGCGCGTCACCAGATGACACGCACACGGTACGGCGTCTCGCCCTGGGTCGGGGGCGCCGCGAGAAAGGCGACCTATCCTGCGCTCGCGCAGAGGCTCGAAATACCCATCGTCATCATCGGAGGGGGCCTGACCGGTGCCGCCACTGCGTATGCCTGTGCCGCGGCGGGCCTTCGTGTCGCCCTGGTGGAAGCCGATCGAATCGGGCACGGCGCCAGTGCCATGGGGGCGGGGATCGTCCAGCAGACACCTCCGGTCGGCCTGGTGGACATGGAGGCCCAGCACGGCCGCCGTGTGGCCAAGGCCATCTCGACCGCGTGGAGGCGCGCGGCGCTCGAGCTCGCGGCCACCGTCCGCCGGTTGAACATACGCGCGGGGTTCACGCCGGCGGAGGGCGTCACCTGGGCACAGACGTCGAGTGCCGCAGGGCCGCTCGAACGCGAGCTGGCGGCGCGTCGCGCGGCCGGGCTCGAAGGGACCTGGCTCACGCGTCGCGCAATAGCCAGCATCGGACTTGACGGTGTCGGCGGCATTCGCACCCGTGGCGATGCGAGCGTCGATCCAGTGAAATTGTGCGAGGGCTTCGCGCGCGCGGCTGCCGCCCGTGGCGCGATGCTGTTCGAGCGCACGCGTGCGGTGGCCGTGTCGCAGGCACGCGGACGCATTGAGATCCAGTCTGCCCGCGGACGGATCGGATGCGAGACGGTCATCGTCGCGACGGGCGAGCCGACAGGCTTGTTCGACCCGCTGGCCCGGCACGTTGCCCCGTGCAGTGCCTTTGCGGTCCAGACGCCCCCGGCAAAGGCAGCGGTCCGAGCGGCCGTCCTCGATCGCAGCCTGATCCTGCAGGACTCGCAGCAGCCGCCGCACAGGCTGGCGTGGACGGCGGGCGATCGGATCCTCTGGACGGGCGCGGACAGCCCCCGCGTCGCGGACCGTCTTCTCGCGCAGACCGTCGTGCAGCGCACGGGTCAGTTGATGTACGAGCTCTCGCTCGTGCTGCCCGACATCTCCGGTGTGCAGCCCGAACACGGCTGGCAGGTCCCGTACTCCGTCGGACGAGACGGGCTGCCCATCCTCGCGCCGCACCGCAGCTACCCGCATCACCTCTTCGCATTCGGGCTCGGCACCAACCCCGCCGCGGCGTTCCTCGCAAGCCGGCTCCTCCTGCGCCATCTCAACGGGACGGCCGACAGGGCGGATGCTGCGTTCGGCTTCACTCGAGAGACACGATAACGCCTGGAGGGGGCAGGACTCGGGTCATCAGGCTTCAGCCTGTTGACGCGCAACCAGCCGACGTCCTGATCTGCCTGAGCTCCTTGTGTAATCCGGGTTTCAGTGTGCCCGGCGGCCCTACCGGTTCCGGATTCAACACCGGACAAGTAAGAATGGTCCCTATGCGTCGTCCTGTCTTCGCTCTGGCGTGTGCCGTTGGCCTGTTGTTGTCGCTCGGGATCCAGGCCGAGGGACCCGCCGACCTCCGAGGCGAGCCTGGGCTCGCCGTGATGCTCCGCAGGCTGGCCACCGTCGGGACGGTGATGCACGCGACCGGGCATCCCGACGATGAGAACAACGCGTTGCTGGCGAAGGGGAGCATCGGGCAGGGCTTCCGCGTCGTGCTGGCGACGGCCACTCGTGGCAATGGCGGGCAGAACGAGATTGGCCCCGAGCTGTTCGAGGCGCTCGGGGTCCTTCGGACCGAGGAGCTGCTGGCCGCGCACCGGTCCGACGGTGCGGAGCAGTTCTTCACCCGTGCGGTCGACTTCGGCTTTTCGTTCAGCGTCGAGGAGTCGTTCGAGAAGTGGGGCCACGACGAGATACTCGGGGATTACGTCCGGCTGATCCGCATGACGCGGCCGGACGTGATCATCACCATGCGGCCCGATGGGATGGGTGGCGGGCAGCACCACCAGGCGTCGGCGCGCATCGCGACCGAGGCGTTCCGCGCGGCCGGCGACCCGGCCAGGTATCCGGAGCAGATCGAGCAGGGGTTGCGGCCCTGGCAGCCGCTCAAGATCTATCAAGCGCGCTGGTACGGCATGTTCGGGAGCGAGCCGCCGCCTGCCGAGAACCTGGTGACGGTGGACGGCAATACATACGATTCGCTGCTGGGGCGCACGTGGGCGGAGGTGGGAAGTGAGGCGCGCGCGATGCACAAGTGCCAGGGCTTCGGCCAGCTGCTCGCCTTGCCCAGTCCGTTCGTCATCAAGTACAGGCTCGTGGACACGACATTGCCGTCGCAGCGTGGGACACAGGAGGAGACCCTGGAGGACGGTCTCGATCTGACCCTCCCTGGCCTCGCGCGGTTCGCCGGAGCCAACCCGCCACCCGCCCTGAATGCGAAGCTCGGCGCGATAGCCGAGACCGTACGCGCGGCCGAAGGCAGCCTCCGGAGTCGGGGCGCAGGAGCAGCCGTGACCGACCTTGCGCGGGGCCTGCGTGCCACGCATGAACTGCGCGCCTGGCTTGCGTCGCCGGGGTCGCCGCTCGACCAGGGCGCAGCGTTCGAGATCGACTTCCGGCTGGCGCAGACCGAACACGAGTTCGAGCGCGCGCTGATCATCGCGCAGGGGCTGCGCGTGGAAGCCCTGGCAGACGACGGGATGGTGGTTCCGGGGCAGAGAGTCAAGCTGACGCTCATCGTTGCGAACCGCGGGGTAGCGCCCATCGCCGTCACTGAGGCAGTCGCCGCCGGCTTTGCCGCGGCGCCGTCCGCCTGCAGAGCCGGGCCGCTCGCGCCGGGTGAGATCGCACGGTGCGAAGAGTCCTTCACGGTGCCCGCGAACGCCCGCGTGTCGGAGCCCTACTGGCACCGCGCCGGAGAGGCCGGCCGGTACACGTTCGACGAGGATGCGCCCTTCGGCCTGCCGTTCCGGCCCACGCCGTTCGTCGCTGAGCTCGTGCTGACCGTAGGTGACGTGCCGGTGCGGATGACCGTGCCGGTGCAGTACCGGTACGAGGGAAACATCTTCAGCGGCGAGAAACGCATGGAGCTGACAGTGGTGCCGGCCCTGTCTGTGCGGTCAACCCCGGAGATCGTGATCGTTCCGACGGCTGCGGGGCCTCAGCCCACGAGCAACTCGACGTTGGCCGCCAGCACCCGCGAGATTCGCGTCGCCGTCACCAACAATGCGCCCGGCGCGGCCGAGGCTGACGTGACCCTGAACGTGCCGCACGGGTGGACCGTGACGCCACCATCAGCGCACGTGCGCTTCGAACGGGCCGACGAAGCCAGCACCGTACGCTTTGCCGTCACGCCGAGCGGCGCGGTGACGCCGGGGCAGTTCGAGCTGAAAGCGGTGGCGAGGACGGGCGGCGCGACCTTCGATCGCGGCTTCCAGGTCATCGAGTATCCGCACATCCAGCGGCGGCACATCTACGACACGGCAGCCACGACCCTCAAGGTCATCGACGTGCGGATCCCGGCTGGACTCTCGATCGGCTACGTCATGGGTGTGGGCGACGAGGTACCCGCCGCCCTCGAGCAGCTCGGTGCCACAGTCCGCGGGCTCACTGCCGAGGATCTCGCGTACGGCGACCTCTCGAAGTTCGATGCCATCGTCACGGGCGTGCGGGCGTACGAGCGACGACCTGATCTGCGCGCGCGCAATCACCGGCTGATCGAGTATGCGGAGGCTGGTGGCACGGTCATCGTCCAGTACAACAAGTTCGAGTTCAACGCGGCGCAGTACGGTCCCTTCCCCGCGAAGGTCAGCGCTAACCGCGTCACGGACGAGCACGCGCCCGTGACGGTGCTGCAGCCCCATCACCCGGCCTTCACGAGACCCAACCGGATCGCCGACGACGCGTGGAGCGGGTGGGTGCAGGAGCGTGGCTTGTACTTCCTCGGCGAGCGCGACGCCAGATACACCGACCTCGTGGAGCTCTCCGATCCGTTCGAGTTCAACAAGGGCCCGAAACGCGGCGCGCTCGTCGAGGCGCGGGTTGGCCGGGGGCACTGGGTGTACGTTGGCCTGAATCTCTGGCGCCAGTTGCCGGCCGGCACCGATGGCGCATACAAGCTGCTCGCGAACCTCGTCTCGCTCGGGCGTGGCGAGGCAACGGTTGCGGGGCCGGCGCGCTAACGCTTATGGCTGGCGCGGCGGACGTGCTCGTCGTCGGCGGCGGACCCGCGGGCGTCCACAGTGCTCGCTTGTGGTGTCACCGCATCGCTTGATGTGGGGCAGGGCTTCAGCCCTGCAAATCGGTGCGCGCTAGCAGGCCTGAAGGCCTGCCCCACATGACTACACAGGTGAATCGCGGGTTTAGTGACGATCAGCGGGATTAACGCTCGCGGAGCGCCGATCCTCAGCGCCCGAGCCGTGATGGTGTAGCCAGGAGGAGGGCTTCACCGCCGAAGCAGATCCCGCAACGCCGGCTCCAGGGCGGGCCACTGGAACCGGAAGCCGAGGGCTTGTGCGCGGGCAGGCACGACGCGCTGGCCGGTCAGCAGTGCGGCATCCGCCATCTCGCCGAGCGCGAGGCGCAGCGCGAAGGCCGGAGCTCGCAGGAGGTGTGGGCGCCGCAGCACGCGCGCGAGGGTTGCCGCGAACGCTGCATTCGTTTCGGGCGCGGGCGCCGTCGCGTTGATCGGGCCACGCGCATCGTCGCGGGTGAGCAGCCATCGCGCGAGGCCGATCCAGTCGTGCCGGTGAATCCAGGACATGTACTGGCGGCCATCGCCGAACGGTCCACCGACGCCAAGCCGGAACGGCAACAGCATGCGAGCCAGCGCGCCACCGTCCGGTGCGAGCACGATGCCGCTTCGCAGCAGCACGACCCGTGTGCCGTTCGCCGCCGCCGCCGTCGCTTCGTCCTCCCACTCCACCACGAGACGCGCGAGAAAGTCCGAACCAGGGGAGTCCGACTCGGTGACGGGTTCGGCGGCCCGTGGGCCGTAGTACCCGACCGCCGACGACGAGAGGAACACGGCGGGTGGCCGCACGGCTTCCGAAATTGCCACCGCGAGGCTGCGGGTTGCCAGGATGCGGCTCTCGGCCAGCACGCGCTTCCGCGACTCGGTCCACCGCTTCTCGTCGAGGGGCGCGCCGGCGAGGTTGACCACCGCATCAGCGTCATCGAGCACGCGCGCCCAGACGCCCGCCGTTCCGTCCGGACTCCATGATGCGAGTCCTTGCGGCAGCGCCCCGCTCTGCCGCGTCAGCACGACGACGTCGTGTCCGGCGGCGCGCAGGCCCTCCGTCAGCGCGGCGCCGAGAAATCCCGTGCCGCCGGCGATGACGATGCGCATGGGCGGATCATATCGGTTTCGGACCGGGGCGCTTCGGCCCCGGCCCGATGCTGTCCAGCCGGGACTCCACATCTCCACGTTGACGCCGATGGCGGTACGGATCTAGGATAACTAACCATTTAGTTAATTATTGACACCATGCCTCGCCCCCTGAAATCCAGCCTTCGTGATTCCCGTGCCGACGTGCTGTCGGCGGCTCGCGCCGAGTTCGCGGCGCGCGGATTCTCCGGTGCTGGCGTGGACCGCATCGCCCTGCAGGCCGGCGTCAACAAGGCGATGATCTACTACCACTTCAAGAGCAAGATCGGTCTCTACCGTGAGGTGCTGCGAGAGGGATTCCGCCGGCTCACCGCCGACGCACGCGCGTCGATCGCGCACGCGCCCACGGCGATCGAGAAGTTCGACGCCTACGTCGAAAGCCTGCTCCGAACAGCCACGGCGGAACCGCACATCGTCCCCATCCTGCTTCGCGAGGTGGCGGGCGGGGGCCGGAACTTCGACGCCGAAACACTGCGGATGGTGACCGGCCTGTTCCTCGTCGTGAAGGAGATTCTCGACGAAGGGCAGTCGTCGGGCGAGTTCAGGGCGGCGGACCCCATGCTCACCCACTTCATGGTGATGGGCAGCACGATGCTCTACGTTGCCAACGAACCGATTCGCACGCAGGTCCGGCGCGCGCGGGTGCTCGGCCGCAAGGCCCGCATCCCGAGAGGAAATGCGTCGATGGCCCGACATCTGTCGACCGTTCTGCGCTGCACGCTCTGCGTCGACAAGGAGGCTTCCAACCATGCGTGACGTCCGGCTGATGGCGGTCTTCCTCGTGCTCGGCGCCACCGGGTGCCGCACCGCCCCGCCGGCCGATCGCGTCCGCGTGTCGGGCCACGTGGAAGCCACCGAAGTGCAGGTATCGGCACAGGTGGGCGGCCAGCTCCTCGAGCTGCGCGTGGCGGAGGGCGACCGCGTGGCGGCGGGTGACGTGATCGCGCGGCTCGACACGCGTGACACGGAGCTGGCGCTCCAGCGGGTCAGAGCCGAACGCCAGCAGGCCGATGCGCAGGTGCGCCTGCTGCGTGCCGGAGCGCGTGGAGAAGACATCCGCCAGGCAGGGGCTCAGTTTCAGGCGGCGACCGCGGAAATCGAAGCCGCGCAGGCGGACCTCGTCGCAGCGGAGGCCGATCTCGCGCGATTCGAGGCGCTGCTCGCCGCCAATGCCGGCTCACGCAAGCAGCGCGACGATGCGCTGGCGCGGAGAGACGTGGCGAGAGGACGGCTCCAGGCGGCACGTGAGCAGGCTCGGGCTGGCCACGAAACAGTCGCCCGGCTGCAGGCAGGGGCGCGCCGCGAGGAGATCGAAGGAGCGATGGCCAGGCGCGCCGCAGTCGACGCACAGATCGCGACCCTCGAGAAGGCGGTCGCCGATGCGACCATTGCGGCACCGGCCGCGGGTGTGGTCACGGAAAAGCTGGTGGAGCAGGGCGAGCTGATCGCGCCGAGGATGCCGCTCGTCGTAATCACCGATCTCGCCAACGCCTGGGCCGACGTGTTCGTGGACGAGCCGGCCATACCGCGTCTGCGCGTGGGCCAGGCGGCCACGCTGCACACCGATGCGGGCGGAGACGCAATTCCCGGCACGGTCACATTCATTTCACCGAAGGCCGAATTCACCCCGCGCAACGTCCAGACCGCCGAGGAGCGCTCGCGGCTCGTGTATCGAGTGAAGGTGAGCGCGGACAACACGAAGGGCGTGCTGAAAGAGGGGATGCCGGTCGAAGCGGAGCTGCGGCTCCAATGAGCGACCCGGCCGCCCTGGCCCTCGAAGACGTCAGCAAGCGATACGGGGCCGTCCACGCTCTCGACGCGGTCTCGTTCTCGGCGCCGCCTGGGCAGTTGTTCGGCCTCATCGGGCCGGACGGCGCAGGAAAGACGACTGCCATTCGACTCTTATGCGGCCTGCTGCACACCGACGGCGGGCGCGTGCGCCTCCTCGGACACGATCCCGTCCGCGAGCATAACCAGATCACGCGTTCGGTCGGATACCTGTCTCAGCGGTTCAGCCTGTACGGGGATCTGAGCATCGACGAGAACATTGCGTTCTTCGCGGAGATTCACGGGCTGCGCGGGTACCAGGCACGGCGGGACCGGCTGCTCGACCTCACGCAACTGCGGCCGTTCCGCCACCGGCTTGCGGAGCGTCTCTCCGGCGGTATGAAGCAGAAGCTCGCGCTCGCCTGCACGCTCATACACGAGCCCCGGGTGATTCTGCTCGATGAGCCCACCACCGGCGTCGACCCGGTGTCGCGCCGGGAGTTCTGGAAGCTGCTCTCCGAGTTTCTGGAGCAGGGCATCACGATCCTGATCAGCACCCCGTATCTCGACGAAGCCGAGCGCTGCGCGCGCGTGGCACTGCTGTACGAAGGCCGTCTCCTGGCCCTCGACACACCGGATGCTCTTCGCGCCGGACTGCCCGGACGGATCGTCGAGATGATCGCTGCTGACCAGGTGCGGGCCGTGAGCCTTGCGCAGAATGAGCCGGGCGTGGAGGACGTGCAGACGTTCGGCGAGCGCGCGCACGTGCGGTTCGCGGCACGCGCAGGCGCCGGCGCGGAGGCGCGGCTGGCCAGCAGCTTCGCCGCAGCCGGGATCGCCATTCGCAGCCTCCGGGAAGTGCCCCCGTCGCTGGAGGACGTCTTCATCGCGCGGATGCAGGAGCAGGGGGCGGACACGTGGGCTGGTGGTGACGCCGCGCCGCGCGGATCGCATGCCGGCAGTATCCCGCCACAGCGCAGGGCAGATTCATGAGGCAGCGCAGATCGACGGCATTTGTGGTCACCGCGGCAATCGCCGTTCTCGGCACCGGGTCCGCCTCCGCAGCTCGCGCGGACGACGGCGGTCGCCTGGCAGGGCGCCGAGGCCTGATGCTCGCAACCGCCGCACCCGACGGTTCAGCGCTGTCACCCGGCGAGGCGCAGGCGTCTCCCGCACGACTGACGCTGGATGACGCGATCGCCCGTGCTATCGCCAACAGTCACCGGCTCGGTGAGCTTCGCGCGCGTGAAGCTGCAGCGGTTGCCGCCGCGGAGGGGCGCGGCGCCGCGCAAAAGCCGATCGTCACCACGCAGCTGGGCTACCAGCGAACGAACCACGTGGACGAATTCGGCTTCCTCACGCCGGAGGGAGGCATCAGCCTGATCTATCCGGACGTGCCCGACAACTATCGTGCGCGCATCGAGCTGCAGTGGCCGATTTACACGGGCGGGCGGCTGCAGGCGCTCGAACGCGCGGCGCGCGCCGAGGCGGAATTCAGCGGGCAGGAGCTCGGAACGGCGCGAGCGGATTTGAAGCTCGAGGTCACACGTGCGTTCTGGGCCTTGCTGACCGCGCGCGAGTCCGCTCACGTGCTCGAAGAGGCTCTCAGGCGCGTGGACGCGCAGCTGGCCGACGTTCGGTCCCGCTTCGACGCGGGGCTGGTGCCGCCGAACGATGTGTTGTCGGTCGAGGCAGAGCGTGCGAGGCAGGCGGTCTTCCTGATTGAAGCAAAGAACCTGGCGGCGGTCACCGAGGCGGATCTCGCGCGGCTCATCGGCGCGGGTGACGGGGCCATCTCGCTCGATGCGGTGCTGGAGCCGCCCGGAGCACCGCAGATCGCGGAGCCGGCCGCCCTGCTCACGGAAGCGCGTGCAGGACGCACGGAGCGCACGGGCCTCCAGATCCGGACACGCATTGCCGGGGAGCGCGAGACGGCCGCACTTGCGGGACGGTTGCCTGCGGTGTCGCTCGTCACCGGTTTCGACTACGCACGCCCCAACCCGCGCATCTTTCCACGGGTGGAAGAGTGGCGCCACTCGTGGGACGTTGGCGTGAACGTCAGTTGGACCGCCTGGGATGCCGGCCGCACCCGATTCGAGGTGGCGGAGGCAGCGAGCCTGAAGGAGGCGACGCGCGAGCGGCTGGCGGAGTTCGATTCGACGCTGGCGCTCGAGATCCGCCAGCGGACGCTGGATCTCGACTCCACGCGCGCGCAGATCGGGGCGGCCAGCGAGGGCGTTCGCGCAGCCACCGAAGCACGGCGCGTCGTGCAGGAGCGCTTTGCGGCCGGCGTGGCGACATCGACCGACCTGCTGGACGCGCAGGTCGCGCTGCTGCAGGCGGAACTCGATCGCACACGGGCGCTCGCAAACGCCCGGCTGGCGAGCGCGCGGCTCGACCGCGCGCTGGGACGCTGATGGCCGCCATCACCGTACGGGACCTCACCCGGCGCTTCGGCGCATTCACGGCCGTCGACCACGTCAGCTTCGACGTCGGCCAGGGCGAGGTGTTCGGCTTCCTTGGCGCGAACGGCGCGGGCAAATCCACGACCATACGCATGCTCTGTGGTCTGCTCCGTCCCACGAGTGGCACGGCCGTGATAGCAGACGTCGATGTGACACGCGATCCGGAAGGGGTCAAGCGTCGCATCGGATACATGTCCCAGCGCTTCTCGCTATACGAGGCGCTGACGGTCGACCAGAACATCCGGTTCTACGGCGGCATCTACGGGCTCGACGGCGCGGCGCTCGAAGCGCGGCGTGGGTTCGTGATCGAGATGTCCGGCCTGCGCGGCCGCGAGGACACGTTGACGCGCGATCTCGCCGGCGGCTGGCGGCAACGGCTCGCGCTGGGCTGTGCCATCCTGCACGAGCCCCGGATCGTGTTCCTCGACGAGCCGACCGGCGGCGTCGATCCCGTCTCGCGACGGGAGTTCTGGCGCCTGATCGACGCGCTCTCACGTGCCGGCACGACCGTGCTCGTGACGACCCACTACCTGGACGAAGCCGAGCACTGCCACCGCATTGCCGTGATCAGCGCGGGCAAGATGGCTGCGCTTGGAACGACCGCCGAGCTCCGGCAGGTCTTTGCGGATCGTCCAATCATCGAAATGCGCGCCACACAGCCCGTCCTGCTCATGCGCGCCCTCGACGAACTGCCTGGCGTCGAAAAGACGACGCTGTTTGGTACCGCGGTGCACGCCGTGCTCAGCAGCCGGGCGGTTGACGTGGCGGCGCTGGTGGAACGGCTCAAGGAGGAAGGCCACGGCATCAACGCCGTCGAGCGTGTCGAGCCGTCACTCGAAGACGTGTTCCTCGACGTCGTCGAGAGGACCTCGGCATGAGGAAAGCACTGGCGGTGGGGCGGAAGGAGCTGCGGCAGATACTCCGGGATCGCCGTACGCTGATGATCCTGCTCTTCATTCCCGTGTTCTTCCTGCTGCTGTTCGGATACGCCCTGAACTTCGACGTCCGCCACGTGCGCCTGGCGGTCGAGGATCGCGACCGCACGCCAGAGAGCCGCCGTCTCGTCTCCGCGTTCGTCAACTCGGGGTACTTCGACCTCGCCGCGTACGTGACGAGTGAGCAGGAAACGGTGGATCTGATGGATCGGAGCCGCATCCGCGCCGCGCTCGTCATCCCGTCAGGTCTCTCGCGCGATGTCCAGAGTGGACGGCCCGCGCTGGTCGAGGTGCTCATCAACGGAGACAACGCAAACACCGCCGCCACGGTGATGGCCTACGCCTCGACGATCATCGCGACCGAGTCGGCGCGTTACGTGCCCGCGACCTTCGTCCGTGCCGGCGCCGGGCCGCCCGTGCGCCTCGAGCCTCGCGTCTGGTACAACCCGCAGCTGCGGAGCACGCTGTTCCTGGTGCCGGGACTGCTCGCCTACATTGCGATGATCACCGCCGTCGCCTCGACGGCGCTGTCGGTCGTGCGTGAGAAGGAGCGCGGCACGATGGAACAGGTGCGGATGGCGCCGATCGGGACGCTCCCGTTCATCGTCGGGAAGAGCCTCCCTTACTTCGTCATCTCGATGCTCTCCGCGCTCGGAGTGCTCTTCGCGTCGATGGTCATGTTCGATCTGCCGGTGCGTGGATCGTGGCTCCTGTTGCTCCTCTCGCTGTCGCTCTTCCTGCTTGGAGCGCTCGGGATGGGCCTGCTCATCTCGACGTTCGCGGACAGCCAGCAGGTGGCGTTCCAGGCGGCGCTCCTGTCGTCGTTCCTGCCGACCATCATGTTGTCCGGGTTCATCTTCCCGATCGCAGGCATGCCGCAGGCGCTGCAGGTCGTCACGTACGTGGTTCCGGCACGGTACTTCCTCGTCGCCCTGCGCGCCGTGGTCCTCAAAGGGGTCGGGCTCGAGGTCATCGGACCGTCGGTTGCGGCGCTCGGAATCTTCGCGGTCGCGGTGATCGGGCTCGCGGCCGTGCGCCTCCGGAAGGAATGGTCCTGAGATGCGCCGGCTGCGGCACCTGATGCGGAAGGAACTGCTCGAACTGCGGCAGGATCCGAAGCTGTTCGGAATCCTGTTCGTGGCCCCCCTCATCCAGCTGACGTTTCTCGGCTACGCCGCGACCACCGACGTCAAGAACGTGCCCGTGGTCGTAGCCGACGCAGATCGCAGCGCCGCAAGCCGCGAGCTGGTGGAACGGTTCGAGGGGTCACCGTACTTCACGATTGTCGGCGTCGTCACCAGCGTAAGCCAGGTCGACTCGTGGCTCGAGCGGGGCACAGCCTGGGTTGCGCTCGGGATTCCGGCCGGCTATCACGAGCGCATCGGAGCGGCCGACGCCGCGGTTGTGCAGGTGATTGCAGACGGCACTGACGCAAACTCGACGAACGTGGCACTCGGGTACGCGCAGAACCTGGTGGCTGGCTACTCCGGGGAGCTGGCAGCGCGCCAGTCCGGTCTGGCCTCTCTGCCGCCGCCCGCCATCGAGGCTCGAGTGCGCGTGTGGTTCAACCCCCGGCTCGAGAGCCGCCAGTTCATGATTCCCGGCGTCGTGGCCATGCTGCTGCTCGT
Organism: Vicinamibacteria bacterium; assembly: GCA_963763095.1. GTDB lineage: Bacteria > Acidobacteriota > Vicinamibacteria > Vicinamibacterales > JAENWD01 > CAVUCH01. The sequence goes on from CAVXNR010000031.1 coordinate 108,179, forward strand.
GATCACGACGAACCTGTCGTCGATGGCGATCGTGCGCGAGAAGGAACTGGGGACGCTCGAGCAGCTGAACGTCACGCCTATCACCCGGTGGGAGCTCATCGTCGGCAAGCTCCTGCCGTACGGCGTGATCGGGATCATCGACGTGGTGCTCGTGACAGCGTTCGCGATCCTGTGGTTCGAGATCCCGCTGCTCGGCAGCCCCGTGCTCCTGCTGGGCACGAGCATGCTCTACCTGATGACCACGCTGGGTCTGGGACTGTTCATCTCGACGATCTCGGATACGCAGCAGCAGGCGATGATGACGGCGACGTTTTTCTTTCTCACGCCGATGTTGTACCTCTCGGGTTTCATCTTCCCGATCGAGAACATGCCGGCGGTGATCCAGCCGTTCACGTACCTCATCCCGCTGCGCTACTTCATCGTGATCGTCCGCGGGATTTTCCTGAAGGGCGTTGGGGTTGCGGTGCTGTGGCCACAGATCCTCGCGCTGACGGTGTGGGGCGTCGCCATCCTGGCGCTGGCTGTGGCGAGATCACGGAAGACACTTGGGTGATCCGGGCGGACGGGCAGGGCAGAACCGCCCGACGGACTGACCGCCGGGACCGAAGTCCCGGCTCCACGACGATCGGATGTCGAACGGCGCGCCTGCCCTCCGGAAGTGAAGTCCGGCTCCACAAGGGTTACAGACACGGCGGCATGTGGAGCCGGCACTTCAGCGCCGGCGGTCGCAGTCTTGAACGCCTACTGGATTGGGAGTGCCCGTCCCACGGACTGGGCTGGCGGGGGGATGCCGAGCAGCGCGGCGACGGTCGGCGCCACGTCGACGGAGCGGATGATCGGCAGGCGCACACCCGCTCGAACACCAGGGCCGGCGGCGAAGAAGATGCCGTGCAGCTTGCGTCGGAACGGCGAGGGCCCGTGCTCGCCTTCGCCGAGGGGCGCCGACGACTCCGCGATCGCGGTACCGCCCACGGCCGCCGAGGAAGCATAGTCCGGGGCTGGGTCGAAGATCAGGTCCACTGCCGGCCCGCCGAAGCCCAGGCCCTCGCCGTCCCGCTCCGCGTCGAATACCGCGCGCACCAGGTGGGCGCCGGTCTCGGGGTCGCGCGCGTCGAGCAACACGCTGGTCGCTTCCCGTTTCACCGTCTCGCGCTCTTCATCGCTGACAATCCCTGCTTTCCACGCGACTCCGTTTACCGTGACCGTGCCGCCCATGCCATCGAGGTGCAGCACCTTCGTCCGGGAGAGATCTATTTCCCCATCGGTGCGGACCGTCAGCAACCCTGCTCGCGCGAAAACTGCATTCGGATAGAACCTGCGGCCGGTGCCTTCAGTTCCATGGTCGGACGCGACGACGACGGTCGCATCGGGAAACGTCCGGCGCATCAGCGCGAGGTACTGGTCGGCGGACCTGGCGAACAGCTTTTCGAGATGCGGCCACATGCGCGAGGCGATGTCCGGGGTGTACGCCGAGCTGGCGGGATCCATCAGCCCCATGAGGGTGTGCTGGATGACATCGAGGTTCGCGCTGTAGGCGACGAGGAGCTGCCACGGCTTGGTGGCTGCGTACGCCAGGGATCCGTCCATGTATTCCTGGTTCACCGACAGTGCCTCGGCAAACAGGTCCTCCGCGTCACCGGCGCCGCCCTGGACGAGCGTGGGCCCGAAGCGGCCGCGGGCATACATCGGGACCAGGCCGTGGTCCATGATCGTACCTGCGGCGGCGACGAAAGGGGCCTGCTCGGCGGGATGGCTCGACGCGACGTCCGACACGCGTCCCCGCATCAACACGAACGCGCCCGATCGGCTGTCGTAGCTCACAAGCCCGGCGCGGAAGAACCCGTCCCTGCCACCCGTGCGCACGCGCATCGTGCGGCTCCACCGTTCTCCTGGTCGGGCGAACAACCGGGCCCGCTGGTCGCCGACGATCAGGTGCACGGAGCCGTCCGGCCCGGCCGCGATCGATGCGGGCTGGTCCCCGATCGTGAACTGGTGCGGGCCTGCAGCAACGGAGCCCTCGACGAGCAGCATGCGCGCCAGCTCGTTGTCGAACACATCGAATTGCAGCAGGCGGTCGGGATACTGGTTCGTGAACGGCGCCCCTTGCGACGCCTGCAGCACCAGCACCTGGCGACCGGCGCGCGCGGCGGCGATCCAGATCGGTTCAGCCGCGAGCACCGTCGAGAGGTACCCCGACTGCTGATCGAGGAGCGTGTGCTCGGAGGCGGGGAGGCGCGGCACGCGGTTGCCGCCGATACCGTGGATCCTCGGAGGCGCGCCCGTCCAGAGTGCGGCGTGCGCCGGGGCGGTCAGCGAGGGCCACACGGCGGTCATCGCCTCGGCAACAGCCCCTTCCGCGGCCATTTTTGCGAAGGCCGGCGCCTTCCCCTCGGCCATCCAGCGGTCAATCAGCCAGTCGGCGCCACCGTCGAGCGACACGAGGATGACGCGCGTCGCGGCTGGAGTCCGGGCGCTGCCGCCCGCAGCCGCGGACGCCAGCATGACTGCGGCAAAGCCGATCGTCACCGAGCGCACAACACGCGCAGTGCGCGGCAGAGCCATCGTGCCGAAATGCTAGCACGCGATTGATGTGTGGATCGGTCTCGGGTACGCTTGCGCCGTTGCCCCGCGTAGCGGACCAGACAGGGAGCCTTCTCATGCACACGGTGATTGCGCTGATCCTTGCGGCCAGCCTCCAGCAGGCTGCACCTCCACAGCCCGGCGCTGAGGATCCCGCCGACTACGTGAAGCAGGCCAGGCGGCTGGTTGCGAACGGCAGCCACGACGAGGCGCTCGCGCTGTACCAGAAGGCGATCGAGGCGCAGCCCTCCTCGTTCGAGGCGCACCTGGGCGCGGGCCTCGTGCTGGATCTCAAGCTGCAGTTCGCCGACGCACGTACGCACCTGTCGAAGGCACTGGAGCTCGCGCCGGACGAGGCGAAGGCTGCAGGTGATGAATGCGCTGGCCGTCTCGTATGCGTTCGAGGGCAATGCGAAGGAGGCGGCCTCGTTCTATCAGAAGGTCTTCGACGGCCAGATGGCCGAGTCGAATTTCGGGGCCGCCGCCGGCACCGCAAACGCCCTCGGACGGGTGTACCTGGAGACCGGCGACGTCACCAACGCGCGGCGCTGGTATCAGACCGGTTACGAATCCGCGCGGCGTCAGCCCGACGTGAGTGCCGATCAGCTCGCCATCTGGGAGTTTCGCTGGTTGCACGCGCAGGCGCGCATTTCAGCGCGCGCCGGAAAGGTGGACGACTCGCGCCAGCAGGTGTCTGCCGCGCGCGCGCTCCTCGACCGCACGCCAGCGCTCAAGGATGAGACACCGTCCTGGCACTACCTCGCCGGCTACGTCGAGCTGTACGCCAAGAACTACGCGAAGGCCATCGAGCTGCTGCAGGCTGCGGACCAGGAAGACCCGTTCGTGCTGTCCCTCCTCGCGCGCGCCTACGAAGGCGCGGGGAACGCCGACCGCGCGCGGGAGACGTGGACACTGGTGCTGAAGGCGAACGGGCACTCACTGCAGAACGCCTTTGCCCGACCAACCGCGATACAGAAGGCTCGCTGAATGTAGAGCCGGGATCTCAGATCCGCTGTGGAGCCGGGACTTCAGTCCCGGCGGATCGCGAACAGCTTCGACACGACGACAGATTACAAGGCAGGGCTGAAGCCCCGCCCCACATCAGCGCGCGCCTTCGAGTTCCCCCGGCTCGCGCGCTGCGCGCTGCCCCTCCTCGACGTCCACGCGTGCGAGCAGGAGCGCGCCGACCACGAAGAACGCAATTACCGACAGGATGGCATTGCGGCTCGACCCGGTGAGCGAGACGGTGACCGCAAACACCGCGGGGCCGAAGATGCCGGCAAACTTCTCGAACACCGCAAAGAACCCGAAGAACTCGGAGGACTTGTGACGCGGGATCATCGTCGCGAAGAGCGAGCGTGACAGCGCCTGGCTGCCGCCCTGCACGGTGCCCACGAGAAACGCCAGCAGGTAAAACTGCCACGCCGCCGTCATGGTGTACCCGATGATGCTGATGCAGACATAGATCACCAGCGAAAAGAAGATCGCCTGCTTGGCACCGATGCGGCCGGCCAGCTTTCCGAATAGCAGGGCGAAGGGGATGCCGACGAACTGCACCATGACGATGGCGCCAATCAGGGCGCTCTGAGGCAGGTTCAGCTCGGTCCCGTAGATGCCGGCCATCCGGATGATCGTGCCGATGCCGTCGTTGTAGATGAGAAATGCCAGCAGCATCAAGCCTGCCTGCCGGTATCTTCGGAACTCGCGCAGCGTATCGGCGAGCTGCACGAACGATGCGCGCACCAGGTCGCCGGCGGCGAGCGCGGCGGCGTCTGGCGTCACCGGCGGGCTCGCTCACGCGCCGGAACAGTGGGATGGAGAACGCGACCCACCACACCGCCACGCTCAGGAAGGACAGGCGGGAGGCCACGCCCGCATCGCGCAGCCCGAACAGCTGCGGCTGCATGATCCAAAGAAGGTTCAGCACCAGCAGCAGGCCGCCGCCGAGGTACCCGAGCGCATACCCTGCACTGGAGACGCGGTCCATCTCCTTGTCGGATGCGATGTGCGGCAGGAGTGAATCGTAGAAGACGAAGCTGCCGGAGATCCCGATGTTCGCGACGACGAACAGCGCCAGTGCGAGGCGCCATTCGCCGTGATCGATGAAGAACATCGCCGCCGTGGCCGTGACCCCGATGCCCATGAACCAGGCCAGCATGCGTTTCTTGGCGCCGGCGAAGTCGGCGTAGGCGCCGAGGATAGGCGAGGCGAGCGCGATGATCGTCAGGGCCAGCGTGGTGGCGGTGGCGAAGCGCGCCGTGGCCGTGGACCCGGGCAGGCCGGCCGCAGCCACTGATCCGTAGTACACGGGAAACACAGCCGTGATGATGGTGCACTGGAACGCGGAGTTCGCCCAGTCGTACATCGCCCACGCGCGGGTCTCCGGCCGGTCCAGGCCGATCCGCTCCAGCAGCCGCCGCACCTCAGAACGTCCTTCGCATGATCCACTCCCGGAGCAGCGAGTCCACGATGGCGTAGCGGCTGCCATCGCGCGTCACCATGTCCTGCCTCGCCAGTGCCCCGAGTGCGGCCTGCACCGTCGAGGGCACGCCGAGCCGGTGTCTGTGGCGCACGTCGGCCGAGAGCAGCTCACGCCCCTCTTCGAGCACGACCGCCCGGAGCACCGCGCGCTGGGAGAGCGTGAGGCGCTCCCACGCGCCTTCGAACACGATCGCCTGCTCGGTGAGCAAGCGGCGCAGGGTCAGGTGCAGGTGGTCGAGCCCCACTTTCCGCCAGCCCTCCGCGCGCGCATCGTCCCAGACCTCGTGCGCCAGCCGCTGGACGTCGTAGGGCAGCTGGCCCGCGACCTCCAGCACCGCCGCCGCGAACCCTGGCTCCACGCGGATCCCGGAGCGGGTGAAGCGGGAGTCGATGAAGCGCGCGAAGATGTCGGCCGGTATCTTCTCGAGGCGCATCACCGGCCCCGCCTTGTAGAACGGGCGCTTCGGGCCGATCATCCGCTCCATCAGCGTGGGCTCGGAGCCCGCGAACACATACCCGACCTGCCGCTGATGCTGCACGGCCGCGCGCAGCGCCTCTTCGACGCTGCCGCCGTTGAACGCCGCCACCGCCTGGAACTCGTCGAGCGACACGGCCACCCGGCGCCGACGCACGTCCGCCAGGCGCGCGGGCAGCTGGTAGACCTCGGCAGCGAGGCGCGAGACGTCGCGCTCGGTCCGGGCGGCCGGGAACGACACCGCGAAACCGGCGCCGCCCGAGGCGTCGGTTTCGAGCCGCACTTCAGGGCGCGATGCGCCGAGCGCCTCCCGGATCCAGGACGAGGCTCGCTCCCAGCGCGTGGTGGCCGACGAGCACCGCGCGCGCGTAGCCCTCGAGGAACGCGATGTACGAGCTGTAGCTCGACACGGTGACCTGCACGGCGAGCACGCCGTCGCGCTCGAGGGAGGCGAGCGCGCGGCTGATGAGCGACGACTTGCCGTACCGGCGCGGCGAGATGAGGAAGACCTTCTGTCCCGATCCGAGGTCTCCTGCCAGCCGCTTCAGCTCGCCGACGCGATCGACGAAGGCCGCCGCGGGGACGACCTCGCCGTAGACGAAGGGGTTCTCCATGACTTCCGGCACCAGCCCTCTGACGATCGGAGGGTTCCGTTACGTGATGGGGCGTAACCGTTACGTAGTCTAACGTAACGGTGGCTCGAGTGCTTCGGCCGCGGGAACCACCAGGTGCAGGCTGCGGGCGTGCCACACCGTGCGGGCGGCCGCGAGCCAGGGTGGCTGTCGCAGCCAGCCCTCGCCGCCGGGCAGTCCCCGATCCACGGCGCCCACGCGCATCTCGCCCAGCCGTGCCGCCGCAGCCGGCCGGGAACGTTGCGGAGAGCACGGTTGTGCCAGCGGGCGCCGCGGCGAGCGATGCCATCCATGCGCCGTCCCGGACCACCCCAGGCAGGGTCGAGCGCACGGGGACGAGCCCCGTCGGAGCGAGGAACAACAGCGTCAGGCCGCTCCGAGATGCTGTGACAGCGGCATCGACATGTATCGCGCCGTCTGGTGCGGTGGCGCTCCGGAGCGTGGCCTGGATCGGGCGCGGGCTGGATCACGCCGGGCGCACGGAACGCGAAGGGATGCGGCAGCGCGGTGGCACGAACGCCCGCCAGCAGTGGTCCCGTTGCCGCTACCCACCCCGCCGGCGCGCCGCGGGAGAGGTCCACGTCGAGCCCCGGTTCCACGCCCGCGACCTCCCAGACCGCCCGGCCCGTCCCGTGGTCGGCCACATACTGCACAGCGCGTTGCAGCGGGCGATCGAAGGTGTACGCCTCCGCCAGGTAGCACGCCGCGAACGCGATGCTGAGCGCGACGAGCAGCGCTGGGGTGAGCAGAATCCTGAGGCGGCGCCGGCCCGGCGTCAGGTGGGCTTCAGGCAGCGGGGGGCCTGTCGCCATGTCCACGGCGAGCACCGCTGGGGCGACCATCGCCGCAATCAGCAGCACGGCCGCCGGATAGACTGCCAGGGGTGTGAGGATGGGCAGGCGGCCGAACATAGGGACGCCGAAGCGGAGCATCTCGCGCCCCTCGGGCAGCCACAGCGCTCCGCTGACGGCGAGCACGATGAGGGCTCCCACCGCTGCGGCGAATCGGTCGGCCGCCGGCGCCACGACCGCAGTGAGGGACAGCACCAGCAGCGGCACGGACCACAGGTATGCGGCGGCGGGCGCGAACCCTTCTGCGACGGCAGCCATCGCCAGCCAGCAGACCAGGGTCACCATCCAGACCGCCGCCGGGTGCCGCACGGCGCGCCACGCCCGTGGGAGCCGGTCGCCGGCTCGCAGCAGGATCTCGACCGTGACGAACAGCGTGAGCACGAGCAGCGCCCAGAATCGCCACGGGTGGGCATACCAGGGGTGGTACACCTCACGCGCCTCGCGCAGCAGCGCGGTCATGCCCAGCAGTGCGGCGCCCACGAGCAGCACGCCCGCCACGGCCCATCCGAACGTGCGGATGACGCCGCCCGTGCCTCCCGCGCCGGCGGTCACGCGGGTCGTGCGGACGACCGCAATCGTCGCAAGCACGATCGCGAGGACGCTCAGGGCACGGCTGAACGAGGGGCGAAGCACGAGCGCGCGCGCTCCCGCCACGTCGAAGTAGACGGCCTGCGCCGAGGAGCGCTGGGCGAGATCGGCGCGGTCCAGCGACTCCGCTGTCGAGAGCGCGGCCGTGCCCATGTCCGCAATCGCACGAGTGGTCAGTCGATCGGCTGTGTCGCGCGGCGTGTGATAGGCGTAACCGTCACCCACGGCGGCGAAATTGAGACCGGGGATCCCGGCTCGCGCCAGCACCGAGAAGTCCGTGTCGCTGGGCAGGCGCTTGTAGATCTCCACCTGGTACGAGCCACCGCGGCGCCCCCCAGCGGCTTGCGCCCACGCGCCAACCAGCCAGCCATTACCGGGCCCGGTCTGGAAGAGTGGCACGGGGCCGTCCGCGCCGATCGCGTCGAGGTTGATGTAGGCGCGCAGGCGTGCCGCGACCTCTGGATCGCGGACGAGGGCAGCGGCGCCCATCAGCCCTTCTTCCTCCGCGTCAGTCAGCAGCACCATGACGGCGTGCTGGCGCGCTGGCCTTGCCGCCAGCAGGCGCGCGCACTCCAGCGCGACGGCGACGCCGAGCGCGTCGTCACCGGCGCCAGGCGTCGTCGCGCGGGAGTCGTAGTGCGCCACGAGACCCAACGCATCGGGCCTGGCGCCCGGGATGATGGCGATGATGTTGAAGACGTGGGCGCTGATGCCGAGGTCCGCCCGCTCGGCCTGAGCCTCCTGAACGCGCACCGTGTAGCCGAAGAACCGCAGCTGGTCGATCAGGTACTCACGTGCCCGCCGGTTCGCGTCGGATCCCGCGGGACGACTGCCAATCGCGCCGGCGAGCTGGTTGACATGCGCTCGGGCGTTCTGGTCGGAGAAGGCGTTCGGCCGGCCTGCGCACCCGGACAGCATGGTCGCGCAGAGGAACGGGAGGATGAAGGCGCGCACAGGCGGCGACGGGCATCGCGCGAGTGCGCAGGATGGAGCGGTCTGACGCGGCACCCGCAGAGGGTAGCGCAGGTGCGTATCAGTGTGGGAGTGCCGGAGCACGCGGCACAGGCGCTTGCGACTCGGGAGCCGTTCCAGTAACTTAGGGCCACTCAGGAACAGGGTGCATTTTCGGCCCACGATCGAACAGCCCGCTCGGAGTATTCGTGTCGATGACAGTCATCCCGGTATCGGTCGCGCCTCGCGGTTTTGGCCAGACCGCGCGGCGTGACGCGTGGTGGGCGACACCGGCCGCCGTCTTCGCCGTGCTCTCCGCCTTCATCGTCTACGCGACCTGGGCGGCGTTCCAGGGACAGCACTACACCTCCGGGCCCTACCTGTCGCCGTTCTATTCGCCGGAGCTGTTCGGCGATTCGCCGCACGCATGGTTCGGCCCGGCACCGGGCGCGTGGCCCGGATGGCTGCCGTTCTCGCCCGCACTGCTCATCCTGCCGTTCCCGGGAGTCTTCCGGCTCACGTGTTACTACTACCGTGGCGCGTACTACAGGGCGTTCTGGGCAGACCCACCCTCCTGTGCCGTGGGTGAGCCCCGGTCCCGCTATCGCGGTGAGCAGGCGTTTCCGCTGATCATGCAGAACGTCCACCGCTACTTCCTGTACGTCGCCGTGGTGTTCCTGGCGCTCCTCCTCAGCGACGTGTGGCACGCGCTGTGGTTTCCCGATCCGGGTACGAGCCGCGTCTCGTTCGGCATCGGTGTGGGCACGATCGTCCTTGCCACGAACCTGGTGCTTCTCAGCGGATACACACTCGGCTGCCACTCGCTGCGTCACCTGGTGGGCGGCTGGATGGATCAGATCTCCCGACGACCCGTGCGGGGGACGGCCTATCGGTGCGCGAGCTGCCTCAACCGCCGGCACATGCTGTTTGCCTGGCTCAGTCTGTTCTCCGTGGCGCTGTCTGACCTCTACGTCCGGCTCTGCTCCATGGGCATTCTGACGGACTGGAGGCTCGTCTGATGCTTGGAGCGAGCCGTCGCCGAACCGCGGAGACGCATCAGTAGTGCCGGCCTACATGCGGTACGACTACGACGTGCTGGTGGTCGGCGCCGGCGGTGCCGGGCTGCGCGCGGCCATAGAGGCTGCGTCGGCGGGCGCATCGGTCGGGCTCGTCTGCAAGTCGCTGCTCGGCAAGGCGCACACGGTGATGGCGGAGGGCGGCATCGCGGCGGCGCTCGCGAATGTCGACGATCGCGACAGCTGGAAGGTGCACTTCGCCGACACGATGCGCGGAGGCCAGTATGTGAACAACTGGCGGATGGCGGAACTGCACGCCCGCGAGGCGCCCGAGCGCGTGCGCGAGCTCGAAGCGTGGGGCGCCGTGTTCGATCGGACGGCCGATGGCCGCATCCTGCAGCGCAACTTCGGCGGGCACCGGTATCCACGGCTCGCGCATGTCGGTGATCGAACGGGCCTCGAACTGATCCGGACGCTTCAGGATCACCTCGTCTACCAGGGCGTCACCGTGCACATGGAGTGCACGCTCGTGGACCTGCTCAAGAATGGCGACCGGGCCGCCGGCGCGCTCGCGTACGACCGCGAACGGGGCCGCTTCATGATCTTCGGAGCGAAGGCTCTCGTGCTCGCGACCGGCGGGATCGGGCGCGCCTATCGCATCACCAGCAACAGCTGGGAGGGCACGGGGGACGGCCATGCGCTCGCGTACCGGGCGGGCGCAGACCTCATCGACATGGAGTTCGTGCAGTTCCACCCCACCGGGATGATCTGGCCGCCGAGCGTGCAGGGCATTCTCGTCACCGAGGGCGTGCGCGGCGAGGGCGGCGTGTTGCGGAATGCCCGCGGCGAACGGTTCATGTTCTCGGACATTCCTCGCGAACTATCGGGCACAGACCGCCGACAACGAAGAGGAAGGCTGGCGCTACACGCAGGGCGACCGCAACGCCCGGCGGCCGCCCGAGCTGCTCACCCGCGATCACGTCGCCCGCTGCATCGTCCGCGAGATCAAGGAGGGCCGTGGCAGCCCGCACGGCGGCGTGTTCCTCGACATCTCGTGGATCAAGTCGCGGCTGCCGAACGCGGAGGAACACATCCGCCGCAAGCTGCCGAGCATGTACCACCAGTTCAAGCAGCTCGCCGATATCGACATCACCAAAGAGCCGATGGAGATCGGGCCGACGACGCACTACATCATGGGTGGTGTGCACGTGGACGCCGACACGCAGATGTCATCGGTGCCGGGTCTGTTCGCGGCCGGCGAGTGCGCGTCCGGCATCAACGGCGCCAATCGGCTCGGTGGCAACTCCCTCTCGGACATCGTCGTGTTCGGCAAACGCGCCGGTGAGTACGCCGCCAGGTTTGCCCGGACGAACGGAGCCGTCGCCATTGCGGATGACCAGGTCGCCGCGGTGGAGCGGTTCGCACTGGCTCCCTTCGAGCGTGGCGCAGGCGGCGAGAACCCCTTCGCGGTGCAACAGGATCTGCAGGGCATGATGCAGGACCTCGTCGGGATCGTGCGGACCGAAGCGGAGATGCAGGAAGCACTGGCTCGGCTGAGTGACCTGCAGGCGCGAGCGGATCGGGTCGGCGTGAGCGGTCACCGTGAATATCACACCGGCTGGCATGCGGCGCTCGATCTGAGGAACCTGCTCACGGTGAGCGAAGCCATTGCGCGTTCCGCCCTCGAACGGCAAGAGAGCCGGGGTGGGCACTTCCGCGACGACCACCCCTCCATGGATCCCGAGTGGGCCACCCTCAACGTGCAGGTGAGCCGCAGGGCCGACGGCACGATGCAGGTGCGCCGCATCCCCATTCCGCCGATGCCGGCGGAGCTGAAGCAGATTATCGACGAGATGAAATGATGGACCAGGCCACGTTCCGAATCTGGCGCGGCGCAGGCACCGACGGCCGCTACGTGGATTACGAGACCGACGTGTCGGAGGGGATGGTCGTCCTCGACGCCGTCCACCGCATCCAGGCCGCCCAGGCGCCGGATCTTGCGTGCCGGTGGAACTGCAAGGCTGGCAAGTGCGGGTCGTGTTCGGCGGAGATTAACGGAAAGCCGCGGCTGATGTGCATGACGCGGCTGAACACCCTGCCGCTCGATGAGCCGATCACGGTGGAGCCGATGCGGGCCTTTCCGCTGATCCGCGATCTCGTGACCGACGTGTCCTGGAACTACGAGGTCAAGAAGAAGATCAAGGCGTTCGCCCCGCGGCCGCCGGAGCACGCCGACGGCAACTGGCGCATGGATCAGGGCGACGTCGACCGCATCCAGGAATTCCGCAAGTGCATCGAGTGCTTCCTGTGCCAGGACGTGTGCCACGTGATCCGGGACCACCGGCTGCACGAGGCCTTCATCGGGCCACGGTTTCTCGTCTACAGCGCCGCGCTCGAGATGCACCCGCTCGACACCGTCGACCGCGTGCCGGACCTGAAGACGCAGCACGGCGTGGGGTACTGCAACATCACGAAGTGTTGCACCAGCGTGTGCCCGGAAGACATTCACATCACCGACAATGCGATCATCCCGCTCAAGGAGCGGGTCGTCGATCGATTCTACGATCCTGTCAGCAGGGTCCTCCGTCTGTTCCGCCAGACCTGACCGGACCAGGCCCGGTCCGATCGCGCTCGCTGCCAGGTCCGCGCGCCGGCAGACGGACCCTACACGCCGTGGAGGCTGGTCATGTATGAGCTCAAGCCGCTGTCGACCGACGCCATCCCTTCCGCGTTGGAGAAAGCCGAGCGCTACCGGCTGCTGAACGAGGCACCCGAGGCCGAAAGCATCTGCCTGGACGTGCTCGCGTGCGATCCCGGCAACCAGGAGGCGCTCGTCACGCTGATCCTGGCCATCACCGACCAGTTTCGCGAGGATGGTCTGGCGCGGCACGTGGCGCGGGCGCAGGAGCTGCTGCCGAGCCTCGACAGCGAGTACGCGCGCATTTATTACAGCGCGCTGATCTGCGAGCGTCGCGCCCGGGCACACCTGAGCGCCAGCGCCAATGCCCTGGCCTACGCCTGGTTCGTCACCGCGCTGCGAGAGTTCGATCGCGCCATCGCGGTCAGGCCCGCAGGGAACGACGATGCGGTCCTCCGGTGGAACGCGTGCGCGCGGTCATTGAACCGGATGACCGCGCCTGCGAACGACCCGGAGCCGTATGGTGCGGCCATCATGTCGGAGTAGTGGGGTCATCGATGGGAAGCCGTCCGGTGTAAATGGCCATGCCCACGACCGCATCCACCCCCAGCGCGTGAAGCGCGTCGATCTCCGCGCGCGTCGTGATGCCGCCCGCCGCAATCACCTGCCGGTCCGTCGCCGAGCGGACCGCTCGCACCGCGGCCAGATCGAACCCCTGCATCATTCCCTCCCCGTCCACGAGCGTGCACAGGAACCCGTCGCAGAACGGGGTCAGGGCATGGACGGCCTCGACAGCCGTGAGCGGGAGCATGGTGCGCCAGCCGTGAATCGTGACGTGACCGCCGCGGGTGTCGACGGCGGCGATGATGCGCCCGGCACCGAGCGCCTCTGACAGCTCGCGCGCAAACGGCACGTCCACCTGACCATCGCGGAAGAGTGATGAGCCGACGATGACGTGGGTGGCGCCGTATCCGAGCACCGCCCGCGCGCGTTCGATCGTGCGGATGCCCCCGCCGACGCGGCAGGCGCGCGCCGCGCACACCTGCGCCACGAGCGCATCGTTGCTGCCGGTGCCGATCGCCGCGTCGAGGTCGATCAGCTGGACGACCGGAAAGCGCGCAAAGCGGTCGACCCACTTGAACAGGTCTGCGTCTTCAATGGCGAGCCGTTCACCCTGGACGAGCTGGACGACGTTGCCGTTTCGGAGGTCGATGGAAGGGATCAGCATTGCTTCCCGTGGCTGCAGACTTCAGGCTGCAGACTGCAGGCGCTGTCGGGCCCGTACTTTGGCCGGAGCCCAAAGGCACTGGAGGCTGTAGCCTGCAGCCTGAAGCCTGGGCGTCACATCCGCACCGCAATCCCGTGCTCGCGCAGGTGCTGCTTCAGATCGGCGACGCTGTGCTCGGCGTAGTGAAAAATGGAGGCAGCCAGTGCGGCATCGGCGCGGCCTGTCGTGAACACGTCGACGAAGTGCTCGAAGTTGCCGGCGCCGCCGGATGCGATGACGGGAATGGGCACCGCGGCGGAAACCGCGGCTGTCATGGCGCAGTCGAACCCGATCCGTGTCCCGTCGCGGTCCATCGAGGTGAGCAGGATCTCGCCGGCGCCGCGCTCCGTCGCCTCACGTGCCCACTCGACGGCGTCACGGGCGGCCGCGGCCGTGCCGCTGCGCACGTAGACCGCGTAGCGGTCTCCGGCCCGCTTGGCATCGATTGCCACCACGACAGCCTGGCTGCCGTAGCGGGAGGCGAGGCGCGTGATGAGAGCAGGGTCGGCGAGCGCAGCGGTGTTGAGGCTCACCTTGTCCGCCCCAGCGTCGATCACCGCTTCGGCATCCGCCTCGTTCCGGATGCCGCCACCGACAGCAAGCGGGATGAAGATCTCGCCGGCGACCGCGCGGACGGTCGCGGCCATCGCCTGCCGCTTCTCGAGGGTGGCTGTGATGTCGAGGATCACGAGCTCGTCGATCCCCTCCACGTTGTAGCGACACGCGAGGGCGGCCGGATCGCCGGCCTGGCGCAGCTGTTCGAATTGGACGCCCTTGACGACCTGTCCATCCCGCACGTCGAGACACGCGATGATCCTTTTCGCCAGCATGAACTCGGCCCCGGCTACTGCCCGCAACGCGCCACGAAGTTGCGCAGGATGCGCAATCCCGCGTCTCCGGACTTCTCGGGATGGAACTGCACTCCGCCCACATGCGCCCGTTCAACGACGGCCGCGAACGGGTCGCCGTGCACCGAGACGGCGCACGTGGCGCGGGTCACAGGCGCGGCGTACGAGTGCGTGAAGTACACGTAGGCGCCATCGTCCAACCCTTCGAGCAGCGTCGACTCGCGGCTGATGCTGAGCGCATTCCACCCGACGTGCGGGATCTTCAATGCGCCCGCGCGATCGTCCAGCCGCGCGCAGCTGCCGTCCAGCACCGCGAGTCCGCGCGAGCCCGGCGCCTCCTCGCTTCCTTCGAACAGCCACTGCATGCCGAGGCAGATTCCGAAGAGCGGACGCCCAGCTTCGACACCGGCGAGAATGGCCTCTCTCCAGGGGGCGTCGAGCGACGCGGTAGCCCCGAAATGCCCCACGCCGGGCACGACCACCCCGGACGCACCGGCGAGATCGCCCGGCGCACGCGCGAGCACCAGGTCCGCGCCGGCCGCCGCGAACCCCTTCCGCACGGAGGTCAGGTTCCCGGCGCCGTAGTCCACGAGCGCGATCACCACGACACCATGACTGATTTCTGCTGAAGGATCCGCATCCGTTCCCGTCCATTCGTGAGCATCAGTGTGAGCCGTGTAGCACCAGGTCAGTGTGAGCCTTGTAGAACCAGGATGTGGGGCAGGGCTTCAGCCCTGCTCGTAGTCAGATGAGCCCCTTCGTGCTCGGCAGCGCCCGAGCCAGCTGCCGGTCCTTCGAGCACGCGACCCGCAGGGCACGCGCGAACGCCTTGAAGACCGCTTCGACGTGGTGATGACTCGAGCGGCCGTAGAGCACCTTCACGTGAACATTCGCCCGGGCGCCAATGGCAAAACCCTCGAAGAAATCGTGCAGGAGCTCCGATTGCAGATCGCCCACGCGCGTGACGCGCAGCTTCAGGTCGACAGCGGCGTGCGGTCGCCCGCCGAGGTCGACCGCGGCGAGGCCGAGCGTCTCGTCCATCGGCATGAGAAAGTACCCGGCGCGGTTGATGCCGCGGCGGTCGCCCAGCGCCTTCGATACCGCCTCGCCGAGCGCGATCCCGAGGTCCTCCACGGTGTGGTGCTGGTCCACGTCGAGATCGCCGGTCGCGGTCACCGACAGGTCGAAGGCGCCATGACGGGCGAACAGCTCGAGCATGTGATCGAGGAACCGGATGCCCGTCGAGACCTCGTAGCGGCCGCGTCCCTCGATGGTCAGCGCCAGCCGGATCTGCGTCTCGGTCGTCTGGCGATCGATTACGGCTCGGCGCACAAAATCCTCTCCAGCGCGTCGACACACTGCTGCGTGTGTTCCACCACACCCGCGGTGATGCGTACGCAACCCTCACATCCGGGGTCGCCGCTGCGATCGCGGATGAAGATGCCGCGTGCGGCCAGCGTCGCCACCACGCCGGCCGCCCGCTCGCCAACCCGCAGCAGCACGAAGTTCGCGCCGCTGGTCCAGCACGTCAGCGCCAGGCGGGCGCACATCTCGTAGATGATCTCGCGCGATCGCTCCACCTGCCCGACGTACCACGCCAGCCTTGCGCGGTCGGCGAGCGCGGCCCGCAATCCGGCGGCAGCGCAGACATTCAGGCTATAGGGCGGCACGATCGGTCGGATCCGCGCGAGCGTGTCCGGATGCGCAATCAAGCATCCGGCCCGGAGCGCCGCGAGCCCGTGTCCCTTTGCGAAGGTACGGCCAACAATAAGGTTCCGGCGGCTTGCGATCAGCGGGAGCGCGGTATCGCCGCAGAAATCATGGTACGCCTCGTCCACGAACAGCAGGGCCTCGGCCGGTAGCGCCGCTGCCACGCGGTCGATCTCGGCGAGGCTCACGCGGACGCCGGTCGGGTTGTTCGGGCTGGTGATGAAGACCAGGCGCGTGCGCGGAGTGATTGCGGCCAGCAGTCCGCGCCACCGGGAGGCGAAAGCCGGGCTCCGGCATCACCTCCACCAGGAGCCCACCGACCGCGCGCGTGGTGACTCCGTACATATCGAACGCCGGCAGCGGCACAATCACCTCGGGCCGGATCGTGCTCGCACCTGTCACCGTCTCCCGCGCCGCGGCCACGACGGCTACGAAGATGCCCTCGTCGAGGCCATTGATCAGCGCCACCTGCTCGCGCGCCACACCGAGGTATGTGGCCGTGTCACGTTCCACGGCGGTGTAGTCAGGATAGAACGCAACGTCTTCGCCGGTCAGCCCCCGCAGTGCCGCGAGCACGCCGGGGGAGCAGCCCGCCGTGTTCTCGTTGAGGTGAAGCCGTAACCCGCCCGGAGCGGCGGTGGGCCGCTCGTACTCCCCGATCATGGCACCCTCACCTGGATGGATCGCACGTGGCCGATCAGTCCCTCCGCCCCTGCGAGTGCGACGACCGTCGGCGCGATCGTTCGCAGACCGCGCGCGGTGAGGCGCTGCACCGAGACGGTGCGCACGAAATCGGCTGCGCTGAGGCCGCCGCGAAACCTTGCCGCACCGCCAGTCGGGAGCACGTGGTTCGAGCCGATGGCGTAGTCGCCCGCGACCTGCGCGGTGTGCCCTCCGATGAAGATGGCGCCCGCGCAGTGCACCGCGTCAGCCTGCCACGCTTCATCGACGACGAGATGCTCGGGAGCCATGCGGTTCGCCAGCGCGACCGATTCGGCGGCCGTATGCGTGACGATGATGCCGCCGTTGTGGCGGATGGCGAGCGGCGCAGGACCGGTCTCGGGCATCTGCGCCGCGACCTCTCGAGCCACGGCGCGCGCAAGGCGCGCCCGTGAGGTGATGAGCACAGCGCGCGCCTCGGGATCGTGCTCGGCCTGTGCGATGAGGTCCGCCGCGAGCCACACAGGGTTGCCCTCATCCGAGAGGATCAGGATCTCGCTCGGGCCAGCCTGGAAATCGATCGCGCAGTCGCGCGCCACGTACGACTTCGCCGCGGCGACGTAATGGTTGCCGGGGCCCACGATCTTGTCTACCCGGGGCACCGTTTCCGTTCCGTACGCCAGGGCGGCGACGGCGTGCGCTCCTCCGAGGCGAAACAGGCGCGTAACGCCCGCCGCGGCGGCGGCTGCCAGCACCACCGCGTCCGGCCGTGGACAGACGGCGACGATCTCAGGGACGCCGGCCACCCGAGCGGGGATGGCGGTCATCAGGAGCGACGAGGGGAGCGGGTACCGGCCACCCGGCACGTACACGCCAACGCGATCGAGTGGCCGCACGCGCTGCTCGACGCTCACGCCGGGCGCGACCGCCACGCGCATGGAGCGCGGCAGCTGCGCGCGCGCGACGCGGGCGATGTGACGGGCCGCGGCGCCGATCGCAGACCGCACCGCCTTCGGCACCGTGGCAGCGCCCGCGGCGATCTCCTGCGCTCCCACCTCGAACGGCCCGTCGAGCCCGTCGAAACGGGCCGCGTACCGCCGGAGCGCGGCATCACCGTCCGCCCGCACGTCCTCCACGATGCGTGCAACGCGTCGTTCGATCGTCCGATCGCGGTCGCGCCTGGGCGCGAGCAGGCGCTCGACCCGCGCGGCGTCAGCCGATGGGATGATGTCAATCATGGTCACACGACGATCTTGTTCAGCGGGTACTCGACGATGCCCTGCCCGCCGGCGGCTTTGAGGCGCGGGATCAGGTCCCGCACCGTGCGCTCCTCGATGATGGTGTTCAGCGCAACCCAATCGTCGTCGCTGAGCGGCGAAATGGTAGGACGCTGAAGCGCTGGTAGCAGCCCCAGGACGACATCCAGGTCTGCGCGGCGGACGTTCAGCATCATGCCGACCCGGCCCTGTGCCTCGATCGCGGCACGCAGCAGCAGGGCAATGTTCTCGAGCTTCGTCCGCTTCCAGCGGTCCTCGAGCGCGCCGCCGTTCGCAATCAGCTGCGTGTTCGACTCCATGATCGTGTCGATCACCCGCAGGCGGTTCGCGCGGAGCGTCGATCCGGTCTCGGTGGCTTCCACGATGGCGTCCGCCAGCACGGGCGGCTTCACCTCGGTCGCGCCCCAGGAGAACTCCACGTGCACCGGCACCTGGAGGCGCTCGAAGTACGCACGCGTCACGCGCACCAGCTCCGTGGCGATGGTCTTGCCGGCGAGATCCGCAGGCGTTCTGAACTCGGAGTCTTCCGGCGCCGCCAGCACCCAGCGCACCTTCCCGAAGCTCTGTTTCGCGTAGATCAAGTCGGCCATCGACTCGAGCCGCGCCTCGGGGTGCCCGTTGACGTGCTCGGCAATCCAGTCCTGTCCCGTGAGCCCCGCGTCGAGCACGCCATCGGCGACATAGCGTGCCATCTCCTGCGCCCGGATCAGCATGCACTCGATCTCCGTGTCGTCGATCGACGGGAAGTACGACCGGGTGCTGACGTAGATGTTGAAGCCCGCACGGGCGAAGAGCTGCACGGTGGCGTCTTCCAGGGAGCCCTTGGGGATGCCGAGTTTCAGCTTCATGGGTTTCTCTTCATCGCTGTCGTTCGGCCGCGACAGCAGACGTCCCGGCCCTACACTGTTACTGTCGCACTTGAAACGCATGCTGTCGCATTTGAAACGCATGTGGGGCAGGGCTTCAGCCCTGCCGGTCTACACAGCCTCGAGCTCTCGAAAAAAACAGGTCCGCTGGCCGGTGTGGCACACGTTGCCGGCTCCCAGCCGCTTCACCCGAACGAGCAAGGTGTCGTCGTCGCAGTCGGCGAGCAGGCTCGTCACCTGCAGCCGGTTGCCGGACGTCTCGCCCTTGGTCCACAGCGTGTTCCGCGTGCGGCTGAAGAAGGTGGCGAAGCCGGTCCGGCGTGTGATCTCGAACGCTTCCGTGTTCATGAATCCCACCATCAGCACCTCGTTCGTCTCGTCGTCCTGAATCACGGCGGGGATGAGCCCCTGCAGCTTGCTGAAGTCCATGGCGTGCCTGCGCAAAAAAAAAGCCCCGCCGGTCCGGCGGGGCTGCGTGTAAGTGCTGGTGTGCGATCGGTCTAGTGTCTACGCGCAGCGCGGCCGGACTGTCCGTGCAGGACATGGTGGTGATGCACGTGGTGGACGCGGCTGATCATGAAGCTTCGAGGCTACCTGACGCGGGAGGGGAGTGTCAAATCCATCAGCGGTGTAGGCCCGGGGCCGACGCGCCCCGGGCGACTCCCCTGCACCCCGGCCGGACATCGCCAGACATACAATCACATCGTGCGTCGCGCGTTCCTTCTGAGTGCCGTCATGTGCGCGTCGGCTGCTGCCGCCGGGTGCGGCGCCGGATGCCGGTGTGGGCAGCGAGCCCGAGCCGGTCCTGGTGTCGGCCGCGGTGAGCCTGAGCGCAGCTCTCGAGGAACTGGGGCCGCGCTACACGCGCGAGGGCGGCGTGCCGGTGCGGTTCAACTTCGCGGCCTCCAACGTCCTGGCGCGGCAGATCGTGGAAGGCGCTGCGGTCGATGCCTTCATCAGTGCGGACGAGGCCCAGATGCAGCTCGTGGCCGAAGCGGGCCTGCTCGATGCCGGCTCGCGCGTCGCCCTCCTCACCAATCGCCTGGCGGTCGTCACACGCGGGTGACTGGCCGCGTCCGCTGCGGCAACTTGCCGACCTCGGGGGTCAGGACGTGAGGCGGATCGCGATCGGCGACCCGGCGGCCGTTCCGGCGGGCGTCTACGCCAGACAGGCGCTCGAGCGGGCCGGCCTGTGGTCCGTGGTGCAGTCCCGCCTGGTGCCCACGGTCAGCGTGCGCGCCGCCTTGGCGGCCGCGGACGAGGGCAATGCCGACGCGGCGATCGTCTATCGCACCGACGTTGCCGCTGCGCGACACGCGCGGCTTGCGTTCGTGCTCGGGCCGGGGGATGCGCCATCTATCGTCTACCCCGCGGCGGTGATGACGCGTGCACCGAACCCCGCGGCGGCACGTGCGTGGCTCCGCTGGCTTCGCGGGCCGACTGCGCGCGCCACCTTCGAGCGGCATGGCTTCGGAGTGCCCTCGCAGGCGCCATGACCGCCGAGCATCTGCAGATCATCCGCTTCACCGTGCTCGTGGCGCTGGCGGCGACGGTGCTGATGCTGCCGCCCGGTGTAGCCCTCGCGTGGCTGCTGGCCCGCGGACGCTTTCGCGGCAAGGCCCTGCTCGAGACAATCGTGACGCTGCCGCTCGTCCTGCCGCCGGTTGCGACGGGGTTCATCCTGCTGCGCCTGCTCGGGCGGCGGGGACCCGTCGGGGCGATGCTCGAACACGGTGGCATCGACCTGATCTTCACGTGGAAGGCCGTGCTGCTGGCCATGGCCGTCATGGGGCTGCCGCTGGTCGTTCGCACGGCCCGCGCCGGTTTCGAGCAGATCACCGGCCGCTACGAACAGATGGCGGAGACGCTCGGAGCCGGGCCGTGGCGCGTCTTCTTCACCATCAGCTTGCCGCTCGCCTCGCGCACGGTGCTGGCAGGCGCCCTGCTCGGCTTCTCACGCGCGCTCGGTGAGTTCGGCGCCACCATCGTCATTGCGGGCAACATCCCCGGCGAGACGCGCACCATCGCGGTCGCGATGTTCGGTTACCTCGAGACCGGGCGGGACGGTGACGCGACGGTACTCCTGCTCGCCTCGCTGGCAATCTCCTTCGCATCAGTGTGGGTCTCGAACCGACTGGCACAGCCTGCGCGGCGCGCGCGTGCCAGCGTCACGCGCCTCCGCTCTGCCGCAGGTAGGGAAGCGATGAGCGCGCCCGTCCGCGTCGACCTGGCGTTCACGCTCGAGCAGGATGGGTTCGAGCTCGCGATCGATCACCACGCCGACAGCCGCGTCCTCGCGCTGTTCGGGCCGTCAGGCTCCGGCAAGACCACGACCCTCGAGGTGATCGCCGGGCTCCGTCACCCGTCGCGCGGCCGGATCGCCATCGCCGGTCGCGAGCTGTATTCCTCGGCGGCGCGGCTCAACCTGCCGCCGCGGCAGCGAGGTGTGGGGTACGTCCCGCAGGATGCGCTGCTGTTCCCCCACCTCGATGTGCGGGGCAACGTGCTCTTCGGCGCGCGACGTGCGCGAGCGCACGGGCGCCCCTTTGCACTGGAGGACGTACTCGCACTGGTGGAGGCGGGGCCGCTGCTGGAGCGTGAGGTGGCGGGGCTGTCGGGAGGGGAGCGCCAGAGGGTGGCGCTCGCACGTGCCCTCATGTCGTCGCCGGATGTCCTGCTGCTGGACGAGCCGCTGGCCGCCGTGGATCTTCCGCTGCGGAGGCGGATCGTGGCATCCCTCCGCCGCATTCGCGACGATCTGGGTGTGCCGTGATCTACGTCACGCACGATCCGGCGGAGTTGCGGAGCGTCGCCGATACGGTGATCGTGCTCGACGAGGGCAGGGTGGTCGGGTCGGGGCCGCCCGAGAGTGTGGGGTGAGGATCGGGTGCCTGGTCACGCGCCCGGGCACCCGCCGTGTTCTCTCACCGTGCGGAGGTGAGCGTTCCGGTCTTCAGCAGCGCCGACAGAACGCGGCCGCGTTCGAAGTCGGAGCCAATCCGCTCGGCCGCCTTCAGCACCGCGTCTCTGGACGCGCCCTCGAGGCGCCCGCTGTTCGCGAGCACGAGGAGCACCTCGGCGCGCTCGAAGTCCGATTGCATCGAGGTGGTGAGCGCCGCGATTGCCGCCACGGCCTGAGGCGTCGAGGCCCGGACGGCGTGCCATCGCCGACAGCACACGCTTGCGCTCGAAGTCCGAGCCGATCGAGGCGACGGCGTCCAGGTACACCTGCCCGAGGCTCCCCGCCACTGCTGGCGGAACCTGCTGCAGCAACTCGGCGAGCTCGAAGTCCGACTCGATGCCCGCGGTGCCCTGCGGGGTGGCCGCCTTCACCATACGCGCCGCAACCGCAGGCGAGATGTCGGCACGCATCAGCGCGGCAGCGAGCGCCTGGCGCGCTTCGAAGTCAGAGGCAATCGTGCGCGACAGGTCGGCGTACGCAGTCCCGCTCGTCTCGTCGAGCGCGAACCGCTCCGCGGCTTTCTTCAGGACGGCCGCGCGCGCGAAGTCCGAATCCAGCAGCGGACCGGCCGCCTTCAGCGTGCGTGTGAGGGTGGCCGAGTCGAGGTTCGCCTGGTCCAGCAGCTGCACGAAGTAGACGTGCCGGGCCCAACCGCTCTTGATCCGGCGGATCTCCTCCAGTACGCCGTCGGGCCCTGCGGTTCCGAGGATGCGCTTCACGCGGGTGTCGGCGCCAATCGCGAGATCACGAACCAGGTCGGGTAGCGTCTGCCGCGAGCCACTTGCGGCCCTCGGCGTCACTGACGTTCTTCCCGTCGATGGTGTAGGTCCGCGCGATCGAGCCGTCCCTTGCCGCGGTCGCCTCGAATCGCGATGCGGTGAACCCGGAGAACCAGCCGTTCGCGGTCTCGAACGAGAACCGGCCGCCCGGTTCCAGGCTCTTCACGTCCGAGTCATCGTCCGTGAATTCGACGCGTCCCTTGCCCTCCACCTTGAGCGTCTTGCCGTTCTCGGTTCGGACCATGGACCATGACCCGCCCCTGTCGCCCTTCATGAACGCCGCGCCGCGAGGCGGGGTTGGAGGAGCTGGCGGGACTGGCGTCAGCTGGCGTTACTGGCTACTGGGGGTGCAGCCGGCGCTGCCGGGACGGGCACGTTCTGCGGAGCTGCCGCAGGCGGCGCGGGCGGCGCGGGCGGCACCGCTGGAACCGGCGGCGGCGGGCGGAGGCGCGGGTGCTTGCGGCGGCGTCTCCGAACCGTCGATGTCCACTGAGCCCTGAACCGCAAGCTCACGCGCCCAGGAAGCGAGTTGCCGCGCGTGATCGGCCATCTGGCGCGCCTGCTCCCGGAGCTCACGGGCCTGCTGCTCGCTGAGCACCGTCAGGTGACCGTCCCGATGTGCACGGAGGACCTGACGCTGCATGGCTGCGGCCTGCTCGCCAAGCCGCCGGGCATGCTGCTCGATGTCGCGCCGCCGCTCGCGGATCCCGCGCACGGCCTTGTCGATCTCTGCCGCATCTCCGCGCGGGAGTGGCCGTCCACTGAAAGCGCACGTGGCGCTCGATCTCCGCCTGCGCCCGGTCGAGGCCGTGCCGGACACCGCGATCGACCTCTACCATCGCCATCGCCATGGCTTCCTCGGCATCCCGGAACTCACGCGAAGAGCTCATCGCGCGCGCCGTTTCCCGCTCCGCTTCCTGCCATGGCCCGAGTCGACGACCGTTCAATCTCGCGCATGGCGGCATCGAGCTCGCGGCCTCCATCCGATTCGTCGTCGCGCGAGGCGTCCGTTCGCCGGCGTCTCAGCAGCAGACGGGAAGTCGTCCTCTGGCTCCGATGGTGGAATCGCCTCTTGCGGTTCTCGGCCCGGACACCGTCTGGTCGGGAATGACGGCAGCCTCGGCGGCTTCCGATAAAGGCGGCAACATGCAGACGGCTCCGCCAATCCATCCGGCGACGCCCGCGGACGCGACGAGAATGGCGGTAAGCGAGAGCACGACCCAGCCCGACGCGGCGAGCCGCGCAGGTGGGCGGACGCCGAGCAACCGACGCACGCGCGACAGCAGCGATCCGTTGCTGGCGGCCATCGCGATGCCGATCCGCTCATGACGGAGCGTCTCGATGCTGGTCAGTGCCCGCGCATACAAGAGGGCGTCGCCACAGACTGATACCGCGAGGTCGTCGCAACAGTGCTCACGCTCGACCCGAATCGTGTGCGAGACCCACCACACGCCCGGGTGGTAGAACAGCACGGTCTCTACGATCGACTGAACGAGGTTGACCAGGTAGTCGTGCCGGCGGATGTGCGCGAGCTCGTGCGCCAGCACGGCTTCGATCTGCTCGGGGGAGAGCCCCGTCATCGCTGCAGCGGGGAGCAGCAGCACGGGCTTCAACGAACCGATCACGACCGGCACCTGAATTCGCGCGGACTCCAGCAGCCGTACGGGTGTGCGGAGCCGAAGCCGCACAGAGAGGCGATCCACGGCGCGGACCCACGCCTCGTCGGCCTGGAATGCATCGTCTCGAACGAGCCGGCGCGTCTGCCACCATCCACCCGCAAGGCGAATCGCACAGATGCAGACGCCGGCAAGCCAACTCGCCACCAGCCACGGGAACCACGCCGCGGGTAGCGCCTGCCGAACCATACCGGGCGGGACGCCCTGACCGCGTCTGCACCGTCGCGAGCCGCCGCCCGGACTGAGGAGTCGCCCGCGGACGCTGCTCGGCATGCCGCCATTCGCATGCATGCCTTCCGCAACGTCCGCCTCCCGGGGAAACGACCCCCTGGAGGGCCCCAGGATTCCGTGCGATGTACGAGGCGGTGATGGCCGGCAGGGCCACCATGCCGAGGAGGGCGACACAGGCCAGGACGTAGCGGACACGCGCCCATCGGCGTGGCACGAGCGCCAGGGCGAAACCGAGCGCGAGCGCCGCGAGCGTGCCCTGCCAGACGAAGTGGAGAAGCGTCCAGCCGGCCACGTCGATCACGGAACTCCATTGCGAGTTCATCGCGTCCCCCTTTCGCCCTCATCGAGCAGCTGCCGGATCTGCGCAAGCTCCTCCGGCGAGCTCTTCTTCGTCGAGAGCGCCTGCATGACGAGCTTCAGTGCGGAGCCGCCGAACGCGCGGTCCAGCAGGTCCTGGAGCAGCTGCCGCTGAGTGTGCTCCTCGCTTCTTTCGCGGGGCGTAGATGTGGGTGCGGTCGGTCTCGTCACGCGCGACGAGGCCCTTGTCGGCCATGATTTGCATCAGCTTCAGGATCGTGGTGTAGCCGATCACCCGCTGGCCACTCAGCGATTCGTGTACTTGACGGACGGTGCTCGGTCCGCGTTCCCAGAGCACGCGCAGAATGGCGAGCTCGGCGTCGGTGGGCCTGGGCAGGCGTGGTTTCATCGAGGTGCTCCTTCTTCCGCGACGGCGTCCGCGGATTATCTACGACGGCCTTCGTAGTTGTCAACGAAGGAGTTCGTACGAAAGTTCCCGTTCCCGTCGAACTCTGCGCTGCCGGCGATGGATGATCCGGCCCCGCACGTCACGACCGGCGGCCGGCGCGGACGAACATCGGCCAGCGCACGAGCCGCATTTCATCCGGGTCGGGCCATTCTGCCGCCAGCACCGGAGCGATCTGATCGAGTGGATCGTCGTTGGGACGGGCGCTGCGGTAACGCTGCGTTGCTGACCACGTGCGCAGGTAGCCTTCCAGCCCCCGCCGCGTGAGCGGGTGCTCAATCGCGAATGGCGGAACCTGCGAGCTCCACGAAGGGGAAGTCAATGCTGCGGTAGTGCTCGTCGACCATCTGTCGTTCGGGTGGCCAGTAGGGCCCGACGATGACGTCATAGAATCGCTGCAGTTCTCGGTCGAGTCCGGCCGACGAAGCACTTGGTAGGCCGTAACCCCAGAAGGCGACCAGCCCGCCACGGGCTAGCACGCGCTGCACCTCCGCGAAGAACGGCGTGAGCGGCAGCCAGTGCAACGCCTGTGCGACCGTGACGATATCCGCCGTCCCATCCTCGAGGCCGCTGTGCTCTGCCGGGGCGACGCGGTACAGAATCCGCGGGTGGACGAAGGCGTGCTCCAGTTGGCCCGCACTCGCGTCGGTCGCCACGACGCTGTGTGTAGTGCCGCGCCAGGCCTCGCGCGGCCTGACCGTTCCCCGTCGCACAATCCCACGCCAGATCGTGACCCGTCGTGTGTGCGGCCAGCCATTCGAACAGCGCGTCCGGGTACGCGGGCCGGAACGCCGAGTATTCAGCGGCGTTCCGCGAGAAGTGGTCCTTGAAATCAGCCACGCGGCGGGCGTTCCGCGCCGGTGCATCCGGGCGATTCGCATGTCGGGCTCGACGATTCGCACTATGATGCTGCCTCTGGAGGCAAGATGCGAAGAGTGATGACTATTGCAGCGCTCGTGCTCGTGAGCGCGGTGACCGCGATGCCGCTCGGCGCCGCCGCCACCACGCTCAGGGGCGAGGTTGTCGACGTGCAGTGCAGTCTGAAGGACACCAAGAACAAAGGGGCGGATCACGCCGACTGCGCACTCAGCTGTGCCCGCCGCGGCGGGACGATGGGCCTCCTCACCGCGGATGGCGTGTACACGATCACGGGCGACTACACGAAGGAGAATAACAAGAAGCTGATCGAGTTCGTCGCCAGACAGGTCGAAGCGACGGGCGAGGTGACCGAGAAGGACGGCAAGAAGCTCATCGAGCTGAGCACGCTGGCGGCCGCGCAGTAGACAGCGCGGTCCGCAGATTTCGCCGCCCCGCATGTGGACCGCGCGCATGACGGGGCATTGTTCTGTACACTCTCTTCAGGCTCTAAGGGCTAAGGGCTAAGGGCTAAGGGCTAAGGGCTAGGGCTAAGGGCTACGGGCGGCGGGCGAGGCGGCGGATCTCGAATGGACGCCTGAGCCCGAACGACCGAGTCCGTGGCCCGAACTCGAGGCCAAGGCGCCATCCCAAAAAGGAATGCAGACTCTGTCCCCTGGTGTAGCGGCGCTGATTGGGCCTCTTCGTCGGTGGGCTGCTCGCCTGGGTGCTGGCACGGGCCGCTGCTGCGCGGCGCGTGGCGGAAGCACGCGGAGCGCAGGCGGCCCAGGTCGGTGCGGCGGAAGCGCGACTCGATGAATCGGCGGCCTGGTCGGCGGACCTGTCGGATCGGCTCCGCGCACGCGAGCAGGAAATCGAGCGCCTGCACGACCGCGTCTCAGACGTGTCTGCCGGAAAAGGCCCGGCTCGAGGGCGAGCTCGCGGCCGCAGCCGATCGCAACGCACTGCTGAAGACAGCGGAAGAGATGCTTCGCGACTCCTTCCGCGCGCTCGCGTCCGAGGCGCTCCAGCACAACAGCGAATCCATGCTCCGCCTGGCGCGGGCCACGCTCGGCGAGATGCAGACCCGCGCGGTGGCGGATCTGGACAAGCGTCAGCAGTCCATCGCCGAGGTCGTGAAGCCGCTCGTCGACACGCTGCATCTGGTCGACGTCAAGCTTGGCCAGGTCGAAATGGATCGTGCGACGACCACCGCCAAACTGGATGAGCAGATCCGCACGCTCGGCGCCGGGCTGACGGCCTTGAACGGCCAGACCGGCGATCTCGTGAAGGCGCTGCGCCAGCCCCACGTGCGCGGTCACTGGGGTGAACTGCAATTGAAGCGGGTCGTCGAGCTCGCCGGGATGCTCGACCACTGTGATTTCTTCGAGCAGCAGACCACGACCTCCGCCGATGGACGGTTCCGGCCCGACCTGGTTGTGAAGTTGCCCGGCGGCAAGCAGATCGTGGTGGATGCGAAAGCACCGCTCGTCGCGTACCTGGAATCGATCGACGCGGACGACGAGACGCAAGCGGCGCGGCTGACCGACCACGCGCGTCAGGTGCGCGACCACATGACGAAGCTCGCGAGCAAGGCGTACTGGAACCAGTTCGACGCCACGCCGGAGTTCGTCGTGATGTTCCTCCCCGGCGAGGCCTTCTTCAGTGCGGCCCTGCACTGCGACCCGTCGCTGATCGAGTTCGGCGCCGCGGAACGCGTCGTGCCCGCGAGCCCGACGACCCTGATCGCGCTGCTCAAGGCCGTCGCCTATGGCTGGCGGCAGGAGCGCATCGCCGAGAACGCGGAGCAGATCAGCGCCCTCGGACGCGACCTGTACAACCGCGTGCTCGCGATGGCCAGCCACTTCGACGAGGTACGCCGCGGCCTCGAACGCGCGGTTGATGCGTACAACAAGACGGTGGGGTCCCTCGAAGCGCGCGTGCTGCCCGCTGCACGCAAATTCAAGGAGCTGGGAGCCGCTCCCGGCGCCGAGATCGACGAGCTCAGGCCCGTGCAGACGGCCGCCCGCACGCTGCAGTCGCCAGACCTTGCGCCTCTCCTGGAGATCGTGGAGGCCGAGACCCTGGACGTCGTGACCCTGCCGGCCGACGCCGCTCTCAGCAGTCGCGGCGACGACAGCGGCCGCTGGTGAGCTCGTGAGCGGCGACCTGCGCCTGCGGCTGTACATCGCGCACCACGGCGACGCCGTGGGACCCCACGAGAACCCGATGCGGCCGCTCTCGTCCAGGGGACAGCAACAGGTGCAGGAACTGGCAGGCGAAGCGGCTGCACGTGACGCGAAGCCGCACATCATCTGGCACAGCGGCAAGCTGCGCGCGCGCCAGACCGCCGAAGCGTACCGGCACGCGTGCAATCCGCTCGCGCAGTTCGCCGCCGCGCGCGGTCTGCTGCCGGACGACCCGCCAGCGTGGATCGCCGACCGCCTGCTTGCGGAAGCCGGCGAGATGATGGTGGTCGGCCACATGCCTCATCTGCCGCGCCTCCTTCGCCTGCTGCTGGCAGGCGATCCGGACGCGTCCAGCATCGAGTTCCCGGTCAATGGGGTGGTGTGCCTGGAGGAGCAGGCGGGAGTCTGGGCCGAACGGTGGCGGATTTCGCCGGCGTCCCGGTGACGCCGGCGCCCAGACTCGCCCACGCCACTGTGAGCGGCCGTTCGCGAGGGGCTCAGAACCTGAACGCCACCCCAGCGCTTGCGCGCCAGAAGTGGAACGCGCCAAGGTTCAAATCGAGGTCAGTGTCGTCGTCATTGTCGTCGTCGGACAGGCTGCGGAAGTATCGCACGTCCCCGCGCAGACCCACGTTATCGGTGAAGAACACCATGAGGCCGGCGCCGGCGTTCATGCCGAAGCTGTTCTCGTTGAGGTCGAAGAAATCGTCCACATCGTCGAGCCGGCTACGCAAAAGCCCCGCACCGCCCGAAACATACGGCCGCACGCCTCCACCGGTCTGGCCTCCGATCGGGATGCCAATGATCACGTTGCCCATGAAACTGGTGACGTTTCCGTCGAGCGTCGTTACGTCGTCCGTCTCGAAGAAGTGCGGCGAGTAGCCGAAGTCCATCTCGAGACCGAGGATCCCGGCGCCCATCCATCCGAGCGAGCCGCCGAAATTCACGGTGGTGTTGCCGCCCTCGAAATCAAGGAGGTCACCTCCACGGCTGAAGTTTGCACCGATATATGGCGTGAAGATCCAGTCGGCGCGTGCCTGCGCGGGAATGGCGAGCGCCGTTCCGAGTACGAGAGCGAAGATTACAGGCCTGAGTCGCATCTAAATCCCTCCATCGGTCGCACTTACGCGACTTCGACGTAGGTGAAATGCAACTCCCGTGCCTCGACGATTCAGCCGGCTCGGCTGCTGCGGCGCGATCTACCCGGCAGCTGGGGCGTGTTCCCGGAGGAGTTCCCACGCCCGTCCCACGTGTGCCTCGGTTGTACGGATATTGCCTACGGCAAGGCGAAGCACGAATTCGCCGCGCAGCTTCGTGTGTGAGAGGAAAACCTCGCCGGTCGCGTTCACCGCATCCAGCAGCTGCTGGTTGAGGGCTTCGAGCGCGGCCTTGTCCACCATTCCGCTTGGAGCGCAGCGGAAACACACCACGCTGAACGGCACGTCGGCCATGCGCGTGAAGAGCGGGTCGGCATCCACCCACGAGGCGAACAGGCGTGCAAGGCGGCAATGTTCGCTCAGCCGAACGCGGATGCCTTCCGCGCCGAAGTAGCGCAGCACCATCCACAGCTTGAGCGCGCGAAAGCGCCGCCCAAGCTGCACGCCCGTGTCCATCAGGTTCTTCACCGGAGCCGTTTCCGTGGTGCGCAGGTACTCGGGCACGAGCGAGAACGCGCGCCGCAGCACGTCCATGCGGCGGCAATACAGGGCGCTCAAGTCGAACGGCGTGAAGAGCCACTTGTGCGGGTTGACGACGAGCGAGTCGGCGGCTTCCGCGCCGGCAAGCACGTACCGGTACTCGGGCACGATGGCCATCACCCCGGCGTAGGCGGCATCGACGTGCAGCCACACACCGGCATCCGAACAGACCTCCGCGATCGCCGCGACCGGATCGATGCTGGTCGACGATGTCGTGCCGACCGTGGCAACGACGGCAATCGGCAGCCGCCCCGCCGCGCGGTCTTCTGCAACTGCCGTACGCAGCGCGTCTGCGCGCATCGCGAACCGGTCATCGACCGGGATGCGACGAATCGCCTCCAGACCGAGGCCAAGTGTCAGCACGCTCTTGTCGATGGACGAGTGCGTGTGCTCGGTGCAATAAACGCGCAGCGGGGGGATGCGGCCACCGGCCAGCCCGCGCTCGCGGACGTCGGGCACCGCCGCCTCGCGCGCGGCAGCGAGAGCGTGCAGCGTGGAGATCGACGCCGTGTCGTAGATGACGCCTTCGAACGAGGGCGGCAGGCCAATCAGCTCGCGAAGCCATCCGAGGGCCACTTCTTCGAGCTCGGTGGCGGCAGGCGACGTGCGCCAGAGCATCGCCTGGACGTTCAGGCCGGCGGCGAGCATCTCGGCGAGCACGCCCGGCCCGCTGGCGCTCGTGCCGAAGTACGCGAAGAACCCCGGATGGTGCCAGTGCGTGATGCCGGGGACGATGATCTGCTCGAAGTCGGTGAAGATGCGCCCGAACGGCTCACCCGATTCGGGCGCGTGGTCGGGCAGCGCGTTCCGCACCTCGCCCGGACTGGCCCGTGAGAGCACCGGGTACCGCTCAGGGCGGGCGAAGTAGTCGGCGAGCCAGTCGACGACGCGATGCGCCTCGACGCGGAAGGCTTCCGGATCCATGTCACCCATGTGCGGCATGTCGGATCTTGTGCTCATTCCTGGTGCGCTGTGGTGTAGTGGAGCCCTTCTGGCGAGATGCGTCGGCCGTTCCGCTCCATTGCGATCTTATAGTGTTGCTGGCGCAGGCGGGCGTGGCCGTTTCCGTAATCGTGGGAGCAAGCGGTCCATCGCGTGAGGAACCCATGTCCATTCGCTACACGGCAGACGAGCGGCCGGACGTGCGGAGCATCGCGGCCTTGTACACCGCGGCGCAGCTGCGCCGGCCTGTGGACGACCTCGATCGGATTGCCCGCACGTACGCGGGCTCACCCCTCGTGCTCAGCGCGTGGGACGGACCGCGACTGATCGGGATTCTGCGTGGCTGGACCGACGGCGCGTACGACGGTTATGTCTGTGACCTCGCGGTCGATCCCGAGTACCAGAAGCAGGGGGTGGGACGAGAGCTGCTGCACCGCTGCGTGTCGGAGTCGGCGGAGGTGCAGTGGGTGCTCCGGGCATCGGTGATCGCCACCGACTACTACGCGCACCTCGGGTGGACGCGCATCGAGAACGGGTGGGTCTGGACCAGGGAGTCCCAGGCCGGCCGAAGCCGGCCCGGGTCAGGCTGACGAGAGGATCACCGCTCGACGGTCACCGCAACGGGCGACAGCACGCGAACCGTGACGGTAGATCCGGAGGGCATGGTTGCTGCGCGGCGCGAGCCGGCCATGACAGCGGCCGTGCCGCCGGCCGCGCCCGTGGCGCCGCCGATGACCGCGCCCTTGCCTCCACCCAGGATGGCGCCGACGATGGCGCCGCCGATGGCCGCGCCGCCCATCTTCGCGGCGCTCGACCCCGAGGGCGAGTCGCCGTCGCGATACACCGTGTCGGTCTGAAGCTGCAGGGTCGTGCCGTCGCCGAGCACCAGCGTGTGGAAGCGGACGCCGAGCCTTGCGCGGTCGCGGACTTTGCCGCCGCGCTCAACGACCGTCACCGCACCGAGCACCCTCGATCCGGCCGGAATCGCGACGCGGCCGCCAACCGCGACGTCGCGGACGACCTGCGCCTCGACGCGGTCTTCCACCTGCGACGTTTCGCTCGACACCGTGTTCTTCAACTGCAGGCCGATGACCGAGTCCGCGGAGACGATTAGCTCGTCGACCTTCGGTTCCTGCCACTTCGGCTGCTCAACCGGCTCCAGGCGCCGCGCCGTTTCGTCGGTGCGGGACTCGGCCGGCTCAGCCTTCCGAGCGTCAGCTCGAGAGTCACCCGCCGCTGGCGCGTCTGCTGGCGGCGGAACCGGCACGGACGGGGTCTGGACTCGCGCCGGAGCGGTGTGCTCGGCCGCCGGACGTGACGGCGACGGGCGTGAAGCCGCCGCGGCGCGTGGGGCGGCGGGCGAAGCCGCACGTTCTTTCTCGGCCACATGACGGTCGCCTGTCGGCGCGACCTTCCCCTCCTGGGCGTCCCGGGCTGGCCGCGTTCCGGCGGCGCCGGGCCCTTCGTCCATCACCGCTTCAGTTTCCTGGACTGGTTGCGCCGTCTCCGGCGGATTCCCAGCCTTGGGCCCGCTCTCGGCCGGACCCGCAACGGCCGTCTGCGCGGCCGGCGCGGCGCTGTATCGGGTCGCCAGGAACCCGCCCGCCCCCGCTGCCACCAGACCGGACGTGGCGAGAACCGCGAGCCCGATTCGGGTATTGAACATTTAAATGCTCCTCAGACTCACCAGACTGAGCAAGTGGTGTACCCGGGCTCACAAGCGGAACTCCCCGCTAATCCGCACGGTTTCCTCCCGTGTAGAGGCCTGCCTACGGCCGGGTGTCCTGTCCCGGCGACCGGTGTCCTGTGGTTGCTGCAGCCCGGGTTCATGCCGGCAGCGCGTTCTTCACCCGGGCACGGTGGTGTGCCGTCATCGCGGCGATGACGTGACACACCCACCCGAACAGGCCACCCGTGCCAATCCAGAAGCCTGGTGTGACGATGAGCCAGAAGATGCCGCGCAGGAAGTCGCCGTTGTAAAACTGGCCGATCCCCGGCACGATCAGGCTCAGGACGGCCGCGGTGCCCGGGTTTTTCTGCGGGTGTGCCATAACAACTCCGACGGCTTCCACGAACGCCCACGGCCTGCGGTTCGACGACGACCGCCGACGCGTCCTCGGTTTTGCGCATGCCGGGCCGACGCGCCCAGCGTCAGCGGCGGCAGTGTTGCATTCCGCCCAATCGGGCGCGAGAATTGAAGCCGCATCCGACCTCCAGGGGCCACACCATGAGCAATCACCGAACGATCAATCCCAGCCGTGTTCTCTTACGGCTCCCCCGTCTCGGAAGGCGCGCCGGAACCCTGGCCGCCGCTGCGTGTGCCGTGCTGCTCGTGGGCGGAGCTCCCGATCTCGCGTGGGCGGTGAGCACGCGCGACCTGATTGAGCTCTCCAAGGCGGGCCTCGGCGACGAAGTGCTCGTCGCCCTGGTCGAGGCGGACGGCACCGTTTTCAGCCTGGATGCTCCCAAAATCCTGGAGCTCCGTGCGGCCGGCGTCAGCGAGCGCGTCATCACGGCGATGCTCAAGAACGCCTCCCGGCCGTCGCCGGCATCTTCGCCGGTCGCAGCTACCGAGCGCGCCGCTGCCGCGCCACCGCCAGCGCCCGACGAACGGGATGGCGCGCCGTACTTCGTCATCATCGGCGAGAAACCTGCGGCGCCGCCAACGCCCCCGGCACCGACATACATCGTCCCGTGGGTGTCCTCCTGGGCGGGCACGAACCACCGAGCCGGGCATCCCGCAAAGCCCATGATTGAGTACCGCGGCTTCGGACGGTTCATCAACGACGGGTGGATCGACAACACCCGACGGTAGTGGCCTGTCCCTGTCATACCTAGCGTGCCAGTCGGACGGGGCATCCCGCCCGGCTGCGTCGCTCGTCGCTCGCATATTCCGGATATGCTCGCTCCTCACGCGTTGCCAGCCGCGCATTCTGCAGGGCTGAAGCCCTGCCCCACATGCGCGCTCTGAGATCCGCGCTAGCGATGACAAGGATAGGTCACTGACTGTGGCGCCCGACGTCCTCATCGTCGGAGCGGGCATCGTCGGGTGTGCCGCAGGTGAGGCGCTGGTACGCCAGGGAGCCTCCGTGTCGTTCGTGGATCCGGAGGGTATCGGGCTCGGAGCCACACAGGCGTCAGCGGGGATGCTCACGCCGTACTCCGAGGGGTTGCACGATCCGGTGCTCGAAGCGCTCGGCCTGCGCAGCCTTTGGTTATGGGACGCGTTCGTTGAGCGGCTGTTCGATGGCGAGGTGCCCGCGCAGGTGTATGCCCGCACTGGATCGCTGGAGATCGCGCTCGACGATGCGGAGGCGACCGAGCTGCAGGCCGTCGCGAGCGCGCACGCCGCGCGGGGTGTCGGAAGCCGATACCTGAAGGGGGCGGATGCGAGGCAGCTCGAGCGCGACATCGCCACCAGCTGCGTGGGCGCCCTCCTCACGCCGGCGCACGGGTACGCCAGCGCGTCGGCGGTGACGGGCGCCCTCTGGCGTGCCTGCGAGTCTCGCGGCGCGCGCCTCACGCGAGCGAGCGTTGAGCGCATCGAGCCCACCGCCACCGGCATCGTCGTGCACACGCCCGAGGGGCCGCTTACCGCGGCGACCGTCGTCCTGGCGGCAGGTAGCTGGGCCGGGCAGATCGCGATCGACGGGGTAGACTCGCTGCCGATCCATCCGGTGCGCGGCCAGCTGCTGTACCTGAAATGGCCCGAGCCCGCCGTGGGGCGCATCGTCTGGGGCAGCCGGTGCTACGCGGTTCCGTGGCCCGATGGGACGCTCCTCGTCGGCGCGACGCTCGAGGATGTCGGGTTCGACGCCCGCGCCACGGTGGCCGGCGTACGCGACCTGCTCGATGGGGTCTGCGAGCTCGTGCCTCGCGCATGGCAGGCGACCTTCGTCGGCGTTCGCGTGGGTCTGCGGCCCGGATCGCCCGATGCGCTGCCGGTCATCGGACGATCGGCGCGGGTGCCTGGGCTGGTGTACGCGACCGGACATTACCGCAACGGCGTCTTGCTAGCGCCGCTCACGGGCGAGCTGGTGGCGCGGGTCGTCGCAGGCGACGAGAGCGATGCGGCGCTCGCGCTCGTCAGCCCAAGGCGGCTGGGAGAGTATTGAACTTATGCCTCTGCTATCCGACGAACAGATCGGTTCGGCCCTGACCTCGCTTCCCGGCTGGGCGCGCGACGGCAACACCATCCGGAAGACGTTCGCCTTCACCGGCTTCCCGGAGGCCGTCGCGTTCGTGACGCGACTCGTGCCGGGTGCAGAGGCGGCTGACCACCATCCCGACCTCACGATCAACTATCGGCGCGTGACCGTCTCCTACACGACGCACAGCGCGGGCGGGTTGACCGAAAAGGATGTCGCTGGCGCCCGCGCCGCCGATGAGCAGTCGGGTCGAGTATGATGGCGGTCCACATGGCCAAAACTGACCCGACTCCCGAACCCGTCACCCCCCGGCCCGACGTCGGCGAGGCGCTCGGCATGATCGAGACGCGTGGCTTCGTCGGGATGATCGAGGCGTCGGACGCCATGGTCAAGACCGCAAACGTCACCATCGTGGGCTGGCAGAAGGTGGATGCGGGGCTCGTCACCGTGCTGGTGCGCGGCGACGTGGGCTCGGTGAAGGCCGCTACCGATGCGGGGGCCGCTGCCGCGCGGCGCGTCGGCGAACTCGTGGGCGTGCACGTCATCGCGCGTCCGGCCGACGATCTCGAGCGCGTATTTCCCATCCGGTAGACGGCCGTGGGCCGGTTTCCTGGGCACCACGTTCTCGCGAACAGGCGGATGTGGAGCCGGAACTCCAGTTCCGGCGGACAGCCTCATGGCCCCAGCCTTTCACGTTCTTTCTGCCGACGACCCGCTCCACGATCAGGCTCTCGATCAGACCTTCGCGCAGTGGAATGATCAGCTCACACGCGAGGGTTACGCGCGGTACAACCGTGCCCAGCTGCGGACGCCGTGGGGGTCGCAGCACCTCGAGCGGGTGGGCCTGGTCTCGGACGGTCTCCTGCTCGCCAGCGCCAAGCGCTATCGCGTGAGCGTGCGTCTCGGTGGCCGCACGGTCCCCACAATCGGGATCGGCGCGGTCTTCACACCTCCGGAACATCGCCGGCAGGGCCATGCCGCCGCCCTCATCGAGCACATCGTGGAAGCGGCCCGCGCGAATGGCGCTGCCATGGCGATGTTGTTCTCCGAAATTGCCCCGCGTTACTACGAAAGGCTTGGCTTCTCCGTGGTGCCGATGCAGCAGGCGCTCGTGGGCGTGCCCTGGAAGCCTGGTGCGCCGGCCGTCCTGGTGCGGTCGGGCGAACCACGCGATCTCGATCTGATCGTCGAGACGCACCACCAGCGCGCAGCCGGCTACCGGTTTTCCCTGTCGTACGACGCCGAGTGGCTCCAGTACGCGCTCGCGAAGAAGCGCATGCTGTCGGGGTTTGGCCCCCCTGGCACGCGCGATGTCGAGTTCTTCGTGTGCGAAGAGGGCACGCGTGCCGTCGCGTGGGTGCTGTTGCAGATCGCGCGGCGCCGCGGGGCGACCGACGCGGAATCCTGGAGCCTCGCCTCGTGCGGCGACCGCGACCCGTCCGGCGCGCGGGTCGGCGCGATGCTGCAGGCGCTCGTCGCTCGCACGCCCGGCTCCCGCCCTCCCGTGATTCACGCGTGGTGGCCAGCCCGGTTCGACCCGGTGCAATTGGCCATCCACCGCCGAAAAGTGACCGGCTCGATCCTGATGATTCGACCGCTCGTGGAACGCGACCTTATCGACCCACCGCTTGTGGCGGATGACGTCCTCTACTGGCACGCCGACGCGTTCTAAACCCGCGATTCACTTGCGTAGTCATGTGGAGCAGGCCTTCAGGCCTGCTAGAACGCACCGATTTTGCCGGGCTGAAGCCCTGCCCCACGTCAGCGGTGCGGTGACACCACAAGCGAGCACTGGGTCTACACCCGCGATTCACTTGTGTAGTCATGTGGGGCAGGCCTTCAGGCCTGCTAGCAGCGCACCGATGTTGCAGGGCTGAAGCCCTGCCCCACATCAGCGGGTGCGCCGTCGTGGCCTCAGTAGCGCTGTGACGGTGAGGGCGCTATAGTGGCCGAGCGACCGCATCTGTCACGCGGATCGCGCGTCACGCTTACCTGAAAGGAGACATACGCCTATGAGGTGCCTGCTCGGGGCAGCCGCAGTCTTCGTCTGGGCTGCGACTCCAGCGGTGGCCGCCAGCCTGCAGGAGGCTGGGACACACCCGAAAGCCGCCCCCACCGATTTCATCTCCATGCTCTTCGTCTTCATGCTGGCCACATTCATCGGGCTCGGGGTCATTACCCGCGTCTCGCGGCTGCTGCACACGCCACTGATGTCGCTCACCAACGCGATCTCCGCCATCGCGGTCGTCGGCGCGATCCTCGTTGCAGGGCCCGGGGAGTACCCGACCTACATCACCGTGCTCGGCGCGATCGCGCTGTTCGCGTCGATGACCAACATCGTCAGCGGCTTCCTCATCACCGATCGGATGCTGAAGATGTTCAAGAAGGAGCGGGGTAAATGATTTCCCAGCTCGTTCAACTCGCGTATCTGGTCGCCACCGCCCTCTTCATCTTCGCGCTGTATTGGATGAACGACCCGAAGACCGCCCGCAAGGGCGTCTACGCGGGCGTCGCCGCCATGGCGATCGGTATCCTCGGCACGCTGGGTCTGCTCGCCGGGTTCGAGTCGGTCCACTGGGGGTGGATGGCGGTCGCGGCGGTCCTCGGCGTGGTCGTCGGCGTGCCGCTCTCGTGGGTGCCGCTCACCGCGGTGCCACAACGAACCGCGCTGTCGCACGCCTTCGGCGGCCTGGCCGCCGGCCTGGTTGGCACGGCGAAGTTCTACCTATGGCTCGGCAGCGAGCCCGAGATGCTGACGTCGTTCAGGGTGTTCGCCATCGTGGCCGAAATCATCCTTGGATATCTCACGTTCACCGGGAGCCTGCTCGCAGCGGGCAAACTGCAGGAGGTCAGCTGGATTCCGCAGCGGCCGCTGACCTACAAGGGTCAGAACGCGATGAACCTCGGCCTGCTCGGGATCGCTGTCCTGTGCGGCATCGCGGTCGTGACGAACCCGGCCCAGTATGCATTCCTGTTTCCCGTCATCATCGCGCTCGCCCTCATCTTCGGTGTGCTCCTCATCATCCCGATCGGCGGCGCCGACATGCCGACCGTCATCGCACTGCTCAACTCGTACGCCGGACTGTCGGCCGTCGCGATGGGATTCGTGCTCGACAACAAGGTGCTGATCACGGCGGGTGCGCTCGACGGATCGTCGGGTCTGATTCTGGCGATCATCATGTGCCGCGCGATGAACCGATCGTTCACGAACGTCCTGTTCGGCGCGTTCGGCCAGGTGCAGGCGAAGGCCATTGCCGGCGAGCAGAAGCTGGTGAAGCAGGAAACTCCGGAGGGCGCGGCGCAGCTCATGGAGCAGGCGAACACGGTCGTCATCGTGCCTGGCTACGGCATGGCGGTGGCACAGGCCCAGCACCGCGTCCGTGAGCTCTACGACCAGCTGACGAAGCGGGGCATCGACGTGCGGTTCGCCATTCACCCGGTCGCCGGACGCATGCCGGGCCACATGAACGTGCTGCTGGCCGAAACGGAGATCCCATACGACCATCTCGTCGAGATGGACGAAATCAACCCGGACCTGCCGCAGGCGGACGTCGTGCTCGTGATCGGCGCGAACGACGTCGTGAACCCAGCCGCGCGCCATGACAAGTCCAGCCCGATCTTCGGGATGCCGATCATCGACGCCGACAAGGCGCACATGTGTTTTGCGATCAAGCGCTCGATGAACCCTGGGTTCGCCGGCATCGACAACGAGCTCTACACGGCCGATCACACCTACATGCTGTTCGGCGATGCGAAGGGCGTCGTGGGGGAGCTGGTGAAGAATCTCTCGGGTGGACCGGGGCACTAGATTCTGCGGCTGGCGGCTGGCGGCTGGCGGTATTGTGGCTCCTCCCAGTGGCGCCCGCCTCCCGCCTCCCGCCTCCCGCCGTCCCGCCGACTGCGTTGTGTATCCTGTCCCGCATGGACTACGAGAAGCTCGGGCTCTTCTACCTGGGACGCCCGTACGACGTCGCAGCCCGAACACCAGGCGAGGGCATCACGCTCTACGACTCGCGCGACCTGGTGACGCACGCGGTGTGCGTCGGCATGACGGGCAGCGGCAAGACCGGCTTGTGTCTCTCGCTGCTCGAGGAGGCGGCGATTGACGGGATCCCCGCGCTCATCATCGATCCCAAGGGCGACCTCGGGAACCTGCTGCTCACATTCCCGCAGCTGAGCGCGGCCGAGTTCCGGCCGTGGATCAACGAAGACGATGCCCGGCGGAAGGGGATGAATCCCGATGCGTTCGCGGCCGCCGAGGCGGCGAAGTGGGCGGCGGGCCTGGCCGAATGGAACCAGGACGCAGCTCGCATCGCCCGACTGCGGAACGCCGCCGACGTGGTGGTCTACACCCCGGGGAGCGAGGCCGGGATCCCGGTCTCCGTGCTGCGCTCCTTCTCTGCTCCACCCCAGGAGATCCGGGACGAGCCCGAGCTGTTGCGCGAACGCGTGAGCACCACGGCGACTAGCCTGCTCGGTCTGCTCGGGATTGACGCCGATCCCATCAGGTCGCGTGAGCACATCCTGGTCGCGACGATTCTCGACGCGGCGTGGCGAGAGGGAACGGCGCTCGACATCGCGGCACTCATCCAGCAGATCCAATCGCCACCGGTCACGAAGGTGGGCGTGCTGGAGCTCGAGGCGTTCTATCCGGCGAAGGATCGATTCGCGCTCGCCATGGCGCTCAACAACCTGCTCGCAGCGCCAGGGTTCAGCGCGTGGATGGAAGGCGAGCCGCTGGACATCCAGCGCCTGCTCTACACGCCGGCCGGCAAGCCGCGGCTGGCGATATTCTCCATCGCGCACCTGAACGACGTCGAGCGGATGTTCTTCGTCTCCCTGCTGCTCAACCAGGCGCTTGGCTGGATGCGCACGCAGTCGGGCACGACCAGCCTGCGCGCCCTGATCTACATGGACGAGATCTACGGGTATCTGCCGCCGGTCGCGAACCCGCCGTCGAAGATCGCGATGTTGACGCTCCTGAAGCAGGCGCGAGCGTTTGGCGTGGGCCTGGTGCTCGCCACGCAGAACCCGGTCGACATCGACTACAAGGCGTTGTCGAACGCAGGCACATGGCTGATCGGCCGTCTGCAGACGGAGCGCGACCAGATGCGTGTCCTCGACGGGCTGGAGGGGGCCTCGGCGAACGGCGGTGTGCCGTTCGATCGGCAGGCGATGGGTCGCCTGCTGAGCGGTCTCGCTACCCGCGTGTTCCTGATGCACAACGTTCACGAGGACGCGCCCGAGGTCTTCGAGAGCCGCTGGGCACTCTCGTACCTCCGCGGTCCGCTGACGCGTTCGCAGATCAAGATCCTGATGGACCCACGTCGCGCCGAGTTCTCGTCGCCTGCGCACGACGCGGCCACTCCCGCACAGGAGGAAGCCGGCGCGGCGGCCGTCCGCGCACGCGAGGGAAGCCGTGACACCGCGGCTCGCGCGGGCCGCGTGGCACCGGTGCTGCCGCCAGACATCCAGCAGTTCTTCGGTCCAGTGGCGGGGGCGGCTACTTACGTTCCGATGCTCCTCGGGTCGGCAGACGTGCGCTTCACAGACGCAAAGTGCGCCGTGGACGAAGTACGGACCGTGCTGATGGTGACCCCGATCGTCGACGGGCCCGTTGCCGTCGACTGGGCGAATGCCGTGGAAGCAGACTTTGCGTTGGACGATCTGTCGAAGGAGGCGGCGCCGGGTGCGGCGTTCGAGCCGCTGCCGCCAGCGGCGGCGAAACCCAGGAATTACGCCGAGTGGACCAGAGGCTTCACCGCGTGGCTCACCAGGCAGCAGGTGCTCGAGCTGTTTCGCAGCCCCTCGCTCGGCGTCGTGTCGAAGCCCGGCGAGAACGAGCGTGATTTTCGCGTGCGCCTGCAGCACGCCGCGCGGGAAGCACGCGACGAGCAGGTCGCCGGGTTGAGGCAGAAGTACGCGCCGAAGATGCTGGCGCTGGCCGAGCGGCAGCGCAAGGCGGAGCAGGCCGTTGCGCGCGAGCAGGAGCAGGTCGCGAGCTCGAGGGTGCAGACGGGAATTTCCCTGGCGACCACGGTCTTCGGCGCCATGTTCGGACGCAAGACGTTGAGCGCCTCCACGCTGGGGCGAGCGACCACGGCGGCACGTGGCGTGGGCCGCTCGATGAAGGAGTCGCAGGATGTGGGGCGAGCACAGGAGAACGTCGCCGCCGTCCAGGCGCAGAAGGAGGAGCTCGAACGCAGCCTGCAAGCGGAGATTGCCGCCGTCGAAGCGGCGCATGGCTCGCCGGCCGACGCGATTGAGACCATCAGCCTGAAGCCGAAGCGCACGGGCGTCCAGGTAAAGCTGGTGGCGCTTACCTGGGTGGCACAATAACGGCGGGCGGCGTGGCGGCGGGCGGCGGGCGGCATGGGCCGCGGCGTCCATTTAACAACTCGGGTCCCGTGGCGTTGGACGCGACCGGAGTTCTGACGCACGAATCCGGTGCACTGATCGACATCGACATGGCTGACGACCTCGATCCCGAACACGATGAGCCACCCGGCGATGGTGGTGATGCTGAGCCGGATGAGTCCTATGACACGTCGGCTCCGCTCTCGGATCTGGACTTCACGTCCGCGTTCATGCTCTGCCCCCGCCAGCCGTTCGAAAACTGGGTGCGGAGCGTGGAGGGACTAGGCGACGACTGGAGGCTGCCGGCGATATCGCGCTGGAGCGCGTACGTCACGCCCGAGCTGCCGAGACAAGTGGACGCGGACCGCTGGCTGCAGCAGAACTACGCCGAGCTCTTCGAACGGGAGCTCGAACCATGGACGACTGATCAGGCGCAATGGCCATCGGACCGTTCCTTCGAAACGTTCCTCGCCTGGTTCGACGTCGTGTTTTCACCGACCGTCGACGACATGAGGGATACCGAGCTTCCGGAGCGGCCCGCGACCTGCGATCCGCTCTCCCTGCGCCAGGTGCTGACCCATTTCCTCAAGCTCCCGCAGGACGGTTTACTCCACGTGGACATCTCCACAGGCGAGCTGTTCACCTGGACAGACGACGAACTGACGGCGATCCACGCGGGCGACGCGGAAAGCTTCGGGGTTCCTTCAGAGGACATGCGGGAACTGCAAGAGGTCTTCGCATCCGAGTCGCTCGCCGAGATCGCCCATCGTGCGGACGTGGACAATCCCGCCACGATGATGGCGTTTGTCCGGACAGTGGAATCGCCGACGATCCGGAACCGCCTGATGAACGCGCTGCAGTCGAAGAAAGGGCCCCGCCGATTCGTGGAGGCCCTCGACGTTGCGGGTCTTCGTCACCGCTGGTCTGCCTGGTTCGAGCGCGAGGCCGCCGAGACCTTGCGGGAATCCCTGGAGGCTCGCGGCGTGCCGTTCGTGGACGATGTGGGGGGAGACACGGAGGACCCGCCGCCGGAGAAGTAAGGTGGCGCCGGCTGCGACGAGAGGAACCTTTGTGGAGCCGGGACTTCAGTCCCGGCGGACAGACCGTCAGTGCTCCGCCACAATCTTGAGCGCAAGTGCCTTCCGCTCGCCGTCGGCAAGCGCGAAGCTCATACCCGACGAGCGCATCTGCTGCAGGAACTCCGGGTCGCGGTCCTGTCCGTCCTCGAGGGACTCGACCGCGAGCGCGAGGTAGTTGCCGGATGGCAGCCCCTTCACCTCGAACTGCCCCTGCTGGTCAGGACGTGCGGACCCGATGTGAGCGCGACATTGGCGCCCACCGGTTCGGGTCATCCGCGAACACGACGACGACGTAGTCTTTCGCGGGCTCGCCGCCGTCGGTGGCGACGGTACCGGTGACCGCGCTGAACCGATTCGACAGCACGATCTGCACATCGTCCGACTCGTTCGCCGGGCCTGAACACGACACCCGTGTCGGTGACGTCGACCCCGCGCTGAAGGACGGACTTGATGCGCCAGCCGTTCGCCTGTTGCCCGCCGCGAATCAGCACCGGGGATTCCCGCGCGATGCCCTCGAACGTCCAGTCGTCCTTGGGCGTGATCGGCCGGTCCGAACATTTGCGACACGGGTTCCACGGGCATGACGAAGAAGCTGAACTCCGCCGGCCGGACAGAGGCCCCTTGTCCGCCATCGAGGATCACCTGCCCGGCGATCGTCGCGCCTACGGGTCGTGGCGATCGCGAGCCCGGAAATGTCTTCAGTGGCGAGTGTGATCGGCACCGCGGCCGACTCTGTTCTCCGCCTCCATGCCTGTCTCGGTGTTCACGTGCAGCACGTACTCGCCGGGGGTGAGGTTGGCAACGGTGAAGGTCCCGTCAGGCCTGGTCATCGCGCCCGCGCTCATCGTGAACATGTCCGGCGTGCCTGCGGGCCCTTCCTGCACCATGATGAAGCCATTCACGATCGGCTTGCCCTCCGAATCCACGGCCGTGCCCCCGATGGTGAGCGTTCGTGCTGGCAGCAGCGCGAAGTTCGCCGTGACCTCCGTGCCAGCCCGAACCGGCACCTGCTGCGCGTCGGCGACGGTCGGTGTTCCGGGGTAGTAGGTGGGCGCGAAGCCGCCGCGATCCTCCGACGGCGCTTGAAACGGGCCGGCCGGGTGCCCCATCGAGGCGCTGACGAAGTACTCGCCCGGTGCCAACCCATAGGCCCGGTACCGGCCAAGGTCGTCAGTAATGGTCCACCCGTCGATTGACCGGCATCAATTGACGGCGTCCCTCGGCGTACTGGTGCTTCATGACCTTCACCGTGGTGCCGGCAATCGACTCGCCGAACTCGTCGGTGATGCGTCCCGTGATGACGCCGCCGCGTGGCAAATTGAACTGCACGTTCGTGACTGACTGCCCGCTCGCCAGTTCCAGGCTCCTGCCGCCGGCCTCGAACGAGCGCCGCTGGCCGTAGCGCATCGTGAACGTAGCCGGCCTTTGAAGCATGGAGGTTGAACCTGGCTGCGGGCAGGTCCTTGAACTCGAAGCGACCGGCTTCGTCCGTGGTGGCGCTGCGGCCCTCTCGCATGCCTTCCGCCCAGAGGCTCACGACGGCGCGGCGCAGGGGCACACCGTTCTCGCCGCCGACCACGCGTCCGGCGATACGGCCTGTGCCTGTGTCCGGCTTCTGCTCGTTGTCGCGGGGGCCGGTCGCGGACTCCTGCGGGCGCGACCCGGTGGGGACGCCGGGGGACGTCTGCGTGACAGGGGGCGCCGGTACCTGGGCCAGCGCTGCGGCCGGAGCAGACGCAACCATCAAGAGCAGCAGCAGCAGCCGTTCGGTCATTGCACAGCGATCAGCGGTCAGCGGTCAGCCGTCAGGGTTAGGGGGCAGCGGCGCGGCTCCTCCGAACAGAACCCTAGGGGTTCGCCTAATGAGTGTTGGCCCATCGCGCCGCGCAAGCCGCGCCCGGCGCCAGCCGCCCGCCTCCCGCCGACTACTCCATCACCACGCGGCTCTGCTCGCGCATGAACTG
Source organism: Vicinamibacteria bacterium (assembly GCA_963763095.1). Classification (GTDB taxonomy): domain Bacteria; phylum Acidobacteriota; class Vicinamibacteria; order Vicinamibacterales; family JAENWD01; genus CAVUCH01. Next base: position 152,661 of record CAVXNR010000031.1, read on the forward strand.
CTGAACGTAGTACGGCCCGCCCGTACCCCGGCCGCTCGAGCCGCTGGCCTTCCAGCCGCCGAAGGGGTTGATGCCGGGCCATGCGCCGGTCGTTGCGCCGGAGCGCCGGTTCGCGTAGGTCACGCCGGCCTCGATCCGGTTGAAGAATGTCTCGATCTCCTGGCGCTCCTCCGAGAAGATACCGGCCGTCAGGCCGTACTCCGACCGGTTCGCCAGCTCGATCGCTTCATCCAGCGAGAGGACGTCGGCCACCGCGGTGATCGGGACGAAGTACTCCTCCTGGAACACGGCGTGATCCGCCGGGACGCCGTCGATCACGGTTGGCTCGACGAAGTAGCCGTGATTGAACGGCTCCTGGGTGATCCGCTTGCCGCCGACGAGCACCCGCCCGCCATCCTTCACCGCGCGCGCGACGGCATCTTCGAATGTCTTGACCGCGCCTTCATTGATCACGGGCCCCAGCCAGACATCCTTCTCGAGCGGGTTGCCGATCTTGATCCTCTTCGTCTTCTCCACGAGCAGGCGCACGAACTCGTCGCGCACACTCTTGTGCACGTAGACGCGCGAGCAGGCTGAGCATTTCTGGCCCTGCGCGCCGAACGCCGAACGCCACACGCCGTCGCTCGCCTTGTCGAGATCCGCCGACTGCATCACGAGGGCAGGGTTCTTGCCCCCCATCTCGCTCACGACGGGGCGGGGGATGCGTCTCGCCCCGTTGTCGCGGAGCAGTTTCATCCCCACCTCCATCGAGCCGGTGAAGACGATACCGTCGATGCCCTCGTTGTCGATCAGTTCCTGTCCGGCGGTGCTGCCGCCCCCGGTGACGAAATTGAACACGCCATCCGGCAGCCCGGCCTCCTTGCACATCTCGTACAGCTTCAATCCCATCCACGGCGTGGTGCTCGCCGGTTTGAACACGACCGTGTTGCCCGCCACGAGCGCGCCGCCCGCGGGACCCGCCGCGAGCGCGAGCGGAAAGTTGAACGGCGAGATGACGGCCCATACGCCGTACGGCCGCAGGACGCTGGAGTTTCGCTCGTGCGGGCTGAGTGTGCCCATCTGCTGCTCGAACCCGTTGTGCGCCTCGATCTGGTCGCAGTAGTACGCCATCAGGTCCGCCGACTCTTCGACGTCTCCGACGCACTCGAGGCGATTCTTGCCAGCCTCGTAGCCCATGACCGCGGAGAGCTCCCACCGGTGATTGCGGATCGCGTCCGCCACTGCCCGCACCTTCGCCACGCGCGCACGCCAGGGCAGTGCGGCCCAGGCGGGGGCCGCGGACCGTGCTGCCGCGACCGCCTCCTTCACGTGCTCGCGCCCGCCGCTCTGGAAGTGTCCGAGAATCCACCGTGTGTCGATCGGGCTCTCGTCCGCGAACGTCTTGCCAGCCGTCACGGGCTGCCCGTTGATGAACATCGGGTGCGTCTGACCGAACTGCTTCTTGACGTCCACAATGGCCGCATCGAGCGCGTTGTGCAGATCGACCATCTGCTCGGCGCTCATCGTGCTGTAGGTGATCTTCATCTGGGTGGTCTTGACGTCGGTTTCCATGAAGGACCTCTCTCCGAAAGAAGCGGGCTGCGGGCCGGCGGCTCGCGGCTGTCGGCCGGATGTACAGACTGTCACGAGGATACGAGATGCACGATGTTCATTGCCACTTCGCGTCCAGCGCTACTTCGCCAGAACCTCCGCCGCGCGGTCGATGGCCGCCGCCAGCTTGCGGCACTGCTCGCGGAGGCGGACCTCGTCGCCGGCGGCAATCGCCTCGGCGGGACCGGGCAGGACTTCCGCCGCATAGGTGAACTTCGGCGCGTACACGAGGTGCCGGTACCACGGGCGCCCGGGGATCCCATCCGGATCGAGCAGGGCGCGCTCGACGCGCATCAGCCGGGCGTTCAGCTCGTCGCGCGGGATTGTCGCCGCGTGGGCGGATGCCTGCTCCTGCTCCTGCGCGGTCCGTGCGGCCGCCGTGGCGAAGCGTCCGATGGCCTCGTGCACCTCCGCGAACGGCGACCTCTCGATTGGCGTGTCGGTCGCTCGCGGCCGTGCGTCGGTCCAGCGCTTCTCGACCTCGGTCGCGAACCCTGTCAGCGCGGCGGCATAGGCCAGGTAGTCGAACGGGAGGATGTCGGCGTTTGCCAGGCGCAGCGCCATCAGCCCCCAGAGCTTCGTCATGGCCGTGTGGTAGCGGAAGCCGGGATCGCCGACGCGTGAGACCCACTGATGGTTGTCGTAGATCGAGTGGTAGACGCCGTAGGGACCGTCGAAGCTGATATCGATGATCGGAATCCCCAGGAAGTTCAGGAACACGGTGTAGTCGCTGCCGCTGCCCAGGCGGTTGTTCACGAGGCCTTGCCCCTGGGCATTCGGCAGCGCACCGCGCTCCGCCGAGCCGGCACGTGCCCTCGCCTGCGCGATCGACTGGCGCGATCCCGCATCGCGCACGTCGCGCGCGACCTCCGCTACCAGCCGGTTGAGCGACGGGACCGCGGAGGCAGTGAACACCGGCCCTGATGCCGCACTGTCCACGTTGATGTACGCGATCGCCCGGCGCTGCAGCGCCTCCGCGTACTGCTCGCCCCACTCCGTCGAGGAGGTCAGCGTGAATTCCTCGGCGTCCCAGCTCGCGAGCACAATCGTCCGCTTCGGACGGAAGCCGCCGCGCAGCAGGGTGCCGAGGCTTCGGGCGAGCTCCATCAGGCTCGCGGATCCGCTCGACGGGTCGACGCCTCCGAACACCCATGCGTCGCGGTGGTTGCCGAGGATGACCTCCTGCTCGGGCTGCTCCGACCCGCGGATCCGGCCGACGACGGTCTGGATCTGCCGCACGGCGCTGTCGATGCGGACCACCATGCGGACCGCTGCGCCGCCGCCGGCGCGATACGAGATGGGCAGCCCGCCGCGCCAGGTGGCCGGCACCTCGGGTCCGCCGAGCGCTTCGAGGATCACCCGCGCGTCCCGATACGACAGAGGGACGCTGATGATCTTCGGGATTGAGACTGCTTCTTCCGCCGCAATTCGTCTGGCGCCCGGGACGGAGGCCCAGCCGGGTGTCAGCGGGTCGCCGGGAACCAGGAAATCGAACGGGATGCCGCCGCGCTGGATGTGGCTTTCGGGCCCCCACGGGCCCGCCGGATACGTCTTCCCCTTTCCGAATCCATCGTCGGCCGGGTCCGAGTAGATGAGGATGCCGGCCAGGCCGCGCTGCTGCGCCGTCAGCGCCTTGAACCCGCGATAGCTGTAGGGCACCGAGTAGCGAACGAGCGCGATCTTGCCCCTGAGATCGATGCCCTGGGCGGTCAGCCAGTCGTAGTGCTCCGGGTTCCCGCTGCCGGCGTAGACGACCTCGCCGGTGACGTCGCCGGATGCCGAGAACGCGTGGTACGTGGCCCCGGGATCCTGATTCGTGTCGGGATCGCCGGCCACGGCGTCTTCCCTCAGTGACGCCTGCCAGCGCTTCGGCGCCGTCATCTCCACGCGCACCTCCTGGGGATACGGCAACAGGACCTCGTGCGTGACGATGTGGACGTCTTCGATGCCCCAGGCAATCCACTGCTGTCGCTGCCACTCGGCGAGGTGCCGGTTTCGCGGCGAACCCGCGACGTGCGGCTCGGCGGTGAGGTATCGATGGAACTGGCGGAGCCGCGACGCGGACGGGAGCCGGAGGAATCGTCCCTCGATCTGGCGTTGAAGGAGGAGCGAGTCGGGCGCGAACCCGGCAATCGTGTCGCGCGGTGGAGACCCGCCCGCACCCAGTACCAACACCGCGGCGGCCACCGCCGCGATTGCGGTTCGTGCGCGCCCGTTAGCGACATCTGACATCAGGTCCTGACCTTCACGTGTGGTACTCGAGTCTGCTGTCGCTCACTCAGCCGCGGTGGCCAGCGTGATCCCTGATCACCACGCGGGCGGCATTCGCGCCGTTGGCGCCGCTGATGCCACCGCCGGGGTGCGTGCCGGCCCCGCAGAGATACAGTCCGGCAATCGGGGTGCGGTGCTGCGCCCACCCGAGCAGCGGCCGCATGACGTAGAGCTGATCGAGCGCCAGCTCCCCGTGGTGAATATGTCCACCGGTAAAGCCGTAGGTGGTTTCGAGGTCGGCTGGTGTGATCGTCTGCGCCGCGAGCACGAGCGACGGCATCCCCGGCGCGTGCTCGGTGAGGGTATCGATGACAGTCTGCTGCAGCCGATCCCGCGCGGTGTCCCAGTCGCTCCCTCGGAGATCGTACGGCGCGTATTGCACGTAGATGGACATCACATGCTGGCCCGCAGGCGCCAGCGCAGGATCCGTCAGAGTTGGAATGACGCACTCCAGGAACGGCCGCACAGGCGTGTCGCCGTACTTCGAGCGATCGAACGCCTGTTCGAGGTAATCGATGCCCGGTGCGACGAGGATGCGCCCGGCGAGCGCTTCGGCGGCCCGCACATCCTGCGGCAGATCGTGCTCGGCTGTGAATGCCGGCAGGCTCGCGAGCGCGAGGTTCACCTTGGCCAACGTGCCGCGTGCGCGGATGTTGCGCACGCGCAGCAGGAAGCCAGGCTCGAGGCGCACCGGGTCCACCATGCCGAGCAGCGTGCGTTTCGGATCAGCGTTCGACACGACGACGTTGGTGGAGATCTGCTCTCCTGACGACAGCAGGACGCCTCGCACCCCCGTGTCGTCCACCTCGATGCGGACGACGTCCGCGCTCGCCCGGATCTCCGCGCCGGCCTCCGCGGCAGCTTCAGCCAGCGCTCCAGTGAGCCGTCCCATGCCGCCGCGAACGAACGATGGTGCGCCCGGGGCTGCCGGATCGCGAGCCGCGTCGAGCAGCAGGGTCGCGACGGTCCCGGCCGACCGCGGCCCCAGGTTCGTGCCGAGCACGCCCCGCGTGGCGATGGCGGCGCGCAGGATGTCGGTCTCGAACCAGTCCTCGGTAAGGTCGGCCACCGGCATGGGCGCCATCCGGAGGAGGCGGTAGGCGTCGGCACGGCCGAGCCCACGGAACCGGCGACCTGTTTTCAGCAGATGCCAGAGCTCGGAGGCGCCCGGGCGATCGAGGGACGGCGGGATCTCACGCGCGAGGTCCGCGAGCAGCGAGGCGCCCTGGGCCACCGCGCGATGGAAGGCCGGAAACTGCGACGCGTCGCGCGAGGAGAACCGCGCCAGATGCCGAGCGGTGTGCATCGGGTCACGTGCGAGTAGCAGGGCCCGACCGTCGTCACGGGGCGAGAAGCTGGTCAGCGCCGGCGCGATCACCTCGACGCCTCTGCGCACCAGCCCCAGGTCGGCGGCCACATCCGGCCGCAGAGGCCCGAAAGTGTGTGCGAGCGTCGGGACATGGAAGCCAGGGTGGATCTCGCTCGTCACTGCGGCACCGCCCACCTGCTCGCGCCGTTCGAGCACGATCGGGCGATATCCCGCCCTCGCCAGGTAGAACGCCGCAATCAAACCGTTGTGTCCGGCGCCGATAACGACCGGGCGGCTCATCCGACGGGCTCCAGGCGCCAGGCTCCAGGCTCCAGGGCGGATGCGGCTTCAGACGTGCGGGCTCCCAAGGGGCGGAAGAGCAGCGTGTGCATTGTGCGTGCATCGTGCATTGCGTGTTCGGCCCGCCTACCGCTGCGCATCCTTGATGACGGCCCACGCGGCATTCCGTCCAGGCGCCGCCATGATGCCCCCGCCGGGATGGGCGCCGGAACCGCACAGATACAGGCCGTGCACGGGCGTGCGGTACTTGGCCCATCCCGGCGCGGGGCGGAGGAAGAACAGCTGTTCGAGCGACAGCTCCCCGTGAAAGATGTTCCCCTCGGTGAGCCCGAACTCGCGTTCGAGGTCGAGCGGGGTCAGCACCTGCCGGTGCAGGATGATGTTGCGGATGTTCGGCGCGAACTCCGCGATCGTGTCGATCACGGTGTCGCCGAACGCCTCACGCTCCGCATCCCAGGTCGTGCCCCGCAGGTGGTACGGCGCGTACTGCACGAAGCACGACAGGATGTGCTTGCCTGGCGGGGCCACCGAGGGATCGGTGAGGGTCGGGATGACCATGTCGATGTACGGCCGCCTCGAGTACCGCCCGTACTTCGCGTCGTCGTACGCGCGCTCCATGTGATCGATGCTCGGCGAGATCGACATGGCGCCGCGCAGGTGCGGCCCGCGGCCGGGCAGGCACGTGAAGTCCGGCAGGGCGTCCAGTGCGAGGTTCACCTTGCCGGAAGATCCGCGGTACCGGTACCGGCGCAGGTGCTCGACGAAGTCCTCCGGCAGATGTTCCTCGCCGACGAGCCCAAAAAACGTCAGCCGGGGATCCGTGCTGGCGGACACGACGTTGGCGCGCAATTCGTCCCCGTTTCGCAGAACGACCCCCGTGGCGCGGCCGTTCTCGACGAGCACCTTCGCGACTGGCGCGTTGGTGCGGATCTCCACTCCTGCCTCGCGCGCGGCGGCAGCGATCGCCAGGGAGATGGCCCCGGTGCCGCCCCGGGCGAAACCCCATGAGCGGAACGCGCCATCGATCTCGCCCATGTAGTGGTGCAGGAGCACGTACGCCGTGCCCGGCGAGCGCACGCCGAGGAACGTGCCGATGATTCCCGACGCGGCCATCGTGGCCTTGAGCACGTCGGTCTCGAACCATCCGTCGAGGAAGTCGATCGCGCTCATCGTCATCAACTGCGCCAGGTTGTAGCGATCGCCGGGCGCGAGCTGCAGGAAACGCCGGCCCATCTGCGCGAGCGCTGCCACGTCCCGCGGGTGCAGCGACAGCGGATCAGCGGGTGTCATCTCGATGATCGGCTTGACGAACCGCGCCATCTCGACCATCGCGCGCCCGTACTCGTCGTAGGCTTCCGCGTCCGTTTTCGAGTGCCGCGCAATCTGCCGGTACGTCGTGGCGTGGTCGTTCACCCGCCACAGGTAGTCGCCGTGCATCGGGGTGAACGTGCCGTCGAGCGGGAGGATCTCGAGGCCATGCCGCGCGAGATCGAGATACCGGATGATGTCGGGCCGGAGCAGCGAAACGACGTAGGAGCACTCGGAGAAGTGGAAGCCCGGGAAGACCTCCTCTGTCACGGCCGCCCCGCCAAGCACGTGGCGCCGCTCGAGGACGAGCACCCTCCGCCCCGCACGCGCGAGATACGCGGCGTGCGTGAGGCCATTGTGTCCGCCCCCGATGACTATGACGTCGTAAGGCACGGGGCGATTCTATGTCGTGACGGGCGCGACGGTCAGGTCTTCCTCACCGGCTGCTAGAATCGCGGTGTGCCGATCGGGACGCCCTTCCACCCCCGCACCCTGCCGCTCTGCGCGAGCCTCAACTACCGCGAGTGGGCCGGCTACTACGCGGTCAGCGCGTACGAAGCACACCACGAGCACGAGTACAACGCCATCCGCAACGCCGCGGCGCTGATCGATGTGTCTCCACTTTATAAGTACCTGGTCAGCGGGCCCGATGCGAGCCGGCTCGTCGATCGTGTCATCACGCGCGACGCCACGAAGGTGGCCCCGGGTCAGGTGATCTACACGCCGTGGTGCGATGAGCGCGGGAAGACCATCGACGACGGGACCGTCACTCGGCTCGACGAGAGCAGGTGGCGGTGGACCGCGGCGGACCCGAGCCTGCGATGGCTGCGACAGAATGCGGCGGGCCTGAACGTCACGATCGAGGATATCAGCGAGACGCTGGCCGCGTTGGCGCTGCAGGGGCCCACATCGGGCGGGCTGCTGCGCTCGGTGGCTGATGCCGACATCGACGGCCTCAAGTACTTCCGCATGACGAGCGGCGCGATCGAGGGGGTTCCCGTGCAGATCTCGCGGACGGGATACACGGGCGATCTCGGCTACGAGATCTGGGTCGAACAGGACGGGGCGCTCCAGGTCTGGGACGCGCTCATGACGCGCGGCACGGCATTCGATATCCGTCCGACGGGGATGCTCGCGCTCGACGTCGCGCGCATCGAAGCCGGACTGCTGCTCGTGGATGTGGACTTCAACGGCAGCCGCAAGTCGTTGATCGACGCCCAGCGGTACTCGCCGTACGAGATGGGGCTCGGCCGCCTCGTGAGCGACGGCAAGGGACCGTTCGTCGGGAGAATGCCGCTGCGGCGGGAGAAGGGCGCGGGGCCGAAACGGCAGGTCGCGGGGCTCGAGATCTCGTGGACGGAGGTCGAGGCCCTCTACACGCGGCTCGGACTCCCGACGCAGGTGCCGACAACCGCGTCGCGAGCGCCGGTGCCGGTGTACCGCGGAGGCCGGCAGGTCGGCAAGGTGACGTCCACCACGTGGTCGCCCGTGCTGAAGAAGCTGATCGCGCTGGCCACAATCGATGCACCCTCCTTTGCGGCAGGTACCAGGCTGGAGGTCGAGATGACAGTGGAGGCGGTTCGTCACCGTGTGAGCGCGGAGGTCGTACAGACCCCGTTCTACAACCCGCCCCGGAAGACCGCGCCGTTGGCCTGACGGTCAGCCCGTGTGAACGCGTCGCTTCATCTGCACGAGCCGTCTCATGATCGAAGTGGAGATCGACTGCCCGTACTGCGGCGAACCTGTCGCGCTCGCCCTCGACGAGACGGGCGGCCGTGCGCAGACCTACATCGAAGACTGCGTCGTGTGCTGCCAGCCGATTGAGGTGACGGCGCGGTACGACGGGGAGGAGTTCGAGGTGACGACGCGAACGGGGGATGGGTGACGCGAATGCACAATGCACAATGCAAAAGGAAAAATGCAAAATGCAAAATGAAAAAAAGAGGAAGGCCGCATGTGACATGCACGCTCTAGAATCCAGCTCGGGTAGGGCGCAGTGATGTGCACCGGTGGCGCCAAGCGCGCGTGATAGTCTCCACGTGATGCTCAACCGGCGTGTGGCCGACAAGGTGGGGGCGGCCCGCTTCGTCTCGTTCTCGCGCGAGGAGTGGGCGCGGTTGCGGGCGGCGACGCCGCTCACGGTGAGCGAAGCCGAAGTCGAGCTGTTACGAGGGGTGAACGAGCGGCTGACGCTGCAGCAGGTGGAGGAGATCTACCTGCCCCTGACACGCCTGCTGAACCTCTACGTTGCCGCGACGCAGACCCTTCGCAAGGCCACCGACACGTTCCTGGGGAATCCCCCGGCCAGCGTGCCGTTCGTCATCGGGATCGCGGGCAGTGTCGCCGTCGGCAAGAGCACCACCGCCCGCGTGCTGCAGGCGCTGCTGAGCCGGTGGCCCGATCACCCGCGCGTGGATCTCGTCACGACCGACGGCTTCCTGTTTTCGAACCGGGTGCTCGAAGAACGCGGCCTGATGGCCCGCAAGGGATTTCCGGAGAGCTACGACGTTCGGCGTCTGCTCGAGTTCCTGATCGGCGTCAAATCGGGACAGCCGCACGTCGCCGCGCCCGTGTACTCGCATCTGCTGTATGACATCGTGCCGGGCCAGGAGCAGGTGCTCGATCGCCCGGACATCATGATCCTCGAGGGGCTGAACGTCCTGCAGACGAGCGATCTGCACGGCGGGCGTCGCACCGACCTGTTCGTGTCCGACTTCTTCGACTTCTCGATCTACATGGATGCGAACGCCGCGAGCATCGAGCGGTGGTACGTGGACCGGTTCCTGATGCTGCGACAGACGGTGTTCACGAACGAGGTCTCGTACTTCCACCGGTACGCCGGCCTCAGCGAGACCGAGGCGGAGCAGGTCGCGCGCAGCATCTGGCGGGAGATCAATTACGTGAACCTGAAAGAGAACATCGAGCCGACGCGCGAACGCGCGCACCTGATCCTCGACAAGGACGGGCAGCACCTGGTGCAGAGCGTGCGGCTCCGGAAGCTGTAGGTTCCTGCCCGCGATGCCGCAAACCAGACCCGCTCCCTGCCAGGCGCCGCGCGCAACCGCCGTCCTGAGATGGCCGGTGCCGGACGGCGACTTCCATGTGCTCACCTCACTTTCCGAGGCCTGCCAATGACCGTCCCCCCGCCCTCCCCTGAGCAACCCGCGCTCGATCCCGCGCAATTCGCTGTGCTGCGGGCATTCTTCCGGGGATACCTGCGCCAGGACGTGGATCTGGTGCACGGGTCGGCCGGCGCCGCGGCGGCGGCTTTCGCACGGGATGCCAACGCGGGCGAACGGGACGCGCTCGTCGGGGAGTGGTCGCGATTCGCGGCCATCGTGGCGGATCTCCCGCTGACCGATGTACGCCAGGCTTTCAGCCTGCTCGGCGCTGCCTGGCAGCCGGCAACCGCAGAAGACCTCCGCGACCTGAATCGCGCCATCCGCGGCTGAATCACAATCTCGTCGACTTCACCCGTCGCCGCCTGGCCTCTGCGAGTGCGTGCGCTGGTTGTTGTGTCTGCTTGGCGTGCCCGCACCTCCAGAAGCCAGACCTAGGCGCATTATTTTGCAAAGCATAATAAAATTGGTGCACGAGCAGCAGCATTGGTCCTACACTATCGCAGGCGGCGCGGATGTGGGGCGCTTCCGCGGGTTACCGCTCGGCTGCGGCCGGCGCCGCAGTGTTGACGCACCCCGGACGGGACGCAGGGGTGCAGTTTGTTTCTGGAGGAAATGGCAATGAATCAGGCGGATGTGGCCTGGATGCTCGTCGCGACAGCGCTGGTGCTTCTCATGACGCCCGCGCTGGCGTTTTTCTATGGCGGGCTGGTGCGTTCGAAGAACGCGCTCAACACGATGATGATGAGCTTTGTGGCCCTCGGTGTGGTCGGCATCGTCTGGGCGCTCATCGGGTACTCCCTCGCATTTGCCCCTGGCAACGCGCTCGTCGGGGGACTCTCACGGGCGCTTTTGCGTAACGTGGGTCTCGAGGCGCAGGGCAGCATCCCGCACGTGCTGTTCATGTCGTACCAGGGCACGTTCGCCATCATTACCGCGGCGCTCATCTCAGGCGCCATCGTCGAGCGTATGCGCTTCAGCGCGTACATGCTGTTCATCACCCTCTGGGCGGTCGTGGTCTATGCCCCGGTCGCGCACTGGGTCTGGGGCGGCGGATGGCTCGCCACGCTCGGCGCCCTCGACTTCGCGGGCGGGACGGTCGTTCACGTGAACGCCGGTGTGGCGGCGCTCGTCGCCGCCCTGGTGCTCGGCCCTCGCAAGGACTTCGCGCGCCAGGCGTTCCTGCCACACAACGTCCCGTTCACGCTCCTGGGAGCGGGCTTGCTCTGGTTCGGCTGGTTCGGTTTCAACGCGGGCAGCGCGCTCGCCGCGAGCCCGTCGGCAGCGCTGGCGTTCACGACGACGTTCCTGGCGCCGATGGGGACGCTGGTGGTCTGGACGCTGCTCGACATGACGCGCAACCAGAAGGTCACGGCCGTTGGCGGTGCGACCGCGATCGTGGTCGGTCTGGTCGCCATCACCCCGGCAGCGGGATTCATCAGCCCGATGAGCGCCATCGCGCTCGGCGCTATCGCTGCGGTCCCGAGTTATTACGCGCTGGTCTGGCGCGTGCGCACCCGCCTCGATGACTCGCTCGACGTGGTTGCCGCGCACGGTCTCGGGGGCACCGTGGGCGCGCTGCTCACCGGCGTCTTTGCGGAGAAGGCGTGGAACACCACCACGGACGGCCTGCTGTTCGGGAACCCGGCCCAGCTCGGTATCCAGGCGGTTGCGGTGCTTGCCGCCGCGGCCTACAGCGGCATCCTCACGTTCGCGCTACTCAAGCTCGTGGCGCTCGTCATGCCGCTCAGGGCCCAGGTGAACGACGAGGGCATTGGCATGGACGTGAGCCAGCACGGCGAAGAAGCCTATGCGGACGGCGAAGGCGCGATTCTGGTGCTGCCCGATCGTGGGGTCCCGGCCGGCTCGCCGGTCATGGCGACAGAAGGTGGACGCGCATGAAGCTGGTGATTGCTGTCGTCCGGCCCGATCGGCTCGGCGCCGTGCTCGAAGAGCTGTTCCGGTCGGAAGTGCAAGGGCTCACCATCAGCCGCGTGCAGGGGCATGGCGGCGAGCGTGAGCACGTGGAAACGTATCGCGGCACTACCGTGAAAATGGAGCTGTCCGAGAAAGTGCGCCTCGAGATCGGGGTGTCCGACCATTTCGTGCAGCCAACCGTGCAGGCGATCATCCGCGGCGCCCGTACGGGTGACGTAGGGGACGGCAAAATCTTCGTGGTGCCGGTCGAGAAGGTGTTCCGAATCCGCACGGGAGAAGAGGATCAAGCCGCGGTGACGCCGGTTACCGTGGGCGCATCGGGCTAGCCGCGTCGCACGCGGCCAGGTGGGGCGGGCGCCGGGGTACAGGGCTCTGGCGTTCGCCTCGCAGCCCGCATCGTTCTTGCACAGCAAGGCGGACGAGGGGGATTCGTCATGAGACGTGACTCGTCCGGTCTATTCTTGCCCTGGCAGGGACTTGTTGCGGGAGCGGTGGGAGGCCTCGTCGCATCTTGGGCTATGGAGAGGTGCCAGGCCCGGTTGAGCCAGGCTTCTGGTGACGGGCTCGACGCGGCACAGCGCCGGAGAGGCCGATCTGCCAGGTGGTCGGCTCGAACCCAGGATCAGGCCAGCGGACAGTCGCGGCCTGCCACCATACAAACGGCCGAGGTCGCCGCCGTCGCAACGGCTGGACGCCGACTCTCCCCATCCGAGCAGGACGTGGCAGGTCCGTTGATGCATTACGGGTTTGGCATCGCGGTCGGCGCCGTGTACGGCGCATTGGCTGAAACACGCCCCGAACTAACCCGATTTGGCGGCGTCCCGTTCGGCCTCGGGGTCTGGGCGAGCGCTGACGAAGTTGCCGTCCCCGCTCTAGGGTTATCAGCCGCACCCTGGGATCGTCCGCTCCGTGCGCATTCCTATTCCATGCTGTCGCATGCCGTATACGGCTTGACCACGGAAGCCGTTCGCAAGGTGGTGCGCTCCCGATTGCGCTGAGACACATGGGACCCGCGGCACCGCGGGCCGCGAGCTCATCCGATCAGAATGTCTGGCTCGAGCACGATCCGGCCGTTCTGAAAGCGAACACCCGCCTGTCGAACCCACCCTGCCAGCATTCCCGGATCCACACGCAGTCCTGTGCTCACGGCGGCGGGCACCCCACTCGCGGGCCCGGTGCTCCGCCCTGACCCACCCGCCCGCGCGGCCTCGAGCACAATCCGGATTGCGTCGTTGGCCAGCGCTTCGCTCACGCAGACCCGCCCTGAGAGGCGTGCACCCCGCAGCTCGGTTACGAGGGCATCTGCACTGGGCAGCTTCCGCATTCCTGCGCCCGATGGTGGACCTGGCGCGCCGGCCCCCTGTGGCGCCTGTCGTGCTTCGGGAGCGACGCCCCCTTGCGGCACGTCAATGACCGCCCGGACACGGAGTGCGCCCGCATCCCCGTCAAACGCTACGTTCTGCACGAGTGCCAGCACATCGGCGAAACCTGCACGTGCCGCGAGCATGCGCAGGTCGATCGCCACACCATCCCGCGCGATCTCGACGCCCGGTGGCGCCAGACCCGCCGCGATCACGATGCGGCTGATGGCGCTCCACGTGATCGACGGCCGCGCAACCAGGAGGTAGAGCCGCGGATCCGACACGAGATCCACCGGACCTCGAATCCGCAGGTCGATGGCCAGCCGGGTGTCGAACCCGAACACGGATTTCACCACGGCCACGCCGATCTGGTTGTCGGCCCCGAGGGTGACCTTCAAGCCTCCCAGGTTGCGTGCAGCACCCGCCTGCGCCACGAGCAGATCCACCAGGCGCTGTGTGAGGGGCACCGTCGCTTCCACGTGGGTACCGGCGAGACCGCTGAACCCGGCAGCGCGCTCCCGCTGCAGAAGCGGCACCAATGGTGTGTTCATACCCCGGATGCTGCAAACCTGCGGCCCGCTCGCCCGATGGCACGCTACTTCCTTACGGAACTGCGTCGACTGGTGCGAGTGCACCGCAGTGGACATAAGGATGACCCAGCGAAAGGATGAACTATGAGCCCAGATAACCCTCAGTCCGGAAAGCGGGGCACGAGAACAGGCAACCGTTCCGGCAATGAGAAGAGCTTCGACCAGAATGCTCAGTCCCCATCGGATCTCGGCAACACGACTGCGGATCCGCTAGGCGCTGGCTTCGGCGCAACCGAGTTCGGCACCACGACGGGTGCCCCCAATTACGGGACGACCGGGTCCGTCGGTTCTGGCCGGAGAGGCGATGGCGATCAGCAGACGTCCGGCATCCTGAATCAGGTGCGGGATAAGGCGACCTCGCAGCTGAACGAGCAGAAGACGCGTGCGACCGACAGCCTGGGCAGCGTGGCGCAGGCGGTGCGGCAGTCGACGCATCACCTGCGTGAGCAGCAGTACGACACCGTGGCGCAGTTCGTCGAGCGTGCGGCCGATCAAATCGAGCGCTTCTCGAACCATCTCCGCGAGCGTGATCTGAACGATCTCGTTCAGGAGGCGCAGCGTTTCGCGCGCCAGCAGCCGGCCGTCTTCATCGGGTCCAGCTTTGCAGCAGGCATTCTCGCGGCCCGCTTCATCAAGGCATCCCGTCCCGAGCGAAGCTTCGATGATCGGGGCTACTCCGCGTACGGCGTCACCGCCGGCGGGACCGACACTGCGTTGAACCGCGGCGGTGCGATCGACCGTGACACCACGACTGGCAGCGGCACGTACAGGACGGACACCTCCTTTGGCGGGAGCACCGGGTTCGGTGGAGGGGACACTTCGTTCGATCGCAATACGTCCTTCGGCACTTCGACGAACAGGCCTGGGGATGTCACGGGCCGGGGAGAGCTGTAATGGAACCTCGGAAGGACGACAAGTCGCTCGGTGAGCTGTTCAGCGAGCTCTCGCGTGACACGGCAGAGCTCGTCCGCAAGGAGGTCCAGCTCGCACGCACGGAGATGATCGCCCGTGCGACCAAGGTCGGCCGGCACGTTGTCTACATCGCTATCGGGGGGTTCATCGCGTACGCGGGGGTGCTCGCGCTGGTCGCCGCCCTCGTCATCGTGCTCGAGGCGGTGGGCCTCACCTGGTGGGCCTCGGCTCTCATCGTCGGTATTGTGGTCGCACTGGCCGGGTACCTGTTCGTTCAGCGAGGGATCTCGGGGCTGCAGCGCGACAGCCTCACGCCTACCGAAACCATTGAAACACTGAAGGAGAATGCGGCATGGGCGAAGGGCCAAAGGACCTGAGAGACGACGCGGGGCGCTTCGACGCGCCGCGGAACGATGACATGGTGGGCCGCGGCGACCCCGACATCGTCGGGCGGGGCACCGCGGGGGCAGAGCCGCTCACTCCAGCCAGCACCGCGTACCCGTACGGATCGAGCACCGGCAGCACGGGCGCCGACTCGGCCGTCATGTCTACGGCGCGCGACAACCCAAACGCGTCCGATAGCACGGACTCGACGCCGGAGACGGCTGAGATTCGTGCCGAGATCGAGCAGAAGCGCGCGGACATCAGCGAGACGATCGACGAGATCACGCAGCGGCTGTCGCCGGGGAACCTGGTGTCGCAGGCGACCGACACCGTGAAGGATACGGCGCGCGACACGATGCACCGCGTGACGGGGACGGCAAGCGACACGGCGCGACGCGTGGCTGGCAGCGCGAGCGAGGCCGCCAGCCAGGTAGCCGATTCGTCCCGCCGCGTCGGGCGGACAGCGGTGTACCAGGCACGTGAGCACCCCTGGTCTGCTGGAGTGCTGCTCGCGGGCCTGGGCGCAGCAGCCTGGTGGATGATGAGCCGCCGCTCGAGCGGCGTGGAGGAATGGGACGTGGACGATTACACCGAAGAGAGCCTCTACTACGACGACGACGAGGATCAGTTCACCGAGGATCGCGGCAACCGGTTCGTGAGCGTCGTGCGCGACAACCCTGTGCCGATCGCGCTCACGACCATCGGCATCGGCTGGTGGATGTGGAATCAGCGTTTGGGCAGCCGCCGCGTGACCTACGGCTCGGGGTATCCCGCTTCCACCTTCGACTCGACGTGGGACACCCGCTCCGGGTATGGCGCTGCCGGTGCCGAGGCGGGGACGTATCGCCGCTTCGACAGCGAAAGGGGCGTCTGGGTTGGCGGTGAAGAAGGCGAGGGCACGACCGAGCGCGTGAAGCACGCGGTCTCCGACGCTTCGGACCGTGCCCGCGAGACGCTCGCCGATGCGACCGGCCGCGCGCGCGAGACGCTCGCCGATGCGAAAGGCCGCGCGCGCGAGACATTGGACGATGTCAGCGGGCGAACCCGTCGGGCGGCCAGCCGCGCGCAGCAGCAGATCGGCCAGTACGGCCGCCAGGCGAAGTCACAGCTGCACTACTGGATGGAGGAGAACCCGCTGGCGGTTGGCGCCGTGGCCATGGCCGTGGGCGCGGCCGTCGGCCTGGCCCTTCCCGAAACGCGCCGGGAGCACGAAATGATGGGGGACGCGCGGGACCGGGTGGTCGATAACGCGAAGTCCATGGCCAACACGGCGGTTGACCGCGCGACGGAGGCGGCCCAGAACCTCGTGGGCAGGCCAAGGGTGCGGCCGACACCACCAGCAGCACGGCGAACACAGCGCAGGATGCCATCAGCCGCGCGGCGCAGGCGGCGAAGGACACCATCAACAAGGCGGACTGAGGCGCTCGCCGGGGCTTTGGCTCCGGCGCCCAACCACGCGAGAAAACGCCGGGGCACGTCGTCCCGGCGTTTTCATTCAGGCTGTCGCGCGCGCGCGGCAAGCGCCCGCACGGCGTTGACCATCCCCATCAGGCCCATCCCCTTCCCCATCGAGATGTTCTGACGGAAGATCTGCTCCACGATGTCTGGCGACACCGCTTCGATCTCCTCAGGCGTCGATCCGGACAACGTTTTCTCGAGAATGGCCGCCAGCGCCTTCGCTGATATTCCCGACGGATTCTCAACCGCGAAGTGCAGCGCGAGCGTCCCGTCCGGCCGCTTCATCGCCCACGCATAAGCATCCGATTCGCACTGGGGCACCTGGTGTGAAGGGTCGAACGGCCGCTGTGCCACCTCCGGCGGCACCTCCCTGAACTGGTCCGCATAACTCAGAAGCAGATCCGTCCGATCCGCGGGGTCGGGAAACATCGCGAACGTGTCGAGCAGCTTCTGGAGGCGAGGCGGATTCATGGCTATTTCTCGATCGGCACGCCCACCAGATTCCCCCATTCCGTCCAGCTCCCGTCGTAGTTGCGGACGTTGTCGAACCCGAGCAGGTACTTCAGGGCGAACCACGTGTGGCTGCTGCGCTCGCCGATACGGCAATAAGCAATCGTCTCGTTGCCGGCCGCGAGCCCGTTCTGCTCCACGTACAGCGCGCGCAGTTCGGCGGCGCTCTTGAACGTCCCGTCGTCCGGGTTGACGGCACGCGCCCACGGGATGCTCTTTGCGCCGGGAATGTGCCCGCCGCGCATCGCGCCTTCGTTCGGGTATCCGGCATGTGGAGGCGCGTGCCCGAGAATTCCTCGGGGCTCCGAACGTCCACGAGCTGACCGTGCGCCTGCACGTGCGCCAGCACTTCCTCCCGGAACGCGCGGATTACCGCGTCCTGCCGTTCTGGCGCCTCGTAGGTCGTCCCGGCGTACCGCGGCACGTCGCGGGTGAGCGGCCGGTTCTCCTTCTCCCACTTCAGGCGACCGCCGTCCATCACCTTTGCGCGGGTGTGGCCGAACAGCTGAAACACCCAGAAGGCGTAGCATGCCCACCAGTTGTTGCGGTCGCCGTAGAACACCACCGTGGTATCGCGGGTGACGCCGATGCGCGACATCAGCGCGTTGAACGCGTCGCGTCCCACGTAGTCGCGACGGATCTGATCGTTGAGGTCGTTCGTCCAGTCCACGTGCACGGCGCCGGGGATGTGCCCGGCCGAGTAGAGCAGCGTGTCCTCGTTCGACTCGACGAGGCGGATCGAGGGATCGTGCAGGTGCTCGGCGACCCAGTCGGTGGTAACGAGGACGTCCGGATGGGCGTAGTTGCGGTCGATGATCTGGGACATGAAACAAGAATATCAAGGCGGGCGCCGGCCCCCGGACGGGTGGGTAGCCGCCCAAGCCGCCGAGGTTTGCGTGGCCAATTCCGTTGAGCGGTTCGGGTGTATGTTCAGCGAATGACCCGGCTTGCTGTGCTCGCTTTCGCCGTCTTCGCGTGCTCCCCGTTCATTCCTCCTTCGATGCCGGCCCAGGTCGCCCCTGGTGGCAGGGACTGGGTTCAGCTGTTCAACGGCAAGGATCTCGAGGGCTGGACCCCCAAGATTGCTGGCCACGAGCTCGGCGACAACTACGGCAACACCTTCCGCGTGCGTGATGGGCTGCTCGCAGTGTCGTACGACCAGTACACGACCTTCGACGACAGGTTCGGACATCTGTTCTATCGCGGCACGTACTCGTATTACCGGATCGCCGTCGAGTACCGGTTCGTGGGCGAACAGGCACGCGGCGGACCCGCATGGGCGCTGCGGAACAGCGGCATCATGGTGCACGGCCAGCGGCCCGAGACGATTCGCAAGAACCAGGATTTTCCGATCTCGATCGAGGTGCAGCTGTTGGGCGGAGGCGGCACCGGCGAGCGCACCACGGCGAACCTCTGCACGCCCGGAACGAATGTCGTCATCAACGGTGCCCTCTTCACCACGCACTGTCTCAACTCTCAATCGAAGACGTACCGCGGCGAGCAATGGGTGCGGGTCGAGGCCGAAGTGCTCGGCGCCGGACGCATCACGCACTTCGTGAACGGCGAGCCCGTTCTCAGCTACGAGAAACCGCAGATCGGCGGCGGCAACGTCATCAACTACGACCCGGCCGTCAAGAAGGACGGCGCACTACTGGCGGAGGGATCGATCTCGCTGCAGTCAGAGAGCCACCCCGTGGAGTTCCGGAAAGTGGAGCTCTTGAACCTGGCCGGTTGCATGGACCCGAAGGCGAAGAATTACAGGGCGTACTTCGTGAGGGCAGACGAGGGGAGCTGCCGGTACTAGCCAGGCTGCGGGCTTCAGTCTGCAGCCTGCAGGCACTGCAAGGCCCGGAAGCCAGACAGGCCGGTAGGCTGTAGCCTCTAGGTTGTAGCCCTGACGCGCTCAGCCCTCCGAGAGCTTCCTCAGCGCCAGAAAGAGCGCGTGTGTTCCCGCGCGCCCGTGGCCCTGTGCTGCGGCGGCAAGATACAGCTGACGAACGACGGCGAGACCCGGCAGGGCGAGCTTCATGCGCGCGGCTTCGTCCAGGGCGATTCCCATGTCCTTGATGAAGTGCTCGACCATGAACCCGGGTTCGAAGTTGCCGTTGAGCACGCGCGGGGCGAGATTCTCGAGCGTCCAGCAGCCGGCCGCGCCGCCGCGGATGGACTGCAGCATCGTGTTGAGATCAAGGCCTGCGCGGGCCCCGTAGAGCAGGCTTTCGCACACACCGATCATCGTGCCGGCGATCACGATCTGGTTGCACATCTTCGTGTGCTGGCCGGAACCCGCGCCACCCTCGTGGACGATCGTTTTACCCATTGCCTCGAGCAGCGGCCGCACGCGCGCGAGCGCGCCGGCGTCACCTCCGGTCATGATCGACAGCGTGGCATTGCGTGCCCCGACGTCGCCACCGGAAACCGGGGCATCCAGGGCCTGCGCCTGCCGCGTGGCTGCTGCCTGCGCGATTTCGATCGCCAGTGACGGTTCCGTCGTGGTCATGTCGACCAGCACGGATCCCGCCCTCGTACCAGCAATGACCCCGGCGTCAGAGAAGTAGACGTCGCGCACGTCGGCGGGGAAACCCACCATCGTGAACACGATGTCGGACTGCTCGGCGGACTCACGCGGCGATCCGGCCCAGGCCGCGCCGCTATCGAGCAGCGGCTGGGCCTTGTCCCGTGTTCTCGTGAACACGGACACCCGCGCTCCGTGGGCGAGCAGGTGGCCGCACATCGAGAGCCCCATGACGCCGGTGCCGATCCAGGAGATGCGGAAAGAGGAAAGGTCGCTCATGCGGACGAACATTACCGCATGAGCGACCTCGGAGTGATGCCGGGCGTGAGCTCCCGGCGTGGCGGCGTCTACTTCTTCGGTGCGATCGTCAGTTCGTCCTTCACCGACTTGACGCCTTCAACCTGCTTCGCCAGGCTGACGGCGCGGGCGCGCCCGGCGGCCGAGGCGACCGTTCCGCGGAGCGTGACCACGTGACCGTTGGTGTCCACGTTGATGTCGCTGCCTTCGAGTGCGTCCACGCCGACGAAGCTGGATTTCACTTTGGTGGTGATCCAGCTATCGCTCACCGCCTGACCGGCGGTGCCGGTGGCCTCACGGGTTTCCCGTTCGGCGTTGTTTGCCGTGTCCTTCGCATCCTTCTTGGCATCGTTGGCCTGCTCACGCACGTCCTCACCAGCCTTGCTGGTTTTCGCGCTGGCTTCGGCCGCGGCATCCTGTGTCGCATGCTTCGTGTCGTCGGCCGCCGCCTTGGTGCTCTTCTTCGCGTCGTGTGCCGCGTCCTTCATGTCGCGACTGGCCTCGTGCGCCCCTTCGCGAGCGTCAGCCGCGGCCGGTGCCGCGCCGCGCGCCGCGGTCGAGTCGGGGTCGGTGGTGCGCGTGGCCGCCCCGCCCACCTGGAGGTTGTCCTGCACGCGCGTGACGCCTTCAGTGGCACGGGCGATCGCGACCGCGCGTGCCTTGCCGGCCTGTGAGGCGACCGTGCCCTTGAGGATCACGACGTTGTTGCGGACGTCTACGTTGATGTCGCTATTTTCGAGCGCGTCCTCACCGACGAATTGGGCTTTTACCTTGGTCAGGATCCAGGCGTCCGTGATCTGTTCGCCGGTCGAGCTGATTGCCGCGCGGGCCTTATCGTCCGCGGTGGTCGCTCCCGTCGTTTGCCGATCGCGGTCCTCCGCCGTGCCTGTCTGCTGGGCTGCCGCAGGTGCGGCCCCGAGCGCCAGAAGCACGCCTGCGGTGACTGCTGTGCTTGTTAATGCTCGTTTGCTCATTAGTTATGTCTCTCCGCAAGATTGATGATCTCTTGTCGCAGTCGATTTCAGGAGCAAGGTTGGGGCCAGCGGGACGGGTACAATGACGCAGATGAACGGCACGGTGATCCTTCCCATCCGGCGGCTGCCGGGCTCCGACGACCTGCCTCTGCCGGAGTACAAGAGCAGCTGCGCGGCGGCTATGGATCTGGCTGCGGCCGTGCCGGCCTCGGTCACGCTGCCGCCCGGCACCCGTGCGCTGATCCCGTGCGGGTTCGCGATTGCCGTGCCCGATGGGTTCGAGGGACAAGTGCGTCCACGATCCGGGCTTGCCGCACGTCATGGTGTCACCGTGATCAACGCGCCCGGGACGATCGACTCCGATTACCGCGGCGAGGTGATGGTCGCGCTGGTCAATCTCGGCGAGGCGCCCTTCGTCGTCGAGCGAGGCATGCGGATCGCGCAGCTGCTCGTGGCACCCGTGCCGCGCGTGACGTGGTCGGAGGTCGACGAGCTGCCCGCCACCACGCGTGGGGCGGGAGGCTTTGGCCACACCGGCACGCAATGAGCGGTAGCGAGGTAGTTTTACAGGTGCGCATGAATCCCTTCCGTCTCCCCGAGCCGAACGCCCGCGGTGTGTTCGTGCTCACGGTGCTCGTTACGTCGCTGGTGCCGTTCCTGGTCTCGTGCGGGGGCAGCGGCCCAGCCGCCGCGGGACCGCCGCGCGGCGCCGCGGCGCCGGTCACGGTTGTCATGGCCGTGCTCCAACCCAAACCGGTTGACCGGACCTCCGAGTACGTGGCGACCTTGCGGTCGCGGCAGACCAGCGCCATCAGTCCGCAGGTCGAGGGAATCGTCACGCGCATCCTGGTGCGTTCGGGCCAGCGCGTCGCCGCCGGGGCTGCGCTTGCACAGGTGGACCCGCTGAAGCAGGAAGCGAGCGTATCGAGCAACGAGGCCACCCGCGCTGCACAGGACGCACAGCTGCGCCTCCTGCGCGAGGAACTGCAACGCCAGAAGGCGCTCTTCGATCAGGGACTCGTGAGCCGGCAGACGCTCGATCAGGCGAACGCCGCGGTCGACACGGCTGCCGCGAGCCTGAAGGCGTTGCAGGCCCGCGAGCGGGAGAGCCGCGTCGAGCTGCAGTACTACCGCGTCACCGCGCCTGCCGCGGGCGTCGTGGGTGACATTCCCGTTCGAGTCGGGGACCGCGTGACGACGTCGACCGTGATTACCACGATCAGCGACAACGTCGGCCTCGAGGCCTATATCTACGTGCCCATCGAGCGGGCGCAGGACCTGAAGGTCGGGCAGCCCGTGCGGCTCGTGAGCGCCCAGGGCGAGGTGCTTGCGCTCACCCGCGTGGATTTCATCTCGCCCCAGGTGGATGACCGGACACAAGGCGTGCTGGCCAAGGCGCAGGTGCCCTCGGACAAGGGCTTTCGCACCGAGCAGTTCGCACGCGCGCAGATTATCTGGAGCAGCGAGCCCGGTCTGACAGTGCCGGTCGTGGCGGTGACGCGCATAAACGGCCAGTACTTCGCCTACGTCGCGGAGCCGGGCGATAAGGGTGGCTACGTCGCCCGGCAGCGGCTGGTCCGGTTGCGCCCGCTCACGGGCGCAGAGTATCTAATCGAAAATGGCCTGAAGGCTGGCGACCGGTTGATTGTCTCGGGTATTCAGAAGATTACCGACGGCGCGCCGGTGACAGGGGCCTCGTGAGCGACGAGTCCGTCGGGTGCCCTGAAGCCAGACCGCCTGCAGCCGGCGGCGCAGCCTGCAAGCGTTGCTGAAGTCCACCCTGCTGTGAGTCTGAGCTTCCATGTTCGTTGACGCGTTCATCCGCCGCCCCATCCTGTCGAGTGTCTGCTCGCTCGTCATCATCCTCGCGGGTCTCGTCGCCATCCCGACGCTTCCGATCGAGCAGTATCCGCAGCTGTCGCCGCCGCGCGTCAACGTGAATTCGTTCTACACCGGCGCGAGCGCGTTCACCGTCGAGTCGGCCGTGACCAACCCGCTGGAGCAGGCGATCAACGGCGTCGAGGGCCTCCAATACATCACCTCGAACAGCACCAACAGCGGCACGTCCACGATCACCGCCACGTTCGAACTGGGGCGCAGCGCGGATCTCGCGGCCGTCGACGTGCAGAACCGCGTGGCGGCCACGCTCGGCCGCCTGCCAAACGAGGTGAAGAACGTCGGCGTAACGGTCACGAAGGCCACGACGGGCTTCGTGATGGGCGTCGGCGTCTTCGCCGAGAAGAACGAGTACGACACGCTCTTCATCAGCAACTACCTCGACGTCTTCGTGCGCGACGCGCTCAAGCGCGTTCCCGGCGTCGCCGACGTGACAATCTTCGGCGAACGCAAGTACGCGATGCGGGTATGGCTCGATCCCACACGCCTCGCATCGCGGGGGCTGACCGCTGCGGACGTGAGCGCGGCTCTGCGGGAGCAGAACGTGCAGATTGCCGCCGGCGCCGTCGGCCAGCCGCCCGCGCCCGGCAATCAGCCGTACGAGATTTCGGTGCGCGCGGCAGGCCGGCTGACCGAGCCGGACCACTTCGAAGCGGTCATCCTCAAGAACAGCGGCGGCACCCTCGTCCGCCTCCGCGACGTCGGCCGCGCGGAGGTTGGAGCCGAGACGTACGCGAGCCGCCTCAGGTTCAACGGACGCGACGCGGTCGGCGTGGGCGTGGCGCAGCTGCCGACGGCGAACGCCCTCGACGTATACACCCGTGTGAGCGCGGAGCTCGAGCGCCTCTCGAAGAGCTTTCCCCCGGGCCTCAAGTACGAAATCGCCTTCGACAACACCACCGTCATCTCCGACTCGATTCGGGAGGTGCTCAAGACGCTGCTCGAGGCGATTGCGCTCGTCGTGCTCGTGATGTTCCTCTTCCTGCAGGACTGGCGCGCCACGATCATCCCGACAATCACGATTCCGGTGTCGCTCGTCGGCACCTTCGCGTTCGTTTACATGCTCGGGTTCTCGATCAACACCTTGACCCTCTTCGGCATCACGCTCGCCACAGGCATTGTCGTGGACGATGCAATCGTGGTCATCGAGAACATCCAGCGTCACATCCACGAGTACGGGCGCACGCCGTTCCAGGCTGCCGGCGAGGCGATGGGCGAAGTGCTCGGCGCCGTGGTCGCCACGGCCCTCGTGCTCGTCGCGGTGTTCGTGCCGGTCGCGTTCTTCCAGGGAACGACTGGCAGGTTCTATCAGCAGTTCTCGCTCACCATCGCGTTCTCGGTTGCGCTCTCGGCCTTCAACGCCCTCACGCTGACGCCGGCACTCTCAGCGCTGCTGCTGCGAGGCGAGCGAGAAAAGGGCATGTTCTTCCGGGGGGTCGAGCGGGTCATCGCGGCTGGCACCACGGTCTACATGAAGGGGTTGCGCCGCGTCGTGCGGCTGCGGACCATCATGGTCGTGCTGTTCCTGGTGTCGCTGGGGCTCACCGTCGCGGTCTATCGAGCCGTGCCGACCGGGTTCGTCCCAGACGAGGACCAGAACCTGGTCATCATGCAGCTGCAGGCGCCGGAAGGCGCGTCGCTCGACTACTCTTCGAGGATCGGGCAGCAGGTCGAGGCGGTGTTGCAGAAGGAGCCGGCGATCCGCGCCGTGTTCTCGGTCATGGGCTTCAGCTTCGGCGGCGCCTCGCCGAACCGCGGCATGCTCTTCGTGCGGCTGCTGCCGATCGAGCAGCGGCTGACGCGGGAGCTCGGCGCCCCGGCTGTCGTCGGAAGGCTGCGGGCGGCCCTGGCCAGGATCCCTGGAGCGCAGGTCGTGCCCTTTCTGCCGCCCGCGCTGGCGGGGGTGGGCACACTCGGCGGCTTCCAGTTCGAGCTGCTGGACCAGAGCGGCGGCCACATCCGGAACCTCGCGCAAACGATGAAGGACGTGATCCGCCAGGGCAACCAGCGGCCGGATCTCCGGGGGCTGTTCGCCACGTTCAGCGCGAGCGACCCGCAGTTCGCCCTCGACATCGACCGCGAAAAGCTCAAGGCGCTCGGCATGCCGCTCTCCGAGGTCAGCGACACGCTGCAGATCTTCCTCGGGTCGCAGTACGTGAACGACTTCGACTTCAACAACCGCGCGTACCGTGTGTACCTGCAGGCTGACCAGCAGTTCCGCGCGGCGCCGCGGGCGATCGAAGAGTTCTACGTCCGGAGCGGCACCGGCCAGATGCTGCCGCTTTCGAGCGTGGTGAACATTCGCGAAGACACGGCGCCCCAGGTGATCACGCACTTCAACATGTTCCGGGCAGTGGAGATCAACGGCTCGCCCGCACCAGGGTACAGCTCGGGACAGGCGCTCGCGGGCATGGAGGCGCTCTCGGCGAGCGTCCTGCCGGCGGGTTTCACGTTCGAGTGGGCCGGCCAGTCGCTCGAGGAGCTGAAGGCGGGTCGACAGACTTTCTATATCTTCGGCCTCGCGATGCTGCTCGTGTACCTCACGCTGGCGGCGCAGTACCAGAGCCTCGTGCTGCCGTTCATCATCCTGCTGGGCGTGCCGCTCGCCGTGCTGGGTGGGGTGGGCGCGCAGGGCCTGCGCGGGCTGCAGAACGACGTGTACTGCCAGGTCGGCCTCGTCATGCTCATTGGCCTGGCGGCGAAGAATTCGATCCTGATCGTCGAGTTCGCCGAGCAGCTGCGCAGCAAAGGGCTCTCAATCGTCGATGCCGCGCTCGAAGCGGCGCGCATCCGGCTCCGGCCGATTCTGATGACCTCGCTGGCGTTCATCCTCGGGGTCCTGCCGCTCGTGTTTGCCTCCGGCGCCGGCCAGGCGGGACGCCACTCCGTGGGCACCGCCGTGTTCGGCGGGATGCTGGTGTCCACGTTCCTCAACGTGATCTTCATCCCCGTGCTGTACGTCGTGGTGCGAACGCTGGTGCCCGGGCGCGCCGACCGCGAGGTGAAGGTGGCACCAGCCTCCTAGCCGGTCGCTCCTTTCGTCCGGCCGAGAGTGGCGCGGTTCCATACACGCGACGGGCGCATGCGGACACTCCGCCGGCCTGGGTCGCCAGGTTGCGCACAAGGACGCGTCTTTGCGCACGGCTGACCGGCCCGGCCCTTGCAGCTCAACGCACGCCGGATTCGACCATCGTTTCACACGCATGACCTGCAATCGGATTGCCTCGCCCGGTGACGCTCTCCTGCCGGCCCGCCTCATCCTGCTCGGCGCCCTCTTTACGGTTGTATTCCTGCCGGCTCCTGCCGCCGGTCAGGACGCCACCGCTCTGAAGCGGCTCGCGCTCGAAGATCTGATGGAGGTGGACGTCACGTCGGTGTCGCGCCGCAGCGAACGCATCTCCGAGGCGCCCGCCGCCATCGACGTGATCACCGGCGACCAGGTCCGGCGCTCCGGCGTCACCACGCTGGCGGAGGTGCTCCGCCTGGCGACCGGACTCGCCGTGGCGCGAGTTGACGGAACCACATGGGCGATCACCGCGCGGGGGTTCAGCGGGACGGCCTCGAACAAGCTCCTCGTCCTGATCGACGGACGGTCCGTCTACACGCCGCTGTTCTCGGGTGTGTTCTGGGACGTTCAGGACACCTTCCTGGCTGACGTGGACAGGATCGAGGTGATTCGCGGTCCGGGGGCAACGCTCTGGGGAGCCAACGCCGTCAACGGGGTCATCAACATCATCACGAGGCCCGCCTCGCGCACCCAGGGTGGTCGTGTGGAGGTGGCGAGCGGAAACCAGGAACGCGGCTTCGCGGCAATCCGGTATGGCGACGAACTGGGACGCTCGGCTCACTACCGGGCGTACACGAAAGTCATCTATCAGGATGCCCAGGTCACCCAGTCTGGCGCGAGCGCAGGTGACCCGCTCCGGCGCGTGCAGCTCGGCGGCCGCATCGACTGGACAGTCTCCCCGAAGACACAGATTGCGGTGATCGGCGACGGCAATGCCGGGCGGATGGGCCGGGTAGAC
The DNA here is from genome assembly GCA_963763095.1 of Vicinamibacteria bacterium. Classification (GTDB taxonomy): domain Bacteria; phylum Acidobacteriota; class Vicinamibacteria; order Vicinamibacterales; family JAENWD01; genus CAVUCH01. The sequence continues at coordinate 179,418 of CAVXNR010000031.1, forward strand.
CGGGCCGAGACGGACGTTCACAACGCGAACATCCTGGCCCGCCTGCGCCATGAGACGGGCCCCGGGGCCGAGATCCAGTTGCAGGCTTACTACGACCGTACGTTCCGCAGCATCCCCGGCTCCTTCGAGGAGGATCGGGGCACATGGGACCTGGACCTCCAGTACCGCACGCAGGTGAACGGCCGGCACATGCTGCTGGCCGGTGGTGGATACCGCCTCACCCGTGACCGCACGAGCGTGCCGCCGGGGCCGGGCGGCGCGGGCGGCGCGGCCGTCGTGTTCGTCCCCGCCTCCCGGCAATCCCCGCTGCTGGCGGCATTCGCGCAGGACGAGATCACGCTCCCGCAGAAGGTCACACTGACAGTCGGCGCACGCGGCGAGCACAACGAGTTCAGTGGATTCGAGTTCCAGCCCACCGTCCGCGCCCGCTGGATTCCGAGACCACGGAACGTCGTGTGGGGAGCTGTCTCGCGAGCGGTGCGGACCCCGACGCGGCTGGACGTGGATGTCCGATCGGTGCTGCCCGACGGGCGGATCGCAGTGATGGGCGGGGGCGAACAGTTCACCGCCGAATCGGTGGTGGCCTACGAGCTCGGGTATCGCGTACAGCCCCACCCGCTGGTGTCCGTCGACATCGCGGCCTACCACAACGAGTACGACCGCCTCCGCAGCCAGGAGCCCGGCCCTCCCATCGTCCTGGCAAACGGGTTGCGCGGCCGCACGAACGGGCTCGAGACCGAAGTCACAGTGCATCCAACGGGCTGGATGCGGTGGCAGGCATCCTGGACGTTGTTCGACAAGCATCTCGAGTTGCGGCCCGGCAGCGCAGACCCGACCGGTGGCGTTGCCGAGGGGAACGATCCGCCGCACCAGGTAGGTGTCCGCGCAGCGCTCAACCTGCCTCATCACTCCGAGCTCGAAGGTTTCCTTCGCCGCGTCGCGGCGCTCCCCAGACCGGCGGTGCCCGCCTACACCGAGCTGGATATCCGCGCGTCCTGGGCCCTCAGCGACGATTTGGAGGTGGCGCTGGTCGGCATTAACCTGCTGCACGAGAGTCACCCTGAGTTCGGCCTGGCAGGTCCTCGGCGGGTAGAGCTCCAGAGAAGTCTGTACGCGCGGGCGCGCGTGACCTTCTGATGCGTCTCCGGGCCCGAACGGCGACCGTCGTGCTGGTGGCCTCCCTCGCATGCGCGACGGGCATCGCCGCCCAATCGTCGGGCGAGTACGACGTCAAGGCGGCATACCTGTACAACTTCGCGAAGTTCGTCGAGTGGCCCTCCGAGGCCTTTCCTTCGCCCGACGCCCCGTTCGCGATCTGCGTGCTCGGGCAGGACCCCTTCGGCCAGGGGCTCGACAACATCGTCCAGGGCGAACGCGTCCAGGGGCGGCCGCTGGTCGTTCGCCGGTTGAAGGGGTGGGACGACGCGGAGCTGTGCCACATCCTGTTCGTATCCGCGTCCCTGCAGGAGGACTTCGATCAACTGCTCGGGGGGAACACCTTTCGGCGCACGCTCACCGTCGGCGATGTGCCGCAGTTCCTCACGGCCGGAGGACATGTCAGCTTTTTTCTGGAAGGCAGCAGCGTGCGCTTCGCCATTCACCGTGCCAACGTGGCCCGGACGGACCTGCAAATCAGCTCTAAGCTGATGCGGGTGGCCAGGCTCGAAGGAGACGCGCGGTGATTCAGTGGCTGCGCGACCTGCCGATTCGCCGCAAGCTCATGGCCGTCATCACGGCCACGAGTGCCGTTGCGCTCGTGCTCGCAAGCGGGATGCTGCTCGCGTGGGACGTGGTGCGCTTCAGGGCTGACCTGCGTGCCGATCTGGAGACACTGACGACCATCATTGCGGACAACACTACGGCGTCACTCGAGTTCAACGACCCCGCCGCAGCCGCGGAAACACTGCGGGCGTTGGAAGCGAAGCCGCAGATTACGGCCGCAGGGATTTACCGGTCGAATGGCGAGCTTTTTGCGGCGTACGAGCCCAGCGGCGGCGCTCGACTACCGCAGGGACGGCTCACCGACGGGCTGCGCGACCTCGAAGGTGCGGTCGAAATCGTGGGTCCGATCGTGCTCAACGGGCAGCGGATCGGCACGATCTACGTGCGGAGCAGCCTCGCTGAACTGTACCAGCGGCTGCGGACGCGCATCCTGACGGTGGCGTTGGTGTTGCTCGCCGCGTGGCTCCTGACGTTTCTCTTGTCGTCGTGGCTTCAGCGGCTCGTGGCCGATCCCCTGCTGCGGCTGGCCGACACGGCGCGTGCGGTTTCGGCGCAACAGAACTACGCGTTGCGAGCGACGCCGCACGGGAAGGACGAAATCGGGGTGCTCGTCACCGCGTTCAATGACATGCTGTCGCAGATCGAACGCCGTGACGCTGCGCTGCTCTCGGCCAAGGACACGCTGGAGCACCGCGTCGCCGACCGCACCGCGCAGCTGTCGGCGGAGCTGATCGAGCGCCAGCGGACCGAGCGCGAGCTGGAGGTCCGGAACGACGAGCTGGAGCAGACGAACCGTGAGCTCGATGATTTCGCCTACATCGCGTCGCACGATCTGAAGGAACCGCTCCGCGGGATCCACAACTACTCGCGGTTCCTGATCGAGGACTATGCGGATCGGTTCGACGAGGACGGGCGTGCGAAGCTGGAGACGCTCACCCGCCTGAGCCGGCGGATGGAGACCCTGATCGACTCGTTGTTGCACTACTCGCGGCTAGGGCGAACGGATCTCGCACTGGACGAAGTCGATGTCCAGGAGGTGGTCGACGATGTCATCGATCGGCTCGGCATCAGCCTTCGCGAGCAGAACATCGAGGTGCGCATTCCACGGCGGTTGCCGGTCATCCAGTCGGATCGCGTGCGGCTCGGCGAGGTGTTCGCCAATTTGATCACCAACGCGATCAAGTACAACGACAAACCGCAACGCTGGATTGAAATCGGCGCCGTCGACGCGTCTCTGGCGGTCGGCGGCGACCTCGCGGGCGACCACACGTTCTACGTGCGCGACAACGGCATCGGGATCCCGGAGCGGCATCTGGACACGGTCTTCCGGATTTTCAAGCGGCTGCACGGCCGCGATCAGTTCGGCGGGGGCACTGGCGCCGGGCTCACCATTGTGCGCAAGATCGTCGAGCGGCACCACGGCCGCGTGTGGATCGAGTCGACGCCGGACGAGGGCACAACGGTATTCTTCACGCTGGGAAGGGGAACTGAATGATGGTCGACCGGAACGGGGCGCCTATTCTGCTTGTCGAGGACAGCCCCGAAGACTTCGAGACGACGCGCCGGGCCTTCCGCCGAGCGGGCCTCAGGAACCCCATGCTGCACTGCCCGACGGGTGACGATGCGCTCGATTTCCTGCATCACCGGGGGCGGTACACCCAGGCCACAGCGCCGCGGCCGGGGATCATCCTGCTCGATCTGAACCTGCCCGGCACGGACGGCCGCGAGGTGCTCGCCGAGATCAAGGGGCAGCACGCGCTCGCAGACATCCCGGTCGTCGTCCTCACGACGTCTGCCGACCATCGCGACGTCGAGGCCTGCTACCAGGCGGGCGCGAACAGCTACGTGCAGAAGCCGGTGAACCTCGACGCCTTCATGGAAGCGATTCAGCGGCTGCACGACTACTGGTTCGACGTGGTGATCCTGCCGAACGAGTCCTGATCATGGATACGCCGCTGCGCCGTGTGCTGATCGTCGACGACAGCCTGGAGGATCGCGAGGTCTACCGCCGGTTCCTCACCAGCGACCGGGGGTACCGCTACGATCTGATCGAGACCCAGTCGGGCGCCGACGGCATGGCGTTGTGCCGCACGCACCTCCCCGACTGCGTGCTGCTCGACTATCGCCTGCCCGATCTGGATGGGCTGACCTTTCTCACTGATTTGCAATGCGAGGTGGATGGCGTCGGTGTGCCCGTCATCGTGCTGACCGGCCAGGGCAGCGAGTCTGTCGCCGTAGAGGCGATGAAGAATGGCGCGCAGGATTACCTCCTCAAGGGGACGATGACGGCCGCGAGCCTGCTGCGCGCGGTCGAGAACGCGATTCAGAAGGTGACGCTGCTGCGGGGCATGCGTCGACAGACCCGGAAGCTTTCGGACGCGAACGAGGAACTGCAGCGTGAGGTGGCGAACCGGAAGCGGGCCGAGGAGGCGCTGCAACGCACCTACGACGAGCTCGAGCAGCTGGTCGGCGCCCGCACGGCGGAGTTGTCGCGCGCGAACCGGGAGCTCAGCCTCGAGGTCGCCGAACGGCGCCGAATCGAGGAGGAACGTGCGCAGCTGCTCGTGCGCGAGCAGCAGGCCAATCGATTGAAAGACGAGTTTCTCGCCACCGTCTCGCACGAGTTGCGCACGCCGCTCAACGCCGTGCTGGGGTGGGCACGTGTGCTGCGCTCGGCGAACCTGGATCCAGCCCTGCAGTCGCGCGCGCTCGAGAGCATCGAGCGCAACGCACAATCACAGGCGCGGCTGATCGAGGACATCCTCGAAGTCTCGCGCATCGTGACCGGCAAGCTTCGGCTGAAGGTGAGAGCGCTCGACCTGGCGCAGGTGATCGACGCAGCCGTCGACGTGGTGCGGCCGGCGGCCGAGGCGAAGGACATCACGCTCGAGACCGACATCGCCCGCCGGCCGTGGCGGAGCATCGGCGACGCCGACCGCCTGCAGCAGATCGTCTGGAACCTGCTCTCGAACGCGGTCAAGTTCACACCGCTCGGTGGCACCGTGACCGCGGCGCTCGCCCGCACCACCGGGTCCGACGAAATCATCGTGAGCGATACGGGCAAGGGGATCGATCCCGCGTTCCTGCCCCACGTCTTCGCACCGTTTCGCCAGGCGGACGCGTCCACCACGCGCGATCACGGCGGGCTGGGTCTCGGCCTCGCGATCGTGCGGCAGCTCACCGAGCTGCACGGCGGCACCGTGCGCGCCGAGAGCCTGGGCATCGACCGCGGCTCGCGGTTCATCGTGGCGCTGCCGGCGCAGCACACGGCGCATAGCGCGGTGCCTGACTCCGGGCGCCACAAGGCCGCCGCGCCGGCCGCTGGACCTCCCGACCTCGCCGGGGTGCGGGTGATGGTGGTGGACGACGACCGTGACGCGCGCGAACTGCTCACTGCCACTCTTGGGTACTACGGTGCGGACGTGACGGCCGCGGACTCGGCAGCGGAGGCCCTCGCGCTTTTGCCAGAGGTTCGTCCAGACGTGCTCCTGAGCGACATCGGCATGAGCGGCGAGGACGGCTACTCGTTCATCCGCCGCGTCCGCTCACTCCCCGCGGACCGCGGCGGCCACATTCCGGCCGTGGCAATCACCGCCTACGCCACGGCCGCCGATCGCGCGGAGGCGATGAGCTCCGGTTTCCAGCTGCACGTTCCGAAGCCCTTCGACCCGATCGAGCTCGCACGCACGGTCCAGCGGTTGACCGTGAGCTCGGTCAAGGGCAAGTAGCCCCTCCCGTTCGCGGATGATGCCTGTCCGCCGGAACTGAAGTCCGGCTTGACCTCGATGGTCCGCGGGAACTGAGGTCTTCCCGAAATGTGAGATGTGGAGCCCGGACTTCAGTTTGAGCGCCCCGATCCGACACCGTTGGGTGGTGTCGTATCGTGGCGAATTCGTGGAGTCATTCTTTCGACGCTGTAGGCAGGGGCGCTTGCGCGCGCATTTCGTCAAGGTTCGTGTCGTGGGCCGTCGGTATGATGCGACGCATTATCCTGCGGGCTCCCGGTAGGTCTCCTCGGTACGGGCGCCGGGAGAACGCTACTTTGTGATCCATCTCTGGCAGGGTCGCAATATCCGGCTCAATGGTAAGGCTGCACGCTCCAGAAGGCGGTCACCGAACTCAACATTTCGAGTGAAAGCGGGGTTCGACGGGTCGCCCGGTGGCTGATTGTGCTGGTGTTCCGGTTGGCCACCATGCTCTACCTGCTCCCGCTGGGCGTCGCCTTTATCGCCCCTTCAGATCGTCGGCCTTCCTGTGGTCCCCGGCGAGGAGAGCCCGCCACCACCGACCACCAGCGCCGGCTGCCATTCTCACCTAAGCGGTAGCGTGCGCGTCGCTCGGGCGAACCCGAGTCGGGAATAAACTCTGCTACCCTCTGCAGCCATGCGAGCCAACCTGCAACGGAGTGTGCGTTCGATCGACGTGCAAGTAGTCAACCGGAAGGCGATCACGCTCTCGCACCAGTCTGAAGTCACAAGGCGGTCTGGCACACGGTGAGGCACGTCCCAACGCAGTCTGGTTAAGCTCGTACGTGTTGAAGAAGCAGACGAGATCTTGAATGTGCGTGGTCGGAATGGGCGTAGCGATGGCTGTGGCCGCCGTGGCTGCGCAACAGGCCGCGTCGGATGACGCGCTCAACAAGAACGCGACGTCGGCTGCACCACCTAATCAGCAAGGACGCGACCGTGATCGATGGCTCCGCTGACGGCAAGATGCGTACCGCGGCGTACGAGAAGGAACGCGAGCCTCGACTATCAAGCGCCGTGGACGTGGCTCACGAGCGCTGCATAATGAACAACGTGCTTGGACCTTCCGCAGCCAGCGAGAGCGGTAGATTTTAGTCGCGGTCAGCGGGCGACTATTGCGGCCACGGAAGGTGGCGCCGTTCGCCGAAGCTGAAAATGAAGGCGCCAAGTCCATCGGCCTAGCAGGAACTCGATCGAACACTAGCTGAACTTGCGACGTGGTTCGGGAGCAGCGAGAGAATAACCTTAACGCCGCAACAACGCTCTCGCGATTTCACCGTTAACTCGGCATGTGCTGAAAGCAATTGCCAATGAGCCCAACACCCCGATGGGCGCTTGAGAGAATCCGTCAAGCGGCACAGCAGGGCTTCAGTCGGTTGGATCTGAGCAAACCTGCCAGTGAAGAACGGCTGGTCGACCTTCCCGATGCAGTGTTCGAGTTGGAACACTTGCAGGTTCTTGACGTCTCGGCCAATGCGCTGAGTCAGATTCCAAGTCAGATAACCCGTTTGTCTGCACTGACTACTCTCATCCTCGCATCAAACCCCATTCGCACGTTTCCTGATGCGATAACTCTCCTGCCCAAGCTAGAATTCTTAGATCTTAGTGGGGCTGAACTGAGAACACTGCCCGACTCGCTCGCCCGCCTCAAGAACCTTCAATCCCTTCACGTTGGCAACAATCCGCTCGTAACGACACCGACGGTTCTGGCTAGGCTCGACTACTTGACCAGACTGGACATTTCGTCCTGCCTCCCCGACGGCATTCCGCCGACGCTGACCGATTGTGACGCGTCTCACTGTTTTGAAGATCGCCGGCAACCGCCTCGAGGCGCTCCCGGTGGATTTCGGGAAACTTAACGCACTCGTCTTCCTAGACGCCGGCCTTAATCATCTAACCACGCTGCCCGACTCTTTTGCGAGACTCGGCAAATTGGTCCACCTAGAACTGAACGACAATACGTTTGCCACGTTCCCAGAAGTGCTCCTCGAGCTCACTGCATTAGAAACTTTGGATTTTGGCAACTATACAGAGGTCGAACCAGTCAACAAGATCGCGGAGGTACCGGAATCGATCGTGCGCTTGACACGCCTGGTAGAGCTCAACGTAACGGGCAATCCCATTGAGACACCGCCGCCGGAAGTGGCCCTCAACGGCATCGACGCTATTAAGAGCTACTTCCAGCAGTTGCAATCTGAGGGCGAGGATCATCTTTTTGAGGCCAAAGTGCTCATCGTCGGAGAAGGGGGTGCCGGCAAAACGACCTTGGCCAAAAAACTTCAGGACTCACAGTATGCGTTGCGTGATGAAGAGACGACGCGAGGAATTGAGGTCCATCCGTGGCAGTTCTGCATGCCTGGCGGCCCGCCCTTTCGCGTAAACGTGTGGGACTTTGGCGGGCAGGAAATTTACCATGCGACCCATCAGTTGTTCTTGACGAAGCGGTCACTTTACCTTCTGGTTGCAGACGCGCGGAAGGAAGATACGGATTTCTATTATTGGCTGAACGTCGTGAATCTATTGAGCGATGGCAGTCCGATGCTGATCGTCAAGAACGAAAGGCACGATCGTCACCGAGAAATCAACGAGCGTGCCTTGCGCGCCCAGTTCGACAATCTGAAGGAGACGCTGGCAACAAATCTCGCGACTGGGCGAGGGCTCGAATATCTCGTTGACGAGATTCAGCATCACATCTTGAATCTGCCGCATGTCGGGGCACCGGTTCCACGGACTTGGGTGCGGGTACGCGACATGCTCGAGCAGGACTTGCGTAATTACATAGGAATTGATGAGTACGCCGAGGTGTGCCGGCGCAATGGCATCCGCGATCGCGCTCGAATGATGGTACTGAGCGGTTACTTGCACGACCTCGGTGTCATTTTGCACTTTCAAGAGGATCCACTGCTCAGCAGAATGCTCGTGCTGAAGCCCAACTGGGGCACCAGGGCGCTCTACAAAGTACTAGACGACCTGACAGTGATCGCAAATCGTGGAGAGTTCGGACCTGGTGATCTTGAGCTGATTTGGCAGGAGCCCGAATATTCAGACATGCGCAACGAGCTACTGCAGCTGATGATGAAATTTCGGCTCGCATATAGAATTCCAAACACGGACAAATATATCGCACCGCAACTGCTGCGGGAAAACCAGCCACCCTATCCTTGGGACGATGTCGATAATCTGATCCTACGGTATACGTTCGACTTCATGCCGAAGGGGATTCTTACGCAGTTCATTGTCGCCATGCATGGGCTCGTCACCGACCAACACTTCGTCTGGAAGAGTGGCATAGTTCTCGCGAAGAACGAGGCTACGGCCGAAGTGATCGAAGACTATCCCAGGCGTGAGATTCAAATTCGCGTGTCAGGCAAAGGCCGAAAGGAGTTGCTGACGATCGTGTCGTATGAACTCGATAAGATTCACGACACATTTCGTACACTGAGAGTGAGCAAGTGGATACCGTGCAATTGTGACGTGTGCAAAGTCAGCACAGAGCCGAACTCTTATCGATACGAAACGCTTCGGCGCTTCACGAACGAGCACCACGAGCTGATTCAATGCCAAAAGAGCTTTCAAATGGTCAACGTATGGTGGTTGATCGATGATGTAATCGGAAGAGAAAGTTTTGTCAGTCAAGAAGAAAAACGGAAGGAGAGGCAGAATGTGTTCGTCGGGGCGCACATCGGCACTCTTGTTATGACCCGGAATGGCGAGGTGACGGTTCAACACACTAACAGAGGCAACGTGATGGTTAACAACAAGAGGGTCGTGGCCAGGAGTGCTTGGGCAAACGGCTCGTTCTATTTGTTTGTTTTTGTCGTCGTGGTGGCCGGTATGGGGTATCTCGCGCAGAATGTCCCATTTGTAGCGTTGCCAGTGATTGTAGTCGCCGGCGTGATTTTTGTGCCCCTCATCGGCGCCCTCCAACTGCGGCAAGATGACCGTCTGTCGGAGAAGTCATTTCTTGAGCTGATGGGAATTGTTATAGGCCAATTGCCATTAATTGGCAGACTGCTCAGGCGGCAAGGGTGAGAATAGCTGCGTCGCCCATCATGCGCTCATGCGATGCCGCCGGCACGAGGGACTTGTCGTATGCTGTCCAGCCGTTGTGAGTGCGTTGTCCGGAAGACATGGTATACGAGAGCGCGTGCTCAGAGGCTCCCTTCTGCGAGCGGTAGGAGCCTCGGTCGTACAGGCGACCGCTATTTTGCCAAATTCTGTAACGAGGGTGCGACGCACGCAAAATCTCTACAGGAATACGTAGCCGGACTTACTCTGCCCAGCGACAGGAGCAGCAGCACCGGCTTGCTGTTCGCGCTTGGCACCTCATCAATGGCGAGATGCTCGAGGCGCTGGCCTGTTGGCCTGTCTGGACTCGCGTGAGATCCGGAAGCGACTAGGGCTAGGCTAGACTAGAGTCAACTGTATCTGTCATTTCTAGAGTTATGCAATGCGCCGCTTGGGATCCGCATACGCCCAGCGCACGGGTGTCGCGCGTTCGTTGTACTTCGTGTTGAACCGCCGCAGCTTGCGCGCGAGATCGTTCACGGAGGTGACGATCCCGCGGGCGAGCAGGTCGCGCTTGACCTTCGCAAACCAGAGTTCGACCTGGTTGAGCCACGCCGTGTACGTGGGCGTGTGATACAGCTGTACGTGGGGATGCGCGGCGAGTAACGCGGTGACCTTGGCCGTCTTGTGGGCCGACAGGTTGTCCGCAATGATGTGAATCTGGCGGTCGACTGCTGCGAGATCACGATTTGATCCAAGAACGCGACGAACTCGTCGCTGTTGTGGCGCGCCGCCGTCTTGCCGAGCACCGCGCCGGTCTGCGTCTCCGATGCCGCAAAGGACAAGGTGGGTGGGACGTATGAAGTGGGCTGGCGGGGGTACAGCGGCAGAATCGGGTCCCGGCGATCGAGTGCCTGAATCGCGGTCTTTTCATCGACGCAGAACACGGCCGCAGCCTGCCGAGGATCCCAAGTACAGACCGAATGGTCTCCGCCGCCTTGTGCTCGAAATCCGGATCCGTCGACCGCAGGTAGCGCTCGAGCCGATGTGGCTGCAGGCCCGCCCGGGTCCACGCGCGCTGGATAATCGTGTGCGGCACCCCCAGTCTGGTCCCCAAGCGGCGCGTCGACCAGTGGGTCGTGCCGTCAGTCGACACGAATTCCGATGTTCGCTTGGACTAGAGTCCCAGCTTCACGAATTCTCCGTGCGCCCGAACTGAACGTCCGGCTGCACGAATAAGTCCGCCGGAACTGAAGTTCCGGCTCTACGGTTGGGAACGATGTGGAGCCGGGAGTTTAGTCCCGGCGGACAGCTCTCGAGACTAGGGTCATGGCCGAAAAGCGCGCCCGATCAACTGCACGTCAGCGTCGAACTCAGCGCGTCACTATCAC
>CAVXNR010000032.1:0-14618 GCA_963763095.1 Vicinamibacteria bacterium
GTAGCGTGGCGCGAGACAGAGAGAAGGGGTTGAAGAGAAGGAATCCGAGCCGCACGAGGCCGGAGAATCGACCGCACCCGCCTCTAGAACAGCTCGCCGACAACCCCAGAACTTCTCGCGCGCCTTGTCGATCGCCGGTCGCTCACGCCAGGCCTCGAGCGTCAAACGGTGCGATCGGCGGAGGTCCTCCTGAAGTCCTGCGTGAGCCGTGCCGCGAGATCACGGTCCGCCACGCCCACATTGATCTCATCGTTCAGCTCCAGCGATCGGTTGTCGAAGTTGGTGGACCCGACGATGCTCCAGACGCCGTCGACCACGAGAGCCTTCACATGCATCATCGTCGGCTCGAACTCGTAGATCTCGATGCCGGCGGCGAGCAGCGCATCGTAGTCGGCACGGCTGGCATATTTGACGGGCTTCGCGTCGGTGAGGTCCCCTTCGACCAGCAGCCGCACGCGCACGCCCCGGCGGCGCGCCTCGGTCAACGACCATCGCGTCGACTCGTCGAGCACCACATACGGCGACTGGAGGTCGAGCATGCGCCGGGCACCCGCCAGGCTGAGCAGATAGAGCAGCTTCACGCGGTTGCTGCCCCCGCTCGGCGAACTCCACGCGACAATGGACCGCGCCCGCGTTTCCGGCGGCGCGGGCCGCAGGTCGAGCCGCGCATCCGTCGTGCGGCCCGTCTCCGCCCAGTTCTCGTAAAACCCTGCTTCCAGCATCGTGACGGCGGGTCCGGTCACCCTGAGGTGGGTGTCACGCCAGTGCTCCGGCGTGTCTGCATCACCGAGCCAGTGATCGGCAACACCAGCACCGCCGGTGAACGCCACGTCGCCGTCGACGACGAGGATCTTGCGGTGTGTCCGGTAGTTGATTTCCTCGATCGAGTACCACTTGACGGGGTTGAACGTGCCGATCTGGACACCGGCGCGCTGCAGCCGCTCGACGTGCTCCCGCTTCATCGCGCTGGCCCCGACGGCATCGACGAGCACGCGGACCTCGACGCCGCGGGCCGCCGCTCCGGCGAGCGCGGTCGTGAAATCTTCCGCGACCCTGCCGCTATCGTAGATGTAGGTCTCGAAGTTGATGCGCCGCCGTGCCTGCCGGATGGCGTCCAGCAGCGCGGGGAAAATCTCGACCCCGTTGGTGAGGATCCGGTACTCATCTCCGCGCGTGATCCCGCTCCCGGTGAGCGCGGCGACATAGTCGGGAAACACGGGGTCTTCGGCTGCCACGCCGCTCTTGATGTGCAACGTTTCCTGGTCCTGCGCGAACAGCAGCGCCAGCCCGACGACGACGGTGACGACCAGCAGGATTTTGAGGAACAGAGGCACTCGTCGACGGACCCGGGCACGGAGTGGCATCGCCGGGAGCGGCTCGAACGCGGAGCGCTGGTCGGAAAGGGGAGCACGGAGCCGCATGCTCATATCTCAGCAATAGGGATGCCGTCTCAGCGATGTGGGAGTCCGGCACCTGATCCGGCTGAAGCCTGACCCCCGGACCGTACAGGCCAGGTGGCGACGTGCCCTGCCTGCCCGCTCGGAGCAGGCACGCACGCGTCCGCCGTGACGAAGATGAGTGTTGATGCTGTATGGTGGAGACAGGAGCCTGAATGATTTCGATACCGATGAGAATCGCGTTGCTCTCTCTGTCGCTGCTGGGCGTCGTGTCGCTACCCTCCAGCGCCCAACCGGCCCGGCCGCGCCCAGCCGCGGTCACGGCCATGCAGGTCTACCGGAGTCCGACGTGCGGCTGCTGTGGGAAGTGGGTGGACCATGTGAAGACCGCGGGCTTCAACCCCACAGTGCACCAGGTCGAGGATGTCTCTCCGGTGAAGGCCAAGGGCGGCGTACCCGAAAACCTGCAGTCGTGCCACACGGCCCTGATCGGCGGCTACGTCATCGAGGGGCATGTGCCCGCGGACGTCATTCATCGGCTGCTCACCGAGAAGCCGAATATCGCGGGCCTCGCTGTGGCCGGTATGCCGGTCGGCTCGCCGGGCATGGAGCAGGGCTCGCGGGTGGATCCGGACGAGGTGATCGCCTTCACGAAGGACGGGAAGCGATCCGTCTACGCGAAAAGATGACAGTGTAGGCCCGGGGCCTGAGCGCCCCGGGCCCCGGCTGCGCGCTCATCCTAGGCTTTGCGCTAGCGCAGACTCCCGGCCCATACGACGCGCGCAGAAGAGTTATCGTGCTACGGCGGCCGAAGCCATGGCAAACGGATTCTCATCCGCGCTCGGTCCATACACGGATGGCACTGGAAGATCGAGCAGCCGCAGGTACACCAGCAGCTGTCCACGATGGTGATACCAGTGGTTCAGCATGATCGCCCGGGCGACTGCGACCCTCGGCATTGCCATGATTTCGCGTCCGCCCGCCATGAGCCTCCACGTCGCGCCCATCGCGGCATCGTCGAAGCCCCCGAGGTGATGCCGAGCCTTGGCGACGCTCGCGGTGAGCGCCGGGACGAGCTCAGCGGCGGTTGCCGCTTCCTGTTGCACGAACGCCGGCGGCTCTGGGACGGTGTCCATGGATGCGAGTTCGGCGACGTTGCCCGGTACGGTGGCGACATGCAGCGCCAGCTGCCCGAGCGACATCGACTTCGGATGCGGCTTCCACGAGAGGTGCGCCTGCGGCACACGCTCCAGCACGCGCCGCGTCGTGATTGACTCCTGTTCCAACTCCGCGAGCAACGTGTCGATGATGGCCATGGCAGTCTCCTCTATTCTCCGCTGTTGGCTTCTGCGGCCCTGCGCACGCGCGCGTGAAGAGCGCTCCATCCTGTGCCCAGCTGCGCGCGGTGATCCTCCGGAAACGGGCCCAGCAGCGTGTGCGTGAACGTGATCAGCGAGCCGCCGTCCACCTCGCTCAACCGATACAGCAGGTTCGAGGTCGCAGCGGTGGACATGAACAGCGGTCCCCAGATCTCGAGCAGGGTCGGACGCTTGATGCTCTGGACGAATCCCCACAGGTGCCCATTCTCGCCGCCAAGCTCCCGGAACCAGCGCCCTCCCGGACGGGTCTCGAGCACCATTGGGAGGGGCTTGCCGTCCGGCGTTTCGTTCAGCCGTCCCATTTGCGCGATCAGCGACGCAAACGTTTTCTCGAGTGTCGCCTGAACCAGGATTTCCTCGGTGATGGTGAATGTCTGGCCAACCGGTGCCAATGTCGTCATCGTTCCTCCTCGGCGTGTGCCTTGATTCGTCGCAGCTGTCCGCGCCAGTGCCGCGCAAACATGCCGCTCCAGTCATGGATCGTGCGCAGCGTCTCGGCGTTGATCCGGTAGAGGGTCCGCCGACCGTCCCGCCGCACGCGTACCAGCCCGACGTCGCGCAGGACCTGCAGGTGCTTCGAGACGGACGGCTGCCCCAGCTCGAGCGCATCCGCGATCTCCGTCACCGAGCGCTCGTCGCCGGCGATGAGCTCGAGGATGTGACGGCGGCGTGGCTCCGCAATTGCGTTGAAGGGATCGGACGTCGTCGCGGCGCGGGCCATACGACGTTATACATTCCTATATGGGAATGTGTCAAGCCCTGCACCAGTCGTGACGCCCGGCGCCGGAGGGACGGTGTCTCACGTCACTGCGCAAGGATTTTCTTCAGGACCTCCGCGTCTGCCTTTGGCTTTCGGTCGTACGTCATGAGCCCGTTGATCTCCTGCTCGACGTCCGTGAGCTGCGTGTAGCAGTAGCCCGCCCACGCCGGATTGGCACGCACCGCCTTGAGCAACCCATCGAGCCTGGCGAGGAACGCCTCCCGCGTGGGCTCGACTCCGCTGTAGCCCCACTCGTTCTCGGCGACTTTGGCTCCGAGGCGGAAGGCGATCCCTCCGAACTCGGTCAGCACGAAGGGGGCGCCGTTGTACTTCGCTCCATAGGCGAGCGCTTCCCTGCCGTTGCGCGGAATGCGGGCTGGTTCCGTCGTGAGGTGCGCGTACTTTGCCGAGAGCTCATCGCCGGTTCGCGCGTAGTCGTGGATCGTCATCAGGTCGGTCTGGTCGGTGTGCTCCCATCCGTCGTTGTCGACCACGGGCCGCATCGGGTCGAGCGACTTCGAGAGCTGGTACATCGCCTTTGCGTGCGCCTGTTGCGCCGGGTCGGTCAGGATCTGCGGCACGCCCCAGCTCTCGTTGATCGGCACCCACGCGATGATCGACGGATGGTTGTAGTCGCGGCCCATCAACTCCTCCCACTCCGCGCTGAACCGCGACACGTACTCGGGGCTGTACACGAACGCGTTGGCCATCTCGCCCCACACCACGAGGCCCATCTTGTCGGCCCAGTACAGGAAGCGCGGGTCCTCGGCCTTCTGGTGCTTCCGCACGCCGTTCAGGCCGAACGCTTTCGTCATCCTGATGTCGTACTGGATGGCGTCATCGCTCGGCGGCGTCAGGATGCTCTCGGGCCATACCCCTGATCGAGCGCCAGGCGAAGATAGAACGGCTCGTTGTTCAAGTACATTTTGCCGTCGTGCAGGCTCACCTTGCGCTGCCCGAAGTAGCTCTGCACCCGGTCCACAACCGTGCCGCCTGACACGATCTCGAGCGTCAGGTCATAAAGCGCGGGACGATCGGGCCGCCACACGCGCTGGTCGTTCAGCGAGATCACTGCCGCGGCCTGGGTGCCGCGCACGCTGACCTCCTGCGAGGCCTGCTCCGCGCCTTCGAGCGTTGCCGTCAGGCGCAGCCTGAGCGCCGGCGGCTCACCCGTCCCGGGCGTCTGTTGCACCGCGGGCACGAAGTCGGCTTCGATCCGCGCCTGCGACTTGTCGACGTCCGGCGTAATTCGCAGCCGTCCGATGCGAGTGGTTCCCGCGGCTTCAATCCACACCGGCTGCCACAGCCCTGTCGTGCGCGTGTAGAAGATGCGCTCCGACTTCGGCTTCCAGTACCGCTTGCCTCGCGGAATCGTCATGTCCGTCCCCGGGTTGTACACGCGCACGACCACGACGTTGTCGCCAGCCTTGAGGCGATCGGTGATGTCGAGAACGAAGCTCGAGTGTCCGCCGCGGTGCCGTCCCGCGGTTTCGCCGTTGATCCAGACGACGGACTCATAGTCGACCGCGCCGAAATTCAGCAGCACGCGTCGCCCCTGCCAGCCGCTCGGGACGGTGAAGGTCCGGCGATACCAGACCACGTCATGGAACGCCGTATCGCCAATGCCGCTCAGCTTCGATTGGAACGTGTAGGGGACGACGATGGTTTTCCCCAATGCGCGCGTGCCGGCGAACCAGCGCTCGCGCATCCCAGCATCCTGATCGTCGAACTCGAATTCCCAGGTGCCGTTCAACGTGGCCCAATCGGTCCGCATGAAATCCGGCCGGGGATGCTCGGCGCGCGGGACGCCGGAGCCGGCCGTCGGCGGTGTCTGGGGTGCCGCACGGCCCGTGACCACCAGGGAACCCGATGTCACGACGGCGGCAAGCATGGCGGTGCAGGCAACGAGCACGCGTGGGCGCGGGGATATACATGCGGTCTGGGACATCGGTTCCTCTCGCAGGAGATCGTGCGCGTCGGCCGGCGCACGAGCAGATTGAAGGGCGCATCATCGCACAGACGTCGGTGCTGGGCGCTGGGCTCTGGGCGCTAGGCTCTGGGCGACCATACACGGGCAGGCGGCCAGCAAGGGCTGGGTGGGGAAGAGGCGCCTAGACCGACTCGGTGCACAATGAGGCGGCTAGTCACACCGTCAGTCCATGCCTGTCGGTGACAAGGCCGGCAAGCCTGAAGCCTGGAGCCTGTTTTTTCATGACCGACCGCAGCCTCAGCCGACGAACCTTCCTGAAGGCCGGTGCTCTCGGAGGTGCCGCAGCCGCCGCGAGCGAACTGCACGCTGGACCGAACGGGCACGGCGAGATCCCAGGTCCATCCTTACCGGCGTTCGATCTGGAGGACGTGTCGATTGCGACCATGCAGGAGCGCATGGCCTCCGGTGCGGAGACGTCCCGTTCGATCACGAACAGGTACCTCGCCCGCATCGCCGCACTCGACTCGGCTGGCCCGACGCTCCGACAGGTGCTCGAGACGAACCCGGATGCATTGGTGCTTGCTGCCGAGCGCGACGCCGAGCGTCGATCCGGGCGGGTCCGCGGCCCGCTGCACGGCGTGCCCATCCTGCTCAAGGACAACATCGGCACCGCGGACCGCATGACGACCACCGCTGGATCCTTCGCCCTCGAGGGGTCGATCCCCGCGAAGGACTCGTTCGTGGCCGCCCGGCTGCGCGAGGCCGGCGCAGTCCTGCTCGGCAAGACGAACATGAGCGAGTGGGCGAACTTCCGCTCCACGCGATCGACGAGCGGCTGGAGCGGGCGCGGCGGGCTGGGAAGAAATCCCTACGCGCTCGACCGGAACACCTCGGGATCGAGCTCGGGGTCTGGCGCCGCCGTGGCGGCGAGCTATGCCGCCGCAGCAATTGGCACCGAGACCGACGGATCGATCGTGTCGCCGGCGAACAACACGTGTCTCGTCGGGATCAAGCCGACCCTTGGTCTCGTCAGCCGATCGGGAATCATCCCGATAGCGCACACGCAAGACACCGCGGGGCCGATGGCCCGTACGGTGGCGGACGCCGTCGCCGTGCTGATGGCAATCGCGGCCGTCGATCCGGCGGACGCGGAGACGGCGGGCAGCGCCTCGGCGGATCGTCAGTACACGCGGGCGCTCGTCGCCGGCGGCCTCGAGGGCACCCGTATCGGTGTGCCCCGCAAGAGCCTGTTCGGCGGCAGCTCGCACGCCGATCGCCAGATCGATGCCGCTCTGGTGGTGATGCAATCGCTCGGCGCCGAGATCGTCGATCCCGTCGACCTGACAATGCCGGACGACCTCGGTGACGACGAGCTCGAGGTGCTGCTGTACGAGTTCAAGACCGACGTGAACGCCTACCTCGCCAGCCTGGGTGAGGGTGCGCGGGTGAAGTCCCTGAAGGAGGCCATCGCCTTCAACGAGGCGAACAGGGATCGCGAGATGCCGTTCTTCGGGCAGGAGCTCTTCGTCCGCGCCGAGGCGAAGGGACCGCTGACGTCACCGGACTACCTCGCGGCTCTCGAACGTATCCGGCAGGCCACGCGCAAAAACGGTATCGACGCCGTCATGAGCGCGCATCGCCTCGATGCGTTGGTGGCGCCGACCAGCGGCCCGCCATCACTCACAGATCTGGTGAATGGCGATTACGGTCCGGGCGGCGCGTCGAGCATCCCGGCAATTGCCGGGTACCCGCACATCACGGTGCCTGCCGGCTTCGCCTTCGGTCTTCCGGTCGGCCTCTCAATCTTCGGCCGTGCATGGAGCGAGACGACGCTGATCAGGATTGCGTACGCCTACGAGCAGGCGACGAAGCACCGGCGGCCTCCGCGGTTTCTCGCGACGGCTCAGTTCTGAGGAGGCTGGGCCTGCGGCTCAGCGGGCGCCACGCCGCGCGTGACGGATCGAACAGCACGTCCAGCGCCTGCCTTGCCGACGTGTGATAGAGCGGCCGTGCGCGGGCGTAGATGCGCCTCGCCTCTGTCTGGCCCGCGGGCGTGTCGAGGAGGGCCTTGAAGAGCGGCTCGACGAACTTCCGCCGGCCCTGCGATGTAAGGAACCGCTCCAGCGCGGCATAGGCCGGCTTGTATTCGTTCCGGATCGCGATCCTGAGCCACAGGAACAGCACCTCCGCGTTGCCACGCTCCGAGAGGTGAAGCGTCGCATCGAGGTCGGCCAGCTGCGCGCCGGTCAGTCGCTCGGGCAACGTTGCCAGGAATCGCTGCCATTGCTGTGTCGCCCAGCCTTCGGTCTGTAGCGATGCCGCGGGTGAGCCGTCTGCAAAGCGGCGTGCCTCCGCCGCAGCCCGTTCGAGGGTAGGGGACGTGGGCGGCGTGTCGTTGCCGGGGAGGCCCGGCTCGAAGAGCCACTCGCGTATGCGCAGCTCACGCTCGAGGGCGGCATCGTTGGCCAGGAGCGTCGCCCGCAGGTCTTCGACGAACTGCGGCGTCGTCATAGATCCGAACGCGTGCCGTTCGAAGTACGAGCGGAGCCAGGCGTCGAACCGTTCACGGCCGACGTGCAGTTCGAGCATGCGGAGAAACGCAGCACCCTTGCCGTATGGCACCGCCGACAGGGACGCGTCGGGGTCCTGGCCTTGCGCGTCGGCGTACAGCGCGGTTTGCCGGGGTGTTTTCGCGAAGCGGGCAAGCTCCTCCTGGAGCTCCTGGCGCTCGATCGTGGCGAGCATCTGAGCCCGCTCCGGTCCGTACAACTGCTCCATGATGCGGTTCTCGAAGTAGGTCGTGAAGCCTTCGTTCAGCCAGAAGTCGCGCCACGTAGCGTTCGTCACCAGGTTGCCTGACCAGGAGTGCGCCAATTCGTGCGCGGCGAGCGAGGTCAGCGATCGGTCGCCGGCAAGGGCGGTCGGCGAGACGAACGTCAGGCGCGGGTTCTCCATCCCGCCAAACGGGAAGGATGGCGGCATCACCAGGATGTCGTAGCGGACCCACCGGTAGGGGCCGTACAAGGCCTCCGCGGCTGCGAGCATCCGATCGAGATCCGCGAATTCGTACGCGGCCCGATCGAGCACTGATGGCTCGGCGAACACACCAGTCCGCTGCGAATTGCCCGCACCAACGGGCCGGAACGCGATGTCTCCGACCGCCACTGCGATCAGGTACGGCGGGATGGGGCTGTCGAGCGCGAACTCGAACGCGCGTCCGCCCGGCACCGGCACCCCGTCCGGGGTCAGCTGTTCGGCGCTCATCACGGCGCGCAACTCCGGGGGGACCACGATGCGCGCACGATAGGTCTGACGTATGCCGGGGCTGTCCTGCGTTGGAATCCAGGTGCGCGTCAGGATGGCCTGCCCTTGCGAGAACAGGTACGGCTGCTTCCTGCCTGCCGTCTGTTCGGGCGTGAGCCACTGGAGCGCAGCGGATCGAGGCGTGGTGCGGTAGTGGACGACCACGCGGGAGCCGCCGGCGGGCAGCGCGATCAGCAGCGGACGCCCGCGGACAGGATCCGCGTTACCGAACGTGTGGCGAAGCGTGCCGCCCCGTTCCTCAGTCACGCGTTCGATCACGAGGTCTTTCGTATCGAGCACCACCTCGCGGGCACCGGAAGCAACGGCGAGCGTCAGCGTGGCTGTTCCGGCCAGCGTTCTCGCGGCGAAGTCGGCCCGCAGGTCCAGGGCGACGTGCGTCACCCTGGCCTCGGCCGGCCGGGCGAACGAGTGCGGGTCCCGGGTGGGGTCCGAGGCTGCGCGGCCGGCCGTCGATGCAGCGCTCAGGACAGCCGCCGCGATGAACACGCGCGCGATGCGGATCCGCCCACCCGTCATCGGCGGGCGCCGAGAGACTCGGTGACGAATGCCTCGATGGCCGCAGCGGGCCGGGTGCCGCTCGTCCGCCCCACTTCCGTCCCCTGGTGGAACACGGCCATCGTCGGGATGGACCTGATGGTGTATCGATCCCCGAGCTCTGGCACCTCGTCGGTGTTCACCTTGATGACGAGCAGACGTCCTGCGCCACCACGAGCCACCTTCTCCAGTTCCGGGGCCACCATGCGGCATGGCCCGCACCACGGCGCCCAGTAGTCAACGACGACAGGAACAGAGGCGTGTGCAACGATGGCGTCGAAGACGGCGGCGGTACTGACCTCGACCGGTACGTTCGGCACCGGAATGTCCGCCTTGCACGCGGCACAGCGATGCGCGCGATCGAACTGATCGAAGGCGATCCGGTTCTGCTTGCCACACGACGGGCACCGTGACACCAGGCCCTTCACGTCGAGAGGAATGGAAGCCATGTGGTCTATCTCCCGTGCTCCACAGCGGCGAACCGATCCGCCAATGCTCGCGATGATGTCTTGTGCACCAGCAGAAGGTCAGCCTGCCGGATCGCCTCGACGAGCAGCGCAGCGTCCATCATGCGCCCTGCCGTACGGCATTGACGGCCCGCTTCTACGCGCAGCACAGCCCGTGCCGCCCACAGTGCCGCCACGGCCGTTAGGACGCCTCGCGCCTGCCATGAGATCCACGAGGCGAACGCCCGTGCCGCGAGGTATCGATTGATCGGTATTGCGAACCTGCGCCACGCGGGTTCCACCAGCTCGGCATCGGTGTCAGCGAAGTCCCTCGGCAAGGGGTCCGGCTCGAGACCGGCAGGCACACACGCCCGGACCAGGCCGTACAGGCGTTCCAGCTCGGCGCTTGCCTGCTCGTGAGCTCCGCATTCGGCCGCCGCACCGAAACCGCACCCTGTCAGGGCGGCGCGCGCGTCACGGTGATCGACGGGCCCCTCGGTGGCAGCCGCTCCGAGCGATTCGATGCGCGCCCGCAGGGAACCGCCCGCTGGTCTCCACGAGCGGAGGTCCGCCGCATGCGCCGACAGCCGCTCGAGTGCAAGCTCCGGCGTGAGCGTGCGATCCGCGAGGACCCGCACGACGTGTCGCTCCCATGCGTGATGGCTCTCGAGGTCCATGAGCATCCTCGGCGCGAGCAGCGGCGGCAGCGCCCCCCGTGCATCGAAGCCCTGGTACTCAATCATCGATCCAAACGACGCGGGCGCTTCGACGATCGATAGCTCGACGTCATCGCGGAAGAGCATGCTCGCCGCGGTGGGACAGAAATGGGAAAGGGTCACGAACGTGCCGAGGTCGTCGGTAACCGCCGCGCGCGGGAAGTGCTGGCACGCGGACGGCAGGGCATCGTGCCCGAGCACCCGGTGTATGGCGCACTGCGACGTGACACCACCCAAGCCAGGCTCGAACGACACGCACGCGCCGCCCTCGGCAAGCGCCATGACGGTGAGCCCGTTGTCGCGTTCCAGAAGGCGACCGCTGTTGCGAGTGCGCCCGAGGCCCGACAACACGAGCCGGTCCTCACATGCGGGCTCGACCGGGATGCGCCACCCGGCCGTGCAGCACGCCCCTCGGTGGCGGCAGGCGTAGTCTGCGTGGATGCTGAGGACGAACACGGGCACAGGACAGGATAGCGTCCCCGCGGCGACAGGGACACGCGGGCGGCGGGCGCTGGGCTCTGGGCGTCAGGCGACTTGCGGGACGGTCGTTCGCCGGGACTGAAGTCCCGGTCCACCTCACAAATCACCTCCGGCTGGGAAGTGTGGAGCCACCACTTCAGTGCCGGCGGATGAGTCCGGGCCTGGCACGAAGACGCCTGCAGGCAATGTGGAGCCGGCACTTCAGTGCCGGCGGACGGTCGCGGTCACTCGGACCGCAAGGCCAGGAGTGGACTGACACGCGCCGCGCGGGCGGCGGGCAGGTAGCTGGCGGCGACCGCCACGACGAGCAGGATTGCGGGCACGGCGGCGAACGTCACCAGATCGAGAGGGCTCACGCCGTAGAGCAGTGCCTGCATCAGCCGTGTGGCCCCGAACGCCAGGGCGAGCCCCGCAGCCACCCCGCAGCCGGTCAGCACGAGCCCCCTTCTGAGCACGAGCGAGACGACGTTTCCGTGGCTCGCTCCAATGGCCATCCTGATGCCGATCTCGCGCGTGCGCTGGCTGACCAGGTAAGACAGCAGCCCGTAGATGCCGATCGCGGCGAGCATCACCGCAAGCGCCGCGAAGAGCGCCAGCAGCAGCCCCGTGAAGCTCGAAGGCGCCATCGTATCGGCAACGACATCGCTCATTGGACGAACGCCGGACACCGGCAGGCTCGGGTCCAGCTGCGCCACGGCGCGCCGGACGGGGTTCGCCAGCTCGCGCGGATCGCCGTCGGTCCTGATGACCACCGTCATCGCTTGCGGCGCGAATCCCGTCGCGAGGTGGAACTGCGCGTGCGGGATGTAGAACTTCTCCTTCACCGTCGTGGTAATGCCATTGTGCCGAACATCCTGGACGACACCGACGACCGTGATCCACGGGCGCGTGCCGTCGGATCCCATGCGGATCCGACGACCGATCGGGTTGCCGTCGCTCCAGTACCGCGCCGCCATGGTCTGGTTGACGAGAGCGACCTGAAGCGCGTCACCACGATCCGCCGCCGTGAAGCCGCGCCCGGAGACGACCCGCTCGCCCAACGCCTCGAAGGCGCCCGGCGTCACCACCTGCCAGTCACCTTTCGCGTTCCGCCCCGGTGTCTCCACGTATCCTTCGACGTCAAGACCCCAATCCCCGATCGTCGAGCCCAGTGGGAGTGAGCGCACCGCTCCGGCGGCGGTGACACCCGGCAGCTCGCGCACGGCAGCCGTGACGCGCTCGTAGAAGCTCACGATCCGCTCATTGGTGGAATAGGTGTCGTCGGGCAGCGCCACGCGAACCGTCAGCACGCCGCGAGGATCGAACCCGAGCGGTACCTGCTGCATGGCCCAGATGCTTCGAACCATCAGGCCGGCACACACCAGCAGCAGGACAGCGAGTGCCATCTCGCCGGCGATGAGCGTCTGGCGGAAACGCTGCCGTGCAGCCCCCGGCGTGCTCTGGCCCCCCTCTTTCAGCGACTGCACGGGATCGAGGCGCACCAGGCGCGCAATCGGCGCGATGCTGAAAAACGCCGTCGTCGCTACGCCGACGAGGAGCGCGAACAGGAGCACGGCGCCATCAACGCCGGCCGCGCCCACGCGTGGGATGCTACCTGGCGCGGCCGACGCGAGCGCCTGCACGCAGACGATGGCGAGCACCAGGCCGCACGCCGCGCCGCCAATCGACAGGAGCAGGCTCTCGGTGAGCGCCTGCCGCACCAGCCGCCCGTGTCCGGCGCCCAGGGCTCGCCTGACCGCCACCTCGCGGACGCGTCCCTCCGCCCGCGCGAGCAGCAGGCTCGCCACATTGGCGCACGCGATGAGCAGGAGAAAGCCCACCGCAACTCCCAGCAGCATCAGTCGCGGCCGCACGGTTCCGAGGATCTCGTCGTCCAGGGACACGGCAAACGCCGCGAAACGCATGGCTTCCGGGTACGCGCCTTCGCGCGTGCGTGCGGCCGTGATCGCCCGCAGCTCCTGGTTGGCCTGCGCCATGGTCACACCGGGAGCGAGACGGGCCACTGCGTACCACCCGTGGCTGCCGCGTTCAGGGCTGGAGGGATTGATGGTGAGCGGCGTCCAGAGCTCGGTGGGCTCGGCGAAGTCCTCCCCGTAATCCGTCGGCAGCTGAAAGCCGGGTGGCATGATCCCCACGACCGTGAGCTCGCGCCCGTCCACGCGGATCCTGCGGTGGAGCACGAGGGGGTCGCCGCCGAACCGGCGCTGCCAGAGCGCGTGGCCCAGCACGACGACCGTGTCGCGTCCCTCGATCTCCTCGTCCGGCGTGAACGTCCGGCCCTGCAGTGGCCGGGCGCCGAGGGCGTGAACGCATTCGGCGTGACGCGTGCCGCGCCGACCCGCTCGGGCTCGGCATTCGCACCAGTGAGGTTCGCCTGGGTCGTGCTCCAGGCTCCCGCGTCGCGCAGCGAGCGCGCCTGCCGGTAATCGAGCAGCTCGGCCTCAGAGACCCAGGTCTTGTCGAAGTCTGCCCATCGCGACCAGATCGCGACGGTACGCTCCGTGTCCGTGTACGGCAGTGGTGACAGGAGGACCGCGCGCGTGACGCTGAAGATCGCGGCATTCGCCCCGATACCTAGGCCCAGCGTCAGAATCGCGACCGTCGTGAATGCCGGCGTGCGAGCCGAGCGCGCGGACGCCGTATCGCAGGTCCTGCCAGAACGTTTCCATGCCGCCTCCCGTGTGACCTTGGACGGACGGACACACTGCAAGGTTGTGCCCCCCGGCCCGATTCCGGACAATGTGGAGCCGCGAGAACAATGTGGAGCCGGGACTCGCGTTGCGGCCTCAGCCCGCCGGTCCGTTGTGGGGCCGGGACTTCAGTCCCGGCGTCGCGGTTACACCGAGAACGACGCCACGACCGGTGCGTGGTCGCTCGTGCCTACCTCCCGGAACACGACACAAGTGGTCGCCGCCGCCGCCAGCTCCCGGCTGGCGAGCACGTAGTCGAGGCGCCAGCCAATGTTTCGCTGGCGCATGTTCCGCCAGGGGGCCCACCACGTGAACAGCCCGTCATCGTCGGGCGCCAGCGCACGACCGACGTCCACGAGTCCTTCCGCGATGATGCGCTCGAGCAGCGCGCGCTCTTCCGGCAGCTGTCCGATGGCCGCGGGCTTGCGCTCCTTCGGGTGCACATCCCGCTCGGTCCGCGCCACGTTGAGGTCGCCGCAGATCACCAGGGGCCTGCCGGCTGCGTGATACGACGCCGCCATCTCGTGCATCGACTCGAGGAAGCGCATCTTCGCGGGAAAGTCCTTTCCGCCGTTCGGCACGTAGATGGACGCCACCGTCATGTCGCCCAGCACGGCAGTGACGATGCGGTTCTCGAAGTCGAACGCCGGGTGCGCGAACGCCGGCCCGTCGGGCCAGCGCGCTTTGCTGACGTGCAGGCCGACGCCCGAGTAACCCTTGGTACCGTGCCAGTAGCACCAGTAGCCCTCGATATCGCAGAGACCCATGGGCAGCTGGTTGAGCGTTGCCTTGATCTCCTGCAGGCAGACGACGTCGGGACGCTCTGATCGATCCACTCCAGCAGCTGGCCATGCCGCGCGCGGATGCCGTTGACATTCCAGGTGGCAATCTTCACGGTTCCGCTTTCGTGATTGGCGTGCTACTCCTGGGGGACGTCACGGCTGCACTGGCAGCGTGACCGC
>CAVXNR010000033.1:0-73487 GCA_963763095.1 Vicinamibacteria bacterium
CCCCGCGGCCTGGCTCGCCGGGCGGCGGGTGGCGGGCGGCGGGCGTGCAATCGGTGGATGACGGCAAGAGCGGGGCGACAAGCGGGTCCCTCCAGAGTCCCTGTGGCTTGGCTCCGTCGCCTGCCGCCCGCCGCCCGCCTGATCTCCCGTCTACCCCTGCGTCTTCTCCTCGTAGTACTCCGAGATGCTCTGGTACACCCCGTCGGGGAATTTCAGATCCTTGTACACGTTGCACGCATCGGGATTCTCGGCGTCCGGACAGATCGGGAACGCCTGTTCCTTCTGCCACTCGAGAATGCGCGCACGCTTCGGCGGGTTGTAGTCGCGCCCTTGCACCTGCAGCACCAGGCTTCGTGCCTGGGCCTCACTGAAATCCGAATCCTTCTGCAGCCACTCGAGGAGCTCGTCCTCAGGAAGGAAATGGCGCGCGACCATCGCGAACACCAGGCGGCCGTAATGGCCGATGTCTGTTCCGCTGTCGAGCGCATCGAGCAGATGCGCCATCATCGCGCTCTTGCGGAGTGCATCCAGACCATCACTGCTCGCCTCATCCGTATCTTCGGCAACCCGGCGGGTCTTCAGGCCCTTGTCAGTCATGAGGTCTCCTTTCGTACTTTATTCGCTTGCAAGGCGGATACCGGAAGCCGGGTCGGCCCCCGGATGGCGAGCGGAGTCACGGGAGGGTCTTGGCGTTGTAGGGCGGGCTACCGAGTTGCCGTGCTCGGGTGCTCAGTGCGCCGCGGCCGGGCCGCCGCGGCCTGCAGGGCGCTTCATCAGAAACACCAGCGGGATCAGAATGAGGAACATGATCCCGAGCAGCCTGAAGATCTCGACGAACGACACAATCGCCGCCTGACGATGGACGAGTCCCGCGACGGCGGCAAGCGCCTGATGGGACGCAGTGACCGGGTCCGCCCCTGACGAGAGAAAGCCGCCGCGCAGGCGTTCCAGCATGGCCTGCGATGCCGGGTTGTATGGGTCGACGTTCGTCCCGAGCGTCTGATAGTAGACCTGCCGCTGGCGCGCGAGCATGGTGCCCGTGATCGCAATCCCGACGCTGCCCCCGATGTTGCGCATCAGGTTGAACAGGCTCGTCGCGTTACCCATCCGTTCCCGCGGGATCGGGTCCATGCTGATCGTGGTGAGCGGGACGAACAGCATCGACAACGCGAAGCCCTGGACGAACTGCGGCCAGAAGAAATCCCAGTACCCGGCCGACAGGTTCAGTTGTCCGAGCCACAGCAGCGTCAGGCCGCCGACGAAGAGGCCTGCCGCGACCATCTTGCGCGCGTCGACGCGACCGATCAGCAAGCCGATCATCGGCATGCCGAGAAACGAGCCCAGCCCGCGCGGCGCCATCGCAATGCCAGCCTGCAGGGACGGGTATCCGAGCAGCGTCTGCAGCAGGATGGGCAGCAGCACCAGGCTCCCATAGAGGACGAAGCCGAGGGTCGTCATGAGGAAGACGCCGGTGCTGTACGTGCGGATCTTGAAGA
Source organism: Vicinamibacteria bacterium (assembly GCA_963763095.1). GTDB lineage: Bacteria > Acidobacteriota > Vicinamibacteria > Vicinamibacterales > JAENWD01 > CAVUCH01. The sequence goes on from CAVXNR010000033.1 coordinate 1,497, forward strand.
CCCGCAGGTCGACGACTGGTTCCTCGGTGTTCCACTCGTGGACGAGGAACACAACCAGGGCGACGAGCGATGTGATCGCGAGCGCGGTCATGAACGTCGATGCGAACCAGTCGTCCTCCTGGCCCTTGTCGAGCAGCAGCTGCAACGCGCCGATGCCGACGGCGAGCAACCCGATGCCCCAGTAGTCGATGCGATTGGACTCCCGCTTCAAATACGGCGGGTCGAAGATGTACAGCTGTGTCATCACCAGCGACGTGATGCCCACGGGCAGGTTGATGTAGAAGACCCATCGCCAGCTGTACGTATCGGTGAGCCACCCGCCCAGCACGGGGCCGAGGATTGGCGCGACGACGATCCCCAGGCCCCAGAATCCCATGGCCTTTCCGCGCTGCGCCGGCGGAAACGCCTCGAGCATCACTGCCTGTGAGAGCGGCTGCATGGCGCCACCGGTTGCACCCTGCAGGAGCCGGAACAGCACCAGCATCGGCAGGTTGGGTGCGAGCCCGCATAGCAGCGAGGCAACCGTGAAGCCGGTGACCGAGACCATCAGCAGCCGCTTGCGACCGAAGAACCGCGCGAGCCACCCGGTGAGCGGCAGCACGATAGCGTTGGCTACCAGGTAGGACGTGAGCACCCACGTTGACTCGTCGATTGTCGCCGAGAGGTTGCCGGCGATGTGGGGCAGCGACACATTGACGACGGTGGTGTCGAGGACCTCCATGAACGTCGCGAACATAACCGCGATCGCGACGATCCAGGGATTCACCTGCCGGGGTGCGGTGTCAGCCATCTGCTTCGGCTCCGGCGCCTTCAGTCGCGCAGCAGCACGGTGGGGCTGACCGACATGCCCGGTCGGAGCCGATGGTCAGGGTCCTGGCCCTGGTCGAGGACGATCTTCACTGGCACGCGCTGGACCACCTTCACGTAATTCCCTGTCGCGTTGTCGGGCGGCAGGAGGCTGAACCGCGCGCCCGTCGCGGCTGCAACGCTGTCCACGCTGCCCCTGAACTCACGGCCCCCCAGTGCGTCCACGCTGACGCGCACCTGCTGGCCGGGCTTCATGTCCCGGAGCTGCGTCTCCTTGAAATTCGCTGTCACCCACAGGTTGTCGAGATCCACGAGCGCCATCAGGGCCTGTCCGGGCGCGACGGTCTGGCCAACTTCGACGGTCTTCCGGCTGATGACGCCATTGGTCATGGCCCGCACGGTGGCGTGCTCCAGGTTCAAGCGGGCGCTGGCGAGGACAGCCTCGGCCTGCTTCACCCGAGCCGCCGCGACGCTGGCCTGCGCGCGCGTCGCCTGGATCTGCTGCGGCGCCGTCTGCGCGGTGCGCAAGGACGCCTGGGCCTGCGAGGCGCCCGCCCGTGCCTGGCGGGCGCGCGCCTCCGCCACCCCGATCGCGGTCTCGGCTTCAGCCACGAGGGCGCGTGCGGCCTCGGCCGCAGCCTGCGACGCCTCGGCTGAGGAGACCGCCGCGTCGTACTGCTGCTGCGAGATCTCCTCCTTCGCGATGAGGGCCTTCAGCCGGTCGACGTCGCGGCGGGTGCGTGCCGCTTCCGCCTCACGCTGGCGCAACGTTGCTTCGGCCGACGCCAGTCGCGCGCGTGCGGACGCAATCTCGTGCTCGGAGGTGCTGATGCCCGCCTGTGCCTGCTCCACGCTGCCCTGCGCAGTGGTCACCCCGGACGTCGCTTCCGTGTTCGCGATCGGCACGCCCATCTGCGCGGCCTCCGCGGACGCCTGCGCGCTGGCGAGCTCCGCGGCCGCGCGGTCGACAGCGACCTGGTAGTCGCGCGGGTCGATTTCGGCCAGCACGGTACCCGCCGTCACCGGCTGATTGTCGGTCACGTGCACTGCGACGATCCTGCCGCCAACCGACGCCGACACCTGAGTGATGTGCCCGTCAATCTGCGCGTCGTCCGTCGACTCGCGCCCGCCGTAGTACCACCAGGCGAACGCCACGAGGGCCGTGAGGACCAGGGCGACAGGGATGATCAGCTTCAGCCGGGTGCTTGCCGCGCGTGCGACCCGGTTGAGGAACGATTCGGCGGCCGCCATCAGCGTGCGCCTCCGAGATATGCCTTGGTTGCGTCCTCCGCCACCCCGACGGCGCGGGCGAGGGTCGCCTTCGCGATGTTGTGCGCGTAGAGCGCGGACGTGTAGTGGTCATTGGCGGTCGCGACCGCCTCCTGTGACTGCACGACCTCGAGGCTGCCGGCCACGCCGGCGCTGAACCGATCGCGGCTCTGAACGAGCTGCTGGCTGGCGAGGTCGCGGCCGATCCGGGCTGCTTCGAGCGCCTGCTCGGCGGCATGGAGATCCAGAAACGCCGACCGCACGTCGTAGTCGATGCTCCCGCGCATGTCGGCCAGCAGCGCGCGGCGGCGCTGCAGATCGGCGGAGGCCGTTGCGATCCGGGCCTGCTGGCGGCCGCGTTCGAACAGCGGGACCCGTACCGACGCTGCCATTCCATAGACGAAGTCCGTGTCCGACGGCGTCAGGCCGACCCGCCCGACTTCGCCGTCCACGTGCAGCGACGGGATGAGCGACGTGCGTGCTGCACGGTCGGCCTCCTCGGCGGCTTCGAGGAGCGCCTGTGCGGCGAGGTAATCCGGTCGCGTCGAGTAGGCGCGCGCGAGAGCGTCTTCGAGCGTCACCTGCTGCATGGGCGCGTACGGAATGGCGTCAGTCAGCCTGACGTCCTGGCCCGGTGGCAGGCCCACGGCTCGGGCGAGTTGGAGGCGTGCCCGCGCCGCATCGTTCTCCGCCGCCACGAGCCGCCGCCGCTCCGTCTGCTGCTGCACCTGTGTGCGCAAGACGTCGATCCCGGCGGCGATGCCGGCACTCTTGAGATCCGTGGTGAGCCCGTACAACGCCTCGGCGGTCTCGAGCGCGGCCTGCGCCGTCTCGACACGCGCCGCGGTGGACACCGCATTCAGATACAGATTTGCGACGACCAGCACCACCAGCTCCCGCGCATTCTTCACGTCGTGCTTCGCCGCGGTGACGAGGGCACTACCGGCGCGCGCTCCGTGCAGCGCACTCACGTCGAGCAATGGCTGTGAGACCGTGACGCGTGTATCGAACACGTTGAATGGACCCACCGTAGGGTCGGTGAGCCCCGGGAATTCGGTAAACCCGAACTCTGCCAGGCTGACCACGCGGCGAGCTTCACCGACCCGCGCCGAGACGTTCGGAAGCAGACCGCTCAGAGCCTCCCAACGGGAGCCGCGCGCCGACTCCAGGCCCTGCTCCTGCAGGAGCACACCCAGGTTGTGCGCGAGTCCCCGGTCGATCGCCTCCCGCAGGCCCAGAGGCACCGGTGTGGACGTCGCCTCTCCCTGAGGGACGCCGCCCAGGAACGGGTTTGCCGCGCCAGTGCCCTGCCGCAGGGCGTGACTGGTGACGTCGGCGGGCAGTTCCTGAGCATCGGCGCTGAGGCTGGCCGAGCCGGTCAGTATCAGCCAGATAGCGACGCTCGCGAGGGAACGCAAGTGACATCTCATCTCCGTGTCCTGTTCGATTTCCTGCGTGCGGCCGCCGATGCGCCGCTGCAGAACAGCGAGACCAGATCGTCAGCCGGCGGCAGTCCGCGCCCGACGTTCACGGCGTCTGTCTGGCACCGCGTCAGCAGCCCCAGATACGCCGAGGCGAGAAACTCCGCATCCTGGAAGCGCAGCACGCCTTCAGCCAGTCCGCTCTTCATCAGCTCGACGACCTGTCGGCGCCGCATGGTCCGGTGATGCACGAGCTTTTCCCGCACCAGCTCGCCGAGCGCGCGGTCGCTGGCTGATCCTTCAGCGAGCACAATCGCCAGAAACGATCGGCGCGCCGCGATGAACTCGCCCGACGCGCGCGTGAGTGCCGTCAGGCGTTCGGCAAACGAGGGTTGCTTCAGGGCCGCGCGTGTGACGGCGAGATACTCCTGCCACACGGCTTCCAGCACCGCTGCAAAGAGCTCCTCCTTGCCAGGAAAAAACTGGTATACGCCTCCCACGCTGAACCCCGCCTCCGCGGCAATGTCGCGGATCGACGCCCCGGCGTAGCCACGTGCCGAGAAGACGCGCTCGGCTGCGGCGAGCAGCTCGCGGCTGTCCGCGTCGCGGCGACGCTGCCGCCGTGCAGCGGGCATGGGCGTCACGGCCGCTGGTTTTGAACGCACGTTCAGAATTGTGAACTTATGTTCAGAACGTGTCAAACAGGCGCCGCGCCGGGCTCTTCTGGCGAGCCCTGAGCCACTGCCTGCTCGAGTGTGGCAGCGGGTCCAGCCGGCCCCGGGCGCTGTGTCTCACTGGCGCGAGTGGGCCGGCGCGAGCTGGCCCAGCGCGGCTCGCACACCTTGCGCGAGCGCGTCTGCCCGCCCGCGGCCGAAGTAATGCAAGAAGATGACGGTGGGGGACGTGCCGATCATGTGATGGTGGATCGCGACCACGTCGATGCCGTGGGAGCGGAGAGCCTTGAGCACCCCGGTGACCTCGGTCTCGAGCATTGCCACGTCTCCGGCGACCATCGCGTCGTCCATCGACCCGGTGAACGCGGCCCACGTGTTGAGCCCCATGCGCGTGCCGATGCGCGCACCATGGTGCCGCAGGTCGAGATCGTCGCGGCCGATCGTGACCTTGTAAACGGGCCCGTTCTGTTCTCCCACCGTGCCGATCGTGCGGGCCAGTGCGGCAGTATCGAGATCCGGCGGTGCAGCAGGCGTCGGCGCCGCCGCGGGAGGTTGCGGGGCCCCGGATGTACCACCGGCCGCAGCGCTGCCCATTCGAGCGAGCGCAGGTTTCACCATCGCGGCCAGCGACGCGGGCGTGCCCATCCCATGCACGTGCATGTAGAAGACTCGCGGGCTCTCCCAGAAGAAGTGGTTGTGCAGCGCCGTCACCTCGAGACCGTTGTCCAGCAGCGCCGACATCACCGGGTTTACTTCGTCTTCCGTGAGCACGAGATCGCCCATCATCACGGCACTTCCGGCGTCAGCGGGCGTGAGCGCCAACCACCCGCCGAACCCGAAGGGCGTCGGGACCGGGCGGCCCGCAATCGCGACGGCGAGATCGCGGCGGGGAAGGTTGACGCGGCAGACGTTGTCCTTGAAGTCACCCTGTCGGCCGAGCGCCTCGAGCACGGCGGCGCATTCGGGCGGAATGTTCGCCTGGCCGCGCAGGGAGGAGGTGGAGGCCAGCCATACAAGGGCAACGCATGCGCAGCGTTTCAGCACGTCGTGATCCTTTCGGCGTCGGTGGAGCGTTGATCGCACCGCGTTGGTGGCACCGCTTGCGGAAATCGCGCCATCACGACACAATCGAAGCCCGACCGTGTCCGTGGGTTCCGCGGTCTCGCAGCGCGGCAGCACACACCTAAGCAAACGGGGAGATTCACGCATGAGCATGAGCCAGGTGGTCAAGGACGCCATCAACCACCAGATCAACGCCGAGCTGAGCGCGTCGTACCAGTACCTCGCGATGTCGGCATTCTGTGAGAAGCAGAACCTGCGCGGGTTCGGCCGATGGCTACGGCTGCAGAGCCAGGAGGAGTACGGGCATGGCATGAAGCTGTTCGACTTCATGATCGCGCGCGGCTGCGATGTCGAGCTGCAGCCCCTCACCGCCCCGACCGTGAGCTTCTCCTCGCTGATCGAGGTCTTCGAGACCGTGCAGCGGCAGGAATACGAAGTCAGCGCACAAATCGATGCGCTCTACGAGCTGGCGTTCCGTGAAAAGGCCTTTGCTGCGACGGTTGAATTGCAATGGTTCCTGACCGAGCAGGTCGAAGAGGAACAGTCGGCGCGCGAGATCCTGTCGAAGATCCGGATGGTTCAGCACGACCCTGCTTCGATTCTCGACCTCGATCGGGACATCGGCTCGCGCCCGCCGGAGTAGTTCGTCTCAGGCCGGCGGCGTGCCGGAACCAGCGACCCTGATCTCGCGCCACATCCGATCGACGGCATCGCGGAGTCGAGCGGTGGTGATCGCGTATGAGGGCTCCGCGAGCGAGTCGACGCCCTCGGAAGCGCCGGTCGCGGCCAGGACGGGCGCAGGCAGCAGGGGCCCGAACCGGACGGCGACCCGCGGGCGACGCCACGGCCGCAGCAGCGCCCAGTTGATGGGGCGATTTCGTGGCCACAGGTGATAGACGCCGTCGATCGCCACGGGCACAATCGGGGCCGCGAGGTGGTGGGAGAGAATGGCCGCTCCCTTCTTGAACGCCTTCACCGTACCGTCGATCGAGCGTTCTCCCTCGGGGAACAGCACCAGCACTTTGCCGTGCCGCAGACCGAATCCGCCCGCCTGCATCGCCGGCACGAGGCTCGAGTCGGGGTCGACCGGGATCACGCGCGCGAGCCGGGCCAGCCGTGCCGTGAACGGCGTCTCGAAGTACTCGCTCGCTCCCACGAAGAACAGCTGGCGGAAGACACGAAACGGCAGCGTCCCGGCGACGAGAAACGAGTCGATGTAGCTCTGGTGATTCGGGCTGATCGAGATACGGCCCGCGAGCGGGCAGGTGCTCGCGGCCGCTCACCTCGATCCTCAGAAGCAGCCGGGCGACGCCGAGCAGCGACCGGAGCGCTACGAAGAGCAGCATGGTGGCGACGGGCCGCGCCTCCAATAAGCCCGCGAGGTGAGGGGTTTCCGGCGGGTCGCTCGCGAGAATCGTCCCCCACGCGCTTGCCGTCTCCTCCGTCCCCTCCGACGACCCGTACGTGCGGATGGCCTCGACGAGCTCCCGGACGCTGAAGATGCGCGCGCTCTCCTGCTCGGACACGCGCGCCCGGAACCGCTGTTCCAACGCCGAGAGCAGCTCGATCCGCTCCATCGAGTCGAGCCCGAGGTCGAGCTCCAGGTTCGCGTCCGGGCGTGCGATCGCCCCGTCGCGCGCGGCGCGCTGGATTACGGCGAGAATGGGCGCAACCTCCGGACGTGCGGCCCACTCGCGGTCCTCGTCTGTGGCAGCGGCGTCGTGCGCCCCGCGCACGTGCGTCGGCGGTCTGCCGCACTCGGCGCTCGATTTCAAACCGCTTCAGTTTGCCGGTGCTCGTCCGGGGCAGCGGCTCCATCGACACCTCGTACCCGAGCACACGCTTCGGCGGCGCAAGGCCGACCGAGCGGCCTTCCATCTCGAACCGGATGAGGTCGCCCGCGTTGACGACCTTCTTCTCGCGGAGTGCATCGGCGTCGGGTACGACGACCGCGTATAGCCGCTCCGCGCTCGGCTCGCCGGGGCGCGTCAGTCCCAGGACACAGAGCTCCTTGATGAAGGGCGACTGGCGGTAGTGGGCTTCGATCTCCTCGGGGTAGATGTTCTTCCCGTTGCTGAGAACGATGATCTCCTTCTTGCGGCCGGTGATGGTCAGGCGGCCGTCGCTGTCGATGCGTCCGAGGTCGCCGGTGTAGAACCAGCCATCGCGGATGGCTTCGGCCGTCGCATCCGGGCGATTGAAGTACCCCGCCATTACGATGGGGCCGCGCACCAGCACCTCGCCGTCCAGCGCGTCGTCGTCTCCCGTCGCGGGCGCGAGGACCTCTGATTTCGGCATTGGGCAGCACCTGCCCCACCGAGTCGAGGTGGGAGTCGCCGGGCCGCACGATTGTGGCCGCGCCGGAGGTCTCGGTCAGCCCATACGCCTGCAGGATGTTGAAACCGAGGCGGAACAGGTCGGCCCCGATCGCCGGATCGAACCGGGATCCCCCCGTGATGAGGATCCGCATCGAGCCGCCGAGCACCCCGTGCACGCGCGAGAAGAGGACGCGGCCCGCGTTCAGTCCCACCCGTCGTAGAGCGCCGTTTGCGGCGAGAAGGCTCCGGAAGATCAGCCGCTTGGGGGCGGAGGCCTTCGTCACCTCCTGCATGACCCGCTGGTGGATCAGGTAGAAGAACTGCGGCACGCACACGAAGATCGTGACGCCGCGCTCGGCCAGCCCCCGCAGCAGCTCCGACGTATTCACGGACTCCAGGAAGACGACGCGGGCGCCGACGGAGAAGGGCAGCAGCAGGTTTGCCATCTGCGCAAGGGCATGAAACAGAGGGAGCACCCCGAGGACGCAGTCCTGTTCTGAGACGGAAACGACGCTGAGCGCCCCCTCCCGCTCGGCGAGAAGGTTGCCGTGCGTCAGGACCACGCCCTTGGGATCGCTGGTGGTTCCCGAGGTGTAGAGGATCACGGCAGGGTCGTCAGGCAAGCAGGGGCATTGCGGCACAGGCGGACCCGCGGCACCGCCCCGCGTCGCGATCACCTCGAAGGACGCCACATCGTCTGCCGTCCCGCGCAGCAGCACGATGGTGACATCGGTACGCCCCGACAGCTCGCGCGCCTCCCGGACGGTCGCGAGGTATCTCTGCGACGTGAAGATGACGCGCACGCCGCTGTCGACCATGAGCGTGGCGACCTGCGCGGCTTTGTAGGCCGTGTCCAGGGGAACGGCGACGGCCCCGAGCCGCAGGATCCCCAGGTAGGCGGCGCACCAGTGCGCATCATTCTCGGCGAGGATGGCGCACCGATGGCCCTGTGCGATCGCCACTCCGGCCAGCCAGGCTGCCGTGCGGGCGGCCATCGTCTCGAGCGTGGAATAGGTGAAGCCGTCGACCCGGTCGCGACCCTGTACCTCTACGGCAAGCCTGTCTGGAAAACGCTCCGTAATCCGGGCGAACTGCTCGTGAAAGTTCTGCATGCGGAGGCCGGCGGATCATAGCACCCGCGTGAAACACCTCGAGTCTGATGTGGGACGGATGCGCCGGCACTAAAGTGCCGGCTCCACACAGTGTCCGCGCGACTCTGTCTGATGTGGCGCCGGGACTTCAGTCCCGGCCGGATGCGCCGGCACTAAAGTGTCGGCTCCACCCTGTGGCCCCTCCACGCGGTATCCCTGCCCAACCGATCAGGGCCGTGCCTTGCCGTCGGTGGTCCAAAGATAGAGCGACCGCATGCTGCCGGTGCTGTCGGTGAACTCATCGGTCTTCTCGGGCGGCCAGTCGCCCATCGTGAAGGCGTGCGAGACGATGCGGGCACCGGGGCGTAGCTGCTTCGTGAGGATCGGGCGGAGCTTCACGTTCGAGGCTGACAGGAGGTAAAGGGTGACGACGGTGGCGGGGGATACGTCCACGGTCATGGCGTCCTGCAGCTTGAAGCTGACGAGGTGCTCCACTCCCGCCGCCTTGGCGTTCGCCTCTGATTCCTTGATGCGCTGCGGGTCGATGTCGACGCCGACGCCCCGCGCCCCGAACTGTTTTGCCGCGGTGACGACGATGCGCCCGTCGCCACAGCCGAGGTCGTATACGACATCGTCTTTCGTGACCTGGCCGAGCTTCAACATGCGGTCGACCACGTCCTGCGGTGTCGGGACGTAGGGCGCGAGGCTCGCCGCAGTTGATGATTGCTGTGCCGGAGAAGAACGGGCCGGGATGGCCGTGGCGAGGACGACTGCAAGGACGCAGCACCAGGAGAGATGGCGTCGAGACGAGCTCATCTTTGGACCTCCACGAGTAGGGTCATCAGCACGTGCGGACGGGATTGTCACGCGTAAGCCAACAAGCACGGTTGGTTCCGCTCCGGCCGCGTCGGTGCAGGACCACCCGTGTGCCGCGTTTCAGAGAGCGAAGGTCCTGTTTTGGCAATGACTTACCCCTGTTATGTCGAGCCGGGAACGGTTGGGCAGCCGCCCGAATAGCGCGTCCGGAACTCTGGATATGAGTGGTTTCCGGGCGTTTTCTGCAGAAAATGCATTGCCCTGGGTCACTACTTCTCATATACTTCAGAGGATACGCACGTCCCGATCTACCCTCACCCTACACACTCATCGAACGGGGGACACGTGACATTTCAGGTTGGCGACAAGGTTATTTACCCGAACCACGGTCTTGGCATCGTTGAACGAATTGAAGACAAGACCATCCTGGGTACCACTTGCGGGTTTTACCACCTGCGCATCCTCGCCAACGAAACCACGGTGCTCGTGCCCCTTCCCAACGCCGACGGCGTGGGTTTGCGGCGCGCCATCAGCGACGAGGAAGTTGAGCGGCTCTTCGGGTTGCTCAGCGACGGCAAGATTGACGATCACCAGAATTGGAAGGGCCGATTCAAGGACAACTCCGACAAGATGCGCAGCGGGTCAATCTACGACGTCGCGGACGTGCTCAAGAGCCTCACCTTCCTCGCGCGATCGAAGAGCCTCTCGTTCCGTGAGAAGCGCATGCTGGATCGGGCACGGTTCCTCATCATCTCGGAGGTGTCCGAGGTGATGCACGAGACGTCGCAGCAGATCGAAGGCAAAGTGGAGCAGGCGCTCGAGCGCTCGTTCCTGAGCAAGGCACGCGCGGCGCAGCGTGCGACGACCGCCCGCGTGAAGCCCGCACCGGTTGCGCCGCTCAAGGCGCCGGTCACCTCCGTAAAGACGGTGCCGCTCACGCCGCGCAGCGTCGCGGCCTCTCGCCGGACCGCGCGAGCGTCATAGCCATTTCCTGGATACGCCGGCAGCACGCCGGAACGACAAGGCCCGAATCGGTTCTCCGGTTCGGGCCTTTTGTTTATGATGCGGAGATGCCCATGGACCGCGGCGCCGAGCCGGCGGCCGCTGCCACACCCTCGCTGAACGCGGCCGCGCCGACAACGCTCCCCGCAACGGTGCTGGCGGCCATCCGATCGGTCCTCGCCTACGTCGCCATCGCACTGTACGTCCTGCTCGTCGCGCCCCCGGCGCTCCTGTTGGCGATCACCTTTCGCTGGAAGGGCCTGCTCTATGTGCTCGGGCACTGTGGGGTCCGCCTGGGCCTGCTGCTGTCGGGCATCCGGTACGAGGTGAGCGGTGGCGAACACGTGCCGTCGGGCCGGGCGGTCGTGTTCTGCGCCAATCATCAGAGCAACATCGACCCGCCTGTGCTGTTCCGGGCGCTCCATCCGCGGCTGCACGTGCTCTACAAGGCCGAACTCTCCCGCCTGCCGCTGCTCGGGCGCGCGATGCAGGTTGGCGGGTTCGTGCCGGTGGATCGCCGGGATCCGGAGCGATCGTTTGCATCGATCGCGCGGGGCGCCGGGTCGCTCCGCGCCGGCAACTCATTCCTCATTTTCCCGGAAGGGACGCGCAGCCGGACCGATGGCCTGCTACCCTTCAAGAAGGGCGGGTTCATCATGGCGATCCAGGCGCAGGCGCCCGTCGTGCCGGTGGCGGTCACCGGCGGACGCGCGGCGATGCGCAAGGGGAGCCCTGTGGTACGCCCGGTCACGATGCGTGTGCGAATCGGCGAACCCGTCGAGACGGCCGGGTTGACGGTCGATGATCGGGATGCCCTCATCCTCGAGGTGCGCAGCCGGGTGCAGGCACTCCTCGCGGAGGAATACGAACACGCCGGGCCCGGCCCGCGGCCATGACCTTTCGGCCTGCGGTCTGCGCCAGCAGAATTGGCGCGCCGGCCCGGTGAAGGCAGGAGGAGGCAGAAGATGGACGCACTGATCTTCCTGGGTCGCACGCTCGGCTTCTCGTTCGCGGCGGGCATCAACCTCTACGCGACTGTTGCCCTCCTGGGGCTTGCGTCACGGTACGGCTGGGTCGCCCTTCCCCCCGAGTACCAGGTATTCGACAACAGCTGGATCATCGGCACCGCGCTCTTCCTCTACGCCATCGAGTTCTTCGCAGACAAGATCCCCTGGATTGATTCCGCATGGGATACGCTGCACACGTTCATCCGGCCGCTCGGCGGCGCGCTGATCGCGCTGACCGCGCTCGGTGAGGCGTCTCCTGCGATGGAGACGATGGTCGCCCTGCTCGGCGGAACCGTCGCAGCGAGCACGCACTTCACCAAGGCCGGGACGCGCGTGGTCGCAAATGCCAGCCCCGAGCCATTCTCGAACTGGTTCCTGAGCATGGGCGAGGACGTGTTCGTCGTCGGTCTGGGATTCCTCGCCCTCAAGTACCCGATTGCGGCCCTGGCGGTCGTCGCCGTGCTGCTCGTCGTAATCGCGGTGAGTGCCACGTGGCTCGTCCGCGCGCTGAAGCGCCGGTTTGGCAGGCGAGAGGCCATTCCAGGCTAGCCCACTCCCTCTTGCCGAGACGGCGATGCTGCACATGCGCACCACTCTGTTCCGCGCGTCCTGGTCGTCTCGGGCGCTGGTCGCGGCGGCCGCGATCTTTGCGGGGCTGTCCCGCGGCGATGCGCAGGAGGCGCCGACAGCCGGGCCAGGGCCAGCCCACCTTCCGAGTCGAAGCCAACTTCGTGCGCGTGGACGTCTTCCCCACCATCGACGGCAAGGCGGTCCGGGACCTCACGGCGGCGGATTTCGAGCTGCTCGAAGACGGCGTGCCGCAGAAGATCGAGACCTTCGAGCACGTCGACGTACGCGGCGGCGGCCCGCAGGAAACGCGCCGTGAGCCGAACACGGTGCAGGAGGGGCGCGCACGGGCCGAAGACCCCCGCAGCCGCGTGTTCATCGTCTTTCTCGACACCTACCACACCGGGGTCGTGGGTTCGCACCGCATGCAGCGGGCGATCGTCACGCTGCTCGATCGGATCGTGGGTCCGGACGACCTGTTCGGGATCATGACACCGGAGATGTCGGTCACCGACATCACGCTTGCGCGGCGGACGGTGACCACGGCGGGGATGCTCTCCAAGTACTGGACCTGGGGACGGCGCGATCGGATCACCGACCGGGACCCGGAAGAGCAGATGTACGAATCGTGCTTCCCGGAGCGCGGCGCGTCGGCGAGCTGCAATGACCCGACGCAGCCGACGGGTGGCACCACGACGCAGTCCGGCAGCACTTACGCCGGGATCGCAGCCGAGATGATTGCGCGGCGCCGTGAGAAGCGAGTGATCGACGCGCTCGAGGATCTCACCGTCTACCTGCGCGGCCTCCGCGAGGAGCGCAAGGCGGTGCTCCCGATCACGGACGGATGGCTGCTCTATCGTGAGAACCGTACCCTCGCCCGCATCGGCGTCTGCGATCGACCGCCGAACATGGGCCAGGTCGGCATCGGGCCCGACGGCCGGATCACCACCGATACCCAGCGGGCACAGGGCAACTACTCGCAGGCGACGTGCGAGCGCGATCGCCAGAACCTCGCACAGCTGGATAACTGGCAGACCTTCATGGATCTGCTGGACCGCGCGAACCGCTCGAACGTGAGCTTCTATCCGATCGACTCGCGGGGCCTGCCCGCTTCCGACTCCCCGATCGAGGCCGACGTGCCGCCCGCCGTGGACCAGCGGCTGCTCAGCGCGCGGATCGAAACACTCCGCACACTCGCCGACGCGACCGACGGCCTGGCGGTCGTGAACAACAACAACATCGAGAAAGGCATGCAGCGGGTCATCGATGACCTGACGTCGTACTACCTGCTCGGCTACTACTCCAGCAACCGCAAGCTCGATGGCCGGTTCCGCTCGATCAAGGTCCGCGTGAAGCGCCCCGGCGTCGACGTGCGTGCCAGGCGCGGGTACCGGGCGGCCACCGACAAGGAGATCCGCGAAGGGCAGCAGCTGATGACGGCCGCACAGGCGGCGGCGCCGCCGAACCTGGTGCAGGCGGCCATCTCGTCGCTGGCCAGCATCCGGCCGGAGATCAGCCTTCGCACCTACGTCAGCTGGGTCGCCGCGCCGCTCGATGACGCCGTGCCCGGAGCGAAGAGCCAGGTGTGGGTGGTTGGTGAAATGGAAGCCGACAGCGCGAAGTCGCCCGACTGGGCGAAAGGCGGCGAGGCGCAGGTGCTGTTGACCGCCGAGGACGGCGTGAAGCTTGCCGATATGACGCAGCCGATCGCGCCCGCGTCACGCGCGGTCAGCGTGCAGCTGCCCGACGTACCGCTGGCGCCTGGCGAGTTCACGTTGCGCGTCCGCCTGAAGCCGGCCGGCGGCGGCCTGCCGTTCCAGGACACGGTGCGCTTCACCGTGCCCGAGGGAACTGCGAGCGTCGGCAGCGCGCGTGTCCTGCGCCGCGGCCCCTCGACCGGCAACCAGTACGTGGCCACCGCCGATCTGCGCTTCCGGCGCACCGACCGGATCCGCATCGACGTGCCTGTGCTGGGCTCATTCGAGCAGGTCACCGCCGAGGTGCTCGACCGGAACGGCCAGACATTGCAGCTCGCGGTGGAGTCGACGCGACGGGAAGACACCGAGCCCTCGCTTCAGTGGGCATCCGCCGATGTCGGCCTCGCCCCCCTTGCGCCCGGCGACTACCTGGTGCGAACCGCGATCCAGCAGGGCAGCGGCCGTCACGAAACGCTGACCGCCTTCAAGGTCGTGCCCTAGCGTGCGAGGTGCGAGGCTCCCTAAGTGCCTCCGAGCGAGAACGTCAGCGTCCACGGCTGGAGCGGGGCGCCGTCGGTGCCGACGATGCCCTCCATCAGTTCCACCTTCATCGTGCGGAAGCGCTCGAAGCGGTGTCGTGAAGCCGATGTCGAGCACGCGGCTGCCCGGGTCGTAACGCGGCTCTGCGTTGATCGGCGGCGGCTGTGGCTCGCCGCGTTCGGCCGACTCGCCGCCCGGCATAGCTGATGCGCACGTGGCCCTTGAACGAGGTGGGGTCGATATCGCGCGAGAACTGGATCCGCACGCGGGTCGAGAGCGGGACGTCCGTTTCGCCGTCGACAGGCACGCTGAAGCGCACCTCCGGGGGAATGAGCGTGGGTGCCGGCGCCGCTTCCACCGAGACCTGCTCCTTCTCGGCAGCTACCTCGGTGATCTCGTCCGCTGCCACCCAGACAAGGCCGCGGGCCTGGTGAACCGCGCCGCTCACCTCCAGCCACCGCTTCGTGTCGATCCGCGACTCCGGGTCGAGCTCGAAGCCGCGTCCGCGCGGGCGCTTGCCCAGCACCCAGATTGCCGCGTCGGCGGAGCGCAGCACGAACTCGCCTTTGCTCTCCGAGGCCGCCGAGGGAGCTTGAGGAACGTCGCCGTACAAGTTGCGTCCCCGAAATTGCCCCCGCACCGTCACGCGCTGGCCATCGTAGCGCCACGGGTCGAGCGCCAGCGCCCGGATGCTGGGTGCTCGCAACGGCTCGGCCTTGTCGAAGCTCGTCGCTCGCAGCAGCACGACGTCTCCCTGTCGCGGCCATCGGTCGCTCGCGTCGACGCCGAACGGGCGGAGGTCGACGTTGGAGAGTCGCGGATCTTCCGGGGTGAGCCGGCCGATGTCCAGCACTTCGCCGCGGACGTCATAAGAGCCGGCCGAGGGAACGTTCTCGCGGGTGAGGAGGCGGATGCTGCTGTCGCCGCCTACGAGCGAGGGGGCTGGTCTCCGGGTCGGTGAGCTCGCCGCGGACGAACACCGCCTGGCCATGGTAGAAGGACGGGTGGTTCCGGAGCGCCGGCACCGTCGCCACGCGCCGTGTCGTGGTCTGTGCCCACCCGGCACCCGCCACGACCAGCAGCGCGGTCGCACACGATAAGTAACGGATGCTGTTTCACGCCCACTGATTCGACGTCGGTGGCGCGGCTGTGGCCGTCCCGCGACCACTCCGGGTGATGACGTTCCGCGGATGGTCACGCGAACAGCGCCGCATCATCTCAGAACGCCAACCGCCGTAACGCGCGCCTCACCAGGAGGGTGCAGAGCACGCCAAAAGCCACAAGGCCGATGATCGACCCCATCGGTTCGCCGATCTGCTCCTGCAGGTGCTCACCGAAGGCGCCGAGATTGGTGGGTGAGAACTGGACGATGAAGACAATCAGCAGCCCGGCGATCGATCCACCGGCGACGAGACCGGTGGCAAACAGCATCCCGGAGGACACCTCGCTCTCCTCGTGCGTGCCGCGCACGCGGTCGGCGAGCCACCGCATCGCCCCGCCAATGAAGATCGGGAACGTCGTCGAGATGGGAAGGTACGCGCCGACAGCCCAGGCCAGCCCGCTGACTCCGCAGAGCTGAACCATCACAGCCAGGGCGCCCCCGATGAAGATGAAGCCCCAGGGCAGGTCGCGCGAGAGCACGCCCTGGATGATTGTGGCCATCAGTGTGCCCTGCGGCGCCGGCAGCCGCTCGGAACCGATCGGGCCCCAGGCGGAGTTGTGCATGCCGATGAGCGTGAAGCCGATGACCGCCACCGATACCAGCACGCCGATTACGAGCCCAAGCTGCTGGTAGAGCGGCGTGGCACCGACGATGTAACCGGTCTTCAGGTCCTGGGACGTCGCGCCCGCATTCGCCGCAGCGATACAGACGATGGCGCCAACCGACAGGGCAGCCGCCTGCGCGGCCGCCTGCTGGCTCGGGTCGCTCGCCCAGCCCGCAACGACGAAGATGAGGCACGTGCCGAGCAGGGTCGCGATCGTCATCCCTGAGATCGGGTTCGAGGAGGAGCCGATGAGGCCGACGATGCGCGACGACACTGCCACGAAGAAGAAGCCGAACACGACGATGAGCAGGCTGAGCAGCAGCGCCCACGGGAAGCCGACGGGCATCTTCTGAACGAGCGGGATCAGCACGGCCATGGCGACGGAGCCGAAGGCGACCCATGTGATCGGGATGTCACGCTCGGTCCGCAGAACGCCCCCGCTGCCTACACCGGCACGCAGCTCGCGGACGGAGTCGCGAATCGAGGAGTAGATGGTGGGCAGCGTGCGCACGAGCGTGAGGAGGCCGGCCATGGCCACGGCGCCTGCCCCGATGTAGCGGACGTAGGCGCGATAGATCCACGTCGCCTGGCTGTTGGCAGCCATCCACTCAGGGGTGAAGCCAAGCTTGAGCAGGTCGGCCCGGACCGTCGCCTCCGGCACCAGCATCGAGAGCAGCGGGATCAGCGCGAGCCACGACAGGACGCTGCCGGAGACCATGATGCCGGAGATGCGGGGCCCGATGATGTAGCCGACGCCCAGGTACTCCGGCGTGATCTCGCTGGTCAGCGTCGCGTTCGGGTAGGCGCTGGCGGGACCAGTCACCAGCACACGCGGCACCTCGCGCCACAAGGCCAGCAGCTTGTTCGCGAACGAGTAGAACAGCGCCGTCCAGAAGCCGGCGAAGACCGTCTTCGCCAGCTCTCCCCCGCGCTCACCCGCAATCAGGACCTCCGCGCACGCGGTGCCCTCCGGATACGGAAGGATGCCGTGCTCCTTGACGATCAGGGCCCGCCGCATGGGCACCATCATCAGCACGCCGATGATCCCGCCGACGGCCGCCAGGGTGACGATCTGGACGATGTTGAAGTATTCCTGCGCGCCGCCGCTCGCGATGAAGAGGAACGCCGGAATGGTGAACACGACGCCGGCCGCAATCGATTCGCCGGCGGAGCCGATCGTCTGGACGATGTTGTTCTCGAGAATGGTCGAGCGGCTGAAGCGCTTGAACACCGCAATGGCGAGCACGGCGATCGGGATGGATGCCGATACCGTGAGGCCGGCACGCAGCGCGAGATAGACGGTCACCGCGCCGAAAATGACGCCGAAGATGGCGCCGAGCACGACGGCCTTCACGGTGAACTCGGCAGGCGACTCGGAGGCCGGAACGAACGGCTTGAACGCGCCCGGAGCAACGGCTGGCTCGACCGTGACAGGGGAGTGTGCCATGGCCGCGGATTCTAGCATGCCGCTGCGGCCGCGATCGGCGGTGTTGCGGCCCAATTCCAGCCGATTGCCGGGAGTGTGGCCGCGCGATCGCGGCGGAGCGCTGTGCGATAATTACCAGTCTTGTGAAACCCGTGAACAAACCCCGGCCGGCCCACGAACAGGTCTCCGAGCTCACGACGAACCGCCTCTCCATCTACCTGCGCTGCCTGACGGAGCTCGAGGCGGCCGGTGTGGAAACCGTCTCCTCGCAGGGGCTTGCGGAGGGGTTCAAGCTCAATGCGGCGCAGATCCGGAAGGACCTCGCCTGTTTCGGCGAGTTCGGCGTGCGCGGCGTCGGCTATTACGTGAAGGATTTGAGGCGGGACCTGCGGCACATCCTGGGCCTCGACCGCCGCCTGCGGGTGGCCATCATCGGCGCCGGCAATCTCGGGCTCGCGCTGGCCGACTACCATGGGTTCCGCAAGGAAGGGTTCGAGATCGTCGCGCTGTTCGACACGCACAACGGCAAGGTCGGCCATGTGTCTCGCGCCGGCGTTGCCATCCACGACATCCGTCAACTGAAGCGCATCGTGCGGCAGGAACGGGTGAGCATTGGTGTCATTGCCGTGCCGGCATCCGCGGCGCAACCGGTCATCGACCTGGTGGTGGCAGCCGGGATCAAGGCGATCCTGAACTTTTCACCCGGTGCCCTGAATGTGCCGCCGGACGTCAAGCTGAAGAGCGTCGACCTGACGGTGTCGCTCGAAAGCCTCTCGTTCTTTCTCGCGCGCGGTGACACGCCCGCCGACCCTTCCGCCTGACAAGGAGATCGATGGCCAGACGAGCGCCGGCAAGAGCGGGATCGCCCGAGCTCACGCACGTGGATTCGTCGGGCCGCCTGCGGATGGTCGATGTGGGCGACAAGCCGGTCACCGCACGGGAGGCGGTGGCGCGCGGAGCCATCACGGTGAGCGCCGCCGTGCAGCGCCTGGTGCGCCGCGGCCAGGTGCGCAAGGGCAACCCGCTCGACGCCGCCCGGCTCGCGGGCATCATGGCGGCGAAGCGCACGAGCGACATCATCCCGTTGTGTCACCCGATTGCGCTGACCCACGTCGACGTGGACATCGCGGCCACCCGACGCGGGTACCGCATCACGGCGACGGCGCGCACGACCGCGCAGACCGGCGTCGAGATGGAGGCGCTGACCGCCGTGTCAGCGGCCGCGCTCACCATCTACGACATGCTGAAGGCCGCAGACCGCGAGATGGTGATCGGGGAGATCTGCCTAGTGGAGAAGAGCGGGGGACGGAGCGGGCGTTACCGCCGCTCGCGGTGAGCGCGTCAGCCCGCCGTGCTCAGAAAATGCGGGCATGGGGGACCGGCCACCAGCGGACCTGCACCTTGCCGATCACGTACTTCTTCGGGACCATGCCCCAGTGCCGGCTGTCGGAGCTGCTGTTCCGGTGGTCGCCCATGACGAAGTAGTAGCCCTCCGGAACGACCTGCGGCCCGAAGTCATCGTGACTCCGGTAATCGGGTTGCACGTAGTCGTCGCGCAATGGCACGTCGTTGACGTACACGCGGCCGTCCACGATACGCACGACGTCGTTCTCCTCGGCAATAACCCGCTTGACGAACGACTTCTCGGGATTGATCGGGTAGTAGAGCATCACGATGTCGCCCCGGCGGGGATCGCCGATGCGATACGCCAGCTTGTTCACGATCAGCCGATCCTGATCGGCCAGCGTTGGCGCCATGCTCTGCCCCTCGACCCGGGCCACCTGGAAGCCGAAGGTCACGATCAGGGTGGCGTAGACCGCCGCCGAGAACAGTGTCTTGACCCACGCCACGAGCTCGTCGCGCACCTGCGTCAGTGTCAACGAGGGTTCCGTCCGGCGTGGGCCGGCGTTCTCGCGATTCTGGGGTGCGCCCGCCCTCGCATACGCCGGTACGTACGCCTGCGCATACGGCGTCCCGTCCTCGTACGGGCCGCCTGGCCCGGCCACGAGCCTCGGCTCGCCCGGCACGTCCTCGCCGAACGCGGGTGGCACGCTCGTGCCGGCCTGGTGCTCGATTCGGCCCGCCGCTGCGCCGACCGTGCCCTCCACGGGGCGAGGCGGCGGCGCGTTCGCGGCTACAGTTTCAGGTAATCCCGGAGCCGACGCGTCTGCGACCGGCTGACGGGAATCTCCGTGGCCTTCGCGTCCTTCATCCTCAGGATGTAATTCCTGCTGAACCAGGGGACTATCTCCTTTACTTTGTTGATATTCACCAGGTGCGACCGGTGAACGCGCCAGAATCGCGCGGGATCGAGCCGGGCCTGCAGTTCGTCCAGCGTCCGGAAGTTGCCCGAGCCGCTGATCTGGCTTGTCACAATATTAATCGACTCGTCGACCATCGAGGCAAATATGATGTCGTCCGCCTGGACGAGCAGATAGCGCTCCCCGACTTTGACCGCCACCTGTTCCCGCCGGCCTTGCCGTTCCTCCACCAGCTGGACGATTCTCTCCAGTTGATCGGTCAACGGGCGCACTGGCGAGCGCCGTTGGCGGACACGCTGGACCGCCGTTTCGAGACGTCCGCTGTCGACCGGCTTGAGCAGGTAATCGACCGCGTTCACTTCGAACGCCTCGATCGCATGCTGGTCGTACGCGGTGACGAACACGATGGCCACCGGAGGGCCGGCGGCGACCAGACGCTTGGCCACCTCGAAACCCGTGAGCCCGGGCATCTGCACATCCAGGAAGACGAGATCGGGCTCGTGTTCGTTGACAGCCTCCACGGCATCCGGCCCGTTGCCCGCCTGCGCCACGACCGCCACGCCCCCCATCTCATCGAGCAGGTAGCAGATCTCCTCGCGGGCCAGCGGCTCATCGTCGACAACAACGGCCCGGAGATCCGGGTCAGGCACTGGCTCGCACCTCGGCCGCGGCAGTGTCCGGAATCTCCAGCGTGACCGTCGTGCCCCGGTCCAAGGTGCTTTCGAGCCGTATCTGACAAGTCTCGCCGTAAATCACGCGCAAGCGCTCGCCCACGTTGCTGAGCCCGATGCCGCCCTGGAACGCCTCGCTGAGCCGCTCCGGCGTCATCCCGAGCCCGTCGTCCAGAATCGCGATCTGCGCGGCGCCGTCCCTCCGCGTCGTGCGGATCAGGATGCGCCCTCCGCCGATCTTGCGAGACAGCCCGTGCTTGATCGCGTTCTCGATGATGGGCTGAAGGATCATGCTGGGCACCAGCACGTCGAGCGTCGCCGGGTCGATCTCCTTCTGCACGCGCAGCTGTGGTCCGAACCTGATGACTTCGATGTCCAGGTATTCGTCGATCGACGACAGCTCTTCGCGCAGGGCCACGAAATGGTCCTGGCTGCGCATGAGCCGCCGGAGCAGTGCCGAGAGCCGCTGGATCACCATCCGGGCAGTTTCGGGTTGGGAGCGAACGAGCGACGCAATCGACGCCAGCGTGTTGAACAGGAAATGCGGGTTGATCTGGTTCGCCAGCGCGGAGAGCCGCGCCGCCATCAGCAGCTTCTCCTGTTCCTGCAGCCGATGCTCGATCCGGGCGTTGTTCCAGATCTTGATCGGTGTTGCGACACAGAGCACTGTCGCGAGCACGATGAGCCCGAGGACGAGGGCGCTCGTCGGGGCCAGGTAGAACAGGCGGTGGGGGCCGAACCGGTGCCCCAGGACCTGGCGTAGCAGCTCGAGGGCGACGGGCGCGAGCAGGAGGATGACCTGCCAGTCCACCTCGAAGCGCTTGAACAGCTGCCACAGGCGGCGTGGCAGGCTGGAGAAGACGAATGGGGAGAAGTGCCAGATGGCTTCCTTGGGGCACAACTCGCGCAGCCCTCCGCCCGCGAAGCCGCATCCGACCGCGAACGGAAGCGCGATGAACTCACCGGCGAACAGTGCGGGCAGGGCCACGGCGGCGCCTACGATGGCGCCGGCGTACGGGCCCCCGATGAGCCCCACGAGAAAGGCGCCCTCGAGCGTCAGGTCTGCCGCGTCGTAATGGAGCAGCACGCGTGACAGGGCGCCGGCCGCGAGAGGGGTGCCAAGGGCAAACGCGAAAATCAGACGATCTCGCAGGCCGCGCCGCTCGAAGATGAGGATGTGCCGGAAGCGGCGGTAGCGCACCAGCATCGTGGCCAGCAGGGCCATGACGGCCAGCTTGAACACGAGCGTGGTCAGCAGAACCTGCTGCGCCGTGAGGAATTTCGGTTCCACGAGACGAGGGATTGTCACCACCCGCGTCCCGGCTGCCTCCCCGCCTCCGGAAGCAATGCCGCCGTTCGGCACCCGACGGCCCGGGCGGGACCGAATGGTATGATTAGAGCTGTTTTTTAGCCATCGGGCTGGCGGTGTCGCCCCTGGAGTGCCTTACATGCTGCGCGAGTTCGCGATCGGCTTTGCCACGACCTTCAAGCACATCTTCAAGAAGCCCATCACTGTCAATTATCCCGACCAGAAGGTCCCGATGTTCCCGAAGTACCGCGGCAAGCAGGTGCTGATGCGGGACGAGAACGGCCTCGAGAAGTGCGTCGCGTGCGGCCTCTGCGCGGTGGCATGCCCGGCCGACGCCATCTATCTCGAGGCGGCCGAGAACGACGGTTCCGTGCAGGCGGGGCCACGATACGCGTCGGTCTACCAGATTCACAAGACGCGCTGCATTTTCTGCGGCTACTGCGAGGAGGCCTGTCCGGTGTCCGCGATCTTCATGGGCAAGGACTACGAGCTGGCCATCTACAGCAAGGACGACTTCATCTGGGACAAGGCAGACCTGCTCGTGCCGGCCGCCACGGCGCCGGTCGGCGCCGTGAAGTAGGCGTACCGCCAGGCGCCAGCGCAGAGGTCGAAGGTATCTGCAGTTTCTGCACGCTGCACGGACGGGATGTGCAGCAGATTATTGGAAATACCTCCCGATCTCGATTGTGGCGTTGGGTAACAGATGCAGTTTGGTGTGCTCGCGGACGTGCACGGGAACTTCGAGGCGATGGACCTCGCGATGACGTCCCATCCCGAACTGCCGTTCTGGTTGTGCGTCGGCGATCTGGCGAGCCGCGCGGGCGTGTACCCCGACCCGCCGGTGCCGCTCTACTGGATCAAGGGCAACAACGAGAACTTCGAGGAAGTGACCGCAATGGCCAGTGGCGCGCGCGTAATCGCCAACCTGCACTACATCGCGAACGGCAGGGCGGCGCGGGTCGGGCCGATCACGGTGGCAGGGCTCGGTGGAACGTACGCGCCGACGTGGTATCACTTCCACCCGGCAGACCTGCCGTATCCCGGGCACGTGACGAAGGCGGCCGAGGCCACCGGTCGCACGATCCGCAACGACAAGCGCCGCCACTTCGTGCGCGACGAGGTCGATGCCCTGCTGCGGCGCACGGGCGTTGACATCCTGCTGACGCACGAGGCACCGCGGCCGTTCTACGTCGAGGCCGAAGACTACGGCGGCGCCGGCCGCCGGCGGGACGCTGGCCAGACCCCCATCAACGAGGTGATCGCCGCGCTGCGCCCACGCCTGCACCTCTGTGGCCACCACCACCGGTACGCCGAAAATCTCTACGGCGGCGTGCCGTCGGTGTGCGTGGACCGCATCTCACGTTCCTACCTGATCGTCGACGCGGATACGTTCCGCTGGCGCAGGGTTGACCTTCCCCAGGCCGCGTGATGACACAGTTCGTGGATGCGCTCGAGGGGCGGGTGCTCGTGTGCGACGGCGCGATGGGTACGATGCTCTACGCGAAGGGCGTCTTCGTCAACAAGTCGTTCGACGCGCTGAATCTGGCCGACCCCGACCTGGTTGCCGGCGTGCACCGCGAGTACGTGCGCGCCGGCGCCGACGTGCTCGAGACCAACACATTCGGCGCAAACCGGTTGAAGCTCGCCGCCTTCGGGCTGGCCGACCAACTGCACGCCATCAATGTGGCGGGCGTGCGGATCGCGCGCCACGCCGCCCGCGATCAGGCGTACGTGGCCGGCGCGATCGGACCGCTCGGCATCCGCATCGAGCCGTGGGGCAAGATCGGCGTCGACGAGGCCGAGGCGTACTTCCGCGAGCAGACCGAGGCGCTGCTCGCGGGCGGCGTGGACCTGTTCGTGCTCGAGACCTTCCGTGATCTGAACGAGATCCGCGCGGCCATCGCCGCCGTGCGCTCCGTCAGCGATCTGCCGATCGTGGCGCAGATGACGACCGAGGAGGACGGCAGCACCCTGGATGGCACGCCGCCGGAAAAGTTCGCGCCTGCGCTGGTCGACCGCGGCGCCACGATTGTGGGCCTGAACTGCAGCGTGGGACCCGCACCCATGCTCGAAACGATCGACCGCATCGAGCAGAGCGTGCAAGTACCGCTCTCTGCACAACCGAATGCCGGCCGGCCGCGGGACATCGAAGGCCGTACCATCTACCTGTCGTCGCCCGAGTACATGGCCTCGTACGCGCGCCGGTTCGTGGCGCAGGGCGTGCGCCTGGTCGGCGGCTGCTGCGGCACCACTCCCGAGCACATCCGCCAGATCAAGCGAGCCGTGCAGGCGGCCGCACATGCGCCCGCGACGACCGAGCGCCCGTCGGGAACAACCACCGTGACGGTGCAGCCGCCGGCCGCCGCGCCAGTGCCCCGGGCCGACAAGTCGCGGATGGCGCACGCGCTGGCGCGTGGCACGTTCGTCCTCGCGGCGGAATTGCCGCCCCCCGTTGGTTACGACGCAGCGTCGGCCATTGCCTGCGCCCAGCGGCTGAAGATCCGCGGCGTCGATGTGGTCACCATCAGCGACGGACCTCGCGGCGGTGCCCGCATGAGCGCACTCTCGCTCGCCGTTCTCGTGCAGCAGCAGGCGGGGATCGAGCCGGTCCTGCAGTACGCGTGTCGCGACCGGTACCTGATCGGGATGCAGTCCGATCTGCTCGGCGCCCACGCCATCGGCCTGCGCAACCTCCTGATCTTCACCGGGGATCCGCGCAAGTCGGGTGACTACTCGGACGCGACGGTCGTCTTCGACGTGGATTCGATCGGCCTCACTAACGCCGTGTCGCGTCTGAACCGCGGATGCGACGTCGGCGGCCAGGCCATCGGCGCGCCGACCGCCTTCCATGTCGGGGTGATCGCAAACCCGGGTGCGCCAGGTCTCGACGAGGAGGTCCGGCGATTCGAGTACAAGGCCGAGGCCGGCGCCGAGTTCGCGGTGACGCCCCCCGTCTACGACCTCGAGGCCTTCGACGAGTTCCGGCGGCGCACGGCACACGTGCCGGTACCCATGATCGCAGCGGTGCGGCCGTTCGACAGCCTGCTCCACGCGGAGTATCTCGCCAACGAGGTGCCGAACATCCGCGTGCCCGAAGCGCTGCTCGCACGCATGCGCCGGGCCGACGGACCGGACGCGGCCGTCGAAGAAGGCATCGCCATCGCGCGTGAGCTCGCACGCGAGCTGCGCACCCGGGCGCAGGGGCTGCAGATCGGCGGTCCCATGGCATCCGTGCTGGCCGTGCTCGATGGCGTGTGAGCCCCCGGCACTGGCACAATCCCCCCGCACGTGTCGAGCCCAATTCGCGCCACGAATGGCCGTGTCGTGACTTGTCGCTGCGCGTCACGAAGGATATAGTCCGTGCGCGGACCATCTCGCCGAAGGGTGCCCGGCGAGTGACCGCGGGCACGCGGCTTGCGACTGGCTGCAGGTCAACACGACCTGATCAACGCGATGGGAGCTCTGCATGGCATTGTTCGAGCGCTTCAACCGCGGCGGGACGGACGAGTTCGTTGGCGTCTCCGACGCCGCGTCTCGCACCCTGTCCGTCACGGCGGTTGAAACCGACTTCGTCGCCGGCGTCTATGGCAAGTTGGCTTCGGTGTACGACCTCGTGTTCGGGCCGACTCTGCACGCGGGCCGGTTGCAGGCCATGCAGCGGATGGCGATTGCTCCTGGCGACCGGATCCTCGAGGTTGGGGTGGGCACGGGCATCAATCTCGCGCTTTATCCGCGGGATTGCGCCGTCACCGGTATCGATCTCTCGGACTCCATGCTCGAGAAGGCCCACGAACGGGTCGCCGAAAAGGGGATGCGGAACGTCTCCCTGCTCGAGATGGACGCCTCACGGCTGACCTTTGCCGACGACTCTTTCGATATCGTCTACGCGCCCTATCTGATCAGCGTCGTTCCCGATCCCGTGCAGGTGGCGCGCGAGATGCGCCGCGTGTGCCGGCCCGGCGGCCGCATCGTCATCCTCAATCATTTCCGGAGCGCAAACCGGCTCATGTCGTGGGCCGAGCGGATGCTCTCCCCGTTCACCGTGCACATCGGGTTCAAATGCGATCTGGATCTGCCCGGATTTCTGGCGCAGGCCGAGTTGCAGCCGGTGTCGATCGAGAAGGTGAACATCCCCCGGATCTGGTCGCTCGTCACCTGCATCAAGGATTGACCCCGAGCGCGTCGGCCAGCATGCGAGCGATGACCTCGGCGCCGTCCACACGCGGACGCTCCGGCGGCGCAGGCTGCGCGAGCACGGCGTCCAGCGCGGGCTCCCAGCGGCCGGCATAGAGGTCTTCGTTCGAGATGAACCCGCAGCGCAGGTAGCGCGGCATCTCGCCAACCATGACGTCGTACTCCACGAAGCGCCCGCGTGAGGTATAGAGCAGTGCCGTGTCGTTCGCGATGCACTCGGAGATGATTCCGTAGCCCGGCTTGGTAGCGACGATGTCCACCGCCTTCACGAGGTCTTCGTAGCGATAGCCGGCGGAGTAGATGGCGCGCTCGTCCACGAACCGCGCTGAACTCGGCAGCATCCGTTCCCGCGCCGGCTCCTGCGTCTCACCGACAGGGTCGTCTCCGCGTCGTGCGGCCTGCACGTGTGCCGTCACCACGACGGTGTAGCGGCGGAGCGGCCGCGAGCGCAGCCATGTCGATGTCCCGCAAACCGTAGCCGCCGAACGAGGCCAGCACTAGGAGCCCGGTCCCCCGCAGGCCGAACTGCTCGCGGACGTCCACGCCGGCGCGGAGCGATCGTCGTGCGATGAACGGCACCGGCTCCACGCGTCTGAATGCGTCGAAGCCGCCGCCGAGCGGAAGGCGCCACGCCCGCGCCGCGTGCGCGTACGCGCTGCGGATCTGCTGCAGCAGCCTGGGATGCGCCGCCAAGGCCTCCGGGTATGCCGCGTAGATCCAGTCCCACGTGAAGTTGCCAAGCGCGACCGACGGCACGTCCGCGCGATGCGCTGCGAGGAACGCGAGCGGAGGGATGTCACCAATCACGAGGCTGGCCTGCAGTTCGCGCAGCAGCAGCGCCTCGCGCACTGACATGTCGTCGAGCATGGCGGCGTGTGCGGCCGCGCGGCGCACGGTTTCGAACGCGTCGAGACGCAGGCTGTCGATCTGGACGACACCCGTGTCGCATTCGGCCGGCAGCCAGGTGACCGGCGCGCGGAGCGTGAGATCGAACAGCCACCGCGGTGCGGAGGTGCGGACGACGAGGCGGACGCCTGGCGCAATGGCGTGCAGCGCGTTGATCACCTCGATGTCGCGTGATGCATGGCCGAACCCGTGACCCGAGATGTAGAAGACGAGGGCAGGAGAGCGTGGGCTCATTGCCAGACACCCGGGCCGCTGGCCTGACGCGCACACCAGTGACGTGAGCCGGTGTGAGGCTGCGAACCGTTGTGCGGTGGGCGTTCCAGGGTTTTCAGTAGGGGGGGCGCCATGTGTAGAACAGCGCGGCCATCAAACCCTGGCCCGCCGCAAACACGAGCACCCAGATGCCCAGCCGGCGTTCCGGAACCGCTGCCGCGAGCCACAGGAACAGCGGGAACATGGTGGCGGTGAGGCGTCCAATCGAGATCGCACCTCCGAGCGCGAGCGGAACGGCGAGGTTGATCGCGACGAGGGCACCGTAGGCCAGCCCGAGTCGCCGGGTGACGGGCCAGATCAGCGCGGCCGCGAAGGTGCCCGCGACCAGGTTCAGGAAGTTCGGCGCCTCGACGCGCAGGTACTCCTGCAACCCGTGCTGCGCCACGTAGCCGAACGGTCCCACGAGCGACTGCAACGCAACGCCGTGACGTGCGTCCCCACCGGTCCTGAATGGCAGCCCATTCGAATGGGTTGCCGGTGATCTGATAGATGAACACCGAGAACAGCAGCGCACCGATGCCCGGAGCGGCCGACGCCAGCAGCGCGCGCGCGGCGTGGCGCACGCGCGACCTGGTGGCGGTTTCGAGCCGGCGGGCATCTGTGACGGCGAGCAGGGCGAGCGGGACGCTCAGGAATGCCCCGTTCGGGCGGGTGAGCCCCGCCAGCAGCCCCCACGCGGCGACCTGCCAGAGCTGCCGCTGCCGCATGTGCCAGAAGGCGCCCACGGTGGCGCAGAGGAACAGCGCCTCGGTGTACAACGCGCCGTAAAACACCGCGAACGGGTAGCTGCCGAGCAGCAGCGCCGCCGCGGCCGCCCGGTCGCTCGAGCCGAGCGCGGGGTGCGCGCGCGCCAGCTTGAACAGATACATCAACGCGCCGAGAAAGGCGGCGTACGAGATGAGCACGCCCGCGAGCACCACCTGCGGCGTCCTCCCGCCGAGCAGGCGGCCGCCCGCGCGCATCAGCATCGGGTACGCGGGGAAGAACGCGATGTTCTGCTGCCCGCGGCTCTTCGGGTGCCATCGGTACCCGACCTGCGCGATGACGAGGTACCACCCCGCGTCCCACCGCGCCGGCAGATTGATCAGCTCGTTGCGCGATACCCGGAAACGCGGCTCGCCGATCGGATACCCGACGAGGAACACCGCGAGGAGGCCCACGGCGGCAACGCCGGCCCGCCCTGCGATGGCGACCGGCCACACGGCCCGCAGCGCTTCCGACTCGAGCAGGCGCACGGCTCCGTGCCACAGGCGTGCAGGGAGCGTCGGTCGCCTGACGAACCAATGCCGCAGGCTGGTCAATAGCAGCGCCGCGAGCAGCAGGCGCTCCGGTGATGTGACCGAGACTCGCCAGCCCTCCGACCCACACACGGAAGCCGCCGCTCAGGGCGACGCTGCCCGCGAGCAGCAGCAGCGCAACCGTGAGGGCGTCGCCCGTCCGCACCAGGGCCGCCGGTCGCACGCGCGTAATCGGCGGGTGTTCGGTCACGTCGAGCGGTCAGCCGCGAGGCGAGCAGTGCAGCTTCACGTCAGGTGACGGGAACGGGGATGGGCAGCGCTTCCTTGAGGACATCCTCCAGCGTCTGCGCCGGAACGAATCGCATCTCGCGCTTGACCTCGGGCGGCAGCTCGTCGATGTCCGGCAGGTTGAGCGCGGGCAGCACGAAGACGCGGATTCCGTACCGGCGCGCCGCCAGCGCCTTCTCCCTGATGCCGCCAACCGGCAGGACGAGGCCCGTGAGCGTGATTTCACCCGTCATCGCAACCTCCTCCTTCACGGCCTCGTTCCTGAGCGCGGAGAGGATGGCGGTGGCGATCGTCACGCCGGCGGACGGCCCGTCCTTCGGAATCGCGCCGGCGGGGACGTGGATGTGCAGGTCGTGCTTGTCGAGGAATGACGGCGAGATGCCGAGCGCACTCGCCTGGGCACGGATGTGACTGACCGCCGCCCGCGCCGATTCCTGCATCACGTTGCCCAGCTGTCCGGTCAGCGTGATCTGCGAACTCCCGCCCGGCAGCAGCGTCGCTTCGATGAAGAGCACGTCGCCGCCAGTTTCCGTCCAGGCCACGCCAGTCGCGACCCCGGGGCGCGACGTGCGGAACGAGACCTCCTGGTGGATCCGCGGAGGGCCCAGAAACTCCGGGATGCTCGGGCCGTCGACGGTTTCGGTCGGCGCCTCGCCGTCCTCCGGCGTACGGCTCGCCACCCTCGCGGCGACCTTCCGGGCGATCGCGCCAATCTGCCGCTCGAGGTTGCGGACGCCGGCCTCGCGCGTGTACTCGCTGATGACCCGGCGCAGCGCGGCATCGGTAATCTCCAGCATCTCGAGCTTCAGACCGTGCTCGCTCACCTGCCGCGGGATCAGATATCGCCGCGCGATGTGCAGCTTTTCTTCCTCGCTGTAGCCCGAGAGCTGGATGACCTCCATCCGATCGAGCAGCGCCGGGTGAAGCGTGCCGAGCTGGTTGGCGGTCGCGATGAACAGCGTGCGCGAGAGGTCGAAGGGCACCTCGAGGTAGTGATCGCGGAAGCTGTTGTTCTGGGCGGGGTCGAGCACTTCGAGCAGTGCGGCCGCGGGGTCGCCCTGGAACCCGACCGATATCTTGTCCATCTCGTCGAGCATGAACACCGGGTTGGCGGCGCCTGCCTGTCGCAGCGCCTGCACGACACGGCCGGGCATCGACCCGATGTAGGTGCGGCGGTGGCCCCGAATCTCCGCCTCGTCGCGGATGCCGCCGAGCGAGATCCGGACGAACTTCCGGTTCATCGCGCGGGCGATCGACTGGCCCAGCGAGGTCTTGCCTACTCCGGGCGGGCCGACGAAACAGAGAATCGGGCCCTTCATGTCGCCCTTGAGCTTCCGCACCGCGAGGTACTCGACAATCCGCTCCTTGACCTTGTCGAGATCGTAGTGATCCTCGTCGAGCACGCGCCGCGCCTCCACCGGGTCCAGCCGATCGTCGGTGGTGACGCTCCACGGGACGTCGAGCAGCCAGTCCATGTAGGTGCGGAGCATCTGGTATTCGGGCGACGCCGGGGTCATGCGCGCCAGGCGATCGACCTCGCGATTGGCCACCGTGAGCACGGCCTCCGGCATGTTCGCCTTCTCGATGCGTGACCGCAGCGCCTGGATCTCGTCACCCTCGCCCTCGCCGAGCTCGTCCTGAATGGCTTTGAGCTGCTGGCGCAGGTAGTACTGCCGCTGCGCGTCGGACATCTCCTGCTGCGCCTGCGACTCGATCTTCCCCTTCACTTCGAGCAATGCGATCTCGCGGGCGAGTGCCTGCGACACCATCCCGAGCTTCGACAGCAGCGTGTCGGCCTCGAGCAGCTTCTGCTTGTCGTCTGCCGGCATGTCGAGCAGGCTTCCGAGCAGGTACGCCAGGCGCAGGGGGTCCTCGATCGCGGCGACGATTCCACGAAGCTCCTGCGAAAAGCCGCTCGCAAGCGTCAGGGCGCGATCCACCTGCTCCTGCAGCCGCCGTACGTACGCATCGACTTCGACGGAGCGATCCACCTGCTCGGGCTCGGCGTGGATCACCGCGCGCATCGACAGCCCGGTGCGGCTGACGACGTCTGCGCGCACGCGGGCGAGGCCCTCGACGATGACGTGAAGACCCGACGGGTTGCGCGCCATCTGGCGGATGATGCCGACAGTGCCAATCCGCTTCACTTGTTCGGGGCCCGGATCGTCGAGCTCGCCCTCCTGCAGCACCAGCAGCAGCATGCGATCGCCCGCGAGGGCGCGGTTCACCGATTCGACCGAGACCGGGCGGTTCACCGCAAGCGGCTGCACGCTCAGCGGAAACGCCACCGTGCCCCTGAGCGGCAACACGGGAAGTTCAGGCGGCAGCGGCGGAGTGGTCGATGTGGGTTCGGGCATCACGTCCTTCCGCGTATTTCATCGGAACTCCGGAGAACCGTCAACGCGTTTGCCGCGGTCCCGCTGGATCGCACGGGTGCGCGTGTCGTGTGCATTCCGTGGGCTGTACGTCGCAGGGCTACGAGGCCATGCCCCCCGGCTCCCGGACCGCCGCAGTCGCCCGCGGCGGCGTTGCCGCCGTCTGATATCCTGCGCCCATGGGACTTCAGGAGCGCGATTTCTTCACCGAGAAACCCGAGATGCGGCCCGCGAACTACGCGTGCCCGCGGTGCGGCCGCCGCAATGACTACCAGGTGCGCTGGCTGCGCCGCACGAAGAAGGACCGGATCCCGTCAGGCGCTGACGAGCGGGATCGCGCGATGTACGGCAAGCTGAAGGACTATCTGGTCCGCGTCGACGACACGATCACCTGCAAGACGTGTCAGCGCAAGTTCGACATCCCCTCCCAGCATTCGCTGATCTTCGTCGAGGACATACCGACCGGACTTCCGACGGAGGACTACGATGAGTGACGGTGGACGTGACGGTCAGGCTGTGGCTGCAGGCTACAGCCTGCGGGCTCCGTCTGGCCTGAGGCCCGACAGGCCTGCAGTCTGCCGCCCGTAGCCTGATGCCTGCTCTGAGTACACCCCCGGCACCATCCGCCACCGCACGCGCGCCTGGTAGGCCCGATACTCGTCGCCGAACACTTCGATGAGCGACCGTTCTTCGAACGGGATGGCGATCATCAGGTACGCCGTGCTGATCACGGCGAAGCTGAGCCGAGTGCCGGTCATCAGCGGCGCGCCGAACGTCATCAGCGCCCACCCGAAGTAGATCGGGTGCCGCACCAGGTGGTATGGCCCGAACACCTTGAACGAGGGCGGGCGCACCCGGCCGAGCACCTGTCGGATCCCGGCGAGCTCGAGAGGATCGATGACTCCCGCCGAGCGCAGGGTCAGCCACACCCCCCACCCCTGCAACGCCAGGCACGCACCCTTCGCGGGCCAGGGGACGTCATAGAGCACGACGGGGATGTCACGCCACAGCGCGCAGGTCGCGCATGAAGATGAGGCTCGCGATCCACACGTAGACGGATCGCTCGAGCGCCGGTGGCACGACGCGCGTCAGCCAGGCCTTGGCGCCCGAGCGGGCCATCACGCTGTGGTGCAGGGCGAAGACCGTGAACAGGATCGCGTTCACGCCGAGCGCCGCAGCGGCATCGGCGGACCCGCCAGCGGGCATGCGGCCGAACCGGACGCCGTAGCTCCATCCGAAGAACGCGAGGGACAGGATGAAGACCGCGCCGCCGAGCCATGCCGTGGCCCGTGCGACGGGACCGGAGCCGGCCGGGTGTGTGCGCATGCGACCGGTATTATAGAGACATGCCCCCAGCCGCGCCGCGCATCGTGATCTCGGGCATCGGCGTCACATCGTGCTTCGGCGTCGGCCGGGAGTGCTTCTGGGATCACATCAGCCGCGGCGTGAGCGGCACCCGCACCATCACCGAGTTCGACGTCTCCGACGTCCCCTGCCGCGTGGCGGCGCCGGTGCCGCCCGTGAACATCACCGACGCACAACCGCTGGCCGGAGAAGGTCCCGGCGCGTGGGAGTCGCGGGCCGATCCCCGGCGCTACTCGCGCGCCGCGCTGCTCGCCGTGATTGCCGCGCGTGAAGCGTGGAACGATGCCGGCCTGCAGGTCGGGGAGCCGAACGCGGGAGTGCTGATCGGCAGCGGCGGCGGCGGCATCGACGTGGGCGAGGCCCAATACAAGGACTTCTTCACGCAGGGCGGGAAGCACGTGACGCCCTACGCCATCGCGATTGGGATCGTCGGCATGCTGTCGAGCGAGTTGTCCATCTCGCTCGGTCTTCGGGGGATCAGCCACGTGCTGTCCACCGGGTGCACGAGCTCGACCGACGCGATCGGGTATGCCGCCTCGCTGCTGCGGGCCGGGGATCTGGACGTGGTGCTGTCGGGCGGTGCTGACGGGTGCGTCACGCCCGGGATGATCTTCGGTTTCTCGAGGATGCGCGCCGTGTCGACGCGCTACAACGACCGCGGCGGTGAGGCATCGCGTCCCTTCGATCGGGGACGCGACGGGTTCGTGCTCGGGGAAGGTGCGTGGATGCTCGTCCTCGAGCGCGAGGACCGCGCGCGCGCACGCGGGGCGCATGTCTACGCCGCGGTTGAAGGGTACGCCTCGACGTGCGATGCCTACCATCGTGTGCAGATGGACCCGGACGGGATCGAAATCGTCGCGTGCATCGAAGGCGCACTCAAACGCGCGGGCCGTGGGCCCGAGGAGATCGGATATATCAACTACCACGGCACATCAACCGTGCTGAACGACGCAATCGAGTCGCGGTGCGTCAGGCGGGTGTTCGGCCCCTGGCCGAGCGGGTGCCGGGCTCGTCCACCAAGTCGATGATCGGGCATCCGCAGGGCGCGAGCGGTGCAGCCGGTGTCGTCACGACCGCGCTTGCCCTCTCGCGCGGGTTCATCCCCCCGACCGCGAACCTCACGGATCCCGATCCCGCGTGCGACATGGACTTCATCCCCGTGACGGGCCGGACCGCCCAGCCCGAAGCGGCTCTCTGCAACTGTCTGGGGTTTGGCTCCAAGAACAGCGCGCTTGTACTGGGACACGCGTGAAGGCGTGTGTCGGCGGTGGGACATGGCATGCGTGACGAGATCGTGATCGCGGGCGCCGGCCCTGCCGGCTCGATCGCGGCGCTCCTGCTCGCGCGCGCCGGCTGCCGCGTTCGCCTGCTGGATCGCGCCACCTTCCCCCGCGACAAGCTCTGTGGCGACACGATCAGCCCGGGCACGCTCGACATCCTGCGGCGGCTCGGGATCGGCGATGGCATCGCGCGCGCGGGAATCCCGATTCGCGGAATGGTCGTCACTGGTTCAGGTGGCGCGCGCGTGCGCGGCGAGTACGGCCGCGGTGTGCACGGGGTGTCGTTGCTCCGCCGCGACCTCGATTGGATGCTGGTCCAGCACGCGGTGCAGGCTGGGGTCTCGTTCGAACCCGGGGTTCTCGTCCAGGAACCGCTGGTCGAGGTGACGGGCGGACGTCCGCGCGTGATTGGCGTCCGGGTGGTGAGCTGCGGAGGCGCGGCGCACGATATCCCGGCGGCGCTCACCATTGCCGCCGATGGGCGGCGCTCACGGCTGGCGTTCCACCTCGGGATCGCGCACCACCCCGCGAGCCCGCGCCGTTGGGCAATCGGCGGCTACTTCGACGATGTCGCCTGCGGGGCCGGGTTCGGCGAGATGCACATCCGCTGCGGGCAATACCTTGGAGTGGCGCCCGTTCCCGGAGGCCTCACCAACGCCTGCGTCGTCGTCTCGGAGCCGCGGGGGGGCGCGCTGGCGGAACCCGAAGCCTTGCTGGTCGCTGCGCTGCGGTGCGATCCGGCGCTCGGGCCGCGCTTTGCCGATGCGCGCCTCGTCTCGCCTGTTGCCGTGCTCGGTCCGCTCGCGGTCGACACGACGGCCGCAGGCGTTGACGGCCTCCTGCTGGCGGGCGATGCGGCCGGCTTCATCGACCCGATGACAGGGGACGGCATGCACTTCGCGATGCGCGGTGCCGAGCTCGCGGCGGCCGTCGCGCTCGCGGCGCTCGAGGGCTCCCTGCATGACGCGCCAGCCGCGCTCGCGCAGGCGCGCCAGGAGGCGTTTGGCTCGAAGTGGAGGATGAACCGTGCCCTGCGAGGGCTCGTGGCGTCCCCGCGTGCCATGTCGTGGGCTGCGCGGGGCGCCCTGCTGTGTCCGGCGGCGGTGCGGCGGTTGATCGCTCTCGCAGGTGACGTGCCGCGGGGGTGAGGGGGCTCTCGCGTTCAGTTATCAGTTATGAGTTACAGGTGCTGCCTCAAGGTCACGCGGATAACTGAAAAGTTCAAACTACTTTCGCTCGAGTAGCTCTGTCCCGCTCACAGGTAAGCCGCACAACGTTCCGGCAAACGTCACGCGCACGCCGCTGCCCTCGGGCTTGGCCGTCCCCTCACCGAAGGTGAAGGGGCACGTGAGGCCGCCGCGCGCGGCGGTCCCTTCGGCCGTCCAGTTCAGCGTAGAGCCCGATACTGTGCCCTTGCCGGAGCCGCTGGCTTCCACACCGGCGCAGACCCCGTTGAACACCACAACGCCTGACTGGCCATCATTACTCCTGGTCACGGTATAGTCGAGCTCGGTGCACCCGGCGGGCAGCGCGTCCGACGAGGAACCGAGCGTCCACGTGCCAGCGAGCGCATCGAGGACCGCCGAGGATCCGGTAGGCGAGACGCCTGATTGATCGGTTTCGGCGCACCCGGCGGCCAGGAGGCAACCGGCGAGCGCCCATGCAAGACGACGGCACATCAGCAAACGCTCCTCCAGTGGGGAGCCTTGATCTTACCAGTTCACATCCCGCTTCTTCTTCGGCAAGAGGAACCGCACGGCCATGTCGAACCGCTGAGCCCACGCCTGTTCCGTGTGCTGGGCGCCTTCCTCGACGATACAGATGATCTGATCGCGCGGGTGCGGGCACTTCTTGCGCAGCAAGCGGTACATGCTCTGTGTGTCGCGCACGTGCCGCTGTCCCTCCTCCGAGCCGATGTCGAGATAGACACGGCCGAACCACCGCTCGATGCCGGCCGCGTATTCGAATATCGCGCGATTCGCGAGCCAGAGTGAGGGGCTCATCGCACCGCAGAAGCCGAACACCCCCGGGTTGCGGAGAAAGCCGTACAGGCTGATGAGGCCTCCCATCGACGACCCGACGATGCCCGTGTGCTGGCGCTCGCGCTCGGTGCGGAACCGTCGATCGATCTGGGGCTTGAGGGTCTCGACGATGAAGTCGAGGTAGGCGTCGCCCTTGCCGCCCCCAGCGCGTGGGTCCACCCACGGGCTGTACTCATCTGACCGCTCCCCACCCATGTTCGGAATCGCGACCACGACGGCTTCAAACCCCTGGGGTGCGAGCCGCTCCATCGTGTCGTCCACTCCCCATTCGCCGGCGAACGACAGCTCCGGGTCGAACAGGTTCTGTCCGTCGTGCATGTAGATGACGGGGTAATGGCGGCCGCTCGTCTGGTAGGACGGGGGCAGATACACCTGGATGTCGCGCGTGTTCCGCAGTTGCGGGCTGTGGACATCGCGCAGCACACGCACATGCCCGACGATATTGCCGGTGACCGGGGTGGTCCCGGGGCCGCTCTCGAACATGCGGATGTCTCTTACGCCAGGGGCGCTTCGGGGACCATCAACTGTTCACAGTATCATTTACGTCGGTCGGCGCACCGGCCGCCGCCCATCGAGGACTTCGCAGCATGTCGCATCGCTTCACCATCGGCGTCGAAGAGGAATTCCAGATCGTGGACCCCTCCACCTGGGCACTGCGATCGCACGTGAGCGAGCTGCTCGCGACCGGGTCGGCGTCCCTCGGCGACCAGATCAAGCGCGAGATGCACCAGTCCATCGTCGAGGTCGGCACGCCCATCTGTGCCGACGTGCTCCAGTTGGAGCACGAGATGCTCCGCATGCGCAGCGAGCTCTGCGCCGCCGCCGACCGCGCCGGTCTAGCCGTGGCCGCAGCCGGCACGCACCCGTTCTCCAACTGGATCGATCAGGTGATTTCCCCCGGCGAACGCTACCAGCACATCGTCGAGGAGTTGCAGCAGCTGGCACGGTCGCTCCTCATCTTCGGGATGCACGTGCACGTGGCGATGCCCGATCACAACACCGCCATCGACCTGATGAACGCGGCGCGCTACTTCCTCCCGCACCTGCTGGCGCTCTCGACCAGCTCTCCCTTCTGGATGGGGCGGGACACGGGTCTCAAGTCGTATCGGACGACGATTTTCCGCCGGTTTCCGCGCACCGGCATCCCGGATCACTTCGGCTCGTGGGGCGAGTACGAGAGCTACGTCAACCTGCTCGTCGAGCTTCACTGCATGGACGACGCAAAAAAAATCTGGTGGGACATCCGCCCGCATCCGACGTTCGGCACCCTCGAGTTTCGGATCTGCGACGTGCCGACCCGCGTGGAGGAGACGCTCGCGCTTGCCGCCCTGGCCCAGGCCATCATCGTCAAGCTGCACAGGCTGTACAGCCGCAACATGGGGTTTCGCCTGTATCGGCGTGCGCTCATCGACGAGAACAAGTGGCGCGCGGCTCGCTGGGGCATCGACGGCATGCTGATCGACTTCGGCAAGAAGGTCGAGGTGCCCATGCGCGCGCTCGCCGTCGAGCTGCTCGAGTTCATCGACGACGTGGTCGACGAGCTGGGGAGCCGCCGGCACGTCGAGTACGTCCATACGATTCTTCGCGACGGCACGAGCGCCGACCGCCAGCTGGCGGTGTATCGCCAGACGGGCGACCTCCAGGCGGTGGTGCGGCATGTGGTCAATGAGACGCGCCCGGCGATGATTGGCGCGTGAGGAGGTGGGGTCCCCGCTTGCACCGCCGGCCGCATTCGACAAAGCTGTTAGTAACTGTCGTTCGCCGGTTCAGAAACCTGGCGCCGCTTGCGGCCGGGTGGGTGTCCGGCGACGTCCAAGAGGACAGCTCGCATGAAGATCGGACTGCTCTGCGGTCGTGAGTTCAGCTTTCCGCCGGCGTTCATCGACCGTGTGAACACCCTCGGCCGCGCGGATGGCGTCAGCGCCGAGATGGTGACGTTGGGCGGTACGGCCATGCTCGAGCCGTCGCGCTATGCGGTCATCGTGGATCGCATCTCCCACGAGGTCGAGTACTACCGGGGTTTCCTGAAGCACGCCGCCCTGCAAGGCACTCACGTCATCAACAACCCGTTCTGGTGGACCGCCGACGACAAGTTCTTCAACTACTCCGTTGCGGCGAAGCTCGGGATCGCGATTCCGAAAACGGTGCTGTTGCCGCAGAAGGGCTATCCCGCCGACGTCGACCTCACGTCCGAGTCATTGAGGAACCTGCAATACCCGATCGATTGGGAAGGATTGCTCGACTACGTGGGCCGGCCGGCGATTCTGAAGCCGTACTCGGGCGGAGGCTGGAAGCACGTCTACAAGGTGGCGGACGTGGCGGAGCTGCTTGCCGCGTACGAGGGGACGGCGCCGTACTGCATGACGCTCCAGGAGTTCATCGACTTCGGGTTGTACGTGCGGTGCTTCACGTTCGGCAAAACCGACATCATCCCCGTTGCCTACGACCCGCGCGAACGGCGGTACCTGGTCGACCACGAGTACCTGACGCCGCAGCTCGGCGCGCGCGTCGTGCGCGACGCCCAGACGATCAATCTCGCGCTCGGGTACGAGATGAACACGATCGAGTTCGCCATCAAGGATGGCGTGCCGTACGCGATCGACTTCCTCAACCCCGCGTGCGACTTCGAGCGGGATCGCATCACGCCGTTCTATTTCGACATCGTCGTGGAGAAGATGGCGCGGCTGGTGATCGACCGCGCGCTGCACCCGCAGCCCACGATGCCGTGGCCGCGATGGGAGGAGATGCTCGGGATGGGCACGGCGGGCGGCTTCATCGGCGCGCCGCGTCCAGTGCGCGCCGTCGAGGAGGTGTAGCCTGATCGCCCCCGCCTCCCCAGCCGAGGCCTGGAACGCGCTGCTCCGGCCGGAGGTGGAGCTTGCCGAGCCGTTCTGGGCCGAGCTGTCCGCCCGGCTGCGCGCGGCGAAGCTGACGTTCGGTGGCCGCGTGCATTGCCCGTTTCTGCGGCCGCTCTTCCTCTCCCGCGCGGACGTCATCCGCATCACCCGTGTGGCAGAAGCGATCGCCGCGATTGGCGAACGCGTCGTGCAGGCGGCCCTGGCCGACGCATCGGTCCTGGATGCGGTGGGTTTGACGCAGGCAGAACGGGAGCTCGTGGCCATCGACCCGGGCTACGCGCGCGCGAGCACCGCCTCGCGGCTCGACGGATTCCTGCTCCCGGACGATCTGTGGTTCGCCGAGTACAACGCCGAGTCGCCCGCGGGGCTCGGCTATACCGAGACGCTGGCGCGCATCTTCAGTGACCTGCCGCTGATGGCGCAGTTCCGGGAACAGTTCGACGCCCAGTACTTTCATCTCGGGGATGCCATCATCGATGCCCTGCTCGCCAGCTACCGTGAGTGGGGTGGCACGGCGAGCCCGCCGACCGTCCTGATCGTCGATTTCAGGGGCGTGCCGACGTGGAGCGAATTTGAAATCCTGCAGAACCGTTTCGAGTGCCGCGGGCTGCCGACGGTGGTCGCGGATCCTCGTGAGCTCACATACGAGAATGGCCGGCTGGTCGCCGGAGGACGCGTCATCGACCTCGTGTACCGGCGCGTGCTGATCAATGACGTCCTTGCGCGGAGGGACGAGTGCGCGACGCTGTTGCGGGCGTACGCCGAGCGCACCGTCTGCGTCGCGAACACGTTTCGTTGCAAAATTCCTCACAAGAAGGCTTTCTTTGCCGTGCTGACGGACGACGCGCACCAACACTTGCTTACCAGCGAGGAACAGGCAATCGTCCGCACGCACGTGCCGTTCACGCGGCTGGTGGCGCCGGGCCGGGCCACTATCGATGGTCACCCGGTCGATCTGCTCGAGCACCTGCGCCGGCATCGCGATGAGTTCGTCATCAAGCCGAACGACGACTTCGGCGGGGCCGGCGTCGTCCTTGGCTGGGAGAAGGACGAACGCGAGTGGATCGCCGCCATCGACCATGCCGTCGCGAGCGGCCCTGCCGCGTGGGTTGCCCAGCGTCGCATTCCCGTGAGTCGCCAGGTGTTTCCGACCGTCGATACGCCGCACGCGGTCGTGATGCGTGACATGCTCGTGGACCTCGCGCCGTACATCTTCCGGGGCCGCGTTGCCGGATTCCTCACGCGGCTGAGCAGCACCGGGCTCGCGAACGTGACGTCCGGAGGAGGCCAGATCCCATCGTTCGTGGTCGAGCCGCGGGAGGGCTGAACACGTGCCCTTCGACTGCCAGCACCGGGTGAAGTACGGGCGCGACATCTGCCTGACCGACTGTCTCTCGACAGCCGAGCACGGCGGGTGCGAGTACGCCCGCGTCGATCGCGACGGCGATCTGCCGCCCGCCGATCCGGACGTCATCGACGTCGCGGTGCTCGACATGCATCATGGCTGGCCCAACCTCGGACACGATGCCATCGTGCACGGTGTGCAGAACGCGGTGTGCGACCTGCAGTCGGATCTCGCGGCGGCGGGCCTGCGCTTTCGCGTGCTGTCCTACGACGTTCGCCGCGGCGCCCGGATCCCGGAGGGTCCCGGCGGCCGTCACGTGATCTATCTGGGTACCGGCGGGCCGGGCCATCTGGACCCGGCGAAGAACGACGGCGTCTCCCCGGGCTCACAGGGAATTCGCGAAGACCCTGCCTGGGAAGCGCCGCTGTTCCGCCTGTTCGATCGCATCCGCGCGGACGATGACGCGGTGCTGCTGGCGGTATGCCACACCTTCGGGGTCATGTGCCGGTGGCTGGGCGTCGCCGACGCCGTGTTGCGGGGACCCGAGAAGGGCGGCAAGAGCACGGGAATTCTCGAGAACGTCCTGACGCCGGCCGCCGCCAACCACCCGTGGTTCGGCCTGTTCGCGCGCGAGCTGCCCGATCGTTGGCGGCTGCGCATTCTCGACAGTCGCCTCTACGACTTGATTCCGCACGCCGAGCCGCTGCCAGACGGGATCACCGCCATCGCGTACGAGGCGCTCGGCGTCGGCGGTCCGGCCGGGAACGCGCTCACGATGATGGAGGTGGCGCGCGACCGGGCAGGCGCGATGCCTCGCATCTTCGGCGTCAACCATCACCCCGAGATCGTCAACCGCCCGCGGCAGCTGACGATCCTGCGGAAGCGCATGGAACGGGGCGAGGTCACCCCCGAATGGTACGAGGAGCGCGTCGCCGCCCTCACCCAGGACATCCACGATCACGGGGATCGTGCCCTGCACGTCACCTCCAGTTACACGCTCCTGGCGCCGTTACGGCACTACCTGCACCAGGAGGCCCTCCGCCGCGCCCGGCAGCTTGGACGTACGCTCGTCATCGATCCTGATCGCGTCCCGGTCCTGTTCCGGGCATCCGCCGATCAGGTGCAACGGGCCGAGGGAGGGTAGCCGCCCGTGCTGCCGAAGCCACCGTTCGACTGTGACCTGACGCCCGAACGCGAGCTGGAGGAGTTTCAGCGGCTCAAGCCGAAGCTGGCGTCCGTCTGGGGGATGCTCACGGCAAACGAAGACCAGCCGAGCACTTCGGTCGTGGTGCCCTCACTGACGCTCGATGCCGAGGAGCTGACGAAGCTGGCCGGCGCCTCCTATTACGAGGAGCGGCTGCTGTTCCTGCTGATCAGGCTGCGGAACCCACGGGCGCACGTGGTCTACGTGACATCGCAGCCGGTGCACCCGCTCACGCTCGATTACTACCTGCACCTGCTCGCCGGCGTGCCCGCGAGCCACGCACGCGCGCGCCTCACGATGCTCTGCACGTACGACGGATCGTCACGCCCGCTGACGCAGAAGATCCTGGAGCGGCCGCGGCTGTTGCAGCGCATCCGCTACGCGATTCACGACCGTGAGCATTCGTACCTCACGGTGTTCAACTCGACGCCGCTCGAGCGGCGGCTGTCGGTGCTGCTCGGCATTCCGCTGAATGGTCTCGATCCCGCTCTGTCTGAGTACGGGACGAAGTCTGGCAGCCGGCGGGTGTTTCGGGAGGCGGGCGTGGACCTGCCCGCTGGGTTCGAAGACCTCAACACGCGCGACGATGTCGTGCACGCGCTGGCGGAGCTGAAGGCGCAGCGCCCCGGGATCCGGCGGGCGGTGATCAAGTTGAACGACAGCTTCTCGGGCGAGGGCAACGCTCTCGTGCTCGTACCCTCACAGCGCGGACGTCGGGGAACTTCGCCGGGCCGTGGACGGGGCGCAGATGCCTGTGCCCGCCGAGTCTCCGGATCGGTACTTCGAAAAGCTCAATCGGATGGGCGGCGTCGTCGAGGAGTTCATCGAGGCCGACGAGAAGACGTCGCCGAGCGCGCAGTTTCGCACCAGTCCGATGGGGCAGGTCCAGGAGATCTCGACCCACGATCAGATCCTGGGCGGCGAGTCCGGACAGATCTACCTGGGCTGCCGCTTTCCCGCGGCCGGCGAATACCGCGACCAGATCCGCGAGGCGGGCCGCCGCGTCGGCGAGGTCCTGGCGCGGCACGACGTGGTCAGCCGCTACGGGGTGGATTTCCTGGCCTGGCGCAATGCCGGTCATACGGACTGGCGCATCACCGCGCTCGAGATCAATCTTCGTGTCCTCGGCACGACCCACCCGTTCCTTGCGCTGCGCTTTCTCACCGGCGGCGAGCTCGACACCAAGTCGGGCGAGTTCCTCTCGCTGAGCGGCCGGCCGAAGTCGTACCGCGCGACCGACAATCTCCGCTCGAAGTGCTACCAGGGAATCCTGCCGGATGATCTGTTCGACATCGTGTCGATGAACGGCCTGCACTTCAGCCACCGCACCGAATCGGGCGTGCTCTTCCACATGATCGGCGCTGTCTCGGAGTTCGGGAAGCTGGGCGTGACCGTGATTGGAAATGACGTGGAGGAGGTGGAGGGGCTCTATGGCCGCGTGATCGAGGTGCTCGACGCCGAGTGCAGGCTGGGCCAGACACCCTCCGGACAGACCGCTGAGATCTGACGCCTGCAGTTCGGAACAAGAGCTCGGAATGCAGCAGAACTCCTCCTTGTTCCCCGCAGCCGCCACGGACACGAGCGCTGCCGCACGTCGCAGTGCGTACTCGCTCCTGCTGATTATGACCATCGGGCTCGTGGGCACGACGATCCTGACGGGACCGGGTGTGCACTCAGTGAACGATCAATCGCGGTGGTCGACGATCCGGGCTCTCGTAGAGACCGGCAGCTATGCCATCGGGCGCCGGTATGAACGAGCGGACCGCAAGTACACGGATCAAGGTCTCGTCGCCGAGCCCGGATGGAATACGAACGACAAGATCCTGCATCCGAATACGTTCCGGTTCTACTCGAGCAAGCCGACCCTGCTCCCGACGGTGCTGGCCGGAGAGTACTGGGTGCTGCACAAGGTGCTGGGCCTGGACATCAGAGAGAACCGCCTCTTCGTGAGCCGAACGATCCTGCTCACCATCAACTGGCTTCCGTTGCTGCTATATCTCCTGCTCTTCACGCGGCTGGTGGAGGAGCTCGGAACCACGGACTGGGGTCGAGTGCTGGTGGTCACCGCGGCCTGCTGTGGCACGTTCGTGACCGGATTTTCCAGCACGTTGAACAACCACACCGTCGCGGCACACGCCGCGTTGTTCGCCATGTATCAGTGCCTCCGGATCGAACTGGACGGGGACCGTCGATGGTGGCGATTTCTGTTAGCCGGACTGTGTTTGGGCTGGACGAGCTGCAATGAGCTTCCGGCCGCGGCGCTCGCGCTCGCCATGACACTCTGGCTGTTGCGAGTGTCGCCGCGCTTGACTGTGACGGTTGCCGTGCCTGCCATGCTGCTGCCGGTCGGCGCGTACCTGTACACAC
The DNA here is from genome assembly GCA_963763095.1 of Vicinamibacteria bacterium. Classification (GTDB taxonomy): domain Bacteria; phylum Acidobacteriota; class Vicinamibacteria; order Vicinamibacterales; family JAENWD01; genus CAVUCH01. The sequence goes on from CAVXNR010000033.1 coordinate 44,936, forward strand.
AGTTTCTGGCGGTCGGCACGATCATGCCGACCTACGCCCACGAGCAGTGGTACCGATATGAGGGCAGCTTCTGGCGGCATCCGACAGGCATGGATCGGATACGGGAGCCGAAATGGATCTATGCCGCCCATCTCCTCGCCGGCCACACGGGCATTCTTTCGCTGACGCCCATTCTGCTGCTCGGCTGGATTGGCATGGTGCGGACCGTGCTGTCCCGGCGGGATCGACGGACGCGCCCGGGGGTGGAACGTCGGCTGGCCCAGCTGACCTCGAGTCTGACGGCTCTCGATCTTCGCGTTCTACGTCTATCGGACCAGCAACTATGGCGGCAACGCAGCGGGTCCCCGCTGGTTCATCTGGTTGGCACCGCTCTGGCTCCTGACCATGGTTCCGGAGGCCGATCGCTGGGAGCGCCATCGCTGGCGACGTGTGCTGGCCAGCCTTCTGCTGCTCGTGTCAGTTGGCAGCGTCGTGTACGCGCTCGCCAACCCGTGGCGCCACTCCTGGTTGTTCTGGTTGATTCACGACGCCGGGTGGGTCCGGTACCGCTAGCACGGTCGCTCCCGGGGAGAGCGCCTCGCCGTCGGACGTGTATTTCAGCGGCAGCTGCCGCGTCCTGTCCTGGGCCACGTTGACGATCAGATCGGCGAGGAGCCCTGTGAACACCACCTGCCCGCCGATCAGAATGAGCAGCACGCCCAACGTGAGCAGCGGTCTCGTTCCGATTGGAACCCCGCGCGTCCACAGGATGGTCAAGTACAGCAGGCACGCGACGCCGAGGGCAAAGAACGCGGAACCGATCCGACCGAAGAAATGAAGAGGCCGGCCGGTGAATTTGAGGAGGAAGAACATCGTGAGCAGATCCGGAATCTGGGTCACGGCCTTCGTGGCACGGTACTTCGACGTCCCGTACCTGCGTTGATGGTGTCTGACGGGCACCTCGGCCACCCGGAAGCCCAACTCCGTGGCGATCAGTGGAATGAATCGGTGCATTCCGCCGTACAGGCGCAGTTCTCTCGCGACCTCCGCCTTGTACAGCTTCAGGCCGCTGTTCATATCCTGGAAGTTTGCGCGGAAGAGCAGGCGCCCGACGATGAGATTGAACGCTCTCGACAGCGCGAGTTTCAGCCGCGTGTCGCGCCGGTTCTTTCTCCAGCCACTGACGACATCTACATCATGTGTCGCCAGATACTCGTACATTTGCTGCAGATCGCTCGGGTCGTCCTGCAGATCGCCGTCCATCGTCAGGATGAACTCACCTCGCGCGAGTCGGAAGCCGCATTCGAGCGCGACCGATTTGCCGAGGTTCCGTCGAAACGAATAGACCCGGACGTGGCGGTGCTCGCGCGCGAGCCGCTTCAGCTGCGCGAGCGTGTCGTCGGTCGACCCGTCGTCGATGAACACGACCTCGTGGCGGCCACTCATCGGAGCCAGTGCCGATTCGATCGCGGCCGCGACTGCGGTTACGCTCTCGCCTTCGTTACGAACCGGGATCACGATTGAAAAACGCGGTGTCTCGTTGTGCACAGCAGTTCCCGCGCGTCTGGACGATGCCAACGGTCGCCGTCACACGGGACAGACGAACCGGAGTGAACGATAGCCCGAAGGGTCATAGGATGCAACGATTTGGCGCCGCATGGCGCGCGCGTGCCGGGTCGGCCATGCCCATGCCGAGAGTCGGTGCCGCCACGTGAGCGGCACCGGACAGGACCACTCCGCATCGTCGCCTGCGACCGTCAGCGCCGCCGGCAGCACCCAGTCACGCCCGACGCGCCGCAGGGCGGTGCTGCTCGTCGCACTGGTGATACCGCTTGCCCTGTATCTCGTCACCCGGCGCGAGGCGCTCGAAGACCTGCAACGTCTCTCGCTCGGGGACGTGCTGATCGTGCTCCTGAGTCAGTTCTCGGCGCAGCTGTTGTGGAACGGCGCCGTGCTCGCGCCGCTGCGGGCATCGCTCGAGAAACTCGGGTTCTGGGAACTGTTGCTGGTCCGTTCCGGCGGCGTGCTCGCCAGCTATGTCGTGCCCGTCGCGGGGAATGTTGCGGTCCGCATGGCGTACCTCCGTCGTCGTGGGCTGGCGTATCCGGATTTCGTCTGGGCCACGCTCCTGAGCAATCTGCTCGCGCTGTTCGCGGCCGCCATCCTGGCGGTCTGGGCGGTGGTCACAGCCCAGGTCGTGACCGGAAATACGTCCGGGCCCGTGCTCGGCCTCACCGGCGGGATAGTGGCTCTGGGGGCCGTCGCGCTCTCGGGCGTGTTTCTGCTGCCCCGATTTGCAGGCCATCCACTGCTCCAGCGATGGCGGTTCACGTCCGCACTGACCCCGACCCCCCGCCGCACCATCGTTGTCACCTCGGTGCTCGCGTTCGGGCGTCACGTGTGCAACTTTCTGACCTTTGGCCTCCTGTACCGGTCGCTTTCCGTGGCTCACAATGATCTGCTCGCGGGCGGGCTCGTCTACACCGTCACGATCCCAATCCGAATGGTGACGATCACGCCCGGCAACCTCGGCGTCAACGAATGGGTCGTGGCCCTCACCGGGAAGCTGCTATCCTTCGACGTACCAACGGGTGTGGTTGTCGCCCTCGTGTTCAGGGGCATGTCCCTCGCGGCCCAGGTTCTCGCCGCGACAGTAGCGGGGGCGTACCTGGCGGCGCGTGAGCACCGGTAATCACCCGGCCCAGTCACGCTTGATCGATGGCTCCACGCATTTCGGTCATCATTCCGTTTCGTGACGCCAGGCCGTCTCTGCCGGCGCTTGTCACGGCCCTCCGATCGCAGACCATCACGTCGGACCAGTTCGAGGTCATTTGGATCGACGACGCGTCGCGGGATGGAGGTGGCCTCTGGCTGCAGGAGCAGCTGTCGCCAGGATGGCGGCTCATCACCTTTTCCGAGCCACGAGGGTCATACGCTGCGCGCAATAAGGGCGTGCAGGTGGCGACCAGCGACAACCTGGCGTTCACAGACGCGGATTGTCGCCCTCATCCGGATTGGCTCGAGCGTGGCCTGATCGCGCTGACCGACGGACCGCGAGCGGCAGGTCGAATCCAGACGAAACTCTCGGCCGCTCCGTCGCTCGCCGAGATTGTTGACGCCGGCCGGTTCTTTCGCCAACGTCACTACGTGCAGGAGGGCTTTGCCGCGGCAGCGAATCTGTTCGTGCGGCGGACCGTCTTTGCCGCCGTAGGTGGCTTCGCTGAAGATCTCAAGTCCGGCGGAGACCAGGAGTTCGGGTGGCGATGCTCGAAGGCGGGTATCCCGATCCACTTTGCCGAGCGTGCGGTTGTCGACCACGCGGCGCGGGCGTCTATTCGCGAGCTTCTGAAGAAGGGAGAACGGGTCGGCTTCGGTAGTGGCCAGGTGCTGCGGAGCGGTGGCATACCGGCGCGCACGCTCGCGAAGCGTGCGAGAGAACGGTTCAGGATCGTCCGCACGCACCAGGTGAGCGATGGAGCGCTTCCGCCCGTCGGCATCGTGCGCTCGTGCTCCGTGACCGCCGTTCATCTGCTCCTGGTCCTGGCAAATGCTGCCGGTGCGCTCAGAGGTCTCCTTTCTGGCGGAGGGGCGGCGTCTCGTCGCCACGACGCGAGGCACAGTAAGGGTTCAGGATGAAAGTTCCAAGCTTCTCGGTCGTAATTGAAACTGCAAACCTGTCACTGGCCGATCTGGACGGGTTGAAGGAGACTCTCGCCTCGCTGGCAGCACAATCGCTGCCCATTCAGCGCGCAAACGAGGTTCTGCTGGCCGACAGCGGGGATGTGCCCGACGAGACGCTTCAGCATTCGCTCGAGGCGTTTCCGTGGGTTCGTCTCCTCCGCCTGCCGGACGGCACCGGGTACGAGGAACTCAAGATGGCCGGAGCGAGGGCGTCGACTGGCGAAGTCGTCGTGTTTGCGGACGGCGACTGCCTTTATCCGCGCGGGTGGCTCGAAGCACTGCTGTCGCCGTTCTCCGATGCTGCCGTGTCGGTCGTGGGCGGCGAAACGAGGATAGACGCCCCCGGCCCGTATGGACTGGCGGTCGCAATTGCCGCGAGCTTTCCAGCGCACTCGTCGGCGACGGGGCTGTACCGATCCGACAGGTACCATCTCAATAACGTCGCGTTCCGGCGCTCTGTCCTGGAGCACTTACCGATCCCGTCGCGGCGCCCCTGCTACCGAATGAGCGGTCTGCACGCCGCCGCCCTCCTCGCAGCCGGCTACACGATCCTGCGCCAGCCCGCGGCTCGCGCGGGCCACGCCGCGCCGAACGGGCTGTCTCATTTCGTCTGGCGCTTCATCCTGATGGGCTTCGACGGTGTGGTGGTCCCACGCCTGATTGCCGAGGACAGGCACTCTGCCGGCGCGCCGGGACGTCAGTGGCCGCGAACCGTTGCACTGCTGCGTTTCTGGGCGACGCAAGCCGCGGCAAAATTGCGGGAGGCTGTTCGCGAGAGCCCATCGCGTGTACTCACCTTGCCGCTCGCGGCCCCGATCCTTGCCGGGGCGGTTCTGCTGCAGGGGGTGGGTGCGCTCGCGGGCCTCATTGCCCCACGCCGGCTGCTTGCGGCTGTTCCAGAGGACATCCTGAGCGGCAGCACATGCGAACTGCCGGGTACGAGCGGCCTCGGTTGACTCCAGCGTCACCGGGACTCACTGGCACGACCGACCGTTTGATGGTCGAGCACACCGCCCCCGGGGGCTTCCGCCCTGCAATGACACGAGTCGGAACAGCGGCGTCACACCTCGCGCAGGTAGTGCCACATCTGGTGCTTCCAGTACGGCCAGTCATGCCCGCCCTCATGGCCCCAGTCATCCAGGTGATGGTGGATTCCCTTGCTGGCGAGCACGCGTGACAGGTGATACGAGTGCTCCGGCTTCTCCCAGGGGCCGTTCCCCGTGGCGATGTGAATGTCGCACGTGTTCAGCAGGCCAATCTGTCCCCAGTCGTTCATGCCGCCGACGTAATCGATCGGGTTGTTGAAGTAGAAATTCTCGTCGGTCATCCCGTCCATGAACCGCCGCATGTCGTAGAGGCCCGACATCGCCCAGCAGCGTTTCACCGCGTCGGGGTGCTTGAAGAGCGTGTTCGCCGCATGGAACGCGCCGAGTGAGGCGCCCATCGTCGCGATCGGCAGCAGTCCGCCGGAGTGCGCGTGGATGAACGGGATGACTTCCCAGCGGATGTACTCGTCGAACATGCGCTGCATCCAGCTGCGATGGAACGGGTGCGCTCCCGTGTTGTACCAACTGGCGTCGCTGTTGGATCCCACCGTGAAGATCTTCACGCGGCCCGCGTCGACGTGCGGCGCGAGCGCCGGGATGAGGCCCATGTTCTCGAGCTCCCACTCCGCGCCTCCGCTGGTTGGAAAGGCGAGAACGGGCAGGCCGTAGTGCCCGTAGACAATGACGCCCATCTCGCGCCCCACCCGGTGGGAATACCACCGGTGCGATTCCCTCTGCATGCAGGCTCCTCGATCGGCCGCGGCCGGGGCGCGTCGGCCCGGCTTCTCACAGTCAATTACAGCCGGCCGGGCCCCCTTGGTCCCAGCTCGACACGGTCAGCACAGTCTAGTGTAGGGTGTGGGCCCGAAGCGCCCCAGCCAAGGCAGCGCAGGTGATGTCACCGTGAACCGCGGCCGAAGACGTCCCGGCGGCGGAAGGAGAGCCCGTCACCGCGCAGCCTGCGGTCCGTCCGCTCCTGCCGGACCGTAGAGTGCCCGCTCCTCGACCTTGATCCGCCGCACCAGAATCCACGCAAAGGTCACCAGCGCCAGCGTGCCGGTGAGAATGGCAGACAGGGCGATCGCGACGCCGGCGATCTCGCCCATGACCCCGACGTAGTTCGGATGCCGCATCCATCGGTACGGGCCACTGGTGACAAGCGGCGCTCCCCGAAGCACCAGCACCCGGAACGACCAGCGCGGGCCGAGCGCCGCAATCGCCCAGAACTTGATCGCCTTCGCGAGGCCAAAGATCGCGAGCCCCAGCAACACCGCGCTCGACGCCACCGACGCGTGCAGCGCGCCCTCAATCGCCATCAGCACGAACGAGGCGGGGTACGCCACCTGCATCAGCCGGTACACGTCATCGCCCGGCTCGAGCGCCCCCGCCGCACGCAGCCCGCGCTCGTTGCTCCGAGATAGCTGCAGCTCCCCCAGCATCATGAGAAAGACCGCAGCGGTGACGAGGGTCGAGATGAGGAGGGGCATCGGGAGACCGGGAGTAATGAAAAATGCAAAATGAACAATGAAGAACGAGTCACCGCCGCTGCTTCAGTGATTCTTCATCTTTCATTTTTCATTCTTCATTTTTCATTTCACAACTGGTCAGGCGGTCGGGCTCTCCGGCACCGGCTGCCATGCCATGAACTCGTTCTGGAACCGGGCAGTGTAGGCGGCCAGCAGATCGTCGAGGCGGTGTGAATCGGGGGTGGACAGGATGATGCCCGCATGGTGGTGTTTCTGGATGCGTGTGACGATCTCGGGCGCATCGTAGCTCGAGAGGTCCGGGTCCGGTTCTCGCGCGAGCGTCAGGACCAGGCCGGCGTAGTCGCTGCGGACCTGGGGCAGGTGATAGGAGAAATCCTCGCCGGCGATTTCGATGCGGGCCCACTCGCGCCAGAGATTGAGGCCAGTCGCGGCTTCGACAACGTCCACGATGAAGGCGCCGCCGACGCGGGCCGACGTCTCGAGGAAATACCACCGGCCATCGTCGTGCGCACGGATGAACTCGGCGTGCGTAACCCCCCTAACGAGGCCGAAGGTGGTGATGACCTCGCGGTTGAGGGCAGAGAGCGGACCTGCCTCCGGCGCGTCGCGGGGCAGGGTTCGCGTGGTGAAGACGCCGCCGTCGTGTGCAGTGTTGATGGGCGGGGTGCCGTACTTGTGGGCGGCGTGGCACAGCACCTCCCGCTCCCAGACCACCGAATCGACGTGGTACACGTCTCCAGGCACGTAGTGCTCGAGCACGAAGAACGACCGCCGGTCGCCGAGCGCTTCGATTGCCGACCACAGCGCGGTGACGGTGTCGAGGCGCTGGATCCCCATGGCCGCGGCCGACGAGCGTGGTTTCAGCACGTACGGCCCCGGCACCTGATCGGTGAACTGCGCGATTCGGCTGTCGTTCAGCACGTGCACGAAATCGGGCACGAGGATGCCGGCGTTCCGCGCCTTGACACGCATGGCGAGCTTGTCCCGAAAGTACCGCGCCGTCGTCTCGCCCATGCCGGGGATCCGGAGGTGCTCGCGCAGCAGTGCCGCCGTCTCGACGTCGAAGTCATCGAGCGGGACGATGCGGTCGATCTGACGCGTGCGCGCGATGTGGCTGACGCCCTTCAGCAGGTCGTCCCGCCCGATGTCGCGAGGCAGGAAGAAGAACTCCTCGACAGCCTCGCGCGGCCACTCGGCATCCCGCAGCGTTTCGGCGGTCAGCAGGAGCACCCGGTGCCCCTGCCGGTGGCACTCGCGTAGGAATTCGTGACCCTTCTCGAAGGTTGCGATGCACAGCAACGTCAGTGTCGCGGTCGGCGGCACGGTCGGAAACCTTTCACGGTGGACAGTAAAAGGAGAGGATACAACGATAGCGCGGGTGGCGGACGTGGGACGGCGAGGGCTGACGGGGGCGCTTCTGCCCCGGTCGTGCAATGCGATCGACCTGCGCGGCATCGCCCCGCCGGGGCGGGAAATTTACTGCGCGCCGGGCGCGACCTTCAACGTTGCCGCCATGTGGCCGAAACGTGGGCATGCTTCGCGCGCCCCTCCGGCTGGCTGATGCACACGAGCCGATACAGGCGCCCACCGCCGTTGAACAGGTAGACGAGCACCTGCTCAGGGCCCGCCGGCCCTGTCGGCGTGAATCAGAACGGGTACCTCCGCCGCGGGCGCCGGAGCGTCTGTGACACCCGCAGCAGGTGGCGAGTGTGGCTCGCCTGGTGGCGGCAACAGGTCGGATGGAAAGGGCTGCGGGAGCATCGTGGCCGCCTGGTTCATGCTCGGCCGGTACGCTACCACTACCGTGACCTCGGCGGGAGTGAGCGCACCCCCTCGATGCGGTGGTTCTGCGGGCGGACGGCGCCGGAACCCGTGCGCTATACTCGAATCCCATGCGGTCATCCGAACGACCGCTGCGTGCGTTGCGGCGGTTGGTGCGTACGTCCGCGCTCGAAGGGAGCGTGGTCCTGCTGCTGGCGACAACGGCGGTCCTTCCCGCGGAGGCACAGTCGCGGGCGCCCGACGCACAGGTCACACCGGCATCGATCGTTTTCGACGCCCAGCGCGCCTACCGGTCAGGGCACTACGACACCGTCGAACAGCTGGTCGGACCGCTCGGTGCGAGCGACCCCACCGCCGCGCTGCTGCAGGCGCGAGCCGCGGCCGCGCGCGGCCGGTATGACGAGGCGCTGAGTCGCCTCGTGCCGCTTGCGGCCGCCGATCGCGGCGGCCCGGCGGCGCTCGAACTCGGGCTCCTGCAGTGCTCGCTCGGCCGGCGGTCAGAGGCGGAGGCCGTGCTGGAGGCGGTCATCGGGCGCGCCTCGCGGGCCGACGGAGCCGCCACAGGACGTGCGGCGCGCGCGGCCCATGCGCTCGGGCGCGTGCGGCAGGCCAACGACCTCTTCCGTGACGCCGCCGCGATGGTGGGTGACGACCCTGAACTCCAGACCGCCTGGGGGGATCTGCTCGTCGAAAAACACCAGAACGCCGATGCCGCCCGATCGTATCGAGCGGCCATCCAAGCTGACCGTGGCTATGCGCCTGCGTATGTCGGCCTCGGCGAGACGATGGTCGATACCAATCCGCCGATGGCGCGGCAACTCGCCGAGCGGGCGCTGACCCTGAACACGTCCCTGGTTGCCGCGCACGTGTTCGTTGCGGAACTGGCGCTCAACGACCGCGATACCGCTGCGGCCACAAGCGCGATCGGCCGCGCGCTGTCGGTCAATCCCGCGAGTCTCGATGCGCTTGCGCTGCAGGCTGCCGTCGCCTGGATTGAAGACCGCATCACCGATTTCGACGCGCATGCCGCGGCCGCCCTCGCCATCAACCCGCGGTTCGGGGCCGTCTACCGTATCGCCGGCGCGCACGCGGCGCGGCACTACCGGTTCGACGACGCGGTGGCGTTGACCAGGAAGGGTTTGACGATCGATCCGGAGGACACACGCGCCTACGCCGAGCTCGGGCTGCACCTGTTGCGCACGGGAGACGAAGCCGACGCGCGAGCCGTGCTCGAGCGCGCCTTCCGTGACGACCCGTACGACATCGTCACCTACAACCTGCTGGCCTTGCTCGACACACTGGAGACCTTCGTGACCGTGCAGGATGGGCCCCTGACTTTCCGGCTGCACCCGGACGAGGCCGCGGTGCTGCGCGAGCATGCGGTCCCACTGGCTCGTCAGGCGCTCAGCACGCTCGGAGAGCGGTATGGGCTGACACCGCAAGGGCCCATCCTGGTCGAGATCTTTCCCCGGCACGACGACTTCGCGGTCCGCAACCTCGGGTTGCCCGGCATGATCGGCGCGCTGGGCGCCTGTTTCGGCCGGGTCGTCACGCTCGACTCGCCGAAGGCGCGTCCGCCGGGCACGTTCAACTGGCAGGCGACGCTGTGGCACGAGCTGGCGCACGTCGTCACGCTGCAGATGTCCAAGCAGCGGGTGCCGCGATGGTTGACGGAAGGCATCTCGGAATACGAGGAGCAGCGCGCGCGTCCGGAATGGGGCCGCCCGATGCAGGCGCAGTTCGCGCGAGGCGCTGGACCGCGGCGAGGCGGTGCCGCTCGCCGAGCTCAATGCGGCCTTCAGCGACCCGCAGCGCATCACGCTGGCGTACTACCAGGCCTCGCTCGTGGTGGAACACCTCCTCGCGTCTCATGGCGCACAGGCGCTTGCCCGCCTGTTGCGGGCGTACGGCGAGGGCCAGGACACGGACCGGGCCATCCGCGAGTCTCTCGGCGTGCCCATGGCTGCGCTCCAGGAGACGTTCACTGCGTTCGTGGAGAAGCGGTTCGCTCCGCTTCGAGCGGCACTGGCCGCGCCCGAAGACGTTGACCTGACGGCGCAGACGTCACTCGAGGCGATACGCGCGCTCGCGGCCGAGCACCCCGGCAGCTATCCAGTCCAGATGGCGCTCGCGCAGATCCTCCAGGACGCCGGTGATCGCGAAGGCGCGATGGACGCGTACGAAACGGCCGATGCGCTGGCGCCCGTGAGCACGGGTGCCGAAAGCCCGCTGGCATTGCTGGCTACCCTCGCGCTCGAAGCCGGCGATCGGCCGCGTGCGGTCGGCGCGCTGGAACGGCTGGTGGCGCGCGACGGCGACAACGTCGAGGCGGCGCGCCAGCTGGCGGGGCTGCTCGATGAGGAGGCGGATGGGCGCGCGGCACCTGCGCGCGCAGAGCCGAGTGGCCGAACTCGACCCCTTCGACGCGGCGGCGCACTCGGCGCTTGGCCGCGGGGCGCTCACCGCTGGTGAACTGGAGACAGCCGCCCGGTGGTTCCGCGTGGCGCTCGCGGCTGGCACGAGCGACCCCGTCTCGGCGCACACGGACCTGGCGGAGGCCTACTGGCGGAGCGGCGCTCACCTCGACGCCCGCGCGCAGACGCTGGCCGCGCTCGAACTCGCGCCGACCTATCCCCGCGCGCAGGACCTGCTTCTTGCAATCGTGGACGGCGGAAAATGACACGGCGCCTGGTCCTCGCGGTTGTGGTGGCCACGGCGACCATGCTGGCGATTGACAGCACGGCAGTGCAAGAGGCCGAAGCGCAGCTCGTCCGTGAATCGCGCTTCGCCGGGCTGCAGTGGACCTTCGTCCGGATCAAGTACACGCGCGAACACCCAGCCGGGTCGCTACCGGATGGAGTACTGGGGCGAGCCCTGGGCCATCGACGGGCCGGCAGCCGAGCAGAATCTGTCGCGGCGGATCAAGAGCGGTCACGGCCATGGACGTTGCCGATCCGATCGTGTTGACGCTCGAGGATCCGAGACTCTGGGAGCATCCGTGGATCTACTTCGTCGAACCCGGGCAACCTGCGCCTCAGCGAGGCAGAAGTGCCGATCCTGCGCGAGTTCCTGCTGCGCGGAGGGACCGCTACCTTCGACGACTTTCACGGCCCGTACGAGTGGGACAACCTGGTACGCGAGCTGAAGCGCGTGTTTCCCGAGCGGCGAGATCGTGGAGCTCGGACCATCGCACCCGATTTTCAGCTGCTTCTACAAGCTCGACGAATACCCGCAGATTCCCGGGCTGGGTTCGTTTCTTCAGCGGCCGCACCTGGGAGAAGGGCGGGTTCATCCCCCACCTCCGCGCGGTCCTCGACGATCGCGAGCGGCCCGATGGTGCTGATCAACTGGAACACCGACATGGGCGACGGGTGGGAGTGGTCCAATGCCGAGGAGTACCCCGGCTACTTCCGGTACACGGCCGAGGCGTATCGGATGGGCATCAACGAAGTGATCTACGCGCTCACGCATTGAGCGCCGGCGCGTGGACCTGGAGCCAGTATTCATGGCGACGAGCGACGTTCCGCTGGAAGGCGTAGCGGAGAAGGTCGGAGCGGGACGGGAGCGGATCCTGACCGAGCTGCGCAAGGTGATCGTCGGGCAGGACGAGGTGGTCGATCAGGTCCTGATCGCGCTCTTCACGGGCGGCCACTGCCTGATCACCGGCGTGCCCGGGCTCGCGAAGACGCTGCTGATCAAGACGCTGGCCGAGATCCTCGACCTGAGCTTCAAGCGGATCCAGTTCACGCCCGACCTGATGCCGGCGGACATCACCGGCACCGAGATCCTCGACGAGGAGCAGCGGCGTGCGCGGCCTGCGGTTCGTCAAGGGGCCGATCTTCGCGCAGATCATCCTGGCCGACGAGATCAACCGCACGCCGCCGAAGACGCAGGCGGCGCTGCTCGAGGCGATGCAGGAGTATCACGTCACGGCGGCCGGGCCGCACCTACGAGCTCGAGCGGCCGTTCTTCGTGCTCGCGACGCAGAACCCGATCGAGCTCGAAGGCACCTATCCGCTCCCCGAAGCGCAGCTCGATCGCTTCATGTTCAACATCGTGATGACGTACCTGAGCGAGGACGAGGAGGTACGCGTCGTCACGCAGACGACGTCGTCCGCGCGCCCGCGGCCGCAGCGGGTGCTGGCCGGGCGCCGACATCCTGCAGTTCCAGGAGATCGTCCGCGCAGGTGCTGGTGGCCGAGGACGTGGCGCGGTATGCGGTGCGGCTGGTGGACGCCTCGCGGCCGGGCCGCGCCGCGGCCAGGAACCGCCTCGACTTCGTCGAGAAGTGGGTGCAAGTGGGGCGCCGGCCTTCGGGCATCGCAGGCGCTCATCCTCGGCGGCAAGGCGCGCGCGCTGATGCACGGCCGCTATCACGTCTCGGTGGCCGACATCCAGGCGCTGGCCACGCCGATCCTCCGGCACCGCATCATCACGAACTTCTATGCCGAGTCCGAGCGGGTGACCTCCGACGGGATCGTCTCGCGCCTGCTCGAGGCCGTGCCGCCGCCGAAGAGCGGCCTGGACGTAGTGACATGGCGTGACCAGCGGCCGATCCGGCGAGGCTCGCTTCCTCGATCCCGGCGTCATCGCGCGGCTCGGGAGCCTCGAGCTCAAGGCGCGCACCATCGTCGAAGGGTTCCTCTCGGGCCTGCACCGCAGCCCGCTGAAGGGGTTCAGCGTCGAGTTCGCCGAGTACCGGCAGTACTTGCCGGGCGACGATCTGCTCGACGATCGACTGGAAGGTCTACGCGCGATCCGACCGCTACTACGTCAAGAAGTTCGAGGAGGAGACCAACCTCGAAGCGCATCTGCTGCTCGACATCAGCGCCTCGATGGCCTACGGCTCCGGCGCGCTGACCAAGCTCGAGTACGGATCGTGCCTGGCCGCGTCGCCTCGCGTACCTGATGACCCGCAGCGCGATGCGGCGGGCCTGGTGACCTTCGACGACCGGATTCGTCGCGATGCTGCCGCCGAGCATTCGTCCCGGGCACCTGCGTGCGCTGCTGCTGACGCTCGACCGGCTGCCGGCGGGCGCAACCGACGCCGGCCGCCCATGCACCAGCTGGCCGAGGCGCTGGCCAAGCGCGGGATGGTCGTGCTCATCTCCGACCTGCTCGACGAGCCGGCGCGCGTGATCGACGGGCTGAAGCACTTCCGGTTCCGCGGCAGCGACGTGCTCGTGCTTCCATGTGCTCGATCACGCGGAGCTGACGTTCCCGTTCGATCGTCCCATCACGTTTCGCGACCTCGAGACCGACGAGGAGGTCATCGCCTCGCCGTCCGAAGTGCGGGAGCAGTACCTGGCCGGCATCCGTGGCCTGGTGGACACCTATCAGCGCGCGCTGCGGTCGGTCGGAATCGACTACCAGCTGGTTGACACCAGCGAGCCGCTGGATCGCGCGCTGCTGTCATATCTCGCGGTCCGCGGCCGCCGCCACTAGACAGATGAAGGTGCTGGCGTGGACCTGCGTTTCCTCTCTCCACTGTTCCTGATCGGCCTGGCCGCCGCCGCGGTTCCCATCGCCATTCACCTGTTCCGGCGGCAGGCCGAGCCGGTGCTGCCGTTCGGCACGGTACGGTTTCTGAGGCGGGTGCCCATCGAGCACGCGCGCCGGCGCCGACTGCGTGAATGGCTGCTGCTCGCGTTGAGGACGCTCGCGCTCGTGCTGTTCGCCCTGTCGTTCGCGCGGCCGTACCTGGCCGACACGCGCGCAGCGCAGACGGGTTCCGTGACGGTCATTGCGGTAGACACGTTGTACAGCGTGTCCGCCCCTCGTCAGGTGGAGCGCGCCCGTGCGCTGGCGCGACAGGCAATCAGCGATGCGCGTGCGGATCGCGCGCTGGCGCTCGTGGCCTTCGACGAACGCGCCTCCGTGGTGGTGGCCCCGACGATGGATCGGGGGATCGTCCGCGCGGCGCTCGATCGTGTTGCGCCCGGCGCCCGAAGTACTCGCTATGGCGCCGCCGTCACGGCGGCCGCAGACGTGCTGGCAGGCCGCGGCGGACGCCTCGTCGTCGTCTCGGACCTGCAGCAGAACGGGTGGGTGGATGCGAGCGCTGCCGCCCTGCCCGCGGGAATCGAAGTGGAGGCTCTGGACGTGGGCGCCCCCCCAGGTAACCTCGCCGTCATATCGCTGCAGCGCCAGGACGAGGGCATGGCGGCCACGGTCCGTAACGGCGGGACGGAGCCGAAGACGGCCCGGGTGGCGCTGACGATTGAGGGCCGCGCGCGGGCCGAACGGCAGGTCACGATTCCCGCGGGAACGTCCCGCGCGGTGCAGTTCGCGGTGCCGGTTCCTGCCGCCGGGGCGGTGCGGGCGGAGGTCCCGGACCCGGATGGCTACGCCGCCGACAACGTCAGGTTTGCCGTGCTCGACACGCCTCCGCGGCCGAGAATCGTCGCAATCACGAGCGCCGGGGCCGCGAGCGGTGACAGCTTCTACGTGGAGCGGGCGCTTGCCGCCGCCGAGGGGCCGGACGGCATGCGCGTGGAACGGGTGACGATGGACAGCGTGTCCGCGAACGCCGTGGCCCTCGAGAATGCCGCCGGCATCCTGTTGTTCTCCGCCGCGGGACTGGACCGCCGCGCGAGCGACGCGATCAGCCGGGCGGTAAAGGGAGGCACGGGGCTCCTGCTGGTACCCGGGCCTTCGCTGGACCCGACGCGCGCATCACCTGCGTTGCCGGTCGTGCTCGGTGCGCACGCCACGGCGATCGACGTCAGCGATGAGCCGCTGACGTTCGCCCCAACCGACGTCAGGCATCCTGTGTTCGCAGCCTTCGGCACCCAGGCCGGACTCCTCGGCTCGGCGCGATTCCGGCGGACGGTGCGCTGGTCCGCCTCCGAATCGCGCCGACCGGTCGCGCGTTTCAGCAACGGCGCACCGGCGCTCGTGGAGATAACCGGCGCGGCCGGGCACGTCCTGCTGCTGGGGAGCGATTCTCGCGAACGCCTGGAACGATTTCGCGCTGCACCCGGCCTTCGTGCCGTTCGTGCACGACCTGGTGCGGTACCTGGCGGCGGGCCGGCGGGTGGGGACGGAATACCGCGTGGGCGAGTGGGCGGGCGCGGGCGGCGACCGCCCCGGCGTCCTCACGACCGGGAGGCCGGGAGGGGAGACCGGCCGTCGAATTGCCGTGAACGTCGATTTACGCGAGGCCGACGGGACGCGGTTGACGCCAGCTGCCTTCGCCGCGGCGGTGCCTCGTGGCGCCGACCCCGGGCGCGGGGCTGTCGAGTCGTCGCAGCGCAATCGTGAGGGCGACCAGTCCCTCTGGCGGTACGGGCTGATGGTGATGCTTGTCGGCCTCGCCGCAGAGAGCCTGATCGGGCGCAGGGCGTGAACGACATCGAAGGGCCACACCGGCTGCGGAGCAGGAAGGTGTTCAGGTGGAGATGAGCGGCTCGACCGACAGGTCCGGATACACCGCCGCGGTGCGAAGCGCACTAGGGGACGTGCGATCGCGCTGGCGCACCCTGACCCGATTGCGGCTGGCGGCGGTGGTGGCCGCCGGGACCGCTCTCGTCTGGTTCGTCGCGTGGGGCATCGTTGAGGTCCTGACGCTCGGCGGGGGAGCACTCGCGCTCGTCGGCGCGGGTGCGCTGGCGATCACCATTGCGGTCTGTGTAGTGGCAATCGTCCGCCGCGAGCCCGCGCCCGGGGATCGGGCGCTCGCGCGGTACATCGAGGAGCAGTGCCCCGAGTTGGAAGACCGGCTGGCGACGGCCGTGGAGGTCGTCGGCGGGGACTCTCCTGCCGGTGAGGGCATCCGCGGCGCGATGCTGGCGGACGCCTCGCGTGCCCTCGGTCACGTGTCACTGGCAACCATCGTGCCCCGCGAACGGGTCCGGCGCGCAGCCCTCCTCGCGGCCGCCGCCGCCATGGCGCTGGTGGCTGCGGCCGCGCTCTGGCTGGCGCCGGGCCGGCAGGCGCTGCGGTTCGCCGCCCTGTACGCGGTCCCCGGACGCCTGGTGCTGCACGTGTCCCCAGGGGACGCGCGCGTGAAGCGGGGCGACCCGTTCGTGATTCGCGCGGCAACGATGGCGCGCGACGCAGGCATCTCACCGGAGCTCACCGTCACGATTGGCGATCAGCGCCGCACGGTCGGCATGCAGGTCGCCGGCGGGGATCGATTCGCGTGGCGGTTCGAGAGTGTTCCGGCCTCGTTCACGTACTCGGTGTCGGCAGCGGGGCGTACCTCGGAGACGTACACGGTCACGGCGCTCGACCCGCCCCGCGTCGCCCGCATCGACTTGCGCTACGAATTTCCCGAGTACACGCGGCTCCCGCCCCGGAACGAGGAGGACGGCGGCGACATCTACGCGCCCAACGGCACTCGTGTCACGCTATCCATCCAGGCGAGCAAGGGGGCGGCGTCCGGGGCGCTTTCGCTGGGTAGTCGCGGGCGCGTGCCGCTGCAGCCGCTCGCCGGCGGCCGCTTCCAGGCGACGCTCGCCCATCACCGCCGACGGCGCCTATCGGGTGGCTCTGACCGACACTGACGGTCTCGCGTCCGAGGGCGACACGGAGTATTTCATCCGCGTGTTGAACGATCGGCCCCCGGACGTTCGCATCCTGCGCCCCGCCGGCGATCGGCAGGTCACGGCGCTCGAGGAGATCACCATAGAGGCGCGCGCCGATGACGACTACGGGGTCGGTGCGTTCGATCTCGTCTACAGCGTCCGCGGCGCCGGGGAGAAGGCGGTGCCATTTGCAGGGGACCGCGGGTCGTTGTCCGTCACCGGGCGCCACACCTTGTACCTGGAGGAGCTCGGGGTCAAGCCGGGCGATTTCGTGACCTATTACGCCCGCGTGCGTGACGTTGCCCGCGGCCGGCGAGCCACCGAGGCGCGCAGCGACATCTTCTTCCTCGAGGTAAAGCCCTTCGAAGAGGAGTTCGCGTCGGCACAGAGCCAGGCCGGCGGCGCCGGAAGCGGCAATCGATCGCTCGACGATCTCGTCACGGCCCAGAAAGACATCGTCGTGGCGACATGGAAGCTGGACCGCCGCACCGGTGCGGGCCGCTCGGCCCAGGATGTGCGGGCGGTCGGCCGTGCGCAAGGCGAGCTGAAAGAACGGGCCGAGCGCGCGGCCGCACAGGTGCGCGATCCACGGCGCCGATCGCGCGTCGTCCAGGGCGATTCGGTCGGCGCCTCCCCTGGGGACCCGCTGCCCAGCGCCGCGGCAGCGATGGGCCGCGCCAAAACGGCACTCGACGCGGTGAAGACCGCCGAAGCGCTGCCCGCGGAGATGGAAGCACTGAATCACCTGCTGCGCGCGCAGGCGGAAATCAAGCGCCGTGAGGTGATGCGGCAGCAGGCAAACGGTGCGGGGTCCGGTGGGTCCAATCGCTCGCAGCAGGATCTCTCCACGCTGTTCGATCGCGAGCTGCAGCGGCAGCAGCAGACCAACTATGAGACGCAGAAGAGCACCGAGGAGCGCCAGGACAGCAGCGGCGACAAACCGCTGGACCGTGTGCGCGAGCTGGCGCAGCGGCAGGAGCAGCTCGCGCGTCAGCAGGAGGACCTCGCCCGGGAGCGGCAGAACCTGAGCGCGGATGAACTGAAACGACGTCTCGAGCGGCTCACGCGCGAGCAGTCGGAGCTGCGGCAGCAGGCCGAAGAACTGTCGCGGCAGATGGGCCAGCAGCAGGCCAGGCAGCAGGCGAAGGAAGGTGAGCGCGGACAGCAGCAGGCCGGCCCGGGCGGTCAGCAGCCACAGGGCCAGGCGCAGGCGGGAGGGCAGCCCGGCGCCGAACGAGCCGGCGGTGCCCAGAGTGCCCGGGAGCAATCGGCGGGGGACGCCTCGCAGCTCCGCGAAGCATCCGAGGAGATGCGCGG
The DNA here is from genome assembly GCA_963763095.1 of Vicinamibacteria bacterium. Taxonomy (GTDB): domain Bacteria; phylum Acidobacteriota; class Vicinamibacteria; order Vicinamibacterales; family JAENWD01; genus CAVUCH01. The sequence goes on from CAVXNR010000033.1 coordinate 62,756, forward strand.
CGCCGCCAGCGATCTGCGGCGGCAGGATCCGCGGCAGGCCAGTGCCCGGAGCAGCCGGGCCCTCGACCGGCTGCGATCCCTGGAGCGGCAGCTGCAAGGGGCTCAGCCCGAGGAGCGCCGCCGCGCCCTCGGCGACTTGCAGCTCGAGGCGCGTCAGCTCGCTGAACGGCAGCGCGAGCTCGCCGAGCAGGCGGCAGCCGGTGGCCGTGCAACGAACTCGGAGGATGCGCGCCGCCGCATCGCCGGTGATCAGGACCGCCTGGCCGATCGGCTGAAGCGGCTCGAAGAGCAGGTCAAGGGTGTCGCAGCCTCCGGGGAGAGCGCCGAGCCTCAGGCGCGCCAGGCGGTTGGGGACGCCGCCCGTCTCATGGAACAGGATCGCCTCGAGACACGGATGCGCGAGTCGGCGAACGCGCTCCGTGCCGCGGGGAAGGACGCGTCCTCGGCGGATGGTGCCGCCGCACGGGCCGCCAGCACCGGGCGACAACTCGCACGGTCAATGGATCGGGTAGCCGACCAACTCGGGGAGGCTTCGGGTTCGAAGAACGCGGACGATCGCAAGCTCTCGGATCAGCTCGCCCGCACGCGCGAGCTGAAGGAAGACATGAACGAGCTGCAGCGCCGCATCCAGCGGCTTGGGCGGGACGTCCAGGGCGACTCGCCGCAAGGGAAGGGGAAGTCTCCGCAGGCACAAGCGTCTCACGGTTCGAATCCGGCGGGTACTGCCGGCGCCGCGCGGGGCGGACAGAACGCGGGTGAAACGCCGTCGAGCGGCCAGCCCGGAGCCGCCGATGCCAGGCAGCGGGAGCTGCAGCAGTTGCAGCAGCAGTACGCCGAGCGGGCGCGCGAGGCCGACAGGCTCCGCCAGGAGCTTGGGTCGGCCCGGCAGGCCGGACGCCAGGGCACCACGCCGGAGGGCCAGGAGATGGTCGGCTCCGCCCCGGGCACCGAGGCGTTCAAGCAGGACTTTTCGCGGTGGGAACTGCTGCACAGGGATGTGACGCTCGGTCTCGAACGCCTGGAGGCGTCCCTGTCGCAGGCGCTGCTGGAACGCGCCGCGCGCGATCGCCTGAAGGCCGGCGGGGCCGATCGGGCGCCCGACGAATATGAACGGGCGGTCGACGTGTACTTCCGGTCGCTCGCCGCCCCGAAGCCCTGACGTGTTCTTCGCGCATCCAATTCCATCGTGGGCGCTCGCGGCCATCCTCCTGCTTGCGGCCGCGCTCGCGGTGACGGCCTACGCGCGCGGGCGCGTGCCGCTCCGACGCGGCCAGCGCGCCGCACTCACGGGGCTCCGCTTCGCGGCGCTGGTGCTCCTCGTGTTCTTCCTCCTGCGGCCGGTGGTGCCTCTTGGCCCGCCGCCGGGAGGCAGCGGCGTGGTGGCGCTCCTCGTTGACACCTCCCGGAGCATGGGCCTCGAGGAGGATGGCGTCACGCGGCTCGGGCGGGCCCAGGCCATCGTCCGAGACCAGCTCGTGCCGGCTCTGTCGGGCAGCTTCAGCGTCGAAGTGCTGGAGGCCGGTGAGCGGGTGCAGCGCGCGGACATCGGGGCGCTGTCGGCGACCGCCCGCACCACCGATCTGCCCGCGGCGCTCGCCGCGACGCGCGACCGCTATCGCAACCGGGACCTCGCCGGCATCGTGCTCATCTCCGATGGGGGCAATCTGGTCCCGGTGGATCACGCCGACTCCGGGCCTGGGGCGGACATCCCGGTCATCACCCTGGGCGTGGGCGACGCCCGGATTCAGTACGACCGCGAGGTGCGCAGCGTCACGGCCGGTCCCTCCGCGATGGACGCCAGTCTCGTGGATATCGCCGCCACTGTTGTCGGACATGGCGCGTCCGGCCGGTCGCGGGTGCGGCTGCTCCAGGGCAGCCGCGTTCTCGAGGTGCGCGATGTGTCCCTGCCGGCCGACGGTGCACCGGTGCAGCTGGTCTTCCCGGTCCAGCCGGAGCGCGAAGCACCCGCAGTGTTCGGCGTCGAAGTCGCCGCCGACGAGCGCGAGCTGACACCCCGGAACAACAGGGTGGACGTGCTGGTGCCTCCGCCGGGACGGCCGCGCCGGATCCTGTTCCTCGAGGGCGCACCCGGCTTCGAGCACAGCTTCCTCCGGCGTGCGTGGCAGCTCGATCCATCGCTCGAAATCGACTCCGTCGTGCGCAAGGGGCGCGACGATCGCGGACAGGATACGTACTACGTGCTGGCGGCGTCCGCGCGCACCGCCTCGCTCTCCACTGGCTTCCCGGCATCGCGGGAGGCGCTCTATGCCTACGACGCCGTCGTGCTGGCGAACGCGAATCTCGACGCGTTGCCCCGCGACACGCTCGAGGCGCTCGCTGACTTCGTCGGCGAACGTGGTGGCGGTCTGCTGGCGCTCGGCGCGCGCGCACTGTCGCCGCAGAGTCTGGCGCAGTCCACGCTCGAACGCGTGCTGCCGCTGGAACTGACCGACCGACGCGGCGGGCTCGCGCGGGCGGCGCTGCCCACCGCCGATCGGTTCAAGGTGGCCATCACCCCCGAAGGCTTGCGACACCCGGTGACACGGCTCGGACCGGCCGACGCCGAGACACGCCGTCGCTGGGCGGGGTTGCCGGCGATGGGCGGGGTTGCACCGCTCGGCGCCGCGCGTCCAGGCGCGTCCGTGCTGGCTGCCACACAAGGGAGCACAGGCAGCATCGTCCCGCTGGTTGCCGTGCAGCGTTTCGGCCGCGGCCGCGCGATGATCTTCGGCGGTGAGGGCAGCTGGCGCTGGAAGATGATGATGCCGGCCGCCGATCGGACGTACGAGGCGTTCTGGCGGCAATCCGCCCGCTGGCTCGCGAGTGAGGCCCCCGAGCCAGTGAGCGTGACGGCACCCGCAAACACTCCCGTCGGCAGCCGGGCGTCGATTGAGGTCTCCGTCCGGAACGCCTCCTTCGAGCCGGTTGCAGATGCGCAGGTGCACGTTTCGGTGCGCGCACCTGACGGTTCCGATCGCGTGCTCGCGTCGGCGGATGCCGGCGGCGCGGGCCGGCACGCCGCCTCGTTCGTGCCGGAGGAGCCCGGGCTGTACCGCGTCACTGTGGAGGCGAAGCGGGCTGAGGTCGTGCTCGCGTCGGTCGAGCATCCGCTCCTGGCGGGCGGCACGGATCCGGAATACGTGGACCCCCGACTCAACGAGACGGTGTTGCGCAAGCTTGCGGAAGGATCGGGTGGCCGCTACGTTCCGGCCACGGACACAGGCGAGGTGGCCGGCGCCCTCCGTGCCCCGCACTCGCCTCGCCGCCCCGGCGAGGTCAGGGACCTCTGGCACAACGCCTGGTCATTTCTCCTGATCGTGGCACTGCTCACGACAGAATGGGCACTTCGTCGCCGCTGGGGGCTCCGGTGACCCGCCTCGCCTGGATCGTTGCGGCCGGACTCGCGTTGTGCGTTGTTCCGGCGCTTGCACGAGCACAGGACCGGTCGGCTGTGCTCGTGTTCGGTGCGCCGGGCGGTGACACGTACGCCGCGACGTACGGGAAGTGGGAAGACGCCCTCGTGCAGACCCTGCGCAACCGGTTGGGTTTCGCACCGGATCGGATCACGGTGCTCTCTGGGCACTCGGGCGACGCAGCAGTGCGCAGCACCGAGGCCAACGTGCGCCGCGTGTTCGCCGGTTTGCGATCTGGCGGCGCAGACGATGTCGTGCTCCTGGTGCTGATTGGGCACGGCAGCCTCGACGCTGGCACGGCGAAGTTCAACCTCGTCGGCCCCGATCTCGATGCCGCACAGTGGGCGGGCCTGATTGACGGCCTGCCCGGACGGGTGATCTTCGTGAACGCCACCGGAGCGAGCTTCCCGTTCCTGGAACAGGTGTCGGGGCGCAATCGCATCGTGGTGACGGCGACGGATTCGACGGCACAGCGCTTCGACACGGTGTTTCCGGACCTGTTCGTGAAGGCCCTCGAGGACGCGGCGACCGACCAGGACCGCAACGGCCGGCTCTCGCTCTACGAGGTCTTTGCGGCGACGAGCGCCGCGGTGCGGCAGTACGACGAGCAGCGGGGACAGCTGGCGACCGAGCGCGCCCTGCTCGATGACAACGGCGACCGCATCGGGCGCGAGGCTGGCGCCCCCGGTCAGGATGGGGCGCTGGCCCGCACGACCTATCTCGATGTGGACCCGGTGTCCGGCGCGACCGACCCCCAGGTAGCGGCCCTGCTCACGCGGCAGCGCGTTCTGGAAGAACAGGCCGAGGCGCTCAAACAGCGGAAGCCGTCGATGCCGGCCGCGGTGTGGGACGCGCAATTCGAGAAGCTGATGATCGAGCTCGCTCGGGTGTCACGCGCGATACGATCGCGGTCCTGAGCGCCGTCCTGAGTCGTCCCACCACTCGACGCGCGCGCGCTCCGGCCGCCGGAACGCATACACGAACACCACGCCCGACAGGAATCCGGCGACATGTGCCCAGAACGCGATCCCACCCGCGGGTCCGCCCTGTGTCGCCATCAGCATCGTGCCGACGCCGCTGAAGAGCTGCAGCACGAACCACAGCCCGAGGAAGAGCACCGCCGGCAGTTCCACGACGGGCCAGAAGATGAAGAGCGGCAGCAGCGTGAGAATGCGCGAGTGGGGGTAAAGCACGAAGTACGCTCCCATCACGCCGGCCACGGCGCCCGACGCCCCGATTGTCGGGATGAGCGAGCCAGGCTCGCTCATGACGTGCGCGAGCGCCGCCACGGTTCCGCACAGCAGGTAGAAGGCGACAAACCGGCCGTGGCCCAGGCGGTCTTCGACGTTGTCGCCGAAAATCCAGAGAAACAGCATGTTTCCCAGGAAATGCATCCACCCGCCATGAAGGAACATCGACGTGAATGCTGCCTGAAAGCTGAACGTCGCGGGCACCAGGCCGTACTCGCGTACGAAGACTGCGAGCTGGCGGTCGCTCAGCGTCAGCTCGAAGAGAAATGCAAACGCGTTGAGGGCGATGAGCGTGATGACGAGTGCCGGGAAGGTCCGGGACGGGATGACGTCCCGAAGCGGGATCATGATGGTCTCAGTATAGGGGACGGGGCGAAGGGCTTTGTGCGGCCCCCGAATCGGTCATGTGGATCCGTGCTGGTCCGCTGCATTGCCGATCCGGCTGCCGAATAGAATGAAGGACCGATGATCTGCACGAACTGCGGCACCGAAATCGCCGACAAGGCGCTCATCTGCTACCGCTGCGGCCAGGCCACTACGGAGCCACGCATCAAGCCTCCCGCCCCGGCGCGCAGGCGGCGATCGAACCTTGCGTCGGCCATCGCGCTCGTGGTGCTCGCCATTGCCGGAGTGCTGATGGGACAGGCCCAGGACGACGTGCCGCAGTACGCGGGATACGTGCTCGCCGCTCTCGCTGCCATCGCGCTGGCGCTCCGCTATCTCTCCAGACGCGGGTGACAGGCAGTGGGCGCAGGACGCGGATACGGGCGTCCTGAACCCACTGCCTCCGTTGCATCCGCAGGCCGTCTAGAACTCCCGCTCTTTGACGCCCTGGGAGATTTCGCCGATCGCATCGCCCACCCGACGCTCCTTCCCTTCCTTCACGGCGATGTCTCCGATGGAGGCGACGCCCACGAGGCGGTCGCCCTCGCAGACGAGCAGCCGGCGCACCTGGTGCTCGCCCATCAGCTCGGCGGCGTCGCGCGTGTTCATATCCGGTTCGGCCGTGACCAGGTCGTCGGTCGCCAGCTCGCGGACGGGCCGGTCGAAGGATGTACCGTCCGCCACGGCGCGGACGACGATGTCACGGTCGGTGATGAGGCCCACGGGGCGGCCGTTCTCTACGAGCGGTACCACGCCCGTGTCTTCGTCACGCATCAGCCGCGCTGCGTCCTGCACGGTGGCATTCGGGTCCAGCGTACGGGGGTTTGGAGTCATCACGTCGCGCAATTTCATAGAAATCCTCCTGGTGTAGTCCGTTGATGGGCAACTCACGGATGGAAGCAAGTTGCGTTCCCCAGCCATGGAGATGCGGGCAGCGCGAGAGCGGTGGCAGATTGCTGACGCTCATCGGATCAGATATGATCCCGGCCTTGTTACATGGCCGGTCCGGCCCGCACTCCATAGAAGACTCCTGATGCCTCTTGGGCGCCTCGAAGTAACTGACGCCCTCGGGCGGCGCGTTGTGCCGCTCGAGAAGCCCATGTTCTCCATCGGCCGTCGCAGCGGCAATGATCTGCAGCTCGTGGGCAGCGACGTGTCGCGCGACCACGCCGACATCACACGCGAGAACGATCAGTACATGCTCCGCGACCGTGGCTCGCGCTACGGCACGTTCGTCAACGGCGAACAGATCACCGAGAAGTCGCTGACGCACGGCGACCTGGTGCGGCTCGGCCGCAGTGGCGGGGCGGAGATGGTGTTCCTGCTCGACGAGCAGCCGCTCTCGAGCTCCTCGTTCGAGAAGCACCCGAGTTCCGCGGTCGGTGACCTTCGCCAGATTGCCGCCCTGCTGGAGGGATTGCGCGCGCTCGGATCGGGGCGGGTGCTCGACGAGGTGCTGGCCCTCGTGATGGATTCCGCCATCGAAGTGACCGGCGCCGAGCGCGGGTTCATCATGCTGGCGAACGCCGACGCGGAACTCGAGTTCAAGATTGCCCGCGCCCGGGGCCGCGTCACGCTGCCCGGCAAGAGCTTCGAGACCAGCCGCAAGATCCCCGAGGAAGTCTTCTCGACCGGGCAGGAGCGCGTCGTCGCGGATCTGCTCGACAGCAATCTGGTGTCGGAGCACAACAGCACGGTCGTCCTCGGGATCCGCCATGTGCTGTGCACGCCGCTGCGGCTCGTGCGCTATCTCGATCGGGCGGACATGCCGAACGAGGAGAAGCGTATCGGCGTGCTGTATCTCGACAGCCGGGAGAAGGGCGCCGTCCTCTCCCGTGCGGCCCGCGCAGCGCTCGAGACGCTCGCCACCGAGGCGGCGGTGGCGATCGAGAACGCGCGTCTGTACCGGGAGACGCTCGACAAGGCCAAGATGGAGCAGGAGATGCGCATCGCGGCCGACATCCAGCGCGCGCTGCTCCCGGAAGCGAAGCGGATGGGCGGCTTTTTCGAGGCGATGGGCGCCTCGGTGCCATGCCGCTCGATCGGCGGCGATTTCTTCGATTACGTCGATTTGCCCGATGGCGAGTTCGGTTTTGCGGTCGGCGACGTGGCAGGCAAGGGCGCGCCCGCGGCGCTGCTGACGGCCGTGCTGCAAGGGGTCTTCGCCTCGCAGGCGTCGAGCGGCACTGGTCCGGCCATGACGCTCTCCCGTGTCAACCAGGCCCTGATCCGCCGCTCGGTGGAATCGCGCTTTGCAACGGCGTTCTATGCGGTGCTCACCCGTGACGGGAAGCTGACCTACTGCAACGCCGGTCACAACCCGCCGCTGTTGATCCGCAAGGACAGGGTGGAGCGTCTCGAAACCGGGGGGCTGATACTCGGCCTGTTCGAGCATGCGACGTTCGAGGAAGAAACCGTGCGCGTGTCGCCGGGCGACATCCTCGTGACCTTCAGCGACGGCGTGACGGAGGCCCTGAGCCTGCTCGGAGAGGAGTACGGCGAGGAACGGCTCCTCGAGTGCGCGACGCAGTTCCGCGACAAGAGCGTGCCCGACCTGCTCGAGGGCATCCTCGCCAGCGTGCGCCAGTTCACCGTCGGTGCCGTGCAGAGCGACGATGTGACCGCGCTCGTGCTGCGGTATGTCGGCTGATCGCGGGCGCGCGCGGCTTGCGGCCGCCCTCTGGCTCCTCCTCGCGTTCCTCGTCTGGCACGATCGCTTCGATCACGGCATCCGCACCGCAGCGCGCCGCTACCTCGCCGCGCAGCACGCGTACGTTCTCGGACGCGCCCCATTCATCCCGATCAATGCGGCCATGCGGCCGGCCGCGTCCGCAGCGGCACTGGATGCCACGAGATGGAGCGCCGTCATCGCGGTGTCCGGGCTCGCTGCGGTGACCTGGGCGGCGCGGCGGCATTACCATTACCGTTGAGCGTTCACCGTTGACCGTTCACCGTTGACCCTTGAGACGGTCGAGTTGACGGTTCACGGTTGACGGTTGACGGTTGGCCGACGTGTCAATCGCTGACGGTTGATGATGACGCACCCCCTCGTGCACGATTGGAACCTCGTTGCGCCGGCCGACCCGCCCGCAGCGGCCATCCAGCTGGACGACGAGACGCTGCGCGACGGGCTGCAGTCCCCGTCGGTGCGCGCGCCGGCGATCGACGAGAAGCTCCGCATCCTGCACCTCATCGACGATCTCGGCATCGAGTGTGCGGACATCGGTCTCCCCGGTGCGGGTCCGCGTGTCGTTGAGGACGTGGAGCGGCTCGTGCGGGAGATCGTGAGTGCGAAGCTGCACGTGCGTCCCAACTGCGCCGCGCGGACGGTCCTCGCCGACATCCGGCCGATCGTCGAGATCGCCCAACGCACGGGCAGGCAGCTCGAGGTGGCGGCGTTCATCGGGTCGAGTCCCCTGCGTCAGTATGCCGAGAGCTGGACGCTCGATTTTCTCGAGCGCAGCACCGCCGAGGCGCTCTCGTTTGCGGTCAGGGAAGGTCTCACCGTCTTCTTCGTGACCGAAGATACCCTGCGTGCGGATCCCAGCGTCGTTGCGGCTGCTCTATACCACGGCCGTGCGCGCGGGCGCGTCGCGGATCTGTGTGGCGGACACGGTCGGCCACGCGACACCACACGGCGCCCGGGCGGTGGTGCAGTTCGCGCGCCGCCTGCTCCGCGAGCTCGAGACCGACGATGTGGGCGTGGACTGGCATGGGCACGACGACAGGGGGCTCGCAGTGGCCAACAGCATCGCTGCCTGCCAGGCCGGCGCCACCCGGCTCCACGGCACCGGATTGGGCGTGGGGGAGCGGACCGGCAACGCCCCCATGGACCTGCTGCTGGTGAATCTCGCGCTGCTCGGGTATCGGCCCGCGGACCTGACGAAGCTGCCGGCGTACTGTCAGGCCGTCTCGGAGGCGACGGGCGTACCGATTCCGGCGAAATACCCGGTTGTCGGACGCGATGCCTTCCGGACGGCCACGGGTGTGCACGCGGCGGCCATTGCCAAGGCGGGGCGCAAGGGGGATGCGCCTGCCGTCGACGCCGTGTATTCCGGCGTGCCGGCCGCGCTCGTGGGGCGGGAGCAGGAAATCGACGTCGGCCCGCTCTCGGGCAAGTGGAACGTGATCTTCTGGCTGGAGAAGCGCGGACTGACAGCCTCCGACGAACTGGTCGACCGCATCCTCGCGCGGGGCAAGCGGTCGCGGACGACCCTGACGGAGGAGGAGATACGGCAGGAGATCGCGGCAGCGGATGGCGCGTAGCGGCGGATCGTGCCAGGCTGCAGGCTCCAGGCTGCAGCCTGCAGGCCCGTCTGGCATCAGGCCGGCTGCTTCGTCCACGCCCGCTCGAGACCAGAGCCGGAGCCGATCTACTGTCTGCGCAGTGCCGCTTCGATCTGAGGCAACGCCGCGAGCAGCACGTCGCCGACCGTCTGCAGGCTGCGCGCGCTGACGTTGTCGAGGGTGTCGTCGGCCGTGTGCCAGGCGGGGTAATCGAGGTCGATGATGTCCACGGCTGGCACTCCCGCCGCCAGGAACGGCACGTGGTCGTCGTCGACGGCGAGGGGCTCATCGAGGAACACGTCGCCGTGCCCGAGTCGGCCGGCGGCGGCCCAGATGATGTCCGTGAGCCAGCGTGTAGAGTTGGACTCGCGCCGGATATTCAGGTTGCGGTCGCCGACCATGTCGACCAGCAGCATCGCGCCGATCGTGTTCAGGGTGGCCGACGCGCGGGCAGTCTCGACGTACTGGCGGCTGCCGTACGTGTGATCGGTGCCGGTCCACTCCAGACGGCTTCCTCACCGTCGAAGAACACCAGTTCGATCGTGAACGGGTTCCTGCGGTCCTTCAGCACCCGCGCGAGCTCGAGGAGCAGTGCTGCGCTCGAACCGCCGTCGTTTGCGCCGACGAACCGGAAGCGGCGGAACAGCTTCGTGTCGTAGTGTCCGCCGATCACCAGCCGTTCGGGCCTGGCGCCGGGAACCACGACGGACAGGTTGACCATCGTGAGGGGCCCCACGGGGGTCTGCGCCTCGAACGCCCGCTCCGTGGTGGAGAGCCCGATGGCCGTGATCTGAGCGCGGATGTAACGCCGCGCCGCCTCGATTCCCGGGGATCCCGCGGGGCGGGGGCCGATCGCCACGAGCTGCCTCACGTGCTCGAACGCGCGACCGGAGTCGAACGGCAGAACCGCCCCCGCGTTGCGGGCGTGTGACGGCTCCGGCTTCTGCCCTGGCGGCTTCCCCCCTGGCAATGACAGCAGGGATCCGCGCGCGCAGAGGCCCACGCCGGCCGCGGCCGCGATGGCGAGGCCGAGCGCCAGCGCGAGCGCGGTGCGGTACGGGACTCCCTGTTTAGTCTCGGTGCGATGCCCGTGTTCGTCTGCCGTGACAGGTCGTGAGGTGCGGGACCGCCCGCTCCTGGTGGTGTGGCGCCGCCCGGCGTCAGCGGCCCGCCGCGCGCGTCCCAACCGTCAGCCCCGCCCTTCGACGGGTTGATACGTCCGTTCGTCCGCCCCCGTGTAGACCTGCCGCGGCCGGACGATCTTCGTGTCAGGGTCGAGCAGCATCTCCTCCCACTGCGCCAGCCACCCTGCCGTTCGCGGAATCGCGAAGAGCACCGGGAACATGTCGGTCGGGAACCCCATGGCCTCGTAGATCAGGCCGGAGTAGAAGTCCACGT
>CAVXNR010000034.1:0-34173 GCA_963763095.1 Vicinamibacteria bacterium
GATCAGCCGCAGCTGCGCGAACTGCCGATCCTGCTCAGACGCGGGCGGGCGTCCGGCGCGGTACACCGACGTATCGTTCGCGCCGGTCAGCGGGGGCGCCGAGCCCAGAGCCGCCGCCTCCACACCGGGGCTCGTCGACAACCGTTCCAGGAGCGCCTGGAACCAGAGGCCGGCACGCTCGTCCGACACATACGTGCCGCGCGGCAATGAGACGTGTGCCAGGACGACGCCGCTCGGGTCGAAGCCCGGATCGACCGACTGCAGACGCGACAGGCTCTGGACGAGCAGGCCGGCCGAGACGAGCAATGTGCATGACAGCGCAACCTGGGCGAGCACCAGCCCGCTCCGCAGCCGCGCCCTCCCGCGGCTGCCGACGGTCCGCACGCCATCGTGCAGCGAGCGCGAGGGATCCTCACCGGTGGCCTGCAGCGCCGGTACGATGCCAAACACGAGGCTCGTCCCGCCGCCGAGGAGCAGGGCGAAGGCGACAACGATTGGATCGATGCCGATCTCGGAGAACCGGGGCACATCGGCCGGCCCGACGGCCTTGAGCACCTGCACGAGCCATGCACCGAGGAGCAGGCCCGCACAGCCGCCGAGCGACGCGAGCACGAGCGCCTCGGCGAGCAGGTGTACGAGCAGCTGCCGTCTCGACGCGCCGAGCGCGGTGCGCAGCGCAATCTCCGGCTGGCGCAGGACGCCGCGGGCGAGCAGGAGACCCGCGACATTCGAACAGGCCACCAGGAGGAGCACCAGCACGGCTGCCAGCAGCACGAACAGCACCCGCCGCAGATCGCCGACCAGCCGCTCGTGCAGCGGCAGCAGCCGCAGCTTCCAGGTCTTGTTCTCGGGGTACGCGGCTTCGAGCTGACGCGCGATCACGTCCATCTGCGATTGCGCCTGGGCGAGCGTGACTCCGGGCGCGAGCCTGCCGATCAAGCGCAGAAAGTGGAACCGCCGCACCTGCGCCTCCGCATCGTCGAGCGCGATCGGGACGTAGAGATCGACGGGATCGGTGAGGCGGATGAACGGATCGAAAGGGAGAGCGAAGCGCGGGGGCGCGATGCCCACGATCGTGAAGGTCCGCTCGTCCACGCGCAGCGGCCGTCCGAGCACGTCCGGTGCGCCGTGGAACTGCTCGCGCCAGAGGCGATCGCTGATGATGACGGCAGACGCCCCGTGTTCCTCGTCCCGGCGGAAGTCTCGTCCGAGGGTCAACGGCACGCCGAGCGCCGTGATGAGGCCGGCGCTCACCGTCGCCGCATTCAGCCGCTCGGGACCGCTCGGGTGCACGACCGTGACCGACTGCGGTGCGATCACCATTGCGCCCAGCGAGCTGAACGCGGTGCTGCGCGCACGGTAGTCGAGAAAATCGGGCGGCGACACGGCTGCCGAGTCTGCCTGGCTGAAGGTGCCGAACATCCAGACCAGTTCGCCCGGGCGCTCGTAGGGCAGGGGCTTCAGGAGCACGGCACGGATGATGGAGAACATGGCGGTGGCGCCGCCGACGCCGAGCGCCAGCATCAACACCACGGCGCCGCTGAACGCGGGCTGCCTGCCAACGAATCGGAGCGCGTGACGAACGTGGCCCATGCTGCCCTCCTGATGTCCGCACCGTAGTCAAGTGCCGTTCCACGGGAGGATTGGGGCGTTTCGCGCGTTTTCCGGCGGGAATCATCAGGTGCCGCCGCGGCAACGTGCGGGGCTGGGATCGGGGCATCCCGGGATCGAACAGCCGCGAGGATCCCGCCCATGACCCCTCCGGCAGGCCACCTCCCGGCGATGCACTCGCGCCAGCATCGGCATGGCCACACCGGGCCGTGATCGACCGGGCGCGAAGCGTGCGCGACATGATCGCGCCATGCCGCTGAGGCTATCGCTCCGCAACGACTCCCTTCACCGCCCACGCGCGAGCCCGGAGCGTAAACGGCGCATCGCGCCCGTCTCCCAGGAGTCGTCCGCGGAGCCTGGACTCGAGGGCCGCGCGAGTGCTCGCGGGCAATGCCGCTCACGTAGGCACCCGCCGGTCCCTGGCCACCGAGGAAGGGGGACCAATAATCATCGAAGGACGCAAAGGAGAGCTCGGTTTCAATCGGCTCCTCCTCTACCTGCTCGAGTCCACTGGCGCGCCACAGCGCGCCCAGTTCGCCCCGCCGGCAGAGCGGCATCGTGCGCTCATCCCGCGCGGCGACGCCGCCATCGAGCGCGACCGCCGCGTCCCAGAACACGCGAAGCATCTCCATGCCTTCGCCGTAGTCCCACACCGCGGCCGCCACGACGCCCCCCGGGCGCGTGACGCGGATCATCTCGCGCAAGGCCTTCGCGGGGTCGGGAATGAAGTTCATCACCAGGAGCGAGGCCGTCCGGTCGAACGTGGCGTCGGGCAGTGCGAGCGCCTGTGCGTCGCCCACCTGAAACCGGACGCGATCGCCTGGCGTGCGTGCCTGCGCGTACCGCACGTAGGCACCTGATGGATCCACCCCGGTCACGCGCGCCGAGGGAACCGCCTCGACGATCGCAGACGCCAGCGCGCCGGTTCCCGACCCGACGTCGAGGACCGAGTCGCCGTCGCGCACGGACGCAAACGTCACGAGGAGCGGCGCCAGCCGGCGGCTCCAGCGTCCCATGAACCGCTCGTACGCGTCGCTCTCGACAAACATCGCTTGCTCCTGCGGTAAGGTAGTCGCGGCCTCGAAGGCATCGGGAGCACGGGCCATCAGCAGGAGCGTGCCGAGCAGGACAACGCGCGTAGCGCAGCGGGCGCGGCGGCGACACGCGTCATGCATCGCGTGCAGTATGACGTGCTCAGTCACTTGAGAGGCGAGGTCCTTCTCCTGCTGATGGCCGCATCGGCCGGAGCTTGCACATCCCGGTGACGAACACCATGCCAGACGAATCGGAAGCGAGACACGTCCCCGCTGGAACGCCGGACTGGTTGCGATGGGCGCGCCGGGTGCAAGCGCTGGCGCAGAACGGGTTGACCTTCGCCGCGCGATCCCTTCGATATCGAGCGATATGGCGCGCTGCGCGATGTGGCCGTGGAAATCGTCGCCGCGCACTCGGCCTTGCCCATCGAGACCGTCCGCGATCTGTTCGCCGGCGGGTCGGGATACGCCACGCCGCAGGTCGATGTCCGCGGGGCCGTGTTCCGCGAGGACGGCGCGCTCCTGCTCGTGCGCGAACGGTCGGACGGCGGTTGGACCGTTCCCGGCGGCTGGGTCGATGTCGGCGAGTCGCCGTCGGAAGCCGTGGCCAAGGAAGTGCGTGAAGAGTCCGGCTACATCGTGCGGGCCACGAAAGTGCTCGCGGTGTTCGACCGCGACCGGCACGGGCATCCTCCATCCGCGCACCACGTCTACAAACTCTTCCTCCGCTGCGAGATCCTCGGCGGGGACCGAGCTGCGCCCGGGGTGGAAATTGATGCCGTCGGGTTCTTCGGGCCGCGGCAGATCCCGCCCTTGTCGCTGACCCGTGTGACCCCCGAGCAGATCGCCCGGCTCTTCGCGCACTACGAGCATCCGGAGTGGCCAACCGATTTCGACTAGACCCAATGCTCCCTTGTGGTGTCACCGCACCGCTGATGTGGGGCAGGGCTTCAGCCCTGCCAAATCGGTGCGCTCTGGCAGGCCTGAAGGCCTGCCCCACATGACTACACAAGTGAATCGCGGGCTTAGTGGCCTGTTTCTAGCGCCTTGCGCGCTTACTTGCCAGTGTTGACGAACTGGATACAGTCGCCCTGATTCTCGAAGGCAAAGGCAAAGTTGGTGCGCCAGCCCCCGCTCATGCATTGCGTCTTGTCCTTGGGCAAGGGCGTGAATGCCAGGTCGCCGGGGCCGCCGGCGCCCGTGTTTCCGACGAGCGTCAGAACACCCTCGGGTGACAGCGTGTAGATATCGCCCGGCATGCCGCTCGACGCGAAGATCACGCCATCGGTCGGGCGCACGGCCAATGCGCCGATGTGCGCCTCGGTAAATGGCATGGAGGTGGTCAGCACCGCGGCGGTGGCTGGATTGAGCGTGTTCAGAAATCCCCTCAGGAATCCCATGTCGCCGAACTCCGCGCTGGTCTGATACAACGTCCCGTCCGGGCCGAAGGCGACCGTGGCACCTATGACACCGGTGTCGCCGATGAATGTCGCCACCGCGGTGGTCTTGTCGATGGTGTAGAGATTGTTCGTATTCGTGCTGACGTTTATCACGGTCCCGAACAGCACGTCGGTCCCAGGCTGGATCGCCAGATCGTTGATGACGAGCGCGGTGTCTGCAACCTTGATGGTCCCGATCAAGGCGACCTGTTCTCCAGTCAAGGGGTCGATTCGAATCAACGTGCTGAAGGGGGTCCCGCCGAACAGGGGAGCATTGGTCGTCGACGCAAACAGGCGCCCGGCGGAGTCGAACGCGAGCCCGGTGACACCCGCCTGCGGATCGCTTGCGCCCTCACCGATGACGGTCGCCGTTCCATTTGCCTGATCGAGCGTCAGTATGGCGCCCGGGTTTTCTCCACTACCTCTGCCGACGCCAGCGAAGAGCGTGGTCTGTGCCAGACCTGCCGCTGGAGCGAAGAGCACGCCGAGCATCACGAGCAGAAATTTCCCCATGGTCATCCTCCTGGTGCACTGAAGGCCGACGTCCGCTGGGGATTCCGGAGAGGGACTGACAGACCGGACAGCCTCGGGGCGGTCGGCGGACAGCATGCTGGGGCGTGTGACACTATGCCGACTCAAAAAGGAAGTCAAACAAAGAACGGCAGAGCGATACCGCTGTAGAGCAGGCGACGGCGGGCCGTCGAACGTCACGGACTTTCGCGCCGCGCGTCGTGCCTTTCGATACACTCCGGCCATGGCCTTGCGAACGTCTATCGGGTCGCCTGCGGCTGGTCTGCGGGTGCTGTCTCTTGCGCTCGGCGTGTTCTTCCTGTTCATGGGGCTGGACAAGATCCCGTGGCTTGGCGACCCTGGCCTGCTGACGCGTCAGCTGCACGGCTGGCTGGCGAATGCGCCAGCGCCGAGCCGCTGGTACATCCAGACGATCGCCATCCCCGGTTCCGCCGTGTTCGCACCCCTCGTCCTGGTGGGCGAACTGACGGTTGCCGCGGCCCTCCTCTGTGGCTTTCAGGTGCGGCTCGCAGCGCTCGCCGGCCTGTTCATGGTGCTGAACTTTCACTTCGCGATGGGCGTGTTGCTTCGATACAGCTATCTGTGGAACGGGTACGGCCCGCCCGTGCTCGGAGGGCTGCTCGCGCTGGCGATCGGGGGCGCACGACTGCCCTTCAGCGTGCCCGGACGCATGCGTTGATCAGCCGATTACGCTGGCCGATTGAGCTGGCGATTTCAACGTAGCGCGCATCAATGCGGCGGGACATCCTCAGTTGGCGGCGCGCCCGGCTCGGTTGCCGGCACGACCGGCGGCACGCGGAGTTCCTCCGCGGGTGATTCCGTCGGCGCGTCGAGCACAGCCGGCACGTCGGCGGGAGCGGCCGCGGCCACCGGAGGGGGCGTCACCGACCCCATGCGCGCGAGGATGATCCGCTGGCGCCGCACGAGCCGTGCGTTGGGCCGCGCCGGCATGAGCGCCCGCGCATTCACGAGCGCGCCCGCGAGCAGCGCGGCTTCCGGCGCGTTCAGGCCGCCCGCGGGCTTGTGGAAGTACACGCGCGACGCCGCCTCCGCGCCGTAGATCCCGTCGCCCCACTCGACCACGTTGAGGTAGATCTCGAGGATGCGCCGCTTGCTGAGCGCGGCCTCGAGGCGGCGCGCGATGATCAGCTCGCGCAGCTTCCGCACCGGGTTCCGCGAGGGCGACAGGTACAGGTTCTTCGCGAGCTGCTGCGTGATGGTGCTGCCGCCGCGGGCGAACCGCCCCTGTTGCGAAGTTGGCCTCCATCGATTCCTTCAGCTGTTCGACGTCGACCCCCCCGTGCTGCCAGAACGCGCCGTCTTCCGCCACGAGCACGGCGCGTTTGAGGTGCGGCGAGATGCGTTCGTAGGCAATCCAGCGCTGGTTCCTCCGCGGGGCCTTGCCCGCGGCGCGCGCCTCGGCGGCCCGCAGCTCGATGAAAGCAGTCGTCGGTGGATTGGCGGTGGCGAGCGGCCGCACGTCCGGCAGCGTCAGGTAGACGTACGCGAGCGCGCCGAACCCGAGGGCCCCCGCGATGAGCGCCCACCGCGAGACCCGGCGCATGGAGGGGGACTTCAGCCGAGCGCCTCCAGGGCCGCGCCCGAGCCCGCTCCGGGCTGCAGAGCGTGTCCGGTTCGCCGCAGGATGTGCTCGAGCGCGCCGAGCAACATCAGGATCGACGAGGGGACCGACCCCGCGCCCATCAGGCCCACGCGCCACACCTTGCCGGCGAGCGGCCCCATCCCCGCGCCCACCTCGATGTTGAACTCCTCGCGCAGATCGCGGCGCACCGCCGCCTCGTCGACGCCGTCGGGTACACGGACGGTGTGGAGCGTGTGCAGCCGTTCGCCCGGTGGCGGATAGAGCGGCAGGCCCATCGCCTCGAGCCCGGCCGTGAGCACCCGGTGGTGGCGCTCGTGGCGCGCCCAGCGCGCCTCGAGCCCTTCCTCCTCCACGATGGCCAGCGCTTCGCGGAGCGCGTAGACGAGCGTCGCGGCAATCGTGTGGTGATACTTGCGGCCGACCCAGTAATCCTGCAGCAGGCCCAGATCCAGGTAGAAGCTGCGGCAGGGGACGCGCCGCGCGAGCGCCCGCGGCGTGAACACGATCGGCGCGAGCCCGCTCGGCGCGCCCAGGCACTTCTGGCTGCCGCTGTAGCACGCGTCCACGTCCCACGCGGCCACGTCGAGCGGCATCCCGCCGAGCGACGTCACGGCATCCACGAGCACGAGCGCGTCGCGCGCCCGGGCGGCGGTCGCGATCTCCCGCACGGGATTCTGCACGCCCGTCGACGTCTCGGCGTGCACGACCGCCACGAGATCCGCGCCGCCGTCCTCGAGGGCCGCGCGGACTGCGCCGGCGTCGATCGCGCGTCCCCACTCCCCTTCCACGCGCCGCACCTCGCCGCCGTAGCGGGTGACCATCTCGGCGAGCCGCGCGCCGAAGTAGCCGTTGACCACCGACACGACGCGCGTGCCCGGCGCCACGAGGTTCGCCACCGCCGCCTCCATCCCGGAGGTGCCGGTGCCCGAGATCGCCAACGCGAGCGAGCCTTCCGGCGCGCGAAAGGTCCGCCCGAGCGCCGCGCGCACGTCGTCCATCAGATCGAGCAGCGCGGGATCCAGGTGCCCGAGCACGGGCGCCATCATCGCGCGCATCACGCGCGGCGGGACCGGGCTTGGGCCCGGGCCGAGCAGCAGGCGTTCGGTCGAAGGCAGCGTGGTCATGCGGATGTCAGCAATGCCTCGTACTGCTCGCGGATGAGAGCGACGGTCTGAGGCGACGCGGGCTGCAGCGGCGCCCGCGGCGGCCCGGCGGCGTAGCCGGCGATCTCCGCGGCCGCCTTCAGCCCCGCCACCCCGAAGCGTGCGCCCGCCATGTCGCAGAACGGATCGATGCGGCGCTGCAGCGCGAGCGCCTCCTCGTGGCGCCCCGCGTCGGCCAGCTCGAAGAGCTCCGCGCAGAGATCGGGGATGACGCCGGCCACCGCCAGCACGCCCCCGCGCGCGCCCACGCACACCGCGGCGTAGAGCGTCGCGTGCGCACCGCCGAGCACGGCGAATCCCTCCGGCGCCTGCGCGATGTACTGCCCCAGCAGCTCGAGGTCGGGCCCGGACTCCTTCATGCCGATGATGTTCGGGTGCGCCGCCAGCCTCGCGAACGCGTCGAGCGGCAGGATCACGCCCGTGAAGACCGTCACGTTGTACAGCAGCACGGGCACGGGTGAGGCATCCGCCACCGCCTCGTAGTGCCGCACGAAGTGATCGGCCGTCATCTGCGCACGGAAGAAGGAGGGCGTCCGCACGATCACGGCATCGGCGCCCATCCCGGCTGCCCGCCGCGACGCGGCAATGGTGCCGCGCGTCGACTCGCGGCCCGTGCCCGCAATGAGCAGCTGCGTCCGCGGGACGGCAGGGCGCGCCGCTTCGAGGATGCGATCGCTCTCCTCGTCGTCCAGCAGCGGCGCCTCGCTGTTGGAGCCCAGGACGACGACCCCCGCCAGCCCGGTGCGGCCGTAGCGGGCGAGGTTGCCGGCAAAGGCCGGAAGGTCGATGTCGTCCCCGCGGAACGGCGTGATCACCGGGGCATACACCCCCCGCAGCTGCACGGGCATCCGGCGACTCTAGGCGACGGGCAGGGTGCTGTCAATCGGCGCAGCCGCCGCGTCGGACGCGATGTTCACGGCGAGCACCACCGAGACGATCGCGAGCGCCGGCGCGAGCAGCCACAGGGCCGTGCGCAGCAGGACGATGTTCGCCGCCTCCTGGAGGAGGGTGCCCCAGCTGGGGAACGCGTCGGTGAACCCGATGCCCGCATACGAGAGCGTCGCCTCCGCCAGGATGCACGTGGGCAGCAGCAGCGCGAACTGCGTGCGCAGGAATCCGCGGGTCGCGGGCAGCAGGTGGCGCAGCAGTACGCGGCTCCGGCTCGCGCCGAGCGCGACTGCGGCGTCCACGTACTCCCGGCGCCGTTCGGCGGCCACGATCGCGCGGACGCCGCGCGCCGCGTACGGCCAGCAGACCAGGGCTAAAATGACGGCCGTGATGCCGAACGTCCACACCGGTGACAGCACCGGCGGCAGCGACGAGCGCAGCGCCAGCAACACGTAGAGCGCCGGCAGCACGAGCACGACCTCCGCGGTGCGCGTGATGACGGCGTCGACCCACCCGCCGGCAAAGCCGGCGATCGCACCCGCGGCCGCGCCGATGAGCGTGGCGCCCAGCGCCGCCACCAGCGCGAGCCCGAGCGACAGCCGCGAGCCGTGCACCACGCGGCTGAACAGATCGCGTCCGAGCCCGTCCGCGCCCAGCAACAGCAGCGGCTGCCCCGGATCGGCCGATGACACGAGCCGTCCGCGCTCGAACCACCGCAGCGCAACGGGACGCGACTCGTCATCCACGTATCGCCGCTGGAGCGGGTCCACGAGAATCTGCGCGTAGAAGAACGGTGCGGCAAGCGCGCCGGAGGCGGTGCGGACGTGCACGCGTGTGGGCGGCGCGTACGCGCGCTCGTCGAAGGGGACGCCTTGATCGTTCGGCGCCAGCCACGGCGCGAGGACCGCGATGGCCAGCCAGCCGGCCAGCACCGTGCGTGCGGCCGTCTTCACGTCCGCACCTCGTCGAAGGCAGCCGTCTCGGCCACGGCGATCCGCGGATCCACCGCCGCCAGCAGCAGGTCCGAGACGACGATGCCGCACTCGAAGAAGACGGCGGCGGCGGCCGCGCATCCCGCGGCGAGGTAGATGTCGCGGTTCACCAGGGCGTCGTACGTGAGGCGGCCCAGCCCCGGCCACGACGTGACGAGCTCGACGGCGTACGAGCCGCTGAGCAGCGTGCCGGCGATGATGCCCGCAAGTGCCGCAACCGGCTTCGCGCCCAGCCGCCAGGCGTGCCGCCAGAGCATCTGGCGATACGACAGCCCCCGCGCCAGCGCCGCCGTCATCGACGGCTCCGCGAGCGCCTGGGCGATCGCCTGCGACTGCACACGCTCGAGCATGGCTGCGAACGGGAGCGCCAGCGCGAGCGCCGGCAACGGCACGTGCCACGCGACGTCTCGTGCCCACTCGAGCCATCCCGTCTCGTCCAGAGACAACGTCGTCATCCCGCCGGTGGGCAGAACGCCCGTGAACGCGGCGACGGCCACGAGCAGCATCGCCGCAATCAATGGCGGTATCGAGAGGCACACGCTCGAAGCCGCGCGCACGATGGCCGCCGCGGGTCCCGGGCGGCTGCCCGTCAGCAGTCCGAACGGCACGCCCAGGAGCGTCACGATTGCGAGCGCCGCCACGGCCAGCAGCGCCGTCCGCGCGGCGCGTTCGGCCACGAGCGGGCCCACCGGGCGCTGGTACGTGAGCGAGGTGCCGAAGTCGAGGCGTGCCGCGCGGGTCAGCCACGCGAGATAGATCGCCGACACCGGGCGGTCGAAGCCGAGCGCGGCGCGCGCGCTGGCGACCGTGCGCGGCGATCGGCCGAAGCCGAAGGCGATGCTGAAGTAGTCGCCGTCGGCGGCGGCGGACAGCACCAGCGTGGCCGATGCCGCAACGAACACCACCATCACCGCCGAGAGGAGGCGGCGGGTGAGGAACCGGACCAGCGCGCCGCGGCGGCCGTGCACGCCTGCATCATACGGGCAGTCGCCGGCGCCGGTACTACGGGGACGGCGCTGACCGTGATTTCGTCCGCGTCCCACAGCACCTGCGGGCGCAGCACCGCCGTGCGCCCGCCGGTCACGCGCGTGCTGGTGCTGACGAACACGTGCGGCGTGGCAAAGCTGAGAGCGGGTACCTGCTCGGCAAGGGTCCGCTGCACGTCGGCAAACATCCGCTGCCGTTCGGCGGGGTCGACAGCCGACGCCTGCCTGGTCATGAGCGCGTCGATGCGCCCTTCCCACTCGGTCGCGGGCGTCGGTTGACCCGGATGCCACAGGTGCATGGCGCCCGATGACTGCCAGAAATCAAGGCTGCCGGCCGGGTCCGTGTCGGTGAAATCCATGTGGTGATAGATCGCGTCGTAGTCGCCGCGCCCCCAGCTGCCCATCATCGCGGCGGGGTCCAGCGCGACGACGTCCATGCGCACGCCGACGCGTGTGAACGCCTCACGGAGAAAAGAAGCCCCCTTCTCGCTGGCGGCGATGCCCTTCTGCACCAGCAGGGTGAACTGCACCGGCTTGCCCGACGCGTCCTGGAGCCCGCCGGTATTGCCGCGATCGGTGAGGCCGATGCCGGCCAGCAGCGTGCGCGCGCGATCGGGATCGTAGGGCGGCCGCTCGACCGCCTCCGAGAACCACGTGCGGTTGGCCGGGCTGACGATCCCCCACGAGGGGGTGGCGGCGCCCAGGTACACGGTGCGCGTGAAGGCATCCCGATCCACGGCGACCGACAGCGCCCTGCGGAACTCCGGCGCGCGCAGCCATCCGCTCGCCGCGCGTGATGTTCCGAGATTGAACCACAGCAGGTGATGCCCGAGGCTTGCACCGACGTCGAGCACGCGGAGGCGTCCCGCATCCGCCTCGCGTTTGAGCGGCAGGTAGTCTTCCGGCCGCATCTCGCCCTGCATCACGTCGAGCCCTCCCGCCTGCATGCGGAGGAGCTCGGCGTTCTGATCCGGGACGATCTCGAGCGTCAGCCGATCGAGGAACGGCAGCGGGCGCCCCGCCCGGTCGCGCCGCCAGTAGTGCGGGTTGCGGGCGAAGGCGAGCCGCTGGCCCGGCTCGTACTTCGTCAGCACGAACGGGCCGAGCCCCGCCATCTCCCCCGGGGGCGTCTGCGGACCCCAGGCGGTGGCGAAGCTCCCGTCCTCCAGCGCGCGGGCCAGGCGGTGCTGCGGGTAGATGGGCAGGTTGTCGAGCATCCGCAGGCCCGGCCCGTACGGCTCCGGAAACGTGAGTGCCACCGACGAAGGAGAAATCGCCCGCACCTGCAGCGGCTTGCCCTTCACGCGCAGGGACTCACCGATCGCGCCCGCAGTCTTCGGATCGTAGGCCGCGGCGAAGGAGAACAGCACGTCGGCGGCCGTGAACGGCTCGCCGTCGGAAAAGCGGACGCCCTGACGCAGCTCCAACGTGTACGTCCGCGCATCGTTCGAGACCGTCCAGCGCTCGGCGAGCCAGGGCTCGAGCTCGAAGGTGGCGCTGTTGATCCGCACCAGGCGGGCCTGGGTGAGCGCGGCGATCAGGTGCGTGGGAAAGCCGCTGCTGGTGTAGCGGTTGAAGGTCTTGGGCTCGGTGCGCAGCGTGGCCACCAGTGAGCCGCCCCTGGAGGGCGTGCCGATGGCCTGTGTGGCGGCGTCGGAGAGGGCGTGACCGTGCTGCGCGGCGCGAGCAGCGTCCAGCCGATCACGGCCGCCGCGAGGATCCCGAGGAGCGCCGAGAGCAGCCACCGACGCCTGGTCACGATCCTGTCCTTCCGGCCAACGGGTTGGCCACTGCGAATCCTACACACCCGGCGGGAATTGCGACCCGCCCGGGCACGCTTATCAGGTTTTCTGCGACTCGATCCTGGGTGCGGTTAACCGGCTGCCCCGGCGCGTGCCGGAACCGCGCGTCGTGACCTTGCCGTCCGGCAGGACGTAAGTACCGCCTTATGAACCCGTTAGCTCGTGCGGAGCCGGATGCGGACGGGGTGGCACCGCCTCTGCCTATGGTTTGCCCGGAGGCCTGCATGACAACCAGTTTCAACGATGGAGTGAACGGGTTCGTGCCGCAGCTTGGGCGGAGCGTATCGATCGCACAGGCTGCCAATCTTCTCGGCGTCTCGCGTCGCACTGTTTACAACCACATCAAGAGCGGCCGTCTCTCCACGCTGCGCACGGCGGGCGGGTCGCAGCGGGTGCTGGTGGCGTCACTGCAGCAGCAATCGCCGACGGGTGCTGCCACGACGTGGCCCCAGCGTCCCGCGATGGTCTAGAAGCAACTCTCCTTATTGTTCCCCCGGGAGGATCGCATGGTTCCGCAGAGAAAAGCTCTCGTATTCGTTCGCCGGCTCGCCAGTCTCGCGACGCTGTCGCTGCTGGCGCTGTCGACGACGGCCCTGGCCGAACCGGGGGAGGGACGTTTGTCGCGGGATCTGCGTGAAGCGCGGGCCGCTGGCCAGTCGAAGTTCCGGGCCATCGTCGACAACGGGAGCGCGGACCTGGCGGTGCGGTACGGCGCGCTGGTGGTGAAGCAGCTGAAGACCCACACGGTGATCGAGGTCACGGGCGAGGCGCTCGACGCGATGAGCGCGGATCCGGCCATGGGCCACCTCGCGGGCGACACGCAGGTGCGCTCGCAGATGGCGGTGTCGGCCGCGGCGATGGGTGCCGACCAGGCGTGGGCCGGTCTCCTGCCGGGTGTCGCGGCGGCAACGGGGCGCGGGATTGGCGTGGCGGTGATTGATTCGGGCGTGTCGAAACACAGCGCGCTCCAGGGCCGCGTGCTGGCGGCGCTGGATTTCACCGGCCGCGCAGGGGCTGGGGCAGGATCTGTATGGGCACGGCACGCACGTGGCGGGGATCATCGCCGGCGCGGGGGATGGCTTCAAAGGTGTGGCACCGGGCGCCAACCTGGTCAGCCTCAAGGTGTTGCAGGCCGACGGCTCCGGGCGCACGAGCGACGTGATTGCGGCCATCGACTGGGCGATCGACAACCGGGAGCAGTACGGCCTGCGGATCATCAACCTGTCGCTGGGCCGGCCGGTGTTCGACTCGTATCGCGACGACCCGCTCGGCCAGGCCGTCGAGCGCGCCTACCGCGCGGGCCTGGTGGTGATGGCAGCGGCGGGCAACTATGGGAAGACGGCGGACGGACAGCTCGTCGCGGGCGGCGTCATGTCGCCGTGCAACTCGCCCTATGCCCTCTGCGTGGGCGCGGTGGACACGCGCGGCACGGTGGGCCGGGGCGACGACCAGGTCGCGCTCTGGAGCTCGCGCGGCCCGACCTACCTCGACAACCTCGTGAAGCCTGACCTGGTGGCGCCGGGCACGGGGATCAACTCGCTGTATGTGCCGGGGTCCTACCTGGCGCGCACCTACCCCGAGCGGCAGACGAGCGGGTCCGGCCAGTCGGCGCTCTTCCGCCTGAGCGGCACGAGCATGTCGACCGCGGCGGCCTCTGGAGCCGCGGCGGTGGTGCTGGAGATCAACCCGGGGCTGACGCCGGCGCAGGTGCGGATGACGCTGCAGATCACCAGCTCGTTCATGCCGGACGCGGGGCTGGTCGGCGCCGGCGCGGGGAGCCTGAACCTGGCGGCGGCGGTGCAGGTGGCGAAATTTGGGCCGGAACTCGCGGGTATTGCGTCCTCCGTCGGCGGTGAGCCGGTCGCCCTCTCAGGGCTCGCGTTCAGCGCGGATGGGCCGGACGTGTCCGGAACCACCCTCGTCTGGGGCAACACGCTGGTCTGGGGCAACACGCTCGTCTGGGGCAACACGCTCGTCTGGGGCAACACGCTCGTCTGGGGCAACACGCTCGTCTGGGGCAACACGCTCGTCTGGGGCAACACGCTCGTCTGGGGCAACACGCTCGTCTGGGGCAACACGCTGGTCTGGGGCAACACGCTCGTCTGGGGCAACACGCTGGTCTGGGGCAACACGCTGGTCTGGGGCAACACGCTGGTCTGGGGCAATACGCTCGTCTGGGGCAACGCTCTGATTTGACGTGTTTGAGTGTCCGCCCACCATCCGCGGATCGATTTCGCTGCTGGGCCACCCAGACCAGGGTCGCCCGCCAGCAGCCTGCACCGAAGGGACCAATTCGATGTTGCCCATAATTGTTTGGGATTGAACGGCCGATAGCCCATGGGGCAGACCCTCGAGTCTGACCCCTTGGACCGCATGAGATGTCCGGCCAATCACCCCTGCCCCGCTCCGGGGCGATTTACGTCGCTACCGTTGTTGCCGTCGGCTTGACGGTCGCCCTCTTCTCAACGTTCGAACTCGCGACTTTCCACGCTTTCCCAAAAACTTACTTCAAGGAATGGTGCCTGCTCGCCGTACTCACTCTTCTGAGTGCGTCCGTCACCATAAAACTACCGTCAGTTCCCGCGACAATTTCGATCTCAGAAACCTTCGTCTTCACCGCAGTGATCACCTACGGACCAGCCGCTGGAGCCGTCATTGTCGCTTTAGACGGGTTTCTCATCTCCATGTGGCCGAATCGCCGCAAGGAACTCCATCGCGTAGCTTTCAATGTCGCGGCGCCCGCCCTCTCGATTTGGTTGTCTGCTCATGTCTACTATCTCTTCCCTGGCGTCCACAGGCTCATCGGCCATGAGGTCGCGACCGCCGAACTGATCCCGCATCTAATCGGCCCATTGGCGATATTCACGCTAACGCATTTCCTAATAAATAGCTGGCTGATCACCTTCGCCGTTGCTTTCGAAACACGACGTCCTGCGTTCGCGATCTGGAGAAGCGACTTCCTCTGGCTTTCACTAAACTATTTCGGAGGCGCATCGGTCTCAGCTCTGCTGGCTGTTCAGGTCGGACATGCAGATCCCACATATTTAGCTATCATCGTACCGCTGCTGCTTGTGCTGTACTACACATTCAAAATACCTATGGACCGCGTCAAAGACGCACACAAGCATTTGGAAGACGTCAACGCGTTATATGTGTCGACAATTGAAACGCTTGCCATGGCAGTCGATGCCAAGGATCAGGTCACGCACGGACACATCAGACGAGTTCAGGCATACGCGGTGGGTCTGGCACGGGCTCTCGCCGTAACCGATCCAGGGCTGATAAAAGCGATAGAAGCGTCCGCGCTTCTGCACGACATGGGCAAACTCGCAATACCGGAGCACATACTCAATAAACCGGGCAAACTTACTGCGGTCGAATTCGCCAAAATGCAAATGCACGCAACCATCGGCGCAGACCTATTATCGTCCATTGCGTTTCCATTTCCCGTTATTCCCATCGTGAAACACCATCATGAGAACTGGGATGGCCGAGGCTATCCGACTGGGCTAGTGGGTACGCAAATTCCGATTGGGGCGCGTATCTTAGCTGTTGTGGACTGCTACGATGCACTTACTAGTGATAGACCCTACCGCCCGCGGCTGTCAGACGAAGCAGCCACTGCCATTCTGCTCCAGCGCCGCGGCACAATGTACGACCCACTCGTGGTGGATACGTTCGTCACAGTTCACCGTGATTTGGCTCCTGAAGCGATCTCTCCAGCACAATCAGCTACTTACCAAGACATAGCCCGGCTAAGTGCACCAGAAGCCCGAGAAGCCACGGTCGCTACACCAAAGTACAGCCCCGTTCAAAGAGTGGTTACAGGCCTGGTGTCTCGGGTGCTGTCGAATGTTGGCACTCATTCGCTCCGCGATCGGGCCGATGCGGTGCTATTCGTGGTGCTAGACGCGCTCGATGTGAGCGCCGGTTTTATCGCGATCTACGATGAGGACCGTGATGACCTTGTCATTTCGGCAGCTCGCGGCCTCGGAGGGCCGTGTATCGAAGGTCGTCGGATGGAATTGGGTGAACATCTGACTGGTTGGGTCGCGGCTAACGGGCAGCCCATGATGAATTCGGAGGCTGCGTTGGACCTAGCCGTCTTAGCACCGGGTGCCTCAACAATATTCACTCTCTGCTTAAGCGTTCCGCTTTTCGATGAAGCTGAGCGTCTGATCGGAGTTCTGTCCGCATACTCGGGACAGTCGTTCACAACAGACCAACTAGACACCGCTTGTCTCTTGGCAACCTCTATTGCCAGCGCACTGTCAGTGTCGGCCGTGGACCTGCCTACAAGCACACCCGCCGGAAGTGGATCAGGTCCACAAGCGTCGACTAGTTTGGCCCTTCCCAGAAGTTACTAGACAAGGGATAACCTCGGCCGGCAGTTCTCATCCGGACTCTTAAAGTGTTTCCGAACGCCTTTGTGGCGGAGCATCAGTGTTCGATGGGCGGGCGTTGATTGCTTTGCCGATCGTTTAGCAGCATGTGATTTGTGCTGGCATTTTTGTGAGCGTAACACGCTCAGCGGTTAGGTCCGCATCGGATGCGTGCCACCCGGCGTCGTTCCATCAGCTCAAGCGCGGACCGAGCATAGCGCGGGCGACGAGCCACGAGAGAATCAGCTTGGAATCAGCATCAATCGCCTACGGCCTGGGCGCCGCCCAGGCCCAGTAGTTAGGCAAGTCGTGATTTGCGCAGGGCCATTCGCCGGCCGTAGCGCCGCGCGACAATGCCGAGTAATCCAGTTCCAATCAGGAGAACGCTTGCAGGTTCGGGAACGGGCGCGGGGCTGACGGTTGCCGTCTGTACCCTGCCTCGCAAGAACACGAAAGCGTCATCGGCTGCGAAGGTCGTTGCTGTCAAGCTTCCAGCCAACGGCGGTGGCATTGCCAACTGTGAGGGTGAAAACGTGTCACTGGTCAGCCACGAAGCGGGCCCCGAGAACAGCAACTGGAACTCAAACAGTCGAGCCGGAAAGGGCAGCGGGAGCATAAAAAATTGGACCTGGTCGGCGTTGGACGCATTGTTAGTGACCATATCCCCTGAGTAGTCCGCCGTAAAGCTCTGCGAGTCAAACCCGAACCCCAGTTGGTTTGTCTTGAGGGAGAAGACTCCAAAGTTCGGGGGCGTCGGTTCAAGGTCGGACGAAGCCAGTTCGAGGTTGACGAAAAACGTGAACGGGTCGCCGGCAAATACGGGGAAGCCGAGATGCAGTTCGTCGTAGCCGGGCACAGCACTCTCGATGACACCGCTGACCGTTAGCGTTATTGGTTCGGCACGCGCCAGGGGCACGCTTGTCAGCATCGCCACGAAAACGAGAGCTGCACTGGTGCGCATCACGCTTACCCTCTTGGTTGCGGCCTTGCACAAACCACGCCTGACAGTGCGACAGACGTAAAAACGTAACCTGGCCGATTCATTGTACAGCCGGGCTGAATCGCGAGGCCGGTGTCTGCTATCCTAACCATACAGCTCAGCAACACTGCGTTAGCCCACTACCCTGCGCCCGGGAGGAGCGGAAAATGGCCGACGACGATACAACGGTGGTCGAGCTGGTGAAAGCTCTCAGTGAGTCCATCACCTTTTCGGAGGGACTGCTGGATCTCGCGGAGGGTCTCCTCGTTCGTCTGGAGAACGGCGAGCGCCCGAGTCCCGAGCAACGAATGCACCTCCGGACGGGCATGGTGCGCTGGCGAGCGGGCGTCGAGGGATTACGCCAGCGGCTGGCTGGTTTTGGCCTCCAGCCGCCCACTCGTCCGCAGTGAGCTGTCTCATGGTGCCGTTGTTACTCGACGAGACTCTGGTAGGAACCTTGGGGTTCTATTCGCGACAAAGCAATATATACACTTCGGAGGACCAGGAGAGCGCTGAACTCATTTCTGGACATCTAGCCTCGATGATGGTGACACGAGCGGACTGGGATGATTCTCGGACCGTCAGTCGCCAGCTGTCGGCGCCTTCGCTTGGTTCCTGAACGTCCTTCTTTAATAGGTGCTCGAGCGAAACTCATCGCAGGTGTCGAGGCGTCGGTTTCTCAGCAAGCTACTCTCGTCGATGCCCCGCGGGTAAGGCCTCCTTCAGAGCCACAGCCCCACGCAGCCGGTGTTTAAGGCACGAGAACAGCGGCGCCGGAGAGGCGACCGGACCGCAGGTCCGAGAGCGCACGGTTCGCGTCAGTCAGCGCGTACCCATGAACGTGCGTGTTCAACGGGATCTCGTTCGCGAGCGCGAGAAATTCGCGTGCGTCGTGCCGTGTCAGATTGGCGACCGAACGGATCGCCCGTTCTTCCCACAGGAGACGATATGGAAACGACGGTATGTCGCTCATGTGGATGCCGGCGCACACGACTATGCCTCCAGCCACGATGCGTGACAGCGCTTCCGGTACGAGGGGGCCGACTGGAGCGAAGATGATTGCGCTGTCAAGCGGCAGGGGCGGCGGCTCGTTAGAAAATCCCGCCCACGTGGCTCCTACGTCTCTCGAGAACTTGACGGCTTGATGGTCGCCTGGGGCCGCAAATGCGAACACCTCGCGCCTCTGGTGCACTGCGACCTGGGCGATGATGTGCGCCGCCGCGCCGAATCCATAGATGCCCAGCCTCGCACCTGGCCCGGCCATCCGATAGGCCCGGTAGCCGATCAGCCCAGCACACAGGAGCGGCGCGACATGTACATCGTCGTACTTGGGTGGAAGTTGAAAGCAGAATGAGGAATCGGCAACCGCGAACTCGGCGTATCCGCCGTTGAGCTGATAGCCGGTGTAGCGCGCGTTCCGGCAGAGATTCTCGCGATCGGATTGGCAGAAGCCACAGGCGCCGCAGGTTCCACCGAGCCACGGAATACCGATACGCATGCCGGGGACGAGTCCGGTCACGTCGGCGCCAACCGCTTCGATCCGGCCGACGATCTCATGACCGGGAACAACCGGGATCGTGGGATTCGGCAGCTCGCCATCGACCAGGTGCAGGTCGGTGCGGCACACCCCGCACGCCAGCACCTTGACGAGCACGTGGGTTGGCCCTGGGACGGGCTTATCGGTCTCCACTGATTCCACGTGGCCGAGACCAAATCGGGACAGGATCATCGCCTTCATGGAGTTATCCGGACGATTGCTCGCGCTGCTCATTCTAGTGGCGGCTCTGCCCTAATGACCTGGTGCCGGTACACCTTAGGTGATCCTAGTGACAGAGGCGAAGCGCGCGGCGGCCCGCGAGCTAGTGTCCCGGCCGGGACACTAGCTCGCCACGAATCGCACCCAGTTGTAATTTCCCACTCCCCCGTTCTCCGCGGTGCCGGTGTCGAACACGAGCGTAATCACGTGCGACCCGGCCGTGAGCGACAGGCCGGTCCTGGTCACTGTCTGCCAGGTCTGCCACCCGCCCGTGTTCGGCACGCTGATTGGCCCCGTGCGATCGACACCGTCGATCTCGACATGGAACCGGGCGCCCGTCCCGACGTTCGCGATGCGCAGGTCCAGCGCGTACGTGCCGGCGCTCGCCACCGTGACGGAGTACTTCAGCCACTCCCCGGGACGGGTGCGCCCGAGGTTGTAACCGCCGCCCACGTCGGTCGTGCTGTCGATATCCACGTCGGTGGTGCGGTATTGCCCGCCGCCATTGCCCGCGGTGGTGTCGACGTATGCGACGCCAGGCCCGCCCTCGTCGAAGCGCTCGGCCTGCACCGTGCCTGGCAGCGCCACTGGCGTGCCGCCGTAGGGCGTGGAGCTGGAGCTGGCGGCCCTGAGCCGGAGCCAGTTGTAGTTGCCGACCCCGCCGTTCTCCGCCGTGCCCGCGTCGAACACGAGCCGGATCACGTGTGCTCCGGCCGTGAGCGATAGGCCGGTCTTCGTCAGCGTCTGCCACATCTGCCAGCCGCCCGTGTTCGGCACGCTGGTGGGGCCCGTGCGATCGATACCGTCGATCTCGACCTGGAACCGGGCGCCCGTGCCGACGTTCGCGATGCGCACGTCGAGCGCGTACGTGCCCGCGCTTGCTACCGTGACGGAGTACTTGAGCCACTCCCCCGGACGGGTGCGCCCGACGTTGTAGCCGCCGCCGGTGTCGGTCGTGCTGTCGATATCCACGTCGGTGGTGCGGTATTGCCCGCCGCCATTGCCCGCGGTGGTGTCGACGTATGCGACGCCAGGCCCGCCCTCGTCGAAGCGCTCGGCCTGCACCGTGCCCGGGAGCGCCACTGGCGTGCCGCCGTACGGCGTGGAGCTGGAGCTCGCCGCCCTGAACCGGAGCCAGTTGTAGTTGCCGACGCCGCCGTTCTCCGCCGTGCCGGCCTCGAACACGAGCGTGATCACGTGTGCTCCGGCCGTGAGCGACAGGCCGGTCTTCGTCAGCGTCTGCCACATTTGCCACCCGCCCGTGTTCGGCACGCTCACGAGGCCCGTGCGGTCGAGATCGTCGATTGCCACCCGGAACCGCGCGCCTGTGCCGACGTTCGCGACACGCACATCGAGGTCGTACGTGGCAGCGCTGGCTACCGTGACGGAGTACTTCAGCCACTCCCCCGCCCGCGTGCGCCCGACGTTGTAGCCGCCGCCCGTGTCGGTCGTGCTGTCGATATCCACGTCGGTGGTGCGGTACTGCCCCCCGCCGTTGCCCGCGGTGGTGTCGACATAGGCGACGCCGGCGCCGCCCTCGTCGAAGTGCTCCGCCTGCACCGTCCCGGGCAGGGCCGCAGCGGTGCCGCCGAACGGCGTGCGGCCAGACGATGGGGTGACGGAGGCCACGTTCGAATACAGGGAGGGTCCAGCCGCATTGTAGGCGGCGACCCTGTAGGCGTACGGCACGCCAGCCGTCACGGTGAGATCGCTGAAGGTCACGACATTTGCCCCGACCGTCGCCAGCACCACGAACGACTGCCCGCCGGCGGACCGCTCGATCCGGAATCCGCTCTCGGAACTCGACTGGTCCGCCCAGCGGAGATCGACGCGTGTGCTCGCCTGCACGGTTGCGGTGAGCGCCCCAGGGGCGAGCGGCGGCTGCAGAGGCGGCCGGGGCCCGTACTGCGGTGGCGGCGCACCGTGCTCGTGCGCCCCAAGGTCCGGGCCCGTACCTGCGAAGTCGTCGTTGACTCCGTCGACGCGGGCGCCGGCATCAACCGCGGGACACCCAGGCTGCAGGGTCATCACCTGCGGGGGAACCGGCGTGGGAGCAGGACCAGGCACGTTGAACTGCGCAAAGCAGCTGTCCTTCCAGATGCGGACACCGTTCGTCTCGAGGCGCGAGGCATTCGAGAAGCCAAGCAGCGTGTCGTACGTGACGCCGCCATACGCGAACGGGTTCACGGCGGTGCCCCAGTCGAAGCCGTCATAGTCGAGATCGGTGCGCCAGTCGGGTGTGCCCGCGTCCAGGCCCCAGATCTGGCCGCCCTGCACCGACACCCACAGGTTGTTTCGGGCGTACGCACGCAGCAGATGGTCCTCGTTGCAGCACATCAGGCTCGTCCCGGGCCACGCGTTGCCCCAGTTCACGATGGTGTTGTGCAGCAGCACGAAGCGATCGGTCGTGCGGAACTTGAAGGCGCCCTCCTTGTTGCCGGCGATCTGGTTCCTGACGATGTACCACGGGCCGCCCGCCTGCGGCTGGAAGCTGATGCCGTTGTGAACGGCGTTGTGGATCCGGTTACCCCACATCCGCACGTTCGCGCGCCCGTTGTCCGCCTCGATCCCATCGTCCGACGTGTCGAAGATGTCGTTCCCGAAGACGTCGACGTTCACGTAGGGGTAGGAGATCCCGTCGGCAACGTTCGAGATCCGGTTGTGGGCGACGGTGTGGCCGCTCGTGGTGTTCAGGTCGATCCCCTCACCCGAGAGGCTCTCAGAGGACGCGGCCGTATCACCACGAATCGTGTTGTCGGCGATGTACCAGTTCGTCCCTGCGCCCTGCAGGTAGAGACCGTAGTGGTTGTTCTCGAGGGTGCTGCGCGTGATGACGACACCTGCCGGCGAGTTGAAAGACAGCACCGCGTAGGGCTGGTTCCGCACCGTCACACCCTCGAGCCAGACGTAGCTCGCGAGCACGTCGATGCCGTTCATCAGAACTTCACCATCGCCGGCCGCCCGCCAGGCGATGTAGCTCGTCGCCGTGCCGCCCTTCGTGAACCGGATCCGGCCGCCGTACGCGCCGGCGTGCAGCAGAAACGTGTCACCGGGCTGTGCGACACTCTCGGCCGCCGCGATGCCGCCGAGCGGCGCCTCTGGCGATCCGGTGCCGCCCCCAGCTCCAGGCACGACGTGAAAGATTCGTCCCGTGGCCGGCGCACGAGGCACGGGCCGCGTTCGGACGGTCACGATCCGCGTCTCGCTACCGCCGTCGGGATCGGCCAGCGACACCCGTACGTCGTAGCTCGTGTCGGGAGCGAGAAACATGAGGCTGCCGGCGAGCATGTTGCTGCCGTTGAAATCGACGCGGACGAGCGGCAGCGCGCGTCGCCACGCTGTCGTGCCGGAGCCGCGGTATTCCACGGCCGCAGCTGCGTCATGGTTCGTATCGTTCGTGATGTCCCACTCGATGCCGATCGAGTGGATGGTGGCATACGCGCGAAGCGCTCCCGGCAAGACCGCAGCGGGCTGTGCCGCTGCCGTGCTGCTCAGGCCGGCGAACATCAGTGCCGTCACGCACGCGCGCCGAAATCCCGCGAAAGTGATCATGATGCGGACCCTCGATGCAGGAACGGATGTATGCCCTGCAAGGCAATCTATCGTTCGGAAGCTGCTCTTAACGCAGCACCCCAACTGCAGAACGGGCACGTAATGCGCCACTGCCGTTGACAGATTTGTGCGAAAGGAAGCCCGGTAAACGCAACGGGCGGGTCCAGCGTGGTGTCAATTTTCTGGAAGAGTTGCTGACAAATCCGCAGCCCAGCGGCGACCGGGCAGGGCCGATGACCACACGGATTCAGCTGATGTTCCACGCGGGCACGCGTTCATGGCGAGGTACATGCGTTGCAGTGAACAACGGCGCGCGAACGGAGACCCGCGCCGGCCTCTGCGGAGCGCAACCATTCAGATCTCGAGGGAGTTCATGACCCACACGTCGGCCGACCGTCGGCCTTGTGGCACAGGGGGTCTCTACCGCGCGGCGGCGATGTACTGGCTGGTCCTGGCCGGGACTGCCACGCTCGCAGGCATCGCTCGGGAGACGTGGCTCGTACCGCGGCTCGGCGAGTTGCGGTCACATCAACTCGGTACGGTGATCGTATGTGCGTCGTTTCTCGCAATCATCGCCACGTTCGTCCGGCACACGCGACCGACGGCGCCGAACGCGCTTGCCATCGGCGGATGCTGGCTGCTGGTCGCGATCGTGTTCGAGTTCGGCGTCGGCTACCTGGTGGACGGTCTGCCGTGGAGCAGGCTGCTGTCCGACTACGATCTGTCACGCGGACGTCTGCTCCTCCTGGTGTGGCTCACGGTCGGCCTGGGCCCCCTCGTGCTCACGCGTATGCGCGACCAGCCGGGGTACCAGCGACGCTGATATTTACACTCCGTCCGCGAATTAGTCCGCACTCATGCGAGCGGGTCGCGTTCGCACGCATGTGATGCGCCGGCACGAATCCAGCCGGACCCCTTTGTGCTGGCACAATAGTTGGAACTTTTCAAGGCGCGCGCACTGCGCCGCCATCCTGGTGCCTCCAGCAGGAGTTTTGCAAGGATCGTCGCTTGGGGAGGCTCGACGTCCAGGTCGTTCAGGGTTCCCCGGGAACCCTTCGCAAGTGCCACTCCCGCCCAGCCGAGGAGAACGCTGATGCCACAGAAGCCGACTGTGCTCTGTCCAATCGACTATTCAGATCATTCACGCGTCGCACTGCGCTACGCGGCACTCATTGCGGACCACTTCGGGGCGCGGCTGCTGCTGGTCACGGTCAACGATCTGTTGCTGGTGCAGGCAGCGGCCATGGCTTACGACGCAGAATATCTCCAGCTGCAGAGCCACCAGGACCTGCGTGAGTTCTACCGGGACACCAACCTGCCCAGCGCGGCTGGCGCAGACGACGTCACGTATGACGTCCGCACCGGAAAGCCAGCACCAGAGATCCTCAAGGCCGCCGCTGACGGTCATGCAGATCTCATCGTCATCGGTACTCACGGCCTCAGCGGTGCCCGCAAGGCCTTCTTCGGCGCAACGACCGAACGCGTGCTCCGAGAGACCACCGTGCCGGTCCTCGTCACCCGCAGGGACGCCCCGATGGTCGCGTCGCTGCCGGAGGCCGCCGGGTCCGTAGGACGCATTCTGGTGCCCGTGGATCTCACGCCTGCAACCGCCCACCAGGTGGCGGTGGCAGACGGGTTGGCTGTCGCGCTGGGCGTGCCGCTCATACTCACACACGTCATCGAACCCCTCGCGCTGCCGATGCGGTGGAGAACGCACGTCGGCAGGGCGGACCACGAACGCCGCGCCAGGGCGGAAGAGGAGCTCCGCGGGCTCACGCACGATGTGACGGCCCCCGTTGAAACTCTTCTGGCATACGGTGATCCCGCAGAAGAGATTGCAAAGCTTGCGCGGGATCGCGGTGCAGGCCTCCTCGTCTTGGGTCTCCACGGATCAACCCTTCTGGGGCCGCGTATGGGGTCAGTGACGTACAGGGTGCTGTGCCTCGCACCCACGCTCGTCCTTGCTATTCCGCCGGTGCCTGCGGTCAGCGATTCGGACGCTCGGTTTGGCAGGGCCCGGTTCAATGCGGCGGTCACATGAGCGTCGGTTTGGTGCCGGCTTCCGTCGGCACCATCTATCAACCCAGACGTGCGGCGGCGCTCGACTTGCGACCGCCGCTCCGGTTACACGCGCAGAGAAAGCATCATGAGCCTTCTGCTGAACACCCCGCCCGCCGACGGCGACCGTCTGTTGAACCGCATTCGTGCCGAGTACGACGAAATGCCGGGGCTTCGCGTGACAACTGCGCAAGGGCAACGTCTATGGGGCCTCGATGAGGTGAGGTGTGCCGCGGTCCTGGCGGCACTCGTGGCTACGGACTTTCTCGAGCACACGCAAGCCGATACCTACGTCAAAGTATCGTAGCCGCGACGGCTCGCCACTCACGACCGGCTTGCCGGTGGCGGCGCCGCGCGAATCGGCGGGCCACTCTTACGCCGCTCGTTGTCCCGATGGACCTGACCGCGCCCGAATACCGGAGTAGAGTGCGTCTCTGAGCGCGACATCCCGCGGGTCTCCCGTCAACCGCGTCCCCATCCGGTTCGTCACGAGCGTTATACCGTGATAGGCCTGCCGCGTGCCTGGTTCCCACGCCGGTTTCTGACGCGCCAGGACGACTGCCAGCCAATCGAGGTCAGCGACAAGGCTCCGACTCACGGGCTCGTCGAGCGCGTACAGCCCTGCCTGGTGAGCCAGGAGCTGGCGAACCGTGATTCGCTCTTTGCCCTGCTGCGCGAATTCCGGCCAGTAGGTGCATACTCGCTCTTCGTAGTCGAGCCAGCCACGGGAATGGGCAACCGCAAGCGTCATCGCGGCCAGGCCCTTGGTGGCCGAGTAGACGATCACCATCGTGTCCTGCTCCCAGGGGTCGCCGGTCAGCGTGTTTCGAACCCCGCCCCAGAGGTCAGCGACCTTCTCGCCACGGTGATAGGCGCAACACGCGCCGCCCAACTCCCGACGTCGAGCGAAGTTCTCGGCAAAGGTCCTGCGCATGGCCTCGAACCCTTGACCGACCTGTCCGTCGATGCGGTGTGTTTCGCTTGAGAACGAGAACTGGTACTGCCCACCGCCTATCGCCTACCGCCCACTGCGACAATCTTCGGGCCGTTCTGCGTTCATCGTGGCAGTTTGCTTGCACCCTCATCGAAGCATGGCGGGTTTGCAATGAGCGGTCGCGAGGGCGTGTTCGGTGCGCCGGCGGCCGTTTCTGCTCGCCACGAACGATTTGCGCTGACGGGCCGCACAGCAGTCATGCGACGTGCACCCGGCGCAGGCGGAGAATTCCTCGGCGAGCCGGGAATATCGCGCAGCGGCCGTGTCGGGTGCGCCAGGAGCCACGTATGCCACAACCAGCGAAGTACCTGAATCCCGTTCTGGCGGCAGCCCTGTGTCTCGTTGCACTGATGGTGAAGGTGCAGGCCCAGGCTGGTCAGCCTCAGGCGCCACCCGATGCGCCAGCAGCGCAGTTGACGTTCACCGGCAGCGAGGTGTTCAAAGACTACTGCGCCGTCTGTCACGGCACGTCCGCGAGGGGCGACGGACCTCTCGCAGACAGGATGAAACGGCGGCCGCCCGATCTGACGGTGTTGGCGACACAGAACGGCGGTGTGTTTCCGGCCGAGCAGGTCCGCAAGACCATCGATGGACGCGAGTCCGTGCCGGGACACGGCGGACCCGACATGCCGGTGTGGGGCAGCGCGTTCAAGGACGTCGAGGCTCGGCTCGTCAGAGGAATCGGTGAAATCGGTGATCGACGCACTCGTGAAACACATCGAGTCGCTGCAACAGAAGCCCGCACAATGAACGGGCACGAGCGGCTGCTCCGCGCCCGTCGCGGCCCTCTCTTCTTCGCAACGCGCTGCAGTGTGCGCGCCATCGTGGGGGCTACCGGGGGCTACCCTGTGGGCGTAATACCGTGAGATTCCATGATCGCCCGTTCGGCTGGGGTACAGTCCACGATCCGAAATCCCATCTTCAGCATTGCCGCGAGCCCGTAGACGATGTGCCCTGATCGTCCGAGCTTCACAGAGATCGGGATGGCGGGATCGTCATTGGGGATCAACTGCCCTTCGATCCGTCCACCGGTTGTTGGGATCTCAACGGTCATGTCCGGTACCGCCCCTGAATCGCGACAATCACACCGCTGTCACGGGCGTGGCACATGCCGCCACGGCGGCTCTGGCACCGTCGCGACTTGGCCACACGTCGGAGCGCGACAGACCAGTAGCCGTGTCCGACTGCCCCAGGAGGTAGTGTGGTCTACCTCGTCAGCAGCGGAGCCGCAGATGGGGCACCGCGAAGCTGCCAGCGTATCGAGATCGCGAGGATGCGCGTCGTCGGAACGATTGCGGTCGCTACGTGTGTCCGTAGGCATGGCGTGTCCTCCACGGATCGAATAGGCGGCCGATAGTGTCACGACTCCACGCCGCTGGCTACTCATTTTTCAACACCGGCCCACGAGTCGTCGACTCGCGACACCCGGGGAGGTGGTCGCGACGCCGCGTCGGCCGTGGGCTGGCCTACCCTGAGAGCTGCACCTTCGCTTTGGCGGGAAGCGTATCCGTGGATCGGTGCTCGCGCCGATAGCGTGCGGGCGGCGTGCCGAGCAGGCGTTTGAAGGCGCGATTGAACGCCGCTTCCGACTCGTATCCCACCTCGGCGGCGATGTCGGCCACGCCACGCGGCGTCGTCGTCAGCGCCTGCGCGGCGAGCTGCAGGCGCCATCGCGTCAAGTACGCCATCGGCGGCTCTGACAGATACTTGGCGAATCGATCGACGAGCGCTGTTCGGGATACGCCGACGGCCTCGGCCAACTCGGCGATCGTCCACGGATGGTCGACGCGGCTATGCAACATTGCCAGGCTCTTGTTGACGACGGGATCGCGAGCGCCGGCGAGCCAACCCGTCTGGTGCTCCGGCAGTCCCGCCACGTAGCGGCGGAGCGTATCCACGAACAGGGCCTCGGACACCTTGGCCAGCATCGCATCGCTGCCGGCACGATTCGATGTCGCCTCGTCGACGAGGTGCAACAACGAGCCCTCCAGCCAGTGCCCCGCGCGATCGGTCCGCACGTTCACCTTGAGCATGGAGGGTAGGCCCCCAAGGATCGGTGCGCACAGCAGCGGGTCGCACGCCATGTAACCGCAGACGAAGCGCGTGCTGTCGCCACCGCCACCGCTGCGCATCGGCGTCAGATCGCGGCTCACGATCTTCTTCATCAGCGAGGCGCCGTCCACGTACTGTGCCCCGGACGCGCTGCTCAGCTCATGGGCATCACCGTGGGGAAACACGACGATGTCCCCGGGCTCGAGCGTCAAGGTGTGTCCGTCTGGCAAGGTCGCGCGGGCCACGCCGTCGACCACGAGGTGGTAGACCACGAGATGGGGCGCACCGGGCGCCAGCGCTGATGCCAGCGCCTTCGACGCCGGCGTCGCGAGCGCCCACGGCGCCGAGAATTCGGCGCTGAAGAAGAGCGCGCCCTTCAGCTTCACGCCGCTCAGCACTTCGGAGAACGCATCCATCTGATTGGGCCCTGACCGGCCTCCCGGCAAAGTTTTTCGGCGTTGGTGCCATGCATTCTAACGCCACCCCGCTGGCGAGCAAGAACTTCGGCCGCCCGAGCATGGCTCGCGGGCGCTCGGATCGCCAGACTGGCTCCATCGCTCGACCAACCGTACCCAACGAGCGCTCTCGAGGACCAGACACAGCCATGGGCAGAATCCTCACGTTGATCAACGGCGCTGGTGATGACTGACCCACCAATCGCCTGCGCGTCGTTCACACTGGCGCGGCCGGTGGTTGGCTGGGGAGCGGTGGGTGTGGGGACCGCAGGCCTCCTTGCCACCCTGCTTATGGCCCTGCCGGCGTCCGCGCAGTCGCCGCTTTCGCTGTCGGCGGCCATTTCGCGCGCCACGTCACACAACCCCGACGCCGGATCGGCGGCGGCTGCCGAGCGCGAAGCAGCTGAACGCGTCACACAGGCTCGCGGCGGCTACTTCCCGAAGATTGACGTCGCGGAGTCCTGGCAGCGCGGCAACAACCCGGTGTTCGTGTTCAGTTCGCGTCTTGCACAGCGCCACTTCACCGGCGCCGACTTCGCCCTTGATGGGCTCAATCATCCCGATGCGACGGACAACTTCCGGACCGCATTCTCCGTGGAGCAGTCGCTGTTCGACCGCGCCACCGCGGCGAACGTCCGGGCCGCGTCGATCGGGCGGGACATGGCGGCCACCGGCAGGCGACTCGTCGACCATGAGCTGACTGCGGCGGTGACCGACGCGTTTGGCCGCGTCCTCATCGCTGCCGCGACGGTTCGTTCGGCAGCGGCCGCGGTCGAGACCGCGCGGGCCAATCGCGAGTTGGCCGGCAACCGTCGCGACGCCGGCCGGGCGACCGACGCGGATGTGTTGCAGCTGGAGGTCTACGTCGCATTGACGCTCGAGCGGCAGGTGCAGGCAACGTCGGACGAACGCGTCGCGCGCGCCCGGCTGAATCAGCTGATGGGCGAACCCTTGACGGCGACGTTCCCGCTCGATCCCACGCCATCGGTCATCGCCATCGACATCACCGATTCCGCGGCTCTTGAAGAGGAAGCCCTGAAGAACCGGCCCGAGGTCGCACTCGCCAGGCAGCAGGCACAGCTTGCTGCCGCGACCGTGGCCGCGGCGCGGGCGGCGTTTCTGCCGCAAGTGGCCGTGCAGGGCGTGTGGGAACTCAACGGCGGCGCCTGGAACGCGCGGTCGTCGAGTTGGGGGGCCGGCGCGGTCGCCCGGATCAACGTGTTCCATGGTCTTGCCGACAAGGCCCGGCTCGCCGAAGCGCGCGCGCAAGCGGAGCGTCGAGCGTTCGAAATGAGCAAGGCCGAGACCCTGGCGCGGCTCGACGTGCAGATCGCGATCGCCAAGCTCGAGGCCGCGCGCGCGAGCGAAACGGTTGGACAGGCGGCCGCCGATCGGGCACGAGAGAGCAGCCGCATCATCCGGGATCGCTACGAGAGCGGCCTCACGGATGCCGCCATGCTGCTGCGCGCCGCCGACGCCGTGCAGCAGGCCGATGCCCAACAGATCGCTGCGCGCGTGAATGTGCTCACGGCAACAGCAACGCTGGAACGAGCGATAGGAACGCCATGAAAACGATCATCGCAAGTCATCACGTCGCCATTGCAGGGATTGCGGCGGCACTCTCGATGAGCGCGGCGCTCGCCGGATGCTCGGCTCGACCGGCTGCCACCGCTCCGCCCGGCACTATAGGGCGGCTCCTTTCGGACCCGCCGGCGGCCGAGCCCATCGCCGTCACCATCGCCCAGGTTGCAATGACCGACGTGGCCGGAACGATCGATTCGGGCGGCGTGGTGCAGGCTCACACCACGGCCAGGATCACCGCGCGCATCCTGGCGCCGGTGCGCGAGGTTCGCGTCTCGCCAGGCGATCACATCCGCCAGGGCCAGACGCTCATCGTGCTTGACGGCGACGATCTCGCCGCCGGCGCCCGTGCCGCGCGCTCAGCGGCCGTTGCCGCCGAACAGGGAGCCAAGGCGGCTGCAGCCGACCTCTTGGCCGCGGAAGCCGGCATGGCCCTCGCACGCGCGTCCCACGATCGCATCGCCGGCCTGCAGGTCAAGCGGTCCGCCACCGCGCAGGAGCTCGATGA
Source organism: Vicinamibacteria bacterium (assembly GCA_963763095.1). Classification (GTDB taxonomy): domain Bacteria; phylum Acidobacteriota; class Vicinamibacteria; order Vicinamibacterales; family JAENWD01; genus CAVUCH01. The sequence goes on from CAVXNR010000034.1 coordinate 30,367, forward strand.
TGCCACTGCGACGCTGCGAAGCGCCGAAGCGCGCGTCGCCGGCGCGGACGCGCGGGTATTGCAAGCCGCGTCGGCAGTCGAAAGTGCCCGAGCCGCCGCTGATCAGGCGAGCACGACCGACTCCTTCACCAGGATTGCCGCGCCCTTCGATGGGATGATCACCGAAAAGCTGGTCGAGCCCGGAAACATGGCGTCACCAGGCATGCCCCTTCTTCGCCTGGAAGACACACGCGGATTCCGCCTCGAGGTCCGCGTGGACGAATCACGCATCGGCCAGATTCGAAACGGCGACAGCGTCCCGGTCTTCCTCGGGACCGGGACTACCTCGATCGAGGGCACGGTGGCCGAGGTCAGCCGGGCGGTGGATGCCGATGCGCGAGCGTTTCTCGTCAAGATCGCGTTGCCCGATGCGCCTGGCCTTCGATCCGGCGAATTCGGCAAGGCCCGATTTGGTGGGACGCCGCGGCGCGCGTTGACCATTCCATCGTCGGCAATCGTGCGCCGCGGACAGCTCACCTCGGTCTTCGTGGTCGACAAGGGCCTGGCGCGCGTGCGCCTCGTCAGCCTCAGCGAGTCCGAGGTGCTGGCAGGCCTGACCGAAGCGGAAATGGTGATTCTTTCGCCGTCGCCCGGCGTCGCCGAGGGACGCCGCGTCAGCGTGCGAGGACGGTAAATGGCTAAGACTTACGGCGCCGCCGGCCGGATCGCGGCCGTGTTCATCCACTCCAAGCTGACGCCGCTCTTCATCCTGGCTTCGCTGGCGCTCGGCGCCCTGGCGGTGCTGGCGCTGCCGCGCGAAGAGGAACCTCAGATCATCGTGCCGATGGTTGACGTGTTCGTCGAGATGCCGGGGGCGACACCGGCGGACGTCGAACAGCGGGTGACGCGTCCGTTGGAGCAGCTGCTCTGGGAAGTGCCCGGGGTGGAATACGTCTACTCGACCTCGGGTCCCGGACAGTCAATGGTCGTTGTCCGCTTCACGGTGGGAGAGCCGCAAGAAGCCGCGCTCGTTCGCCTCAATCAGAAACTGGCCGCGCACGCGGATCGCATCCCACCCGGCGTCATCGGGCCGATCGTCAAGCCGCGCTCGATCGACGATGTGCCGATCCTTGCCGTCACGGTGTGGTCGGCGCGGTACGCCGACGATCAGCTGCGATCGCTCGCCGTCCAACTGCGAGATGCGATCGCCGAGGTCAACGACGTGTCGGAGGTGACCATCATCGGGGGGCGCCCACGGCAGGTGCAGGTGGACATCGACCCCGCGAGACTGTCGGCCTACGATCTCGATCCTCTGTCGGTTCAGCAGGCGATCGCGCGCAGCAACGTGCGTGGCACCGCGTCGGGCCCTGTGGCGGGCGGTGTGGTGACTGGCCTCGAGGCGGGGAACCGCCTGCGCACCGCCGACGACCTGCGCAACACCGTGGTGACCTCCGGAAGCGGGCGCCCCGTGCTGGTGCGCGATGTGGCGGAAGTGGTCGACGGCGCCGCCGAGCCCACGTCGTATGTCACCTTCCAGTCGAAGTCGTCCGGCGCGCAACCGGCCGTCACCGTCGCGGTCGCAAAGCGGAAGGGCACCAATGCCACCGACGTCACCCACCGCGTCGCCAAGAAGCTCGACACGCTCAAGGGATCGCTCGTGCCATCGGACGTGCACCTCACCATCACCCGTGACTATGGTGAGACCGCGGCCGACAAGAGCAACGAATTGCTCTGGCACATGCTGCTGGCGGTCCTCTCGGTGTCGGCGCTGATCTGGCTGGTCCTTGGCCGGCGCGAGGCGGCCGTGGTGCTGATCGCGATTCCGGTCACGCTCGCGCTCACGCTCTTCATGTTCTATCTCTATGGCTACACCCTGAACCGCATCACGCTCTTCGCCCTGATCTTTTCCGTCGGCATCCTGGTGGACGATGCGATCGTCGTGGTGGAGAACATCGTCCGCCACGCGCGGATGCGCGGCGAGGAGCGGGCCGGGCTGGCCGCAATCGCGCTGCGCGCCGTTGACGAAGTGGGTAACCCAACCGTCCTCGCGACGCTCGCGGTGGTGGCGGCGATCCTGCCGATGGCGTTCGTCCGCGGCTTGTCGGGCCCCTACATGCGGCCGATTCCGGTGGGCGCGTCAGCGGCGATGGTCTTCTCGCTGGTGGTCGCCTTCATCGTGACGCCGTGGGCTGCGGTCCGGCTGCTCGAGCCCTCCGCGCAGGATCACGCCGCGGAAGATCTGATGACGCGCCTCTATCGACGTGTCATGGGACCGCTCATTGCCAGCAGCAGGAGGCGCGCCATCTTCCTGGCGAGCGTGGCGGCTCTACTGGTGGCAGCCGTCGCGCTCGTCCCGCTCGAACTGGTGACGATGAAGATGATGCCGTTCGACAACAAGAGCGAATTCCAGGTCATGATCGACATGCCCGACGGCACGGCGCTCGAGACGACGGCGCGCGTTGCGTCAGCACTGGCGTCGGCCACTCTGGACGATGAGACGGTGGTCAACGTTCAGCACTACGTGGGCGCGTCGGCCCCCTACAACTTCAACGGCCTCGTGCGGCACTACTTTCTCAGGCGTGCGCCGCACCTCGCCGATCTGCAGGTCAACCTCGTGCCGAAGGGCGACCGCTCGGCGCAGAGCCACGAGGTGGCCGGACGCGTGCGCGAGCGGCTGATACCGATCGCGAAGCAATTCGGTGCCACCATCCAGGTGGCGGAAGTGCCGCCGGGCCCGCCCTCACTGCAAACCCTCGTCGCGGAAGTCTATGGGCCTGATCCGGCACGGCGGATGGCGGTGGCCGCGCACATCAAGTCGGTCTTCGAGCAGACCGCCGGCGTGGTCGATAGCGACTGGTATGTCGAAGATCCGCACGCGAAGATCACGCTGGCCGTCAATGGCGAAAAAGCGGCGGCTGCCGGCCTGTCGCCGGGGGCAGTGGCGGCGGTCGTACGGATGGCCGGCTCGGGAGAATCGGCGGGCCTGCTGCACGACGAACGGGCGCGCGAGGACGTGCCGATTGTGATCCGGCTCCCACGCGACGAGCGCAGTCTCGAGGCCGTCCAGTCGATCCGGCTTCGCGGCAGCAGGCCGGTGGCAGTGGGCGAGCTCACGACCGCAGTGACCACGCAGGAGGGGGCAAGCCTGTATCACAAGAATCTGCAGCCGGTGACCTACGTAACCGGTGACCTGGCAGGAAAGAACGGGAGCCCGGCCTACGCCATCTTGCAGATGAACACGCGAATCGGGCGACTGTCTCTGCCCGAGGGTTATGGCCTCGAGATTTTGAACGCGGTCCAGCCGTTCGACAGCTCGCGCTACGCGATGAAATGGGACGGTGAGTGGCACCTCACGATCGAGGTGTTCCGCGACCTCGGCCTCGCATTTGCGGCGGTGCTCGTGCTGATCTACGTGCTGGTGGTCGGCTGGTTCCAGTCGTTCAAGACACCGCTCTTGATCATGGCCGCTATCCCGTTCTCGCTGGTCGGCGTCCTGCCGGCGCACGCGGCGATGGGCGCGTTCTTCACGGCCACGTCGATGATCGGTTTCATCGCCGGCGCGGGCATCGTGGTGCGCAATTCGATCATTCTGGTGGACTTCATCGAGCTGCGGTTGCGCGAAGGCCTTCCCCTCGAGCAGGCCGTCGTCGACGCCGGCGCGGTGCGCTTCCGCCCCATGGCCCTCACCGCCGCCGCGATGATCGTTGGCGCCGCGGTCATCCTGTTCGACCCGATTTTCCAGGGCCTGGCGATCTCGCTGATGGCCGGTGAAGTGGCGTCGCTCCTGCTCTCGCGCATGGCCGTGCCCGTCCTCTACTACATGGCGAA
>CAVXNR010000035.1:0-145486 GCA_963763095.1 Vicinamibacteria bacterium
GGACATGAAGTTGGTGTCGCCGGTCCACCGCGGCACCAGATGCACATGGACGTGATCGAGGACGCCGGCGCCTGCCGGCCGGCCAAGGTTGATCCCGACGTTGATCCCCTGCGGCTGATACACCTCGGTGAGCGCCATCTCGCAGCGCTGCGTCAGCAGCATGATCTCCGTGAGCTCCGCTGGCGTGAGCGCGGCAAGGCTGCCGACGTGCCGGGTCGGAACGACCATCAGGTGGCCGCTGTTGTACGGGTAGAGATTGAGGATGACGAACGCCGCGTCGCCGCGCGCGACGATCAGCGGGTCGCGCTCGCTGAGGGGCGCGTCACAGAAGATGCAGTCCTGCGCGCCCGATGTGCCGGTCACGTAAGCGAGTCTCCACGGAGACCAGAGGCGGTCCATACAAAGAAAGGCTGCAGGCGACAGGCGCCAGCCTGCGGGCAGGTCGGGCTCCGGGCCAGGTACCGCCTGCAGGCTGCCGCCTGTCGCCTGCAGCCTGTGTGTCTACACCCCGAGCACGTCGGGGTCCGTGATCGGCGCGATCGCCGGGGCGGCCGCAGCGGTGGAGGTGGGCGGGACAGCCACCGCGCCCGGCGTCTCGAGGTTGATCAGTTCCTTCAGTTCCTTGCCGGGCTTGAAGTACGGCACCTTCTTCGGCGGCACGTCCACTTTGTCCCCGGTCTTGGGGTTGCGCCCCTTTCGAGGCTCGCGCTGGCGGAGGCGAAAGCTCCCGAATCCGCGCAGCTCGATCTTCTCCCCGCGCTGCAGGGCCTCGATGATGCTGCGGAACACGGTCTCGACGATGAGCTCGGAGTGCTTCTTCGTGAGGTCGGAAACCCGCGAGACTTCTTCGACGAGTTCAGCCTTCGTCATGCTCCCGCCGCTAATCGACATGGCAACCCCACTGGAAATTTCCGAGTGCGGAGCTCGGCGTGCGGCCCGCGCGCACCCGGCGTCCGGAATCCGAATCGCGCACGAGCGGGTGCATTCACACCCTCCCGTATTTGCGCACTCCGAACGCCGAGCCCGCCGATTGCCCCGTGCCGCACGTCGAATTGGACTGCTAGCTCTTGAACCGGATGTGCTCGCCGAGCGTCGCTTCGCCGGTTCCGGAGCTTTCCTGGTAGCTCTCCCAGTCGGTCCGGAACTCTTCGCTCTTCAACGCGCGGATGCTCAGACCGATCTTCCGCTCGGCCGGACTGAGCTTGATGATCTTCATGGTGTAGTTCTCGCCCACCTGCAGATCGATCTTCTCGCCGCCGTGCGTCTGATCATCGAACTCCGACACGTGAATCAGGCCCTCGATGCCCTCGTCGAGCTCGACGAATGCGCCGAAGTTGGTCATGCGCACGACCTTGCCTTCGATCGTGTCGCCCAGGTGCCGCCGTGAGAAGAAGTCGTCCCAGATGTCGGTCGCGAGCTGCTTCAGCCCGAGCGACAAACGCTGGTTCTCGGCGTCGATGTTCAGCACCATCGCTTCGACGACGTCGCCCTTCTTCAGGACCTCGGAGGGGTGCTTGATCCGCTTGCTCCACGACATGTCGGAGATGTGGATCAGGCCGTCGATGTCGTCCTCGACCTCGACGAACGCACCGAACTCCGTCAGGTTGCGGACGCGGCCCTTGATCCTCGTCCCCACCGGATACTTGTCGGCGAGGTCGTGCCACGGGTTCTGCTCGACCTGCTTGAGGCCGAGCGAAATGCGCCGCGCCGCCGGGTCGACGCCGAGCACCATCGCCTCGACGCTGTCGCCGACGTTCAGGATCTTCGACGGGTGCTTCACGCGCTTGCTCCACGACATCTCGCTGACGTGGATCAACCCCTCGACGCCGGGCTCGAGCTCGATGAAGGCGCCGTAATCGGTAAGGCTGACGACCTTGCCGCTGACCCGCGCGCTCACGGGGTAGCGATCGGTCACCGCGCTCCACGGGTCGGGTACGAGCTGCTTGTGGCCGAGCGACACGCGCTCGGTCGCCGGGTCGTACTTGAGCACGACGACGTCCACTTCGTCGTTGACCTTGAAGATTTCCGAGGGATGGCCGACGCGGCCCCACGACATGTCGGTGATGTGCAGCAGGCCGTCGATGCCGCCCAGATCGATGAACGCCCCGTAATCGGTGATGTTCTTGACGACCCCGCGGAGCACCTTGCCTTCGGCCAGCGTCTCCAGCGTGTGCTTCTTCTTCTCGGCGTTCTCCTCCTCGAGGAGGACCTTGCGCGAGAGCACGATGTTGCCGCGCTTCTTGTTCACCTTGATGACGCGCATGCGCAGCTCCTGGCCGCGCAGGGCGTCGAGGTTGCGCACGGGGCGCACGTCGATCTGGCTGCCGGGCAGGAATGCCCGCACGCCGATGTCTACGGCAAGGCCACCCTTGATCCGTTCGATGACGCGGCCGATCACGACCTTCTTGTCGGTGTACGCGCGCTCGACTTCGTCCCAGATCTTCATCTTCTCGGCTTTTTCGCGCGAGAGGACGACGTAGCCGTCGCGGTCTTCGGTCTTCTCGAGCAGCACGTCGACGGTGTCGCCGGGCTGCACGGTGATCTGCCGGTGTTCGTCGAGGAACTCCTCGATCGAGATGATGCCTTCGGACTTGAATCCGACATCGACCACCACTTCGGTGTCGGTGACCTTCAGCACTGTTCCCTTGACGACCTCGCCTTCCGCGATGTTGCGGAAGCTGTTATCGTAGATGTCCAGCAGGCGGGCATATTCCGCCGGATCTACCTGGTCGTCGTCGAGGATGGGATTGCTTCCCGTACTGCTCGGCGTGGCACCTCCCTGGGTCTGGTCGTCGGGCATCTCGCCCGGTACCAGAACTGCTTGTGCGTGCTCTTGTTCGACGTTCGCCATGTGATTGCGCGTCCTCCGTGATTCAGCATTGCCGGGTCTTGGGGTAGCAGGGGCCCGGCGCCCCGCGGGTGTCGCAGTTGCCCGGCACGCCGCCTGCAATCGCGATAAGCACTAGAGGATAAGTTACTTATCGTCAAACTGTCAAGGTTCACCAGAAAGGGGACGCGTCATGGCCAAGCGCAAGACGGCCCGCTCTGCCTCCCGAACGCGCACGCCTGGCGCCACCCGCGCCGTCAAGGGGGGCCGCGGCACCAGCAGCACCGCACGCAAGACCGCCGCGAGCCGACCCACGGCCGCACGGAAGAGGCCGGCACGGGCGAGCTCGGCAAAGAAGAGCGGCGGGAAGACGGGCACCGCGAACAGGAGCGGCGCGAAGGGGAGCCTCGCACGGAAGAGCGCCGGGACGGCGACCACGCGCTCGGCAGCGACGGGCGCCGCGAAGCCCCGCCCAACGGGCCGCTCCAACCCTCCGGCAGGCAGCGGCACCAGGACTCTCCTGGCGAAGCGCACTGCCACTCGGGGTGCCGGCCGGACCGCCTCGGATCGCAGCGCGTCGGCCACTACGCCGCCACGCCGCGACTATGGGAGGCGTGGACAAGCGCAGGATCGCCTCCAGCAGATCGAGCGTGACCGCCGCATTGTCGAGGAGGAGGTCCCGACGCCCCCGTCATCCCTCGATCTCGACCGCCGTCCCTCGGCAGCGCGCACCGGGCGCGCGGAGATGGAGGAGCGGCGGCAGGAACACACGGCCGCCGGTCCTGATCTGACCGCCGGCGACGTGGATGCGGATTGGGAGGCGGCCTACAACACGGGGGACGAAGCGCCCGGAGGCGACATGCCGACACCCGACCAGGCGATCGTGGCCGAGATCGGCACGGCCATCGGCCTCGAGTACGCCGACAACGAGGAACTCAAAGCGGTCGACAAGATCGAGCAGCGCGATCGCCACCGCTGGGAGCTCGACCCCGCGTCGTCCGAAGACTACGAAGAACGCGCGCGCGAAACGAAGAAAGGCTAAGGGCTAAGGGCCGAGGGCTAAGGGAATGGCAAGACCCCGAAGAAGGGCTGAAGGCTAAGGGCCGAGGGCTAAGGGAATGGCAAGACGCCGCGAGATTGGGCGTTTAGCCTTAGCCCTTGGCCCTTAACCCTTTAGCCCTTAGCCCTGAAAGCCCTTAGCCCTAGATCCCGTCCGCTCCTCCACCACCGTCATCACTCGCCCTACGACTTCCTCGACCGGCACGCCGGTCGTGTCCACGTGCACGGCGTCGGGCGCGATGACCAGCGGTGAGGTCGTGCGCGTCGTGTCCGTGCGATCGCGGTCCGCCATGGCCGTGGCCACCTCGGCGAGCGCCGTCCGGCCGCCCGTATGCGCGGGATCGCGGGCACGGCGCCGGGCGCGCTCGGCAGGGTCGGCATCCAGGTAGATCTTCACGTCAGCGCGCGGGAACACTACGCTGCCGATGTCCCGTCCTTCCATGACAATGCCGCCGTCCTCGCCGAGCGCGTGCTGTCGCGCGACCAGCACACGGCGCACCGTAGGCATGCGTGCCACCGTTGCAGCGGCACGGTCCATCTCCGCGGTGCGGATCGCGGAGGTCACATCGCATCCCTCGATGACCACCCGATCCCCGACATCGATTTGAGCGGATTCGGCGAGCGCCGCGATGGCGCGTTCGTCTTCCGCCGGCACTTGCCGTTCCCGCGCGAGCCACGCAACGGCGCGGTACATGGCGCCCGTATCCACGTGCCGGTAGCCCAGCTCGCGCGCCACCGCGCGCGCGATGGTGCCCTTCCCCGCGCCCGATGGACCGTCGATCGCAATCACCAGCCGTTTCCGCCCGCCCATTGTTCCGTTCGCCAACGGCCGAGTGTAACATGCGCTCATGCGCCGGCTGAGCACGCGGATCTTCATCGTGGTGTGCCTGATCATCGCGGGGGCCGCCATGATCTGGGGGCCCGCGTACGCGCGCAGTGCGAGCCTGGTGATCCGCGCAGCGCAGCTGCAGGGCTTTCTGCTCCGTGCCGCACAAGTCCAGGCGCAGCACTACACGATCGAGCCCGTCGCCACGATTCACACACGACACGTCGACGTCCGCACGCGCCTCTACCGTCCCGACACGATCCGCAGGGTTGCGCTGCTGGTGCCCGGCGTGCACGCGATGGGGATCGACGAGCCGCGCCTGATCGGCCTGTCGAACGAGCTGGCCGCAACCGGCATCGCGGTCGTCACTATGGAGCTGCCGGATCTGGCGGGGTATCGCTTCACGCCCGAGACGGTGGACATCATCGAGGACGGCGCCAGCTGGTTGAGCGCGCGCCGCGATCTGACGCCGGACGGAACGATCGGGCTGATGGGCATCAGCTTCGCCGGCGGCCTCTCGATGGTGGCGGCCGGCCGCCCCTCCATCCGTGATCGGCTGGCCTTCGTGTTCTCGTTCGGCGGCCACGGCGACCTGCCCCGCGTGCTGCGATACCTGTGCACAGGGCTGGAGCCGCTCCGGCCAGACGACGCGGCCGGCACACCGGCGCACGTGCGACCGCCGCACGACTATGGGGTAGCGGTCATCCTCGTCGGCATCGCCGACCGCATGGTGCCTCCGGCGCAAGTGGAGCCGCTGCGCCGCGGGATCGTGACCTTTCTGACCGCGTCGCAGCTCGATCCGATTGACAAGGCAAAAGCTGCGACGGTGTTCGAGGAAGCACGAGCCATCGCCGCTCAATTGCCGGAGCCGGCCGCGTCGCTGATGAAGGCGGTCAACGCGCGCGACGTGAAGGGGCTCGGGGCACGGCTGCTGAGCGTCCTGGAGGGCATCGAGTATCCCGACTCGCTCTCACCCGATCACTCAGCGCCTCCGCGCGCGCCGGTGTTCCTGCTGCACGGGGCCGACGACACGGTGATTCCATCGGTCGAATCGCTCCTCCTGGCACAGCACCTGGAAGGCAAGACGCAGGTCCGTACGCTCCTCAGTGGGCTCATCACGCACGCGGAGGTCGACCGCGGCGCGGCGGCGGCGGAGGTGATCAAGCTGGTTGGATTCTGGGCGGAGCTGCTCAATGAATAGACGGGAGATCGGGCGGACGGCGGGCGGCGGGGGGCTGGCGCGACGATTTGGCACCGCGCCAACGGGACGATTCGGGCGAACGCGGCAGAATCCGCCCGCCCGCCTTGCGCCCGCCGCCGGGCGCCCGGCGCCAGCCTGATCGCCATGCCCCAGATCCGTCTGCAGAAGATTCTCTCGATGGCCGGCATCGCGTCCCGGCGCGCGGCGGAGACGCTGATCTCCCAGGGCCGTGTGAGCGTCAACGGGCGCACGGTCGCGGAGCTGGGCTCGAAGGCCGACCCGGCGGCGGACGACATCCGCGTGGATGGCCGGCGCGTGAAGAGCGCCGAACCGCTCCGATACCTGCTGTTGCACAAGCCGCGGGGGTACGTCACAACGCGATCGGATCCCTCGCGGCGCCCCACGGTCATCGACCTGCTGCGCGGCGTACGAGAGTACGTCTACCCGGTCGGCCGCCTGGATTATGAGTCGGAGGGGCTACTGCTGCTCACGAACGACGGGGATCTTGCCGCCGGCCTCACGCATCCGCGTCACGGCCTCGAGCGCGAATACGAAGCATGGGTGCTCGGGGCGCCCGACGAGCACGATCTGGAGCGGCTGCGGCGCGGCGTCCTGATCGATGAACGGCGGACCAGCCCGGCGACGGTGGAGCTCGTGCACCAGGGGCGCGGCAAGCGCGCCGGTCAGACCTTGCTGTCGATCACGATTCGCGAGGGCCGGAACCGGCAGGTGCGCAGGATGTGCGAAGCCATCGGCCACCCCGTGGAGTCGCTGACCCGCGTGCGCATCGGGCCGATCCGCGACGCCAAGCTGCCGGCGGGCCGCTTCCGGGATCTCACGCCGGAGGAAGTGCGGCGCCTGAAGGCGGCGGTCGGAAAAAACCCCTCCGCGTCGACCCGCAGCGAGCCGGCCACGCGCGGATTCTCCCGCTGATCGCCAGCTGATGGCCACCGCAGCCCACTCGCAGCCCTCGAGCACGCTGCGGATCCGGCCCGAGCACCATGCCCTCCTCGTGGCCGCGGTAGTCGCCCTCGCCGCGCTCATCCTGTGGTCGATGGGCCGAGTGCCGATCTGCAAATGCGGCTACGTCAAGCCATGGCACGGCATCGTGCAGAGCGCCGAGAACTCCCAGCACCTCACGGACTGGTACACGTTCTCGCACATCATCCACGGCTTCCTCTTCTACGGACTATTGTGGCTGACAGGACGCCGCTGGCCACTCGGTGCACGGCTCGCCGCGGCCACACTGCTCGAGGCGGGCTGGGAGATTCTCGAGAACACCGACATGGTGATCAACCGCTATCGCGAAGCGACCATCGCGCTCGACTACTACGGCGACAGCGTCATCAACTCGGTATCGGACATCCTGGCGATGGTGGCAGGGTTTCTGCTCGCGTCACGCCTGCGTACCTGGCTCGTGGTGCTGCTGGCGGTGACAATGGAGCTGGTCGTCGGCTATCTGATCCGCGACAACCTCACGCTGAACATCCTGATGTTGCTGCACCCGATGGACTGGCTCAGGATCTGGCAGACGGGCGGATGAATGCACGATGCACAATGCCAAATGCACAATGTGAGACATGCACCATGAGCGTGTGCGGCGCCGAACCTGCGGATTGCTTCGCCCTCGAGAGGTTGAACGTTTTGAGGTTGTGCATTCTGCATCGTGCATTGTGCATTACCGTTCCTCCCCCTGGTCCCCGTCCAGGTCTCCGGTCATAACGGCCACATCCTCCGCCGTGGCCGGTTCGTCGGCGGGCAGCGAGTGCGGGGCGTCGGTGGCGATGCCTGCGGGCACTTCGAAGCCGAGTGCGGTCGCCATGTCTTCCACCTTCGGCAGATCGCTCAGATCACGCAGCCCGAAGCGGTCGAGGAACTCCCGGGTCGTCGAGTAGAGGAACGGCCGTCCGACTACCTGCCTGCGGCCGCTGATCTTCACGAGCCCGCGTTCGAGCAGGGTGCCGATCACGCCGGACGTGTTCACGCCCCGGATTTCGGTGATTTCGGCCGCCGTGATCGGCTGCTTGTAGGCGATCACCGCGAGCGTCTCGAGCGCCTGCACCGACAGCTTCTGCGTCGTGCGCTCGTGGAACATGCGGCGCACCCATTCGTGCAGCTCGGGACGGGTGACAATCTGATAGCCGTTCGCGACCTCCACGAGCTGCAGACCGCCGGGGCGATCCTCGTATCGCCGCTGCAGCTCCGCGATCGCGGCCTGCACCTGCTCCTTCGGCTCGGCATCGAGCAGCTTGAGAATGGCTCTCAACGTGATCGGCTCGGGCGATGCAAAGACAATCGCCTCGATGACGACCACGAGGTGCTCGTTGAGGGACTGCGCGGAGCGGCCGGGTGTCGTCGCCTCCATGACGGCGTCGACCGTCATCACATCTGACGGCTCGTCGGCAACACCATCTCCTGCCGCGCCGGCGCGCGATTCACCGGCGCTCTCGCCAGTCGTGACGGGATCGCGATCGGCGGCGGCGTCCGCCAACGGGGCCTCTCCCTCTGCGGTCTGGATCGAGTCCGCCGTGCCAGTCTCCGGGTCCTGCTGATCGTTGTTCATCGGTATGTCAGTCCGCTCTGGCCCGTTTCATGGCCGCGGCGTTACGCGTCGTCGGTTCGGGTGGGAGGGTTGGCCACGTCCGGCGCGGGCGTCGCCTGCGCGTGCGCGGCGTGCACGTCTTCGGGATCCATGATCGGGTGCGGCGCATCTGCGGGACGGGCGCGTTTGTAGACGCGGATCGGGCCGAACGGGCCTGACTGGAAGATGCGCACCAGCTTCAGCCGGATCATCTCCAGCAGCGCCAGGAACGTGACGATGAGGTCTCCCCGTCCGGAGACGTCACCGAACAGCTCCTCGAAGCCGCAGGCCTCGGTCTCCGAAAGGCGCGTCAACAGAACCTCGATCCGCGACTCAATCGAGATCTGCTCCGGCGGCAGCAGCACGCGCGGCCGCCCCTTCGCCCGCTCGAGCACGCCGCGGAAGGCCGCGAGCAGGCTGAAGAGGTCCACTTCCAGTTCGGGCTCGACATCCTCACCGGCTACGTCGGCGACGGCCGCATCCGAGCGGGGCCACTGTGCGTTGCGCCACGTCTCGCGCTCGTGCAGCAGTTCCGCGGCCACCTTGAACCGCTGATGTTCGATCAGCCGGCGCACCAGCGCCTCGCGCGGATCTTCCTCCTCCCTGTCGAGCTCCGCCTCCGTGGGCGGCCGCGGCAGGAGCATGCGCGACTTGATGTGGATCAGCGTCGCCGCCATCACCAGGAACTCGCCCGCGATGTCGAGGTTCATCTCCTGCATCAGCTCGATGTACTCGAGGTACTGATTGGTGATGAGCGCGATCGGGATGTCGTAGACGTTCACCTCGCTGGTCTTGATGAGGTGAATCAGCAGATCGAGTGGCCCCTCGAAGTGTTCGAGTTTGATCGGATACGCCTCGAGCGACGACTCGAAGTCCTTTGGCAGATCCACAGTGCTTGGCACCCCGAGTCTGGATTTCCGCAGTTTCGCGCTACCGGTGGTATCGAGCCGGGAGCCGGCCGAGGTCAGCGGTACGCAATCTTCATCGCCTCACGCACGCGCGCCATCGTTTCCGCGGCGTGCACACGGGCGCGCCTGGAGCCTTCGAACAGCACCTCGTCGAGGTACCCCGGGCGCGCGAGCACCTCTGCCCGGCGCTGCCGCATCGGCTCGAGCAGCGCGTTCAGGGCCGTCGCCAGCTTCGTCTTCACTTCCACATCGCCGACCCGCCCCTCGCGATAGCGTGCCTTCAGATCCTCGACTTCGGCCGTGCAGGGGTTGAACGCCTCATGGTAGATGAAGACGGGATTCCCCTCGACCGTCCCCGGGATGTCCGCGCGGACACGCTTCGGGTCCGTGTACATCATGCGCACCTTCTTGATCACGACGTCCGCCGGGTCGGCGAGATCGATCGTGTTCTGGTAGCTCTTGCTCATCTTCCGGTTGTCGAGTCCGGGCAGGCGCGGCACCGGCGTAAGCAGCGGCTGGGGCTCGACGAACACCTCGCCATACAGGTTGTGAAAGCGGCGCACGATCTCGCGCGACAGCTCCAGGTGCGGCACCTGATCCTCCCCCACCGGCACGTACCGCGCGTTGTACATGATGACGTCGGCCGTCTGCAGCAAGGGGTAGCTCAGGAACCCGACGGACGACAGGTCCTTGTCCGACAGCTGGTCGATCTGCTCCTTGTAGGTCGGCACCCGCTCGAGCCATGGGATGGGGATGATCATCGAGAGCAGCAGCGCGAGCTCCGCGTGCTCGGGCACGAGCGACTGGACGAACAACGTGCTCCGCTCGGGATCGAGGCCGGCGGCGATCCAGTCGGCGGCGTTGTCCCGTGCGTACGCCGTCAGCTCCGCCGTGTCCGCATACCCGCTGGTCAGCGCGTGCCAGTCCGCGACGAAGTAGAAGCAGTCGTACTCCGCCTGCAGGTGGACCCAGTTCCGCAGGGCGCCGACGAGGTGACCGAGGTGGAGCCTGCCCGTGGGCCGCATCCCGGAGACGACCCGCGCGCGGGCGGCTACAGGAGCCATGACAGGATCAGTTGTGCCGGAGGGCCGACGATGACGCTCAGCATGCCCGTGAGCATCAGCGCGTACAGCAGCAGAAATCCCCAGGGCCGCAGCCGGTCGAACTGTTCGGCGAGCGCGGGAGGCAGGAGCCCCGCCAGCACGTTGCCGCCGTCCAGCGGCGGGATCGGGATCATGTTGAACACCGCGAGCAGCACGTTGATCAGCAGCATGCGCTGCAGCACCGTCACGACGAACTCCGGCACGCCTACAGCCTCGACGGCACCGCCCGACAACACGCGCCAGATGACGGCCGCGACCGTTGCGAGCAGCAGGTTGCTCGCCGGGCCTGCGGCGGCGATCAGCATGAAGTCGCGCCGGAAGTGCAAGAGGTTCCGCCCGTCAACCGGCACCGGCTTCGCCCAGCCGATCACGGGCAGGTTCGTAGCGATGGCGATGAGCGGGAAGAGCACGGTCCCGATTGGATCGACGTGCACCGCCGGGTTGAGCGATACCCGCCCGAGCAGACGGGCGGTCGGATCGCCGAGGCGGTCGGCCGTAAACGCATGCGCCGCTTCGTGCACCGTCAGCGAGAACAGCAGCACCGCGAACGCAATCAGGATCTGCGTGATATCCAGTGAAGGCAAGACCCAACAGGTTAGGCCAACACGGCGCGCCTAAGCAAGGGAGCCAAAGAATAAGCGGTCCGCGCAACGTGCATTTAGCAGCGGCGGTGAGGCGGGAACTGTGATAGTTTCCCACGACGTCTACTGTTCGCGAAGATCCGCGACACGATTGAGGTAGCCAGGCAATCTGCCCGCGAGCAAGTCACGGAGGTGTTGCAATGAAGCACCCTTTGGTTGCGGCGGTTCCGCTGATCCTCGTCTGGGCGTGCGGCGGCGGCGCGCAGCCCTCGCCGACTGCGCCGAGCGCCCAACCTCCCCCACCGGCAACGCCCACGATTCAGATCCTCCGTATTACTGTCCCTCCGACTCTGGAGGCGGGCACGACGGTGCAGTTATCCGCTGTGACCGTGCTGAGCGATGGCGCGGCGCAGACGGTCACGCCGGACAGCGTCAGATGGCAGGTGTCAAATACCGTCGTCGCCACCATCTCGGCGACAGGCGTGTTGTCGGCGCTGCAAGCTGGCGTTGTGGATGTCAGGGCCTCATACCAGCAATTGACATCTGAGGCGGCCAGCGTAACCGTTGCAGCGTCGAGCTCGGGGGTAGGGTGGTGGGACTACTGACCGGTCGTGGGCGCAAGACCCAGGCAACGAGCGTCGTGCCACCTCTAGCCATATCCGGCAACTCGCTCGTTTTCAAACTTGACCACCTACCGAAACGGCCCCAGCACTTGCCAGTCACCCCGCCCGCCCCGACGCCCGGCTTCAGCCCTGTCTACTGAAGTACGAGAGCACCGCGTCGGCCACCTTCGTCCCGACGGACGACACGAGCTCCTCGCGCGTGGCGCGCCGGACGCCCGCCAGGCTGCCGAACGTGGTGAGCAGTGTCTTGCGCCGGCGCGGCCCGATCCCGGGCACGCCATCGAGCTCGGATCGCAGGTCGCGCATGCTGCGGGCCTTTCGGTGAAAGGTCACCGCGAAGCGATGCGCCTCATCGCGAATCTGCTGCAGGAGCAGCAGCGCCGGGTCGTTCTCCGCCAGCCCGATCGGATCGGGGTGATCGCGGGTGAAGATCAGCTCCTCCTTCTTCGCAAGCCCCACGGCTACGAGGTTTGCGAGGCCGAGGAACTCCAGCCCCTCGTACGCGGCCGCGAGCTGGCCCTTGCCGCCGTCGATCACGATGAGATCGGGAAACGGGCCGCCGGCCTCGAGCAGCTTGCGGTAACGGCGCGTGACCACCTGCCGCATCGCGGCGAAGTCGTCGAGAAACGCGCGGGCTCGCGCGCGCTGGGTGTCTGCAGGGCTGAAGCCCTGCCCCGCACGGTGTCGGTGTTTGCAGGGCTGAAGCCCTGCCCCACACGGGTGTCGGTGTTTGCAGGGCTGAAGCCCTGCCCCACAGGGGCGACAGGCGTCACGTCGGGGCGCACGCGGAATTTGCGGTATTCGCTGCGGCGCATCCGGCCATCCTCGCACACGACCATCGACGCCACGGTTTCCGCACCCTGGATCGTGGAGATGTCGAAGCACTCAATCCGGCGCGGGAGCGCCTCGAGGTGCAGCACCGAGCGGAGCGTCTCGAGCGCCTCGTAGTTTGCCGTCGTGCCGCCGCCGAAGCGGGTCTGGTAGGCCAGCGTCGCGTTCCTGGTCGCCAGGTCCACGAGGCCCCGCTTCTCGCCACGTTTGGGCGACAGCACCTGCACCCGGCGGCCCGCACGCCCGCTCAACCACTCGGCGACCGTGTCCGCATCGTCTATGTCGATCGGCAGGTGCACGTCCGGCGGAACCGGGCGTATCTCGTAGAACTGCGGGATTGCTGCCTGCAGCACGTCCGCCTCGCTCGTGACCGCACCGGCCTCGCTCTCCGTCACCAGCTCGACGCGCTCGATCACACGACCGCGGCGGACAAGGAACACGAGGAGGACCGCCCCCGCGGGGCCCACCTTCAGGCCAAAGACGTCACGGTCGCCCAACTCCGCCCTGGCCATCTTCTGCTGCTGCTCGTGCAACGTCTGCACGGTGCGCATCGCATCGCGCAACTGGCCCGCGCGCTCATACTGCTCCGCTTCGGCCGCCTCGACCATCCGTCCGCGCAGCTGCTCGGTCAGCTCGTCACTCCGGCCCTCGAGGAACAATCTGGTGTCCTGCACGGCGTGCTGATACTCAGTTTCAGAGCAGATGGTGTCGACGCACGGGGCCAGGCAGCGGTTGATGTCGTACTCGAGGCACGGACGTGCGCGCTTGCCCGTGATGACCTCGTTGCACGAGCGGATGCCGAACAGGCGGTGCGTCAGCGCCATGGTTTTCCGCGCGAACCGGGCGGGCAGGAACGGGCCTGCGTAGGTGTGGCCGTCCCGCTCGACACGTCGCGCCACGAGAACGCGCGGAAACGACTCGCCCGTGGTCAGCTGCAGGTACGGGTAGCTCTTGTCGTCACGCAGCAGGATGTTGTACTTCGGCGCGCGCTGCTTGATGAGATTGTTCTCGAGCGCCAGCGCCTCCACGACGGAGTCGGTGACGATGACCTCGAGACGGTCGGCCTCGTCGAGCAGCGCATTGGTCTTGGGGTTGACACCGTAGGCACCGAGGTAGCTCCGGACGCGGTCCCGCAGCGCCCGCGCCTTCCCCACATAGATCGTGTCCCCTGCGGCGTTGAAGTACAGGTAGACCCCTGGCTGCTCCGGCAACCTGCCGATCTGGGTCTTGAGATCACGGATGGGCATGGGCTACTATGCCGCGTCTGCGGCGCGCTTCCGAACCCCCAATTATAGCGGACCGATCGCCCAGGCACGGCCGCACGGCGAGTAGCGACCGGCGCGACACGAACGGCTCGGCTTACATGACCTTCACCGGCGCGATCGGCGCAGTCTGCATGCTCCCGCTGCGCGCGATCATCCGCATCAGCGTCGCGCTCGGCATTCACCCCAACGTCCTCACGCTCATCGGCGTCCTCATCAACGTGGGCGCCGGCTTTGCGCTCGGACGCGGCCACTTCATCGTGGCCGGGTTGATCATGATCGTGGCGAACATCTTCGATTTCATCGATGGCAAGGTGGCGCACATCACGGGCAAGCAGTCGGCGTTCGGCGCCTTCTGGGACTCGACGCTCGACCGCTTCTCCGACCTGGCGCTGTTTACAGGGCTGGTCTACCTGTATTCGCGGCTGGGCAGCCACGATTACGTCCTGATCACCACGCTGACGCTGATCTTCGCAACGATGACGAGCTATTCGCGCGCGCGCGCGGAGTCGCTGGTCGAGCGGTGCAAGGTTGGCTTCATGGAGCGCCCCGAGCGGATCGTGCTCTTCATGATCGGCGCGTTCACGAACCGGATGGCGGCGGTGCTCTGGGTCATCCTGATCCTGTCGGTGATCACCGTGGCGAACCGGATCTACTACACGTATCTCGCCCTGAACGGGCTGCCGCAACCCTCGCACGCGGGCGCGAAGGGACTCTTCTGGCAGGCGTTCTTCTGGACGGATGAGCGGGCCACGCTCGGCTACGACCTGTGGGTGCTCGCAATCCTGGCGTTCGTCTGGGTCACGCCGCCGGCATGGATCGGAGACCCGGTCGCAACCGGTCCGGGGCTGGTGGGGTTGCTCGGCCGGGTGTTCTAAGGCAACGCCTTACGCCCGCTTGCGTCTGGGCTCGGCCTTGGCGGCGGGGGCCTTCTTCGGCAGATCTGCCTTCGCGGTCGGTTTCTTGGAAGCGCTTACGGCATCAAGGCTCTTGCGCAGCGCGGCCATGAGATCGACAACGTTGCTCGGCGCCTCCGGGGCTTCCGTGGCAACGACCTCTTCGCCGGCCACCTTCGCGTTGATCACGCGACGGAGTTCTTCCTTGTATTCGTCCTTGTAGTCGTCGAGGTTCAGCTCGCCGCTGTACATCTCCACGACCTGCTGCGCCAGCTTCAGTTCTTCGGGCTTGACGGTCTTCGGCACCTTGTCGAGCTCTTCAATCTGATCGATGCCCCTGAGCTCCGCCGCGTGGTGCAGCGTATACATGACCAGGCCGTGTTCCTGGGGCTTCACAGCGACGAGGTACTCGCGGCCGTAGAGCGCCACCTTCCCGATGCCGGCTTTGCCGCGCATCCCTTCCCGCATAACGGCAAAGGCTTCGGCCGCCACGGCGCCATCCGGTGCGAGATGGTACGCCTTGTCCACGTACATCGGGTCGATCGCGGACTCGTCCGAGAACTGCACCATGTTGATGACTCGCGTCGACTCGACGGTCACCTTCGAGAAGTCATCCTCGCTCATGACCACATAGCGGCCCTTCTGGAACTCGTAGCCCTTGGCGATCTCCGTGTTCGGCACCTCGCGGTCGCACGTCGGACACCAGCGCTTCTGCTGGATGCGCGTCTGACAGACGTTGTGCAGCTGATTGAACGACAGCGACGCGGCCGCTTCCGTGGCCGGAAACACCCGGATCGGGATGTTTACCAGGCTGACTTTCAGGAACCCTTTCCAGGTGGATCGCGCAGCCATGGGCCTCTACTCCTCCAGAACACGAACCGAATTGGAGAGAACTCTAGCATACAGGACAGGCTGCAGGCTGCAGGCTGCGGCCTGCAGGCCCGTCGGACCTAAGGCCAGACGTGGCCGGTAGCCTGTAGGCTGCAGCCTGCAGCCGAGTCTCACGACCTAAACATCGTCCCGCAGGTCGTACCCCAGGTCCATGCCGCCCCCACTGAACTGGATATCGTGTGCCGCAATCTTGTCCCGGAGCAAGCGGCGAACGGCGCCGTAGTAGGCGGTCGGAACCACCAGCGGCCGCGCCATCTGCTTCAATCGCGAAACCAGCAGCAGGGTGACCTGCTCGCCTTCGCGCCAGGCGATTCCGCCGATCTGCCGGTACGGCATGAACCCGTTCTCGGCCCAGATGCCATCGGCATAGAAGCCGCGCCCGATCCGCCGCGACAGCGGCACGGCGTAGGCGTAATACAGGAACATCATGCCCTCGCCGAAGAGCTGCGCGGGTGACCGCTGCATGAACAGCACTTTGACAATCAGCAGGAGCCCCAACGTGACCCCGAGAAACAGGATGAGCCCGTAATAGGGTGGACGGCGTCCCGGCCAGGTCAGCAGCGCGTCGCGTCGGCGCCGCCAGTATCGGAAGAGATCCAGTCCAGCGCGCAGGTTGGCGATCAGGAATCCCACGCCGAAGAGCAGCAGCACGTGCGGCAGGAGAGCACGTATATCCATGACCGGATGGATCGATCATACAAGCGGGCAGACTCGTGGCAAGTCACTGACGGGGATTCATCACGCGGGTGATCTCACGACTGGAGCGGCGGTGTCTCGCTCTGGCCCAGCCCCGGATCGAAGCACTGCCGGCAGCGCGCCTCGTACGTGCCCTGGGCGCCGAGCAGCACGCGCTCGCTGTTTGCCACCAGGCGCTGCGTATGGTTGGCGGGGTTGCCGCACACCATACAGATTGCGAGCGTCTTCGTGATGTACTCGGCGATCGCGAGCAGCTGGGGCATCGGCTCGAACGGCTTGCCCAGGTAATCCTGGTCGAGCCCGGCGACGATCACCCGCTTGCCCTGATCCGCCAGCGTGTTGCAGACCATCGGCAGCTCGAGATCGAAGAACTGCCCCTCGTCGATCCCGACCACCTCCGTGTCCGCCGCCACGGCCTCGAGCAACCCACGCGAACTCGCCACGGTGCGCGACGGCAGGCGGATGTCACTGTGCGAGACGATGTGATCGTCCGCATACCGGCCATCGAACTCGGGCTTGAACACCTGGACCCGCTGTCGGGCGATCTGTGCCCGGCGCAGGCGGCGGATCAGCTCCTCGCTCTTGCCGCTGAACATGCTGCCGGTGATCACCTCGATCCAGCCCTGGTTTGGCCTCCGGCTGACGACGTCCATTCGCGAGCGACCTTCCCTGCCAGACCGCTAGGCCACTAGGCGCGCGCCTGATACTCGCCGGTTTCGGTGTTGACGCGCACCTTGTCGCCGGGGGAGATGAACGGCGGCACGAGAACCGTCAAGCCGGTTTCGAGGATCGCGGGTTTCAGCTGTGCGTTGGCCGTCGAGCCCTTGATTGCCGGCACGGTGTCCTTCACAACGAGATCGACCGTCGGTGGCAGCTCGATGCCGACCGGTTCCTCGCCGTAGAACTCGACCTGGATCACCATCTCGGGAATCAGATAGTTGACCGAGTCTCCCAGTGCCTCGCTCGAGATGTGCACCTGGTCGTACGTCTCGGTGTCCATGAAGTAATGGTCCTCACCCGAGCCGTACATGTATTGCATGTTCTTCTCGTCGAGGGTGGCGCGCTCGACCATGTCTTCCGAGCGGAGCTTCTGGTCCGCGAGTGCGCCGCTGCGGATGTTGCGGAACTTCACCCGCACGAAGCCGCGGAGGTTCCCCGGCGTCACATGCTGCAGCTCGAGGACGCGGAAGAGGTCGTTCTCCATCTTGACGAGCATGCCTTTGCGCATGCGTGTGGCCTGAATGGTGCTCATGCTTCTCGTCCAGCGGGGTTCTTGAATGCCGGCGATCCCGGGTCGGGATCGCGCGCGGCCGCAGCCGCGGGGTGCGGCGTGGCGGAACCTGTAAAACCTTGAAAGCCTAGCATATATGGCTGAGCGCGCGTAATCGTGCTACGATTTTCGCGTGTCGTTCACACGCTGGGATCCGCTGCGCGACCTGTTCGCGCTCCAGGAGCGGATCGAACGGATGGCCGACGCCGGCGCGGCCGGTTGGACGCCGCCGGTCGATCTCTACGAGACGACGGACCGCTACGTGCTCATCGCCGAGCTCCCCGGGCTCACCCGCGACGACATCGACATACAGGTACAGGACGGTACGGTCACACTCCAGGGCCGCCGCCGATCGTCAGCCGTTCCCTGTGAGCGCTATCACCGCGTCGAGCGCGGGCACGGCGCATTCAGACGGCGTTTTTCCGTCCCCGTGCCGATCGACACCCAGGGCGTCAGCGCAGACCTGAAGGAGGGCGTCCTCACGGTCACGCTGCCGAAGTCTGCCGACGTGATGCCGCGGCGCATCGAAGTGTCGTGACCCTGGTCCGTCGATTCTCAGTAGTCGTCGCCGTTCTCGTCGGCTTTCTCGCGGGGATGGTGTTGACAGGCCGGCTGCGATCGGCCGAGCCGCCGGCCGGATCACGCCTCCCGGGCCAGTCAGTAGCGCTGCCCCAGGCGCAACTGGTGGCGCCGCAGGCGCCGGCATCCGCCACGTTGCCTGCTGCCGCGGCGTTGCCGGATTTCACCGCCGTCGCGGCACACGCGGTCAAGGCGGTCACGAACATCTCGTCGCTGCAGTACTTGCAGCGCCAGAACTCCCCATTTGCGAACGATCCCTTTTTTCAGTACTTCTTCGGGAGCGGCGACATGTTCGGCGAGCGCAGCCGGCGCGAGTTGAGCCTCGGTTCCGGCGTCGTGGTGTCTGCCGACGGATATGTGCTCACCAATAACCACGTAGTGGGCCAGCAGGGTCGCGGCGCCGTGGTTACCGTGGCGCTCGGCGACAAGCGTGAGGTGCGCGCCCAGGTCGTCGGCCTCGACGACGCGACGGACATCGCCCTGCTGAAGCTCGATCTGCGCAACCTGCCGGTGATTCCCTGGGGCGACTCGTCGAAGCTGAAGGTCGCCGAGTGGGTGCTCGCCGTCGGCAACCCGTTTCAACTGAGCCAGACGGTGACGCTCGGCATCGTGTCGGCGCTTGGCCGCGCGAACATCGGGGCGGCCGCATACGAGGATTTCATCCAGACCGATGCCGCCATCAACCCGGGCAACTCTGGCGGCGCGCTGATCAACGGGCGCGGCGAGCTGATCGGCATCAACACCGCCATTTACAGCCAGACCGGCGGATACCAGGGTGTCGGCTTTGCGGTGCCGAGCAACCTGGCACGCCGCGTCATGGACGATCTCATCAAGTATGGCGAAGTGCGGCGCGGCTCGATCGGTCCGCTCGAAACCATCCCGCTGACAACGCAGCTTGCCGAAGAACTCGGGGTCTCCACCGACCGGGGCGCGGTGGTCGCGCGGATGTCGCGATCGGGGAGCGCCTATCAGGCCGGCATGCGGCCCGGCGACGTGATCGTCAGCTTCAACGGCAAGGCGATCGAGGATCCCGGGCAGTTCCTCCGGATGCTCTCGGACACGCCGATAGGCGGCACCGTCACGATCGGCGTGCTGCGCGGCGGCGGGCGCGAGGACCTCAAGGTGCGCGTCACCCAGCCCGAACCGCGCCGCCGCTAGCGGGCGCCGCCAGGTCTCACCTGAGGCATACTGCCTCGCATGATTCATCTTGCGGCCGCCGGGCCGTCCATCCTCGCCCTGAACTTCCTCGACGACCACGCGGACTGGTCTGAGATCGTTGTCGTCATCGGCATTGCCCTGGTCTTCGCCGCCGCGGTCTCTCGGGCAATCGGGCGAGTGATGACGTGGGCGGCGCATGGGGCGCTGGGCGCCCACGTACCCGAAGCGTACCGCGCGGCTGCCCGGCGTCCGCTGGTCCTCGCACGGCTGCTCGTCTTCGTCCTGACCTGGTTGGTCCTGGCGATTCCGCTGCTCGATCTGATCGGAGTGCCGCTCGCGTTCGGCCCCAACCGGCACGCCACGCGTGAGTGGCTCCTCGCTTCCGGCGTGCGCGTCGCGATCATCGTGATCGTTGCCTGGCTCGTGCTCCGCGTCGGGCTGGTGATGACGGCCCGCATCGAGCGCGAGCTGTCGCGGGGCGAGGGCCTGGACGTGCTCGAGCGGACGAAGCGCGCACAAACGCTCGGGCGGCTGGTGCACAACGTGCTGGCGGTGCTCATCGGATCGATCGCGCTGCTGATGGTGCTCCGGGAGCTGGGCATCGACATCGTACCCATGCTGACGGGCGCCGGCATCGCAGGCGTGGCCCTCGGCTTCGGCGCCCAGTGGCTGGTCCGGGACGTGATCGCCGGGTTCTTCCTGATCCTCGAGGACCAGGTGCGTGTCGGTGATGTGGCCGCCATCAACGGTGTGGGCGGTGTGGTGGAGGCCATCAACCTGCGGACCATCGTGCTGCGGGACGCCGAAGGCGCCGTGCACGTATTCCCGAACGGGGCAATCAACACGCTCGCGAACCGCACGAAGGACTTCTCCTTCTACGTGATTGACGTGAACGTCCTCTACGATCAGGACGTGGATCGCGTCATCGAGGTCCTGCGCGCCACCGGGCAGGAACTCGAGCAGGACCCGGCCTACCGCGATCTCATCCTGGCACCGCTGGAGATCTACGGTGTGGATGCGTTCCTCGACACCAAGCTCACGGTCAAGATACGCATCAAGACCGTGCCCCTGAAGCAGTGGGATGTCGGACGCGAGCTGCGCCGCCGGATCCTGCGCGCCCTCGAACAGAATCACATCCCGCTTACGCCGACGCCGATGTATGTGGTGAAGCCGGACGGATAGGCCAGGCGGGCGGCTGGCGCCTGGTGGCGGGCGCAATACGGGCACGCTCCCAGGCCCGCGGGACGAGGCCGCTGCTGCTGCAGCTTGGCGCCGGCAGCCGGTCCCGCGCTCGCCGTCACCGAACGCGGCTCCCGGACACCGCGCGACTCCCAACCACGAAGCATCGCCACTCGTGCTCGGTTCCGACGGTGATGCCGACGCGCGGGCCCCAGGCGATCGCGCCCGAAACGTGTCCGCGGTCCTCGAGGAACAGGCGGTCGCCTTCGAGGTCGAGCCAGTTCTCCGACAGGCTGATGCCGAGCGCCCTCGAGAGGTTGCCCGGCCCGCGACAGAGGTCGTGCGTGGCGATGGCTGTCGGATCCCCGCCGTTTCTCGTTCGCCTCGTGCGCATGAGCGGGATTCCGTCGACCGGTTCGAGCGCGCGCAGCAGGACCGCCGCCGGTGCGCCCTCGCTCTCGGTCACGACGTTGGTCAGGAAGTGGATGCCGTAGTTCAAGTAGACGTAGGAAAAACCGGGTGGTCCATAGAGCGGCCGGTTGCGGCGCGTCGGACCCGGTGCGGCATGGCAGGCCGGATCCTCTTCGCCGATGTAGGCTTCGGTCTCGACGATCACACCTGACGTGCGCCCCTCGGGTGTCTGGTGCACGAGCACCTTGCCAATGAGATCCCGGGTGACGGTCAGCGTGGCGCGATCGTAGAAATCGCGCCGCAGCCGGCGCGTCCTCACCGCGTGCGGGCGCCCTGGGGCAGGGCGCGCAACCGGAGGAGCGCCTGGCGAGCCGCTTCGCCCACCGCGCGATCGGTGTCGCCGCGAGCCACCTGCTGCAGCGCCGCCTCGCTCGCCGCGTGGCCGCTCAGACCGAGGACCTCGACCACCGCCTTGCGGAGGGCCGGGTCGTTCTGTTGAAGCCACGGGTGCAGCTCCGGCGCCGACGCT
The DNA here is from genome assembly GCA_963763095.1 of Vicinamibacteria bacterium. Lineage (GTDB taxonomy): Bacteria > Acidobacteriota > Vicinamibacteria > Vicinamibacterales > JAENWD01 > CAVUCH01. Next base: position 21,412 of record CAVXNR010000035.1, read on the forward strand.
GCGCCCAGCTCGGTCAGATACGCCCGTGCCTGGCGGGCTACGTCCGGCACGAGGAGGGCCTCCACCAGCCGCTGCAGATTCGAGCGTTCCCCGAGCAGGTAGAAGGCGAACGCCGTTGCGACCAGCACGCTCCGGTCGCGCTCGCGTTCCGCCATCGGCCGACAACGCCGGCAGGGCTGTGCGATCGCGCAGCCGGCCCAGGCCTTCGGCAGCGATGAGTCGATACGCAGCCTCGCGGCTCGTCAGCGCGCGGCGGAACACGCCCGCACTCGCCGGGCTCGCCATGCGGGCGAGCGCATGCAGGGCCGTCTCCGCCTCAGGGCCTTCGCGGAAGAACGCGAACCGATCCCGGAGCGCCTGCTCGGCCCGCGCTTCCCTCACCCAGCCGAGTGCGTCCGCCGCCACGGCTCGCACCGGGGGCTCGGTGTCGTTCAAGGCGGCGATCAGCGCGTCGCCGATGGCAACCGGGACGGCAGCGCCGGCGGGCGGCACGAATATCGCGCCGGCCGCACGCGCCACCACCTCACGCGTGCGGACGTCTCGGCTGCGCAAGGCGTAGATGATGTCGACCGAAAGCGCCTTCAGGGTCTCCGCCGCGGGCGCCGACACGGCGGGAGAGCCGATCACCGCGAGCGCCCCAGCCGCCGCGGATCTCACCGATTCATCCTCGTCGCGCAGCGCGGCAGCCAGGCTCGTCAACAGTTCCGGCGGCCAGGTGCGCGGCAATACGGCAAGCGGACCTGCCTCGAAGACACTCCAGGCGATGCTGCCTCGGACTCGTTTGAACGTCGTGGCGGCGTCTGTCCCCGGGGCAGACGCGAGCGCGAGGCCGACGAGCGCATCGATGGCTTCCAGCTGCACGGCTTTGGCGCGGTCGGCCAGGAGCGGCACGAGCGCCGATGCGGCATCCGGGTAACCGGAGAGGGCGATGGCGCGCGCGGCCTTCACGCGCGTGGCCTCGCGGGGGCTCTGAAGATCGTAGAGCAGCTCCTGGAATGCGGGCTGCGCGTCGGCCGACGCCGCGACCAGCAGCAGGAGAGTCGCCAGCCACACCCGCGTCCGGTCAGTCATCATGCCGTCCCGCATAGGCGTGCGCACGTCCCGCCTCGAGCACCTGCTGGAGGAAGCGGCCGGTGTGCGACGCGGGCTGCTGCACGATCTGCTCGGGCGTGCCCGCCGCGACCACGTACCCACCGCCTTCGCCCCCCTCCGGACCCAGGTCGATCACCCAGTCGGCGGTCTTGATGACGTCCAGGTTGTGCTCGATGACGAGCAGCGTGTGCCCCGCCTCGAGCAGCTTTCGGAACGCCGCCAGCAGCTTCGAGATGTCGTCGAAGTGCAGCCCGGTCGTCGGCTCGTCCAGGATGTACAGCAGGCGGTCGCCGTTGTGGGACGACAGATGCGCCGCAATCTTGATCCGCTGCGCCTCGCCGCCCGAGAGCGTGGTCGCGGGCTGGCCAAGCCGCAGGTATCCGAGGCCGATCTCGTCGAGCACCTGCAGGCGGCGCAGCACCTTGGGCGAGGCGCTGAAGAAGGTGAGCGCCTCCCGCACGGTCATGTCGAGCACCTGGTGCACGTTCTTCCCGCGGTACTTTACGTCGAGCACCTGCGGCTTGAACCGCTTGCCGTCGCACTGCTCGCACGGGACGAAGACGTCGGCGAGGAACTGCATCTCCACCTTCACCTCGCCCTCGCCCTCGCACGCTTCGCACCGGCCGCCCGGCACGTTGAAGGAGAAGTGGCTGGCGGTGAGGCCCCGGCTGCGCGCATCCTTGGTCGTGGCGAACAGCTCGCGAATCGGGTCGAACGCCTTCAGGTAGGTCACCGGGTTCGAGCGCGGCGTCCGCCCGATGGGCGTCTGGTCGACGAGCACCGTGTCGGTGAGGTACTCGGTGCCCTCGATCGCACGAAATGCACCCGCTCGCCGCTCCAGCCCGCCCTTTGCGCGCTTCACCGCGCCGTAGACGACATCGTGCACGAGGGTCGACTTGCCGGACCCGCTCACGCCGGTGACGCATGTCAACGCATTCAGCGGGATAGCCACGTCGACGTTCTTCAAATTGTGCTCGGTCGCGCCGAACACGCGCAGGTGCTGTCCGGTGCCCCGCCGGCGCACCGCCGGCAGCGGAATCGTGAGCTCATGCCGCAGGTACTTCGCCGTCAGGGACCGGGGGTCCACCATCAGCTCGGGCAGGGTGCCGGCAAAGACGATGCGGCCGCCCTGCTCGCCCGCGCCAAGCCCGAGATCCACGAGGTAGTCGGCGACCGCAATCATGTCCGCGTCGTGCTCCACGACCAGGACGGTGTTGCCCTGGTCCCGGAGCTGGCGCAGGATCGCAATCAGCCGGAGGTTGTCACGAGGGTGGAGGCCCACCGAGGGCTCGTCCAGCACGTAGAGCGTGTCCACGAGCGCGGATCCGAGGGATGTCGCGAGGTTGATCCGCTGCGCCTCGCCGCCGGACAGCGTCGACGAAAGCCGATCCAGCGTCAGGTAGTCGAGCCCGACGTCGCCGAGGAACGACAGGCGCCGCCGGATTTCGCGCAGCACCTTCTCTGCAACAGCCGCCTCCTGTTCGCCGAGCGACAGCTCGTCGAAGAACCGCTGGACGTCGCTGACCGTCAGCGCCGCCACTTGATCGATGGTCCGGCCGCCCACGCGCACATCGCGCGCCTCGCGGCGCAGGCGGGCGCCGCCGCAGTCGGGGCACGTCAGATAGCCGCGATAGCGGCTCAAGAACACGCGGACGTGCACCTTGTACTTCTTGCGCTCGAGCCACCGGAAGAAGCCGCGCACGCCGTCGAACTCGAAACCGTCGCCCTCAACCAGGAGCCGCTTGTGCTCGGGCGTCAGATCCTCCCAGGGCACGTCCAGCGGGATGTCGAACCTCTTTGCCGCGCGCTTCATCTCCGCGAGCTGCGCCTTGTAGTGCGGCTTGGTCCAGGGCTCGATCGCTCCCTGTCGCAAGGTCTTCGTCCCATCCGGCACGACCAGGTCCATGTCGAGCTCGATCACATTCCCGAAGCCATGGCATGCGGCGCAGGCGCCGAACGGGTTGTTGAACGAGAAGAGACGTGGCTGCGGGTCCTCGTAGGCGATGCCGCATCGCCGGCACTCGAAACGCTCGCTGAACACATGCCGCACGAGAGGCCGGGCATCATCGCGGGCAATCTCCAGCGCGAACGCGGCGCCCCCGCCTTCGGCGTAGGCGGTCTCGATCGAGTCCGTCAGACGCGCACGCTGGTCGCCGTCGATCTGAACGCGATCGACGATGACCTGCAGCATCGTGCGTCCGGCGAGCGTGCCGCGATCCAGGTCTTCGAGGGTCACGGCGCGGTCGTCGACGAGCAGACGCCGGAAACCGCGCCTCGCCAGGCTGTCGATCGTGGCGCCGATCGCGTCGGCGGCCGCCGACGGCCGCTCGCGCCGCGATCTGTTCTCGGGCAGCCCCAACGGGAGGCGCTCGTCCTGAAGCTCGGCCGCCTCGGGTTCGTCGACCTCGGATGCGGGCATGGCGTCGGGCAGGGCCACCACCGGCATGTCGAAGCCGATCAGCAGCCGCGTGCCCGGTGGAAGACCATTCAAGCGACGCGCAACCACCTCGGCGGTCTCGCGGATGACTTCCTCGCCGCACTGCCGGCAGATCGTCCGGCCAACGCGTGCCCAGAGCAGGCGCATGTAGTCGTGGATTTCGGTCGTGGTCCCCACCGTCGAGCGGGGGTTGCGGATGCTGTTCTTCTGGCGGATCGCGATGGCCGGGCAAATCCCCTCGATGCGATCGACGTCCGGCTTCTCCATCCGCTCGAGAAACTGCCGGGCGTAGGCGGAGAGCGACTCGACATAGCGCCGCTGGCCTTCCGCATAGATCGTATCGAAGGCGAGCGACGACTTCCCCGAGCCACTGACGCCCGTGACGATCACGAGGCGCCCGAGCGGCAGGGACACGTCGACGCTCTTGAGGTTGTGCGTCCGCGCGCCGCGAACGACGAGGCGCGTGGCCGCGGTCACCTGAGTGTCAGGCATAGCATCAGCTTGGAGAGCCGGGTTGGGAGCAGAACCGCACTGCAGCCTCGGCCGCAGCGGTCCCAAACTGCTGATGGTACCCGATGCCACACACCCGGGCAAACGGGTGCTGCTCGGCAGGTCGCCGGAGGGCACACTTCCTGCACAGACGAGGCGCAGGCGGCCACCGATCGACGTGCCGCGTCGGGAGGGATCGATGGACCACTCGCATCACGACGATGACACGTCCGAGCACCGTTCACACCGGATCGTGCCAGACGAGGCGCCCGATCCCGTCGAAACGCGCGATCCCGACTCGCGACCGACACCTCGGCGCAGCCGTGCGTGGCTGTTCGCGATCCCACCGGTCGCGCTGGTGCTGCTGGGCGTGTTCTGGATGTTCCGAGCGGAGGGCGACCGTGCGGGCGCTCAGCCGGACGCCGTATTCCGTGGCCGGAACCTCGGGAGAGCGGGACAACGATCCGGAGGGACTGGGGCGCGGCGACGACAAGCCGCTGAACCCCACCGGCGAAGGACCGCGTGTGATTGGCGACATGGAGCTGCTGACGGCGAAGGAGGATTACGTCGGCCGCGCGGTGGCGATTGCGGCCATCACGGTCATGGGCACGCCCGGGCCGCGAACGCTGTGGGTTGGCCGACCGATGAACCGCACGCTCGTGCTGATGGACCGGAACGTCCAGGGCCTCGGGAAAGCGGTCGTTGGGCAGGCGGTGCAGGTGAGGGGGCGCCTGGAGAAGCGGCCCGACAAGGCGGCCATCGACCGCGCCGGCCTGCACGAAGACGATCGCAAGGCGCTCGAAGGGGTGGACGTCTTCATCCGGGCGACGGGCATCGAGGCGAAGGAGGCGACTGGTCCGGCCGACGCTCCCACCCGCCAGTGACGAGAGTCACAACGCAGGGCCGGACTTCAGTCCGGCCCTGCTCCCCGGTCGGCGCGCCGCGTGGTCGCCGTAGTAGGCCGCGCGTTTCCCCTTCAGAAACTCCACCGAGCGCCTGAGCTCGTCGAGCCCATTCATCCCGTCCTCCACCGAGATCCATCCGTCGAACCCGACGCCCGCCAGGATGCGGAAGATCGCGTCGTAGTCGTTCATCCCCTTGCCCGTCTCGCCATGCCGCAGCTTGTCGGGGTACCCGACCGTACCGTCCGCCGATCGAATGTCATCGATGCTCGTTCCCGGCGTGAGATACCTGTCGGACGCGTGCATGGCCACGACCCTGTCTTTGATCTTCTCCAGGAAGGCGATCGGATCGAAGCCGCCGACGACGGCGTTGGACGGATCGTACTGAACACCGAAATGGGGTGAGTGAATGTGGTCGATCACCTCGAGGAACACGTCCTCCATCTGCGCGAACTCGGCGTAGAGCCAGTCACCAACCTTGTAGTGGTTCTCCAGGCAGAGAATGACATCGCGCTGCTCGGCATACTCGAGCGAGCGCTTGATGCACTCGACCGCCCGCCGGACGCCCTCGCGCCTCCCGAGGTCTGGATACCGCTGGCCGGTGAGGGTGCGGCAGTAGCGGGTGCCCAGCCGTACCGACAGATCGATCGCGACCTTCTGCCGTTCCACCTGACGCGCCCGCTCATCGGGATCGGGGTGCGTGAAATTCGGGGAGAAACAGAGCATCGACGTGATCTGCCCGGTCTGGCGCATCGCCTCGAGCACCGGGTCGACGTCCTCCGGCGCGGGGCTGCGGAAGAACTCGTCGTAGTGCTCCACACCTTCGCCGCCGAGGGTGGCGGCGTCATGAATCCAGGAGACGTAGTCCATGCGGCCGGAGACGAGCTCATCGAAGTAGCACTTCGGGAAGACGGAGATGCGGGGAGTAGTCGTCATCGGTAATGCCAGCGGGACACGAGTGTCACGGAATATGTGATCGGCACGATGGCGCCGGGGCCCTGATCGCGGCCGGGCGATTGTATCTTCTTCTCCGTGAACCCGGATCTCACTCACATCTGACGAGTTCCTCATGACTCGCTCATGTCTTCAACGGGCGCCCCGGGCCATGCTGCACCCCAGTTCGTCTGCGCATCCCGCGCAGACCCGGACTTGGAGAACACATGACCATTGCCCGTCTGCTCGCCATTGGATTCATCTACGTCTGTGCCGCGCTGGCCTGGGGGGTCCTGGGCGGATCGCTCGTGGCACGCACCGGTGAGTTCGACAACCGCCTGTCCCGCGAGATCGCGCTGCTTTGGGGCGGCAAGCACGTCCAGGTGGCACCCGACGTCCGTGTGGAGCGCCCCACCACCGTGACCGAACGCATCCAGGAGCACGACGCCCAGGGGCGGCCGATCACTCGCGACGTCTCGCGGCAGTCGGTCGAGCGCACGGTCCTGCCGCTCGACGCCACGCGCGTGACGGTGGCGCTGGACCTCGACCAGCGCCAGAAAGGACTGCTGTGGTACGACACCTACGCCGTGCGGTTCCGCGGCAGCTGGCGCGTGCACAACCCGGATGCCGTCCCCCGGCGCGTGATTGTCAAATTCGTGTTCCCGTCGGCGGACGCCATCTACGACGGGTTCGTCTTCACTGCGGGCAACCAGCGATCAGCGGCGGTGACGGACCTTTCCCAGGGCACAGATGCCGTCGTCGACGTCCCGGCCGGCGCGGACGTGCCGATCGAGGTCGCCTACACCTCGCGCGGATTGGGAGACTGGACGTACGCTTTCGCCCGCGAGGGTGTCACGCGTGCGCAGGACTTCAGGCTCGATATGAACACCGATTTCGAGGCTATCGACTTCCCGGCCGGCACCATGTCGCCCTCCGAGAAGCGACGGGACGGCGACGGCTGGGCGCTCACCTGGAAGTTCGACAGCCTGGTGACGGGTCAGCGGATCGGCATGGACCTGCCCGACCGGATCAACCCGGGCCCGCTCGCGGCGCGGATCACCTGGTTCGCCCCGGTGTCGCTGCTGTTCTTTCTCGCGGTCATGGTGATTCTTGGCGTCCTGCGCGGACACAGCCTGCACCCGATGAACTACGCGTTCGTCTCGGCTGCGTTCTTCGCCTTCCACCTGCTGCTCGCCTACCTGGTGGATCACCTGGACCTGCACCTGTCGTTCGCGATCGCGGCCGTGACCAGCGTGGCGCTCGTGGTGTCCTATCTCCGTGTGGTCGTTGGAACGCAGTTCGCCCTCCGGGAAGCCGGCCTGGCGCAGCTCGTCTTCCTGGTGTTCTTCAGCTACGCGTTTTTCTTCGAAGGGTACACGGGCCTGACCGTCACGGCGGGGGCGATCGTGACGCTGTTCGTCCTGATGCAGCTCACGGCCAAGGTCGATTGGGGCGTAGTGCTGGCGCGGCGCGAAACAGCGTGAGGCGACAACTACCAGTTCGGCGGAGCACCGACCGGGTACTGCTCCATGTCCATCACCGAGCCGGTGATGCAGGCGCTCTCGTCGGACGCGAAGTACGCCGCGGCGTAGGCAATGTCCTGTGGCTCGAGCAGTCGACCGAACGGGCGCGTTCTGACGGCGTCCTCGAGCCACCCCTCACCCTTGCCTTCGAGCAGCTTCACCCGATGCTCCCCCTCGGTCAGGGTCCACCCGACGTTCAGCTGGTTGACGCGGATCCGGTACTGGTTGAGGAAGGCCGCCGCGTTCTTCGTGAGCGTCATCAGGCCGCCCTTCGACACCGAATACGGGCACAGCTTGGGTTCGCCGATGTACGCGTTCACCGACCCGATGTTGACGATGCTGCCGCCGCCGCGTGCGCGCATGTGCGGGATGACGGCCTGCATCAGGATGAACGGCGCCCGCAGGTTCACCGCGAGAATACGATCCCATAGCGCAAGCGGCACCGTCTCGATCGTCCCACGGGAGACGTCGCCGGCGTTGTTCACGAGGACGTCGACGCGCCCGAACTCCCGTGCCGCCGTCCTGATGATGCCCTGGCAGTCGTCCGTGTCCGACAGGTCGGCCGCAATGAACAGTGCGCGACCGCCGGCCTCGCGAATGCCCGCGACCACGGCATCCCCGTGAGCGGTGTTCGTCCCGTGCACCACCACTGCGGCGCCGAGATGGGCGAAGTGGACCGCGATCCCGCGGCCGATCCCCGACGTAGAACCGGTGACGACGGCGACGCGATCAGTGAGCGTGGGCATCGGGCAGCAGCACCGACTTGATCACACGGCCCTCGTGCATGGCATCGAACGCCTCGCGCCAGTCCGAGAGGCCGGCGCGCAGGCCGATGATGTGTTCAGCACCAGTCAGGCCGGAGGCGAGCAGGTGGAGCACGCGCTCCCAGATTGGCCAGTTGTGGCTGAACGACCCCTGCAGCCGCACGTTCTTCTGAACGAGCGGGTTCAGATCGACCCCCAGCGGTTCGGGAGACCAGCCCACCTTGGTCACCTGTCCGTCGGGCCGCACGAGGCGCAGGGCTGCGGCGAGCGTTCGGCTCGATCCGGACGCGTCACACACGACGTCGGCGCCAAGAGGGCTCAGGTCGCGCACCACGGCATCGAGGTCATCCACCTGCGCGTTCACGACGTGCGTGGCGCCCAGCCGCCGAGCCGTCTCGAGTCGCTCGGCGTCAGCCGTCAAACCAACCATGATGAGCGGGTTTGCTCCGGACAGGGCCGCCATCCGCGCGCACAGCAGTCCGATCGGACCTGGCCCGAGCACCACCACCACGTCTCCGGGCCGGATCGTGACGTTCACGCACATCGCGTTGTAGGCGACGGCGTGAGGCTCGGTCAGGCACGCCAGGTCGAACGACAGCGACGCCGGGACGTGATGGAGGCAGCGTCCCGGAACCTTCACATACTCGGCCATCGCCCCGTCCACGCCGTACCCGAAACCCTTGCGCGTGGGACAGAGGTTGTACCGCCCGCTCCGACACATCGCGCAGGCCCCGCAGATGACGGCCGCGGTCTCGCTGACGACGCGATCGCCCTCGCGGAATCCTCTGACAGCACGCCCAAGCCTCGCGATCGTGCCGCCGAACTCGTGCCCCAGCGTCACCGGCACGTTCACCGGCCAGGAGTGCGTGTTGTACGCCTGGTGCACGTCCGATCCACACACCGACACCGCCCCCACCGCGAGCAGAACATCCTCGTCCCCAATCTCTGGGACGGACACCTCACGGATCTCGACAGCCATCGGCTCGAGGGCGTACTGGACTACGGCTGATTGGGTCATCTTTGGTGGCCGAGCTGTAATGCACAAGGCACGATGCACAATGCAAAACGATTCGAGGCACGAAACCGATCATGCCATCACCGGGCGGACACGCGTCCGTCTCTCGTGCGGTTTGTGCATTGTGCATTGTGCATCGTGCATTCCGCCGCCCAGGTCAAGGCGGCCAATGTGCAGGCCGCTGAAAAGGAACGCGGCGGATCTCGCGGCAGATCTCGCTCAGCACATCATGCAGGTCATTGCTGGCCGTCTTGAACTCGTCCGCATCGATCACCAGCGGCGCGCCGAGGACGACGAGGGGGGCGCCGTGCGCGGGACACTCGATCGCCTGGCGGAGCGAAAGGCCGCCCACGGCCTGCACCGGGATGCTCACCGCGCGGACGACCTCGTCGAGCTCGTCCATCGGGCTCAAGCCCGCGATCATGCGGCGCTCGTCGTAGCCGATGTGATGGATGATGTAGTCCACCCCCAGCCGCTCCATCCACCGCGCGTTGGCGACGCGATCGTCCGCGGCGAGGTTGTCGCCCATCACCTGGATCCCGAAGTTCCGCCCGGCGTCGACTACGCGCCTGATCGTCGCTTCGTGGGCCCGGCCCATGACCACGACGCAAGTGGCACCGGCCCTGGCCATCATCTCCGCCTCGAGGTATCCGCCGTCCATCGTTTTCAGGTCCGCAACGATGGGGTGGTCCGGGAAGCGTTTGCGCAGCCCCTCCACCGCACGCAGCCCTTCGGCGAGGATGAGCGGGGTGCCGGCTTCGAGCCAGTCCACGCCGGCGGAGACGGCAACCTCCGCTGTGTCGAGCGCCTCCTCGAGCGACGTGAGATCGAGCGAAATCTGGACGATCGGGAACTGAGTCATGTCCCTGCGATTCCGGGTGACGAGTCCTCGGCGGGTTCGCGGGTCAACGCGCGGCGCCCACCGTACACTCGGCCGCCGCACGCCGCCCGTCGCGCCGCCGCGCCAGCCGCCGCCGCCGCCGTCGCCAGTACTTCAGACCCCTGCCCGCGTCTGCAGTGTCTCCACCTTGTACCCACCGGTGGCGCGGTCGCGCATGTAGATGACCAGGAAGATCAGCGCGATGACGACGGGCAGGATGGCCCAGAGGGCGAGCATCTCGCGGGGGCCGAAGCGATCGTTCAGGTAACCCATCACCGGGCCGGCGATTGCGGTGGCGAAGCTGCCGGTGCCGCCGATGATCGCGAGGGCCAGGGCGCCGCCCCGCGGGAACCGCTCCGACGTGATGCCGAGCATCGTGGGCCACCAGAACGCGGTGCCGAGCGCCAGGAGCGCGGCCGCGGCAAACGCGGTGATGGGCGAGCCAGCCAGGCTGAACAGGTACAGGCCAGCCGCGGCGGGAACCGCCGTCACGGCGATGAGAGCCACCGGCGAGACGCGGTGAGAGACGCCCCCGAAGAACTGCCGCATCACCCACATGATGCCATTCACCCAGACGAGCACGAGGATGCCGGCGCGCGCCGTGCTCGCCATGACCTCGTTGAACACATTCGCATACCACTGGCCCGCGCCGAGCTCAGTGGCTGCCGTGAGGCACATCGAGATGAAGATCACGACGAACAGGGGGCGCGCCAGCTGGGCCATCATCTCGCCCGAGGACACGCCGGCCGCTTTGCGCTCCGTTTCGGGGAACCGCTGCCCGATGAACATGACGGTGTAGATGACGGAAGGGATCAGCATCAGCAGCATCTTGGCCTGCCATCCGAGCCCAATCTGGGTGAACAGAAAGCTCAGCACCCCGCCGATGACGATGCCGCCCGGAAACCAGGCGTGCAGCGCGGTGAGCCGACGGGTCTTTTCGTTCGGGTAGATGGTGGCCACGAGCGGGTTGATGGCCGCCTCGACCAGGCCGTTCGCGATGCCGATGATGACCGTCGCCGTGAAGAGCACCGGGAAGCTCGGGGCGAAAATCGTGAGCAGCGTTCCACCGATGTGCCCGGCGGCGGCCAGCCGCATGATGGTGCCCATGCCGAGCACGTCGCACAGCGGTCCGCCGATGTAGATGGACAGCCCGAAGCCCCAGAATGCGGCCCCCGCGATCCAGCCGAGATTCGTCTTGTTCAGCGCAAAGATCTGCTCGAAGTCGCCCATGATGTCGCCGCGGATCGCGAAGGACATGGCCGTGGCGATGAGGGCGACGCAACTTGCGAGAAACAGGCGCTGCTTGTTCATGACGGTGTGTGCTCCCTCGACGAAAATGACGCAATCGTGGCGCGACGGACTATAGGACACGGCGCGAGGGTTCCACAAGCGGCTGGCGGCGGCCGACGGCGCGTGGCGGGCGGCGGCGCGTGGCGGACGGCGGGCGGTCGATGAGGCGGGTGGCGGGTGGCGGGTGGCGGGCGATCAAACAACACGAGGCAACTTGCCGTGACCCGAAGCCTCGAGTCGGCTCGTGGCCCCATGGGTAGCGCTGAATCGACGGCTGGCCGCGCCCGCCGCCCGCCCCCCGCCACCCGCCCGTGCACTCCCGTGCACTCGCCTCTAGCGTCCCCGCGCGACGATCAACGTGAGATCGTCGGTACTGCTGCGTTCCACCGTGCCCGGTGACTGCCGCTACGATCGCATCGAGCAGGGCCGCCGCCCCGGCCTGCGACTGGCTGTCGACGATCGCCGCGAGCCGTTCCTCGCCGAACTCCTCATCCGCCGCGTTCACCGCCTCGCTGGCGCCATCGCTGAACACCACGAGCGTGTCACCGGGCGCCAGCGTCGTCTCGGCGGTCCGGCAGTCCCACTCGTCGAAGAGACCGATCACCGTCGCGGTCGGCGGGAGCCGATCGAAGCGCCCGGTGCTGCGGCGGAGGATGGGCGGCAGGTGCCCGCAGTTCGCGTACTGCAGCACGCGGGTGGTCTCGTCGTACACGCCGAAGAAGAGCGTGGCGTAGTGGTTCGTGGCCGTCGATTCGTAGAACACGCGGTTGACGGTGCAGAGCACGGCTCTGACGTCAGCAGGGGCGACGGTGTACTGCGCGCGGAGGCTTGCCTGGAGACTGGCCATCAGGAGCGCCGCCGAGATGCCCTTCCCGGAGATGTCGGCCAGCACGAAGGCGAACCGGCCCTCGCCGACCGAGATGAAGTCGAAGTAGTCGCCTCCGATTGACCGCGCCTGGATGCAGCGCCCCGCGTAGTCGAGCGTCGTCAGGATGGGGGCGGCCTGTGGCAGCAGCTTCGCCTGCACGGCCTTGGCGATCTCGAGCTCGCGGGCGCGCCGCCGCCCTGCGTCGAGCTGCCGCGCCATGGCCTCGGCGAGCCGGATATTCTCGAGCGTCAGTCCGGCCTGGGCCGCTGCCGCCCCGACGAGTGCCCGATCCTCGCTCGAGTACGGCTCCTCCGACAGCCGCATGGCGAGCACGAGCAGTCCCTCCAGATCTCCCGAGCGCCCGAGCATGGGCACCAGCAGCTCGGGCCGGAGCACGGCGCAGACCTCGAAGGTGCCGCCGGGCCCGAGCTCATGCGGCGTGATCACGAGGGGCTGCCCGCGCTTCGTGAGCTCCACCAGTCCGGGGGAGGACAACGGCAACGGGACCCCGGCCAGCGCATCAGCGTCAGCGCCCGCGGCCACCAGGCGCGGAGACGCATCCTGCGCGCGCAGGTATACGTACAGGGCCTCAGGCTGAAGCGCGGCCTCGAGCGCCGTCTCTATCCCGGACGCGAGCGCGTCCCGATCGGTCGCGGCGTGACTGTCCCGCGCGAGCCGCTCGAGGATGCGGCGCGCGTCGTACGCGCCGCGGAAGAACGCGCGGTCGATCCGTTCCTGTGCCGGGCGCCACAGCCGCGGCCCTGCCGTGGCCAGCACGCCGCCGAACAGCGCGCCGACGACCAGCCCGGCGCGCTGCGCGCCCTCGCCGACATCGGTGAACAGGCGCGACAGGAGGCCGGCGAAGATGAATGTCACGATGACCCCGAGGAGCACGGCGACGGTCACCGCGCCGCGCCGAACGAGCACGTACCGCGCGCTCCTCCGCAGCAGCACGGGCAATTCCATGACGCGGTGCTTCACCACCGCGTAAGCCACCGAGAGGGGCACCAGGCTGATGGCCATCGCGGCGAGTGCCCACACCCAGAACGGCACGATCTCCTCGGGCTGCCTCGTCCCCCGGAGCGCGAGGAGCACCTGCAGTGTCATGACCGGACCAAAGCCCAGCACCGCGCCCGCCAGGATCACACGCGTCTTCCGTCGCGTCCCCGGATCCCCGAACGCATTGGTGATCAGCGAGGCGAACGCGAGCAACACGCACGAGATGGTGTAGGACTGCAGGATCCACGCGGCTGTGACGGCCGACACGTGCTCGGCCATCCACCAGAGCCCTTCGCTGTCGCCGAACGCGAAGCAGATGCCGGCCGTGATCGTGCCGGCCGCCACGGCGGCGCCGCCGAGCACCCGCTTGAGCCACGGGACGCGTCGATCCACCGCCGACGCCGCGGGGAAGACCGCGAAGAAGTCATACAGCGCAGCGGGCATGGTGGATGCGAGGAACACCCACACCGGCACCATGAACCGCCGGAGCGGTGAGGGCATCTGCGCCTCGATCGGCAGCAGCGGCGCGCTCGCGATGAGGCCACCGAAGGCGAGCGCCATCACCCAGGCGTCGCGATCACCGGGGCGCTGCAGCAGCACCGCCGATGCCACGGCGAGGAAGATCAGCGGATATCCGGTGAGGACCGTGGCAAGCACCCGCGACGAGGGGCTTTCGCCACCTGGCGGTGTCGGTGCGTTGTCGCGGTTGCGGGTGACCGGGAAGATGATCGTGCGAGCGCCAGCGGGCCCGGCGACCTGCAACGAGAGCGAGCGTCCCGGCGGCGTCCGCCCGAACGCGTCGAGGAGGCGATCGTACGAGTCCAGAGGCTGGCCATCGATGGCGAGGATCCGGTCCCCTTCATGCAGCCCGGCGTGCGTTGCCACTCCGCCCGGGCGCACAGCCGTGACCACGGCAGCGAGATCGGACGGCTTGAATTCGTGCTCGAAACCGCGTGCGTTGGCCGACTCCTGGGCGTGGATGTAGTACATCCACACCCCGCTGTAGGTGGCGAGCACCGCAACGAATGCAAGCGCCAGAAGGCGCAGGCTCCGGAGGCCGAGCATATGGCTCAAGTATAGAAGGTGCCGCGTCCTTGCCCACGTCGAAGCGCATCCCGTACACTCCACGGGTTGCCCCCTGCGCAACCTGCGACGCGGCCTCGAGGATCCACCCTGATGAGCGACACGACCAGCGAACCCACACGCCGCAGCCGCGCCCCGCGTGGCCGGAGAGGCCCGTCCGCCGCCGCCTGCCGCCGCTGCGCCGGCGCTGCCGGACCGCCTCGCGCAGCGGGTGATCGTGGAGCACGTCAGACCCGAGATCGACGGCGGCCGCTTTCCCATCAAGCGAACGCCCGGCGAGCGCGTCGTCGTCGCGGCAGCCATTCATGCAGATGGCCACGACGCGATCGCGGCCTCCCTGTGGTACCGCACCGTTGAACATCACTCCGCGGGGGCGGCGGCCGAGTGGTCACGGCCGTTCGACACGACGGCGGGCTGGCAGGAAGTCACGATGGTGCCGCTCGGGAACGACGAGTGGACCGCGGCGTTCACCGTCGGCAGCGGCCCCGGCGGCGCGGAGTACACGATCGAGGCGTGGGTCGACACGTTCGCATCGTGGCGCAAGGGGCTGGTGGCGAAGGTGCAGGCCGGGCAGGACGTCTCGAGCGAGCTGCTCGAGGGCGCCGCCCTGCTCCGTGACGCCGCCTCCCGCTCGCCCCGCGCCGATCTGCTGCTCGACCGTGCCGCGCTCCTCGCCAGTGATGCCGACGCGCGAGTGCGCGAGACGGCCGCCCTCGATCCCCTCGTGGCCGATGCCGCCTCCGCCGCGGCCGATCGCCGGCGCGCCACCATGTACGACCGGGTCCTACGCGTGCTGGTGGATCGCGAGCGCGCCCGTTTCGCATCGTGGTACGAGATGTTTCCCCGGTCAGGCGGGACAGACCCGACGCGAAGCGCCACGTTCCGCGAGGCTGAATCCGCCCTGCCCCGTATCGCCGCCATGGCCTTCGACGTTCTCTACCTGCCGCCGGTGCACCCGATCGGGCACACGCATCGCAAGGGGCGCAACAACACGCTCACGCCCGCCCCCGACGATGTGGGCAGTCCCTGGGCGATCGGGAGCGAGGAGGGAGGCCACACCGCCGTCGACCCGGCCCTCGGCACGCTCGAGGACTTCGACCATTTCTTCGCGGCCGCTCGAAGCCTCGACCTCGAGGTGGCGCTCGATCTCGCCTACCAGTGCTCCCCCGATCACCCCTGGGTGCGTGAGCACCCGGAGTGGTTCCGCCATCGGCCCGACGGCACAATCAAGTACGCCGAGAACCCGCCGAAGAAGTACCAGGACATCTATCCCATCGACTTCGAGTGTGCCGAGTGGCGCAGCCTCTGGGTGGCGCTGAAGGGGGTCGTCGAGTTCTGGTGCGCGCGGGGCGTGCGCATCTTCCGCGTGGACAACCCGCATACGAAGGCCTTCCACTTCTGGGAGTGGATGATTGCCGACGTGCGCCGGCAGTACCCCGACACAGTCTTTCTCGCCGAGGCCTTCACCCGTCCGCGGATCATGAAGTACCTCGCGAAGCTCGGGTTCGACCAGTCCTACACGTACTTCACGTGGCGGAATACCCGCACCGAGCTGATGGAGTACTTCACCGAGCTCACGCAGACGGAGGTTCGCGAGTACATGCGGCCGAACCTCTTCGCGAATACGCCCGACATCCTCCACGAGTACCTGCAGGCAGGCGGGCCTGCCGCGTTCCGGATCCGCCTGGTGCTCGCAGCAACGCTTGGTGCCACCTACGGCATCTACAGCGGCTTCGAGTTGTGCGAGAACGTGCCGGTCCGTCCGGGCTCCGAGGAGTACCTCGATTCCGAGAAGTACCAGGTCCGGATCCGCGACTGGGACACTCCGGGAAATCTGGCACCGCTCATCACCCGGGTGAACACGATCCGCCGGCAGCATCCGGCGCTGCAGTCGGACTGGAGCCTGCGGTTCTTCGCGACGGACAACCCCGAGATCCTCTGCTACTCGAAGAGCACGGGCGACAACAGCGACCTTCTCCTCATCGTGGTCAGCCTGGATCCGCACCACATGCAACAGGGCTGGGTGCAGGGGCCCGTGGCCGACGTCCAGAGCGGGCCCGACGGCGGCTACCCAGCGGAGGATCTGTTAACCGGGGCCAGGTATCTCTGGCGAGGTGAATGGAACTACGTGCGACTCACGCCCGAGCACCCGGCACACATCCTCCACCTGCCATCCGGCCGGGGCAGCACCGGCGGCTGATGCCTGCGATCCCGGTACTCGGCGCCTCACGCTTCGAATGCGTGTTCGAGGGCGCCGCGCGCACGGTGCTCGAGGGGACGGCGCTGCCCGCGTTTCTCGCGCGACAGCGCTGGTTCGGCGGCAAGGCGCGGCCGATCGCGCGGGTCCACGTCTTCGACGGAGGCCCGCTGCAACCGCCGCTCACGCCGTTCCTGGCGGTGGCGGACGTCCAGTTCGCCGATGGGGGCACCGAACGCTACGCACTGCCGCTGACGGTCCTCGCCGAGCCTGAGATTTCAACCCTCCTGACGCACAGGCCGTCCGCGGCGATCGCATGGATCGATGCGGAAGGCGGACGGCTGCTGACCGATGCCCTCGCGGACGACAACGCCTGCCGCGGGCTGCTCGCGGCCATCGACGCACGGCGGCAATTCGGCTTCATCGAAGGCAGCGTCGTCAGCGTGCGCGACGTGCCGTCGGTCGTCCATGCTCCGCTGACGGACATCGCCGTGCGGCGCAGCGGCGCCGAGCAGAGCAACTCGTCGGTCATCTTCGGACGGGCGTCCATCCTGAAGATCTATCGCCGCCTCGAGCCGGGCCCGCATCCGGAGCTCGAGCTCGGTCGCTTCCTGCGCAAGGTCGGCTTCGCGGACGTGCCGGCGGTGCTCGGCTCCATGGAGTACACGACCGGGCTCGAGAGCGCCGCGCTCGCCGTGCTGCACGCGCTGGTGCCCGACAGCACCGACGGCTGGGAACACGCGCTCGAACACGTCGGCCAGTACTACGCACGCGTCGGCAGCGGTCCGACGGACCTCGCGCGGTCGCTGATCCCGCCAGGCACGCTGCTCGAGCTCCCGCACCACGATCTCGCACCCGCGGCGCGCGGGCCGATCGGGGCGTACCTCGAGGCCGCCCACACGCTCGGTCATCAGACCGCCGCGTTGCATCTGGCCCTCGCCCGGGGTGCCGAGGACGCGCTGGCGCCGCAGCCGATCACACCAGACGATGTGCTCACGGCTGTGGAGGAGACCCGCGCACGGGCGAGCCGTGCGCTGGCTCTTCTGGCGGCACGGGCCCCGCTGCTCGCGGGCCACAGCGCTGAGCGCGCGGATGCACTGCTGGCGCTGCAGCCCGCGCTGTTCAACCGGCTCGACCTGCTGGCCACCGCGCGGCTCACCGCGACCAAGACGCGCTGTCACCAGGACTACCACCTGGGCCAGCTGCTGTGGACAGGCGCCCGGTACGCAATGCTCGACTTCGAAGGCGAGCCCGCGCGGTCGCTGACGGACCGCCGCCGCAAGCGCTCGCCGCTCACGGACGTCGCGGGCATGCTGCGCTCCTACAGCTACGCCGCCTGGTCCGGCCTCTTCGCCTGGAGTCGGGCACACCACGCCGACGCGCTGGAACGCGCGCCATGGGCCACGCTATGGGAGACAGCCGTGAGCGCCGCGTTCCTGTCGTCGTACCTGGCCGACACACACGGCGCGTCGTTCATCCCGCCGGACCCCGCCCAGCTCGCCGCATTGCTGGAGCTGCTGATGATCGACAAGGCGATCTATGAGCTCGATTACGAGCTGAACAA
The DNA here is from genome assembly GCA_963763095.1 of Vicinamibacteria bacterium. Classification (GTDB taxonomy): domain Bacteria; phylum Acidobacteriota; class Vicinamibacteria; order Vicinamibacterales; family JAENWD01; genus CAVUCH01. The sequence goes on from CAVXNR010000035.1 coordinate 39,448, forward strand.
CCGGCCAGACTGGCTGCCGGTTCCGATTGAGGGCCTGCTCCGTCTGGTGCGTTGATCGCGTTGTGTGTTGATCGATGGGACGTTGTCACTGAACCACTCATGTGGGGCAGGGCTTCAGCCCTGCAAATCAGCGCGCGAGCAGGCCTGAAGGCCTGCCCCACGTGACTACACAAGTGAATCGCAGGTGTGAGAAGGCCTAGCGGCCAACGCTCGCCGACGCGTCAGCAACTGCCACAGGGTCGTGCACGCGAGAGACGAGTAATGCGGCCAGCGCGAGACAGCCACCCCCGATGAGCACGACGTAGACCGGCGCATTCGGATTGCCTTCACCGAACGCCGTCCGGATGAGCGGTCCGAACGTGAGCGCCTGCAGGATCTCGGGCAGTACGATGAAGAAATTGAACACGCCCATGTAGAGGCCCACCCGCCCCGCGGGCAGCGAGCCTGCCAGGATCGCGTAGGGCATGGAGAGAATGGAGGCCCACGCCACTCCCACGCCGCACATCGACAGCACCAGCAGCCACGGCTCGCGAATGACCCACACCGACAGCAGGCCCACGCTGCCGCAGAGCAGCGCCGTCGCGTGCACCGTCTTGCGGCTGGTGACGGCCGCGAAGCGTGGGAGGGCAAACGCGACGAGGAAGCACACGATCGAGTAGATCGAGAACGTGAAGTTCCCCCACTCCACCCCGCGCGTGTAGATCTCCGACTGCGCATCGACCGCGCCGAACACGTGGCGCGCCACGGCGGGGACGTAGAACAGCCACATGCAGAAGAGGCCGAGCCACGTGAAGAACTGCACGGCAGCGAGCTGCTTCATGGTGTGCGGCATCTCACGCACAGCGGCAACGATCTCCTGCACACCCGCGGCAACGCCGCGCCGCTCCTGTTTCATCCGCTCGAACGCGGCCATGTCCTCCGGCGGGTACTCATCGGTGGTCATCACCGTCCACAGCACCCCCAGAAGGAACGCCACCGCGCCCACCTGGAACGCGTACTTCACCGTGAGCGGGATCCCACTCGGCGTAGTGCCCTCGACGCCCAGGTAGCGGAACAGGAGCGGCAGCGTGCCCGCGAAGGTTGCGCCGAGCCCGATGAAGAAGCTCTGCATCACGAAGCCCGTGGTGCGCTGCCGGTCGTTCAGCTTGTCCGCAACGAACGCGCGAAAGGGCTCCATGCTCACGTTGATGCTGGCGTCGAGCATCCATAGCAGGCCCGCGGCCATCCAGAGCGAAGACGACGTGGGCATGATGAACAACGCGATGCTGGAGCAGATGGCACCGACCAGGAAGTAGGGACGCCGCCGCCCGAGCCTCCCCCACGTGCGATCGCTGAGGGTGCCGACAATGGGCTGCACGAGCAGACCCGTCAGCGGCGCCGCGAGCCAGAGAATCGGGATGCGATCGGGTTGGGCGCCGAGCGTCTCGTAGATGGCGCTCATGTTCCCCATCTGCAGGCCCCAGCCGAACTGGATCCCGAGGAACCCGAAGCTCATGTTCCAGATCTGCCAGAAGGAGAGTGTCGGCTTGGACATAGGCTTTCTTCGGTTACGGCATCAGGCTGCGGGCGCCAGGCTGCAGGCGGCGTCTGGCTCCGGGCTCCCGGCTCCGGGCTCCAGGTTCAGAGCGCGCCGCCGCCCGCCGCCCGCCGCCCGCCGCCGAGAAACGTCTCACTCGGGCACGAGTATGGCTGCCGACCTTGCGGGCAGCGTTACCGTCACCGCGCCGTTCGTGACGGCCGCACGTCCGAGAACACCCAGCCGATCGTTCAGCGTCACGTCCTTCGGGAGACGTGTGCCATTCACGCTGACCGTGAACGCCGCCGGCTTCGTGTCGTTGTTCATCGCGACGAGCACGGAACTGGTGTCGTCCGTTCGCGCGAAGACGTATTGCTGGTCGGCCACGTAGAGGTGCTGCAACAGGCCGCGGCGGAGCGGCGCGAGCTCATGACGCACATGGATCACGCGACGGAGGTGATCGAATACGTCCTGCTCCTGCGGTGTCCGCCCCTGTGCGGTGAAGGCATCACGCGCGTCGCCGGCGAAAGCGCCGGGCAGGCTCCGCCGGTTGTCCGGGTCGCCACCACCTGGAATGGCGATCTCATCGCCGTAATAGATCTGCGGCGTCCCCCGTGTCGTCATGATGAAGGTCTGCGCGAGCTTCAGCCCCGCGGTGGTCGCGCCCGTCTCATGCATGAAGCGCAGCATGTCGTGGTTGCCGAGGAACACCACGAGTCGGGACGCGTCGGGATACAGGTAGTCGCGCGCGAGCATCTGTGCCACCTCCCGCACCGGCTTGCCCTCGGCAAAGGCATGACGAATCGCGAAGAACAGCGGAAAATCGAACAGCGAGTCGACCCTCGTGTCTACGCCGTCGAACCGCACGCGGCCGCCCGCGAAGAACGACACCAGCGTGGGATCAGCGTCGTACAGCTCGCCCACCGCTGTCAGCTGGGGGTACTCGCGCTTGAGCGCGTCCATCCAGCGGGCCCAGAACGCGCGCGGCACGTAGGGCCACGTGTCCTGCCGGATGCCGTCGAGGCCAAGCACACCCACCCACCATAGCGAGTTCTGGATGATGTAGCGCGCGGCCTCGTCGTCTTCCTGGTTCAGGTCTGGCAGGATGTCGATGAACCACCCGTCCAGGGTGGCGCGTCGCGCCTGGGGCGTCGCATGGGGATCCTGCAGCGTCCACGTCTGCCACGTGTTCGCGAGGTGATTCGCTGCCGTGCCGTTGAACCACGTGGGCGTGGGCGGGTCGTTCACCCACGGGTGGTAGGGGCCGGAGTGATTGGCAACCTGATCCTGGATCACCTTGATGCCGAGCGCCTGCGACGCCCGCACGAGCGCGACGAGATCGGCCATCGAGCCGAAGTGTTCCTCGACACCATAGAAGTCGACCGCGCCGTAGCCGTGGTAATCGGTGATTGGACGGTCGTCGTACCGCTCCTTCTCGTTCAGATGATCGACGTTGTCGTACCACGGGTTCAGCCAGAGCGCGGTGACCCCGAGGTCCTTCAGGTACGGGAGCTTCTCGATCAGACCCCTGAAGTCGCCGCCGTGATAATAACGGGCCTTGGTCCGATCGAAGAGGCCTGGCGACCGCGGCGGATCATTGTTGGAGGGATCACCGTCCCGGAAGCGATCCGGCATCGCCAGGTAGATCACGTCGTCTGGCGAGAAGCCCTGAAAGCGGCCGGCGCGCGGGAGAGGCGCCGAAATCTCGAACGGTGCGTCGGTGGTACCCGACGGCGTGGTGACGCGGAGCCGGCGCGCACCGGGCAACGCGTCAGGGGCAATCGTGACGTCCACGAACAGGTAGGAACCGGCAGCGTTCACGCGAACGAGCCCGATCGAGAGGCCGTCGCCGACGGCATCCACGCGTGCGCCCTGTAGTGCCGTGCCGCGCATCAGCACGCGGACAGGACTCCACGTATGACCTGGCCACCAGTTGGGCGGTTCGACTTTGCTGATGACAGGCTGGCCCGCGGAGACACCGGCGACCGACAGCATCACGAGGAACGTGACCGCGAACGGGGCGCGCCGGGGCTTCATGGCTGCTGGGAGCGCTACTGTTTCACCAACCGCCGAACGAGTCAATTTCTGTCCGCCGGGACTGAAGTCCCGGCGGGCAACTGAGGCTGCCGTCATCCTCTACGCGGCTCCACATCCGCGCTCATTGCCGCAGGAACGCCAGCAGGTCTGCCATCTGCTCCGGTGTGATCAGCTTGTCGAGATCGGCTGGCATGGCCGACTGAGGCGAGACGGTCATCGTGCGGATCTCGCCGCGTGGGATCGTCACCTGCTGCGCGCTGCCCTGCCGTAGCGTGATTGACGTTGGAGTCTGGTTCGCGAGCACCCCCGAGTCCGTCGTCCCCGAGGTGCGCTCGACGACGTAGGTCTCGTACTTCTGGGCGATGGATTGGCTGGGCAGCAGGATATCGGAGAGCAGCAGCAGGGGCGGGCGATGGCTCACCGTTGCCAGGTCTGGCCCGAGATCGGTCCCACCCGTTCCGCCGATGGCATGGCAGGCAGCGCAGACAGCCGCGAACACCTGCTTGCCCCGCTCGGGATCCCCCGACATGTCGAGCGCTGCAGCGTAGCGCGTAATCGTCTGTCCCCGGCGCCGGGGGTCCTCCTCGAGCAGGGCACGCGCGGCTGCGCGGATCTGCTCGTTGCGGTTCATGATCAGCCGGCGCTTCTGGTGGAAGTCGAGCGTCCACGTCTTGACCGCGCCCGACTTGATTGCATCCACCAGCATCCACGTCCTGGACTCATCGGCCAGCAGCGCTCCTGCGGCGTCGGATCGGGCCGCAGGGGTCAGCTGCGGCCACTTGCCGAGCAGGAAGGTGCCGATCGCGCGCCCCGGGCGCTGCCCCAGAGCTTTGATGGCTGCCGACTGCACCGCCTCCGGCTCTTGCAGGTCCACGAGCGCCTGCAGCAACGCCGTGCGGTCCGTCGCACGATCGAGCGCCAGCAGACCCACCGCATCGGCGCGGCGCATCTCATCGCCAGCCTTGGTCGTGGCCACGTGCTCCGCGCGCACGAGCGCCTCGCGGCCGGCGTCGCTCCCGCCGAGACCCGTGATGGCGAGCAGATGCAATACGCCCGCGCGAACCGGGGCCGAGGAGCTGTCCATCAGCGACAGCAATCGATCGCGGCTGCCCTCAAGCGACGCCTGCGCCGACGGCCGTCCGCGCCCGCCGTCAGCCAACCCCTCGAGTGCGGCGGCTCGCCACCAGGCGCCCTCGCCGGTCGTCGCGGCGCCGGCCGGTTCCGCCACCGTGGTAATCACGCGGGCTATCTCCGGTGCCTGCTGTCGCGCACCGATCACGCTGGCGACCTGCCGCACGAAGCGGGCATGCCCCTCGGTTTCCTTCGTCGTGAGCGCGCCGGCGCCGGTGGTCGCACGCTCGAAATACCGCGCGGCACGATCCGACCCGGCACTCAGCCCCGCGATCTGCATCCACTCGTCGGCGAGCCCGGAGAACAGCAGCTGTTCGTGCGCTGCCGTTGCCGCGGGCGTGTTGACGCCGCCCAGCGTGGCCAGCACCTGGAACCGCACACGGGGGTCGGGGTCCGACGCCAGGGTCGTCAGGCGGGCGTCCAGCCCGGCGATCGACCCGTTCTTCTCCGCCAGGAGGACGGCGTTCTCACGCACGCCCGGATCCGTGTCGGCAAGCGCCCGCGTGATGCTCGCTGCGTCGAGCGCGCCGAGACCCTCGAGCGTCCACAGAGCATGCAGCCGGCCCGGTCCGGTCGGAGCATCAGCCGCTTCCCTCACGAGGCTCGCAACGACGGCACGGTCCGCGCGCGAGACGAGCAGTCGCTGGGCCGTGCGCCGCCACCAGGCGTTCGGGTCCGAGAGCGCGGACACCAGCTGCTCGCTCGAGGCGGAGCCGAGAGCCGGATGGCGACGCCGTCCGGCATCCGCCGTGTCGCGCACGACGCGGTAGATGCGCCCCCGGTCCTGGCCCGCATACATCGAGCTCGGATCCCGCTGCGTGTCGCTGGCGGTCCACTCGGGGTGCTCGATCCGGGCCCGGTAGTAATCGACGACGTACAGGGCGGCGTCCGGACCGACGTAGAAGTTCACCGGCCTGAACCACGCATCACCAGCGGCGAGGAACTCGCGGTCCGGCCTCCCGCGCCGCGCCGTGAACGTCGGCCCGGCCTGCGCCAGCACGTCACGGTGCACGAGGTTGTGCACCGGCTCCCCCTCGAACACCGACCCTTCGAAATCCCCGCCGAATGCACCACCGAGATACATCGTCGGGGCGCACGCCGAGGTGAACTCCCCCGCCTCCGTCAGCAACTCGAAGTTCGGCCGCTTCGTGATCGGAAACACCTGCGCCGCTGCACCGTGATCGGGCACGTCGTGCATCACGCGCGGGACGAGCAGGTGCGGGTTTCGCTGCAGGTACCGCGCGCCGATCACCTCGTGCCACAGGTGGTGCGAGTTGTCGTTGCCGAAATAGCGGCCATACGCGTCGAACGTGTGTCCGTACTGCGATTCGCCGCCGACCGCTTCGGCCTCGAACGTGTCCGGCCGGAGCCGGACGGTGCTGTCCTTCGGATCCACAGGTGGGCGGTCTGGCGCAGCGGGAAACATCAGCGGCTTGCCGCGATCGCCGAAGAGCTCCTTGTAGATCACCGCGCCCGCCGGGCCCTGGTGCGCCACGTACACCCAGTTGTCGAGACCATAGATCGGCGAGTTGACCGTGTGCTGCGGGTTGCTGCGCGCAAACCCCGTGAGCACGACCTTGCGCACGTCGGCCCGCCCATCCCCGTCCGTGTCTTCGAAGTAGAGGACATCGGGTGCGGCGGTGACGAGAACGCCGTTCTTCCACCGCATCACGCCTGTCGGCAGCACGAGACCGTCGGCGAACACACTCACGCGATCGAAGCGGCCGTCGCCATCGCGGTCCTCGAGCAGCTTCACCTTCCCGGACGGCGACACGTCGAGCGGATATCCCGGCATCTCGACGACGAAGAGGCGTCCGTCCTCGTCGAAGTCCATGGCAACCGGGCTCTGCACGTCCGGCTCGCTGACCACCAGCTCCAGCCGGAAGCCCTGCTCGAGTTCCATCGTCCGCATAGAATCCGCTGGAGAGTACGGCGGACCGGCCGGGTCGGCAGGCGTGCGGCCAGCGGCGAGCACTACGAGCGTGGTCGACAACACAGCTGAGACCGCGCACGCGGCGCGTATGCGGCGAACTGGCATCGGACCTCCGGGAACGGGGAGAATATAGCAGCAGCGGACGGGTCGCGTCCGGGCCTCAAATCACTTTCAAGGAGCACACTGTGGCAGCACGACAGGCAACCGCCGAATGGCAAGGCAATCTGATGGAAGGCACCGGGCATATGCGCCTGGGCAGCGGCGCCTTCGACGGCGCGTACGACTTCCGGTCACGCTTTGGTGAGGGTGCGGGGACGAACCCTGAGGAGCTGATCGGCGCGGCGCACGCCGGCTGTTTCTCCATGGCGCTTTCCGGCATCCTGACGAAGGCGGGACACCCGCCGCAATCGGTCCGGACGACGGCGAAAGTGCACCTCGAGAAGCAGGGCGAGGGGTTCGCCATCACGCGCATCGAGCTCGACACCGACGCGGTCGTGCCCGGTCTCGACGATGCCGCGTTCCAGGGCCATGCGGATGCAGCGAAGAAGGGCTGCCCCGTGTCGAAGGCCCTCGCGGGCGTGCAGATTGGGCTCACGGCGCGGCTGTCGCGGTAGGGCATGAGGGCTGTCGCTCCACGGCCGGCCGGCCTGGAGCGACAGCGTAGGGCCGGGGCCGAAGCGTCCCGGCCGGGGCCAAGCATGTCCGCCACCTCCCGGGAAGCCGCCACGGTGATCCGCGCGCAGCGCTGGGCCGCGTTGGCGACGTCGGACGCCGGCGAGCCGCTCGCGTCGATGGTCGCCTATGCGATCGAGCGGTCTGGGGCAGCGCTGCTCTTCCATGTCAGCCAGCTCGCGCAGCACACGCGTAACCTGCTCGATCACCCCCGCTGTTCGGTCGCGATCAGCGAACAGGACAGCTCAGAAGGTGATCCGCAACGGCTGCAGCGCGTCACGCTGACGGGTACGACCTCGGTGCTGCACCCGAACGAGGAGGAGTACCTCGCGGCGGCGGAGGCGTATATCGAGCGCTTCCCCGACGCGCAGATGCGGTTCGAGCTCGGAGACTTTCTCCTCTTCCGGTTCATGCCGGCGGACGCGCGATACGTCGGCGGCTTTGCGCGCGCGGCGCGGTTCTCATGGGTGGACATCGTGGAGAGCGGGCTGGTGTGATGACTCATGTGTTGCAGGGCTGAAGCCCTGCCCCACGACTCACGGCCGCACCACCCGCACAGCCTCACATCTGTCGCCATGTGGGGCAGGGCTTCAGCCCTGCATCGTGCGGCGGGGCTTCAGCCCTGCATCGTGCGGCGGGGCTTCAGCCCTGCATCTTGCACTCATGCCATACTGCGCCGCACCCGGAGGACGCCACTCATGCCTCGCAACGTTCGCTGCGGCTTGATCCAGGCACGCAACGTGCTCGGTCCAGACGCGCCGCTGCCCGACATCAAGAAAGCGATGATCGATCGCCACGTCGTGTTGGTCGAGGAAGCCGCACGCCTCGGCGCGAAAGCCCTCTGCCTGCAGGAGCTGTTCTACGGTCCCTACTTCTGCGCCGAACAGGAGACGCGCTGGTATCACCTGACCGAGCGCGTGCCGGAGGGCCCGACGGTGCGCCTCATGTGCGATCTCGCGCGAACGCACGGGCTCGTGCTCGTCGTCCCCATCTACGAGGAGGAACAGCCGGGCGTGTACTACAACACCGCCGCCGTGATCGATGCGGACGGGCGCTTCCTCGGGAAGTACCGGAAGACGCACATCCCGCACTGCAAGCCGGGATTCTGGGAGAAGTTCTATTTCCGGCCCGGCAACCTCGGGTACCCGGTGTTCGAGACGGCCGTGGGCCGAATCGGCGTCTACATCTGCTACGACCGCCACTTTCCCGAAGGGGCCCGCGCGCTGGGGTTGAACGGCGCCGAGATCGTCTTCAACCCATCTTCCACGGTCGCGGGCCTGTCCGAATACCTCTGGAAGCTGGAGCAGCCGGCGCACGCCGTGGCGAACGGCTACTTCGTCGGCGCGAGCAACCGCGTCGGCCTCGAGGCGCCCTGGAACATTGGAGAGTTCTACGGCACGAGCTACTTCTGCGATCCGCGGGGCCAGATTGTCGCGGAGTCGCCGCGCGACCAGGATCACGTGCTCGTCGCGGACCTCAACCTGGATCTCATCGAGGAAGTCCGGTCCGTGTGGCAATTCTACCGGGACAGGCGACCGGAGGCGTACGGCGCGCTGGTGGCTCCGTGAGGAGCTGACGCTCCTAGTCGGCGGGTGGCGGGCGCCGGGTGGCGGGCGTCAGGGCCGCTCTACCGGGCGCGCGACCCGGGCAGATCGCTCGACTCTGAAGTATTGACGGCAAGGCGGCCGCCCGCCGCTCGCCGCCCGGCTCCGTGCCGTGCAATCTGCTATCCTCGCCCCCAAACGCCACAGCGCGCAGGAGGAGAATGGGCGTCGACCTGTCGGTGTCGTTCACGGGAATTCGATTCGAGAATCCCTTCATGCTGGCGTCGGCGCCGCCGACCGAGTCAGAGTCGAACATCCTCCACGCGTTCGAGGCTGGCTGGGGCGGCGTGGTGACGAAGACCATCGGGATGCACCCGGTGGTGAACGTCGCCGGCCCGAAGACGAAGTTCCTCCGCCACAACGCCGAGTCGTCGACCCTGTCGATGAACCGGGGCCGCACCGGCGTGCTGCACTCCTCGTGGAACTGGGAGCTCATCTCCGACAAGCCGCTCGACTGGTGGCTGCCGCGCATCAGGCGCATCAAGGCGGCGTTCCCGCACAAGGTGTTGATCGCCTCGATCATGGCCGGCTCCGGCAGCGATACCGAGCTGGATCACTGGCGCACCCTCGCCAGCGGATGCCAGGACGCGGGCGCGGACGGCCTCGAGCTGAACCTGTCGTGCCCGCACATGGATCGGGCCGACATGGGATCCAACATCGGCAAGGACCAGGCGCTCTGCTCCTTCGTGACTCAGACGGTCAAGGAGGCGGCAAGGGTGCCCGTGTGGGCAAAGCTGACGCCGGCGACCAGCGACATCGCCGCGGAAGCGGGCGCGGTGTTCTGCGGGGGCGGTGACGCGATCACGTCCGCGAACACCTTTCCAGCGCTTCCGCTCGTCGATCCCGAGACACTCGAATTCGAGATGCACGTGGACGGCTACGTATCGAGCGGCGGGATGGGCGGCCCCGCAATCCTTCCACTGTCGCTGGCGAAGATGGCGCAGCTCACGCAGGCGTTCCCCGACAAGGCGTTCTCGGGGATCGGCGGGATCTCCGAGTTCGCGCACGCGCTCAACTACTTCCTCCTCGGATGCGGCACCGTCCAGGTGTGCACGGCGGCAATGCTCGATCAGGCGATTGGACGCTCGGTGATCGGACGCCTCACCTCAGGCTATTCCGCCTTCCTCGAACGGCACGCGGACCGCGGCTGGACCGGGCTCGACGACTTCCGCGGGCTGCTGCGCGACCGGGTGGTGGCGCAGTCGCGGATACGCCGGCCCGATCGCTTCGGTTATCAGGGCGGATACGAGGGGCAGGAAGGCTACGCCGCGGCGGAAGGAGTGGTCGTCGGCGACGAGAAGTTCTGACGCTCAGACGGCGAGACGGCTGAAAAAAGGACGATGTCCACGACCCTCGTGAAGAACGGCACGATCGTCACCGCCGCGGACCACTACGCCGGTGACCTCTACATCGACAAGGGCGTGATCGCCCTGATCGGCAGCGGCCTGAGCCTGCCCGCCGACACGGTCGTCGATGCATCCGGCATGCTCGTGATGCCGGGCGGCATCGACGTGCACACGCATCTGGACATGCCGTTTGGGGGGACACAGTCCGCCGACGATTTCGAGACGGGCACCGTTGCCGCCGCACACGGCGGCACGACGACCCTCATCGACTTCGCGATCCAGGACTTCGGTCAGGGGCTCTATCCCGCGCTCGATGCCTGGCGGCAGCGGGCGGAGGGCAAGTCGGTCATCGACTATGCCTTCCACATGATCGTCCGCGAGCTGAGTGACCAGGTATCGATCGACATGGATCGCATGGTCCGTCACGACGGGGTCACCTCGTTCAAGCTCTTCATGGCCTACCCCGGCGTCTTCATGGTGGACGATGCGACGATCTTCAAGGCGATGCTGAAGACCCGCGAGAACGGCGGCTTGGTCTGCATGCACGCCGAGAACGGCGGCGTCATCGACACGCTGGTCAAAGAGGCGCTGCGCAGGGGCGAGAAGGCGCCGAAGTATCACGCGCTCACGCGGCCGACGCGCGCCGAGGGTGAGGCGACAGCGCGGGCAATCGCACTTGCCGAAATGGCCGGCGTTCCCGTCTACATCGTCCACCTCTCCTGCGCGGACGCGCTCGAGAAGGTGAAGCAGGCACGCGACATGGGCATCCAGGCGTACGCCGAGACCTGTCCCCAGTACCTGTTTCTCTCATACGACGACTACGAGCGGGAGGGTTTCGAGGGCGCCAAGTACGTGATGTCACCGCCACTGCGCGAGAAATGGCACCAGGACATCCTGTGGAAAGGGCTGCTCCGTAACGATCTGCAGGTGGTGTCGACCGACCATTGCCCCTTCTGCATGAACGAGCCGCCGCAGAAGCAGCTCGGGGCCGACGACTTTTCACGCATTCCAAACGGCGCCCCTGGCATCGAGACGCGGCTGATGCTGATCTGGGAAGGCGTTCGCGCGCGGCGCATCAACATCCACCGGTTCGTGGAGCTCGTCTCGACCAACCCGGCAAAGATGTTCGGCCTCTGGCCGCGCAAGGGCACCATCGCCGTGGGCTCGGACGGCGACCTCGTGGTCTGGGATCCGGCGAAGCAGGTGACGCTGTCGGTTGCCACGCATCACATGCGTGTGGACTACAACCCCTACGAAGGCCGCGTCGTCACCGGCGCGCCCGCTATGGTGCTCTCGCGCGGCGAGGTCATCGTCGATCGTGGGGAGTTCAAGGGACGTGTCGGCCGGGGTGAGTTCATCAAGCGCGTGGCCGGCCCGCCGCTGGTGTGAAGAGGCTATCGTTATTCGCGCTGCCGTCCGCCCGGCTGAAGTCGGGCGCTACGGCGGCGTCCACCGCCATGCCGCAGACCGAATCCGTCGTTTTTGCCCAGTCCGGCATGCGTCGCGGGGCCGGCGAGCTGTACGAACTGGCGGTGGATCCCCCCGACCCTGCGCTGTCGAACGCGGACCTCGCCCCGACGACGATCGCGCAGCGCACATGGTCGACCTACCACGTCGCCTCGCTCTGGGTCGGCCTCGCGGTCTGCATTCCCACCTACATGCTCGCGGCTGGGCTCGTCGGCGCAGGCATGAACTGGAAACAGGCCATCTTCACGATCATGCTCGGCAACGTGATCGTGTGCGTGCCCATGGTGCTCGTTGCCCACGCAGGGACGCGCTACGGGATCCCGTTCCCGGTCCTGGCCAGAGCGTCATTCGGCATCCACGGGTCGAACGTGCCGGCGCTGATGCGCGCCGTGGTGGCATGCGGCTGGTTCGGCATTCAGACCTGGATCGGTGGAGAGGCCATCTACACGATGCTGAAGGTCATCCTTCCGCACTGGGAGCCGCCGTTCGCGATGGCGCTCAGCTTCCTTGCGTTCTGGCTCATGAACATGATCGTCAGCGTCCGGGGCAGCAACGCGATCAAAGTGTTGGAAGCCTGGGCCGCACCCTTCCTGATCGTGTCGGGCCTCGCCTTGGTCGCCTGGGCCGTCGGCCGGGCGGGCGGTTTTGGACCCGTGCTCTCGCAGCCCAGCCGCTTCACGTCGACCGGCGCCTTTCTGGCGGTGTTCGTGCCCTCGCTCACCGCGATGGTCGGCTTCTGGGCGACGCTGGCATTGAACATCCCGGACCTGTCGCGTTACGCGCGGGATCAAAAGGCGCAGGTGTGGGGACAGATTCTCGGCCTGCCGACGACGATGACGCTGTTCTCGTCCATTGGGGTGGCGGTGACCTCGGCGTCGGTCGTCATCTTCGGCGAGCCGGTGTGGGATCCGGTCCGGCTGCTCTCGCGGATGGAGAACCCCGCGGTGGTGCTCGTGGCGCTCGTCGCGCTGCTCATCGCTACGCTCACGACGAACGTCGCCGCAAACGTGGTGGCGCCGGCGAACGGGTTCGCGAACCTCTGGCCGGCGCGCATCAACTTCGCGCGGGGCGGCGTCATCACCGGGATCATCGGCATCGCCATCATGCCGTGGCGCCTGCTCGAGAACGCTGACCGCTACATGGGCTGGCTCGTCGCTTACTCCGGGTTCCTGGGACCTATCGCCGGTATCTTCATCGCGGACTACTGGGTGGTGCGCCGCGCACGGCTCTCTCTGCCGGATCTTTACGACAGCAACGGGATTTATGGCCGGTGGAACCCGCGGGGCCTCGTCGCGCTGGCGTCGGGCATCGCGGTGGCACTCGTGGGGCTGGTCGTGCCGGTGCTGCGCCCGCTGTACGATTACGCGTGGTTCGTCGGGTTCGCGGGGGCGTTCGGCGTCTATGTGATGCTGATGCCCCGTGGGGCAGGGCTTCAGCCCTGCGCGTGAGCCAGGGCTTTAGCCCTGCGCGTCAGCAGGCCTGAAGGCCTGCCCCACTTATTGAAAGAGCGCGTGGGGCAGGGCTTTATTGAAAGAGCGCGTGGGGCAGGGCTTTAGCCCTGCTCGGTGGGCAGCGGGCGCCGGTGGTGATGAATCGCACGGTTCACGAAGGAACGCAACGATGACGATGGTGCCGGTGAGCGCGATGTCGGGCGCGGAGATGGTCGAGCTCTGCAAGCGCCACACGATCTATGAGTGGTCGGCGCAGTCGACGATCGATCCAATCCCCGTCGCCCGCGCGGAAGGCGTCTACTTCTGGACGCCGGAAGGCAAGCGGTACCTGGACTTCAACAGCCAGTTGATGTGCAGCAACATCGGGCATGGCCATCCGGCGGTCATCCGGGCGATCCAGGAGCAGGCCGCCACGCTCGCCTACGCGAACCCCTTCATGGCGACCGAGGCCCGCGCGCGGCTCGGGGTGAAGCTGGCCTCAATCGCGCCCGGCGACATCGATCACTTCTTCTTCACCAACGGCGGCGCCGAGGCGAACGAGAATGCCATCCGAATCGCGCGGACAGTGACAGGACGCCCGAAGGTGCTCGCGCGCTACCGCGCGTATCACGGGGCGACGGCCGGCGCCATCTCGCTCACCGGCGATCCGCGCCGCTGGGGGGCCGAGCCCGGCATCCCCGGCATCGTGCGCGCGCCCGAGTTCCACAAGTGGGGGCGCAGGGATCCGGAGCCCGTCGACCAGGCGCTGGCGGATCTGGAGGACGTCATCCGTTACGAAGGCGCACACACGATCGCCGCGTTCATCATCGAGCCGGTCGTCGGCACCAACGGTCTCCTGATACCGCCAGACGGTTACCTCGAGGGCGTGCGGGCCCTTTGCGACAGGCACGGCATCCTGCTGATCGTCGATGAAGTCATGTCGGGGTTTGGACGCACCGGCCGGTGGTTTGCGGTGGATCACTGGCACATCGTCCCCGACATGATCACCATGGCCAAAGGGCTGACGTCCGCCTATGTACAGCTCGGGGCCGTGGGCATGCGACCGGCGATTGCGCGCGCCTTCGAGACGCGGCCGTTTCCCGGCGGCCTCACCTACAACAGCCATCCGCTCGGGTGCGCTGCGGCGCTCGCGACCATCGGCGTATACGAAGACGAGGGCTTGGTGGAGCACGCGCAACGCATGGGCGTGCAGCTCCGGGCGCGCATGCAGGATATGGAGCGGTGCCACCCGTCGGTAGGCGCCACACGCTCGATCGGGCTCTTCGGGCTCTTCGAGCTGGTACGGAACCGGGCCAGCTATGCGCCAATGGCGCCCTTCAACGGCACGTCCGATGAGATGGGCGCGCTCGGTCGCGCGTTCCGCGAGAAGGGCCTGTACACGTTCGTGCGGTGGAACACGTTCTTTGCCAACCCGCCGCTCATCATCTCCGAAGCGCAGATGGACGAGGCCTTCGAGATCATCGACGCGGCACTGCAGATCATCGACCGGTCGGTCACGGACTGATCGGCGGGAACCACAGGCGAACACATATGGCGACGACATCCGCGGCCAGCACGACTCCCAGAGTCCTCACGCATTGGATTGGCGGTGCCCCGTTCGAGGCTGCCGGCGCTCGATGGGGTGACGTCTTCGATCCCGCCACGGGGGCGCAAACCGGGCGTGTTCCGTTTGCGGACCAGGCAGTGGTGGACGCGGCGGTCGCCGCGGCCGCGCAGGCTGCCGCCGTCGTGGCGGAGCCAATCAATCGCGGCAAGGACGCGGGTGATGTTCGCGTTTCGCGAGCTGCTCGAGCGGCGGAAGCGCGAGCTCGCCGAGATCCTCACGAGTGAGCACGGCAAGGTGCTGCCGGACGCGCTCGGTGAGGTGAACCGCGGCCTCGAGGTGGTCGAGTTCGCGTGCGGGCTCGCGCAGCTCACCAAGGGTGAGTTTTCCGAGAACGTGTCGTCGGGCGTCGACAGCTACTCCATCCGCCAGCCACTCGGCGTGGTGGCCGGCATCACGCCGTTCAACTTCCCCGCGATGGTGCCGATGTGGATGTATCCGCTCGCCATCGCGTGCGGCAACGCGTTCATCCTGAAGCCGTCGGAGAAGGACCCGTCGGCCGCGCTGTTCTGCGCCGAGCTGTTGGCCCAGGCGGAGCTGCCACCGGGCGTCTTCAACGTCGTGCACGGGGATAAGGTGGCGGTGGATGCGATTCTCGCGCATCCCGGGATCGCCGCCGTGAGCTTCGTGGGCTCCACGCCCATCGCGCGTCATGTCTACGAGGCCGGCACCCGCAGCGGCAAGCGCGTGCAGGCACTCGGAGGTGCCAAGAACCATATGGTGGTCCTGCCCGACGCCGACCTCGATCTCGCCGCCGATTCGGCCATCAGCGCCGCCTATGGATCGAGCGGCCAGCGCTGCATGGCCGTGTCGGTGATCGTGGCGGTCGGCGGCGTGGCCGACGCACTGATCCCACGCTTGCGTGAACGCCTGACGCGCCTCCGCGTCGCCCCGGGCCGTGAAACCGGTGCCGACATGGGCCCGCTCGTGACGGGCGAGCTTCGCGCGCGGGTCGTGTCGTACGTGGACCGGGGCGAGGCGGACGGCGCGGAACTGGTGCTCGATGGCCGCGGCGTGAAGGTGCCGGGCCATGATGGCGGCTTCTTCGTCGGGCCGTGCCTGTTCGACCACGTCCGGCCGGAGATGGCCATCTACACCGACGAGATCTTCGGGCCCGTGCTCGGCATCGTGCGCGCGGCGAGCTATGAAGACGCGCTCGCGCTCGTGAACGCGAGCCCTTACGCGAACGGCGTCGCGGTGTTCACGAACGACGGTGGCGCAGCGCGCCGCTTCCAGCACGAGGTGCAGGTCGGCATGGTCGGCATCAACGTGCCAATTCCGGTGCCGATGGCCTACTACTCGTTCGGGGGGTGGAAACAGTCGCTGTTCGGCGACGCACACGTGCACGGCCGCGAGGGCGTCCATTTCTACACGCGGGGCAAAGTCGTGACCGCCCGCTGGCCCGACCCGAGCCACCGCGGCGTGAACCTCGGCTTCCCTCAGATGAAATAGAGCGGCGAGGACGTCTGAGTGGGCCGGGACTTCAGTCCCGGCGGACAGTGTTCGGGCGTTGTCACCGAGTGTCTGCGCCCACCTCCCGGCCGAGAACGCGGTGCCGCGGCAGTCCGCCCGGGGATCCGATGGGTCTTCGTGGTTGTGCGTTTGGCTGATCAGATAGCATCTGCTGCGTGTCTGCCCCGTTGGATGCCGACCCCGCCGTCCAGTACCGCTTCGGATCGTTCGTGCTCTCGCCTCCCCGGCGCGTCCTGCTGCAGGACGGCGTCGAGGTGCGTCTCATCCCCCGCTACTTCGATCTGCTGCGGCTGCTGATCGAGCGCCGGGACGAAGCCGTGCATCGCCAGGAGATCTTCGATCGCGTGTGGGCGGACGTCATCGTGTCGGACGCGGCGCTCAGCCAGGCGATCCGCACGCTGCGGCGTGCCCTCGGTGACGATGCGCGGGAGCCGTCGTTCATCCGGACCGTCTCGCGATACGGCTACCAGTTCGTGTACCGCGACGTCACGGTGGAGCCTGCCGGCTCGCTCTCGCGTGCGCCGGGCGCAGCGGAACAAATTCCGGCGGACCAGGGCACCATCCCGCCGGAGACTACGGGCCTCCCGCCGGACGACCGGTTGCCCGCTGCCGGACCCGACGCGTTCGAGCCGTTAATCCTGCGTCTCGTCGACCCCCCCGCCACCGACGAGGAGCGGCGCGACGCCGCTGAGCAACTCCATGCACTCGGGACAGCCGAGGCACTCCGGCGGCTGGAATCGCAGCCGGAGCGTGGCCGCGCGCGGGCCATCCTTCGGGATGCCCGATGGGACGTGCCCGAAGCCGGCGACGTCCCGCTTGGATCTGGCGGCGACTGGCTGCGATCGATCGCGGCAATCATCTGGCTGCGGCTGAACCGGGCACGCCGGCTCGCGGCCCGGCGATGGGCCGCCGCGGCGATGGGCGCGGCGGTCGCCGGCACCATCGGTGGTGCGCTCGGCGGGCTGGCGCTGCTGCTGTTGCCGGCATCGCTCGCCCCGGCTGGCGTCGTCATCGCGCTGGCGCTGGTGGGCGCCCTCGCAGGCACGGTCGGGGGAGCGGGCGTGGGCGCGGGGCTCGCCGCGGCCGAGGCGCTGGCCCGCTCACAGCGTGCCATCGCGCTCGTCGCGTGTGGCGGCGTCGGCGGCGCCCTGGCGGGCTCATTGGCGCACGCAATCACCCGCATGGTGCTGACGACGATGTTCGGCCGGGACCTGCCGTCGCTGGGGGGCGGTCCCGAAGGGCTCGCGATCGGCGTTGCTGCCGGTCTCGGGTACGCGCTGGCGACCGCGCGCGTTCACGGGGGCGGGATGGCCACGCCGCACGGCGCCGAACGGATCCGCACGGCGATAGTCGCGGGCGCGGCATGTGCCGTTGCAGGCCTGCTGCTCGCGCTCGCCGACCGTCACCTCGTTGCCGCCAGTCTCGATGCCATGGCCGAGCGCTTCGCCGGCTCGAGCGTCGGCCTCACGCCGATTGCACGCGCGCTCGGAGAGGGCGACCTGCGCCCGATGACGCGGACCGCCGCCAGCGCGTTCGAGGGGTTCCTCTTCGGGAGCGGAGTCGTGCTCGGGCTCACGCGGCGGTCGGTCCCGCGAGGCTGAAGCGCTGCCGCCCGCCTCCCGCCGCCCGAGCCGCCCGCCCGTTGTGCCTGCTCAGCGACATCTGACCCCACCCTCACGAATCGCTCATGTCTTCCCGCGCGTCACCGGTCATCCTTCGACATCATGCACAAGCACGCACGCGTCGCTGCACCTGTCAGCACGGGCTCTCCAGCTGAATCCGTTGGGGCGTCAGAGCGATTACACGTGGCGCTGATCCTCGACGGCAATGGCCGGTGGGCCACCGCCCGCGGGCTCCCTCGGTCCGCCGGGCATCAGCAGGGCGTTCGCAGCGTCCGGCGCTCGGTGCGCGCTGCCCCGGCGCGCGGGATCGGCACGCTCACCCTGTACTGCTTCTCATCCGACAACTGGCAGCGTCCGGCGCGTGAGGTGTCTTGCCTCATGAGGATCCTGGACGGGTTTCTTCGCCGCGAAATGGCG
Source organism: Vicinamibacteria bacterium (assembly GCA_963763095.1). Classification (GTDB taxonomy): domain Bacteria; phylum Acidobacteriota; class Vicinamibacteria; order Vicinamibacterales; family JAENWD01; genus CAVUCH01. Next base: position 57,720 of record CAVXNR010000035.1, read on the forward strand.
CAGTGTCTCAGAGAGGGCGTGCGGGTCAGCGTGATCGGGCGTCGCGACCGCCTCGCGCCCGCTCTTGTCGACGGGATCGAGGCCATCGAGACCGCCACCGCTGCCGCGTCGCGACTGCACGTGCGCCTCGCGATCGACTACTCGGCGCGCGATGCGATCTGGTCGGCGGCCGAGTGCGCGATCCGCGGTGGCGTGACCAGCCGCGAGCATTTCGCGTGGGCTGTCCGGAGCGGCCACGGCGCGCCGGCCCATGTTCCCGACGTCGATCTGCTGATCCGCACCGGCGGCGAACGGCGATTGAGCGACTTCCTGCTGTGGGAGGTGGCATATGCGGAGCTGTACTTCACCGACACCATGTGGCCGGACTTCACGGCGCAGGACCTGGACGCCGCCCTCGCCTGGTTCCGCACGCGCGACCGGCGGTTCGGCCGAGTTCCTGCGGTGCGTTCGGCATAGGCTCGGAGAACCGTGGTGGGAGGGCCTGAGCGTCTCGTGCCCACGGAGCGCGTACCGTAGAATGGCTGTATGAAGCGCTTCACCTCCCAGGTCGTGGCCGCGACGCTCGTTGCCGCCGGGGCGTTCGCTGCCGGGCACTTCCCTGCCTCGTTGCGCACGGCGCTGGTCCCCAGCATTTCCGCCGCTGAGCGGCAGGGCGACCTGAACGGCGCGTGGATTCTCAACAAGGAGCTCGGGTCCGACCCCATCGGCGAGCTGGAGACGCGCCGGCCTGGACGTCCGGTCGGGGCTGGCGGCATGGGCGGGCCCGGCGCGGGCGGCGGGCTGGGCGGTCCGCTCATCGGGGGCACCCGGAGGATCGATCGAGCGGATGCCGAGGAGATGGCGCGCGTCAAGGAGATGCTGCGGCTCACGATGGCGGCGCCGGCGAAGATCACCATCAGCACCGAGGGCTCGCTCATCGAGGTCGCCGGAGACGACGGCAGTGTCCTGCGCCTGCGTGCGGATGGCAAGAAAGTGCCCGACCGCACCTATACGGGCCTGGAGTTGGAGCGAAAGACGAAATGGGACGGCGAGGTTCTGGTGACCGAGTTCGAGCTGAAGGACAGCGAAGCCAAGGCGCGGCAGACGTGGACGCGGACGGGGACGCAGCTGAAAGTGTTCACGAAGCTCACGCCCCCGCACGGCGCAGAACCGCTCGAAGTGCGGCGTGCGTACGATCTGGAGTCGGCGGCGCAGTAGCCCCTTCCGCGCGCGCCGGGTCCGGCAGGCGCTCGGCGGCGCTGTGCTACAATTCACCCCGCTTCTGACGCGCGGTCGCGCCGCGCAGACCCCACCAGCCGGCCGGCGTAGCTCAGTTGGTAGAGCAGCTGATTCGTAATCAGCAGGTCGTCGGTTCAAGTCCGACCGCCGGCTCCAGAATCCCTAACAAAACCCCAAGTTGCCGGCGACCAGTGGCAGCATGGACTGTTTCCGTCTAACGCCCGTCTAACACGCGGCCGCGGTTTCAGGCAGACCTCAATGCCCAGCTCTCGGCTCACACCTATACCTGGGACAAACAACCGATTGTCCCGGGCACACGAACGTGTGCATTTCTCGACACTTCGGCGTTACTCGATACCGATCGTTCGATTGGGTTGTCAGGGACGGAATTCGCAACTGGCTGCCGCAGCAGCGAGAGAAGAGGTGGCGGTCGGTCGGGAGCTTCCGACCAGCGGCTTACTTCGGCAGGCGCGCCCGCCACTCGGCGACTTCGCGTGGCTTCCCCACGGCCACGTACATGGCGACAATTTCCTGAGTGACCTGGGTGAGTTCTCGCTCCACACCGGGCCGTCCCTTGAGCGACGTGGCGTAATTGATCAAGAACGGCTCGGCCTCGTGCCATTTTCTCTGCGCGCATAGAGCCATCCCCACTGCGCCCTCCGCCTCGGTGGTACGTGGATGCTGCGCGCCGAGTTCTCGGCGGTTGATCTCCAACGCTTCTCGGGCGGCGGCCTCAGCAGCAGCAGGTTCGTGCAAGTGTCGCTGCGTCCCCGACAACCAAATCAGGTAGGTGGCGACTTCGGGGTGCTGGCGGCCCAAAGCGCGGCCCGCGACTGTTAGAGCCTCTCGATACAGGCTGTCTGCGTCTGCGTATCTACCTTGCGCTTCGACAGCTTGACCGAGGTTGCCAGAGGCCACCGCGACTTCGGTGTGATCACTACCAAATGCGTTTCGCGCAATGGCGAGTGCCTTGCGATACACTGCTTCCGCGTCGGCATACCGCCGCTGGTAATAGAGCGCAGCACCCAGCTCGCCGTAGAGAGTTGCCAGGTCTGCGTGTTCCGGTCCGAGCGTGCGAATGATCTCTTTCAGATTGTCGCGATACACAGCCTCGGCCTGCGCGTAATGTCCTTGCACGAGCAGTGCGGTCGCCACGTTGTTCGCGTCGGAAATCGTTCGCGGGTGGCCTGGTCCCAGCAACTTCTGATGCAGTTCGTGTGCATCACGCAGTAAGCGCTCCGCACCGGCGTAGTCTGCCTTCTGGAAACGGATATTAGCCAAGGCGGTCAGCACACGGGCAGGGTTCGCATGTGGTTCCCCCTCGAACCTCTGGTACAGGCGCAGGGATTCCTGAAGCAGGTTCTCCGCCTGAACGTAGTCGGCTTTCTCGCTCAGCACTGCCGCCAGCCCGGCAAGACTTTCGGCCACCTCGAGGCTCTGGCTTCCAAACGCGTTGCGCCGTATGTCCAGGGCCTCGCGGTGCATCTGCTCAGCCTCGGCGAGCTGACCGCGACGCCACATCACGTCGGCCACCTGCGCCAGGCTGCCGGCGGCCTCGGGGCTGCGATGACCATGCAGTGCTCGTCGTGACTGGAGCGCCGCTTCAGACAGTCGCTGCGCCTTTGGATAGAGACCCACACTCTTGTAAACGTCGCCCATGGTGGCGAGCAGCGCTGCCTTGATCTCCGGTTCGAGTTGGGTCTCCTGCTGAATTCGATCGGCGCCTTTATCCAGTATCTGCCGCGCGGTGACGCTGTTGGCCGCCGCTTCGCTCGGTTTGGACACTTCGAAGAGTCCGACCAGAAACGACGCAACCTCCCTCGCGGTCCGCGTCTCTTGATTCGCCCGATCGCGCTCGCGGGCGATGCGCTTCGTCTGGACCGCCATCACGCCGGCAAAGGTGACTACGAGAGAGAGGAGAATAGCGGTCGCGGCTACGCCGAATCGGTGACGCTGGACGAATTTGCGCGAACGGTACAGTGCGCTCGGCGGACCTGCCAGGACCGGCTGATTGGTCAAATGCCGCCGGACATCTGCCGCGAGATCGGACGCGGAGCCATATCGATCGGCGCGGTCCTTCTCCAACGCCTTCATCGTGATCCAGTCGAGATCGCCGCGCAGGAGACCCGCTAGGCGAGCCGGCTCGGTCCGCCGGCTACCCGCTGCGTTCATCGCCACGGCGTCCGGTCTGGTTACCCGGGTACTCGGCCGTAGCGGCGCGACCTGCCGGATCGTCCGCCGGATCTCATCAAAGTTCTGTTCCTTGAAGAGGTACCGATCGAACGGCAGCGCTCCCGTCAGCAGCTCGTAGAGCACTACGCCGAGTGCATAGACATCCGTGCGGGTGTCGATGTCACCGTCGCGCATCTCCGCCTGCTCCGGACTCAGGTACTCGGGCGTTCCGACGAATCCGCCAAGGGACGTGTACAGCGTGTGTGCGGTCAACGGCCCGCTCATCGCTTTGGCCACGCCGAAATCGATGATCTTTGGAACCGCATGATCATCCTGCAGGGTCACGAGGATGTTCGACGGCTTGAGATCGCGATGGATGATACCTCTCTGGTGCGCGTGGTGCACCCCGTCGCAGAGTTGCAGGAACAGCTCGAGGCGCTCGCGTGTGGTAAGCCGCTGGCGGTCGCTATAGGTCGTGAGCGACTCACCGCGGACATACTCCATCGCGAAATATGGACGGCCCTGTGCGGTGGCGCCGGCCTCGAACATCTTCGCAATCGCCGGATGGTCCATGAGGGCCAGGGCCTGCCGCTCCGCCTCAAAACGCGCGATGACCTGCGCGGTGTCCATCCCCGCCTTAATGATTTTCAGTGCCACCTGACGACGGACTGGCACCGTCTGCTCGGCCAGCCAGACTTGTCCCATACCGCCTTCACCGAGTTCAGCGAGTAGGCGGTATGAACCGATGCTCCCGCCTGCGGCGACTGCGAAGTCGTGGGTCTGCGTGACGGCATCGCGCTCTGCTCGGGGTGCGTCCGGTATCTCGCTCAATCGTCACCTCTTGAAGCACGACGCATCTCAAGCCTCTGCGAGCGTCGTGCGGGGAGTGAGGGGCCCGTTGCGACGATGTTGGACAGAGCAAAGGAGAGTTTACTGCGGAGGCGAAAGGCTGGAACGCGGTAATGGCCACTCGAACCGGTAAACCGTTGGCTGGCGCACACGGCCGTCGGAGGGGGCGCGAAAGACAGCGATTGGTTCTGGGTAGTCGCCCAGTCTTTACCGATTCAGAGCCAGGCTACAGTGGCCAATCGCGGCCCGCCCCGGTCACGTAAAATGGCTGGGCTCGCCGCTGCCTCTTGCCTGAATCGGCTGAAGATCGTCGCTCCAACGTGCGGGATCCTGAATCCTGCCGGCTCGGCATCAATTGACAGCTATGATGGCAGCTTCCCGTCGAGGAGCGACCGGATGGCCGACCTGATCTGGGGCCACGTAAACGACAATGGGCTAGCGATCTCGAAATGCCCGGCGCGAGGAATCAGCATGCGCCGCATGTCGTCACCAGCCCGTGTTGCGGCTTCTACATACGCGTCGACAAGCGGCAAGGGCACGAACTCCTCGTGCGACCCCACCACGATTACCTGCGGGATGCCCAAGGGCAGTTGCGCTCGCGCGGGGGGCGGCCGACGAGCCCGTCCCTCGATGTAACATCGCCCCGGCAACCTGAACGGCTTGGTATGCCCACGAGTCAGCGGAGGTCGATCCGATGGTGGCCAGCAGTCCGGCTTCAACCGAGGCACCGACAGGCACTGGGACGGCGACGGAACCCAGACGCTATCTCGCGCTCGACGCGTATCGCGGCTTCATCATGCTGCTGCTCGCGTCGGAAGGATTTGGCTTCTCGATGCTGAAGGGGGATCCCACCTGGGGCCGCGTCGCGGGCTGGTTCGATCACGTCCCCTGGGAGGGTCTGGTCTTCTGGGACCTGATCCAGCCGGCATTCATGTTCATGGTCGGCGTCGCCATGCCCTTCGCGCTGGCGGCCCGGACGGCTCGCGGCGCGAGCGAACGCGACAACTTCCGGCACGTCCTCGCGCGTTCGCTCCGACTCACCCTCCTCAGCCAGATCCTGATCTCAGTCGGCTCCGGCCGGATCAAGCTGCAGATGATCATCGTCCTCTCGCAGATCGCCTTCACCTATTTCCTCAGCTACCTGATCATGCAGTGGAAGTGGCGCTGGCAGGTAGTGACCGCCGTGGGGCTGCTCGTCTTCTGGATGGCGCTGCTGTTCGCATTTCCAGGCCCTGATGGGCCGTACTCGAAGACCGGCCATGTGGGTCTGGCCGTGGACCGCTGGATCTTTCACTACGACTACGACCCTGCGTATTCGACCTTGAACTTCATCGCGAGCACGGTTTGGACCCTCACCGGCGTGTGGACCGGCCAGCTCCTCATGGGACCGCTGCCGAGCGAGGTGAAGCTGAAGCGGCTCGCCGCGGGAATGGCGTTGGCGTTCGCCGCGGGACTGTTGTTGGGCATCTGGATCCCGATGATCAAGCAGCTGTGCACGCCGTCCTTCGTGCTATACAGCCTCGGCTGGGTGCTGCTCATGCTGATCGGGTTCTATGTCGTGATCGAGGTCCTTGGCTATCGCTGGTGGACATTCCCCCTGGTCGTCTTCGGCGCGAACTCGATCTTCATCTACTCGTTCAACATGGTGCTGCGCGAGTGGCTGGACAACGCCGTCGGCGTATTCACGTTCCGCTACCGGGGAATAGGCACGCTGGCACCCGTCGCGCAGTCGGTGACCGTGCTGGCCGTGCTGTGGTCGCTCTGCTACTGGATGTACCAGCGGAGGATCTTCGTGAAAGTGTAGCCAGCCCCGGACCTGTCTTGACGCCCGGCCGCGGTTCCCAACAATCCGCGAAGCGCGCTCGTGGGGCGACGCCTGTTCAGCTCGCTTACCTCGACGTCATCTCTGCGCGGCGTGGGGCCTCTCTATCGCCATTCGGGCTTGAGCAGCTTGAGCGACGGCAAGACCGTGCACAACCCACGGTTCCCCAGCTGCAGTCAGAGCTCTGGCTGTCGTTCGACGGCCGCTGGGTTCCTGGAGGTAGGCATCACAGGTACGGCAGGTCACCTGACCCGAGTGCCCTACTGAATCGTACCGGGAATTTCGGAGACCGAGTTTGTTGAATCAGGCCACTGCGGCCTGCTGATAGTACTGCGCCTCACACTCGGCCGGCGGCACGTCCCCGATCGGGCCCGAGCAGCCGCCGCATGTTGAACCAGTCGACCCACGTCCAGCGTCGCGAACTCCACGGCCTCGAGACTGCGCCACGGCCCGCGTCGTCGAATCACCTCCGTCTTGTAGAGCCCGATCACCGACTCGGCGAGGGCGTTATCGAACGCATCCCCTTGACTCCCGACCGACGGCGCGATGCCGGCGTCCGCGAGGCGATCCGTGTACCGCATCGAGAGATACTGCGTGCCGCGATCGCTGTGATGCACGAGGCCGGTGAGCGCGTCGCCGCTGCGCGCGTAGATGGCCTGCTCCAGCGCGTCGAGCACGAAGTCCGTGCGCATCGACGCCGAGACGCGCCAGCCCACGATGCGCCGCGCGAAGACGTCGATGACGAACGCCACATAGACGAAGCCGCTCCACGTCGCGACGTACGTGAAGTCCGACACCCAGAACTGATTCGGACGCGTCGCCACGAACTGACGGTCCACCAGATCCGCGGGTCGGCCGCCGTCGCCGGCGTGCGTCGTCGTCACCCACGCGCGTCCCGCACCGCGCCGGCCAAGCCCATCGCCCGCATCAGGCGCCCCACCGTGCACCGCGCCACGCGGATGCCTTCGCGCCGCAGCTGCTTCCACACCTTGCGCGGCCCGTACACCTGGTGGTGCTCGTCGTAGACGCGCTGAATCTCGACGCGCAGCGTCGTCATCGCGCTGCGCCCGCGCCGAGCGCCGGGTCGGATCAATCTGGCCGCGCGCGATGGCGGTGATACGTCGACGGGGCGATCGGCAGCACGCGCGCAGATCGACTCGACCCCGTACTGGTCCCGATGGTCGTCGATGAACCGGACCATCACTTCGCCGCGGCGGTCGAGCTCCGCCTGGGCAAAATACGCGGACGCTTTCCGCAGAATCTCGTTCGCCCGTTTCAGCTCGCGATTCTCGCGCTCCAGCTCCTTCAGCCGCTCGCGCTCACTCGGTCGTCAGGCCCGGCCGATGGCCGGCATCACGCTGCGCCTGCCGCACCCACTTGCGGAGCGTCTCGGCCGTGCACCCAGCTTCGGCGCGACCGACTGCAGCACCGCCCACTCCGAGGCGTGGGCCGCGCGGTGCTCCTCGACCATCCGGACCGCGCGCTCCCGCACCTCTGGCGAAAACCGACTTGGACGTCCCATAGACCCCATCCTCCCAAGAAATGAGGTCTCCGAGAAACCCGGTACGATTCAATGCGCCGAACTGTCCGTTCGGCGTGCCATCAGTGCGGTTGCGTTGCGTACTGACAGATCCGCGGCTGGCACGACACTAACTTCGTTGCAAGGCAATGGTTTGCGGGTTTTTGCTAGGACTACACCTATTCTCGTGAGCCCCAGTCGTCCGACACAAGGTCAACTGTCAAGGGGCATTTTGAATGCAAACGGCATGGTCGGCAGCATGCACGGCGCCTTTAAAGACGCGGTGGGCTGTCGTGGCCCGGCTCGGTGAAGAGCGTCTCGAAGCCCGCACTCGCCACCTGGCGTAGGACGCTAAATGAACGTCAGAACTCGGAGGACATCGCGAAGCCCCCGCACATGCCAGGACGTCGCGATGCGGGCGACGAAGCGACGCGGACTGCCACGTCGATGCCCTGGGATGCGGAACGAGGGTGTGGTGTCTGGGGCGGGCTGAGCGATCGCTGCGAGATCAACCAAGGATTCGAGGCCTCCCGACCTCCGCGCACAGTCGGGCGGACTTTGCGGTCGTGCCAGTGCGAGCACGTCGATCTAGACGTTGGTCAGATGGCGTCGCAGATCTGCGGCCCAACAAATCCCCGTCCACGCAGATGCACTTATCCTCGTGACTCAACCCGTGCTTGTCTGCCCCTGCGGTCAACTCCCCCCGGGGAATGAACCCTGGCGCGTGCAAGTAGTTGTAAATCAGTGCATTCCGCCGGTGAGGGAACCCAGTCGAGCAGAGGAAATCCGATCCGTTCACATCGCTCAGCGAATGACCCAGATTCCATGGAGTGCTGATCGATGTTGAACCGAAGTGCGCAGGTTGATTCACCCGTATTACATGCGCGCGCCACGGCTACCGCGAGACGGGCGCTGGATGCCGTCGCGGCGATCGGCCTCGGGCGCGTAACTGAAAAGCGTCTGGCGTCCGACTCAGCGCCTCATCTGCGAGAGCGGGGATCGCGGGCACGTGCACGTCTCACTGGCACCTGCGTTCATCGCGTGAAGCGGTGACCGCCGCCTCCTGGGCCCTGGTTGAACTCAGCGGTCCTCCTTGCTCGCCGCGCGTATAATCCGCCAGCACATGCCCATCCAAGCGGGTACGCGCCTTGGCCCTTACGAAGTGCTCTCCCTCATTGGCGCGGGGGGCATGGGCGAGGTGTATCGCGCCCGTGACACACGCCTCGGCCGTGAAGTGGCCATCAAGGTACTGCCCGCTGACCGGGTGTCCGACGCAGACCGCCGTCGCCGCTTTGTGCAGGAGGCGCAAGCGGCGTCAGCACTCAACCACCCGCACATCATCACGATCTACGAGATCGAGTCGGCCGACGGGAACGACTTCATCGTGATGGAGTACATCCGCGGCAAGAGCCTCGATGCGCTCATTCCACGCCAGGGGATGCGCCTGAACGAGGCGCTGCGGATTGCGATTGCGGTCGCCGACGCCCTCGCCGCAGCACACGCGCGCGGCATCATCCACCGCGACCTCAAGCCGGCCAACGTGATCGTCGGCACCGACGGCGCCGTCAAAGTGCTCGATTTCGGCCTTGCCAAGCTGACTGCGGACGCTGATACGCCCGAGGAGGACTCGGCCACGCTCACGAGCCATGCATTGGTGAGCGCACCGGGAACGGTCGCCGGCACCGCAGCCTACATGGCGCCCGAGCAGGCGACAGGCACGACCGTTGACGCACGGGCGGACATCTTCAGCTTCGGCGCGACGCTGTACGAGATGGTCACGGGATCGCGCGCGTTTCCTGGGGCGTCCGCGGCCGAGACGCTTGATGCTGTGATCCGCGCGCAACCTAAACCTCCCAGCGCCGTTGTCGCCGAGATCCAGGGCGACCTGGAGAAAGTGATTCTGCGGTGTCTCCGGAAGGATCCACAGCGGCGGTACCAGCACATCGACGACGTGAAGGTGGCGCTGGAGGACGTCAAGGAGGACTCGCAAGCGGGCGTGACCGCGCCTGCCTCGGTCGTACGCACCCGTCGTCGCGGACCGATCGCGGCGCTGGTTGCGGCTGCGCTCGTGATCGTCGGCTGCAACGGCATGGCTGATGCTGCCGTTCCACCGCCGCCCGAAGAGCGCCGGCACCAATGCGTCCTGTGGCGCTCACATCGTTGACGGGTTTGGAGCTTTTCCCGACCTTCTCGCCTGATGGCGAGCAGGTGGCGTTCTCATGGAACGGGACGAAGCAGGACAATTGGGACGTGTACGTCACGCTCGTGGGGTCATCGGACGTGCGTCGGCTCACGAGCGATCTGGGCGAAGATGCCAGGCCGACGTGGTCGCCCGACGGGCGCCAGATCGCGTTCGTTCGGCAACGATCAGACGATTCCACCATTCACTTGGTCTCGCCCCTCGGCGGTTCCGAGAGACGATTGGGCGACTTCAGAGGCGCCGATTCACTGGACTGGTCACCGGATGGTAAGTGGCTGGCGGCCGGGAGGTCCGGCCAACTGAACTTCGGCTTCTGTACCTTTTTCCGCGCCCCGGCGGCAAGGGACCGCGAGGCATTTATTTGGTTTCAGTCGAAGGCGGCGACGCGCGGCCGCTGATTGTCTCGACGCCGAATCGTGTCGATTCAAAGCCAGCCTTTTCCCCGACGGCCGGCGCCTCGCGTACGCGTCCTGCGCCTCTTCCGACATGGGCATGGTCGGGATGCGAGATTGCGATGTGGCTGTGGTCGAACTCGATACATCGCGCGCCACTGCGCAGCTGCCCCGCCGCATGACGACGCAGCGGTACCTGTACATCTCCTCACTGGCATGGACGCGGGACGGCAGCGCCATCATCTACGATGCTCGCCGGGCAGACTTCGTTCTCTAGCTTGTGGCGCGTGACGATCGACGGCGACCATGCGCCCGAGCGCATCGAGGCGGCCGGCGATCCGGCCATCGCGCCAGCCCTCGCCCGGTCGCGCGATCGGCTCGCGTTCACACGCATGTCGCTCGACGACGACATCTATCGATTCGAAGCAGGCGGTCGTGTGCAGTTGGTGACAGGGTCCAGCTTTTTGGATAGCGATGCACGCTTATCGCCTGACGGCCGCCGGCTCGCGTTTGGCTCCGCGCGAGCGGGGGGCAAGATGCACGATATCTGGATTGCCGAAGCCGACGGATCGAACCCGCAGCAACTCACCCGTGGTCCAGGAGTCGATCAGGGTTCGCCGTCCTGGTCACCCGACGGGCGGCGGATTGCCTTTGACGCGCGAGGGGAGGACTCCCGTATACACCTGTGGATGATTGATGCGGATGGCGGAGCCCCGCGTCGGCTCACGGCCGAAGCGGGCGATCAGGTCGTGCCGACGTGGTCGCACGACGGGCGATGGATCTATTACTCCTGGTGGCAGGCGGACACACGCGACATCTGGCGAGTGCCCGCCGATGGCGGCGTCCCCGAGCGGCTGACCCACGGGGCGGCCGGCCCATTCGCGTGCGAGTCGGCGGACGGCAAGAGCCTGTTGTTCCAACCGAAGGACGCCGATTCGCCGTTGATGACCATGGCGCTGCCGAGCGGCCACGCGCGGCAACTGCTAGCGTGCGTGAAGAACAGCGCGTTTGGCGTCGGCTCTCGGGGCGTGTACTACGTGCCCTGCGATCCCAGCCCCGACCCACCGGTTTATGTTCTCGATCCGAAGACTGGTCGAAACGTGCGCCTCGGCACATTGGACGGATTATTGCCGCGCCCCCTGGGCCTCAGTGTGTCGCCCGACGGCAACACAATCGTGTACCCCAGGCAGGTGCTCTCTCGCGCCGACCTGATGTTGATCGAAAACTTCCGGTGAGATAGCCCCAAGCTCCGGACACAATTGGACATCGAGCGAGCCAAGAAAAGCTCAAAAGATCCGATCCGGCATCCGCGCTTGGCTCGCGGCTCGTCCAACACCCCTCCAACAGTGCACACCGGCGACCGACTTCCCGCTTCGACAGCATCCAGCTGGGCCGTTTTTGTGAGGTTGCGCAGAGGCCTATCGCGCCGCCTCACGGTACGCCAACGCCACGCCGCGAAGGCCTGGCCTGCGGCGTGGCGTTGCGTCTCTTCGATCGTCGAAGGCTAGGGAGCCTTGGCGAACTGGATCTCGTCCCGCTCCTCGGGTGCGGACTGCGCCACGATGCCGAGGATCCAGTCGATGACTGCTTTGGTATCCGTGCGGAACGCGAAGCCGGTCCCGCCGCAGGTTTGTCGGTTGAAGCCGAAGAGCCAGGAGTTGACCCCGACGATCACGTTCGAGCTGAAGTCGCCGTGGAACGTCGGGTCCTGGTCGGTGCAGTTGCCGGCGGTCAGGAAGACGCGGTGAAGGCGATGCCGAATTCGCCGATGCGCCGTTCGACGGTCGCGTGGTACCGAAGAAAGGGCACCGGGGATGCCTCCGCCGCCGCGAACTAGGAGAGTTTCACCAGGCGTTAGAACTGCCAACCGAACGTCAGCGCGTCCGCGCCGTCACGGATGCCACGACCATAGTCGACACGAAGAATGCCCTGACGTCCCGGCACTCTCAGGCGGAGACCGAGGCCGACGTCGACCTGAAACGGGTCACCTGTCGACGAGAACGGTCGCCAAACCCGCGCGACATCCGTAAAAGCAGCCACTCCAATCCGTACCAGCAACGGCTTCTCGAACCAATGCTGCGCCTCGGCGTTTGCGTACGCGAGCCGCTCACCGAACATCGCACCGCTGATCACGCCATCGACCAGCAGCGGATGCGCGCGGAGAAGTGCACGCCGGGCGTGCCCCTCTCCGGCGCCGGGCCACAGCGCGAGCGGCGCGGCCGCAGAGACGGCGTCGATGCCGCCCGTCAGAACGAGAGCGCCTACGGGGGCACCGGACGCTGCATTCACCTGACGCCGCGTGTCCGTCGTCGACGATCGGAACATCAGACGTAGCCCCGCTGAGCAGAACCCCGGATCCGTCGTCAGCGGCATCCCGACAGTCGCATCGGTGGCAATCGACAACCTGTCGCGCGCCCAGCGGCGATCGAGCAGGGCTCCGACAGATGCCGTTCGACGCGCGCCGTTCCACGAATCGAGCCCCGCAGTGAGCTCATACCGAAGATTGCCGTTGAGCCAGTCAGCAATCGCCACACCACCATGCGCGCGTTCCTGTTGAATGGTCGGTCCATTCGCGCGGCTGCCTGCGAGTCCATAGGTTTGCACCTCCCAGCTTCCCTCCACGCGCCAGACGCCGGGCAGCGTGCCGGCGTGAGGCGTAGCGAACGAGAACGCGACACGCGGGCGATGGTCCCACCAGCGCCAGCTTCCCGTCCACAGCATCTCCCTGCCCGCTCCAGCCGGGGACCGTGATTGCCAACTCACGGTCGAGGGCGGCCTGCATGCCTGCGGCGGCCCACTCGATCCGCCCTCGCGGCCGACTCGGTCGTTCGGCGATGGCGACGTCGACACTGGCAAACCCGTCGCTCTGAGGGGCGAAACTGATTCGCGCGCTCGCGCGATCCGGCAACTGCGCCAGCCGCCGTTCGGCACGCAGGAAGCTCTCCGCCGTCAGGAGGGTACTCGAACGAAGATCCAGCGCCTCGGTCACACGCGCATACCGTGTACGTTCGAGACCTTCGATCCGGACGGAATCAATGCGCGGTTTTCCGACCTGATTCCACGCCCGCAAGGCGCCGGGCGAGATCGTCCTGGATGAATAGACTGGACGCGAGAACCTCCCAGGCGTAGCCATCCTTGGGATCGCGCGCAACGGCCTGCTGCGCCAGTGCGGTCGCTTCTTGCCACCGCCGCTCGGCAAACCGAACAGCCGCCAGCTCTCCCAGAGGCCCTGCCGCATCCGGACAACGCGATCGCACCTCACCAAGTATCTCGTCGGCCTCGGAGAGTCCTCGTCGCTCCACATCGGCGATGGCGCTCGCGAGCAAACGCGCGCATACGCTCGACGAAACGCTGCTGAGGTCGGGTTCATCAGATATGACGTCCGGCGTTGGTTGGCCCCGGTCAGTCCGCGGGACGATACCAGTGTGCGCGTCCTCGGGAGAAGGGCTGTGTTTTGGCAGGATCAGCAACGACCAGAACCCCGTCGATCTCCACTCGCGCAGGAGACGACTTACGGGCAGCTGCCGCGATGGGCCCCATGCCGGGTCGTGGACGATCACTTCAGTGTCGGTAACCCCGGTCACGACGACGAAGTGATAGCGGCCGGGGCTATCCTGGATCAGGATGACGACAGGTCGGCCGCGCTGAAGGTGTTCACCCAAGAGAGCGATGGAACCCGCGAAATAATACGTCCGCCAGCCGCGACGTTTCACGGCATCCACCAGCGCCTGTTCCGCTATTCCGCCCGCGCGTTTGTCTACGAGCGTCGCAAATTGCTGAATGTCGGCGTGGGTGTCACCCCAGTAACGAAACAGCATCGCGGCCGCGGCGCCGCCGCACATCCCCTCCGTTTGAGATAGATAGGGCACGTCGAGCCGGACGCCGACTGTCGTGGCCGGCGTGAGCTGGACTGCCCGGTCAGGCGTGACGACTCCTGTCGCGGCAGCCGCGAGGAGCATCGCGGCCGTGAGCGAAGGAATAACAGCATGACGCCCGGCAGGAAGTCGGTCTCTATTTGACGGCGACGATGATCAGGATCAAAGCCAGAAGAACGATGATGATCGTCGTCGTTGAGAGCGTGACCGAGGACGCACCGCCGACGAGCTCCTCATTGACCTGCCGTGCCGCGCTCGCCGCGTTCTCAAGGTCGGCGCCGCTCAGCGTGTCGATCGACGCGGTCACGTGGTCGAGGTCAACCCCGACTCGTGTGGCGAGGTCGCGGATCTCTGGCCGCTCCAGCGTTTCGCGAATGGCCGCGCGATTGGCATTCTGGCTCGCCACATGTGCATCGACGGCAGCCGCGATGGCGGCGGAACGCACCACATGACGGTTCTGCGCATAGGCCGACGAGGACGAGGCCGTCAGCAAGACTAGGAGCCCTACGAGACATTTTCGAAGCAATCGCATCGATCTACCTCCATCAGAAAGAACCGGTGAGGCTCGATTGCGAGCAATCCCGATGCCGACGTGCAGAATTGTGCAGTGCGTCACGCGGTTCGGGAGTTAACGAGTAGTCCTCATGTGGGGAGGACATTTGGCGGGAACGATGACCGCCGACACACGGTGTGTTCGTAATCAGAATTACAAAATTCGCAGCTCCGGGACGGCGATCACGTTCACCGGCCAATCGGAAGTCGCGTAGAACCAGGCACTTCCGCTTCGGGCACGCTGGCCCGGGCGAAGTTCGCGCACCTTGCCATGCCGGGAAGTATCGAACACTTCCTCGCACTCGGCTTCCCCGAGCTGCGGACTGGCGCAGCACCAGGCGGCCGCGTGCACAACGCCGTGGCGGACCGGTTGCCGCTCGCAGCCACTCGGCGACGCAAGCGGATGTCGTTGGCCATGCGTAAGGCCGTTGGCGAAAGGATGCGGGCGTACTGGGCGACTCGACGTGCTGCGAACGGCTGCGCAGATCGCGGGCCGCGGCGGTCATGGCCGCAACCCTGGCCGACGCGATCTCGAGCGTGCTCATCGGACGGTTCGAGAAGGTGCCGAACCCACAGTCAGGATTCAGGAACATCCGTTCGGCGGGATAGAAACGGAGCGCGTCTTCGACGGCCGCACGAATCTGCTCCGGCGTCTCGACCTGGTCGGCGCGAGGGTTGACGACTCCCAGGCCGATCTCCTTGCCCTCGAACTCGACGAGTGTGCCGGCCCGCTCGGTGGCGTATTCCAGGACGAGCTGGGTGATCTGCAGTGGGTCGAGATACGTCCGGAACGCCTGGTAGCCGCCGCTCAAGAGCGTCGCTCGTCGCGGCTCCAGTTGCCGCGGCAGACGTGGAGGCCGAGCCGCAGGTCGTCGACGACCGCCACCACTCTATTGATCAGCGAGCCGGCGAACTCGAGCTCCTCGGCCGGATCCCTACGCGCGGCGAGCGCCGCGCACATGAACGTCCCTCGACTGGCGCCAGCGCGCCAGAACGTGGCAGAGGCTCCGGGGCGACGCTCGCCTTCACGCCACGCTACCCGTCAGGCCTCTCGGCGGAGGGCCTGTGGTATCCTGCCGGTCCGCTCGCAGTAGTAAGGGACCGACTGGCCTTTTCGCACCTGGATACTTCAGCTCGTCCGCGAGAGGGGCGGTCTCCGTCACAAATG
Organism: Vicinamibacteria bacterium; assembly: GCA_963763095.1. Taxonomy (GTDB): domain Bacteria; phylum Acidobacteriota; class Vicinamibacteria; order Vicinamibacterales; family JAENWD01; genus CAVUCH01. The sequence goes on from CAVXNR010000035.1 coordinate 73,487, forward strand.
AGAGGAGAACGAAAATGGCGTACGGGATCGTGCATCACTTTCCTGGAGGTACGAAGGAGCAGTACGAGACGACACTCGCAGCGGTGCATCCCGACAGAGCTAGCCTGCCCCAAGGCCAGACCTTCCACGCGGCTGGCGCGTCGGCTGGTGGCTGGACGGTCGTGGCGATTCACGATTCCAAGGAAAGTTGGGAGCGGTTCCGCAACAGCGTCCTGATGCCCCGAATGCAGCAGGGCATCAAGGGTGGATTCACAACCCAGCCGCAGGAGACAACATTTGACGTTCACAACCTGCAGCCGTAACAGCCCGAGCGGGAGCGCACACCGGCAGACCGACGGCTCCGTCTGACCCATCTTGCCGGCAGCCTTCGCCGCCCGCTTGAACGTCGTGCTCGTCTGTGCTGCCGGGCGGGCGGTCGTCGCGTTTCGCGTAGTTGAAGTGGAAGTAGATGCGCCGGTCGATGCCGGCAGTGGTCAAGTTTGAGATCGGCTCGCGCTTGGATGGCACGCGCCTTGGCGGAGCGGCTCGGCGCGTTCGTGATGCGCCTGCGTGACGGCGAGATAGGCGTTCACGTCGCGCCGCTGGCCATTGACGAAGTACGCCTGCTCCCCGGTAGCGCAGTCGCGCTCCACCCGTAGGTGCGTGCGGCCGACGACGATTTCGTGGACCGTGGCGCTGACCGCAAGTGGTTCGTCCGTGGCGGGCGTATCGGTCAGCGTGGCGTGTAGCGTTTCCGGGGTGCCGTCTGGACGCATGTGCGCTCCACCAGTGCGAAGGTGAACAAACTACGGCGGCAGCCGGGGAGCGTAGCAAGGGGCCGCTAGGGCCGAACAATCGGTATTTGCACGAATCGGCGATGGAAAGACGGCGAAGAAGAGACGGTGAACGGCGGTCCAGATCGGTCTAGGTGAGTGGTTGGCGGAGCCGGCCAGCAGGATGGCCATCCCCGCCAACGTGGCGACGAGACGGCTGGGGCATCAGAGGAGTTATCGGTCGAACGGGAGGTTCCGACAGCCGCGTGAGCGGTCAGGCCAGCTGGCGGGCGATCTGCTCGTCTAGAATCTCATGCACCATCAACAGCATGATCACGCGGCACTCTTGCGGAAGAACACATCGATCTCGATGTAGGCGCCCCGCCAGTGATCGAAGCTTGGCGGCTCCTGTTGAAGCGAGGGTACGTCTGGAGTCTACGTCTTTCGCGGCCGCCAGAGCCGCGCGCCCAAGCCGGCGACGGCGACGCCGAGGGCGAGGAGCGACAGCGACGTGGGTTCTGGTACTGCCGTCAGCGCTTCCGTTGGTTCAGTCAAGGCGCCCTGCCGGTCCGCCTCGGCGTTCAGTATTGATTGCTCAAAGTAGAAGGTGCCGTTTTGGCGAGTCAACGAAACCTTCAACATCCCATCTGGCGAAACCAGGGCATTCACGCTAAACATCAACAGCGTGCTCCCAGTGCCAGACGCGATCTTTTCGTTGTTGAACGACCACAGATCATCCAACGCAATGTCGACCTTTTCCGCGGATGGATCATTGTCGTCCCGCAGGTAGAGGGACAGCGTCGCATCCGTCAGAGTGTCGGTGAGCGGGTCGAAGCCCTCAGCAGTGAGGTCGTGGGTGAACTCGAGCGAGCGCAGGCCGGTTCGAGTGAATAGAACGTCATTCGGGTTGAACACGTCCTCAAAGGTCAGCGGTCCTCCGGTCGCCACGCCCGATCCCACCCAACTGAGAACAAATACCGCCAGTATGTTGAATGCGCCTTTGCGCACGTTTTCACTCCCCCTGTCGGCCTACACGAAGGCCAGCACCGCATCCACAGCAGCTTCAATGCCACCCGCGGGACCCGAAATGCCTGTAGTTAATTGTGGGAGTGATTAATGTCCCCCAGCGACCAGACGATTGACCATCGATAAGGCGACTACGCGTCCGCTGCCGCCAGATGAATATCGCGGCAGCACGCGGCGCTGTACCGTGTGCAATCGCGCATTCCGGTGCAATCGCGCGCCAACACCGCCTTTGTGATCGCTCTGTCGAATACGTGACGCGGCTTTAACAACGCGGAAGGGGTGATCAATTAGGCAACTGGGCCACGCACCGCGCCGCCGCCGGCCGCCGCTCACACCGACGCCGGCCTGTCCGCGTAGATGTCACGCCGGAGAATCGCGACGAGCTCGGTCGTCGCGAAGAGCAGGATAGGGCCCAGGAAGAGCCCGACGAGACCGAACGCGATCAGCCCGCCGATCATTCCCAGGAAGAGCGTCGTGCCGTCGATCTTCACGCCGCGGCCGGCCAGCAGCGGCCGGAGCACGTTGTCGATCGTGCCGACCACGCCGGCGCCCCACCCGGCCATGACCAGGGCACTCCCCGTGTGCCCCGCGGCCGCGAGCCACAGCGCAACCGGCGCCCACACCAGCACGACGCCGCCCGGCAGGATCGCGGCAAAGAACGTCACTGCCGTGAGCGATACCGGACGCGGCACACCGAGGGCAAAGAATGCCGCCCCCGCGAGCGCGGCCTGCACGGCGGCGGTCAGCCCGACGCTCACGAACACGCTGCGCGTCATGTCGCCGATATCGCCGAGGATGCGTCTCGCGTCCTCGAGTGGAAGGGGCAACGCGCTGGCCAGGGCCTCCACCAGGGCCTCGCCTTTGGAGAACAGGATCGGCATCCCCGCGATCATCACGAGGAACGAGAACGCCAGGCCGAGCGTGCCTCCGAGGAGCACGGGGGCCTGGACGGCGAGGAACTGCGCGACCCCCTGCAACCCGGAGATCGCGGCCGCCCGCAGGTCGACGTCGTCCAGGCCGACGAGGCGTTTGCCGTTGTCGAGAGTTTCGGCGAGCCACGGCGGCAGCACGGCCGTTCCCGCGCTGCTGCCGGCAGACTGGTACTGCTGCTGAATCCACTCGAACGCCGCAACGCCGCCCTTGGCCGCCTGCACGGCGGCGACGCCAATCGGCACCACGACAAACGCGGCAACCAGCAAAGTGAGGATTGTCGTGGCCGCCCACATCTTGCCGTGCAGCGCCCGCGCGAGACGGCGATGCGACGGGCGGAACGTCACCACCAGGACGGCGGCCCACGTGAAGCCGCCCAGGAAGGGTGCGATCACCTGCAGGGCCGACCAGGCAACCACGAGAAGGAGGACGACGAAGAGGAGGCGGGTGGTGGCGTCTCGGTTCATGCGTGACCTCGTCGGCCGAGCCTGGTTGACGGCCGGCCTTGCGTGCTGAGGAAGCATACTCCCGCTGTTCGAGCGGTGCAGCCCTACCGACAAGCTGCTGATTTACGACGAGACCGGTGCTATAGAATCCGAGACCAGCATGCTTTCCCACCGGCAGCAGCAGGTCGAAAGGCTTTACTTCGCGGCGAAGGAACGGAACGCCGCCGAGCGCGGCCGGTTCCTGCAGGAGATGTGTGCCGGCGACGCCGGGCTGCGTCAGGAGGTCGAATCGCGGCTTCAGCAGGACGTCGTCCTACCCGTCTTCTGCGACTCGCCTGAAACGCTCGCATACGTGCCAGAACGGTCGCGCAGCACGAACGTTCCATCGCTCGCGCCTGGCACGCGGATCGGTGTCTACGAGGTAGTGATGCTCCTCGGCGCCGGCGGCATGGGGCAGGTCTACAAGGCCCGGGACACCCGACTGGGCCGACCCGTCGCAATCAAGGTGCTCTCGGAGACGCTTGGCCAGAAACGATCAGGCCCGCCGCCACATCGAGCGGGAAGCAAAAGCCATTTCACGTCTGAACCACCCGCGCATCTGCACGCTGTACCGACATCGGCCATCACGAGGCGATCGACTATCTGGTGATGGAGTTTCTGGCGGGCGAAACTGTCCGTGAGCAACTCGATCGCGACTTCTTTTCGACCCAGGATGTGGTGCGGTACGGCGCGCAGATCGCCGACGCGCTGGCCGAGGCGCATCGGTGCGGTCTGTTGCACGGCGATTTGAAACCGGGCAATGTCATGATCACGGCAAACGGCGCGAAGGTCTTGGACTTCGGCCTCGCCAGACCGCTCGATCTGAGTCGCCCCGACGTGGACATCGCGCCGACATCGTCCGTGCTGATCCACCTGGAGGCGGCTGGAACGCTGCCGTACATGGCGCCCGAGCAACTGAACAAGGAGATTGGCGACGCACGATCTGACATCTTTTCGTACGGAGCCCTGTTGTACGAGATGTTCAGCGGGCGTCGGCCGTTCAACGCCACGAACGAGAGCGACCTGGTCGCCGCCATACTCCGCTGCCGGCCGGCGCCGCTTCCAGCCGCCGGCACGGGCGCCCAGGCGCTGCGGCGTGTCATCCGGCAATGCCTTCTCAGGGAGCCAGACGCTCGTTGGCAACGATTCGAGGACATTGTCGCCGCGCTCACGCGCGCACTCACGTCGCGCACTCCGGCCGGCCGCGGACAGAAACGGTCCGCCTCGCCCTCGAGACCTGTGGAATCGATTCGGCGTCTCGTCGTACTGCCATTCGAAAACCTGTCGCCAGACACGCTGGAAGGGTACGTGCCCGAAGGGGTGACTGACGCGCTCATCGCAGCTGTCTCCACCATCAGGCCGCTTCGCGTGATCTCGCACCAGACATCGCTGCGGCTCGACGAGCGTCACGATCTCGGCGCGCTCGCTCAGCGGCTCGGCGTAGACGGCGTGATTCGCGGGACGATGTCGGGCAATGCCGAGCGAGTGGAACTGCGGGTCGAGCTGGTCCAGGCCCCGACAGGCGCCGTTCTATGGAGCGAGCTGTACGACTGTCCACTCGACGACGTGCTGCGCGCGCAAAACGACATCGCCGCGACCATGGCGATGACCCTGCGGCTGACGCTGACTCCGGCGGATCGAAAACGCAATCAAACCGCGCAATGGTCTCTCGACCGCAGTGCGAACGAAGCGTACCTGCGCGGCCGGTACTTTCTGGAATCGAACGACGCTCGAGAGCGTCCGGCGCAGCTTCCAGTATCTCTCGAGCGCGGTGCAGAAGGACCCCGCGCACGGCCGTGCACAGGCGGCGCTCGCCCAGTGGTAAGTCTCTGCCGCGCCCTTCCGCCTCGTCGCACGGTCCGAGGCGCTCTTGAAATCGAAAGCGGCCGCGCTCAACGCGATTACGCTCGATCCCACGCTCTCCGAAGCACACACGTGCCTGGGATTGATTGCAATCCTCGAGTGGGATCTCCACCGCGCGCGTCAGGAGTTCACGCAGGCGCTGCAACTGAATCCGAACTCGGCCAACGCCCTCAGAGGACTGGCACGATCGGCGTCGTGGCTCGGACGCCATCAGGAGGCCATCGAGCAGACAGACCTGTTCAAACAGCTGGACCCCGTCGCGCCCAAGACGCATGTGGCGGCCGCCTGCGTCTATTACGGTGCGGGCGACTACGAACAGACGATCGCCGCATCGCGGGAAGCGCTCGATCTCGAGAGCCACGCCGAGCCGGCACAGTATTTTCTCGGGATGTCGCAACACTTTGCCGGCAGGTCGGATGCGGCAATCGAGGTGCTGACACGGGCCAGCGCCGGATGCCCCGCACTGCTGTCCGGCCTGGCATTCGTTCTGGCACAGCACGGGCGTTCCGAAGAGGCGCAGCGGATCGTCGAGGAGATGAAGGAGCGGGCGACGACCGAGGACGTGCTATCGCCCTACGACTTCGCGGAGGCGTTCATCGGGTTGGCCGACATCGATCGGGCCCTCGAGTGCCCTGCATCGAGCCTCCGATTTGCGCCTGCCCGAAATGGTAGCGCTCGCGGTCGATCCGGTATTCACGCCGCTTCACAACGACCCGCGGTTCCGTCGAATTCTGCGCACGGTCGGATTGGAGGCCGCTTCGAGCAGGAATGAGCCGCCATCACCCCGTCAGTAGAGACGGCCGAGATCTCCGTCTAGCAGCCGTCCTCACCAGCAGCCCGCGTGGGCGCACACGACCCGCCGACCGTACGCCTATTTACTTTCCGCTGACTGTCGTCTTTTGCGTCGCCGAGTTGTTGCTGCCGTTCAAGTCTTGTGTCGTGGTGGTGACCGTCGCCGTATCGGTCAGCACAGTTCCGGGCTTGGCTATCACGGTGACGACTACGCTGATGGTCGCCCGCGCGATGGCGGGGAGATTTCCGAGGTTCACCCTCACCGTTCCGTTGCTGCCGATGGCAGGTGCCGTCACCATCCCCTGGCTCGACGAGGCGCTTGCAAAGACGGTCCCCGCCGGAGTCGCGTTAGACACCAGAACCCCGGTTGCCGTGCTTGCGCTCGCGTTCCTGACCTCGATGGAGTACGTGAGCGTCCCACCGGATCGCGTCCGCTTTGGCGCCGATAGCAAGATACCCACATCCGCGGGGGCGCTGGACACGCTGTAGGTCACCGCGCGGGTCGTGGAGTTTCCCACATTGTCCGTCGATGTGAGCGAGAACGTCTTGGCTCCCGGGGAAGATGTATCGATTGGACTCCCGTTCGGCACCGATCCCTGGCACGAGGCCACCCCGGAGCCCAGATCGGAGCAGTCGTAGATCACGGGGCCACTGGCCCCCGCTTCGTACGTGACATTCGCGATCGGCGAGGCCACGCCGGTCGAGGGCGGGCGCCTATCCACCTTGTTGCCGATGATCGGACCGGCAACGGTGCAGTCGCCGACGGTGTTACACACGTGACGGCTGTTCGTCCTCGCATCGGCCGTCTCGTCGCCGATCGAAACATTCGTTGTCAATGTGAAGCTCGCGTCCGCTGCGTTCGCCAGCCCAGAATCCGGATCACTGGCGTTACACGCAATAGTGACATCGCTGTTGTGCCAGGTGCCGTCTGCTGCACCGCACGAAATGTCCGGGGGAGTCGCGTGGGCCGAATACCTCTCCGCCAGGCCGCGCGCCCGTGACCAGCACCCGGTTATCTGACAGCAGCGTGGCGGTATCTGAGTACCGGACCGTGCTCAGGCTGGCCGCTTGCGACCAGGTCCCGAGCGCCGGATCGTAGATCTCCGTCGTCGCCAGCGCGAAGGGGTCGCCGGTGACGAGCACCCGGCCGTCGGACAGTCGAGTGGCCGTGTGGGCGTAGCGGCCCGTGCTCATCGAGCCCGTCAGCGACCAGGTGCGCGCCGCCGGATTGTAGATTTCCGCAATCGTCATGGTGTTGGAGTCACCGCCGGCGACGAGCACCCGGCCGTCTGCCAGAAGTGTGGCCGTGTGGGAGGCGTGGACGGTGCTCATTGAGCCCGTCCACGACCAGATGCCCACCGCCGGATCGTAAATCTCCGCGCCGGCCATAGGGCCGCCGTAGCCGCCACCCGTCGAGCCGTCGCTGCTCTCGCTGATACCGCCGGCGACCAGCACCCGGCCATCGGACAGTCGAGTGGCCGTGTGGTAGCGGCGCGCCGTGCTCATCGTGTCCGTGGGCGACCAGGTGCCCGAGGCCGGGTCGTAGAGCTCGGCGGTGGCTACGATCACGAGGAGGTCGGTCTCTCCCGTGGTCTCGTTCGACCAGTCGCCCACAGCGCCGCCAGTGATGAGCACCCGGCCGTCGGACAGTCGCGTGGCTGTGTGCGAGGTGCGGGCTGTGTTCAGTGGGCCCGTCAGCGACCAGGTGCCCGAGGCCGGATCGTAGACCTCGGCGCTGCCCAGGGCGGCGCCGCTCTCGTCGTACCCGCCCGCGACGAGCACCCGGCCGTCGGACAGTCGAGTGGCCGTGTGGTCGTAGCGGGCCGTGCTCGGCGGGCCGGTCAGCGACCAGGTACCCAGCGTCGGATGGTAATCTCCGCGCTCGCCGGGGGATTGTCACCGGCAACAACGAGCACCCGACCGTCGGCCAGCAGTGTGGCCGTGTAGCCGGAACGGCCGGTGGTCATCGAGCCCGTCAGCACCCAGGCATCCGCTGCTTCGGCGCGGCGAAGGGTGCCGATGGAGAAGACAAGGAAGAGTAGGAAGACGACGGACGTACCCCACCATCTGTTGTGATGTTTATGCATTGTCGGTCCTTCACGCCGCCTATGGAGAGTGCGTACACACTCGTGCGGCGTGATTCTGCCGGAACGTCCAGGCAGGCTAGCGTGGCGCTGACGATGCGCCCCAACTCGGGAAGCCACTGAATCCGGGTTCCTCCGTTTCGGTCACCCTGGTGGCGATCCCCCCACCCGCGCCGATGGTGTAAACCTCCAAGTGGCCAGACGTACCCGTCTCTCCTACCCTGCGATGGAATGCGATCCGATCGCCCGTTGGTGACCAGGTCGGCTTGGTCACGGAGCGGCTGGAGGGGGTCGGCTCCAGATCGAAGTTCGTCAGCCTGCTCGGGAACAAGCCGTCAGCGTTCATCACGTAGATTTCGGGCTTGGCACTCTCAGCGCGGTTGCTTTCGAACGCGATGCGGTCGCTCGTTGGCGACCAGGCCGCGTTGGCGTCCGCGCGCGGGGTGTTCGTCAGCTGAACCAGGCCGGATCCATCCGCGTTGATCACATAGATGTCATTGTCGCCGTCGCTGTTGCTCGTGAAGGCGATGCGGTTGCCCTTCGGGGACCAGTCACACCGAATGTGGTTCCCGACCGGCAATTGTCCCCTGGTGATGTTCGTCAGGCCCGTCCCGTGGATGTTGACGGTGTAGATGTCGCGAGGCTCTGCGAAGCTGTGAAAACAGAGCCTTTTGCCATTGTGAGAGAAGCTCGGAAACGCCGCCCCGCCCTCGAGGCCGACGAGAGTCGCTGGTCGGTGCCGTCCGCGTTCATCAGGAAGATCTGCGGAATGCCGCCGTCCCTGTCGCTGTGGAACGCGATCAGCTTTTGGCTCTCTGACCAATCGGCGCCGCCGCTGTTGTACTGACCGGGGACGTTGGCGTCACCCCCGCCGTGTGTGAGGCGGACGGGGGACGTGCCGTCAGGCGACATGACGTAAATGTCCTCGCAGTTCTCACAAATGCCATCATTGCTCGGCCTGTGGCGGTCACTGGTGAAGAGAAGAAATCCGTCGTTCGCCTCCTCCTGACTCGCGGGCGGTGCCACGTTGAGCGGGTGCTCTGTGGGCTGACCCGGTCCGCGCGCCGCAACCGGCGTGGCAAGCATCACGATGCCGGAGAGCAGGGCGAAGCCGGCGTGAATGGTCGAACGGTGGATTTTGGACACGTGTTCCTCCCGAAGAGAACCTGAAGGCATGCCTGAGAGCTGACATGTAAGTGGTTCGTGATCGCAGAACGTGACGCCGACCTGGGATCAGCCCGCAGAACACCGGCCCCGCCTGAGCGCACTCTCAGAACGAATACGTGGCTTTGCGTTTCGCTGACCGGGCCAACATAGGGCAAGCCGGCCGGGCGAGTCGCAGGGGAACGGCAGGATTTCGTCACCTCGCTTGGAGCGAGGCGAACTATCTGTATGGCTGGTCGTTGCCGCGGCCCGCGGAGGGGGCCTGGCAAAGCGTGACCCGTGCGGGCGGGCTACCGGGGCAGACTCCTCACCGACGAACGATGGTGACCATCTGACCAGCCCTCGTGGGCAGGAGAACTAGACCGCGAGCGCCGTCGTGTCTTCGTGGGCGGGTGGCCGAAAGCCGGTCACGTGCCGTACTCCTCCTCGTGACCGGGCGTCGGCACGGTCCACACAGCGGCGCACGCCGGGCAGCGCAAGTACAGCACGCGCCAGGTGCGGAGCGTCACGCGCGTGTCATCGTGCCCACAGGCCGAGCAGCTCGGTGGGATCAATCGGTTGCGGCGGCGGTCGCCCGGTGTGCCGGTGACGCTGGCACGAAGCGGTCGTCGGGGCACATCGGGGAGCATGCGCTGACCCTCCGAACGTTCAGTGTTGCAGGAGGTCGCAGCGTAGCAGCCGGGCAGCGAACACGGCAATCGGGATAAGGCGGGGGGGCGTCAGGACAATCGCCAACGAAGCAATGGCGAAGGACAGGGGCACGACGGGCCGCACGTCGATTTTGCCGGTCGTTGATCGACCGTTAGCATAGAGCGGTGGACAGGCCGGCCCGTAAACCGGCCGGATCCTCCGACAGACCAGGAGCCTACGACCATGCGCTACATGATGTTCATCAAGCACACCGAGGATTACCGGAACGCGGAGGTCCCTGCGAGCCTCTACGAGGAGATGGGCAAATTCATCGAGGAGACCACGAAGAGCGGCAACTTCGTCAGTGGCGCCGGGCTCCAGCCATCGTCAGCCGGCGCCCGTGTGAGCCTCAGGGGCGGCAAGATCACCGTCACGGACGGGCCGTTTGTCGAATCCAAGGAGATTGTCGGCGGCTACGCGATCATGGACGCGAAGTCGCGCGAAGAGGCGCTCGCGTTGGCCCGACGCTTCATGGAGCTGCATCTGAAGCACTGGCCGACGTTCGAGGGTGAGTCCGAAGTGCGTCCGCTCGAGGACGAGGCACAGCCCACATCGTAAGGAGTCCGAAGGTACGGCCGTCATGCTGGCCCCGTTCGCGTAGACTCAGCGAGTGACGGAACCCGAACTTGGATGGTCAGTACGCACGTACTCGAGCCGATAAGCGTACGGACCAACCTGCCTCGGGTTCTTCGTGGAGGGAAGCATGCCGTCAACGTTGTATACGCTCTGGCAGACTACGCGGGCGAGTTGTGAAGTGATGGCCCAGCCGCTCAAGAACCTGACCGTGATGGTGTGGGTCGGGAGCACACTCGTGTTCCAGGCCGTCGTGTCGAATGCGGCTGAAGCCCAACAGCTTGCGGAGGACTTGCGGACGACCTACGGGGGTTGATTCCTCGCTCGACCGGCCCGCTTGTCCCTGAGTTCTGCTGCGCCGCTCAACAGGCGCCGAGTTGGACAGCTACTTCAGCTGCTGCCACAGAAACGTGTACGCCAGTGCATCCATGAACGCCCGTTGCTTGTTGTCTGCCGCGCCGCCGTGTCCGCCCTCGATGTTCTCGTAAAAGAGCGCGTCTTTTCCCATCTCCTTCATGCGTGCGGCCATCTTCCGGGCGTGGCCCGGATGCACACGGTCGTCCCGAGTGGACGTCGTGAACAGAACGCGCGGGTACCGCACATCCTTCTTGACGGTCTGGTACGGCGAGAACGTCTGGATGAACTCCCACTCCTTCGGATCGTCGGGGTTGCCGTATTCCGCCATCCAGCTGGCGCCGGCAAGCAGCGTGTGATACCGCCGCATGTCGAGCAACGGCGCCTGGCAGACCACGGCGCCGAACAGCTCCGGGTACCGCGTCAGCATGTTGCCCGTCAGGAGGCCGCCGTTGCTGCCTCCCTGGATGCCGAGATGCTGCCGGGACGTCACCTTTCGCGTGACCAGGTCCTCGGCCACGGCGGCGAAATCCTCGTAGGCTCGAAGACGGTTCTGCTTCAGTGCCGCCTGGTGCCATCTGGGTCCGAACTCTCCGCCGCCACGGATGTTCGCCACGACGAACACCCCGCCGCTCTCGAGCCATGCCGCACCGACGAGCGGATCATAAGCAGGTGTGAGGGACACCTCAAAGCCTCCGTACCCGTACAGCAGCGTAGGAGCATTGCCCTCCGGCGCAGGGCGCTGCCGCGACACCTGGAAGTAGGGAACTTTCGTCCCGTCCTTCGACGTGGCCTCGTGCTGGCTGACCGCCAGCCCCTCGGAGTTGAAGAAGACGGGCGCGCGCTTCAGCCTCTCTGGCGCGCCGCTGCCTGCCACGCCGCCGAGCGCCAGGGTGACGGGTGTGACGAAGTCCTCGACAGTGAGAAAGTAGTCATCCGACTCGTATGGGTCTATCGCGGTGGCACTCGCGCTGCCGAACGCCGGCAGTCCGGGCAGTTCCTGTCGCACCCAGCCCGTTGCCGTGCGCGACAGGAGCCCGATACGACTGTTCACATTGTCGAGCTCGTTCAGAATGATGTGGTGGCGTGTCGGCGAGAACGCGGCGAGGGCGGTTCGCTCAGAGGGTGCGAAAAGCACGTCGCACCGTCGCTCCCCCGCCAGGAAGGCAGCGATGTCGCACGCCAGTAGCGCGCCTGCCGGGTAGTCGGCCCCACCCGGCTGCCATCGGGTGCGAAGCGTGAGAAGGAGCCACTCACGGTGGAGCCTGACATCTGCGTCTCGCGGCTTGTCAATCTTGATCAGGGCCCCGTTCCGCCGCAAGAACACGTCGGACTCCCACAACGTGACCGCGCGCGTCACGAGGTCCCGCTCGAATCCAGGTGTCCGGTCGCTCGTCGCGATGACCGCGACGTCAGCTTTCTCTCCTTCGTACACGACGTGTCGACGTATCGAGAGCCGTAGCCCGCCTCCACTCCCTGATCGTGCGGGGGTAACCGGAATCGGTCAGAGAACCGGGCCCGAAGTCTGTCCCGACGAGCAGCGTGTCGCGATCCTTCCAGGCCACGAAGCTCTTGGCCTCCGGCAGCGCGAAGCCATCCGCCACGAAGGCTCTCGTGTTCGGGTCGAACTCGCGAACAACCGAGGCGTCTGCTCCGCCGCGGGACAGCAGCACGAGCGCCCGGTCATCGTCCGGCTCCAGCCAAACCGCCCCCTGCCAGACCCAGTTCTCGTGTTCAGCCCGGCCGAGCGCGTCCAGATCGAGGACCGTTTCCCACGCGGGAGTCGCCTTCCGATACTCCTCGAGCGTGGTCCGCCGCCAGAGGCCGCGCTGGTTCTGCTCGTCGCGCCAGAAGTTGTAGTAGCGGGTGCCGCGCTTTTCTATGACTGGAATCCGCTCCTGCGAGTCGAGGATCCTGAGCAGCCGCGTATCGAGCGCCTGAAACGCTGCCGTCTTCGCGAGCTCCGCAGTGGACTCCGCGTTACGCTCTCGCACCCAGCCGAGCGCCCTCTCGCCGGTCACGTCTTCGAGCCACAGGTACGGATCGGCGTCAGGTCCGGTTGCCACCTGAATGGTCAACAGCGTCGCGAACAATGCCAGCCAGCTGTACACGCAAGCCTCCCCCGGCAGCGGATACCTTGGTGTGCGGATTCTATCGTGCGCGACCTCGATCGGCCGTCACGATGCCTCAGATGATCAGCGGATAGGGTCGTTGCGCCGATACCTCGCGGCGCTCGGGTTGCGACCAGACGTGTCCGCATGCGTCGCAGCGCAGGTAGAAGTAGTAGACCGCGACCGTGCCGAGCCGCACGCGCGTGGAGGCGCATATGGGGCAGGGGAAGCCCTCGACCACAGGGTGCGGTTGTGAGGCGTGCTGTCGCCGGTCCATGCTGGGGTGCACCCGATCGTATGCGCATTCCGGGCCAGCCGGACGATCGGAATGCACATACTGTGCAGCGCCCTGCCCGGCGCAGCCCGGGGTATCAGTCAGCAGAGGGGAGAAACTGCAGTCGGGAGGAGCGGGGCATTGACCAGAGGGGGCTTCGCGCGGAGGATAATCGGGAAGTGGGCCGCGCTGATGACGCGGCAGTCCGCATCAGCTGCAACTTCGGCGGATCGGCCCGAACCTCCACAACTGCGCAGCCGTTCGGCTGAATATGTCGTACATCGATTCGGCCTTACTCAACCTTACTCAGTGGTTCTGCCGGCAAGTTCCAGCTGCTGACAGGCAGGACGAATGTCTGGCTCGGGCTCCAGCTCACGAATCTGAGCATCGTGGTGTATTTCGTGTGGGCCGGTGCGTATTTCTGGAACAGCGACCTCGGGCCGCGGCTCGCAGGAGGGCTGTTTTGCGGCGCGTTACTGTACGCGCTGACCCAGACTGTGTTGAGAGTTCCGATCGAGTCGTACGAGAACAACGCGTATGAACGCGTCGCGAGAGGTCTGATGAACCCGAGACGGGTTCGCGACCGCCTGCTGCGTACGTCCTTTCTGACGCTTTCGATCGTGCTCTTCTATCCGGTCGCTTTCGTTCTCGTCAATCTGCGCGCGCCCATCGTTCTCCTGACCTATTCCCTGATCGTCTTGACGACGGTGGTCTTGTACGTGCTGGCGTGCGATCCGCTTCCGCCATGTGCCGGAAAGCTGCGCGCGTGGCTTCCCGGCTCAGCCCGGCAACGGCTGGCCCCTTCACAATCTCCGAGTCGCTGAACCACTCATGTGGGGCAGGGCTTCAGCCCTGCAAATCCGTACGCGCGAGCAGGCCTGAAGGCCTGCCCCACATGACTACACAAGTGAATCGCGCGTGGAGTCTGCGGATGGCCGAATTTATCTGCGGAGCCACACGCCTCTCCGGGTCGCTAGCGTGCCGGCTCCGCGGCGCCGGCAGGCGCCTGGCTGTGCTCGTGCCCATGCCCCGTCGCCGCGTGTGACCGGCCGAAGATCCGCGCACCGAGCGCGTCGCGCCACTCGGTGAGGATCTCGTAGAAGGTCGGGATCACCAGCAGCGTGAGAATAGTGGACGTGATCACGCCGCCGATCACCGCGCGCCCGAGCGGCGCGCGGAAATCCGCTCCCTCACCCGCCCCGATCGCGATGGGGATCATGCCGGCGATGAGCGCGAAAGTCGTCATCAGGATCGGCCGCAACCGCACCCGCCCGGCCTCGATGATTGCCTCCCGCCGCGACAGGCCCGCTTCCTCCGACCACTTCGCGAAGTCGACCAGCAGGATGGCGTTCTTCGCCACGATGCCCATCAGCAGGATGACGCCGATGAGGCTCATCAGGTTGAGCGTCGATCCGGTGACGAGCATCGCCAGCATGACGCCGATGAGAGACAGCGGCAGCGAGAGCATGATGGCGAGCGGCTCCAGGAATGACCCGAACTGCACCACCAGCACGAAGTACATCAGCAGCACCGCCAGCCCGAGCGCCGCGAAGATCTGGCCGAAGACCTCCTGCTGATCCTCGCTTTCCCCGCCCTGGCGAATCGTGTAGCCAGGCGGCATGGTCACGCTCGCGAGACGAGGCTGGATGTCCTTCAGCACCTCGGTGAGCGGACGGTTCTGCGTATTCGCCTGCACGGCAATGACGCGCTCACGGTCGAGGTGATCGATGCGTGCGGGCCCCACGCCAGACTTCACGCGTGCCACCTGACCGAGCGGCACGGGCACCGAGGCGCCTTCCGGCCCGGCGACGAACAGCGGCAGCGACGCGAGATTCCGGACGTTCGCGCGGGCCTCGGGCGAGAGCCGCACGTACACGTCGCGGGTCTCCCCGCTCGGGTCGATCCAGTCCCCTGCATCGAGACCTGCAAATGCCACGCGCAGCGTCTGCGCCACCTGGCCTACTGTCACCCCCACGGATCCGGCGAGCGCGCGATCGACGGTGACCTCGAGCTCGGGCTTCTGGCCGCGGGTCGAGAGGCCCACGTCGACAGCCCCCGGCACCTGCTCGACCGCCGCGCGCACCTCGGCGGCCAGCCGCGCCAGCTCGCGGCTCTCGGGGCCCTGCAACTGCAGCTGGATCTGCTTCTGGTTCTCGAAGTTTCCCGAGCCGATGCTCGCCGTCACGCCACCGAGGCGCACGAGTTGCGCGCGCAGCGCCGCCTCGACCTCCTTCTGGTGCCGCGCGCGATCCTTCTTCGGCGTCAGGCGCACGTAGACGATGCCTTCATCGACGGCCTCCGTGCGGCCGCCGATTGTCGTGTAGGTGTAGCGGACCTCGGGCATCGCCCGGGCGAGGCGGGCGGCTTCCTCGGACTTCAGGATGGTGTAATCGAGGCTCGATCCCGGCGGGGTCTCAATGTTGATCAGCATCTCGGAGTTGTCGGCGTCAGGAAAGAACGCCCCGCCGACGATGCCGGTGGCCGGCAGTGCGAGGGCGCCGGCGAGCGACAGCACCGCGAGAGCGGCCATCGCGAATCGGTGATCGAGCGCCCATCCGATGACGCGCTTGTAGCCCTCGGCCCTTCGATCGAACCAGTTGTTGAACCGCACGAGCAGCCGGCCGAGCCACGAGCGCTGGTGGGGTTCGAGGTGCGGGTCGGGCCAGTAGGCCGACAGCATCGGGTCGAGTGAGAAGGAGACGAACAACGACACCAGCACCGAGCACGCGATGGTGAGGGCGAAGGGCTGGAACCACTGACCCGCCAGATCGCCCATGAACGCGATCGGCACGAACACCACCACGATCGAGAAGGTGGTGGCGGCCACCGCAAGTCCGATCTCGGCCGTCCCCTCGCGCGCGGCGGTGTAGTGGTCCTTCCCCATCTCGACGTGCCGCACAATGTTCTCGCGCACGACGATCGCATCGTCGATGAGGATGCCAATCGCGAGCGACAAGCCGAGCAGCGACATCGTGTTCAGCGTGAACCCGAAGGCCCAGACCGCGACAAACGAGGCGAGCACGGACACGGGCAGCGCGAGGCCGGTGATCACCGTCGAGCGCCAGGAGTTCAGGAACAGGAACACGACGAGGACGGTCAGGATTGCGCCTTCGACGAGCGCCCCCTGGACGTCCGCCACGGAGTTGGCGACACGCGGTCCGGCATCCCGGGCGGTAATCAAGTCGACGCCTGCAGGCAGCGTCGCCTTGATCTGCTCGACTTGCTTCGCCACCCGGCCGCTGACGTCGGTTGCGCTGTACTCGTCTGCCTTGATGATGTCTATGCCCACGGCCGCACGGCCATTGAAGAGCGCCGCCGTCCGCGGCTCCTCCGTGCCGTCGCGCGCCTCGGCTACGTCGCCCAGACGCACGAGCCGGCCGTTGCGCTGAGTTATCACCAGCTGCGCAAAGTCCGCGGGCGTGTCGAGCCGCCCCTTCAGCCGGATCGTGCGCTCGTCCATCGAGCCGTTCAGCCGCCCGACGGGCGCGGCGAGGTTCTGCGCCTGAAGCGCCTGCACGACCTCCCCCACACCGACGCCCGCCGCTTCGAGCGCTTGCGGTTTGAGCTCGATCGTCATCTCGCGCTCGATGCCACCGACCACGCGGACCTCGGCGACGCCAGTCACGCCACGCAGCTGTCGGACGATGCCGGGATCCACGAGGCGCGTGAGCTCGGGTCCGGACAAGGTCTGCGAGGCGGCCGTCAGCTGGACGATCGGCAGGTCGTTGGGATCGAACCGCGTGAGAATCGGCTCCTCCATCTCGGTCGGGAGGTCGTTCCTGATTTGGGAGATGCCGTCGCGGATGTCCTGCGTCGCTTCCTGCAGGTCCTTTTCGAATGCGAACTCGACCGTGATCACGCCGAAGCTGTCGAGCGAGTTCGACTGGATCTGCTTGACGCCGCTGATCGCGGAGATCTGCTCCTCGATCGGATCAACCACCTCGCGCTCGACCGTGTCGGGCGACGCGCCCGGGTAGGGAATCGCGACTGACACGATGGGCGGGGAAACGTCCGGGAACTCGTCGGTCTTCAGGGCCGCGAGCGCGAAGATCCCGAAAACCGACAGCGCGATCATCGTGACGACGGTGATGATTGGGCGCCGAATGGCGAAATCAGAGATGAACACCTGCTACTCCTCCGACGGTGAGCCGGTCCGGACGCGGACGGGCGTGCCCGGCGTCATGCTCTGTGCAGCGCCGACCAGCAGCACGTCACCCTGTGCGAGGCCGGAGGCGATTTCCACGCGCTCGGTCTGCTCGTCGCGCAGGCCAAGGGTCACGTCTACCCGCTCGGCCTTCCCGTCGCGCACGCGCAGCACGGTCGCCTTGCCGCCGCGCTCCGTGACGGCGGTCGCGGGCACGATCAGACCCGAGCGGACCTCACGCAGCACGCGCCCCTGCGCGAACAGCCCGGCCACCAGGCGTCCGCCCGTGTTCGGGATAGCCACGAAGATCGGGATCTGGCGCGTCACTGGAATCGCAGACGGGCTGATGCGCTCAATCCGGCCCTCGAAGGTCTGTCCGGGGTACCCGCGCACCTCGAACGTGACGGGGGCGCCGACCGCGATCGAGCTGATCTGGTCGGACGACACTGAGGCCTCGAGCCGCATGCTCGACGGGTCGATGATCGTGTACAGCTCCCCGCCAGGACTGACGACGTCGCCGGCGTTGACATGCCGCTGCGACACGATGCCCGCAATCGGTGATCGCACGGTCGCGTCGTCCATCGCCTTCTGGGCCGAGGACAGCCGAGACCGCGCATCGTCACGCTGGGCGCGGGCCGAGATGGCGGCGTTCCTGGCGCTCTCGAGGTCACGCTCCGCGAGCGCGCCGCCCTTCACGAGACGCTCGGTCCGTTCCAGCTCGCGCTCTGCGTTCTGCAGGGCCTCCTCGCTGGATCGCACTGCGGATTGCGCGGATAGATACGCATCCTGCTGCGTGCGCGCCTCGATCCGCGCCAACAGCGTCCCCCGCTTCACGGCCTGCCCTTCATCGGGCGCGACTTGCACGACCGAGCCGCCGATCTCAGCGCGAACCGTAGCCTCGCGCTGCGCGCGCAACTCGCCCGAGATGAGCGGGCCCACGCTGATCGACGAGGGGGCGACGGTAATGACATTCTCGGCGCCGATCTCGATTACCGCCGGCGGCGCCGCTGCGGCGGCCTGCGAGCTGCCATCCCCGCCGCAGGCAGTTGCGATAATCGCCGCTGCCGCGACCGGGCCGAGGAGCGCCCCCGTGCGCATGACTGACCAGAACGACCGTGACATACCTACTGTCCTCCCTGCGCACCGGCACCGATGGCGGTGCCCCCGGTGCGGATCGATCGACCCGTGCGCGCCTGCTGCAGCGCGGTCGGCTGGCCCGCGGTGCCCGCGACAACCGCCGGCAGCGCACCGCCAGTCAGCGGCAGCTCGGGCAGCAGGGCCAGGCGGATCCGACGTACCTGCAGGTCGCGCGCGGCGCGGGCACGCGTGACCTCGGACTCCGCAAGCAGGAGCCGTGAATCCGACAGCTCCAGCTGCGTCGAGAGCCCTTCCCGATACCGCAGATCGGCAATCTCGTAGGCGCGCGCGGCCTGCTTGATCGTGGCGCCGCTGGCCTCCCACTCGGCACGGGCAGCACGGAGCTCCTGCCGTGCGCTCTCGGCGTCGAGCGCCGCCAGCTCGCGCGTGAGGCGCAGGCGTGCTTCGGCCTCCGTCACGCCGGCCCGTGCGATCGCCTCGTCAGCCCGGATTCGGCCCCCGTTCAGGATTGGCACGGTCACCAATGCGCCTACCGTCCAGTTCGTGCGCCAGTCATCGAAGGCGGGCACGGAGGTCGGGTAGGTCACGAGGCCATAGTTCGAGTTGAGCGACAGGTTTGGCCTGCGCTGGGATCGCGCGATTGCGACGTCCTGCTCGGCTGCCTGCACCTCGTTGGCCGTCTGTGTCACGCTGACGCGGTCACGGAGCGGAAGTCCTGCCTCCACCTCGGCGATCTGGGGTGCGAACCCGGCGGGGGGCGGCAACACCGGATCTTCGAGCGCTGCCCGCAGCGACACCGGCGCATCGAGCGGCAGCTCGAGCAGTTGCCGCAGCCGGAGGTAGTTGACCTCCCGGTTCGCTCGCGCCCGCACGACGGACGGCTGCAGCGTGTCGCGCGCGACCTGGGCCTGAAGCAGCTCGAACTCCGACACGCGTCCAGCCTGGCGCTGCGCGCTCGCCTGCGCGAGCGAGCGGTCCGCCTGGGCGTAGGTCTCCTCGGCGATCTGCACGAGCCGGTCTGACAGGGCCGCGTCGTAGAACGCCTCCGTCACATCGAGCAGCGTCTGCGCCCGGGCCGACGTGACACCGAGTTGCGCGTTATTGCGGCGGAAGAGCGCCTGCCGCTCCTGGGCCCGAATGCGCCCGCCGCTGTAAAGAGACTGCGAGAACACCAGCCCCGCACGGTATGTGTTGGCGCGGCCGAACGGCAGGTCTACGTCGTCACCGCCAAACAGGTCGCCGCCCGATGGTGGACAGTTGTACGCGCGTTCGAGCTCCGCGACCCGATCCTCGAGCGGCGCGTTCGGGTCCACCTGCAGCGGAATGCATGGCTCCGTCGTCACATCGAACAGCCCCTCGAACTCGCTCTTCAGCGCGCGGTCGTAGGACGCCGCCGCGTCCAATTGGGGCAGCCGCGCGCTCCTGGCGAGCTGTCGCGCCGCTTCGGTCCGCGCCACGCCTGCCTCGGCGATGTCCACCTGCTCGCTCGAGCCAATCGCGAGCCGCAGCGCCTCGTCGAGCGTCAGCACCGTCGGTGCGCTCGGCGCCACCGTGGCAGGCCCCGCCTGTGGCTTGCTCGAACCGGGCGCTCCCTGTGCGTGCGCCACAGGGGCGCTCGCCAACAGTTGACCGAAGAGCACCGCTAGCCCTAGCGCCGCCAGCCAGCGCGTGCGGCTCCGTCCTGTCGTCACATCACACAACACATCGACCTCGACGCAGTGATCGCTATATCCATTTCGTGCGGCCGTGAGCCTTAGTCCAGAGGTCTCCTCGCGGCGCCGATCGCCCCGAGAAAGAGGTCCACGTACTGCGCGATGGCTTCCTGCTCCGGCGGAAACCGCTCGGGCATGCACTCCCGTCCCATGGCGTCGGAGAACAGCGTCCCCATCAGCATGGCTGCGGCGGCACGGGGCTGCCAGTCACCGCCGGCAAGACCGACGGCCCGCAGACGCACCAGGTACCGCTGCAGCTCCTCCGCGAGTCGCACCGGCGCCTGGCACACCAGCCGCGTCGCCTCGGGATGCTCCCCGAACTCCGCCATGCTCGTGCGGATCAGAGGACCGGACTCCAGGAGCACGCGGTGCTGTCGACGGCAGAAGTCGAGCAGTTCCCGGTGCGGATCGGTCGGGTCGGCCGGCAGGCCGACGCCCTCGATCACGTGGCGGGATTCCCACGCCAGCGCCTCCTGCAGCAGGGTGTCCTTGGACCCGAAGTGGCGAAATAACGTCACTTCGTTGACGCCGGCCTCCTGAGCGATGCGGCGGGTCGTGGCGCCCCTCACGCCGGCCACGGCGTAGACGCGTAGCGCGGCCTGGAGCAACTGTTCCCGTACGTCGCTGCCGCTCATGCGGGTAGCCCGATCGACTGATTGTAAGTGCTTGCTTTCATGCCGACGTAGGCTATGACGCGTGGCAGCGCGGGATGGTTCCCAGGGGCGGTAAGATCGCGCAACACAACCCGCCGGCGGGAGCAGCACGGAGCGAAGCGACCATGCAAGTGCGTGATCTGACCGAGACCGAATGCCAGGAGGTCTTGCAGCGGCTGAACCTCGGTCGCATCGCCTGCGCGAAAGACAATCAACCGTATGTCGTTCCGGCCTACTTCTACCTCGACGGGCGATATCTCTACAGCTTCGGCACCCTGGGGCAGAAGATCGAGTGGATGCGCGCAAACCCACGCGTTTGTGTCGAGGTGGACGAAACTATCGACGGCTCGCACTGGACGACCGTGCTTGCGTATGGGTACTACGAGGAGCTGCCCGACACACCTGAGCACAGCGAAGCGCGGCAGCGGGCTCTGGCGGTCTTTCAGACGCGCCGCGCATGGTGGACTCCTGCAGCAGCCAAACGCGGGACACGCGAGCATCACGTCCCGATCGTCTATCGCATCAGCATCACGCGGCTGACGGGCAGGCAAACCAGCTCCGTCGAGAGCGGGTCCTGACGCCACTTCGGAGCCCGCAGTTCCCGCCCGCAGAGCGTCGGGCGTCCTCGCGGCGCCGTGTCTTGTCGAGGGCGTTATCGTCTTCAGGGTTGATATCGGAGGACGGTCGATCGCTCGCGGGAAACGAGTCCCGATGGTTGCATCGAGGGCGGTCTCCCGGATGGCGCGCTCTTCTTCCGGTTTGCTGGTGTGTGCTCGTGCCGATCGGTGTTGTCAGGTGTCAAGCTGGCTGGTGTCGTGGTGACTGCCACTACAGGGTTGGCATCTTCGCCGGTGCGACCGCCTCGATCCCGGCCTGGTGCTCCAGGCAGTACCGGCGTCCACGGGACGGCGCGCAGCCGCTTCTCCTCGATCGGGCCACCATCGACGATGCACGTGCCGTACGTGCCGTCCTCAATCCGGCTCAGGGCGTCCCGCACGTGCTGTAGAACCGTTGAATCGAGCTCAGCTCCGCTGAAGTTGTCGCTTGCCGACGCGTCGGCGACGCTGGCGTCGGCAGTGTCGCGCGCCGAGTCTGCCGTCTGCTCCCGCCCGTCTGCGATCTCGCGGTCCGTGCGACCGGAGAGACGCGTTTCGAGCTCGAGCAGCTGCTCCCTGAACGCCTGAATGTCCACACACCCTCCGATGAAAGCACGCCCCTGATCATCATGCACACACGATACCGCAAGCGGCACGTTGCGCCTCGCCAGCGCCGCTCAACCGACGAACATGTCGATGTGTGGGGTTGGAGCCACAGGAAGGTGTGACGTGCTCGATCGGTTGTGGAGCCGGCCAGTCGTTCCGGCTCCACTCGGGCCCGCCGAAATGTGTGTGGGACGGAGAAGGTGCAGGCGCGCGTGCCGAATCAGTCCGGCAGCCAGCCCCTGTTCTCGAGCGAGACGACCTCCAGATCGAAACGCATCCTCGCGCGCTCCACGCGGTGCCAGTCGTCGTATCGGGCGTGCGTCACGACCTCCGTGTCCAGCAGCGCCCGCGCCTCCCATGCACCGCCGCGCTCGCTGATCTCGTACCGCCGGATGTGGCCGGCTTGCCGCAGTTGTCGTTGATACATCGATAGCTCCTCCGCCGATGAGACGATCCTCGCCCAGGTCGAGTCGATCGCGATGTAAACATCGTGTAAACAGTCGTAAGTCGCCATGCTGCAATGGGTTGCGTGGCGCCGCGGGCCGACCAACAGGCCGGCACGCCCGCGTCACTCGTCGGGAGCGCCGAGCGGTTCGAACGTGGGTGGTGGCGCGGCGGCGGAGGCACGCATCGCCTGCTCGTGCAGGAATGCCTGCGCGACGATCGGATCGGTCCCGCGCCGGCGCAACGGCACTTTCCACTCGCCGTTTGCCCCAAGCCGACGTCCCTTCACGTTATCGCGCAGCAGCACGTCGAGGGCCTCGAGCACCTTGCGCCGGCCGTGCGCGGCCTCCACCGGGAACATCAGCTCCACCCGGCGATCCAGATTGCGCGGCATCCAGTCGGCGCTCGACAGGTAGACCTCGTCCTCGCCGCCGTTGTGGAACACGAACGCCCGCGCATGCTCGAGATACCGTCCGACAACGGACGTCACGGTGATGTTTTCGCTGAGTCCCCGGACACCTGGTCGAAGGACGCAGATGCCACGCACGTTCAGCTCGATGCGCACGCCCGCCTGCGACGCGCGATACAGCGCCTGCACGATGGACACGTCGACCAGCGAGTTCATCTTCGCCCGGATCCAGGCGAGCTGGCCGGCCTCGGCGCGCCGCTGCTCGCGTTCGATGAGTGACATGAGGCGCGAACGCAGCGTCGTCGGAGCCATAACGAGCTTATGCAGCCGCGGCGGATCCGAATAGCCGGTGAGGGCGCTCCAGAACGCCGATGCATCGGCCGCGATCTGCGGATCGGCCGTGAGGAGACCGAAGTCGGTGTAGACGCGTGCGGTGCCGTCGTTGTAGTTGCCTGTCCCGACGTGAACGTACCGGCGGAGTCCCGCGGGGGTCCGACGCACGACCAGACAGATCTTCGCGTGCACCTTGTACTGCCGGATGCCGTAGATGACGTGCGCGCCCATCTGTTCGAGACGGCGCGCCCATCGGATGTTGCGCGTCTCGTCGAAGCGCGCCATCAACTCGACCAGCACGGTGACCTGCTTCCCGGCGTCCGCCGCACGGGTGAGTGCCGCGACGATCGGTGAATCGCCGCTGGTGCGATAAAGCGTCTGCTTGATGGCGAGCACGTCGGGATCGTCTGCCGCGCTCGCAACGAACCGCACGACCGGCTCGAACGCATCGTACGGGTGGTGCAGCAACACGTCTTCGCGCTCGATGAGCGCGAACGGATCGCCGTCGGCCCACGATGGGGGAACGACGCCTGGAGCGGCCGGGAACCGCAAGTCGGCAAACCCGGGCACGTCGATCACCTGCCCGAGCGCCCGCACGTCGAGAGGCCCGGCCACGCGGTACACGTCGTCCGCCGACACGCCGACGAGCCGCGCGAGGTGCTGGACCGCGGCATCGGTGGATGTGCGCTCCACATCGAGCCGCACAGCATCGCTCCGGCGACGCTGGCGCAGCGAATGCTCGACGGTTTCGAGGAACGACTCGCCGCCTTCATCGTCGAGTTCGAGCTCGGAGTCGCGCAGCAGCCGGAACACCGTGCACTCGAGCACCTCCTGGCCCGGAAAGAGCGCTGCCGATTCAGCGCGGATCACGTCCTCCAGCCAGACGAACGTCGCAGCGTCCGGCGAGGCAAGGCGAACGAGCCGTGATATCCCCGCGGGGACCTGGACGACGGCCAGGCGCCCGGCGGGCTCACTGGCCGTACCCGAGAGCCAGAACGCGAGATTGAGGCTCAGGCTCGACAGCATCGGAAAGGGCCGCTCCACGTCGATGGCGAGCGGCGTCAGGGCTGGCAAGACCTCGGAGTGGAAATAAGCGCCGACGGCCGTTCGTGAGGGGGTGTCGAGCACCGTCAACATCCACTACACGAATGCCGGCGCCGGCCAGGGCCGGCATCAAATCAGCGGTCACGAGCCTTGACAGCCGCTCCAGCTGCACGGTCACACGGGCCGTGATCGCCGCCAGCTGGCGATCGGGCGGTAACCCGCTGGGATCGGAGCGCGTGTCGCCCTCGGATACGGCCGCCTTCAGCGCCGCAACGCGCACCATGAAGAACTCGTCGAGGTTCGACGCCACGATGGTCGCAAACCGCACGCGTTCGAGCAGTGGGTTCGAGCCGTCGTGAGCCTCCTCGAGCACCCGCTCGTTGAAGGCGAGCCAGGAGAGCTCGCGGTTGAAGAAGTGATCGGGGCTCTGGCCGGGCTGCGTCTTCCCGCTCATGCACCCGCTCCCGCACCCCGGAACTGTATCTGCCGTCCGAACACATCCGCCAGGAGATCGGCTCGAAACCGCGAGGCGAGCTGCTCCATCGTGAGGTCGCCTTGTCCGGTCAGCTCGATGACCCAGTTCGTGTCCTGCTCCTGCAGGCTGATGTCGGTGACCTTCTGCTCGTGTTCCGCGTCGAGCGCGTTCGCGAGCCGGAGCATGCCTGCCAGCTTGGTCACCCGCACGCGCTCGTCACGATCGAGCCGCATGAACTCGGGATGGGACTTCTGAGGAGTCCCCCGCCGGTGATACCGGGCGATGTTCCCGACGATCTGCATGTCGTCACGTGACAGGCCAAAAATTTCGGACGCCTGCAACAGGTACATCGAGTGCTTGTGATGCCCCCGGAGGCTGACGAACAAGCCGATGTCGTGCAGCAGTGCTGCGACCTCCAGCAACAGCCGATCCCGGGGTCCCATCCCGTGTTCAGGGGCCAGCAGATCGAAGAGCCGCGTCGCGAGCCGAGCTACCGCACCTGCGTGCAGGGCGTCGTACCGGTACCGGGTGCCGAGGGACGCGGCGCTGGCGAGGACGTGAGGGGCGAAGTCGGACGGGCCTGCCGCAGCGCCAGCCAGGTCCAGCAGCATGCCGTCGCGCAACGACACGTCCGGCACCACGATGGTAGCGGCGCCCGATTGCTCGATGAGCGTGCGGTAGACCAGCATGGACGGCACGAGCGTTTCCGCTGCCACAGGCGAGAGCTGGTAGCGCTCGGCGACCTGGCCATCGTCGAGCTTCACGAGATCGGCGACGAACTGGAGGAACGCCTCTCGCGACATCTCCACGATGGCGTCGTCGGAAGTCCCGGCCACCTGGGAGGCCACAAAGCGCATGTCGCCGCCGAGCGCCACCGCGAAGGTCGCACCCGTGACGGTGATCTCGTCGACGATGTCTCCGATGACGTTGGCGACCTGGGCCGAGAGCAGCCGCACGCGCTGCTCGTGCGAGCCCTTCCAGCTGCCAAGCCGCTGCCGCATCCGGATGGAGCCGAGCGGGTACACGCCCGCCTGGACCGGCGCGCCACGCGAGAGCCGCGTCACATCGACGCTGCCGCCTCCGACTTCCATGAGCAGGGTGCAGGCGGCTTTCAAGGCGGGGTGCCCGGCCAGCCGGTCACTGACCGCGACGTAGGTGAGCCGGCTTTCCTCCGATCCATCGATCACGTCGACGTTCAGCCCCACGCGAACGCGTATGCGATCGAGGAACATCTCGGCATTGGAGGCTTCCCGGACGGCGCTGGTGGCGACCGCGCACACGCGGGTCACGCCGTACCCATCCATCACCTGCTTGAAGCCGGCGAGCGCGCGGATGGCCGCTTCCATCGTGGCGGCGCCGATGCGCCCGGTCGAGAACGTATCGCGCCCCAGCAGCATGGCGCGCGAGGCCTCCTCGAGGACCTCCGGATGTTCTCCGGGGCGGTGCTGAGCTACCAGCAGCCGGATGGCCGACGCACCCAGATCGACCACACCGAGCACGATGGGCTCCGTGGCGGATGTGACACTGCGTGTTTCAGGCGATGAGGACGTGATCGGTGCGGGGCGGGTCATGATTCAGCGCTGCCGGCGGCGGATCCGCCTCGATGACAACCGGAGCACGGTAGCAGTACCGTGCCGCCAGGTGACCGTCGCTTGAGGCGGCGCTTCGACATTTTACCGAATCGTTACCTGCGCCGCCGGGCACGGCGTTTGACTGTGCCGTGCGAGATCGGGAGGTGTTTGTCGATTTCTGCAAACACCTCCCGATCTCAATTCGGTCCGCTGGAGCTCGCGGGGGCGCCTTCCCCCGACAGCTCGCGGTGCGCCCGCGCCCGTTCCCGGTCGATCTGCTCCGCCGTCGCACCAAGGTCTTCCAGGATGTCTTCGATGAACGCGAGAGCGACCTCTCCCTCGCCTGAGTAGACGCGGTTCGCGCCCGCCTCCGTCAAAGACGCGAGATCGCGCAGGTACGGCGCCCGTGCGAGAACCCGGACATCGGGATTCAATCTGCGAGCATTGCGGATGACCTCGGAGCTGTCGGCCATGCCAGCCGACCCGAGAATCAGGCTGTCTGCCCTGGCCACGCCCGCGGCCTCGAGCGTCTCCGGGCGCGTGGCGTCGCCGTAGATCGCATCGATGCCGTCCTGTTGCAGCGAGCGCACAGTGTCGATGTTGAGATCGACCACGGTCGGCACGATACCGTTGGCGCGGAGCAGCCTCACGACGGTCCGGCCGGTTGGGCCATATCCGATGACGACGGCACGATGACGGGGATCTGTCGTGTGCCCGCCAGCCGATGTCGCCAGGTCCGAGGGTGTGGATACGGCACGGTTCAACATCCTCCTGAGCCGTGGCCTGCGCGAAACCCACGCGTCGACTGGGCCGATTGTCCGGTAGACGAGCGGATTCAAGACGATGGAGACGATCGACGTGGCGACAATCACATTCGTCACGGCGGTGGTGAGCATGCCGAGCTCTCGTCCCATCGTAGCGAGGATGAACGAGAACTCTCCTATCTGCGCCAGCGCAATCGCGACCGTCAACGCCACCTTGAACGGATACTTCATGGCCCAGACGATGACGAGTGCGACGAGAGGCTTGCCCACGAGCACGACCGCGAGCGCACCGATGACCAAACCGGGAGAGGCGAGCAGCGAGCCTGGATCCAGCAGCATGCCGACCGACACGAAGAACAGGACGGCGAATGCATCTCGCATGGGTAATGCTTCCGATGCGGCACGCAGGCTGTAATCGGACCGGCCCACGATCATCCCCGCCAGGAACGCGCCGAGCGCCATCGACACGCTGAAGATCAACGCGGATCCGACGGCGATCCCGAGCGCAATCACGAGAACCGTCAACGTGAACAGCTCGCGCGAGCGCGTGTCGGCGACATAGTCGAGCACCCGTGGAATCACGCGGGTCCCCACGACGGCGGTGAACGCCACGAGCGCCGACACCTTCAGCGCTGTGACACCAAGCGCGAGCCACAGCGGTCTGGCGGCGGAGGCGCCCGCGCCGGCGCCGAAGAACGCCGGCAGCAGCACCAGCGCGATCACGGTGAATAGGTCCTCCACGACGAGCCATCCCACCGCGATGTGGCCGGCTTGCGTGTGCAGATCGTTCTGGTCCGCGAGCACGCGAATCAGCACCACCGTGCTTGCCACGGCGAGGGCCATCCCGAAGATCAGGCCTGCCGACCGCTCCCACCCGAGCGCGACCGCCAGAAGCGTCCCCAACGCGGTCGCCACCACACTCTGCGCAACGGCGCCGGGGATTGCCACCCGCCGAACGGCGAGGAGCTCCTCGATATGGAACTGCAGGCCGACACCGAACATCAGCAGGATGACCCCGATCTCGGCCAGCTGCTCGGCGAGAGCCGTGTCGGCCACAAACCCGGGCGTGTGCGGCCCCACGAGCGTGCCAGCCAGGAGATACCCGACAATCGGCGACAATCCGAGGCGCTGCGTCACGTAACCCAGCGCGAGCGCCGCGGCCAGGCCGCCTGTGAGCGTCAGGATGAGGTCATAGCCGTGCATCGCTAACCATTTTGCGTCGAAGCACCGCCACCGCGGTCGTCACGACACGGCAAGGCACAGTTACAGCCCCCGCTTGTGCGCCTGCCGCAATCTGATATCGTATTCCGATGCATCGGAACACGTAAGGGTGAGTCCTAGGCGGTCTCCCTCGCTGATTCACCTGCACATCCTCCTCGCGTTGGCGGATGGCGATCGGCATGGCTACGGCATCAAGCAGGAGGTCGAGCGCCACACCGACGGGGGGGTGCGTCTCGGTCCTGGCACGCTGTACGAAGCCATCCAGCGGCTCGAGCAATCCGCACTCATCACCGAGGTCGATGCGCCGGCTGCGCCCGACGACCGCCGACGCAGGTTCTACCGGTTGACGCGACAAGGGTGGACCGTGTTGCGCGAGGAAGTGAACCGCCTGCAACGTCTGTTGGAACACGCGCAGAGCAAGCCGCGGTTACGCAAGGCGGGGCCAGCGTGATTCGCCTGGTTGCGCGGCTGGCGCTGCTGCTCCTGCCTCGACACTTTCGCCGGGCATACGGCCGCGACCTGATCACGATGGTCGACGATCTGCGAGACGAGCCGCAGTATCGCGGCCCGCTGGGGGCCCTGCGCCTCTGCCGCGACACTGTCTGGGATGTCGGCACGACCGCTCTGCGCCTGCGCGGCGCAGAGGGTCCGCGTCGCCGCACCACAGGGCCGGCACGCGCACACATTCATCCATTCCCTACCCGCACACGACGCGAAGTGGACACCATCCTGCAAGACGTTCGTCAGGTGCTGCGTCTGTTCGTCCACCGGCCTGGCTTCGCCTGGCCGGCTGTCCTGACGCTGGCGCTCGGCATCGGAGGGGCCAGCCTTGTCGGCGGACTGATCGATGGTGTGGTCCTGACGCCCTTCTCCTACCCGGACCCCGAGCGACTGGTGAGCGTCGGCGTCAGCTTCCCGCGTGCCGGCGACCGGCTGCGGTTCATTGAGGCGCTGTCGCCGGTGGAGGCGCTCGACATCGCCTCGCTGCGTTCGCTGGATCCGTCATGGCGTTCGACCTCGGGAACCGCAATGTGTCCGGCGGGGACGTGCCTGAGCGCCTCTTCACCGCTCTCGTGCTGGGCGATCCGTTCAGGACGCTTGCCATGGCGCCCGCAGCCGGACGCGGGTTCACGCGCGAGGAGCTTGCCCCCGGTGGCCGCAGGGCCGCGGTGATCAGCCACCGCATTTGGCAGAGTCGCTTCGGCGGCGACCCGGGCATTGTCGGGCGGGCCATCCGCGTGAATGGCGAACCGACGACCGTCGTCGGTGTGATGCCTCCGGCGTGGTTGATCGGCACTGACCTCTGGCTGCCCCTGGCGGCACGCCCGTCGGACTGGCCTCGAACGGCCCGGCAGTTCACTGTGCACGCGCGGCTTCGTCCGGAAGCTACGCGCGCGGCAGCGGACGCGGAACTGGCGACGCTCGCCGCACGGACCGCTGCCGAGCACGGCGCAGAGTTCCGGGAGTACGCGGACTGGCGCCTCGTGTCGGCGCCGTGGGCCGAGGTCATGACCGAATCGCTGCGGCCGGTGGCGCGGCTGCTGGCGACGGCGATGGCCTGCATGCTGCTCTTCGTGTGCGTCAACGTCTCGAGTCTGCATGTCACTCGGCTGTCGACCCGCCAGCGGGAACTGGCAGTCCGGATGGCGCTCGGCGCGAGCCGCAGTCGCATCACGCGCGAGCTCATCACTGAAAGCCTCGTCGTTGCGATCGCCGGGTGTGCGCTCGGTCTCGCTGTCGCTGCCGGAGGGCTGGCGTGGGCCAGGGCGCTGCTGCCCGCCCAGCTCACGGCGCTCGGCATCACGCCGACGTTCTCCGTCCGCGTTCTCGTCGCAGGACTGACAGTGTCGATAGTAGCTGCCCTCGTGGTCGCGTGGCTGCCGGCGGTGCTGGTGGGACGAGTCGGCTCACGCGAATCACTGACGTCCCACTCGCGCGGCGCCACACCGGGCCGCCGGCCACACCAGGCGCGCCAGGCGCTGGTCGTGGTTGAGATCGCCGTCGCGCTGGTGCTGCTCGTCGGTGCCGGTTTGATGGCGCACTCACTCGGCCAGCTGCACCGGATGGATCCCGGCGTGGACACGACCAACGTCCTGACCATGCGCCTGACATTGCCCCGAGAGAAGTACGACGACGTGGCGGTGGAGCGCTTCTTCGACGACCTCGTCACACGCGTGACGGGCACGCCAGGGGTGGCTGGGGCCGCCGCAGCGTCGCAGTTCCCCCCGGAGGTGTTCGCGTCCGCGCGATTCCGGTTCGAAGGCGCGCACGGGATACCAGACAGCCTGCCGACCGCCGACCTCACCGTCGTCACGCCGGGCACGTTCAGAGTGCTCGGGATCCCGATGCGCTCCGGACGGCCACTGAGCGAGACGGATCGTGCGAGCACCCCGCCGGTCGTCGTCGTGAACGAGTCGTTTGCAAAACGCTACTACCCTGCGGGATCGGCGATCGGCCAACGCATCGCCGTGGGCGAGGAGAGCCGAGCGCGTGCATGGGAGATCGTGGGTGTGGTGGGGGACACGCGTGGCCGGGGGGTGGCCATCCGGCCGGAGCCCGAAATCTACGTACCGCTCGCACAGGATCGTGACAGGTGGAACCAGCTGTTTCTGCTCGTCCGGACCGCTGGTCCGCCCACGCAGATGCTGCCCGCACTGCGGCGGATCATCGCCGAGATGGATCCGGAGCAGCCGGTGTACGCGATCCGCACGCTCGCAGACGCCTTCGCCGCCACGACGCTGCAGCATCGGACCGCGACGATTCTCCTCGTCGTGTTCGCCGGATTCGCCGTCGCGCTGGCCGCTCTCGGCGTGTACACAGTGACGGCACAGTCCGTCGCCGCGAGACGCCAGGAGATCGGCGTCCGCATGGCACTGGGCGCCGCGTCGGCGGACGTAGTGCGGCTGATCACGGGTCAGGCTCTGCGCCTGCTGCTGATTGGCGCGAGCCTGGGTGTGTTGGGGGGCGTCGCGCTCGGGCGCGTGGCATCCAGCCTGCTCGTCGGCATCAGCCCGTCCGACCCGTTTGTTCTCGCCGCAGTCACGGCTGCGCTCGTGGCGACAGGACTGGCGGCCGGGTGGCTACCCGCACGGAGAGCGAGCAGGATCGATCCCGCCTCCGCCCTTCGAAGCGAGTAGCCGCCATCGCCTACCTGCTACATGGAGTGGAGCCGGACGCCACGCACCCGGCTCGGTTCGTCACGCGATCGCGACGGTGTCGACGATCAGCGCTGGAGATGTCAGATTCGACACGGGGTGACGCCGTCGACCGCCGTCCCATCCCGAACAGCGCAAACGGCACGACTGCGAAGAATTACCAGGGCGATGACCCACAACGCAAGCGGCCTGACCTGAGGAGAGACCTGCTCCCCGGCCGAGGCCGCCGCCCGGCAGGCGCCACTGATTGAGCGGAGACAATCCACTGGGGGTTCAGCGGGGAGCCGGCCCCTGCGGCGGTCGGACCAGAACAGCGTCCGCTCGTTCCGGATTGCCGGGCCGCAAACGGGCCCGCCAGAACGTCACCGCCGCGCTCCCCGCCAGGATTCCCACAAACCACGGCCACCTGCGAGGCGCCGGCTCCCTCAACACCCGCTCGAGGTGCCGCCGCGTGCTGGCCACCGCCGGATCGCCATCGAAGTGATAGTCAGTCATACATCCCCAGGAGCAACTTGCGACCCCGACCCGATTGTCCGTACACCAGCATACCAACTGCCGGCGGTGCGGCGGCAGACGCTCGGCCGGTCTGAGCTATACGCGGGCCGGACCGGTGTGACTTGTCGGAGGAGTGGGCGCGCAGTCCGTCGGGCTGATCGTCCGCCGCCGGTCGCGTGACGTGTCGGCGCTGACCGCTGGCGAGGTGGTCAGTGCGCGCACGCACGCGCGGACGGCGGCGTGCGTGCGCGTTCGTCAGCGGTGAGCGGCGGGGTGATGAGGTGCCATCCCGGGCTGCGATCCCCTGTTCGGCAGGGCACGATCCGCGGACATGCACTCGTGGTGATGTCGGTCCGCACTGCAATGGACGTGGCAGTACCCGGACGGATGCAATGTGGTCTTCCGGCACGGCCGTCGTCCCTCGTCGGTCTGAATGGTGGCGGAACAGGTCGTTCGGAGCTGAGACATTGGGAGCAACTCCAGGCTAACGCGTATTTCGGGTCAACGCGTTGTCGGAGTATCGAGGCGGCGGGACGACGCGACAATGGCTCGCAGGTCATGGTACACAAGGTTTTCCGGTACCAGGACTCGAGCCGGTCATGTGCGGTGCGCGTCCAATAGCCATGCGCCATAGAATCGGGAGCGAGCGGCTCGCATGACGCGCTGTTCCTTTGGCGCTTTCGAAGCGCCCGAGACAGCAGCCTTCTGCTCTGCGTGCGGAAGGACACTCCAGCGGCGCGCGTCCGCTGCACCGCTGCCCGTATAGCTGTAAGGTGGGACGTGTCAGGGTGTGGCGCAGCGAGGCGCTGGCCGATCAGTGGATAGGGCGACGAGGGCGGAGCCGCTCGAACAGGGAGGGACGTGCGCGGAGCGCGTTGCCTGCGATGTCGCACCAGCCACGCCAGCCGCACGCGCCACAGCGGTACGGCCTGCGGCTCGTGAACTTCTTCACCAGCCGCTCCAGCCCCCGCGTGCGTGACCGTTCCGCGCGCGGCTGGTGACAGCACGGGCACGGCAGGTGACCATACATTGTTCATCAAGCTTCGACCTGCGCCGAGCCGGGGTCAAGCACAGCGGGTGGGAGATGACCCGCGACAGAAGCCCGGACGGGCTGCCCGTGACGCGAAGATCGGCTTCAGCGGCGGCCCCCGGCGGCGCCGCGGCATCGCCACGATCGTTTATCGAGGAGGAGAGACGACCGTGTGTCAGCGCACTATCTCATCTGCACTCCGCGTGCTGGCAGTTGCAGTGCAGTTCCGTCATTGTCCCTGCGCGGGCGCAATAATCGCTGCAGTACTTCGTGCCTGGCCTCGCGTTGCACTGACAGCCCTCGTGTGCGCACTTGATCGTGCCCTGGTGCTCTGCCATGATGTGCTCCTTCGCGCGGCTGGGAGCCTGCGCGCCACATACGTTCCTGTAGCAAGTGATGCAACGCGCGGGCCCGAACACCTGAAGCTGTCAGCGTCCCGATCACCGGGGGCGCGGGATGTGCGCGCGTCGCATCACAGGCACAGTGCCGTTGTGCACGTATAATTCTTCCGTCGCCGCGGGCGTTCGGCCCCGGTTCACTCGTCCCTCCCAGCTCACCGCCGCGTTGGGCGCGGAGGCTTTCGGCTCCTTTCGATCGCGCGTTACTGCTGACCTGCAATCCGGGCCGCGGCTGGTACACTCGTCAGACACCCGCTCACCGGCCAAGGCCTGCTCTGTTTACGCGGCTGTCGGGGTTTGCGACACTGCCCCACGTCCACGAGCGCTCTGCGGTGGAGACGCGGGCGGCAGCCAGTTTGCTAGTGCCGAAGGGGCCCCGTGAGCCTCGGCCGGATCTCCGTTCCAGGGGGGTTCATGAACGACAAGCTCGTTCTCATCGCCGACAACGATGCGGCCACGCAACGGATGTTCGAGGCCGCATTCGGTGCACAGCAGTTCCGGACCACGACGGCCAGCAACGATCAGCAGGCGCTCACGATCGCCCGAACGGAGCGGCCGGAGTTGATCGTGACCGACCTGTGCATGCCCAGGCTCGACGGGTTTTCCGTTGTCGAGCAGCTCAAGAGCGATCCCGAAACCGCTGAGATACCGGTCCTCGCAATCACGGCGCAGCCCTATCCGGAGCTGCAGCAGCGCGTACGATCGGCTGGATTCGATGCGCTTTTGATCAAACCTGTGACTGCAACGACGTTGGTGGACGTTGCCCGGCTGCTCGTGGAACGCGCCGCTCTGCTGCGGCAACGCTCCTCCCGGCTGCTGCGCCGTGGTGCGGCGCTGCGGGAGCGGTCCGTGGAAGCGCAGCGTGACGCGGTCGCCGTAGGCGCTGCCGCCGAAGCACCTGAGACACCGGCCACAGTCGCGCCTGCCGGCGCGCTCCCGGTGTCACCGCGATGCCGCCGATGTGGCAGTGACGCCGATTGCACGGTCGTGAGGACCACCCGCTCCAGCGTCACCTACAAGTGCGGTATGTGCATGGGTCAGTGGCGCCTGACCTTCAAGAACACGACTATCGGCTCCGCCAGTTGATCGCAGAATTCCGAGTGCGCCGTCTCACTGTGCCGTCCCGGTGCCGGGCACGAGCGTGACCACCGTGTATCGCTCGAGCGGAAAATAGCGGCGGAACACGTCGCGCAGCACGTCCGGCGTCACTTCCGAGATCCGCTTCGGGCGCTCCAGCATCTCCGCAGGGTCACGACCCAGAAGGTGGGCAGTCTGCAGGCCGCTCGTCCAGTAGCCGTTCTGGCGCGTCGCGGTCTCATGGTTGCGGCGCGCCCCTTCCTTCGCGCGATTTGTCAGGTCGGAGGAGGGGCCCTCCTTCTGTAGCCGCGCCACCTCCTGCAGCACGCGCGCGATCATCGCGTCGAGATTTGCCGGATCGGCCCCGAACCCCACGCTGACGTGGCCGGCGCCCCGCAGCGGCAGGCGCTGCACCAGGTCCGCCGAGACGTTGTATGTCTGGCCCAGCTCCTCTCTCAGGATGTCGCGCAGCGCGATCTCCAGCACGTCGGTGGCTGCCCCGACTCGCACCTGCTCAGCGGGGTCGGGCGGATCGGCGAAGAAGCTCATGACGGCCTGGCTGCGCGGCTCACGGCCGAGGACCACCTGCGCACGCTGAATCTCCGAGGGGAACAGGAGCCCCACGTCTTTCGCCTGCGACATCCGCCGCCCGGTGGACGGCAGCGTGCCGACGTAGCGCGCCAGCAGCGGAATGGCCTGGTCCGGCTGGAATGCTCCGGCCATGAACACGGTGAAGTCCGCCGCGTTCGAGAAGCGGGCCTTGTAGAACGCCAGCATCCGGGCGCGATCGAGCGACGCGACACGCTCGCGGGTCAGCGGCCGCGAAGCGTAGTGCCCGGACGTGTTGACCTCGCCCACCTTCTCGGTGAAGACCCGCATCGGGTTCTGCGCACGATTGGCGAGGGCCGCATCGAGCTGCCGTTTCAGCAACACCAGGGCGTCGGGATCGTCCCCGGGAGCAGCGAATCGCTGGTGCAGCAGCTGCAGCGCGGTCTCCAGCTGAGCAGGCACGGCAGATCCGTTGATGCCCTGCATCTGCATCGACATGAACGGCGCCACCGAGGCCAGCTGTCCGGACAGCAGCTTCTGGAGCTGGAAGGCCTTCAGCCCGCCGGCGCCTGACAGGCTGACGTACGTAGTGGCCAGCGAGGCTTCGGCGTAGTCCGCGGGCGCGGCGAGCGAGAGCCCGCCCGGTGCGTACATCGTGAACACGATCTCGTCGTTCTTGAAATCAGTCGGCTTCAGCCACGCCTCGACCCCATTGGCGAAGCGCACGATGGTGACGCCGAGGTCCGCACGTTCCCGCCGTTCGACGACCGCTGCCGGCTCCGGGATCCGTTCCATGAGCGCGCGGGTGGAGACGGCGTCGGTCCAGGGCGGCGCGGCGATCGTCTCGGCGGAAGCGATCGACGCCCGCACGTCGCTTTCTTCTGGCACCTGAATGCCGGGCTTCTGCGGCGACAGCGCAAGCACGACCCGACTGGTGTCTCCAAGCAGCTGCTTGAGTAGCGCTGAAACCTCGCCCGTCGTCATGCCGGGAACGAACTGACGCCCCATTTCGTACTGGTACACGATGCCGGGGCTGGGTTCGCCTTCCAGAAAGTGCGACACGTACTCGCGCGCGTACGATGCGCTTTCTGTCTTGTCGCGCTCCTTGAGCGCCCGCGAGAAGAACGCCGACAACCATCGCTTCGCGCGATCCAGTTCCGCCTGGCCGACGCCGTGCTGCCGCAGGCGGTTCGCTTCAACAACAAGCGCGGCGACGCCATCCTGGAGGCGTCCATCAGGTACGCCGGCGCTCAGGGAAAACGCCGTCACGCCCGGGCTGAGCCGGCGGTTGCCCACACCCAGCCCGAGCACCTTTGCGTCGGGGCGCCGCACGAGGTCCTCGAAGCGCTCGTTCATGATCCGTTCGGCAAGCCGCTGCATCAGCGACCGGCGATAGTCGCCCACCCGCGACTGAGGCTCGGCGGGCCGCTTTCGCATGATGCTTACCGACGAACCGGCCGCCTCCGGGTCTGCCACGACGCTGACAAGCGTCTGATCGTGCAGCGGAACTTTGTCATTCCGGCGAGGAGGCGGCGAGGTGCTCCTGGCACGGAGCGGACCGAACGTGGTCCTCAGGGACCGCTCGAGCGCGAGCGGATCGGCATCGCCGACCAGCACGAGGGCCATCCGATCCGGGCGGTAGAAGGTGTCGTAGAAGGCACGAAGACGCTGCGCCGGGGCGTTGCGGAGGACGTCCGGCTTGCCAATCGGCAGCCGCTCGGCGTAACGGGACTGGAAATAGAGCACGGGCACCTGGCGGTCCCGTATGCGGGACGCGGCACCCAATCCGCCCCGCCACTCCTCGATCACCACCCCGCGTTCCTTCTCCACCTGCCCGGAATCAATCGTGAGCCCGCCGGCAATGTCTGCGAGCGCGCTGAGGCCACGTGCGACGATTTCCGGCTTGTCGGCCGGGAGGTCGAGCATGTAGACCGTCTCTTCGAACCCGGTGTAGGCATTCACGTGTGGTCCGAGCCGCGCGCCGACCGATTCGAAGTACGAGATGAACTCGCCGGGTCTGAAGTGCTCGCTCCCGTTGAACGCCATGTGCTCGAGGAAATGCGCGATCCCCTGTTGATCGTCGGCCTCGTCGAGCGAGCCCGCCTTCACCGCGAGGCGGAGCAGCACACGTCCAGCAGGTCTCGTGTTCTGCCGGATGTAGAACGTCAGCCCGTTCGGCAGCGAGCCGGTCTTGACGGCCGAGTCGAATGGGATCTCCGCCTGGAGATCGAGTGCCGGCCGCTCCTGGCGCGAGTGCGCGAGGGCGAGGGCGAGACCGAGCGAGATGAGCAGGCCAACCAGGATCCACGCGCGTACCCGCACAGAGGATCGCAGTGGAACGGGCGCAGGATCGGCAGGCCCGAGCGGCACGGGGACGTCCATGGGTGATGACTCTGGAACTGTGGCGAAAGCGCCTCTCCCAGCATAGCCCAGCGGGTCTCCCTTCCGCAGCCTGTTCGGCCGAACGCCCCGCGGAAGGGGCTGGCCGATAGTAGTGAGCGCGAATGGCACGTACAAGGCGAGCCGGGAGGCGAGAGGCCTCCCGTCCGTTCGGATGGGATGTTTGCCGTTCCGCAGAGTGCTGAACGAGCGCAGTTGCTCCTGTTAGAGCAAGCGGGGTGCCATGGCGGGCAATACGCGGAAGCCGCACCCCACGTGCACGGGTGAGCAAAACCATGGAAAAAGTGGGCAGTCGCCGTGCGTACGTCCGATTGCGTGAGCAAACACTCGCCTCTTGTGGTCGGCCTCGCGCTCACCGCGGGCGCCTGTAAGCGCGGGGCGGGCTTGCGCTACACTGCGGCGTCCCGCGGCAGACCTGAGCGCTGCGCGACTCACGTAGACCACTTGAGGCGGAGGCGTTGCTCACAAACCTGAGAGACACGCCCAACCTCAAAAAGCTCACGAAAAACGGATCCATGCTGCGAGTGCTCAGTGCGCTGTCGGTCCTCCTTGTCATGCCTGTTGTCTCGCCGGCATCGAGGCAGACGCCGGCCACGCGCCCGCTGCGCATCCTCGCGTTCGGGGCGCACCCGGACGATGCCGAACTGAAGGCGAGCGGAGTGGCCGCACTGTGGGCGGCCCAGGGACACAAGGTGAAGCTGGTTGCCATGACCAATGGCGACATCGGTCACTTCGCGACGGCTGGCGGGCCGCTGGCACAGCGGCGCCGGGCTGAGGTCGAAGAGTGTCACCGGCAACTCGGCGTCGAAACCGACGTGCTCGACATCCACGACGGCGAGCTCACCCCGTCACTGGAGAACCGGAAGACCGTCGCCCGGCTCATTCGCGAGTGGCAGGCCGACATCGTGCTGGGCCACCGCCCATACGACTACCATCCGGATCACCGGTACACAGGCGTGCTGCTCGACGATGCCGCGGTGGTGGTGGTCGCGCCGTTCTTCATCCCCGATACGAACCCGGTCGAGCGCAACCCCGTGTTCCTGTACTATTCCGACAGCTTCCAGCAGCCGTATCCTTTCGTCCCGAACATCGTTGTCGACATCGACTCGGTTGCGGAAAAGAAATGGGCGTGTATCGCCGCGATGCCCTCGCAGTTCGGAGACAAGGATTCGTGGCAGGCCCGCACGAGGCAGGGCGTGCCGAGCGGGGACGCCGAGCGCCAGGCGTTTCTGCTCGATGGTGTAAAAGCGCGGAGCGCCGGCGTCGCGGACCAGTACCGCGAGCGCCTGCTGGCGCTCTATGGCGACGCGCGCGGCCGCCGCGTCAAGTACGCCGAGGCGTTCCAGGTGAACCAGTACGGGCGTTCCGCGAGTGAGGAAGAGTTGAAGGGGCTGTTTCCCACGTTCCGATAGAGCTGAGCGTTCTCCCAGAGGAGGTTACATGCGAAGTGCTGCACGTCTCCCCACGCTAGTGATCGCGTTCATGTTCCTCGGCGCGCTGGTGTCTGCACAGAGCCAGACGGCAGCCACCGAGACGACTGCGGCGGCGGCGGCCACGCCGGCGGCTTCTCCTGCGGCGGGGGCAGTCTCCGCCAAGATTTGGTTGAACAACCGCGAGCAGATCGAGGCGTACCTCGAAGACCGCGGAAGTTGTAGGCCTCGAGGAGCTGCAGATCGGGGTGACAAAGCCGCGGCGCGCGAAGCTTGCGCCCGGCGGTCCGGTCGAGGCGTTCGCCTGGAAGGTCCTGCCGCCCGGCCGCGTTTCCGGGTATTGGGAGAGCTACAAGTCTGAGATTGCCGCCTACGAACTGGACAAGCTGCTGGGCCTCGATATGGTGCCGCCCACTGTGGAGCGCCGCGTGGACAACACGACCGGCGCGGCGGTGATGTGGTGCTCGCAGACCAAGAGCTTCGGCCAGCTCAAAGGCGTGCCCACTGCGCCGCCGCAGCACCACGCCTCCTGGAACCGGCAGCTCGCCCGCGCCAAGATGTTCGACAACCTCATTGGCAACAGAGACCCCAACCTCGGAAACTGGCTGGTGGATCCGGCGTGGAACCTGATCCTGATCGACCATACGCGCGCGTTCACGACAGACAAAGACCTTGTACACAAGAAGATGAGCCGCATCGATGGGGCTCTGTGGGACAAAATGAGCGCATTGACTCTCGAAAGCCTCGAGCCGGTACTCGGCCCGTGGATGGGTAAGGGAGAAATCAAAGCGGTGCTCCAACGGCGCGACCTGATGAAGGCGGGCTTCGAGAAGCAGATGGCCGCGGATCCGGAGTTCGTTACGAGATGAGACCGGACCAGCCATCCCTGTGCGCGTGACATGACGGCGTCAGAAAGACATCGCGGCCGGCTGCTGATTCTGGCGCTGCTGATCCCCGTGCTGCCGGTCGCAATGCTTGCGATTGTCCGGGAGCAGCCCGGGCCAGCGGTGCCGCCCGAGTCTCCCCCGGTGGTGCTGGCGGCCGGCGACATTGCACGCTGCACCCTCATCGCCGGCGCTGCCGCCACGGCACGGTTGCTGGATCGGTTGCCGGGAACCATCCTGACACTTGGCGACAACGCCTACGAGTCGGGCACGCCCCGTGAGTTCGAGACGTGCTACGCGCCCACGTGGGGCCGTCATCTGGCCCGCACGCACCCCGCCCCCGGCAATCACGACTACGGAACGCGCAACGCCGCTGGTTACTTTGAGTACTTCGGCGAGCGGGCCGGCCCGCCGGGCCGCGGTTACTACAGTTTCGACCTCGGCACCTGGCACATCATCTCTTTGAACAGTGCCATTCCGGTTGGTCCACGTTCGCCGCAAGGGAGATGGCTCGCCACTGACCTGCAGGCTCACTCAGGCGATTGCATGCTGGCCTACTTTCATATTCCCGGCTTTCAGCTCCGGTCCGCACGGCAGCAATCTCGACATGATGGAGCTCTGGCGCCAGCTCGCGGCGGGAGGCGCGGATATCGCGCTGAG
This sequence comes from Vicinamibacteria bacterium, assembly GCA_963763095.1. Classification (GTDB taxonomy): domain Bacteria; phylum Acidobacteriota; class Vicinamibacteria; order Vicinamibacterales; family JAENWD01; genus CAVUCH01. The sequence continues at coordinate 113,733 of CAVXNR010000035.1, forward strand.
CGGTCATGACCACCACTATGAGCGCTTCGCGCCCCTCGACGCGCGGGGGCGGCCGGATCTCGTGGGCGGCATGCGCCAGTTCGTCGTGGGAACCGGCGGCGGAGGCGTCTACCGTCTCGAGCGCGTGGCACCACACAGCGAAGTACGGGAAAACGGCAGCTACGGTGTGCTGAAACTGGTGCTTCTGCCGGGCCGTTATGAATGGAAGTTCGTTCCGGTGGAAGGCCAGTCGTTCACCGATAGCGGCACCGCTGCCTGCAGCCCCGGGCACGTCGTGCGATGATGTCGCGACTTACGTGAGCGCTCGATGGGTCGGTTTGTGATGCACTTAGATGTGGTTGTCACCGCTTACGATTCTCCATCGACTTCTCCGTTAGCCCCGTGCGCGAGTGATTGAGTACTTTCGTCCTATATCGTTCTCGACTATGATGCGGGGTTGGAGGTTTTGATGGCAAAGAGAAAGACCGGGGCTGGCAGCGGCATTAATATGCAGGATCTCGCGCGCGCCGGCGCGGGGGCGCGTCTCGAAGCGTTGCGTGCGGAACAGGCGGCGCTGCTGGCAGCCTTTCCTGATTTGCGTGGATCGTCGTCGGGCCAGACGCGCGCCCCCCAGGCACGAACGAGCCAGGGTGGGGCGACGGCACGGCCAGCCGGCAAACGCCGCGGCGGCATGTCTCCCGCGCAGCGCAAGGCGGTTGGCGAGCGCATGCGGGCCTATTGGGCGGCGCGTCGTGCGGAGAAGTCGGGCGGGGCAAGCGCACAATCGGCCGGCGATGAAGGCGGGGCCCGGAAAACGAGGGGCAAGAAGCGCGCTCGCCGGAAGTAGCCACACGTCCGTAGGTCGGGCAGGGTCGCGTTACTCCCTCGCGCGGCGTTTGTCCGACCCTTCCCCGCTTGCGCCATCGGAGCAGCCAACTCCTCGAGGCGCCGCCCTCACCTGTGGGACGCGGGCGTGCGCCAGGCGCGATGATCTGCCTGCGCCTCTTCGAGCCACTCGGAGGCGGCGAGCCCTGCGCCGGCGGAGCGGGCGGGCTGAATCGCAACCGCCACGATCAGCTTGCGACACGCGGACCGTGTGGATATGCTTGGCCTTAATTCGCCGCATCTCAGCGAACGCAAGGTGCCGTCATGTTGTTCTGGGTGGCTGGCGGGCTCGTCTTCATGCTCGTAGTGCTGGTGCTCCTGCGCCTCTCTACCGGTGCGCCCGATCTCGGCGCGGTGAGCGATGGCTGGCTCGCTCGACACAAAGCAGACCGGCGATCGTCCGACTTCTGACGTCCCTCTCACCGGCCAATCGCATTCACTCGTCCGAGCAGCATGGTCATTTCGTTCTGCAGCGTGGCGAGCTGGTCCCGTGTGGCCGTGAGCGACTGCTGCTCGGCCCGCACGAAGCGGCTGTAAGGCGCGATGCTCTCTGCCAGCCGATCGCTGCTGCGGCGCAGCTCGCGCTCGAACTGCGTGCGAAGCGCACGCGACAGCGTTTCGCGCATCGCTGTGATTTTCGACCGCAGCTCCGACTTTGCCTTGCGGCGGCGCGCCGGAATGACGAAGAGCCCAAGCGTGCCGAGCACGCCGGCGAGCAGCACACCGGTGACGTCTGCCGCGGCGGTCGTTGCCACGAGCGTCACCACCGCGCCGAGGCCGAGTGCGCCGGCGCCAACAGCGGCGGCCGTCGCGACGGCGTTGCGCGCGCTCTCGGCCAGCGCCGCGGCCTCCCGGTTGCGATCGTAGCTGTCGACCACACGCTGCGCCTCCCGACCGACCGACTCGATCAGGCGCGTGCGCTCGATGTGGAAGGTGGCGACCTCCGGGTCGCCGACGATCCGCTCACGGTGCTGCCGGCGGCGGTCGGCCAGGTGCGCCGTGACCTGCTGCCACTGCCGGAAGTCAGCATCCACGAGCCAGTCGATCAGCTCGCCCACGAGGCGCTCGATCTCGCGCGGCGTGTCGGCGACCACCTGGCGTTCGAAGCCCTCCTGCACGCGCGCGGTGTTGAACAGGTCGAACAGACGGCCGACGCGCAGTATCTCGTCGAAGTACGCATGCCCGCGAGCCTCCATCTCGATCACCGTCTTTTCGATCTCCGCCGTGCGCAGATCGAACTGCCGGTCCATGTCCTCGCGCTGCACCGCCAGCTGCCGGTCCACGTCGTCGAGGAGCTGCACGTCCTCCGCCAGCAGGTTGAGCCGCCCGCCCACCACGTCCAGATATCGGCGCGTGAGCGTGAGCCCCACCCCGAGCGGGTTCGCCAGCTTCAACCGCACGCGCTCGTGCTCATCGAGGCGATCACGAATGTAGGTCTCGAGCCGCTCGAAGCCGCTCGGCGCCCAGGCCGCCGGGTCACCCGCCTTGGCGCGCTGGGCCAGGCGCGCGCTGACGGGAAAGATTTCTGGCTCCGTCCCAAGCAGGCGGCGCCCCTGCTCGGCGACGAAGCTGCGCACCTCCTCGAGCTGCGCGGGGGTGTCGAAGAGGTCCACCTTGTTGATCACGACGAGGATCTTCTTGCCCCACTCCCGCACACGGTCAAGGAACAGCCGCTCGCTTTCCGTGAACGGGCGGTCGGCCGATGTCACGAACAGGACCAGGTCGGACCGGGGCACGAACTCCGCGGTGATCGCCTCGTGCTCGCGGATGACGGCGTTGGTGCCGGGCGTGTCGACGATGTGGATCTCGCGCAGCAGATCGACGGGTGCGCTGATTACGTGGAGATGCGGGCTCCGCTCATGCCGGGCGGGCTCGGGACCGAACTGCAGCACGTTCACCTGCGCGGTCGTCGGGGTGACGCCCTCCTTCAGCACCGATGCGCCGACCAGGGCGTTGATGAACGCGCTCTTTCCCGAGTTGAATTCGCCGACGATCACGACGAGAAACAGTTCGTCCAGCTGTTCGATCGATTGCGCGAGCGCCGCCACGTTGTCGGCCGACGCGTCGAGGTGGGCGAGCGCGTCACGCAGGGCCGACAGTGACCGCCGCTCGTCGGCGAGCAGCGCCTGCTCGACGTCCGCGAGTATCGGCCTGCGCATTTACCGGAGTGTAGCGCTATCGAATCGCAGCCGACTCGATCTGCCAGTCGCCGCCCGTCTTGGAGAGATTGAACGTCCACTCGTGACTTGCGCTGATCGGCTTGCGGCGCCCCACTTTGGGCAGGTAGGTCGCCACGCCCTGGCACTTTGCGCGCGCGGCGGCGTTCGAATTGGCCACGGTGACGCCGCAGTCCTCCAGGGCCAGGGAATGCGACTGCAGGTCGTTGAAGGCGCGCGCGAGTGCGCGGTCATCGAGAGCAGGCCAGACAGCCTTTGCGGCCGCCGTATCCTTGCGCCCAACCGCGCTTTCGTATTCGTGCAGCACCAACAGAATCGACTCTTCGTCCCGCCGCGGCGCCACGGGGAGCGCGCGCGCAACCCGGGACGACGAAGAGGCCGGTGTGGGCGACGGCGTCGCTGCCCCCGCGTCGGAGCTGGGCGTCTCTGGGGCACTCGGGCCTGGGATGAGCACAGGCGATAGTGCGACAGCCTCTCCCGTCCATCCGCTGAACCGCCGTGCCGTGGGCAGCGCGGGGAGTTCCGCCTCCGGAACGTCCGGAAGGCCGCCCGTTCTTAGGATGTCTCTGGCCGGCGGAGGCACCGTGGCAATGCGGCGGTAGGTGGGCCGGTCGGGCAGCTCCGCGATCCCGTCCCGCCGAGGTTCAATGTGATCCGCAAACGTGCCCGCCGTCGCCACAGGGTGGGCCGACTCGGCCGGCAAACTGGACGGGACGCCTGTCCCCTCGGGCGCGCGCAGAACTGTCGACTGACCTGTTGGTAGGTCCCGCGAGGCAATTAGTGAGTCGGCCGCCGTATCCGACACCAGCGGCGCCTTGCTGCGACCCAGGGGCAGCCCGTCGATCCAGAGGTTGGCCGTCACCCCCACGAACACCAGCGTCGCCGCTTTCAGGAGTCGCCACCAATACTGACGGGCAGACTCGGACCGACCGGCAACCTCGACTGAAGGGGGTTGACCAGCGACGACCTCTTGTATTGGTGACGGTTCGGCGGTATTCATACTCGCTGGAGGGGGGCTACCCCACCCTCCTCTAGCAATCCGCGCACCGTGCAGCGGCGTTGCGCCGAGCCGGTGGATGCTGCGGCATCCGCTGTGCGTACGAACAGATCGGTCGTGTCGCGGCCGCGGATGTGGCACGCCGGCACGCAGGAGTGAACCCAAGTGCACAAAGGGAACCCCAGACTTCCCACGGTCTTGCTCGTGGAAGACGATCCCGCCGCGCTGCGGTTCTACGCTGACGCCCTGCGGGCGTCGGGCTTTCTCGTGCAGGAGGCGTCGAGCGGCGCGCAGGCGCTTCGATCGGCCGAAGCGGACGGACCGTCGGTCATCGTCGCCGACCTTGGCCTTCCGGACTTCGATGGCTTCGAAGTATGCCGCCAGGTGAAGCTCCGTCCCGACACCCGGCAGGTGCCGGTCATCGCCATCACCGGCCGGGCCATGGCGTTGCGCGACATCGAGCTCGCGGAAGAGGTTGGATTTCACGCGGTTATCATCAAACCGTGCCCGCCCGAGGCCCTCGTCGCGGCCGTCGGGAAAGCGCTGAACGGGTCACGGACCGTAACGTAGGGGCGCAGGCCGCGCCGCAACAGCCCTCCAATCAGGGCCGCGCGATCGCGACTTCCACCAGAATCGGCAGGTGGTCGGATGCCTCGGGCACCTCGGAGGGCTCGGTGATCACGCGGTAGCCGCGCACGTCTGCGGCTCGAGCCCGGGGAATGAACGCATAGTCGAGCCGCAGGTGTGGGCCCCACGTGGGAAAGGTGGGCGTCGGCACCGGTTCGCACCTGGCGGCCACATCGACGTACCCCCACTCCAGCATGCGCGACACGACCTGCCATCGGATTCGACCTCCGCTCAACCACACGAATGGCCGAAGGCGCGGCGGCAACCGTCGCACGTCAAGAATCTCGCCCGGCGGAAGGGTGTTGAAATCGCCCACGAGCACGTGGGGCGCCTCCCGCCATCCGTCGATGGCTTCGAGCAGGGCGGCCGCTTCACGCACGCGCCGCCGCTCCGTCCACGCGGCGTGAATCGCGCTCAGGTGCACGCCGAACACGCGCAGTCCCGTGCCTGCCGGAAGCAGTTCCAGAAAGGCGTGACGCGACGATCTCGGCCAGTGCCACGCGACATGGTCTGGATCCGCGCGGCTCGCGTAGCCGAGCGACTGCCCTCGCCGCGCGCCCCAGGCGGGCAGGCCCGCCACTCGGGCGATGTGCTCGATTACCGCGGGATCAGTGGCTTCCTGGAAGATGACGACATCGGGCGCCGCCGCCGTCAGGACGGCAGCGACTGCCGCCTCGCGCCCGCGGCCGCCGTACCGGATGTTGTAGCTAAGAAGCCGCAGGGTCACTCGCCGACGGTGCCAATGAGTGTGAGGTACGGCTGACCGAGGAGGTCACCGCGCAGGTACATGACGAAGTCGCGTGTGCCTTGAATGTTCACGGGCCGGCCCACGATGTCCATCAGCTGCTTTCGCAATGGCAGGAGATCAGGTGCGATGTCAGGGTGATCGTCGCCGAGCGGCTTCGTGTGCACGCCAGGCACATAGAACCCTGTCAGTTTGAAGTGGGTCAGCACCTCGTCCCCCACGAGCGTCAGATCGAGGTCGCTCGTGCCCGGACCGTCCGCGTCGAACGATGCGCCGTCCTTCCAGCGTTCGCCCGTGACGGCGCTGCCGCGCAGCACTACGGCGGTCCCGGGCGGAATCGCCCGGCAGACGACGTCGCAGAAGGACTCGAAGCGCTGCCGATCGCCGCCGAACGCGAGCCGGATGACGTTCTCTCGCTTTTGCGCCGGCGTCATGTCGCCCTGGATCCGCTCGCCGCCGATGCCAGCCGTCTCGTCAATCATCGGTGCTCCCGTACCGCGTGCACCGCGGCATACCCATGGGTTCACGGTCCGTGCCAGACGGAGCGGCCGGCCGGGGCGACACACGCCGAAGACGCAGCGATCCGCAATACAACGGGATACGGGTGTACGCAGGTAGGAATGCAAGCAAACCGGTGAATGCGGCAGCGCGGCCGACGCATTCACCTGCGGCCTGTCAATCTCACGGCACCCGCACCTTGTGGGGCACCGCCGTGTCTGTGTTGTGGTGTGGTGTTATGCGGGTCGGACGTTCTCGCCGCGTGGGCCCTTCGGACCCTGACCCTTGTCAAACGTCACGGCCTGACCTTCGCGGAGCTCGTCGAAGGGCACCTGCTGGCAGGCGGACTGGTGGAAGAAATACTCGTTGCCGTCAGATGCGGCGATGAAGCCGAATCCCTTGTCCCTGACGAGCCGCTTGATCGTACCGTTGCTAGTAGCCATGTCGTGTCTCCTCGATGCACGCTTGCCGAAGCCCGGCGTGCGCGGATGGTCGTAAACGTGCCGCGGTTGAATCGCCGCGGCCTGCAAGCTGATGCGTGATCGGAACTCAGGAATTGGACCCGTCAGGCAGCAGGCTGGGGAGCCATACTGTAGCACCAAAGAACGAACGTGTCATGCAAGGGCTAATACCCGAACAGGCCAGTTCTCGTTACTGCACCGCTGAGACGCGGCGCCCGATCGCAGCCGCCGCCTCTCGCACACCGGCCGCAACCGGGGCCGCGTCGGCAACGCACGCGTTGATCGACACCCCTCGATAACTGTTTCCCGCCAGGAAGAGTCCTGGGTGCCGGCGCATGCCGTCAGCGATCGCCGCGACCCGGCTCAGGTGCCCCACGGTGTATTGCGGAATGCCCGCCGGGTGCCGGAACACGTGCGTGAACACCGGCTCGATGGTGAGGCGCATCGTCGTCTCCAGGTCCGCGCGCGCGCGCTCGATGAGCGTCTCGTCGTCGAGCATGACCGCGGACGCGTCATGCGCGCCGCCAATCATGACGCGGATGAGAGAGCGGCCCTCCGGCGCGCGCCCGGGATAGATGCTCGAATCCCACAGCGCACCGAGAATGGCAATGCCTTCGCCGCGCGGCACCAGAAAGCCGAAGCCGTCGAGCGGGCGATCCAGGCGGTCCGTCTCGTACCCGAGACACACCACTGCCAGTGGCGCGGTGGGAATCTGGCGAAGCACGCCCGCAAGCGTTCCATCGAACCCCTCCACCAGTGTCGCGCTGCTCGAGGCGCTGCCCGCGAGCACCACCGCATCGGCGTCGAACGACCGGCCATCCTCGAGGTCCACCACCCACCCGTCGGGATTGCCCGGCGTGCGTGGCCGTACCCGGCGCACCGCACAGCCGGTCTTCACCCGTGAACCGAGCGCCCGGACGAGTGCGTGGACCAGATCCTCGATCCCGCCTGTGAAAGAAGTCAGGTGCCCACGCGGCGCGCCCATCGGCGCACCGGAGGAGGGCGCCCGCCGCTCGCGCCGGTTCGCCAACATTGCCTTCACGAGGCTGCCGTGCTCGCGTTCCATCTCCCACATCTTCGGGAAGCACGCCCGCAGCGAGAGCTCGCGTGCGTTCCCGGCAAAGATGCCCGACACCATCGAGTCGATCAGCACGTCCGCCGCCTCGATCCCGACGCGGCGCGCGGCAAACGCATGAATCGTCTCGTCGGCGTCCGGGCCGCGCGCAGCGAAAGGCTCCGCCATCACGCGCACGCGGCCGGCAATCGACAGGAGGCCGCTCAGAGCAAATCCCACCGGCCCGCCCGGCAGCTCGTGGAGCCGGCTGTTCCGGTAGATGAACCGTCGCTTCGCTCGTCCGTCTGCGGGCAGCAGGCGATCCGCGATCCCCAGTTCGCCCACGAGCGCGGGCGTCTCGGGCACGTTGTCGAGGAACCCGTTCGGGCCCCACTCGCACAAGTAGCCGTCCACCCGCTCGCTGCGCAGGTTCCCGCCAGGTCGAGCAGCACGTTCGAGCACTGTGACCTCGATCTCGCCTGCGCGCCTCAGCTCGAAGGCCGTCGAGAGGCCCGCTATGCCACCGCCGACAATCACCACCCGCGACATCATGGTGCCTCTCCGGCAAGCTCCGATAGCGGCACGTCAGATCGTCCTCGAGAAGACCGGCGTCTGCGTAGTGCGCGCATGCAGGTGGCGGTCGAAGATCATGGCGATGTTTCTGACCAGCAGCCGGCCGGCTGGCGTCACCTCGAAGGCGCCACCCTGGAATGCGATCAGGCCGTCGGCCATCGGCCCCGCCGCAAGCTCGTCGAGCTCGCGGGCGAAGTAGTCATTGAACGCAATGCCGAACCGTGCCTCGAGCCCGGGCGGATCCACGCGGAAGTTGCACATCAACTCGGTGATGAGCGCCCGGCGCAGCCGGTCGTCCGGGTCGAGCAGGTAGCCGCGTTCGACGGGAAACCGGCCCGCCTCCAGGTCCGCGTAGTACGTAGAGAGCTTCTTCGTGTTCTGCACGAACGCGCCCGCGACGTCGCCGATCGCCGACACGCCGAGACCCACCATGTCGGTCGCGGGCTTGGTCGTGTAGCCCATGAAATTGCGATGGAGACGGCGAGCCGCCGACGCACGGGCGAGCTCGTCGTGCGGCAGCGCGAAATGATCCATGCCGATCTGGACATAGCCGGCCGCGAGGAACCGGTCCATCACTTCCCCGAACAACTCCAGCTTGCGCTCACCCGTCGGCAGCATCGCGGGATCGATCCGCTTCTGGTTGCCGCGGATCCAGGGCACGTGGGCATATGAGTACGCGGCGACGCGATCCGGCCGCATCGACACGACGCTGGCGACCGCGCGTCCGAAGGACTCGCGTGTCTGCAGCGGCAGCCCGTAAATCAAATCGATGTTGATCGACTCGAAGCCGAGCCTCCGGGCGTCCTCGAAGAGCTGGCGTGTCTCGGCTTCCGGCTGGATGCGGTTGACTGCCTCCTGCACATCGGGCGTGAAGTCCTGCACGCCGAACGACACCCGGTTGAACCCAAGCTGCCGCAGCAGCGCCAACTGCTCGGTGCTGGTGACCCGCGGATCCACTTCGATGGCGACCTCTGCACCGGGCTGAACGTCGAAGTGCTGGGCCACCGTGCCGTGCAGGGCTTCCATTTCCGCCAGCGTCAGGTAGGTCGGCGTGCCGCCCCCCCAGTGGTACTGCACCACGCGCCTTCGACGGCCCAGCGCGTTCGCGAGCATGGAGACCTCGCGGGCGAGGAAGTCGAGGTATCGAGCGGCGACCTCGTGCTTCTTCGTGATGATGACCATGCACCCGCAGAACGAGCACCGTTCGCGGCAGAACGGCAGGTGGATGTACAAGGACAGCGGTTCGCCGGCCGCCTGCGCAGCGTCCGCGAGGCGCCCCCGATATTCGCCCTCCCCAAACCCATCGTGGAACTCGACAGCCGTGGGATACGAGGTGTAGCGCGGCCCCGGCCTGTCGTACCGCCGCAGCAGGTCGAGCGGCGCCGACTCGAACGCGGGCGTCGCGGCAGGTAGTGCCGGAGAACGCCGGTACACCCGCAACGGCGTGTCGGTCATGAGGGGACCTCCGAAAACTCCCGCACACTGTCGACGAGCAACCGTGCGTGCTCCGGTGGCGTCTGCGGCAGGATGCCGTGCCCCAGGTTGAAGATGTGCCCGATCGCGGGCCCCGGGGCGGCGTCGACTTCACCGGCGGTCACTCCCCGCGCCGCGCGGAGCACGCCGCGCGCACGCTGCCGGATGAGAGTCTGCGATCCAAGCAGGACCGTCGGATCGAGGTTGCCCTGCAGGGCGACGCCCGTGCCGACGCGCGCGCGCGCGGCGTCGAGACCCATGCGCCAGTCGAGGCCGACGACGTCGGCGCCGGTTTCGGTGCACGCCTCGATCCAGCCGGCCGCATCGCCGGCGTAGTAGATGAGCGGCACCCGCGCGCCGATGTCCTGTGCGGCTTCGCCGACCGCCTCGAGCACGCGCCGGGCATACGGCAGCGCGAAGCTGCGGACGTCTTCAGGGCCGAGCAGACCCGCCCACGTGTCGAAGAGCATCGCGGCCTGGGCCCCCGCCTTCACCTGCTCGGAGAGGTAGGACGCGACCGTGTCTGCGCAGATGCCGAGCAGCCGGTGCGCCGTGCGCGTGTCGCCGAAGAGCAGGCCTTTGATGGCGGCGAACGACTTCGAGCCGCCGCCCTCGACCAGGTACGTCGCCATGGTGAACGGCGCGCCCGCGAAGCCGATGAGAGGGACGCGGCCACCAAGCTGGCTGCGGATCAGGCGCACCGCCTCGAGGACGAACGGCGTGGCCTCTCGAGCGTCGGGCACGCGGAGCGATGCGACGTCGGCCGCGCCGCGGATCGGATGCGCCAGCTGCGGCGCCGGGTTGAATTCGACATGCACGCCCATGCCCGGCAGCGGGACGAGGATATCGGAGAACAGGATCGCCGCGTCGACGCCGAGCCGCATGACAGGCTGCAGGGTGATCTCGGCAGCCAGTTCCGGCGTGCGACAGCATTCCAGGAAATCGTGCCGCTCGCGGATGGCGCGGTACTGCGGCAGGTAGCGGCCCGCCTGTCGCATGATCCATATGGGCGTGCGCTCCACGGGCTCCCGGCGGCATGCTCGCAGGAACAGCGCGTCCTCGCCGGCGAGCGGTGCGGTACCGCATGGCCGGCCGGACGTCCGTCTCAGGCACAGGCGGTCTCCAACGCCGCTGCGGCCGCGGCAATCGTCGTCTCGATATCACCGGGCGTGTGCGCCGCCGAGATGAAATTTGCTTCGAACTGGGACGGCGCGAGGACGATCCCGCGCGCGAGCATCGCCTGGAAGAACCGCGCGAAGCGGGCAACGTCGGCCCGCGCGGCGCCGGTCCAGTCGTCGACACGGTCGGGCGTGAAGAACAGCGTCCACATCGACCCGACGCGAGCGATGGTGCACGGCGCACCGGTTCGGGCGGCCGCCGCCGAGAGGCCATCCTCGAGTGCCGCGCCCATCGCCTCGAGACGCGCGTAGAACTGCGGATCGGCCGCAATCACATCGAGGGTCGCGAGACCGGCTGCCATCGACAGCGGGTTGCCGGACATCGTGCCGGCCTGGTAGATCGGCCCGGCGGGCGACACGCGCTCCATGAGGTCACGGCGCCCGCCGTACGCGCCGACCGGCAGTCCCCCGCCGACGATCTTGCCGAGCGTGGTCAGGTCGGGCCGGATCCCATACCGCTCCTGGGCGCCGCCCCGCGCCACGCGAAAGCCGGTCATCACCTCGTCGAAGATGAGCAGCGCACCTTCCGCCGAGCACAGCTCGCGGAGCCCATCGAGGAACCCCGGCCTGGGAGTGACCACGCCCATGTTGCCGACGACCGGCTCGACGATGAGTGCGGCGATGCTGCCAGGGTGCGCCGTGAAGGCCGCACGCACGCTCGAGAGGTCGTTGAATCGTGCGGTCACGGTGTCGCGCGCCGTCGCGTCCGTCACGCCGGGGCTGTCGGGCGTCCCGAACGTGGCGGCACCCGATCCCGCCTTGACGAGGAAACTGTCGCCGTGCCCGTGGTAGCAGCCCTCGAACTTGATGACGCCCGGACGCCCGGTCACGCCGCGCGCCACGCGCAACGCCGCCATCGTGGCCTCGGTGCCCGAGTTCACCATGCGGACCACTTCTATCGAGGGCACGAGCGTCGTCAGCCGTTCCGCCATCCGTACTTCGAGTGCGGTGGGGGCGCCGAACGCGGTGCCCTCCTGCGCCTGCCGTGTGATGGCGGCGACGACGGCTGGATGCGCATGCCCGAGGATCATCGGACCCCACGACCCGATGAAGTCGATGAGCTCGTGCCCATCCACATCCCACACGCGTGCGCCGGCCCCGCGTGCGATGAACCGGGGCACGCCGCCCACCGCACGGAAGGCGCGCACCGGCGAGTTGACGCCGCCGGGCATCAGCTCGCGGGCGCGGTCGAACAGCACGGCGCTCGTCGCAGTCGTGTCAGCCTGGAGTTCTGGAGTCATCGAGCGGTCGTGTCTACGCGAGCAACCGCGCAGCCTCTTTCGCGAAGTAGGTCAGGATGATGTCGGCGCCCGCGCGCCGGATGGAGAGCAGCGACTCCAGCATGACGCGCGGCTCGTCGAGCCAGCCCCGCGCGCCAGCGGCCTTCACCATCGCATACTCGCCCGATACGTTGTACGCGGCCACCGGCACGCCGAAACGCTCTTTCACGCGCCAGACGATGTCGAGGTATGCGAGTGCCGGCTTCACCATCACGATGTCGGCGCCCTCGGCGAGATCGGCCGCGACCTCGCGCAGCGCTTCGAGCGCGTTGCCAGGGTCCATCTGGTACCCGCGGCGGTCGCCGAAGCTCGGCGCCGACCCCGCTGCCTCGCGAAACGGGCCGTAGAAGCCGGACGCATATTTGGCGGCATACGACACGATGACCACGTCGGTGCGCCCGGCCGCGTCGAGCGCGGTACGGATGACGCCGACCCGGCCGTCCATCATGTCAGACGGCGCGACAACGTCCGCGCCGGCGGTCGCGTAGACGACGCCGGCCGCGGCAAGCAAGGGCAGCGTCGCGTCGTTGTCCACCTCGACGAGCCCGTCAGCCGCGGTGGCAATCGGCCCGCAGTGCCCGTGGTCCGTGTACTCGCAGAGGCAGACGTCGGCCCACAGCGACAGCGCAGGCACCGCGGCGCGGACGGCTGCGAGGCCCCGTGCCACAGGGCCTGCCGGATCGGAGGCGGCGCGGCCGTCTGGATGCTTCGCGTCGGGGATGCCGAAGAGAATCACGCCTGCGACACCAAGACTCGCGAGCGTGCGGCATTCCTCGACCAGCGCGTCGACGCTCAGGTGAAAGCAACCGGGCATCGAGCCAATCTCCCGGCGGACATCCTCACCTTCGCACACGAACAGCGGCGCAATCAGTTGGTGGGGCGAGAGCCGCGTCTCACGAACGAGGCCCCGCAACGCATCACTGCGCCGCAGCCGCCGCGGCCGATGCACGGGGAAGCTCACGCTGCGCCCTCGCGCCTCGCGCAGCTTCCGGAGGATGGCGGTCGCGAGCTCCGAGCCCGTACGCGTCTCCGACTCGATCGTGACTGGCGCTCCCAGCGCCTCGAGCGCCGCAGACGTCGACGGCCCGATGCTGGCGACCTCGGTTCGCCCGGCCAGGCTCGCCAGCGCTCCCCCGCTATTCCGGTCGAGCGCTCGTGCGAGGCCCGTGACCGCGGAGGGCGAGAAGAATGCCACCGCTTCCACACTGCCCGCTTCGAGCATGGCTGTGAAGGTGCCGAGTGCGTTCGGCTGCACCGTCGAGGTCCGATAGGCCTCGGGCTCGATCACCACGGCGCCCGCGGCCGTCAGCGCCTCCGGCAGCTCGCGCCCGGCGATATCGGAGCGCGGCCACAGCACCTGCGCGCCTGGGAGGCTGCTATCACACGTCGCGAGTGCCGCGGCCAGCCCGCGCCCGCTCGAGCGCTCCGGCACCAGATCGCACGGCAGGCCAAACGCGCGCACCCGCGTGGCTGTTGCCGGACCGACAGCGGCGATCCGCGGCCGCTCGGGCAGGCTCCGCCAGGCGTCCGTCCACGCAGCATGCCCGCATGTGGCGGCGACCGCCTCCGCGCTCGTGAACACGATCCAGCGGGTGGACGCGAGGCGGGCGAGCGCCTCGGCAAGCGGCCGGGGATTCTGGGGTGGACCGATGCTGATGGTCGGCATCGCCATGGCGTTCACGCCCGCGTCACGCAGCACACGCGTGAAACCATCGCCGGCCTGCTCTGCCCGCGTGGAGACGACCAGCGGCCGTTGCCAGGAGGTCACGTCGGGTCTCCCGTGCCCGCCAGCTCGCGAGCGTCCTGGATCAGGCCGCGGGCGCCCTGCGCCGCGAGCGCATGGGCCACCGATGCGCCCAGCGCGCACGCGGCCCGCTCGCTCTCGATGGGTCTCTCCTCCGCCGCCCGCAGCACACGCACTCCGTCGAGTCCCGCCACGATGCCAACAAGGTGCAGGCGGCCCGGCGCGCTCCACGTCGCCAGGGCACCGATTGGCGCCTGGCATCCACCTTCGAGCGCGTTCAGGACCCGCCGCTCGGCCGCCGTGGCGAGCCGTGTCTCGAGGTCCTCGATCGCGGCCACGAGCCGGAGGATGCGCTGGTCATCCGCACGCACCTGCACCGCCAGCGCTCCCTGGCCAGGCGCGGGCACCATGAGGTCGCTGGAGAACACCTCCGTGGCGGCATCCGTCAGCTCCAGCCGGCGCAGACCCGCGAGCGCGAGGAGCGTCGCATCGTACTCGCCGCGCTCGACCTTCTCGATTCGCGTCGGCACGTTGCCACGGATGTCGACAATGTCGAGATCCCGGCGGAGCGCCATGACCTGCGCGCGGCGGCGCAAAGACGACGTGCCCAGGCGAGCGCCCGGAGGCAAGTCGGCCAGGCGCCGGCGGTGGCGGGAAACCAGCACCTCGCTGGGATCGTCGCGCGAGAGCACCGCACCGAGCGCGAGGCCGTCAGCCTGTTCGGTCGGCAGGTCCTTCAGGCTGTGCACGGCGAAGTCGATGGCCCCGCTGCGCAGGGCATCCTCGAGCTCGCGGGTGAACAGGCCACGATCGCCGATGCGCGGCAGCGGCACGTTGACGATTCGATCGCCGAGCGTCCGGATGCGGACGCGCTCGAACGACAGCTCCGGCCACGCCTGCGCGAGGCGGGCGATCACATGCTCTGTCTGCCACAAGGCGAGCCGGCTGGCGCGCGTGCCGGCGCGGATGCTGACCGCGTCAGGCATCGTGTCTCCGGCCGTCGAGCGACACACCGAGCGCGAACAGGTCGCGCGCAGCCTGCAGACGCAGCTGGCCGTCGGTCGATGCCGGGTCGGTCTCCTTCAGCCGCAGCATCGGCACGTGGAGCAGCCGGTTGACGAGCACCCGCGTGAGCCGTTCCGCGCGCTGTCGTTCCTCGTCGCTGGCATGCCGCAAGACGCGGTCGAGCTCTTCGTTGCGAATGCGCTCGAAGTGCTCGCGAAGGGCCACGAGAGTCGGCGTCGCCGCGAGGCTGCGCGTCCACCCGCCGAACCGCTCGCTTTCCTCGCCGACGATCGCTTCGACTTGCGGCACTTCGGCCGATCGGGTCGACAGCGTGTGATCGACCGCCGCCCGAATGGTGTCGAGCGTGCGAAGCGTCACGCCGGCCACGTCGGCGGCGGCCGCGTCGACATCCCGCGGCACCGCGAGGTCGAGGACCAGCAGGGGACGGTCCGGGCGCGTTGCCATCGCCTGCCGCACCATGTCGCCGGAGATGATCGTGCCTGCCGCACTCGTGGCCGAGAACACGACATCGGCCGCGCCGAGCGCGTCGATCAAACGGTCGAGCGGCATGGCCTGGCCGCGCACGTCCCGTGCAACAGCCTCCGCGTGTTCGACGGTGCGGTTCGCAATCATGATGACCGCGGGATCATGTTCGGCGGCGTGTCGGGCGGCGAGCCGCGCAGTTTCGCCCGCGCCCACGACGAGCACGCGGCGGCCCTGCAGACCCACCGTGTTGGCGGCGGCGGCGACCGCCGACGAGGACATCGAGACGTGCCCTGCGCCGATGGCCGTCTCGGCGCGCGCGCGCTTGCCGGCGTGCAGCGCGGTTTCGAGCAGGCGGTCGAGCAGAACGCCCGCCGTGCCCGCCTGACGGGCCAGCGCATAGGCGTCTTTCACTTGACCGAGAATCTGCACGTCGCCGAGCACCATCGAGTCGAGCCCGCACGCGACGCGCAGCAGGTGCGAGGCGACCGCCGGCCCGCTGCGCAGGTAGCGATGCGGGCCCGGCTCGAGGAGGTCACGGCCGCGCAACTGCTGCACCGCCTGCCGCACCTCGTGTTCCGCGGCGGTGATCTCGGCAGCGACGCCATAGATCTCCGTGCGATTGCACGTCGAGAGCACCAGCGCTTCGCGCAGCACGCCGCGGCGCGCCAGGCGTTCGAGGATCCCGAGCACTTCGACGGACGAAAGCGCCAGCGCTTCGCGGTGTTCGAGCGCCGCCGTCCGATGGTTCACACCGAGCAGAAAGAGGGTCATTGCGAGCCTCGCCGAGCGTTCCATGACGCGGGTTTCTCACCTCGTGCGGGGTGGGCGCGTGCCGGCATGCCGGCTGCCTCCCTCCCTCGCACGGCACCTCGCGCATCGCACGTGCGCGTCCTGCGGTTGCAGACCGCAGGCAGAGGTGCAGGAGCGGCCGGGCAGACCGCCGGCCGCGCGCGATCAGGCGAACGCGGGAGGAGGCGCGCGCGAGGCGAGATGAAGGCTGAGGATTGCCGCGTGGATCCCCGCGGCCGCGAAGCTCCGCACGCGCACCGCGCGGGCGGCACTCGGCATGGCCCGGGCGCGAAGGAGGAGGAGGAGCATCAACGATGCGGCGAGCAGGAGGCCTGCCGCCCCGCCAGTCGGAAGATCGAGCAGTACCTGCGTGGCCTGTGCGCCACCCTGGGCTGATGCCATCGAGATCGCCCGCAGGCACGGCGGCCCAGTGCAGGAGCGCGACGAGCACCCACACCACCAGCGCGCGGCGGCCCCACAACACGGGCACGCCAGCACGGCGCAGGGCCGTGAGCACCACCACCAGCAGGGCGCTCATCCCCCACCGCATCGCCACTGCCGGGTCGAGCAGCCGTCCGTCCCCGATTTGATTCCAGAACAGGAGGAGGTGAAAAACCACCAGCGCCAGCGCCGACACGGCGACCGAGGCCGAGAGGGCCAGGCGCGCGCCGCGCGCGAGGCGATTCCGCGATCGGAACACCTCAGTCGCGCGGGCGAAGCGTGGTGTGCCAGATGGGCCGGGTGACACTGCTGTCAAGATTACGCGGGAACATGAACGGCTGCAAGCGGATCGCGACAGGCCTGCTGCTGTTCAGCACGGGCATGTTCCCGGTCCAGCCGGCGCACTGGGCGACTTCCCCCGAATCCTAGCCCGTCGCTGCCCCGTCAGGCTGCCGCTCCCGGCGGCCCGTCACGGAGCGCACCTTTTCGAGCAGGAGATCCAGATCGTATGGCTTGCCGACGAGTTCGATGACCTCAATCGGGCCGGCGGCCTCCCGTACGTGCTGTTCGTTGGTGGTCGTGAACACGGCGGGCACGTGGGACAGCGGCGTCGTGCTGAGCAGATGCTTTACAAAGAGCCAGGACCGGTCGTATGGCGGCGCGATGTCGAAGATCGCGGCGGCGGGCTTGTGTTGATCCACAAAGCTGGGCAGATCGAAGCCGTCCCGCTTGATCGCGTCGAGATGGGCGCTCACGACGACCATCCCGACCCGCTCGAACCAGGCCCGAATCAACTCGACGGTGTCATCGTTCGAGTTGAACACTGCGACGACGGGCGGCCCTTTACTCACGGCGTCACTCCTTTCGGTTGTGTCGTCCGGTCGCTCGGCCAGTTGCAGCAGGCTCGCGACGGTAGCCAGCAGCTCTGCCGGATCAACCGGCTTCGGGACGTGCCCCTGGTAGCCGGCGAGGAGCGAGCGCGTTCGATCTTCCGCGCGGGCGTACGGCGTCAGGGCGATCGCCGGCACCCGCCGGCCTTCCTCGAGCGCGCGCAGACGCGTGAGCAACTCATACCCGTTCATCCCCGGCATGGCGATGTCGCTGATGACCAGATCGGGCGGCTGCTCGGTGAACTGCGCAATGGCTTCGGCGGCGCTGACTGCCGTAGACACCCGGCCGCCTCGCTCCGTGATGATCCGAGAGACCAGCTCACGTCCGTCGGGCTGGTCTTCCACCACCAGCACGTGAGCCCCGGCGAGGGACACATTCGTGTGCCTGCTCGCCGCTGTGCGATCCTCGAGCTCCGCGGGCGGCAGCCGTACCAGGAACGTGGCGCCGCGACCGGGCCCCTCGCTGAACGCGTCGATCGTACCACCGTGGAGCTCCACGAGGTGCTTCGCAATCGAAAGGCCGAGGCCGAGGCCACCGTGCGAGCGGGTAGCGCTGGCGTCAGCCTGTCGATACCGGTCGAAGATGAACGGCAGGAATTCTGGAGTGATGCCCTCGCCTGAATCCGTGACCCGCAGTTCCACGCGGTCGTCCACACGCCGCGCCACCACGGTGATGGTGCCCGCCAGGCGGTGTGAACTTCACGGCGTTGCTGAGGAGGTTCCACGCCACCTGCTGCAGGCGCGCCGCGTCGCCCCTCACGATCGCGCGAGGCTCGGACGTGGCGTCGACCGTCACGCCCTTGGCCTCAGCGGCCGGACGCACGATCGACACGGCCGCCCGCACGATCCCCAGCATGTTCACGGCTTCCCGCGCGAGGCGAATCTTCCCGGACGTGATGTGGCCGATATCCAGGAGGTCGGAGATGACCTGCGCCTGCGCGCGCGTGTTCCGCTCGATGACTTCGAGGCCGCGCGCGAGGACGTCCGCGTTCGTCGGCCGGCGCAGCATCTGCGTCCACCCGAGGATGGCGTTGAGGGGCGTGCGCAGCTCGTGGGCGAGCGTCGCCACGAATTCATCGCGATGGCGCATCGCACGCTCGATCTGAGCGCGGGCCGCACGCTCCGACGCAAGAAGCGCGTCGCGCGCCTCGCCGAGACGGCGCTGCTCGTCGACGTCGGTGCAGGTGCCGAACCATCGGGTGATTTG
Organism: Vicinamibacteria bacterium; assembly: GCA_963763095.1. Taxonomy (GTDB): domain Bacteria; phylum Acidobacteriota; class Vicinamibacteria; order Vicinamibacterales; family JAENWD01; genus CAVUCH01. Next base: position 132,222 of record CAVXNR010000035.1, read on the forward strand.
GTCGCGATCGCCCCGAATCGGCATCGCGCGCGCCATGAACCAGCGATACGAGCCATCGCTGCCGCGCCGGACGCGGTACTCCACGTCGTAGGGCTCTCCGGTCGCCAGCGAGTGCTCCCACGCAGCTGATGCCCGGTCAAGGTCGTCAGAATGGATGTAGAGCTTCCAGTGCCAGCCCTGGTCCGGCGTGCGGGCCATCCCTGTGTACTCGTACCAGCGCTCGTTGTAGTAGTCGACGTAACCGTCGGGCCGGGCGCTCCACACGAAGTGCGGCATCGTGTCGGCAATCGCCCGGAACTGCTCGCGGCTGTCCCGCAGCTCCTGTTCGTTGCGCTTCCGCTCGCTGATGTCGAGCGCGACACCGGTGACGCGCACCGGACGCCCTGACTCGTCGCGGACGGTGCGACCAGCACTGAGCAGCCACGTCTCGCCCCGATCCGGGTGGAGCACGCGGGTACTCCGACCGGAACTCGCCCTCATCCAGTGCGCGCTGCACGTCCCCATGCACGCGCGACCGGTCCGACGGGTGCACCCGGTCCAGGAACCCCGCCAGGCTCACGGGTGCATCGTCGCTGGCGCCGATTAGCAGCCGGAACCCCGGCGACCAGTAGCCCCGGTCGCGCCCGACCTCCCACTCCCATACGCCCGCATCGACACATTCCTGTGCGACGTCGAGGCGGTGATTCGACCGCTCGAGGTGATGCTCGGACCGGAGCGCATGTGCGAGTGCCTGCTCCAACCGGCGGCTCAGCAGACAAATGATCAGGGACACCCCCGCAAAGACGGTGAGGTGCAGCACGTCCGACATGCCGTCTACCGCCGGCGATCCACGCGGCTCGAAGAACGCCACGGCGCTGATCAGCATCGAGAGGACAGCGGCAGTCAGGCCGGGACCCAGGCCGCCGACCACCGCTGCGGCGAGCACGGCCAGCGTGAACGGCAGGAGGATCGCCTGGTCCTGCAGCCAGGGATCCAGCGCCCACCTGGTGAGAGCCACCAGCACGGTCGCCGCGATGGCAATCGCGTAGCTCACCGTCTTGGAGACGGAAGCACCGGGAGTGAAAGGGACAACCACCGGGGCGACTGCGTTGCACCGTCTGTTCCACTCGGCGATGCGTCCGGGCGACCCCTTTGCAGGGGATGAGCCGATGAAGCCCAGGCGCCTTGATGCCGACACCCGTCGCGCACGCCGGCCCGCTGCCGCTCGCTCTGGCCCGTCACTCGAGCCAACCGTCCGTGCGCCTGCGATCGACGAGGACGCCAACGCCGCGATAGCTGGGCTGCTGCTCGACCTTGCCGCGCTTCAGGACGGACCTCGGGCGCTCGCCTACAAGCGCGCGGCGCATGCGGTCCTGGGGCTCGCGCAACCGGCCTCAGCACTCCGAAACGGCCCGAAACTCGCGAAAATTCCCTACGTGGGGCCGTCGAGCGAGCGCGTGATTCTCGAGTATCTCGATTCTGGCCACTCCCCTACGGTGGAGAGAGCCATACATGAGAGCGGCCAGGCGGACGCGGTGGCGGCGCGCCAATCGCTCCGAGGCGACTTCATCAGCCAGGCCACCGCGGAGACCGTGCTCGAGGCGCCGGCTCATGGGCTCGTCACTCTGGCGGATTACCGGGGTGACTTTCAGATGCACTCGACGTGGAGCGACGGCGGCCAGACCCTCGAGCGTATCGTCGAAGCATCCCTCGCACTGGGCCGGACGTGCGCCGGCGTCACCGATCATGGCTACGGCTTGCCCATCGCGAGCGGGATGAGCATGGAGGCGGTGTCGCGGCAGCACGCCGCAATCGACGAGCTCAACGAACGGCGCGGGGGCGAGTTCCGGCTGTTCAAGGGGATCGAGGCGAACATCCGCGCCGACGGGCGAATCGACATGGAGCCCGACGAGCTCCGCCGTTTCGAATTCGTCGTCGCATCGCCGCACTCGGCCCTCCGCAGTCGCGCCGACCAGACCGCGCGCATGGTCGCCGCCGTCTCACACCCGTTCGTCGACATCCTCGGGCATCCGCGCGGCCGGCGCTACGACGTGCGGCCCGGTGTGTCGGCCGACTGGTCCGAGGTCTTCGCAGCCGCCGCCGAGCGCCGTGTCGCCATCGAGATCGATGGCTACCCCGACCGCCAGGATGTCGACTGGACGCTCGCCGCCGCGGCCCTCGAGGCGGGCTGCCTCCTCGCCCTCGATAGCGACGCGCACGCCACCGAGGAGCTGCTGTTCTCGCGCATGGCCATCGCGCACGCGCGGCTGGCAGGAGCTCCCCCGGAGCGGGTGATCAACTGCTGGTCTGACGAAGAGCTGGAGGCGTGGATGAATCGGCGGGAGAGGGAGGCTGGGGCGGTGGGCGGTAGGCGCTAGACGCTGGGCGCCCAGAACGCGTCTCCTACCCCGCCGCTGTCATCGGCGCACCGTCCGTCGGCGTCCCACCCTCGACGACCTGGCGCTTCTCCGCATCCCACCGCATCTCGCGGTGGCTCCTGTAACTGAGGTTCACCATGTGCCCGACCGTTGCGCACAGGTGTCCCATCTCCGCGTTCTCGAACGGCTCGGTGCGTGTGCGGACGCTCTCGAAGAACTTCTCGAGGTGCAGCTCCGTCGAGTCGCGCCCGGGCGCCTGGATCTCCTGCGGCTCCGGCTTCTTCACTGCCGCAGTCGCGTTCGGCCTCAGCGTTGCGGGGTCGAGATCGTGCAGCTCGGCGTACTTCTCCCGCGTGGCCTTTGGCCAGGCATTGGTGGAGTACGTGTAGTTCTCGAGCACGGGTTCTGAGTGATAGACCAGCTTCGACCCGTAGTACTCGAGCGTACCTCGGTGCCCATGATGGTGAGCAGCGGGTAGGGGTGATTGTTGGTTGCCGTGGACGTCAGCGTGAGACTGAAGGTCGGGTACTCGACGATAGCCGACATCTGGTCGGGCACTTCGCGATTCTTGAAGTGGTGGATGGCGCCCATCCCCATGACCCGGTTGGCCATCTTCACGCCCATGAGCGTGTGGGTGGCGGTGATCATGTGAACGAACAGGTCCGTTGGCAGGCCGCCCGAGTAATCCCAGTACAGACGCCACTGGAAGAAGCGGCTCGCATCGAACGGACGCGGTGGCGCGGGACCGATGAAGCGCTCCCAGTCGATCGTCTCGGGCGAGGCGTCGGGCGGCACGGGGTAGTACCAGGCGCCGGTTGCGGTGTTGCGGTGCATCCGTCCGTCGATGAGCGTCACCTGCCCGAGCTTGCCGGAGTTGATGATGTCGATGGCCTGCGCATTGGCGTCGACGCTCGCCCACTGGCTGCCGACCTGCACGATCCGATTCTTCTCGCGCGCGGCCCCGATGATGGCCTCGCCGTCCTCCCACCGGTGTGTCATCGGCTTCTCGATGTACACGTCCTTGCCCGCGTCCATCGCGTCGAGCGCCATCTGCTTGTGCCAGTGATCGGGAACGGCGATGAGCACCGCCTGCACGTCCTTGTTGTCGAGCAGCCTCCTGTAATCGCGGCCCGTGCGGAGATCGGGGCCGACGAGCTCACGGGCGCGCTCGAAATGCGTGTCGTACGCGTCAGCGACCTCGACGACACGCGTGTTCGCGACAGTCGCGGTGCCGCGAAGGAGGATCTCGCCGCGGATGCCGATGCCGATGATGCCGACGCCGATGCTGTCATTGGCCCCGAGCACCCCGGCGTGCGCTCGCGATCCGAACGCCGGGGCGAGCGCAAAGGCGGCCGCAGCCTGGGCGGACGTCTTGATGAAGTCGCGGCGTGTCGAAGGATGTGCCATGGACGATCTCCCCTCGGCACCATTTTCGCCCGGTTGAGTGGTCCAGGCCAAGTCCCGTGAGCCACGTCATCTCTTCGGCGGTCGATCGGACGGAGGTCTTGTCGCTCTCTGAGGACCAGTGGAAGGGCGGGCGGAGGCGCCGCGCCTTTACACGTCATGAGCAGTGCGGCTACGCTGGCGCCCGTGATTCGCCCGGCCGCCTTACTGACGATCCTGCTGTCGCTGGCGATGGCCACCCCCGCCGGGACGCAGCCCTCGACACGCGCGACCGCGCGCGCCCGGCACGTCATCCTGTTCCTGGCCGACGCGGGCGGCATCCCCACGATCCACGCCGCCAGCCTTCTGGCGAGCGGCTCACCGCGCGGTCTGTTCGTGCAGAGCATGCCGCACGTCGCCCTGGTCGACACCTCCGCCGCCGATGCCTGGGTCACTGATTCGGCGGCCGGCATGACGGCGATCGTGACGGGCCGGAAAACCAACAACGGGGTGCTGTCACAGGGACCCGACGCCATCCGGAAGGAGACGGACGGCGCGCCGCTCCAATCGATCCTGGAATACGCGGAGGCCCGCGGCCTCTCGACCGGCATCGTGACGAACGATTCGGTCGCCGGCGCCACGCCCGCGGCGCTCTACGCCAAGGCGAACGATCGGGGCAAGGCGGCGGAGATCATCCTCCAGGCGTTCTCCCCGCGGCAGGGCGATGGCGTGGACGTCCTGATCGGTGGCGGGCGCACTGCCCTGGCCAAGGCGGTGACGGAAACAGGCCAGGACCTCTCTGCGGTTGCGAGCGCCGCGAACCGCACGCTGCTCACGGACATCTCGGAGGTCCCCGCCGGAGCCCGCCGCGCAGTCGTCCTCTACGACGACGACGAGTTCGATTTGGCGGCGGCAGTGCGCACGGCGCGTACGGTGCTGGCACGCAACCCGCGAGGCTCCTTCCTGATGGTCGAGTGCGACGTGCACACCGACCGCGTGCGGCGAGGGCTCGAGCGGATGATCGCGTTCGACCGGATCATCAGGGAGGCTGCGGCGCACGGGGGAACGGACACCCTCGTGCTCTTTACGGCGGATCATTCCTTCGGCCTGCGCGTGCATGACGGCGCCACGGGCAAGAACCTGCTGGACGGCCTCGACGCCGTGACCGAGGCCGCCAACGATGCCTCGGTCGAATCACTCCGGCTCCCGAACCTCTCGATGGACGGCACGCACACCGGCGAGCCGGTGATGGCCGCGGCGCAGGGCCCCGGCTCGTTCCGCGTGCGCGGGTATCTCTCGAACACCGATCTGTTCGGGATCATGCTGCGCGCCTACGGCTGGCGCGACGAATCGAGTGCCGCGCATCAGTAAGCCGTCGTGACGCGGCGACGGCGCGTGCGCGCTCGTACCGTGGCAGGTGCCGCCACACGGACATCGAGCACATCCACCAGTTACAGTTCTCCAGATTGGAACCGCTCAACCCGCGAGGCTCCGTTCATGCACTGCGCCGCCATCGTCGCCGCACTCCTCGTCTTTCTCTCCGCATCGGTGACCGCGCAGAGCAAGAAGCCGTCCCCAAGACCTGCGGATGCGGCGCGCGAGAGCGCCAGGCCCGCGCGCCCGACGCCTTCGGCGGTGATGCTCAAGGCGTTCGCGGCGCGGAGCATCGGTCCTGCCGTAATGGGCGGGCGCATCTCGGACATTGCGATGGACCCACAGGACCCGTGGACGTTCTATGTCGCCACCGCCCATGGCGGGCTCATGAAGACGGTCGACAACGGCGGCGCATTCACCGCGCTCACGGACAAGCAGGACTTCTCCTCGACTGGTGCGGTGGCGGTGGCGCCCTCCGATCCGAAAGTCATCTGGCTGGGCACGGGCGAGGCCAACGATCGGAACAGCTCCGGCTGGGGCACGGGCGTCTACCGCTCGACGGACGGCGGCACCACGTGGGCGGCCACGGGCCTGCGGGGCACCAAAGCGGTGGCCCGAATCGCGGTGCATCCCACCGATCCGGCGGTTGCGTACGTGGCGGCTGTCGGCGATCTCTGGAACGACAACGCTGAGCGCGGACTCTTCAGGACGACCGACGGCGGCGGCTCGTGGAAACCCGTCCTGCAGGCGCCCGCGCCGGACAACGTGACGACAGGCTGCGGTGACGTCGCGATCGATCCGCAGAACCCGGACACCGTGTATGCCGCGCTCTACGCGCGGCGGCGGACGCCCTGGTCGTTCGAGGCGGGCACAGACGTCACGAAGGGCCGCGACGTGGGCGGCATCTACCGGAGCACCGACGCAGGCGCCACGTGGAAGAAACTGGGCGGCGGCCTGCCCGGCCAGACCGGACGCATCGGGCTCTCAGTGTTTGCAAAGAACCCCAAGGTGATCTTCGCGATCGTCCAGAGCAGCGAGGGCGGAACGCAGAGCATCGACGATGTGCGGAGCAGGCGCGGCGGCGTCTTCCGGTCCGAAGATGGCGGCGACACGTGGACGCGCACGAGCCCCCTCAACCCGCGGCCGTTCTACTTCAGCACGATCCGCGTGGACCCGCAGGACGACCGCTTCGTATACGTCCTCGGCTTCATCCTGCACGTCTCCGAAGACGGCGGCAGGACTTTCCGCGAGGATCGCTTCGCCAAGGTGCATCCCGACGCCCACGCTCTCGTCATCGACCCGCGGAACCCGAAGCGGATGCTGCTCGGTACCGACGGCGGTGTGTATCAGAGCTACGACCGCGCTGCGTCGTGGACGCACGTGAACACGATGGCCATCGGCGAGTTCTATCGCGTGGCCGTCGACGACAGCACGCCGTACCGCATCTGCGGCGGCCTGCAGGACAACCTGAACTGGATTGGACCGAGCGCGACGCGGTCGAAGGACGGAATCACGAACGCCGACTGGATCAATATCGGCGGCGGAGACGGATTCTACTGCGTGTTCGATCCGTCTGACCGCGACATCGTGTACGCCGAGTCGCAGCAGGGGTTCGTCCACCGCCTGCACCTCCAGAGCGGGGCCGTCAAGATGCTCCGTCCCGAGCCGCAGGAAGGACAACCCGCCTTCCGCTTTCATTGGAACTCGCCGCTGGTCGCCAGCCCCCACGAGAAGGGCGCCATGTACCTCGCGGGGAACCGCCTGTTCAAACTGACCGATCGGGGCGAGTCGTGGAAGACGATCAGCCCCGACCTGTCTGCGCGCCGCGCGGAGCGCATCGTGAGCGTGGGCAGCGGGGCCGAGAACTATGGGGTCGTCTTCGCGCTGGGCGTGTCGCCACGGAAGGCCGGACTGCTGTGGGCCGGCACCGATGACGGCAAGCTGTGGGTGACGGGAGACGAGGGCAGCACATGGACCGACCTGACGGCGAGCCTGCCCGCACCCGCGAAGGATCAATGGATCGCGCGCATCGAACCGGGGCACGCCGACGACAACGTCGCCTACCTGGCAGTGAGTGCGTACCACGGCGGCAGCTACGCGCCGCTCCTCTATCGCACGGCCGACCTCGGGCGCACCTGGCAGAGCGTCACCGGCAACCTGCCCGCCACCTGGCCGGTGCGCGTGGTGCGTGAGGATCCGGTGAACCCGGACCTGCTGTTTGCGGGCACGGAGATCGGGCTCTACGCGAGCTTCGATCGGGGCACGACGTGGACGCCGTTCGGCGGTCTCCCCGCGGTACCGGTGGATGACATCGTGGTGCATCGCCGGACCCGGGACCTTCTGGTCGCCACGCACGGGCGGAGTCTCTACGTCGTGGACGACATTGGCCCGGTGGAGCGTCTCACCCCCGAGGTGATGACGCATCCGGCGTTTCTGTTTCCGGTGAGCCCCGCGCTTGGCTTCGAGCCGCTGCCCGGAGCGGCGGACTGGGGCGGCGGCGGAGGCGACTTCCGCGGCGCGAACCCGCCGGGAGGCTCCCGGATTGACGTGTGGGTGCGGGAGTTCACCGGCGATCCGCTGGCCGTCTCAATCAAAGGGCCCACCGGGGCGACGGTGGCGACTTTCTCAGGCCCGGCGCTGCCGGGATTCAATCGGCTCGTGTGGGATTTGAAGCCGACCAAGGACGTGCTCAACACCTACGGCGGACAGGGGGCGAAGTTCGTCGCACCGGGCGAGTACGAGGTGACAATCACGCTCGGCGCGAACACCCAATCGGAGAAGCTGCAGGTCAGCATCGCGGAAGGGTTGGAGACGCGGTAGCCCCCACGCGTTATCATCAGGGACGACAGGCCGACGGAGGAGCTGGAGCGAGGGATGGCGGACGTGGAGCGGAGCCGGCCGGAAGGGTCACGGCATGCACGCGAGCGGCTGCACGGCGTGCGCGACGGGCTGCTGCGGCTGCACAAGGCGCTGCTCGAGTCCGAGCGCGTCGGCTATGAGCGCGCGAACGGCCGCATCGCGTCGAGCCAGGAGTTCCTCCAGCTCGCATTGCAGCACGAGTGGTTCGCGTGGCTGCGGCCCGTGTCCGAGCTGATCGTTCAGATCGACGAACTGCAGGACGGCGAGGAGCCGGTGACCGACGAGCGCGCGTCAGTGCTCGTCGAGCGAACGCGCACGCTGCTCACTGACGGCCAGGCATCCTTCGGCCGGCGGTACCACGAGCTGCTCCAGCGCGATCCCACCGTGCTCGTGGCGCACGGCGGCGTGATCGGGCGCCTGGCGACCGTGCACTGATCCGGACTCCCCGACCGCTTTCTATCGGGCCTGCGACCGCGCCTTCATCGATCGGCCGCCGGCCCTGCCCTCGCTCACCGGCACGGCGCTCTCGGCCGCGAGCCTGACGGCCGTCTTCTCGCGCTTCCGTTCGACCCACGCCGCGATCCTGGACTCCTCCGCGCGCAGCTCGTTCTTGATCCGCGCAATCTTCTTCTCGGCCTTCGCTCGCAGCTTCGTCCGCTCGCGGTCGGCTTCGGCCTCCGCTTTCTGCAGCTTGGCCTGGATCTTCTTGGGGTCTGACACGGGGCCTCCGATGAATGCTGGTTGAGGGTGACCTCGTGACGGCTTCTCCAGCCAGTCAGACGAGGCACCGACGATTGTATACGGCCGGGCGGGGAGCGCCACATTCCGGGTCCGGCACCCGCCCGGCCCAAAGGTCCGACGCCCGGGGTATCCTTCCGGCCGGCCACCCGCCGATTTTGAACCGGTGACACGGCCGCCGTGTCGGATAGCTTCGACGGTGAGGGCCTCGAGTTGAACAGCACGAGCGGCCACACGGTCGCTCACAACAGCATCACCAACGTCGCGGACGGCATCTCGTACCTGTTGCGGAACGTCGACATGTTCGGCAACGACATCTTCGACACCTCGGACGATGGCAAAGGTGATTTCGGGTATGGGAACGTGCGGATGTGGGGCAACCGGATCCACAACGCCGTCCACAACGGCATCATCGGCGGTCCATCGAGTACCGCAACCCATGCCGTTCAGTACGCGTCTGCCGTGAGTTTGATCCGGTTGAAGCGCGGCGCTGCAGCAACGACGGTCACGAACTTGCTTCTGAGCGTCAGAGGCTTTCCTTATGGCTGAGCGAGAACGCCGAACCCTGAGGACGATCCGGCCCGTGCGCGACTGGCACGCTATGGCGCAACAAACGACTGCAATCGCCGTGGCCCGCTGCGCCCGGGGGGAAATGTGAACGAGACACCGTGGCGTAGTTTCTTCATGGGTGGGTTCGAGTGTTCGACGCATCGCCTGCAGTCCGGTCGACGGCTCGACGTGATCGGGGCCACGGCTCACGATCGTTTCGCGCTCGAGGATTACCGTCGCCTGGCAGCCCTCGGGATCCGGACGGTCCGTGACGGGGTGCGATGGCACCTGATCGAGCAAAGACCGGGCGAGTACGATTTTGGCAGTGTGCTTCCGATGCTTGCGGCAGCGCGCCAGACGGGAACGCAGGTCATCTGGGACGTGCTGCACTACGGCTGGCCTGACGGTCTCGATATCTTCAGCGACAGCTTCGTGCGGCGGTTCGCGGAGTTCTCCAGAGCGTTCGCGCACGTGGTGTCCCGCGAAACCGACGGACCGCCGTGGGTGGTTCCGGTCAACGAGATCTCGTTCTTCGCCTGGGCAGCTGGAGACGTTGGCATCTTCAATCCGTTTGCGACTGGGAGAGGTGACGAGCTCAAGCTGCAGCTCCTGCGAGCAACCATCGCCTCAATACAGAGCATGTGGGAGGTGAACCCGGAGATTCGCATCGTTCACACCGAGCCCATGATCAACGTGGTGCCACACCCGCAGCGGCCCTGGGATGCCGACGCCGCGGAAGCACACCGCCTGGCGCAGTACACCGCACTCGACACGATCGCCGGCCGGACCCGCCCCGAGCTCGGCGGACGAGAGGAATACCTCGGGATGATCGGCATCAACTACTACGTGCACAACCAATGGATCTATCCGGGGGGGCACGGCACAATGCTGGAACCGTCGCACCCCCAGTACCGGCCCGTATGGCAGATGCTTCGGGAAGTACACGAGCGGTATCGTCGGCCGCTGTTCATTGCCGAAACCGGGATCGAAGATCAGGCGCGCCCGGCGTGGCTGCGGTATATGGGCTACGAGGTGCGCCGGGCGATTCGCGACGGCGTACCCGTCAACGGGCTGTGCCTCTACCCGATTGTGAATCACCCTGGATGGGAAGACGACCGGCATTGTCACAACGGGCTCTGGGACTACGCCGACGAGACTGGAGAGCGCGCACTATACGAGCCGCTCGCCCGCGAGCTCGCGTCGGAGCAGCGCCTGTTGGACGCGGAACTCCAGGGATCGCTGCCGACGTCCGTCGCACCCGACACCCACCTGCTGGACGTGGCCGCGCATTGGATGGAGATTCGATCCGGACGCGAGGACGTTCTGCACCGTTAACCGTTCACCGTGCACCGTGCACCGTTGATCGTTGGCCGTTGGCCGTTAACGATTGACCTTTACTCTTTTGCAGGGCTGAAGCCCTGCCCCACATCTGATTCGTCGCTGGTGGGAACGGCGGTCACTGTCACTGGTGACGACGCCGTCAAGCGAGCTGCTCGCGCTCTTCTCGAGCGGGCCGACCGACAGCGGTATCGTGGTCACGTCGGAGAACGCCCTCAGTGTGCCGGCGGTCTTCGCGTGCTGCCAGGTCTTGAGTCAGGATGTCGCCCGGACGCCGATTCGGTTCCGCCGACAGACCGCGCCGGATACCTTCGAAGACGCGACCGAGCATCCGCTCTCCGAGATTCTCGGGGCGCTGCCGAATCCCGAAACCACCGCGTTCAGTTTCAGTTTGCGCTGATGTGGCAACTGCTGCTCTCCGGCCGCGCGTATGCCGAGATTGTCCGCGTGGATGGGCGCATTGTGGCGCTCTGGCCGCTCGTCTCCGATTACATGCGGGTCGACCGGGATGCGCAGCGGCGCAAACGCTGGACCTACAGTACCGGCGGCACGCTGGTGACGTGGCTGTTCGATGCGAACGCGCCGCCGATTCTCGAGCTCACGACGGAAACGCCGATGCTCCGATGTCGCGACATCATCGGCACCGCCCTGGCGCTGCAGCAATACACGGCGACGTTCTTCAAGAACAATGCACGACCGGCCGGCGTGCTGCAGGCGGCCGGGTCGATTGCCCCCGAGACGGCCGAACGGCTGCGCGGTACTGGGCGCAGAACTACGGCGGCAGCGCGAACCGCGGCAAGATTCCCGTGCTCGATAACGGCCTGACCTTCACGCCGATTCAAACCGCGAACGATGAGGCGCAGCTAAACGAGACGCTCGGGGCCATCAACGAGCAGATTGCCGGCGCCTTCCGGGTGCCGGTGAGCAAGATTGGCGACCTGAGTCGGGCGAATTACTCGAACATGGAAGTCAGCGAACAGGCGTATGTCACGTCGACCCTGGACCCGTATTACCGCTCGTTCGAGCTCGCCTGCCAGCGGGACCTGCTGACGTCCCGGCAATACAGCCAGTTTAGCGTGCAGTTCGACCGCTCCGCGCTGACGCGCAATGACACGAAGGCGCTGCACGAGGCCCTCTGTCAAGGCATCCAAAACGGCATCTACAGTCAAAACAACGCCCGGCGGAAACTCGGGGAGAATCCGATTCCCGACGGCGACGCCTATCTCATTAACTCGGCGCTGCAGCCGGTCGGCGCGCCGAAGGGGGTGCCCGCGTGTTGCCTGACCTGGAACGGCGGTCTGTCGTGGAACTCCGGGCCGACCGGACGTCGATTGTCGGCACGCGGTCGTGTTCGACAGGCGCTCGGCCGACCTCGGCGGGTTCGTCGAGGTCGTCAAGCCGCACGCCGTCCGTCGGCGCTGACGCCGACCGCGAACATCGTCGCGCTCTACATCCATGATGCCGGCGCCGTGTTGGGCCGCACGCCGAAGACGTTGACGCTGGCGACGGACACGCGCGGGCTCGCTTTCCAGCTCAACCCGGCGCCGACGACGGCCGGCCGGGATGCCCTGCGCTCGTCGAGCGTGGCGATGTCACCGGGGCCAGCTTCGGGTTTCGGACGATGAGGGACGCCTGGCGCCAGGATCGGCCGGCGTGATGGTGCGGGAGCTGCTCGACATCGAGATTGCGGAAATCAGCCTGACGGCGTTTCCCGTGTATCGCGAGACCGATGTGACGGTCGCGCAGCGGTCGCTACAGGCGGCGAGAACTCAAGGTTGTAGCGCAACCTTGAAATCGGTCGACTGGCTGCGCCGGCAGGTGAGGGTGCGATGACCGACGACGACAACCGTCAAGAAGCTGTCCAAAATTCCACAGAATTATTGTTGCCAGCGGAGTCGCCCTTGGCTGGTCGCGTGGTATCCTGCCGCTCCCGCCCGGAGCGGTAGGGGACCCGCGAAAAAAAATGAGAGGAGAACGAGAATGGCGTACGGCATTGTGCATCACTTTCCTGGAGGTACGAAGGAGCAGTATGAGGCGACACTCGCGGCGGTCCATCCCGACAGGGCCAGTCTGCCTCAAGGCCAGACCTTCCACGCGGCTGGCGCGTCGGCTGGTGGCTGGACGGTCGTGGCGGTCCACGATTCCAAGGAGAGCTGGGAGCGGTTCCGCGACGGCGTCCTGATGCCCCGAATGCAGCAGGGCATCAAAGGTGGGTTTACCACGCAACCACAGGAAACGACCTTTGACGTTCACAACCTGCAGCCGTAACAGGCCGAGCGGGAGCGCACACCGGCAGACCGGCTAGTCGAAATCGAGCGGCCCGCGTGCCGACTTTCGCCGCAGCCTTCGGCGCCCGCTGGAAGGTCGTGCTGGTCTGCCGGGATGTGGCGCATCGACCCGCTTGCCGGCTAGCAGATTCAGAAGTGGCGGCCGATTCGACACCTTACCAGTCGCAGCGGTAGATGAGGCGATTTAGCCCGGGCACAAGCCGATTGCTACAGTCATCAGTCAGAGCCAGGCGGCCGCCTCCGAATTGCACCCCTAATGCACCCCCGGAACGCTGACCCACGAGAAGACTTCACAGGGTAACGAGTGTTAAATTGCTTGTTTAGTAGTAGTTAAGTGGCGTCCCCGGCAGGTCTCGAACCTGCGACCCCCGGTTTAGGA
>CAVXNR010000036.1:0-16077 GCA_963763095.1 Vicinamibacteria bacterium
CACTTCGGCCTCGGCGAGTGGCGCGGACCGGTCACCGTGCGCGTCGACTGGCCGGGAGGTCCGTCAGAGCGATGGACGATCCCCACGGTCAATCAGCGCATCACCCTCGTCCGCGGCGGCGGAAAGCCTTTCTCGCCGCCCTGACCGGCGCTAGCGTCTGCACTACTGCACGAGCGGGCTGCGATACTGATCGTGACGGCTCAGCCGCCAGGCCCACAGAGAGGATTCCCGATGAACCGCCGCCAATTCTTCGAGACTGTTGCGGGCGCCGCTCTGGTTCCGACGCTCGGCCGTCAGGCACCGGCGAGCGAGTGGGGCTCGCCAGTGTTCGACCTGCACTTCCACCTGCGTCCGCAGCGCTGCCAGCAACCTGGCGCACCTGGACGGCGCGGGCATCACGAAGGCCAATCTCCTGACGCGCGGCGACGTCGTCGACGAGGTGAAGGCGCTCGAGGCCACAGCACCGGGCCGGTTCACGTGGTTCAACAGCTACGACGTGACCAAACCCGACGCCGAGCAGGTGCTCACCAAGGCCGTCAAGCAGGGAGCGCAGGGGTTCGGCGAGCTGAAGTTCCACGTGGCCGCCGACGGCCCGGAGCTGCGCCGCGTCTATGCGCTCGCCGCCGACCTGCGCGTCCCGATTCTGATTCACTTCCAGGAAGTGGATCATTTTCCCAACGAAGGTGTCTGGAGCACGGGGTTTGCGAAGACATTCGAGTCGATCCTGAAGGCGTATCCGAAGACTACGTTCATCGGGCACGCGGACGCGTTCTGGGCGAATGTCAGCGCTGACTATCGCAACGAAGCCGCGTATCCGACCGGTCCCATCACGCGTGGCGGCGTGACGGACAAATGGCTGGGGGATTACGCCAATCTGTTTGCGGACACGTCCGCCAATTCCGGCAACAACGCCCTGTCACGCGATGCCGAGTTCACGGCCGACTTCCTGAAGCGTCACCAGGACAAGCTCGTGTTCGGCAGCGATTGCGGCTGCAGCGATGGGCATGGCGGGGGCGTCAGCCAGAACAACAACCCGGCGGCGGCACGGATGGCAGGAAAGTGCGTGGCGCGCGAGACGCTGGGCCTGCTGAAGCGGTCGACGCCAGCGGCCGTCTTCGAAAAGATCGTCTGGAGCAACGCGCACAAGCTGCTGCACATTCCGGCGTAGGTTCAGGGCGGCGTTCCATGACAGGGCGCTGCAGTCGACCGAAACCCGTTCAATTGCGCGTAGAACCGGTCACCCGGACGTGTTCGTTCGCCCCGCGCGCCAAGGTGCGTGCGGACGATCCCGTATCATCGCGTAAGCAGCGCAGCGACGCGTGGTCGCCAGGTCAGCTTCGATCAACCATGCCCATACGCATGAAAGACATCGCGAAAGACGTCGGTGTCTCCGTCATGACCGTGTCGAAGGTCATTCGCAATCATCCGGACATCGGCGAAGAGACGCGCATGCGCGTCCTGGAGCGGATTCGCGAGCTGAACTTCACGCCGAACGCCGCCGCGCAGGCGCTCGTCACGGGCCGATCGAACGTGGTGGCGCTCATCGTGCCCGACCTGATCCAGCCGTTCTTCGCGGAGATTGCGAAGGGGCTGACCGCCGCCCTGGGCGGCTCGTACAGCCTGATTCTGTCCTCGTCTGAAGAGGAGCCCTCGCTCGAGCAGAAGGAAATCGAGCACCTGCTGGCGCGGTCGGTGGACGCCTTGATCATCGCGTCGGTTCAGACGCGCGTCGACAGCTTCAGGCGCATCGAGGAGCGAAACACGCCCTACGTGCTCATCGATCGGAAGATCGCCGGCCTGGAAGCCAACTTCATCGGCGTTGACGACGAACTGGTCGGGTATCTGGCGACTGAGCACTTGATTGGGGTGGGACGCCGGCTGATCGCACACATCGCGGGCGGCAACGTGAGCACGGCGGCCGGACGCCTCCAGGGCTACACGCGAGCACTCGCGCAGCATCGACTGACGGTGCCGCCAGAATTCACCGTCACCCGCGCCCATGGAGACGACTATGGCGACGTGACCGGGTACGAATCCATGAAGCACCTGCTCACGCTGCAACCGCGTCCTGACGCTGTGTTCTGTTACAACGACCCGACGGCGATGGGCGCGATGCAGGCGATCTTCGAGGCCGGGCTGCAGGTGCCGGGCGACGTGGCGGTCATCGGCTGTGGCGACGTCCACTATGCGCCGTTCCTCCGGGTACCGCTGACGAGCATTGCCCAGCAATCACAGCGGATGGGCCAGCGAGCGGCGGAGATGGCGCTGTCGCTGATTGCCGGCAAGCGGAACTCCCCGGCCAGAACGATCCTGCTCGAACCGACAGTTCAGGTGCGGCAGTCGACCGTTCAAGATGCGACGGCCACAACTCGGCCCACCTGGCGATCTCCGAGCACCATCACGGCGTAAACCGGCTCAGGCACACGGCGTCACTTCCCGCGGCCGGACATTAGGATGGTCACAATGGCAGGCTGGCGCCTCGAGCACACCTACACGGAGCTGCCGCAGCTCTTCTACTCGGATGCCGCGCCAACGGCGGTTCGCGAACCCCGTCTCGTCGCCTTCAACCGGCCGCTTGCGACAGAGCTAGGGCTCGAGCCGGAGGCGCTCGACACTCGCGAAGGCGCCGCGATCTTCGCTGGCAATGCGCTGCCCGAAGGCGGGCGGCCGATTGCGCAGGCCTACGCCGGCCACCAGTTCGGCCACTTCACCGTTCTCGGCGATGGGCGTGCGATCCTGCTCGGCGAGCAGATCACGCCGTGCGGCGATCGCACGGACATTCAACTGAAAGGGGCAGGGCAGACGCGGTTCTCCCGCCGGGGCGATGGGCGCGCCGCGCTCGGGCCCATGCTGCGGGAATACATCATCAGCGAGGCGATGCACGCGCTCGGCATTCCGACCACCCGGAGCCTGGCCGTGGCGACGACGGGCGAGCCCGTGTATCGGGAGACGGTTCTCCAGGGGGCCGTGCTCACGCGCGTCGCCGCGAGCCACATCCGCGTCGGCACCGTGCAGTGGGCCGCCGCGCACGACGACGAGAAGGCGACGCGGGCGCTTGCGGACTACACACGAGCACGACACTACCCGGAGCTCGCGGATGCGCCGGAACCGTACATCGCGCTGTTCGACGCGATCCTCGCGCGGCAGGCGGCCCTGATTGCGCGCTGGCAGCTCGTCGGCTTCATCCACGGCGTGATGAACACCGACAACATGGCCCTGTCCGGCGAAACGATCGACTACGGCCCGTGCGCGTTCATGGACTCGTACGATCCCGCCACCGTGTTCAGCTCGATCGACTACGGCGGGCGATACGCGTACGGGAACCAGCCCGCCATCGCGCAGTGGAACCTCGCACGACTTGCGGAAGCGATGTTGCCGCTGTTCGATCCGGACGCCGATCGAGCGATGGAGCGGGCGACGGCCGCGCTCAACCGCTTCCCGATCCTGTTCGGGCAGCACTGGCTGGACGGGATGCGAGCGAAGCTCGGACTGTTTACACGAGAAGAAGATGACGCGTCGCTCGTAAACGACCTGCTCGCCTGGATGCAGCGACAGTCTGCCGACTTCACGAACACCTTCCGGCTGCTGACGAGCGGGCGGCTGATCGGGGATTCGCCCGACGGGGATCCCGAACTGGAGGGCTGGGGTCGCCGGCTGGAGGCGCGCCGCGCGCGCCAGCCGCAGTCGCAGGCGGAGGCGGAAACGCTGATGCGGCGACACAACCCGGCGGTCATCCCGCGCAATCACAAGGTCGAGGAGGCACTCCTGGCGGCCACCAGCAGCGACGACTTCTCCGTGATGAACGAACTGCTCGAGGTGATGGCGACACCGTACGACCACGACCGCGATCTGCCGATGTTCAGCGAGTCCAGCCCGGGCGAGCGGCCGTATCGCACGTTCTGCGGCACGTAAATGGCCACATGCCACGGTCCGGGCACAGATCAGGGAGTTCGAAACTCCGAACGACTTCCGGACGTTCGCACGCACACTTGCCCAGGCGTGGCGTCAGGCAGCGACACCGCCTCCTCTCAATCGCGTGCGGCGCTCTTCTGATGCTCGCCAGTCCGGCGCTCGCCCAGGATGGTTCGTTCCTCAGCGGCGGGCTCGAGCTGCACTACCGCAGCGTGGGCACCGGGTCCCCGGTCATCATCTTGAGCGGCGGGCCCGGGTTCGACGTGGACTACATGCTGCCGGTGGCCGATGCCTTCCCGACACACAGGCGAATCCTGCTGGAGCAGCGCGGAACGGGCCGGACCCGTGGGGCAAAGCTGACGGCTGACGATATGACGCTCGCGGCGGTTGTTCAAGACGTCGAAGCGCTTCGGCTTCATCTGAAACTGGAGCGCCTGTTTCTCGTCGGTCACTCCTGGGGCGGCATGCTGGCAATGGCGTATGCCGCCGCACACCCGGATCGGATCGACCGTCTGATCCTCATCGACTCGGGTGGGCCAACGCTCGAATTCGCGACATGGTTCGAAGACAACATCCGGGCGCGACTGCGGCCCGAAGATGTCGAAGCCGAACGGTACTGGAAGGAAGCCGCCAAACGCGGCGTGTCCGCCGATAAGGCGGAGATTGAATCCGTGAAGGCGATCACGCCGGCGTACTTCTTCGATCGCGCCAAAGGCCTGGCCTTCGCCGCACAGCTGGCGGACGATGCCCTCGACGCGGAGGGGAGTGCGATGCTATTCGCCGACCTGGCGAAGAGCTATGACGTCCGGGCCGGGTTGCGGGCGCTGGACCGACCCACCCTGATCGTCCATGGTCATCAGGATCCAATCGGTGACAAGACAGCTGAGGATCTGCATGCGCTGATCAAGTCATCAACCTTGACCTACCTCGATAAGTGCGGCCACTTTCCATGGCTGGAGCAGCCCGAGGCATTTCGCAAGGCCATCACCGGCTTCCTCGCCGAGTCTCGCGACTGACGTTGGTGTCGGCGCCGTTTCCGACGGCGTCGATTGTCAGGCGGGCTTCAGGTCGCCAAGCAGCGTGGGGATGAGCTCCGATACCGTGGGGTGAATGGGCACCGCGCGCTGAAGCGCCTCGTACGGTGCGCCAACGTTCATGATGTCCAGCAGGCCGTGAATCGCTTCGTCGCCACCGGTGCCGAGGATGGCGGCGCCGAGCACCTTGCGGGTCTCGCCATCGACGACGGCCTTCATGAAGCCCTGTGTCTCTCCCTTCTCGATGGCGCGGCTGACACGCGTCATGGGCCGCTTTGCGATCAGGAGCGGCCGACCCGTCGCACGCGCCTGCGCCTCTGTCATGCCGACCCGTCCAAGCGGCGGGTCGATGTAGAGGGCGTAGGCGGGAACGCGCTCGCTCACCTGCCGCATCTGGCCGTCGAGAAGGTTGGCGGCGAGGATCTCGAAGTCGTTGTAGGCGGTGTGGGTGAAGGCTCCCCGTCCGTTGCAGTCACCGAGCGCCCAGATCCCCGGGACGTTCGTGGCGAGCCCCTCGTCCACCGTGACGTACCCGCGCGCATCGGTCGCTACGCCCGCCGAGTCGAGCCCCAGGTCTTCGGTGTTCGGCCGGCGGCCGACGGCCAGCAGCACGTGCAATCCGACGGCCACCGGCTCGCCTTCGGTGCAGTTCATCGAGACGGCCACGCCGTCCGCATGCGGTGCGAGCGCGATGCACTCGGCGCCCGTGCGGACCGTGATGCCCTCGCCAGCCAGGATGTCCCTCACTGCCTCGGAGACATCCTCATCCTCGCGGGCAATCAAATGCGGGGCCTTCTCCACAACGGTCACGTCCGCGCCGAAGCGTCGATAGATCTGCGCAAACTCGAGGCCGACGTAGCTGCCGCCGACAACCACCAGGTGGCGAGGCAGAGCGTCGAGCGCCAGCATCGAGGTGTTGGTCAGGTACGGCACCTCGCTGACGCCGGGCATATCGGGCACCACTGCCCGTCCGCCGACATTGATGAAGATGCGGGGTGCGGTGAGCCGCTGCGTCGCCAACGCGAACCGTATCCCGCCCCTCGAACCTCGCGTGTCCCTCGACGACCGTGCACCCGGCCATACCCCTTGAGCCACCCCTCGACGCCCGCGCGCGAATTGGCAACGACGGCGTCGGCACGCGCCTTCACGCGCGCCATGTCGACCGTGACGGCACCATCGAGCACGATGCCGAAGTCCGCGCTCCGCCGGGCGAGATGGGCGGCGTACGCGCTTGCGACCAGCGTCTTGGTCGGCGTGCACCCCGTGTTCACGCACGTGCCGCCGAAGAGCCCGCGCTCGACGAAGCGCCACGGTCATGCCTGCGCCCGTCAGGCGGCCCGCCAACGGAGGACCGGCCTGGCCTGCCCCGATGATGATCGCGTCGAAGTGCGTCACGGCAGCGCCATCATAACAACGAGCGCGGCGCCGATCGCTACCGCATCCTCGAGCAGCGCCGCAGGGCGGTCGCTGCCGAACGCCGAGGCGAGGCGCCCGCGGACGGCGCGCCCGCCGAGGGTGCCAATCACGGCGCCGATCATTCCAGCGACGAGCCCGGTTACCAAGCTGTGGCCCGCGACGCCGATCGCGGCTCCCGACAAGCCCCCGGTGAGAATCCGCGTCGCGAACTGGATTGGCACGGTGCGACTGGGCGTGGTCGGGAGCTGATCGGTTACGAGCTCTCCCAGCGCAAGCACCGTCAGGATCCAGGGCGTGAAGGCATAGCCCATGAACGCCAGCCAGCTGCCGCCCAGATCGAGCCAGCCGGCGCGCGCCGCCCAGCTCACGGCAGCCGGCGCCGTCATGGCGCGCAGGCCCGCCACAATCCCGATCACGAGTGCGAGCAGAAGAATCATCGTGCCTCCTCTTGGTGGCTGGCCGTCCTCGTCAGTGGCTGGCCGCCCTTGGCGTGTGGCGGACCTGAAGTATAGGGCAGACACACGCCGGGTCGGTCGACGTGGCATGGACGATCGTCACGGCCGCAGTGTGACATCACCCAATGTGGGGCAGGGCGTCAGCGTGATATCACGCATGTGGGGCAGGGCTTCAGCGTGACGTCACGCATGTGGGGCAGGGCTTCAGCGTGCATACGCAGTCAGCGGGCTCACGCATGTGGGGCAGGGCTTCAGCCCTGCTGACAGCAGCCCCGAAGGGCTGCCCCACGTGGTCGGCCACCGCGCTTGACAAGTGTCGGCAGCGGTCGTAGCGTTGGCGCCGCACGTGCGCCAACGCGCGCTGTGCCTCGGGGCCAGCATCCGAAGTTCTGGCGTTCTGTCGACCCTGGAAGAACCTTCTACCGGTCCTGTTCTCGTATCCAGGTTCGGGCGGTCTCCGTGGCTCTTCGTGCGCGGCGCGACACCAAGGGAGGCAGCCATGAGTTTGGTCACGGTGAGACGGGCGGCGACAACACTCGTGCTGGTGGTTCTCGCGTCGGCCTCGGGTCCGGTCGAGATCAACGCGCAGGTCACCACCGGCAGCATCGTTGGCACGGTGACCGACCCCGCGGGCCAACCAATCCCTGGCGCGCAGGTCAGCATCGAAGACCTGGACAAGGGCACGTCGGTGTCCGTCGTCAGCGACGCCAACGGCAGCTTCGCCGCGCCGTTCCTCATTCCCGGCACGTACACCGTGTCGGTGGAACTCCAGGGCTTCAGAAAGTGGGTGCACAGCGGGGTCATCCTTCAGGTCAATGATCGGCTGCGCGTGGATGCGGCGCTCGAGGTCGGCCGTGTCGAAGAGACCACCACGGTCACGGCGAGCTCGCCAATCGTGCGCACCGACTCCTCCGAGATCGGCACGGTGATCGAAGAGCGCGCCATCAAGGAACTGCCGCTGAACGGCCGCAACTTCGCGGCGCTCGTGTACCTGACGCCAGGGATCACGCCAGGCCAGGCTGGCGAGAACCTGTCGGGCGCGAGCACCTTCAACCCGCGCGGCGCCTCCAACTTCAATGCGCTCGGGCACCAGGCCAACGCCAACGCGTGGCTGATCGACGGCATCGACAACAACGAATACACGTTCAACACCGTCATCGTCGCGCCATCGGTCGAGCAGGTGCGCGAGTTCAAGGTGCTGTCGGGCGTCTTCTCCGCCGAGTTCGGCCGCGGCGCGGGCGTGGTGTCGGTCTCGACCAAGTCGGGCAGCAACAAGCTGTCAGGCACGGCCTTCGAGTACCTGCGAGATGACGTCTTCGATGCGCGCAACTTCTTCGTGCGCAAGGTCGCCACGCCGGATGGCGGCTTCCGGGTGGACCCGAAGCCACCGTTCAACCGCCATCAGTTCGGCGGCGCCGCCGGCGGACCGGTCGTGATTCCCGGCCTCTACAACGGTACCAGCCGCACGTTCTTCTTCGCCGATTACGCCGGCCTGAGCGAGACGCGCGGCCTCACGTTCGTGAACTCGGTGCCAACCGCCGAGGCGCGCCTGGGCGACTTCAGCAACTTCCGGGATG
Source organism: Vicinamibacteria bacterium (assembly GCA_963763095.1). Lineage (GTDB taxonomy): Bacteria > Acidobacteriota > Vicinamibacteria > Vicinamibacterales > JAENWD01 > CAVUCH01. Next base: position 8,395 of record CAVXNR010000036.1, read on the forward strand.
CGGCGGGCAACCTGATCGTCATCTACGATCCGCTGACGACTCGTATCGATCCTGCCACCGGCCGCACGGTTCGCGATCCGTTCCCGGGAAACATCATCCCGGGGGAACGCATCAACACGGCCGGAGGGAACGTCGCGAGCATCTACCCGCTCCCGAACGGGCCCGGCAACTTCAACAACTACACCTCGACGACGAACCGCGAGACGACGGACCACTCGTACTCGGGACGGATCGATCACTCCCTCAGCGATAGCGACTCGTTCTTCGTCCGCTTCAACTACGGCAAGTTCAAGCTCGACGCGCCGCAGGGGCAGGCGGCCTGCTGCCTGCCGACGCCCGCCGACGCCGCGGCGCGCTTCGATCTCGGGCCGTACGTGGCCGGTATTCAGAACACGCGGCTGACGACGCACGGCGCGTCGTTCAACTACACAAAAGTGCTGCGGTCGACCCTGGTGAACGAGCTGCGTGTCGGGTATGCGCGTACCGTGCCGTCCACGTTTCAATCCGACTTCGGCACACAGGCGGCGACCTCGCTCGGCATTCAGGGCATCAACGTCACCGAATTCACGACGGGTCTGCCGAATATCAACATCACCGACATGACCGGCATCTCGGGCGGCCCGGCCTTCCTGCCCGTGAATCCGAAGCAGTTCCACTACCAGGTGGAGGATGCGCTCGTGTGGCTGCGAGGGCGCCACTCGCTCAAGGTGGGCTACCGTTTCGTCGACAGGTGGCCCTCGCCGTTCACGAACACAGACACGCGCAGCTCAATCAACCTCACCAACAGCTTCGTCAACAACCCACTCACGAATTCGGGCGGGACGGGCCTGGCGGCGCTGCTGCTCGGCTACATCAACAGCGCCTCGCGCGGTTTCCTGCTCGAGCCCTACACGCTGCGGACGCAGGAGCACGGCGCGTTCATCCAGGACGACTGGAAAGTGAACCGGCGGTTCACGATCAACGCCGGCCTCCGTTACGAGGTGTTCACGGCCGACACCGAAGAAGAGAACCGGCTCACGAACTTCGACCCGGTGGAGCTTCGCCTGATCTACGCGGGAGAAGACGGGGCCAGCCGGTCGGTCAACAAGAAGACCGACATGAACAATTTCGCGCCGCGCCTTGGAATGACCTACGACCTGTTCGGCGACGGCCGTACGATCCTCCGCACCGGTTTCGGAATCACCTACTTTCCGGAGCAGGCCTCCGCGTCCAACCTGCTCGGGCAGCAGGTGCCGTACACGATTTCGCAGAACGTCGCGTCAGAGACGAACCCCCTCAGCTTCGCCAACGTGCCGACGCTCACGAACCCGTTCCCGCCCATTCAGCAGCTCAAGCCGCGAACGACGGAGGAGTTGAACGCCGCGAACCCTCGGGTGCTCGGGCACGCCTTCGACAACGTGACGTCTTACGCGGAGCAATGGCACCTGGGCATCGAGCGCCAGCTGTTCTCGTCGATGGCGGTGGAGCTCGCGTATGCGGGATCGGCCGGCAAACACCTGCTGTTCTGCTACAACCCGAACGAGGTCCAGCCGGGTGGCGGCACGCAGGCATCACGGCGTCTGATCCAGCCGCTCGCGAACCTCTCGAACATGGTGCAGTGTGATCCGCGCAACCGCTCGACCTTCCACAGCGGGCAGCTCAAGGTCACACAGCGGTTCACCAACGGACTGCAGTTTCTCCTCAGCTACACCTACGGCAAGGCGCTCGATTACGGCGGGTCGGCCGCGAGCGGCGGCGGAGCGGTCGGCAACCCGCAGACGGTGACGAACCTGAGGGCGGGTCATGGGCCGGCCGGCTTCGACGTGCGGCACCGGCTGGTCGTGAGTCACGTGTACGAGCTGCCCTGGGGCCCGGGGCGCCGCTGGCTGTCTGGCGGCGGGCTGCTCGGCCAGGTGGTCGGCGGCTGGCAGTTGGCGGGCATCACGACCGTCACGACGGGCCGTCCGTTTACCGTCTTCCTCAACCAGGGCGTCAACAACGGCGCCCCGAGCTGGCCAAACCGCATCGGGGATGGGAGGCCGGACAATCCCACGGTCGATCTCTGGTTCGACACGGCGGATTTCGTCGCCCCTCCACCGAACACCTACGGCGACTCGGGGCGGGGCATCCTGTACGCGCCCGGCCACGTGAACTTCGATACGTCGCTCTCGAAGCGCTTCTCGCTCTTCGGTCAGACGAACGCCGAGTTCCGGTGGGATGCGTTCAACCTGTTCAATCACCCCGGCTTCGGCTTCCCGAACGCGAACATCGGCAGCCCCACGGCTGGACGCATCACGTCAACCGTGGTCGACAATCGAAGCATGCAGTTCGCCCTGAAGTTCAACTTCTAGTGGTATGATGTGGGGCAGGGCTTCAGCCCTGCTGATGTGGGGCAGGGCTTCAGCCCTGCAAATCGGTGCGCTCTAGCAGGCCTGAAGGCCTGCCCCACATGACTGCACAAGTGAATCGCGGGTTCAGACCCACGCGCGCTTGGGTGTCACCGCACCGCTGATGTGGGGCAGGGCTTCAGCCCTGCTGATCGGTGCAGGCTTCAGCGCCTGAAGGCCGTGCCCCACATGCCGAGCCTGCCCACATGCTGGTGCCGGCTCCACATCCTCGAACCTCGGACTCCTCCGGTCCTACGTGTCGTCGTCTGAAACGACGACGGCTCGCGTCCGTTCCGGCACGATCGTCTCGCCGCGCGCGAGCATGGCGACCAGCTCCTCGATTTTCCTGGCGCGCCCCGCCGGCGTCTTCATGTTGTTGGTGCGAAACGCGAGGGCGAACAGGTTCATGCGACCGAGCGTGCGGAACGTCTTCCGTGCCCGCGGGTCGGCTGCGATCGCGGCGCGGAGATCGTCCGGGATGCTCGCTTCGCTCGCGCTCCTGATCGGGGCATAGGCGGCGTCCCAGCGGCCGTCGACCTTGGCCGCATCCACCTGGCGCTGGCCGTGCGGGGTCATGCGACCGGCCGCTGTCAGCCGGGCCACATGATCGCGATTGATCTGGCTCCAGATGCTTCGCGCCCGGCGTGGCGTGTAGCGCTGCAGAAAGGACTGTTCGTCGAGCGACTTGCGGATGCCGTCGATCCATCCCCAGCACAAGGCGACGTCGAGCGCCTGCGCACTCGTCACGGTCGGCACGCCCGAGCCCTTCTTGTAGATTCTGAGCCAGAGCTCCGTCTCGCGGTCGTGGTTCGCTTTCATCCACGCCTCGAAGGCCGCCTCTGTCCGAAAGCTCTTGATCTTCCTGGGGTCGGGAATGATCGGCGCCATGGATCCTCGAACTGTCTCCACGCCTCAGCGATCGAACAGCGACAGCTGCGCCTCGGGGACGTGCGGGCGGCCTGCCATGAGACGGGCGATCGTCGAACACGGTGCGGCCGCCGAGCGTCGGTGCGATCGCACGCTCGTGCGCGATCGCGGCGGGCACGTCGGCGACGGGCGTGCGCCTGGTCTCGATGGCGCGGGTGAACGCGTCAAGACGTTTGAAGCCATCCAGCTTCTCCGAGTCGCCCAGTTTGGCCTCGTCGAGCGCACGTCTGAGCACGCCGATCGACTCGTCGTAGACCTGCAACGGCACCGGGAAGGGATGGCCGTCCTTCCCGCCGTGCGCGAAGGAGAACCGTGCCGGATCGTCGAACCTGGTCGGTGTGCCGTGTACCACTTCGGCCACGAGCGCGAGCGACTGCAGCGTGCGCGGGCCGAGCTGTTCCACCAGGAGCAGCTCGGCGAAGTCGCGGAGATCCCGCTCGTGCGCCAGGGCCAGGACCGCTCCCAGCCGCCGCGCCTGCACGTCCCCTGGCCGCACGTCGTGGTGGCCGGGCATCTCCAGCCTCCGGACGGTGGCCACCGTGCGGTCCGGGTCATCCTTCACGATCGCAAGCAGGGCGTCCTGCGCCGGGCGGGCGCGCGCGTCCACCAGGTTCTGAATCACGCCCTCGTGCACGCCGACGATGGCCGCGTGTGGATCCGCGGTGAAGTCCCGGACGGACGCGGAGTGCCAGTGGTAGCGGCGGGCCAACCCGCTGGACGCATTCATGCCCTGCTGCACGACGGCCCAGTCGCCATCTGTGGTGACGACGAACGAGTGGAGGTAGATCTGGAAGCCGTCGGCGACGGCGTTGTTATCGACGCGCGCCGTGAGGCGGCTGGTCCGCACGAGGGTGTCCCCGTCGACGCCGACCCGGTCGGCGATGACACGGAGTTCCTGCGGCGTACGCAGTGACTGCTTCCCGCGGCCGCCACAGATATGGATGCCCAGCTCCCCGGCCCTGGGGTTGAGGCCCTTCTTGAGTGCGCTCATCACCGATGTCGTGATGCCCGACGAGTGCCAGTCCATGCCCATGACGGTGCCGAGGGCCTGGAACCAGAACGGATCGCTCAGCCGCGCGAGCAGGCCCGGCCGCCCGTAGTGATGAACAACGGACTCGGCGATGGCGCTCCCGAGCGCGACCATGCGGGTCGCGAGCCACGGGGGCACGCGGCCGCCGTGGAGGGGGAGGTCGGCAATGCCGGAACGCTTCACAGAGGAATTGTGACACGCCCGTGGTCGTGGCCGAGGCCACCAGGCACGTGGTACTCTGCCGGTCGCCTGAGGTCGATTAGGCCGGTGTGCCAACCGACGACAAACCCGAAAGGTTCATATGCGCAAGGTGAACGTCTTCAACAACGTGTCGCTCGACGGGTTCTTCGTGGACGCCCGTGGTGACATGAGCTGGGCCCACCGGCAGGACGAGGAATGGAACGCGTTCGCCAGCAGCAATGCCGGAGGCACTGGCGAGCTGCTCTTTGGGCGCGTGACGTACGAGATGATGGCCGCCTTCTGGCCGACGCCGCAGGCCGCTCAGATGCTGCCCGAGGTGGCGGCAGGCATGAACGCGATGCACAAGATCGTGTTCTCGCGCAGGCTCGACACCGTCGCCTGGCAGAACACGACCCTGATGAAGGGCGACCTCGCGACCGAAGTACAACAGCTCAAACAACAGCCGGGACCCGACATCGTGATCCTCGGGAGCGGAAGCATCGTGTCTCAGCTCACCGAGGCGCGGCTCATCGACGGGTACCAGATCGTGCTGAACCCGATCGTGCTGGGGTCGGGCCGGACGATGTTCGAGACGGTACCGGAGAGGCGGGGGCTCACGCTGACGAAGACGCGGGCGTTCGGAAACGGCAATGTCGTGTTGTGGTACGAGCCGGCCTGACCATGCGACGGTGTCTCGGCGATCCGCCGGAACTTCAGTTCCGGCTCCACGGCGCGCCGGAACTGAAGTTCCGGGTCCACACGGTCTAGCTCCGCCAGACTCGAAAGTCACATGACAGACAGCGTCGCTATAGGGCTCGACACCTTCGGTGACATCACCGCCGCCGCCGATGGTTCTCTCCACTCGGCCGCGCACGTGCTGCGCGACGTGATCGACGAAGCGGTGCTCGCGGATCAAGTCGGGCTGCATGCATTCGGCGTCGGGGAGCACCATCGGCGCGACTTTGCCATCTCGGCCCCGGAGGTCGTCCTCGCCGCCATCGCCAGCCGCACCTCCCGCATCCTCCTCGCATCCGCGGTGACCGTGCTCAGCACCGACGACCCGGTGCGTGTCTTCCAGCGATTCTCCACGGTCGATGCGCTGTCGAACGGACGCGCCGAGGTCGTCCTGGGCCGCGGCTCGTTCACCGAGTCGTATCCGCTGTTCGGGTATGACCTCTCCCGCTACGAGGAGCTGTTCGAAGACAAGCTGCGCCTGTTCGCCGAGCTGCTCAAACCCGGGCCGGTGACGTGGACGGGGACCACGCGGCCGCCGCTCACCGGCGCGACGATGTACCCGCCGATCGAGAAGGGCGTGTTGCGCGCGTGGGTTGGCGTCGGCGGGAGCCCCGAGTCTGTCGTCCGGGCCGCGCGGTATGGGTTTCCGCTCACGCTGGCCATCATTGGCGGCAGCCCGCTACGCTTTCGCCCATATGTCGACCTCTATCTCCAGTCGCTCCAGAAGCTGGGGCGTCCGGTGCTGCCGGTCGCGGTGCATTCGCCCGGCCACGTCGCGGCGACGGACGAACAGGCGAAGCATGAGCTCTGGCCGCACTACCAGGTGATGATCAACCGCATCGGCGGCGAACGGGGATGGCCCCCGACGACACGCGCGCAGTTCGAGCGCGAGGCCGGTCCCGACGGCGCCTTGTGCGTTGGATCTCCCGAAACGGTCGCCACCAAGGTCGCAAGCACGGTTCGCGCGCTCGGGCTGTCGCGCTTCGACATCAAGTACAGCGCCGGCACGCTGCCGCACGCCGCGCTCATGGCGAGCATCGAGTTGATTGGGACCAGGGTCGCGCCACGGGTGCGCGAACTGCTGGCGCAGCGCTCAGACCGCAACACGGGACGAGTTGCGCAGTCGCCGTAGCCGCAAAACGAAGGAAGAACAGTCATGATTGCTCACCGCCGGCAATTCCTTCAGTCCGCCGCCGCCGCCGGGATTGCCGCGTTCGCAGGCCTCCGTCCGCTGAAGGCCGCCGATGCCGAAATCGAGATCAACCCCTCGACACCAGGGCCGCAGATCAACCCGCACATTTACGGCCATTTCATCGAGCACCTCGGCGGCGTGATTTACGATGGCATCTGGGTCGGCCGCAACTCGAAGATTTCCAACATCGACGGCATTCGCACGCAGTTCGTCGACGACATGAAGCGCATCGGCGCGCCCAATCTCCGCTGGCCGGGCGGCTGCTTCGCCGATGGCTACCACTGGCGCGACGGCATCGGGGCGCCCGACAAGCGTCCGCGCACGTACAACTACTGGGAATACCGCATGCCTGAAGGCACGCATGCGGTGGAGAGCAACGGGTTCGGGTTCCACGAGTTCATGCGCCTCTGCCGGCTCGTGGGCGCCGAGCCCTATCTGGCGGGGAATGTCGGGTCAGGCACTCCGAAGGAGCTCCACGATTGGGCGTCCTACAGCAACGCCCCATCCGGCACGCTGTCACTCGCCGATGAACGGGCCGCGAACGGCGACAGGCAACCGTTCAACGTGAAGTACTGGGGCGTCGGCAACGAATCGTGGGGCTGCGGCGGCAACATGACCGGCGGCGAATACGCAACCGAGTACCGCAAGTTCATCTCGCAGTTTCCCGCATACGTGCGCCCGTTCTTCGTAGCAACCGGGCCGCGTGGTCACTCCGCGGACTTCGATATCGGCTGGACCGACGGGTTCTTCGGGGGACTGCAGAACGTCCGCGGCCTCGACGTCAGAGTGGACGGCTTTGCGCTGCACTATTACACCGATTTCCGCCAGACAGCCGAAGACGGCGCGACATTCGACGCGAAGGGCTGGTACGCCGTGCTGCACAAGGGCGCTCGCATCGAGACCGTGATCACCGACCACTGGGCGATCATGGGCAAGTACGATCGCCAGCACCACACGAAATTCGTGATCGACGAGTGGGGCAACTGGTACCGCCGGCGGCACCGAGCTCGGTCCCGGTTACATCCTCAGCCAGGCAATCACGCTGCGTGACGCTCTGCACACCGCGATGACCTTCGACATCTTCAACCGCCACGCGGACAAGATCGAGATGGCCAACGTCGCGCAGACGATCAACTGCCTGCACTCACTCTTTCTGGCGAAGGGAGACCAGGTACCACCCGCACGCCCGCCTATTACGCCTTCGAGATGTACCGGCCCCACATGGGGGCGACGGTCGTGCCGGTCACGATCGA
>CAVXNR010000037.1:0-250838 GCA_963763095.1 Vicinamibacteria bacterium
GTCGCAGGCCCGTTACTGAGGTGGCGGTGAACCGCGTCATGGGCCTGGCGATGTTTTGGCGACGACCTGGCGGCTCTCCTCGTGGGAGGCGTTCATCTCGAACTGCGTCGTCATCGAAACTCCGCCAGAACATGAGGAGCGAGACGGCCGCGTCAGAAGTGATGAAAACCTGAGGAAGACATCCGTGAAACCCAAGCCACATCACCGAATCCAGCTGATAGCTTGAGCGCGTTCGATCGTTTCACCGGAACCTTCCAAGGAGAACGCATCATGACGTGCCAAAGACAAGCTCTGACGGCGTGTGTGGCTGCGTGGCTGACGCTGGGTATTTCAGCCAACGCGATCGCGGATTACGTAACCTACTGGAACGAGATCGCGGACAACACCAGCATCTTCGCCGGCGGCCCGTCGATTCGCGCGCGAATCCTCGCGATCACACAACTGGCGGTGCATGACGCATTGAATTCCATCGATTCCCGCTATGCGTCGTATACCGGAGTGCCGCCGGCAAATGCCGGTGCCTCCCCTGAGGCAGCTGTCGCTGCTGCAGCGTACGCGGTGTTGTCACACGAGGTGCCGAGTCAGGCCGGGGCACTCCTCATCCAGTACGATCAGTGGATCGCGAGCCTGTCCGCCTGCCCCACCGCGCACCCGGCGTGCATCGAGGACGGCATCGCGGCCGGTGAGGCCGCTGCGAATGCGATGCTCGCACTGCGCGAGAATGACGGCTCGGCGACTCCGCACCTGCCGTACACGTTGGCTCCCGGTCCGGGGTCTACCAACCCACGCCGCCGTTATTCCCGGCGCCGCAGTTTGCCGGGTGGCTCAGTTCACTCCGTTCGTGCTCAACAGCGGCTCGCAGTTTCGCGCCGACCCTTCGGAAATCTTCAACCTCGCCGGCGATGCGTACACACCAGATTACAACGAGGTCAAACGAGTTGGTTCGGTCGGCGCGGAAACCGCCGGTGACCGCACGCCTGACCAGAGCGCGATCGCCCGTTTCTGGCCCGGCGGCGGCGCGAACTTCAACGCCGTGACGCGCGTGATCGTTGCGGGCAGAGGCCTGGACCCCGGCAGCACGCGCGACTGTTCGCCCTCGGCAACATGGCGTTCGCCGATAGCAGCATTGCCGTGTTCGACACGAGGTACACTACAACTTCTGGCGGCCGATTACGGCAATCCGGGCGGCCGATACGGATGGGAACCCGGACACTGTGCCCGATCCGTCATGGCTGTCATTCGTGATTACGCCGCCGTACCCTGATTACCCCTGTGGGCTGACCACCAACATGGGCGCGTCGGCAGAAGTCCTGCGCCGTTATTTCGGCACCGATGCGATCTCGTATACGTTCACCGCAGCGGGTATCACGCGGAGCTACAGCAGCCTTTCGCAGGCAGCAGCGGAAGCGGTCGACGCCCGGGTGTTCGGAGGCATACACTTCCGCACCGGGTGCGAGCAAGGCGTTCGGCTGGGGGCGCAAGTGGGACGCTTCGTGATCCAGCACGCCCTCGAGCCGGTCAAGAAAGCGGATAAGAAGGACTGACCCGGTAATGACAGTGCGCCGATCGAAGTCCGCGGCCTGGACGGCGTGGCTCCCATGAGGACACTTGTCTACGCCGCAATGTTCGTTGCCCTGTCCGCGCGCGGCGGCCTCGCTCCGGCCCCGCGCGCGCCTGTGCTCGTCGAGTTGTTCACATCCGAAGGGTGCTCGAGCTGTCCGGCCGCCGACGCGCTGCTCGAGTCCTTGCAGCGCGAGCAGCCGGTCGGCGGCGCCGAAGTCATTCCCGTCGGCCTCCATGTGGATTACTTCAACGATCTCGGATGGAAAGACGCGTTCTCGTCGGCTTCGTTCACAGCGCGCCAGAAGGACTACTCGCGGGTCTTCGGCCCCGACAGCGTCTACACACCGCAGATCGTGGTCGATGGCCGCGAGGCCGTGCCGGGCAACGATCGAAACCAGGTCCGCCGCGCGATCGAGTCGGCCGCCGGCCGGCCGCATCTCCCTCTGCGCGTGACCGCGCGCGTCACTGCTGACAGGCTGCAGATCACGATCGATCTTCCGGGCGCGCCACCGAACACGGAGCGAATCGATATTCTTGGTGCCATCACCGAAGATGATGTGACCTCGGTCGTCAAGCGCGGTGAGAACAGCGGACGCACGCTGCACCATGTGGCGGTCGCCAGGAAGATCGAGCGCTTCCAATCATTGACTTCCAAGGCCTCAGTCCTGCAGAGACAGCTTCAGATTGCAGACGGATGGAGTCGGCCAGCCCTGAGAACCGTCGTGTGGCTGCAGGGTATCAACTCCCGCCAGGTGTACGGCGCCGCCGTCGCACAGATCGCGAACTGAAGCGCCGCGCTCATTCATTTCGGCTCGATTCGCCGATCTGCTATCTTCTTGCCCTGACTTGGCCAGTTCCTTCCAGAGATGGCTGATGTGCCTTCGCGCTTCGGGCCGTACGAGATCGTCGCCCCGGTTGGGGCGGGAGGCATGGGCGAGGTCTATCGGGCCCGGGATACGCGCCTGCACCGGTTCGTCGCAATCAAGATCCTCCACAAAGCTACGGCGCTCGACCCGGATCGGCAGCGCCGCTTCGCCGAGGAAGCCGTTGCCGCGAGCGCGCTCAATCATCCCAACATCGTCACCGTCTACGACGTCGGCGCGGACGGCGACACCCAGTACCTCGTATCGGAGCTGATCGAAGGAGAATCGCTGCGCGCGGAAATGAATCACGGGCGCGTGCCGCTCAAGCGGCTGCTCGAGATTGCCCATCAGATCGCCGAAGGACTCGCGGCCGCCCACGATGCCGGCATCGTCCACCGCGATTTGAAACCCGACAACATCATGGTGACGGCGGACGGACGGGTCAAGATCGTGGACTTCGGTCTCGCGACTGCGCCGGAACCTGACGCAGCGCAGTCGAGAGGACCGACTGCCACTCAGACCGCTGCCGGGCTGATCGTCGGCACGGTGCCGTATATGAGCCCCGAGCAGGCACGGGGCGAGCGAGCGGACTTCCGATCGGATCAATTCGCATTCGGCGTCATGCTCTACGAGCTGACGACGGCCGCCCACCCGTTCAAACGGGAGACTGCCGTGCAGACGCTGTCGGCGATCATCGGCGACGAACCGCCGGATCCGGCTCAGGCGAATCCGACGCTGCCGGTGGCGCTACGTTGGCTGATCCGACGCCTGCTCGCGAAGAATCCCCGCCAGCGGTTCGCGCACACGGCGGATCTTGCCGCAGACCTGCGCACCATCCGCGAGCATCTGTCCGAAGCCACGTTCGATGCGGCGCCGACCGTGGCGCCGGCTCCCCGGCGGTGGCATCGCGTTGCAGCACTCGGCGCGCTGGTCGTCAGCGGTTTTCTTCTAGCCCAGGCGCTCGGACCAGGCAGTGCACGCGCCCACTTCGAGAAGTTCACGCCGTTTGCCACGGATGAGGGGTATCAGGGGGCGCCCGTGTGGTCACCGGATGGCAAGACCATCGCCTACGAAGCGGAAGTCAACGGCGTCGTCCAGATCTTCACGAGGACGCTCGGATCTTCGATGCGCACGAGGGTGACCAACTCTCGATTCGATTGTTTCATCTCGACGTGGGCGGCTGACGGCAAGATCTATTTCCACTCTCGCGCACGGGACCAGGATGCCCTCTGGCGCGTACTGCCCGTCGGAGGCAACGCCGAACTGATGATTGAAGGCGCATCGCAATCGGCGGTCTCGCCCGACGGGAAGACCGTGTTCTTTCTCCGCGACGAGGCGAAACGGGGGCTGACCCTTACGTTGTGGTCAGCGTCGCTGCCCGATGGTGAGCCGCATTTGTACGCGCGAGGTTCGCTCAATGGGAGGGCCGCCTCGAGCGGGTTCCTGCGATTTTCGCCGGATGGATCCCGGCTGATGCTCTGGCTGGGACCCAGTGCACGCGCGCTCGCGGGCTTTTGGGAAATCATCATGCCCGACGGCGAGCCGCGGCAATTGCTGCCCAGCTTGAGCTCCCCGGGCCTCGTGCCCGCCACCTTCAGTTGGACTCCCGACAACCGTCACGTCGTCGTCACGCGCTCCGATGGGCCGACCCCGGGAACGCACCTCTGGCTTGCCGACACGCGCACCGGCCGGCTCGATTCACTCACCACGACACCTGGCAACGAAAGCTCGCCGAGCGTGTCGCCGGCCGGCCGCGCGATCGCGTTCACCTCCGAGGCGACCGATTTCGATCTGTTCGAGGTCCCGCTCGACGGGTCTCCGCTGAAGCCTTTTCTGAGCAGCACGCGGAACGAGTTCGATCCAGCCGCCCTGCCGACGAACACACAGTTCGCGTTCGTCACCGATCGGAGCGGCAGCCTTCAGATCTGGCTGCAGAATGAGGAAGGCTATCTCCAGCGGCCGCTCGTGACGGAGGCGGACTTCGGGGGCGCGGCGTCGATGGCCATCGGATCGCTGGCATTCTCCCCCGACGGCACGAAGCTGGCGTTTCAGCGGGCCGGTGCATCCGAAAGCACTCAGGCCACCGGATCGCGTCTGTGGATTACCTCGGTTGCGGGTGGGAAGCCGATCGCCGTCGGCGGCCAGGAGACGTTCCAGGACGCCCCAACGTGGTCGCCGACGGGCGAATGGATCGCCTACCTCCAAGGAAGGCGGGACGATCTCGCGCTGGTGAAAATACGGCTCGGAGGGCGTGCGGACCCTGTCACGCTCGTCAAATCCGGCATCCCCCCGTTTGTCGCGCGGCCACAGTGGTCTCCCGAAGGAGACGAGATCCTTTGCGAGACGGTCGAGGGCTTGACCATCGTGTCCGCTGAGGGGACGGATCAGCGGGTCATCAGCGATCCGGGATGGTTCGCTTACGCGTGGGACAAGGACGGCCACAGAATCTACGGTCTCCGTCCCACCGACGACGAGCATCACATCATGCTCGTGTCGGTCGATGCGCAGACGGGCGCCGAGCGCGTGATCAATGCGAGCCTCGGCACGGTTCCGCAGGCGCTGCAGCCGATCCGGGGCTTCAGCCGACTGCAGGGCCGCGGATTCCTGACTTCGACGGCGCGCGTCAAGTCCGATATCTACCTGATCGAAGGGTTTCAGCTGCCCCCGACGTTGTGGGATCGCCTGTTGCGGCCCGAGCGCTCCCCCATTCACTGATGAAAACCTGAGAGTTTTCCCAGATCCTCCCTCTATTCCGCCGCAGTATACTGCTAGCCGACAGGAGGCATCATGTCGCGGACCCTACCGCTCGTCGTCGTCTTGGCTTTGAGCACATCCGCGTTGTACCCAGCGGCACAGGCCTGTGGCGACAAATTTCTGATGGTGGGACGCGGCGCGAAGTTTCAGCGCGCGTACGCGTCTCTCTACCCAGGGAAGGTCCTCATCTACGCGCAGCCATCGCGTGATCCCAAGGCAGGTGTCAACAACGTGCAGCTGCACAAAGCGCTACGCCAGGCCGGTCACGCCGTCTCGATCATCGAAGACTGGACGCTGCTCGAGCAGGCGCTGAAGACCGTGCCGTTCGATGTCATCCTCGTGGATGTCGCCGAAGGTCCCAAGCTGCAAGCCCTCGTGTCGTCATCGCCCGCGCATCCGGAGGCGTTGTACGTCGCCTTCCCATCGAGCCCGCCGGCGGCCGGCCCGCAGCAGCTCGTCTGCCGGTTGAAGTCGTCGGATCGACCGCTCAAGTATCTAGACGAAATCGAAAACACCCTCAAGGCACGAGCGAAGCACGCCAGGACATCGTAACTCCCCGGCGAGGAAATCATGACACCCAATCGTCGGAACCTTGCGAGCGCCGGTGCCGCCTGTATTCTGGCGTTTCTGGTCTGTTCGCGCGATGTTTGCGCCCAGGCGTGGGTTCCCGCACAAGGCGAAGGGGCGGTCGCGATTTCGTTCCAGGACCTCGACGTCACGCGCCACCTTGCGAGCACGACGCGCGTCGACGCCGGCCACATCAACTCGGTCGTGCTACTGGCTGATGTGACTTACGGCCTGACAGACAAAGTTGCCATCGACGTGGCATTGCCGTTCGTGTCGTCCAAGTACAGGGGACCGTACCGGCACCCCAACACCACGATAGACGACGGAACGTTCCACAGCAGCTTCACCGACGTTCGGATGGCCGTGCGGTACAACCTCACGCGCAAAGGCACCGTGCTCACGCCGTACATAGGCACGATCGTGCCGAGCCATGATTACCCGTACTACGGGCATGCCGCCGCCGGCGAACGGTTGCACGAGCTGCAGGTCGGAACCTATGCCGCCAAGCTCTTCACTGCGGGAGTTCCAGGAATCTTCGTTTCGGGTCGACTGGCGTACGGGTTCGTCGAGCATGTGCAAGACATCTCGCACAACCGGAGCATGGCCGATCTCGAGGTGGGCTACTTCGTCGGCCCGGCGTTCCGTGTGTTCGCGACGGCCGCCGGGCAATACACCCACGGCGGAATCGACTTTCCGGCCGGTGGACTCCCGGCCGTGCCGCTCCAGTACAAGTCGGTGCACGACATCATTCAGCGCGTTCACTACGTCCACGCCGGCGGAGGCTTCGCGTACTCGGTCAGAGACTCCGTGGACGTGTTCGCCTCGTTCTCGCGTCTCGTCGTTGGACGGAACGGCCACGCGCTGAACAGCGGCATCACGCTGGGCGCAAGCTGGAGCTTCAGCCGTCGATTGAAGCGCGATGCGGTCGCGGCCGGCGCCGCCCCGCCGTCGAGCCAATACGCTCAGATGGTCGCCAAGCGTCAAGGCTCGCTCGGCCGGTGCATCTGCCAGAAGTCAGGGATGTAGCCGTTTTCCGGTGCGCGACTGGGTTTCGGTCGATTGCGAGCCCTGTGACCGGCGAAACGTGAACAGCAACGATCCAATCCGGACTTGATCGCCCTCGGTTACGGGCGTCGGGCCGCTGACGCGTCGATCGTTGACGAACGTCCCGTTCTTGCTCTTCAGATCCTCGATCAGCGCACCTTTCGCGTCGATAATGATGCGTGCGTGACGACGCGAGACGGTGCTGGATTTCATGAGGATGATTCCGTCACCTTCGCGACCGAGGACGTTCTCGCCGGGCAGCAGCGCGACTTCGGCAGTCCTGCCGAGGAGCCACGCGTTCGGACCGGAGATTGCGGCTGCGGCCTGGTGTGGCATCGGAGCGGACTCGGCCTGGAACGCGTAGCCGAATCGATGCACCGTGCGCACGAAGCCAGGTTTTCGCCGGTTGTCGCCGACCGCCTCTCGAATCTCCGACACCAGTGATGGCAGGCTGCTGTCGGACACGAACGTCCGAGGCCAGAGCTGCCCGCGGATGTCGGTCTTTGAGACAGCATTTGGCCGGCGGGCGACCAGGAGCGCCAGCAGATCGAAGGCCTTCGGCGAGAGCCGGATCTCTTCGCCGCGCACCCAGAGCTGGCGGGTGTCGTCGTCGAATATCAGGTCGTCAAACTGCAGGCGCACCGATCACAGCTCCAGTTCTACGCACGAACCAGAGTATCAGGAAGAGCGGAGCCTGGGAGACACTGAGCCTTGAGGGACGGGTCTCCCCGCTTGCGGTTTGCTCGTAAGTCGTTGAAATGGCGGTGAGCCAGGGATTCGAACCCTGGGTACCGCTTTTACGCCGTGATTGTCCTCAAATTCTCCGCTGCGAGGCGCCGCACCGGACGTGCGGAACAGCCGAGGCGACGCCAGAATCATGTACCGACTCGGGCGTGCCCTAGTCGTCGTAACACTCGGCGGCCGTACTCCACCTGTGGAACTGTTCTTCTACATCGCGCCTCGTGCTCGCGGCGTGCGAAGCCCGGGAGCTCCTAGCGTTGGCAGCACGTGGCTAGGATTCGCAACGAACGGGTTGCGTCTTCGCAGGCCAGCACCTCCGGGATGGCAGTCGAGCCTCGTCGACGCGGCTGTTCGTGACAGCTACCCTTCCTGCCACGAGGCAATGAAGAAGAAGATGTTTGTCGGGGTGTCCGCGCTGATGACCCCTGGCCGACCGATTGCCGGATCCCCTTGAAGTTCCCGCACCTTCGCCAGACTCTTGGCCGCCGCGATCTGGTTCCACGCGTCGACAGTGAACACGCGGATGTTCACGGTGTTCCTCCAGCCTCCGCCGTGTTCCTCCACGATGTGGCTGTGCGGCACGCCGGGGCCGTTGCCACGTCCGCCCACTCGTGACGCGTCGATCATGGCTGGATGATTGAGGCAGACGCTCCCTGGCGGGCAAGCGAGCGTCGCGAGATCGGGTTGGAACCCGACTGCTGCGATCGCATAGATCTTCCGCATCTCTCCCGGGCGTGGTGCGACCTCGGCGACGCCGCCGATCTCGCAGCCACTGGCGGCTCCGCTCGCGGGCGGCTCCGCGCAGAAATACAACTTCGTGTAGTGCAGGCGCACGTCGTTGCCGTCGAACCACCCATCGATGTGGCCTTTTTCCTCATGGGCTGCCCCATTGTGGCTGACCATGGGTTCCGCCACCACACCCTGGCTGAGAGGGGCGGTCGAGGAAGTCGCACTCGGCGATACTGGCGTGTCCCCGTGGGTGCACCCGACGATCACGAACCCTGTCAAGGCAAGAGCGAGACGGCTGATGCCTTTGCTCCGTACCCGAATGAGTCTCCGCGCGTTGGTTGAAATCCACATGTGATTTCCTTTGGAGCGGCTGCGCTCCCGAGGTCTGCCTTCATCAGAACGCGCAGTTGCCCGGGTCTGCCGCATCAATGCGACGGCCCGCATCTGCCGGGATGAGCTGAACGACGACCGTGCGTGCCTCCACTGCGTCTTCGTTCCGGATGTTGTGCACATGGTCGCCGCCGGGATCGACGAACCCCATTCCGTGCGTGTACACATGCGGGCTGCATTCGGCATCGTCGCCGTCATAGGCGGTCACGGTTCCCGCGGCGACGATGATCAGGCTGTGACCAGGATGCGTGTGCCAGCCTGAGCTCGCTCCGGGCGGAAACACGTTGCTTTGCACGTAGACGTCCGACGATCCCTTCGTTTTCTGAAACGAATGCCAGACATCGCTGTTCTGCCCGGAGATCCCGAAGTCCGGCGGGACGAGGTGATTGAACACGTGGATGTCGCCGAATCGGCCTATGGCGAGCGTGGTGCTGACGAATCCGCCACTAGCCGGTGTTGCCAGAACGGGCCTGGCATAAGGAGCCGCCGCGACCATGATCGCGGCACCGAGTAGCGCTACACACCTCAGCTTTGGTTGCATGTCCGCCTCTTGGTGTCATTGGCGTCTCGGTTCGAGACGCGCCGACAGGATCGGAGGCGGGGACCGCAGTGGCAAACGGTAAGCTCACGGATTCTGGCGCATATCCTCGAGTTGCCGTCGAATACCGTCCTTTGCCGTCCCGTGCCGCGGCGCTAAAATCAACGCTCCCCTGAAATCAGGAGCCGCGCGATGGACAAACCCTTCGACGGCGAGACGTCCGCGCTACCAGCGTCGGAAGACCGGCTCGATTCGTGGAAGGACATCGCGACCTACCTCAAGCGCGACGTGACCACGGTCCAGCGCTGGGAAAAGCGGGAGGGGATGCCCGTTCATCGCCACCTGCACGACAAGATGGGGTCCGTTTACGCGTTCCGGACCGAACTGGACGGCTGGACGCGCAGCCGACAGGTTCGAGCTCCGGAGAACGGATCCGGCGACTTGCCGAAGGCGTCTGATGCGCCGGCGCGGTCGGCGAGTTCGACCTCACGAATCACGCCGACGTTCGTCGCTGGACTGGTAGCGGCGGGAGTCACCGTCGCGATTGGCGCAGGCGTGTGGCTTCGCGCGACCGAATCCTTCTGGCGCAATCCCATCGCCGACGCGCGATTCCAGAGATTGACCGACTTCGATGGCGTCGAGCAGGGCGCCGCGATATCGCGCGACGGTCGCTTCGTGGCGTTCCTGTCGGACCGGGACGGGCGGATGGACGTCTGGGTCACTCAGGTCGGTTCGGGACAGTTTCACAATCTGACCCGCGGCGGTGCACCGGAACTGGTGAATCCATCGGTTCGCCTCCTGGGGTTCTCGCCCGACGCCTCATTCGTCACGTTCTGGGTTCGGAGGCAGGAGGGGTCGCGCAGTGGGGCGATCAGCATCTGGGCGGTGTCAACACTCGGAGGCGAGCCGCGGCCCTACCTCGAAGGCATCGCCGAGTCGGATTGGTCCCCCGACCGCGCGCGACTGGTGTACCACACGCCCGGACCCGGAGATCCGATGTTCGTCAGCGACGCCAGCCGACTGTCCGCGGGCCGTCGCATTTTCATGGCTCCCGCCGGCCGCCACGCTCACTTTCCCCTGTGGGCGCCCGATGGAAGGCTCATTTACTTCGTCCAGGGTTCGCTGCCGGATCAGTTGGACATCTGGCGCATCAGTCCTGAGGGCGGTCCGACCGAACGAATCACGTCGCACAACGGACGCGTGAGTCATCCTGTGCTGTTGAATCGGAGGACGCTCGTGTACCTTGCCAGCGGTCCGGATGGGTCGGGACCGTGGCTTCATAGTGTGGATGTCGAGCGTCGTATCGCACACAGACTGAGCTCCGGACTCGAGCGATACACGTCGCTGGCCGCGAGCGGCGACGGAAGCCGATTGGCTGCCACGATCGCCAGTCCCAAGCGGACCCTCTGGCGCCTGCCGATCGGAGATTCGGCCTCTGAAGTTTCGACTGCCCCCATCTCTCTGACGACGGGCAGCGGGTTCGCGCCGCGACTCGGTCCGAACTACCTCCTGTATGTCGCCGCCGCCGGTACAGGCAGCGAGAGCATCTGGAAACTCGCCGACGGAATTGCAACCGAGCTGTGGACTGCTCCGTCAGCGCGAATCGTCGGTGGCCCCGCAATCACCCGAGATGGGCGTCAAGTCGCCTTCTCGGTCCAGATGGGCGGGCGGACCTTGTTGTATGTCATGCAGGCGGACGGCACGAACGCGCGGATTGTTGCCGATTCGCTTGCGTTGCAGGGCGCTCCCGCCTGGGCCCCGGATGGCCAATCGATCATGTCGGCCGTGGCCGATCGCGGCACTCCGCACCTCTTCCGGGTACCGGTGGACGGTCGCGTTCCTTCGCCGTTCGTGAACGAGTACTCGGTCGATCCGGCGTGGGCACCCGATGGCCGCTTCGTTGTCTACTCAGGACCAGACGTCGGCACGACATTTCCGGTGAAAGCTGTCACCAGCGAGGCCGCCGCGCATCCATTACCGACGCTGCGCCTCACTCGCGGGGCTCGACGCCTGGTCTTCATGCCTGGGGGGCGGATGCTCCTGCTTCTACGGGGAGAGATCCAACACAAGGATCTCTGGCTGATCGACCTCGAGACCGGCGCTGAGCGGCAGTTGACCAACCTTTCCTCCGACTTCGAGATCCACGATTTCGACATCTCCCCGGATGGCCGTGAGGTTGTGCTCGAGCGAGCGCAGGAACGCTCGGACATCGCGTTACTGGATTTGCCGAGGCGATGAAGTGGTCACAAACCGCCGGTCCGCCGCAACGCTCTGCTAAACAACCCATGCCCGACCGACGCGCGCCGCTCGCCTCGATGACGTGCGCATTCATCCCGGCGTGCCTACTCAGATCAGGAACGTCAGCACGCCGGTACCGATGAGTGCCGCCGCCCACAAGGCGTCGAGGTTCAGCCATGCTCTGCGCAACAGGCCGACGCCAAGTTTCTCGAACACAACTACAGACACGATGGCCGTGACCGCAAGGTAACCGACAGCGTGCAAGGCGGTGGCGAGCAGTGCTGCCGACATCGTGACGCTGGCCGCCATAGAGAGGTGACAGGCGTGCGCCGGCGCCGGAGGATGGGCCATGCCGAGAAAAATCGGCACCACCATCAGCCCGGCGCCATGAGCGGACGCCATCAGAAACGACCAGAGTGTGAGACCGTTGAAGCCGACGCGCATGCTGGCCCACCGCGGATGCGCATGCCGAACGAGGCGCTGCACGCCCAACACCAGCAGGCACGCGGCGACAGCCCACCGCAGGGAGCTGGCGGGAAGCACAGCGCCTGCGGAAGCTGCCAATGTGATTGCGGCCCCGACGGCCAGGGCGTGGCCGAGTCCGAGCGGCCCCAGCGCCGCGATGACGGCGCCGCGGCGGCGCTCCTGCATGCCGAGCGCCACGGCAAACAGCCAGCCCATGCCGGGGTTGACGCCGTGAAACGCGCCAAGCGCGGTCAGCATGCCCCACGAGTGGAGTTCGCTCATGGCCCCCCCTACGCGAAACAGTAGGAGTCGGAGCTGGCGTCACCGCCCTCGAGGTGCACCTGATGGGGGCGCATGCCCTCGAACTCCATCAGGAAGCGACGATCGAGCTCGAACCCGCCGGTCGCCCCCACGTTCAACTTCGCGAGCCAGCCGCGAATGCCATCCGGATAGAACTGATCGTCCCAGGTGCGGTAGAGGGAGTTCGTCACGTACACGCGCCTGCCATCGCGGCTTATCTCCACCATCTGCGGCGCGCCGTTCAGTGACCTGTTCGGATGTGCCGGATGCGATTGCCGGCGAACGATACCGCCCAGGCGCACCGATCCCGTTTCCGCAGGGTTGAATGGATCCGACACGTCGAACTGCTTCAGCTCCCCGGTGCCCCAGCACGAGACGTACAGGAATCGGTCGTCCAGGGAGAGATTGATGTCGGTCACGAGCGGCGGGACGGCGCCGAATCCCTTGAGCAGGGGCGGCAGCTGCGCCGGGTCGGCCGGCTCCGCAGGGATATCGATGATCTTTCGGATATGCCAGGCTCCACCGTCCCGATACCAGGTCCAGATCGAGGACGACAGGTCCTTCAGGTTCGTAACGGCACCAGTGAACCCGTAGGTCTCGGTTGGGTTGTGCGCCGGCCGCAGCTCGAGCACCATCTGATATTCAGGACCGAGCTCGAGCTTCTGGATGTGTCGCCGCTTATGCAGATCCCACACGTGCAGGGCATTGCCGTACTTGCCCGACAGCAGCAGCTCCGGGTTGACTCCTTCTTCGACCATCCGCGGAGTACCCCACTCGCTCGTGATCATGGTGTCGTGTCCGAGGTGCCACCAGAAATCGTAGGCGAGGTACTGCGGGCCGCGGTTTCGCTCCCACCGCCCCTTGATTTCGAACGTCTCCGGATCCATGACGAACACGCCGCCCGGTCCGTCGCCGTGCTTATCGCCGAGCGCGCTGACGTAGATGCCGTCAGGGCCACAGTGGGTCGTGTGAGGTCTGCTGTATCCGGTCCTCTCGGCCAGCGCGCTCGCATCGATGACCTTCACAATCCGCGGCCGACGCGGATCCGGCTTGGTGTCGAGGATGTGGATGCGCGACGATCGCAAGCCGGGCACGACGAGGTACCGCCGTTCCATATGTGCGTGCGGCGAGTAGGGGCAGAGGCACGAGCTGCACGCGTTCCACCCGAAGTGGTGCAGCTCGTCGCCCGGCTCTGGCATGTTCACGCGCCCCACCGTGGTCCCGTATGCGCGGGAGTCCGGGTCGACGTCGACCACGGCCATGGCGTCGTGCGCATTCGGATCCGGGTTGAGCAACGCCACGTAGCCGATCGTCTCCGTCGGCGCGGTCATCGCCATGGTGGGAGATGGATAGAAGGTCTGATCAGGAAGCAGCTGCGGCATCGTGTCCTCCAGTTCGTTTTCAGGTGCGGCCGGCGCTGAAGTCGCTACAATCGCCATTCGAAGCGCCCGTCGCGTTGACACCGCCATTACGCACCAGGGCTCCACGTCGCGTCCTTTGACTGTCGTGGAACATTTCTGACGTATTCCTGAAATCGTGCCGTCACCCCGCCAGACGTACCGATTCGGCCCCTACTGCCTGGATGTCGCCGAGCGTCGTCTGTCCAGAGCTGACGCTCCCATCCCATTGCGGCTGAAGGTGTTCGACACGCTTCGAGTGCTCGTCGAAAACGCAGGACGCCTGGTGACGAAGGAAGAGCTCTTGCGGGCGGTTTGGCCCGACACCGCCGTTGAAGAGAACAACCTCAATCACAACGTCTCGATACTGCGCAAGATGCTGGGGGAGAAGGCCACCGGTCAGGCGTTCATCGAGACGGTGCCGCGCGTCGGTTACCGCTTTGTTGCGCCGGTGGAGGTCGAAGGCACGCGCCACGGGGGCGACCAGCGTCCGCGCGGCAGCACCCGACAGGAGCTCCGCTACTGCACTACCGCTGATGGCGTTCGCCTCGCCTATGCGACGAGCGGCAGCGGCCCGGCGCTCGTGAAGGCGTCGAACTGGCTCACCCACCTTGACTTCGAATGGGAGAGCCCGATCTGGCGGCACTGGTGGGAAGCGCTGTCGCAGCACCACCGGGTGATCCGCTACGACGAGCGCGGCAACGGCATGTCTCAGCGCGATGTGACGGGCGTGAGCTTCGCCACGTGGGTGCAGGATCTGGAAACCGTCGTCGATGCCGCGCAGCTGGATCGGTTTGCGCTTCTCGGGATCTCACGGGGCGCGTCGATCGCCATCGCGTATGCCGTCCAGCATCCGGAGCGGGTCAGCAGGCTGGTCCTCTATGGCGGCTTTGCGGCAGGCATGAACTACACAGCGACGGAATCGGAACTGGAGGCGCGACATGCGTTGACCAGCTTGACGCGCCTTGGCTGGGGTCTGAACAACCCCGCCTTCTGCAAGCTGTTTACGTGCCGGTTCATTCCGCGCGCCACGCCTGCACACGAGGCATGGTTCGACGAGCTGCAGCGCGTGTCGACATCACCCGAGAACGCCGCTCGCTTGATGACAGCGGATGACAACATCGATGTCCGCGCACTGCTGCCGCTCGTACGGGTGCCTACGCTCGTCGTACACTGTGACGACGACCGCGCGGTGGCGCCGGAAGGGGGGCGCTTGCTGGCCGCATCAATCCCTGGCGCGCGCTACGTGTCACTGCCGAGTGCGAACCATCTCCTCCTCGAGGACGAGCCGGCATGGGCAATGTTCTTGGAGGAGCTGCGTCTTTTTCTCGGGTGGGATCACGCCGAGGGCAGCGAGTGAGATGTGTGCGCGGTAGAATGAGGGTTCCCCTGTCCACCTGAATCTCCCGGTCTCATGTCCTTCACCGGTTTCCATCCCGTCGTCCGCCAGTGGTTCACGACCGAGGTCGGTGAGCCGACCTCCGCCCAGCTGCGCGGCTGGGAATCGATTGCCGCCGGCCGGCACACGCTCATTGCCGCTCCCACCGGCTCAGGCAAGACACTGGCGGCCTTTCTCACCGCCATCAACGGGTTGCTCGAAGAGAGTTGTGCGGCGCCGCTGCCGGACGAGGTGCGCATCGTCTACGTGTCCCCGCTGAAGGCGCTCAGCGCGGACATTCACAAGAACCTCGCGGAGCCGCGCGCGGGCATTCACCGCCTGGCCGAAGAGGCCGGGTTGCGTCCGCCCAGGATCACTGCTGCCGTGCGGACCGGCGATACGACGCAGGCCGAGCGGGCGGCGATGTTGCGGACGCCGCCTCACATCCTCGTGACGACGCCGGAATCGCTGTATCTGCTCCTCACGGCCGACCGCAGCCGGCAGATGCTTCGCACCGTGCGCACGGTAATCGTGGACGAGATCCACGCGGTCATCGGTTCGCGGCGTGGAGCACACCTCGCGTTGACGCTCGAGCGGCTGGAGGCCGTCGCCGAGCGTCCCCACCTTCGCCAAGTGGGCTACGGCGGGCAGGCACTGCAACGCATCGGGCTATCCGCCACCCAGACGCCGATCGAGGAGGTCGCCAGCTTCCTCACCGCCGGCGATGCGGCCGGCTGCACCATCGTCGACGCCGGGCACAGGCGCCGAATGGACCTCGGCGTCGAGCTGCCGCGCTCCACCCTCGAGGCGGTGATGTCGAACGAGGTCTGGGAGGAGTACTACGACCGCCTGGCCGCGCTCATCACGGCACACCGGACCACGCTGGTGTTCGTGAACACACGAAAGTTGGCGGAGCGGGTCGCGCGGCACCTCAGCGACCGGCTCGGCGAGGATGCGGTGACCGCGCACCACGGCAGCCTCTCGAAGGAAAAGCGGCTCGACGCAGAAACGCGGCTGAAATGCGGACAGCTGAAGGCGCTCGTCGCGACGGCGTCGCTCGAGCTCGGCATCGATATCGGGCACGTCGACCTGGTCTGCCAGATCGGATCGCCTCACCGGATCGCCACGCTGCTGCAGCGCGTCGGACGGTCCGGTCACACGATTGCCGGAACCCCGAAGGGCCGGGTGTTCCCCGCGTCACGAGACGATCTCGTCGAATGCGCGGCGCTCCTGCGCGCGATCCGGTCCGGTCTGCTCGATGCCATCGTCTCGCACGACGCGCCGCTCGACGTCCTGGCACAGCAGATCGTTGCCGAGTGCGCATGCCGCGACTACTCGGAAGACGATCTCTTTGCGCTGGTGACGCGCGCGTGGCCGTACCGCGGGCTCGAGCGCGCGTCATTCGAAAGCGTGCTGCAAATGACATCGGACGGCTTTGCCACCCGGCGCGGCCGGCGCGCGGCTCTGGTGCATCGTGATGAGGTCAACGCGACCGTTCGCGGACGCCGCGGCGCGAGGCTGCTCGCCCAGACATCGGGCGGCGCCATTCCGGAGATCGCCGACTATCGCGTCGTCCTCGAGCCAGAGGACACGTTCATCGGGACGCTCAACGAGGATTTCGCGATCGAAAGCAACGCGGGCGACATCTTTCAGCTGGGCAACGCGTCGTGGCTGATCCTGCAGGTGGCGGGAGGTGACGTTCGGGTCGCCGATGCGAAGGGTGCGCCTCCGACAATCCCGTTCTGGCTGGGCGAGGCGCCGGCACGCAGCGACGAGCTCTCGCGCGCGGTGAGCGACCTTCGGGCCGAGGTCGATCGACGGCTCGTTGACACGTCCCCCGAGCTCACGATCGAGTGGATGATGGCGGAAACAGGCATCGAGAGAGACGCCGCCGATCAGGCGGTCTCGTACCTCGCGGAGGGCCGTCGCGCGCTCGGCGTCATTCCCTCGCAGGACACCCTGGTGCTCGAGCGGTTCTTCGACGAGTCAGGCGGCATGCAGCTCGTGCTGCATGCACCGTTCGGCAGCCGCATCAACAAGGCCTGGGGGCTCGCCCTGCGCAAGCGCTTCTGCCGGCAGTTCAACTTCGAGCTGCAGGCGGCAGCGACCGAAGACGCCGTGATGCTTTCGCTGGGACCCCAGCACTCGTTCCCGCTGTCGGACGTCTTTCGTTATCTGCACCCCGAGACGACGCGGGACGTGCTCGTCCAGGCGTTTCTCGACGCGCCCGTGTTCAAGACGCGGTGGCGGTGGAACACGACCATCTCGCTGGCGGTGCCGCGGGCGAGAGGCGGGCGCAAGGTGCCACCGCAGATCCAGCGGATGCGGGCGGACGACCTCATGGCCGCAGTGTTCCCGGACGCGGCCGCCTGTCTGGAGAACATTCCCGGCGACCGGCAGATTCCCGATCATCCGCTCGTCGCGCAGACGGTGCGCGATTGCCTCGAGGAGGCGATGGACTTCGAAGGGCTTCGGGCCGTGCTGGGCCGAATCCACCGGGGCGAGCTGCAGCTGGTCGCCCGTGACACTCCGGAGCCGTCGGTCTTCGCGCATGAGATCCTCAACGCCAAGCCGTTTGCCTTTCTGGATGATGCCCCGCTCGAGGAGCGCCGGAGCCATGCGGTGCAAACGCGGCGGTCCAGCGATCCGGCCTCGGCCGGGGATGTTGGCGCCCTCGATGCGGACGCGATTGCACGCGTGCGCGAGGAGGAGCGTCCGGATCCCCGCGATGCCGACGAGCTGCACGACGCGATGCTGACGGCGGGGTTTCTGTGCACTGGCGAATTGGAGGAGGTACGGCCGGAGCTCCTCGCGGAGTTGAAGGCGGCGAATCGGGCGGGCACCGTGACCTTCGACGAATCGACGGACACGCGCCCGATCGTTGTCGCGGTCGAGCGCCTTCCCGAGTTGCGCGCGATCCATCCGCACGTCGCCGTCCCGCCGTCGCTGCAACCGCCCGCGTCTCGCGTCGCGAAATCCTGGACGCGCAGCCAGGCCATCGTGGAAGTCCTGAGAGGCCGACTGACACTGACCGGCCCGATTACCGCGCCGGCATTGGCTGAATCACTCGGCATTTCGCCCGCGGCAGCAGACGAGGCGCTCCTGTTGCTCGAAGCGGACGGCGTGGTGCTTCGCGGACGCTTTACGCCTGGCGAGACCGCGCTCGAATGGTGTGACAGGTCGCTGCTCGCCCGCATTCATCGCTACACGTTGAAAAGGCTACGCGCCGAGATCGAGCCGGTCAGCCAGGCGGACTTCATGCGCTTCCTTTTCCGCTGGCAGCACGTCGAGACATCGTCCAGGCTGACAGGGCTGGACGGCCTGAGGGAGGTCGTCACGTCACTCGACGGATACGAGCTCGCGGCCGGCGCGTGGGAGCGCGCGGTGTTGCCGGCCCGTCTCGATCGGTACGAGCCGTCGATGCTCGACATGATCTGTCTCGCGGGAGAGGCCGGATGGGGCCGGCTCTCGCCTGCGACCGTCCAGAGCGGCCCGGCGCCCAGCCTGGTGCCGGCGACACCGATTGCGCTCTTCCTGCGCGAGCATGCGGGCGCGTGGCGCACGCTGCGTACAACCGCGGAGGAGCCGCCGCTCGGCGAGACAGCTCGACGCGTGCTGTCGGTGCTCCAGTCGCGGGGGGCGTCGTTCTTCGCCGATCTCGTCCAAGCCTGCGGGCTCGATGCGGATCAGCTGCGGCATGCGATCGGCGCGCTGGTCGCCAGCGGGCTGGCGACGTCCGACGGGTTCTCGGGATTGCGTGCCCTCGTCTGGGCGGCGCGCGGCCGCCCGGCGCAACACGATCGTCGCAGCAACTTCGCCGGGCGGTGGACCGCCATCGCGGCACGTGACGAGGCCGTCACGCGCGACCAGGCGATCGAGCTCCAGGCGTGGTCGCTGCTCCGCCGCTACGGGGTCGTGTTCCGACGGCTGCTCACCCGCGAGACCAACGCGGCGACGTGGCGCGAGCTTGCGCGCGTGTACCGGCGCCTCGAGGCACGCGGCGAGATTCGCAGCGGCCGGTTCGTGACCGGGATGTCGGGCGAGCAGTTCGCGCTTCCGGATGCGGTGGAACGGCTGCGGGAGGTTCGGCGTATCGCCGCCGGACGGTGGTCTCGTCACCATCAGCGCGGCCGATCCGTTGAACCTCACCGGGATTGTCACTGCGGGGAACGGATTCGGACCGCCGGCCGCAACCGGATCGTCTATCGGGCGGGCGTGCCTCTCGCGGTTCTCGAAGGCGACTTCGTGCGCGAGCTCACACCAATCGACCCGGCCATCGCGGCGGAGGTTTCGCGCGCACTCAAGGCGCGGCGTGTGCGGGCGCTCGCTCTCCAGTAGCCCTCACCGGCTCCGTCCGTCAGCGGCTCGGCCGGCATGTGGGGCAGGCCTTCAGGCCTGCTAGAGCGCACAGATTTGCAGGGCTGAAGCCCTGCCCCACATCAGCGGTGCGGTGACACCATCAGCGGTGCGGTGACACCACAGTCGAGCACTGGGTCTAGACACTTCAGCGGCGCGCCACCTGCAGGAGCGGTCCGACTGCGCTGCAGCATGCGAAGCTTGGCCGCTCGGCGCCGGTTTTCCGTGTGCCCCCCTGCAGGTGGCCCAGGCAGTGCACGACGGCGGAGAGCAGCGTCTGCAGGACAGGGTCGTCCGGGTCCGCGAGGCGGTAATAGACCCAGAGTCCCTCCTTCCGATCGAGGACGAGCCCCGTCCGCCGCAAGTAGGCGAGGTGCCGCGACGCGCGTGGCTGCGGGATGCCAAGCGTCTCGTGGATGTCGCACACGCACACCTCGCCGCCCGCCAGCAGCGCCAGGATCCGCAGCCGCGTCTGGTCCGCCATCGCCTTGAACAGCTGCTCCAGCGTCCCGAGGCGCGCCGCCTGTGTCTTCCGCATCTTTCCGGCTTCCATATTCGTGTTGACAAATATAGCATGCGGGGATAGCGTATGCGGCTAGACGGATATAAGGCGGTGGGCGGCGGGCGGTGGGCGGCGGGCGGGGCGGGCGAGACAACACCACGGCTCGGCCTGGGTCGTCTGGGCGTGAAGAGATGTGTTCTGTTCCGCCCGCCACCCGGCGCCGGCCGCCCGGCGGGCAATGAGAGTGAGGATCGATGTCATCAACGACTCCCGAAGACGGCGAAGACCTGCGCGCGGTCGTGCGCGAGAAGTACGGCGCCGCGGCGCTCCGCGTGAACGCGGGTGGCAGCAGCTGCTGCGGTGCGTCTGCAGCGTCGGGCTGTGGACCCGACCCGATCACCTCGAACCTCTATGTTGGTGACGAGGCCTCAGCGGTGCCCGCCGAGGCACTGGCGGCATCGCTCGGATGCGGTAACCCGACGGCGCTCGCCGAACTGCGCGCAGGGGAGACCGTGCTCGACCTGGGGTCCGGCGGCGGCATCGACGTGCTGCTCTCGGCGCGGCGTGTGGGACCAGCCGGCAAGGCTTACGGTCTCGATATGACCGACGAGATGCTCGCCCTTGCCCGCCAGAACCAGCAGAAGTCGGGGCTCACGAACGTCGAGTTCCTGAAGGGGGAGATCGAGCGGATTCCGCTGGCGGACAACAGCGTGGACGTCATCATCTCGAACTGCGTGATCAACCTGTCTGCCGACAAGGACCGCGTGCTCACGGAGGCGTTCCGCGTGCTCAAGCCGGGCGGACGCTTGGCGGTGTCGGACGTCATCGTCCGCGGGGCGGTACCGGCCGCCATCCGCCGCAACGTGGAACTCTGGATCGGCTGCGTTGCCGGCGCGCTCGACGAGGGCGACTATCGCTCCAGGCTGGCGGCGGCCGGATTCGAAGACATCGACATCGAGCCGACGCGCATCTACCAGAGCGCCGATGCGCTGTCGTTCTTCGAGGGCACCGGGATCGAGCCTGACGAGGTCGCGGCCGCGGTGGACGGCAAGTTCATGAGCGCGTTCGTCAGGGCGAGAAAACCGCAACATCCTTGAGTGGGAGCGATTTCTGTTCCACGTTGGGGCGCGGGATCCGCGCGGAAACTGCCGTCCTGGAATCGCGTTGTCAATGAAGACCCCGACATCAATTCTCTTTTTGTGCGTGGCCAACTCCGCCCGCAGCCAGATGGCGGAGGGCCTCGCGCGCGCGAAGTTCGGCGCCCGCCTGCGGGTGCAGAGCGCGGGCTCGCAGCCCTCGCAGGTCAATCGGCTGGCGATAGAGGCGCTTCGCGAAGTCGGCGTCGACATCTCGGCGCATGTCTCGAAGTCTGTCGACACGATTGATCCCGCGAGCGTGGATCTCGTCGTCACGTTGTGCGCCGAAGAGGTCTGCCCGATCGGGCTCGCCGGCGTGCCGCGCGTTCATTGGCCCCTGGCGGATCCGGCCGGACCGGACCGAAGCATCGAGCGGTTCAGGGAGGCCCGCGACGATATCGCCCGCCGTCTCGATGCGCTAAGTGCCGAACTGGGGCTCATGAAATAATCGTGGGCGTCGAGACGCCGTGACTCAGGACAAGCCCCGTCTTCGGTTCGCCCCGTCGCCCACTGGCTATCTGCACGTTGGGGGTGCGCGCACCGCTCTCTTCAATTGGCTCTACGCGCGCCGGCACGGCGGCACGTTCGTGCTGCGCATCGAAGATACCGACGCGGAGCGATCATCCGCCGATATGGTCACCGGGATTCTCGACGGGCTGCGGTGGCTCGGTCTCGATTGGGATGAGGGTCCTGAGGCGGGCGGAGACTACGGTCCGTACTTCCAGTCGCAACGGATAGACCGGCATCGCGCACTCGCCGAGCAACTGGTCGCGTCGGGGCACGCATACGGCTGTTATTGCTCACCTGAGCGGCTGCAGGAGCAGCGGCAGCGGGCCGAAGCGGCAGGCGGCGGGTGGCTCTACGATCGCCGCTGCCTCTCGCTTACACCTGAGCAGATCGCGGAGTATCAGGCCGCGGGGGCCGCACGCGCGATCCGGTTTCGCGTTCCCGAAGGCGACACGCGCTTCACCGATCTCGTGCACGGCCCGATTGCGTTCGACCACGCGCACATCGAGGACTTCGTCATCCTCCGCTCGGATAGGTATCCCACCTACCACCTGTCCGTCGTCGCGGACGATCTGGAGATGCGCATTACACACGTGGTGAGAGGCGACGACCACATCTCGAACACGCCGAAGCACGTGATGCTGTTCGAAGCCCTCGGTGCGCCGGTGCCCCGGTTCGCGCACGTGCCGCTGATCCTCGGGCCCGACAAGAAACGGTTGAGCAAGCGGCACGGGGCGACCTCCGTCACGGAGTACGAGCGCCAGGGATACCTGGCGGACGCGATGGTCAACTTCCTCGCGCTGCTTGGCTGGTCGCCCGGTACGAACCAGGAGATCTTCACGCGCGAGGAGCTGATCGCGCAGTTCGCCCTCGAGGGGATCAGCGGCGGCAACGCTGTGTTCAACCAGGAAAAGCTCGACTGGGTGAACGCACAACACGTGGCTCGGTTGTCCGCCGAAGTCATCGTGGGCGCGATCCAGAGCGAACTCGCATCGCGTGGGCTCTGGTCGGACACGTACGAGAGTTCGCGTCGCGTGTGGCTCGATCAGATCATCGAGCTGGTGAAGCCGCGCGTGAAGAAGGTGAGCGACTTCATCGCGCAGCTCGAACCATTCCTGCGCGAGCGCGTGGACTACGATCCGGCGGCTGTCGAGAAGCACCTGGGAACTGAAGGGCTCGCCGATCACATTGCGGCGCTCCGTGATTCGTTTCAGTCGCTCAACGCATTCGACCTCGCGACGATCGAGTCAGCACTCCGTGAGGTGGCGGAGAATCGCGGTGTGAAGGCCGGTGCCCTCATTCATGCGACGCGCGTGGCACTGACGGGCCAGGCGGTCAGCCCTGGCCTCTTCGAGGTGGCCGCGCTGGTCGGCCAGGCCGGAACCGTCGCGCGGCTCGGCGAGCTCGAGCGTTTCCTGCGCGCCCGGGCCGCCTGACGAGCTCCAAACCTTCTTTGTTCCTTCGCCCAAGTTGCTGATGTGCGGGCGGTTCCGGCCACGGCCGTGAGCGCCGCCAGACGCGTCTTCACCGGCAACGCGCGTCCTGCGCCGCTAAACCCTCGGCACTCACGCACTTACGTCATAGCCGTGGCATATCGGTTGCAGCCGCGCTGAGAGACACATGGCTCCCGGCGGAGCACGGAATGACAACGAGACGTACCGGGGTGGAGGAATACGGTGGCCAAAGAAGATCGCGGATTCGCATCGATGGACCGCGCGAAGCAGCGGGAGATTGCCAGCAAGGGCGGCAAGGCGGCGCACCAGAAAGGCACCGCGCACGAATGGACGAGTGAGGAGGCGCGCGAGGCCGGCCGCAAGGGCGGCATGGCGAGCCACCGCCGCAAGCAGCAGGCCCGCGAAGGTGGGAACGGCAGCGAGCAAGGGAGGGGCGAGGAGGCGTAGGACGGCGGTGCTTCGCACTTCCCGCCCATTTCCCTACGATCACGAGGGGTGAGGGGGGCGACGCCCCCCGGCCCACCTTCCCGGTCCCGCACGGTGTTTGGCGCTTTCGGCGACGGACACCTCTCGCGGCGCGACAGTTGCCGCTCCGCGACACCGCAGGTTAAACTGAACGTTCTTCAATCCCGCCGCGGCCAGCACTGGGAGGTCGTTCAACGGTAGGACACGTGGCTCTGGACCACGTTATCGGGGTTCGAATCCCTGCCTCCCAGCCAACTCACTCACCTTCGGCTCGTTCGTTGGCTGGGTCGGCACGTCTTCAGGCACGCCCGGGCTCGCCTTGGGCTTGCCCGGAGCGGGCTCGAATCCCGCGTTTTCAGGTTTCCCTCGCCTTCGGCTTCATCGTTTGGCTGGTCGGCACGTCTTCAGGCACGCCCGGGCTCGCCTTGGGCTTGCCCGGAGCGGGCTCGAATCCCGCGTTTTCAGGTTTCCCTCGCCTTCGGCTTCATCGTTTGGCTGGTCGGCACGTCTTCAGGCACGCTCGGGCTCGCCTTGGGCTTGCCCGGAGCGGGCTCGAATCTCCCCGTTTTCAGGGTTCCCTCGCCTTCGGCTTCATTCGTTGGCTGGTCGGCACGTCTCAGGCACGCCCGGGCTCGCCTTGGGCTTGCCCGGAGCGGGCTCGAATCCCGCGTTTCAGGGTTCCCTCGCCTTCGGCTTCATTCGTCGGCTGGTCGGCAGGTCTTCAGGCGCCCGCGGGCTCGCCTTCGGCTTTGCCCGGAGCGGGCTCGAATCCCCCGTTTCAGGTTCCCCTCGCTTTCGGCTTCATTCGTTGGCTGGTCGACAGGTCTTCAGGCACGTCTGGGCTCGCCTTCGGCTTGCCCGCACGGGCTCGAATCCACGTGTTCACCTCAGGGCGCCTACGGCGTACGCCTACCGCCAGGTCGCCGGCATGAACTAATGGGCCACAAGCCCTGCAGTGTTTTGGGGTGTCGATGCGACTCAACAGACGACTCAGCAATACGCGATGAGGCTTCGGCTTTTGGCAAGCAGTGGAAAAATGACCGGCGACGCGGACTGGCTCGCCGGAAGTGCCGCGAAAGACGGGGCGCGAAAGGCGGAAGGAGAGAACAGCGATGACGACACACATCACCGGGACACGGAACGAGTGGCTTGCCGCGCGACTCGAGTTGCTCGAGGCGGAGAAGGAACTGACGCGGCGGGGCGACGAGCTCGCGCGCCGGCGGCAGGACCTGCCGTGGGTTCGGATCGACAAGGGGTATCGATTCGAGACCGAAGAGGGCAGCGCCTCGCTGGAGGACCTCTTCCGAGGGCGCTCGCAGCTGCTCGTCTACCACTTCATGTTCGGTCCCGACTATACAGCGGGATGTCCGGCCTGCTCCGCCATCGCGGACGGGTTCAACGGCTCCGTCGTCCACCTGGCGAACCACGACGTCACGCTGTCGGCGATATCACGTGCGCCGCTCGCGAAGCTGCAGGCGTACAAACGGCGGATGGGGTGGACGTTTCCGTGGGCGTCGTCATTCGGCGGAGACTTCAACTTCGATTTCAGCGTCTCGTTCACGGAGAGGCAACAGCGCGAGGAAGGCATCGACTACAACTACCGGCACGAGGCGGTGCTGCAGGAACGCCCGGACGACCGGCCTGATGCCGAGATACCCTCGCGCGCCACACCCGACGGGTCGACTGTGTTCGCTGCCATGAGCGGAACCGACGCGGCCACCTATACGCGCGAGCGGCCGGGCATGAGCGCATTCGTGCTCGAGGACGGCGTCGTCTATCACACCTACTCCACCTATGCGCGCGGTCTGGACGGCCTGTGGGGCATGTACCAATGGCTGGACCGCGCCCCCAGAGGGCGCAACGAGACGGGCGTCTGGTGGCGGCGCCACGACGAGTACAACAAGGGCTGAGCGAAACCGTCATGGGTTCCGCGCGAGCACGCGTCTGGCTCGCGCGGTACCAACTGCCACCGGTGTGGTCGTCCTCATCGTTGGCCCCCCAGTTCACCGCCTGGAAGGCGCGTCATCTCGCCTGCTGCCTGGACGCACCCGGGTGCGGCCGTACGCTGCCGTCCGCCACCGCCTGGCGACACG
Organism: Vicinamibacteria bacterium; assembly: GCA_963763095.1. GTDB lineage: Bacteria > Acidobacteriota > Vicinamibacteria > Vicinamibacterales > JAENWD01 > CAVUCH01. The sequence goes on from CAVXNR010000037.1 coordinate 25,481, forward strand.
GCATGCGTCTCGGTCTCCGCTGCGGCCGGGCGTGTGCCGGTCACGCGCATCGCCCTCCGGTCCAGCCGCAGCGTTGTCGATTCTGAACCATCAGCCGCGGACAGCCCTTTTTAGCGCTGGGGCTTGCGGCGGTCTGCATTCCGTGTATACTGTGCATACCTGATATGACCAGTGGGCTGCTGATATCCCATGCCGACCCGCGGCCGATGTATCTCCAAATCATGGAGCAAATCCGCCATCGCATCGCCATTGGGGACTGGCGGCCAGGGTACGAGTTGCCGTCAATCCGGGCGCTCGCGGCGGCGCTGCAGATCAGCGTCATCACAGTCAAGCGAGCGTATCTCGAGCTGGAGCGCGACGGCGTGATCGTGACGCGCCAGGGCAAGGGCTCGTTCGTCGCCGACAGTGCTGGCCTCAGCGCGAGGCTGCACCACGACGAGCTCGAGGCGCACCTGTCGGCGGCGGCGGAGATCGGACGCGTGCTCGGGTTGACCCCCGACGAGCTCGAAACGCGGCTGCGCGACGCCGTGCGGAAGAAGGCGAGATGAAGCCATGACAGTGCCGGCGATTGAGCTCGTGAATGTCGAGAAGGCGTACCGCTATTTCAGGCTGTCCGATGCGCACCTGCGTCTCGAAGCCGGCCAGATCATGGGCCTGGTCGGACCTAACGGCGCGGGGAAGTCGACCACGATCCGTATTCTGATGGGCATGATTCGCCAGGATAGCGGCGAGGTCCGCGTCCTCGGCCGATCGATGCCGCGCGAGCAGGCCGCGGCGAAGCGGGATATCGGATTCGTGTCCGAAGACATGCGCCTGTATGCCGCCGCCACGCTCGCCTGGCACATGCGATTTGTCGCGTCGATCTATCCCGACTGGGACGCGAAGTACGCGGAGCTGCTCGTCCGACGCTTCAACCTGCACCGGGATCAGACAATCAAGGCACTCTCGCACGGTGAGCGCGTGAAGGCCACGCTGCTGCTGGCTCTCGCGCATCGCCCGCGACTCCTGCTGCTCGACGAACCGACGACCGGACTCGACCCGGTTGCGCGGCACGAGGTGCTCGCCGAGCTGATGGATGCCCTGCGCGACGAGCACCGCGCCATCCTGTTCTCTTCGCACAACACCCACGACGTCGAACAGATCTCGGACGTGATTACGTTCCTCGATCGCGGCCGGGTCATCGACTCGAGTGACAAGGAAACGTTCTTCGATCGGTGGCGCCGGGTCCACCTCGACGTCCCTCCGACAATCTCGATGCCGGTTCTGCCGGGCGCCGTGGAATCGACTGTCAACGGACGCGTGGCGGTGATTACGACGAGCGCTTACTCCACTGACGTCCACGCCGCGTGTGAGCGGGCCGGAGTCACGATCCGCGACGTGCAGCGCATGACGCTCGAAGAGATCTTCGTCGCCAACGTCATGGCTAATCGAGGGGAGACGCGCCAATGAACCACTCAGTCGTTCGCCACCTGATCCTCAAGGATCTGTTTCTCCTGCGCTGGATGATGGCGGGATCCATCTTCGCCGGGCTGGTTGCGGTCGCCATGATGCCGCAGGGTACGGTTGCCGCCTACGTCGGCGGCGTGTCGCTCATCTGCGTGCTGATCGTCCTGAACATCTTTCTCGTCATGGGCGGCGTGGTGCAGGAGAGGAAGGACAAGGTCCTGCTCTTCGTTCTGAGCCTCCCCGTATCGACCACGCAGTACATCGTGGCGAAGGTGCTGGCGAATGCGATCGCGTTCACCGTGCCATGGTTGATCCTGACGGCCGCCAACGTGGTCATGATCGACGTCTCGCACATCCCCAACGGGATTCTGCCGTTCTGGGTGACCGTCCTCGCCTACCTTCTCTTCTACTACTGCGCGCTGCTGGCCGTGTCGCTCGTGAGCGACTCCACCGGCTGGCACACGACCGCGATCATCATCGGCAACGTGTCGGTGAACTTCCTGATCCCGTTCCTGCTTTCCAGGCCGTCCGTCAGGGCGCACAGTGGCGGACCGACAGCGGTGTGGACGGGAGACATCATGGCGGTCATCGCCATCGAGATTCTGGCTGGCCTCGCGGCGCTCGGGCTCGCCGTCCACTTCCATTCCCGTCGTCGGGACTTCGTATGACAGGAGCACTTATGTCCCGCACCGATCGTCTTCACGGCCTCGACGCCGTCCGTGCGTTTGCGCTGCTGCTCGGCGTGGTCTTCCATGCCGGGTTCTCGTTCATCCCCGGCATGATTCCCGGAGTATGGGCCATCGTCGACAACTCGCCCAGCAGCGCCATCAGCGTACTGCTGTTCACGTCGCACATCTTTCGCATGACCCTCTTCTTCTTCGTGGCCGGCTTCTTCGCGCGCATGATGTTCCATCGCAAGGGTGCGCGCGGATTCTGGCGCGACCGATCGAAGCGCATCCTGGTGCCGCTCGTCGTCGGCTGGGTGATCCTCGCACCCACATTGCTCGCGCTATGGATGTGGGGCCTGACGAAGACGTTCGGGACGCTGCCGCCGGCGCCGGCCAATATGCCGCCGCCTCCGCCCGGCGCTTTTCCGCTGACCCATCTATGGTTTCTCTACTACCTGCTGGTCCTGTACATCCTCCTGCTCCTCGGCCGTGCCGTCCTGACTGCGGTCGACCGTCGCGGTGCGCTGCGCCGAGCCGGCGACGCGCTCGTGCGTAGCCTCGTACACACGGGTGCAGCGGCCGTGGTCCTTCCAATCCCCCTGATCGCGTCACTGTACGTTCGACCGGATTGGGTAATGTGGTTCGGGATCCCAACGCCCGATCATTCCATCATTCCCCAGGTCGCGTCGCTCGTCGGCTACGGCACGGCCGTCACCCTCGGCTGGCTGGTGCACCGGCAGCCGGACCTGCTCGCGATCTGGGGGCGACAGTGGATGGTCCATCTGGCTGGCGCAGTAACGGCTACTGCGGCCTGCCTGTCGGTCGCGGGTATCGCACCTGCCTTCGTCCCGCAGGGCCCCGGCGTGGAGAAGTTTGCGTTTGCGGTGGCCTACGGGGTTGCGATCTGGTTCTGGAGTTTCGCCGTGATCGGCCTGGCCATGCGGTACATGTCTCGTGAAAACGAGAAAGTCCGATACGTGGCCGACGCGTCGTACTGGATCTATCTTGCCCACTTGCCCGTGGTGGTGTCTCTGCAGGTGCTCGTTGGTCACCTGCCGTGGCACTGGAGCGTAAAGTTTCCGTTGGTCCTGATCGTCAGCTTCGTCGTCTTGTTCGCCAGCTACCGGTACCTCGTGAGGGCGACGTTCATCGGCTGGACGCTCAACGGACGCAAGTATCCGCGGATCGCCGTGCCATCTTCCTCCCACGACGATCCCGCCGCCGCCGCCGCGCCGGTAGCCGACATCGAACGCGACCAGATTGTGGCCAGGGCCGCGATGCCATTGCAGTGACGCGGAACACCGGTCGCTTGTGGATCACGGCGGTGCGGGCAGCAATCCGTCGTCTTGCGCGAAAGGAATGACGGGCTATGGCGCGGCGAGATCGAGCGCGACGATCGAGGTGCGGTCGCGGACGTAGAGCCGCCTGCCGACCATCGTCAGCGGTGTCCATGCGGTCTTGTCCAGAAGTGACACCTGGGAGTGCACTTCGAAGTTCTGGGGGGTGGCCGTGGCCAGTGCCAGCGTGCCGTCCTCGTCCAGCAGAATCAACTTGCCGTCTGCCAGCAGCAGTTGCGCCTTCGCGAAGCCGCGCCGCTGCCATGCCGTCTGGCCAGACTTCACGTTCACTGCCGTGACCAGCGCCGGTCCGTTGTAGGCGTCCGAGAAGTAGACGTAGTCGCCGACGCGGATGGCTGTGCCGAAGTGGAGCTGCAGTTTCGGATTGACCCAGAGCTCGCGCACGCTCGTCGTGCCGCCGGACTGCCGCAGTTGGATTCCGCGGCTGCCGCCGCCGTAGGCCGAAGAGACGAACAGGATGTTGTCGGGTCCCCACACGGGTGTGCTGATCGCAAGCCCGTGGGGCGTCGGGTGGGGATGCCGCCAGAGCTCCGTGCCGTTGTCCGGGCTGAACCCGACCACCTCTTGCGCCACCAGCGCCACGACCTGCGGCTGGCCGTCCACGGTGATCAGGAGCGGCGACGAGTAGGCATTCTGGAACGAGAGGCTCTGCCAGACAACCGCGCCGTCGCTCTGCTTGAACGCGGCCGCGGCACTGCCGGAGCCGCCGGTGAGGCGTGAGATCAGGCCCGTGCTTCCGCCAATCAGGACGATCAAGGTGTCCTTGTACGGCAACGCGTGGCACGAGTAGCCAAATCCGAGTCGGGTGCCACCGAACTCCCCGTAGAGATCGTGCTGCCAGACGATCTTGCCTGTTCGCTTGTCGAGCGACAGCAGGATCCCCGTGCCGCTGGCCATGACGACGCGATTGCCGATCACCTGGGGCATCGCGTACGGACCGGGCGCGATTCCGCCGCCACCGGCATTGCTGAAGGGCGCCGCGTATGCCGTCTCCCACAGCGTGTTCCCCGACCCCTCCTCCATCGCAATCACCACGTCGTTCGGGCCTCGCCGGTAGGCGGTGTACAGCACGCCGTTCTCCGCCGAGATGCCCGAATAGCCATCCCCGAGCGTCCGCGTCCACAGCCGCCGCGGTCCGCCGGCTGGCCAGGTGCCCGCGATTCCGGTCGTCGTGCTGGTGAAGTTGCTGCGCGGACCGCCCCAGGTCCGCCACGGCTCCGGCGGGGTCGAGTGTGTTGCGGTCGACTGCTTCGTTGTGGGCGTGGCGGCTCGCGCAGGCGCGGTCGGCTTCTGGCCGGCCGCTGCGGTCCGCGGGCGATCGTGTGTCTGCTGCCTCGGAGTCGACGATTCTGCGCCCAACGCAACCGCCACGAGCGCCGTTGCGACGACGATCGCGGCTCGTGTCGTGAGCCAGTGAAACGTCCTGCCACCTGGTCGCCCCATCCCGTGGTTCACGTCAGGAGAGGGTCGGATCGTCATGGGTCCCTCCGGCGCACGGCGATACTCCAGGTCCAGGTCGACGTAGGGTGTTGAAGACTGCGGATTATATCGCCGTGTTCAAGAGTCCCGGCGCTCAGAGATGCTGATTCGTCGCGCCACGTTGCGCCGGCGCACCAGCGCTGGGCGAGAGGCGCACGGCCCAAGGGGACTCTGTCGCAGTTTCCGTGGCGATGATGCCCAGAGCTCCTGCGCCCGGTTACAACGGGGCCACGTAAAGAATACGATGCAGTCTCGCGAGGAACGATCGAGGGGGAATGCGGATACTCGTTGTTGAAGACGACCGCAAGGTCGCGCAGTTCATCCATGCCGGCCTCGAACAGGAAGGCTACGCCGTCGATGTATTGCACGACGGCAGCAGTGCCGGCGACCAGGCCGGCGCGTTCGAGTACGACGCTGTCGTGCTCGACCTGATGCTGCCAGGCCGGTCAGGATTTCAGGTCCTTCGCGACATCCGGGCTCGAAAGGCGGAGCTCCCGGTCTTGATCCTTACTGCGAAGGACTCCGTGGAAGAGCGCGTCGCCGGTCTCGACGGTGGGGCGGATGACTACATGGCGAAGCCATTCGCCCTGGCTGAATTGTCGGCGCGGCTCCGTGCGCTGCTCCGCCGCGGGGCCCCCCGCGAGAGCACGCTTCGCCTCGCGGACCTCGAGGTCGACACAATCAGGCGAACCGTTCGACGCGGAGGGCGGCAAATCGATTTGAAGCCGAAAGAGTACGCGCTGCTCGACTACTTGATGCGGAACTGCGGCAGACCGGTGACGAAATCGCTGATCATCGAACACGTGTGGGATATCCACTTCGACAGCGTCAGCAACGTCGTCGAGGTGCATATCAACTCCTTGAGAAACAAGATCGACAGGGGGTTCCCTGTGCAACTGATTCATACGGTGCGAGGGGTCGGGTACATGTTGACGGACGCCCCGCCGTGACCCTCGCGCTCCGTTCGCGCCTGACGCTGGTCTATACGGCGGCCTTCGGCATCCTGCTCTTCGCGATCGTCGTGATTGCGTATCGTCTGCTCGCCCACCAACTCGATGCTGATGCCAGCGCCAGGCTCACCGAACTGGCGGAGGGCCTCCACGGGTACCTGCGCTTCGAAGGCGGCACGCCGGCCCTCGTATTCGACGAGAACGACGCCGATCAGGCCGCCTTCGTTCACGACGCAGGACGCTACTTCCAAATCTACGATGCGGACACTGGAGAGCTGCTCGTTCAGTCCGAGGCGCTCGGACCGCTCGGTGTCCGCTTCACGCCAGCCGAAGTGCAGGGGTTTGGGAACGGATCCGGACTACACGAAGTATTGACCGATTTCGGCAGGCTCCGCATCTCGAGCAGTGTGATCCACCCGGCCGGTCACCGGCGTTATCTGCTCCAGGTGGGAGTGTCGATGAGAACAATCGACGGCTTGCTGAAACGATCGCTGCAGATTCTGATGTGGAGCGCTGTCGGCGGGCTGTTCGCGGCGGTCTTCGTCGGCAGATGGATGACGGGTCTGGGGCTGGCACCGCTCACCTCGCTGGCCGCGGCCGCGCGCACGATTTCGGTGACGAACCTGCAGCAGCGGCTGCCGATCCGCGGCACCGCCGATGAACTCGACGCTGTGGCTCACGCGTTCAACGACACCCTCGCGCGTCTCGAGGCGACGGTCGGCGAAATGCGTCAGTTCAGCGCGGCACTCGCGCACGAGCTTCGAACGCCTCTCACCGCACTCCGGGCCGAGATCGAGATGACCATGCTTCAACCGCGGTCTGCCGAGGAGATCGGACGCCGTCTTGCCAGTCAGCTCGAAGAGATCGACAAGCTGAAACGACTCATCGACCAGGTTCTGACGCTCGCCCGTGCCGAGGCCGGCGAGATTCCGCTGGCGTTGCACCCGGTCGAGCTTGGTACTCTTGCGGCGTCGCTGGTGGAACAACTCGAGCCGGTGGCGCACGCCCGAGCGATCGATTTGAGATGCGATCGCGCCACGGCGGTCATGGTCGAGGGCGACGCGGAATGGCTCAAACGCCTCGTGCTCAACCTCGTGGACAACGCCATCAAGTTCACGCCGGATGGCGGGTGTGTCGTCGTTGGCGTCTCACGTGAGGATGCCCTCGGGAGACTCACTGTCGAGGACACCGGCCGCGGCATTGCTCCCGGTATGAAGCCGCACATCTTCGAACGGTTCTTTCGCGCCGATCCCGCCCGATCGCCGAGCACGGCAGGCGCAGGGCTCGGGCTCAGCCTCGTGAAATGGATCGTCGACCGTCACAACGGTCGCATCGACGTCGACACTCACCCCGGACGCGGCTCCACTTTCACGGTGCGCCTGCCGCTGGCGTCCGCCAGCACCTCCGCGGACCAGCTGACGCCGAGTGCGTGATGGCGCCGGACACTAGATGAACGGGAATTAATCTCTGGTTCATGTCGGCCTCAGGTTGCTCGTGTGGAATAGCTCCTGTGACGAGAGGTCACGACGAGCGCCATTGAGCGCGAAGGAGGTTGGGTATGTGGTCGATCTTGAAACGTAGCGGGGTCACGACGGTGATTGTGGGTGGAGTGCTGGCCGGAGTACCGGTGGCGGGTTGGGCGGCACCGGCGGCGCAGCAACACGCGCAATCGAGCACGAAGCAGCAGAAGCCGGCTGCAACGGCGAGCCATGCGACAACCGGTGTGGTCGCGGCAATGGATGCCACGAGCCTGGTGCTCACCCGCCCGAGCAAGCGGGGGGGCGAGATGAAGTTCGTGCTGGATCCGGCGACGCGCCGTGAGGGAACGGTGGAAGTCGGTTCGTCCGTGTCGGTCCGGTATCACGAAGATGGCAAGACGAACGTCGCCACTGCCATCACCGCGGAGCATCCGAAGCAGCAGGCGGCCCACAAAGGGGCCACGCCCTGATCGAGCGATTCACGAGCGGGACGCGGAGGACCTGGGCGCAGCTCAGGCCCTCTTCGGCCCGTCCTCACCGTGTGGTCCTCTGCTTCACCCACGCGATCGCTTCCATCAGGCACCGGTCGAACTCCGGCTGGTTGTCGCTGAAGCGATGATCGGATGCCTTGACGATCCAGAGCTTCTTCGGCTCACCGGCGCCCTGGATGATGCGTTGTACCTCGGAGAGCGGCACGAATTCGTCTTCCGACGAGTGAATGGCTCCGAGGGGCAGCGGCGCGACGTTCTTGACGATGGCCACAGCGCTGAAGGTGGGTTCGTTCGGCACGCCGTGTGTGAGGTAGATAAGAGAATCCCGCCATCGCCAGCCCAACTCGTTCAAATCCGGTAGACCGAGGCCGATCACGCCGGCAATCAAAGTCTTCGTCCCGGGATCGGTCGCCGCCAGCACTGACAGGCCGGCGCCTTCGGACACGCCGACCAGCGTGGGCTTCTTGCCGGAGCGCCGTGGCGGCAAACTCCACCAGCACTCTGTAGTCGACAGGCTCTTGTTGCGACCCGAGCGTCGTTCCGCCCGAGGTAAAGCCGGCCAGGTACGCTCTGGTGTCGAAACCGACCACGAAGAACCCTGCGCGAGACAGGACCTCGGCAACGTGTGGCCCGAGATGAATCCACCCGCCATCGCCGCTCGACACGATGAATGGGTCGCCATTGCGCGGCCCATAGAGTCGGAGCGTCTGGGGTTGTCCGCGGATGACCAGCCGCTCGGTCATCTGCGAAGACACGTCCTGGGTGCCCGAACCGGACGCCGACAACATGACGGTGAGCGTCACGGCGGCCAGCAGCCGACCGGCAGGGTGTCTCGACGCTGGACGTGTGCGGGGGAGCGACTCGGGCTCCCCAGCCGTGTCATTGTCCATCGTCACCCCAAGGCTCTCCAGAGAGCGATTAATACAAACCGCGGTTGAAGTCCCGCAGGTCGGCCTGCGAGCGGCTTTGTCCGACGCGGGCCGGGAATGTAGCCGGTCTTCCCGTCACCAGCAGCCGTTGTTCGGCGTGTCACCGCGGCTCACCGGCAGGTATGGTGCCAGGGCGGGCAGTTTTGCCGAACTGGGCGCGCGCCAGTCGTTGCGCAGGCGAGGACTACCACAGTAGCATTGGCCCCTGCCGGCTCATCGCTACACGGTGGCCATCTTCGAGGAGCGAACGTGGTCGAAGCCCATGGCCTGACCAACGCCGGGCCAGTGCGCAGGACGAACGAAGACAGCTTCATCAGCGACCCGGCCCTGCAGCTGTTCATGGTGGCCGACGGGATGGGCGGGCACGCGGCCGGTGAAGTCGCGTCCAGTCTCGCCGTGGAAACCGTCCTGGGGTTCATCCGCCGGACCGAAGAAGACGCAGAATGTTCGTGGCCGTACGGCGTGGAACCGGCCCTCTCGTTCTCGAGCAACCGGCTTCGGACGGCGATCCACCTCGCCAATCGCCGGGTGTTCCGCGCCGCGGAGCGCCACGATGAATACACCGGGATGGGCACGACGTTAGTCGGCGCGTTCATCTCGGGGCGATGCCTGACGGTGGCCGGTGCCGGTGACAGCCGGGTGTACCTGTGTGTGGGGGGGCGGCTCACGCAGCTCACCACCGACGATACCTGGGAGGCGACGATGCGGGCGGCGCAACGGGATTCGCCGCTTGCCCCGCGCCCGTCACCGGCAATGCGCCACGTGCTCACGAATGTTCTGGGTGCGCGCGAGCAGGCAGACGTGCACGTCAGTGAACACGATCTCAGGGGCGGCGAGATGATCCTGCTGTGTTCGGACGGCCTGCACGGCGCGATTGACGACAGCGACCTGGAGGGGATGTTGAGTTCGGGCGGGGCGCCTGCGGACATCGTGCTGCACCTGATCGACGCGGCGCTGACGCGCGGCACCCGGGACAACGTCACCGCCGTGCTGGTTCGCTTCGACGGAGAGTAGCGTGGACCCTGAGCGCCCGGCAGCTCCGCAGCCTTCCGCAGACGATCGGCCGGTACCGCATCCTGGGCCGTCTCGGGAAAGGTGCGATGGGCGTGGTCTACAGCGCCCATGACGGTCTGATGGAGCGCTCCGTCGCGATCAAGGTCATGATGACGGATCTCGAGGACGATCCGGAGACGAGCGCCCGGTTCTACCGCGAGGCGCGTTCAGCGGGGCAGCTGGCCCATCCGAACATCATCACCATCTACGACATGGGGGAGGACAACGGCCGGCCGTTCATCGTCATGGAACTGCTCGAAGGGGAGACGCTGAACAAGTACCTCGAGCGCCCGGACGCCGCGGATGTCGAGAGCAAGATGGACCTGATGCTCCAGATCTGCAGGGGGCTTCACGCCGCGCACTCGCGGGGCATCTTTCACCGCGACGTCAAGCCGGGCAACCTGCTCGTCCGGCCGAACGGCGAGCTGAAGATCGTGGATTTCGGCATCGCGCGGCTTGCCTCCTCGAGCATGACGGCCAGCGGCCTCCTCGTCGGCACGCCCGACTACATGTCGCCCGAGCAGGCACGCGGACACGAGATCGACCAGCGGTCCGACATCTTCTCGGCTGGCGCGGTGTTCTATTACATGCTCACCGGCCGCAAGCCGTTTGCAGCGTCCGGGCTGACCGCGGTGCTGGCCAGAGTCCAGGGCGAAGATCCGCTGCCGTTCCGGGACGCCGAAGCCCCCGCCGCGCTCGCACGCGTGATCATGAAGGCGCTCGCCAAGAATCCTGCGGACCGGCAGCAGACGTGCGGGCAGATGGCCGGGGAGCTCGAACGCGTGAAGCGTGATCTCGAGGCCGAGGCCGCGCAGTCCATCGAGGGCGGCGACGCACGGCTGCAGTCGCTCGCGTCGCTGGCAGACCAGCGGCGAACCCTCACCAACGCCCTGCGCCTGGTTCCCGCGCCGGCGGATCTGGACGCGACCCGGCTCGCGCTGGTCGAGAGACGCGCATCCATGACGGAGCCGCACCGGGTGAGAGCGGCCGGGGAGTTGCTCGCCGCGATTGCGGACGTGCAGAAGGCGTCGCTCGAAGAAGTCGACAGGTGGCAACGCGCAGTGGATGCGGTGGAGGACGGGTCGCGAGCCGCGGCGGCAGGCCAGAAGCGGGATGCGATCGCGTGCTTCGAGAAAGCGCTCCAGATCGAACCCGCCTCGAAGCGCGCATCGGCCGAAGCGGACGTCTGCCGCCGCACGATTGCCGAGCAGCGGGCGCTCGACGATCGCACCTCGGCCATGCTCGCGGAGGCCCGGAAGGCCGCAGCTGCCAAACAGTGGCAGGCAGCGATCGCCCTGTGCAGTGAAGCGCTCGCACTCGATAGCGGGATTGAAGACGCGCGGGTTCTGCAGAGGAAGGCTGCCGAAGCAATGGAAGCCGAGTCGCGCGAGCGCAGGGCCGAATGCGAACGCGCCCTCGGCCGCGCGGACGCGCACCTGCGGAAGAAGCGGTTCGAAGACGCAACGCTCGAGCTCGCCAGGGCGCGGGAGCTGGATCCCGAGGCCCCCGCGCTGCGCACGTTAGAAGACCGTCTGCGCGACTCCATGGCGGAGTCCGCGCGCGAGACGCAGTCGGCGCGGGAGGCCGCTGACGCGATCGCCGCCGCTCGCCGGGCCTTTTCTGACGGCCACCGGGATCAGGCGCTTGCCGACCTGCGGGCGTTTGGGGCGCGCGTGCCGGAAGCAGTGGTGGCGGTGGAGATAGGGCGCCTCGAAGCCGAGGCGAAGCGCATCGTGGCGGCCGAGCAGCGTGCCGCCGAAGCCGCGGAGCATGCGACCGCCGCCGAAGCGGCCCTGGCCGCCGGCGATTCGCAGGGAGCGCAGGACAGGGCAGCCCGCGCGCTGGCGATTGCTCCAGGTCACCCGCTCGCGCGCCGGGTCGCCGGACTGGCCGCCGCGGAGGTGAAGAGGCAGGCTGACGCGAAGGCGCGAGCCGCGACGGCTGCGCGGCAGCTCGAAGAGGCCGAGCAGCAGAGTGCTCGTGGGAAGTTCCAGAAGGCTCGGGCGCTCGTGTCGGCAGCGGCCGATCTGGACCCTGCCAACAGCCACCACAAGCTCGTGCTCGCGCGAATCCAGGAGGAGGAGGCGCGGGCTGCCGCGGAGACGGAACGGGAACGGCTGGCGAAGCACCGTGAGAAGGCCGTCGCTCCGATTCTCGAACGTGCGCGCGCCGCCGAGTCGGAGGGCGACTTCGTCCGCGCCGCGTGGACGGCCGAGAATGCCCTGGCGATCGATCTGAACTGCGCCGAAGCGAAGGACATCCTGCACCGCGCGACAGCGCAGCTCGCGGCGCAGCCCGCGCTTGCCGACAAAACGGTCGATCTCACGGGCGCGAAAGGCGGCTCCGGCGACCCCGACGATACGGTCTCGCTGACGCGACCGACCGGGGTATGGGGGCGCGTCACCGGAGTTGTCAGGAGCTTGATTCGGCGTGGCGAGGGCGTCTCGCGTCAGAAGCCCGGCGCCGCAGCGTCGAAGCCGGACAAGACCCCGGCCAGGTAGGAAGGGGCGCACGTGGCCAAGCTACTGATCTATCGCGGTCAGACGCCGCACGTGGAGGTTGAGCTCTCAACCGCAACCGTTCGCATCGGCCGCAACGCCCAGAACGACATCGTGCTCGAGGATCCCAGCAAGGGTGTGTCCCGAACCCATGCCGAGATCCGGTTCGAGGGCGGCCATCACGTTCTGGTCGACCGTGAAAGCCAGAACGGCATCTGGGTATCCGGATCGCGTGTCTCCTCAGTGGTGCTGGCCCCGCACGTGGTCGCGAGCGTCGGTCCATTCCGCCTGATGATCGAGGCGCCGGCCCCGGCCGCGGCGGTGTATGCCGCCGACACCCCCACCGAGTACAACACCTCGGCGGAGCGTCCAACCGGGCCACTAATGCCGGACGACGTTCCGGTCTTCGAACCACAGGCACAGCGGCCGCACGTCAGCGCCCGGCCGACGGGGGCACGCGCATGGCACCAGCAGCCGCGCACGTGGTTCATCGTCGGCGCAGCCGTTTTGCTGATCGCCGCGCTGGGATATGCCGCGTATCAGGCACTGCCGAAGCAGACCCCGCCGGCCTTCGATCTCGTCCTCGCGAGAGCGATGGTCGACGGCGGGAACTGCGACCGGGCGGTGGTCGAGCACATCACCCCCGCACTGAGCGCGAACCCGGATGACGCGGCCGCGTTGGAGCTTCAACGTCGATGCACGGCTCCTGCGCCGCTTCCCCCGGCTGAGAGCACTGCAGCCCCGGAGACGACCGCCGAGGAGCCGGCTGCCGCGCCGGAGCTCGATCAGGTCGAGACGCTCATCGCAGCCAACGGGTGCTCAGAGGCGGTCCAGCGTGTCGACGCGGTGCTTGCGAGTGACCCGAGCAACGCGCGCGCACAGGAGTTGGCTGCGCGAGCCGCTGCGTGCGCGGCAACGATGGCGCCAGCACCGACAGCGCCAGCACCGCCAGCGCCAGGTGCCCGGACCGGCGCTCTGGCCACCCAGGAGCCACCTTCCCAGGGCGGGCTCGACCTGCTGCCTCAGGAACTCGCCAAGGATTATCAGAAGCGGAAGCTGGTGATGCGCAAACGGTACGATGATGCCGTTGCGATGCTCCAGAGGCAGGAGCATCAGCAGGCTGCGAGAGCATTCGACGAGATCGCGCAAGAGGTTCCGACGGGCTACATCGAGTTGGCTCAGCGACGCGCCGACGCGCACGCGGGCATCAAGCAGCAGGCAGCCAAGGCCTTCGACCTGGCACAGTCCGCGGAAAAGGCGGGCCAGTTCGAGGCTGCCACCGATGCGTATCGCCGTGCGAACGCTCTCGACCCGAGCATCCGCGTCGATGGTGCCCTGCAACGCATCGAAGAACAGAAGATCGGGCGCGGCAGAAAGCGATGCGACGACGCGAAGGTGGCGTTCTCGTACGGAGAGAATGCTGCAGCGGCGGCAGCGTTCCAGGACGTCCTCACATTGCTGCCTCCTTCCGACCCGTGCCACACGCTGGCCGTCGATCGACTGAAGCAGTTGGGCAGATAGCCAGGTCGCGGTCCGGAGTAGAACATGCGTCGCACGAGCGCACGTGTCAGCCTGCTGGTCATAGCCAGCCTCATGACATTCGCGTACGCGAGAGCGCAAAGCGCGCCGGACCCGTGGTATGGCCGTCAGGCGAACCCGAAGAACATCGATCCGCCGAAAACGTTTCCCGGCATGTTCTCGATCGAGTTGCCGAAGAACTGGCAGCTCGCCCCCGGCCATACGGGAACAATCTTCGCGACTGTCGAGAAGACGGGGAGATTCGAGCCGGGAGCGCTCATCACGATCGAGTACCCTGCGTCTGCAGGCTCCCCTCGAACCGGCGCTAATCGCTGGAGCGAGCGACCGGGAACTGAAGGAACTGCAAGCCCGCGAGCTGAGCGGCAAAGGGTTCACGGGCGAGGTGAAAAAGGGGTCCCTGGGCCAGTTCATCGCGATTCGATACAGCCGCCCGGGGCTCTCGGGGACCGACGATCACGTGGTCCAGTATTCGTTCCCGATCGGCACCACGATGTACCGGCTGATTTGTATCGCGCCTGCCGCGGCGATCGAGAAAGTACAGGCCCCTGTTCGCGCACGTAGCCGCCTCGTTTACACCGCTTCGGCCGGCTGGTACTCGGTAACCGCCGATTCGACGCGTTGATGGCGACGATGCGCGTCGCCACTGCCCAACTCGCAGCCGGCCCACGGCTGCACTACGCAGAGCACGGCGATGCTGACGGTCAGGCGGTCGTGTTTCTGCACGGGTGGCCCCGACTCCTGGTTCTCTTTCAGCAGCGTCATGGAGTTGCTGCCGGCCCGGCTTCATGCGTTCTCCCTGAAACGAGATCGGGAGGTGTTTCGCAGTTTCTGCGAAACACCTCCCGATCTCAATTGCAGAATCTGCGCGGCACTCACACCCGAGCCTCACCCGATGATCGCGTCCCACCCCTGGCGGTACTGCGTCCGCCTGACGTATGTGTTGGCATCGGGCGAGTTGGTGAACGCCATCTGCTGCGCATCCCACAGCAGCCGCTTATAGGGCACGCGCAGGGCGATGCCGGCGAGAGCCACCGCTTCGGCGAGCGGGGCCACGTCTTCGAAGCTGCCGCGTGATTTCGTGCCCGCCCTGATGGCGTTCACCCACTCATCGTCCGGGGTCGTCGCATCGATCTCCTGGGCGACCACCGATCCCGCGAATGCACGATCGCGGCTCCGTGGAATCAGTCGCGGCTTGTTGCCCCGGAAATCGCACAGAATCTTGCCGCGGTCCCCGATGAGCAGCATGCCTTCCCCGGCGAGGTCCTCGCCGTCTTCGTAGAGCTCCTCCGGCGTAGGAGGCTTCATGCCGCCGTCGTACCAGAACGTGTCGACCGACGGACGCTGCGCGGTCGCCGCGTGCCGCCAGCGTATGGTGGCGGCCTTGGGGAACGCCACGAGAGACACGCGTCCGCCGTCGCTGACATTGTTTCGGTCGACGAACGCATCGTTGTTGGGCCTGGCCTCGACGCACTCAGGAATCCCGAGCTTCAAAATGCGGTACGGCTGCCAGAGGCTGTAGTGGCCCATGTCACCGAGCGGGCCGGTTCCGTACGCATACCATCCGCGGTACACCGCAAAGGTGTAGGCCGGATGGTAGGGACGCTCCGGTTCGGGTCCCTGCCACAGCGCCCAGTTGAAACCGGCCGGCACGGGCGTTCCGGAGGGATGGTACTCCTGCATCCCCTGCGGCCAGAACGGGCGGTCCGTCCAGTTGTGGACCTCGCGAACGTGCCCAATCACGCCGGCGTTGATCCACGCGGCGAGCGTGTGCCTGTCCGGACGGTTGCTGTACGCGAGCAGATGCGACGCTCCCGTGCTCCGGCGCGCGGCTTCCACGGTGCGGCGCACTTCGTACAGCACGCTCGCAACAGGCTTGTGTGAAATGGCTGCCCGGCCCTTCGCGAGCGCCGAGATGTTGATGCTCCCGTGCTGGTGATCCGGCGTGATGTTCACGACCCCCTGGATGTCCGACTCCCTCTCCAGCATCTCGCGGAAGTCCTCGTACGCCCGGATGCCCCGTCCGGGGCGATTCTGCTTCCGGTAGTACGTCTCCATGATGTGGCGCGCCACATCCCTCCCGGCGTGGATGCCGGTGTCGGCCGCGCCCCATGCAGGGTCTCCGAGAAATTCGCGGATCGCCTCGCGGTTGCCCCATTCCTGCCAGTCCACGTAGTCCTGACTATCCGTGTTCGGATCGACGACGGCAACGAACTGGAGGTCCGGCCTCGCGACCAGCCCGATATTCACCTGACGCTGTCCCTGGGTGCCGCACCCGACCTGGGCGAGCAGGATCTGATCGCTCGGCGGCACGAAGCCAGGCCCACCGAGCACACGGCGGGGAACGATTGTCAGCGCCGAGGCGGCACCAAGCCTTTCGATGAACGCACGCCGATTGACAGTTGTCATGAATCTGAACCAGGCGGGTCGAGGACGCTGCGCTCCACTGGGTTCCCTTCAGGCTGGGGAATCCACGATGGTTCAGGGGCCTCGATGCCCTGGGCGGCTACTTCGCGGCGAAGCAGTAGAAGAGCCCGTCGCCACCCGTGCCGCGCAGGTTCTCCTGGCTGCAGCCGCGCGACGGGTGCGCCGAGTTCCACGATGTGGGGTTCGCCCCGCCGCCCTGGCGGTCGTGATGACCGACGAGCGCCGCACCCTCGCCGCTGCTGGTCCAGTTGCCGCAGGTGCTGTCGCCGGCCTCCTTGGATGCTGTGCCGTCGAGCGTGCTGCCCGTCAGGATGTCGTGGCGGTTCGGCGTATCGCCGCGGCCGCTGACCGTCTCGCCCTTCTCCGTGAGCGAGTGTTCCTTCGACAGTTTGTTCTGGTCGCTGTGAAGATCGGCGACGCTGGTTGCCACCACGACGCCCTTGACGTTCGCCCATGGTCCGCCGCCGATGCGGTCGCGCGCATTCACCGCGGGCTGACTGCCGGAGGCGGTGGCACTGAGATATGCGCGCCACGTGCGCGCACCCGCGCCGGCTGCGGCGGCAAGCTTCTGGCAATGCGCGTCGGCCCCCGCCAACCCGCCGAGGTCCGCGCCCTTTCCCGGGCCTGCGCTCGTGATGAAGAAGCCCGCCTGTGGCGCCTGCGCTCGTGCGACATGTCCGGTGAGGGCCGCCGCCATCCCGATCGTGATCCCAACCGCTAGTGTCCGTCTCATCTTCTCGCTCCTCGTTCTGCGTCGTTCGGCCTCGCTACGTTACTTCCTGTTCATCGCGCCCGCAATCGCACCGAGGATGACGTACCAGAGGATTCCGTAGACCGTCCAGATCCACGAGAGCGTGTACGGGAAGCCCTGGATGAGGAGGTGCAGGAAGATATTCTTCGGGAAGTTGACGAGCACACCCGCATACAACCCGAAGGTGGCGCCTCCGGCGGGACCCGCAAGTGCCTGCGGCGCCAGACGCAGATAGACCCACGTGAAGACGAGCGCGGCGATGAAGTCTCCGACGATCAGCCAGACGACGCGATTCTCCTGCGAGAACGGTGGACCGCCGTAGTAGCCCGCCAGCAAAGTGCCCTGCACCACGACGTCCAGGAGGTTCGCGACGACGCCCAGCGTCAGCCCGATGGTCAGCCACTTTTTCACATCCACGACGCCCTCCTGGCGAACGGATACAACGTCCGCCGCCGGGGCGTCATGCTAGTTCAGCTATAGGGGCAACGCAAGCAGGCGCGACAGGTGCTCGAGCGGCGACGTGGTCAGGTCCAGCGCACCGGATCCAACTCCCTGACCGGCCGGACTTCGACGCTGCCCTCACGCGCTGGTGGGATTTTCGCGGCGACCTGGATTGCCTCGTTCAGGTCTCGCGCGTCGATCAGGTAGAAGCCCGCCAGCTGCTCCTTCGTCTCCGCGAACGGACCGTCGGTCACCGACAGCGTGCCGTTCCGGATGCGCACGGTCGCGGCGGTCTGCGCCGGTTCGAGGGCCTCGGCAGCCAGCAGGAGCCCGCGCTCTCTCAACCCTTCGCCGCAGGCGAGACATTCCCGGTCGGGCACCGCGTGGAGCTTCTGTTCGTCGAGGTATACCAGGCACAGGTATTTCATCGGATCACTCAGGAGGCAGACAGTTCCGCGAGGCGGCGCTCGATGAAGCGGCGCTCCGGCTCCTGCCGTGTGAGGGCGAGCGCCCGCTCATACGAAGCGCGCGCATCGACGGTTCGTCCGAGGCGCCGGCAAAGGTCCGCACGCGCGGCGTGCGCGAACCGGTACTCCACGCAGATCACCCCGGCCCAGGATGCCGTCCACGACCGCGAGCCCGGCCGCCGGGCCGTCACGCATCGCGACCGCCACTCCCCGATTCAACTCGATCACCGGAGAGGGGGCCGCCAGGATCAAGAGGTCGTAGAGGCCGACGATCTCTTCCCAGTCGGTGGCCGCCGCATCCCGCGCCGCGGCGTGAACGGCGGCAATCGCCGCCTGGATGCCGTAGGGCCCGAACCGCCGGGTCGACAGAGCCCGCTCCACGAGCTGCAATCCTTCATCGATCTGATCCCGGTTCCACAACGAGCGATCCTGATCGTCCAGAAGCACCAGCTCGCCATTGGATGACGTGCGGGCCGCGCGCCGGGAGTCGTGCAACAGCATCAACGCCAGCAGCCCTGCCGCTTCCGGTTCCGGCAGCAGCTCATACAGCAACCGCCCAAGGCGGATCGCTTCACCTGACAGGTCGTGGCGCGTCAGCGTGTCGCCGGACGAGGCCGCATAGCCCTCGTTGAACACGAGGTAGATCACGCGCAGCACGGCGCCGAGCCGTTCCGGCAGTTCCCCCGGGTCCGGCACGCGGTACGGGATCCGCGCCTGGCGGATTTTCGTTTTCGCGCGGACGATGCGTTGCGCCAATGTGGGCGCGGGTGTCAGGAACGCCCGCGCGATCTCCTCGGTTGTCAGGCCGCACACCTCGCGCAGCGTGAGCGCGACCTGCGCATCCGGGGCAAGCGCTGGATGGCAGCACGTGAAGATCAATCGCAGCCGATCGTCCCCGACGCTCTCTTCGTCGGCCCAGGCGGCCGTATCGACGGTCCCGAGATCGGCGTGGTCGCCGTGCTCGTCCAGCGCATCGAACCGCTTGCGGCGCCGCATGGCATCGATGGCCTTGAACCGTCCGGCGGAGACGAGCCACGCGCGTGGGTTGGCCGGCACGCCGTCGCGCGGCCACTGCTCCAGCGCCGCCCTGAAGGCGTCGTGCAACGCCTCCTCCGCGGCGTCGAAGTCGCCGAGCAGGCGGATCAACGTCGCGAGCACGCGACGCGAGTCGGCGGTGTAAACGGCGTCCACCGTCTCTCGTATGTGATCGGTCGCTTCCACGTCGAGCGATCACAGCACCTCGGCGCCCCGGCGTGCAAGGGGATCCGCCGATCTGCGTGCCTCAGTGTACCTGCTCGTCGAACGGACACCTCCGGGATCGACATGGCTCGGTCTGGAGTGTCGCAAGCGCGGCCGTCGGGAGCTTGTCAGCCACACTGAAACGAGATCGGGAGGTGTTTCGCAGAAACTGCGAAACACCTCCCGATCTCAATTGCAGTTCGCGGGGCCTCTTTTGTGTCTCCAGGACGCTGAGCCGAACCCAACCGTGCTTCCTCGCGGCTGGGGCCGCCTGTGGCCGGAGATACAATCGCCCGCATGTCGCGTGTCTGGCGAGTGGGCATCCTGGGTCTGGGGCACTGGTATTCCGCGTTCGGGCTGGCTCGCGCGCTGCGTGAGTATCCGCATGCCACGCTCGTTGCGGCCGCCTGGCACCAACCCGCGCAGCTCGTCGAGTTCACCACCACGTTCGGCGTCACCGGCCACGACGCGTACGACGATCTCCTCCGTCGCGACGACGTCGATATCGTGCACATCGCGGCCCCGGTTGCAGAGATTCCCGACCTGACCATCCGCGCAGCCCGCGCTGGCAAGCACATCGTGCTGGGCAAACCCATGGCGATGACGATTGCGCAAGCGGACGCGATGGTTGCGGCGGTGCACGAAACGGGCGTCGTGTGCGTGCCGTTTCAAGGCATCATGCGGCTGCGGGCGGCTGCGCTGAAGGCTCGCATCGACCGCGGCGAGATTGGCGACGTCGTTCTGCTGCACCAGACGAGCCGCTGGTCGATCGCGGAGGACTGGTATCGCTCCGGCACGCCGGGGTGGTTTGCCGATCCCCGGCAGGTCCCCGGCGGTGCCTTCATCGACGAGGGTATCTACTGGATCGATCTGTTCCGCTGGATCGGCGGGGACATCGTGCAGGTGGAGGCGAAGATCGCCAACCTGGTCCACAAGGACATCGCCGTCGAGGACTGGGGCTTTGCCGTGTTCACCTTCGCCAACGGCATCGTCGCGACGCTCGAGGCCGCCTGGACGATCAACGCACCCCGCAAAACCGGGCCGTCTCCCAAGCAGAACAGCATCGTCCGGCTGGAGGTCGTCGGGACCCGTGGCGAGATCGCCGATCAGTGGTTCCGGATGCCCGGCCGCGCGGTTTTGGCGGCAGGTGCCGACGACTGGATCTTCGAACGGCAGGCGGACGAGCCGTTCTCGCCCGCATCACCGTTCCCGCTGAATCATGTGATCGAGTGCCTCGAGGCGAACCGCACATCCCCGGCCACCATCGAGGACGCTCGCGCGTCGTTCGTGGTCGCAATGGCCGCGTACGAATCGGCAAGGACGGGGCGTGCGGTGCGCTTCGAAGCTGATCCAGTACCTGACGGCGCTCGATCGTAATGGTCTAGCCGCGCCGTGCGAGTTCCGTCGCCTGCGCACGGATCCGCTCTTCCTGCTCTCGCAGCTCCGGCGTGAACTCGGCCCCGAAATCTTCCGCCTCAAAGATCTGGCGGATTTCGATTTCCGATTCGCCCTCGAGCGGGTTTGGGCTGCGCTTCACCCATTCGATTGCTTCTTCCAGCGACTTCACCTGGAAGATCCAGAAGCCCGGCGACGAGCTCCTTCGATTCGGCGAACGGCCCGTCGACGACGGTACGATTCGAGCCGGAGAAGCGCACGCGCGCCCCCTTCGAGCTCGGGTGCAGTCCCTCGCCTGCCAGCAGCACGCCGGCGTTGACGAGCTCCTCGTTGTACTTCCCCATCGCCGCGAGCAGCTCCTGGCTCGGCATCACGCCCGCCTCGGTGTTCTTGTCTGCTTTCACAATCACCATGAATCGCATGTTCGTCGCATCTCCTTTCGCGTCCTTGCGCCTGTGTTAGTCGGTGTGGCGGGACCTCAGTCGCTGCGTTATCACCCGGCAGTAAAGTGCCGGCTCCACAGAGTAGTCGACTGGCCAGCCTCGCTTCGGCGGCGTCGGCTACCGCGCCGCACACATACAATCGTCGGACAACAGGCCTGCGGATCGACAGGCTCCGCGCCCCACGGTCGATCTGCTGCTCGGACAGCTGATCAGCTCTGCACAGAGCTCCCGACCGTGCCACATGGCGCTGCAATGTACCAGCCTGCGCTGCCATTGTGATACCTTCCGCCCATGTCTTCCTCAGTCTCACGCCGCACCTTCCTCGCCCTCGCCGGGGCCGTGCCGTTTGCGCTGCGCGGTTCGGCCGCGAGCACCACACCGCCCGTGGGCCTCGAGCTGTACACCGTCCGTGACGCGCTCGAGAAGGACCTCATGGGAACCATCCGCGCGGTCGCGAAGATGGGCTACACGCTCGTGGAGTTCTATTCGCCGTACTACAAATGGACGCCCCAACAGGCTGGCGACGTACGCAAACTGCTCGACGAACTAGGCATGCGCTGCCTGTCCACGCACAACAGCAGCGACGCCCTCGCCGCATCTGGGCTCCAGAAGGCGATTGATCTGAACCAGGCGATCGGCAGCAAGTACATCGTGATGGCGAGCCCCGGGGAAGTCGCCGGGGCCGACGGCTGGAAGGCGGTTGCCGATCGGCTGAACGCTGCGGCCGAACGCCTGAAGCCGCTCGGCATGGCAGCGGGGTACCACAACCATGGGCCGGAGTGGAAGGCGGTAGACGGCAAGCGCCCGATGGACATCCTTGCCGACGCCACTACGAACAACGTGGCGCTGCAGCTCGATATTGGCACCTGTGTCGCGGCCGGCGCTGACCCCGTTGCGTGGATCACCGCGAACCCGGGGCGGATCAAGAGCATGCACTGCAAGGACTGGGCGCCCGGGAAGGACTACGGCGTCCTGTTCGGTCAAGGGGTGTCGCCCTGGCCGAAGATCTTCGCGGCGGCGGAATCGACCGGCGGGATCGAGTACTACCTGATCGAGCAGGAACAGGGTCCTGCCGACGAACAGCTGAAGCGCGCGGAAGCGTGTCTCACGAACTGGAAGAAGATGCGCGGCTGACCGCGCGGCTGTCCGCCGGGACTGAAGTCCCCTCTTTGCAGGGCTGAAGCCCTGCCCCACGGGGGTGGGTGAAGCCCTGCGCCACGGGGGTGACAGGTCGAACTCTCCTGCAAGACAACCCTGTGGGGCAGGGCTTCAGCCCTGCAAAGAGGGGACTTCCCGGCGGACAACTCACCCCTCGCGCAGCACGGAGGCGGGATCGACGCGGCTGGCACGCCATGCCGGCAGCGCGGCGGCTGCCACAGTCACGCCTAGCACGACGGCCACGACGACTGCGTAAGTCGCCGGATCCACCGGCGCGAGTCCGAAGAGCAGGCTCCTCAGCAGACCGCTCAGCGCAGCGGCCACCGCCACGCCGCTCACCAGCCCCGCGCATGCGAGCGCGACCGCCGTGCCGAGCACGAGACGCAGAACGTCAGCCGGTCGCGCGCCGAGGGCGGTGCGCACGGCGAACTCCGCCGTGCGTTGTGCGGTGACGTAGTGCATGACGGCAAATACGCCCGCCATGGCCAGCAGCAGCGCCACGGCTGCGAAGGCGCCCACCAGCAGCGTCCGGAACCGAGGCGTCGCCACCGATCCGGCGACCATCGCCTCCATCGTGGTCACGCGCGTCGCCGCATCGGGAAAGCGGCGCCGCATGACTTCCCGAGCGGTGGCCGCGATCGTGAGCGGCTCTGCGGCCGTGCGCAGTACGTACTGCACCTCGTTCGCGCGAGAGGGATGCTGCATGAGCGGCATGTACAGCTGCGGCCCCGGGGCCGCGGCTGGGGACTCGTGGCGCACGTCTCCCACCACACCCACGATGGTCATCGGTTCGAGCGAGTCGAGGCCGCACTGGATGCGCCGTCCGATCGGGTTCTCGGCCGGGAACGTCTCGCGCGCAAGTGCCTGACTGATGATGGCGACGCGCGGCGCGCCATGCGCATCGGCCATGCGAAAGTCCCGTCCCTGCCGCACACGTATGCCCATCGTCTCGAAGTATCCCGGGCTCGTCAGCCGGAACCCGGCGGCCGGCATGGGCTGTCCCGGCGCGAAGGTGTGCTTGCCCTCCACGGCGTAGCTGCCGAAGGACGAGTACTGGCCCGTTGGCAATCCCATGACGGCACCTGCGGCACGAACTCCCGGTACGGCGGCCAGCTCCGGCAGCACCTCGTTCAGTTCCCTCGCGACCCGGACGTAGTCGTCATCGCTGGCGGCAGGCGCATGCGCGTACATGACCAGCAGCCGCTCGGGCCGGTAACCCAGATCCACCGCACCGAGCGTGAGGAAGCTCCGGAACAGCAGCCCGGCAACGACGGCGAGCACGACAGCCGTCGCAATCTCCCCAATGAGGAGGACGGACCGTGAACGTGCGGAACCGCTGCCGACCGATCCTCGTGAGCCGGACTGCCGCAGTGCCTCGTTCAGATCGACGCGCGATACCTGCCAGGCCGGCACGAGGCCGGCCAGCATGGTCGTGAGGGCTGAGAGGCCGACGGCGAACAGCGCCACAAACCCATTCACGTGGATATCGGCAATCCGTGGGACATCCGGCGGCGCCAGCCACACGAGAGCGGCCGTGCCGGCGTGTGCGAGGGCGAGACCGGCTGCCCCGGCCGCAGCCGCGAGCACCATGGTCTCGACCACGAGCTGGCGAACGATGCGCCAGCGCCCTGCGCCCAAGGCCGCCCGCAACGAGAGCTCGCGGCGGCGTGCCGTCGCGCGCGCAAGCAGGAGATTGGACACGTTGGCGCACGCGATGAGCAGCACCAACCCGACGGCGCCGAACAGCAGGTACAGCGTCGTACGCACCTGCCCGACCAGGTGCTCGCGCAACGGGATGGGCACGAACCGTTTGTTGCGGTTCACCGCCGGATGCGCGTTCGCAAGCTGCGCGCCCAGCGTGTCGAGCCGCGCGGTTGCAGCCTCGAGCGCGGTGCCCGCGCGTAAGCGCGCCACGGTGGGGTAATTGAAAGAACTGCGCTCCAGGACGGTTGGCTCCATCGGCGCGGCGGCCCAGACTTCTGCCCGCGCCGGATAACGGAAGCTCCGGTCGAGGACGCCGACGATCTGGAATGGCTGTTTATCGATCCCGAGCGTCTGGCCGAGGGCGGCATCAACGCTCCCGAAGTTGCGTTCGGCGAAGCCGGCGCTCACCATCACCGCGCGTCCCGACTCGGACGCCGCGAAGACGCGGCCACGCACCGGCCGGGCATCGAACACCTGAAAAAACGGTGGCGTCACGAAGAAGGCACCGGTGAAGTCGGCACGAGTCCCGAGCTGCACGCCGATCTCGCCGCCGTAGACGGCACTCACAGCGTCGAACACGGACCCGTCCCGCGCGATGTCCTGCAGGTCACCGCCGGACAGCCGCGGCGTGATGCGGCGGCTGTCCAGCCAGCGGGTGGCGACCAGCACGATGCGATTGGCGCCGGGGTAGGGAAGCGGCTCCAGCAGCACGCCGTTCACCACGCCGAAAATCGTGGTCGTGGCGCCGATGCCGAGTGCCAGCGTGAGCACTGCCATCAGCGTGAATGCAGGCGCGCGGCTCAGGGTCCGCGCCGCGTATCGCACATCGGGGAGCACGTCGCGGAAGAAAGGCATGGTGCGATCCGGGTTCGTCCCTCGAGCGCGGGCGTTCACCGTGCACCGTCAACGGTTGACCGTCGAACTGTCAACGGCAAGGTCGTTGGCTGCGTCAGGCGTGCGCCGCTTCCGGGCGGAGGGCCGGGTCGCCGCTGCGGACGTCCTTCTCGACACGCCCATCGCGGATGTGCACCGCCCGATGTGCGTGGGCGGCGATGTCGGCTTCGTGCGTGACCAGGACGATGGTGTTGCCGCCTTCGTGGAGGCGTTTGAAGAGCGCCATGATCTCGACGCCGGTCTTGGAGTCGAGATTGCCGGTCGGCTCGTCAGCCAGCAGGATGGAAGGGTTGTTGACGAGCGAGCGGGCAATGGCCACCCGCTGCCGCTGACCACCGGACAGCTCGTTGGGGCGGTGGCTCATCCGATCCTCGAGCTCGACCTTCCGCAGCGCCTCGCGCGCGCGTTCCTGGCGATCCTTCGAGGGGACCCCAGCATAGACCAGCGGCAACTCGACATTGTGCAGCGCCGAGGCGCGCGGCAGGAGGTTGAAGGTCTGGAAGACGAATCCGATCTCCTCGTTCCGGATCCGCGCGAGCTCGTTGTCGTTCATCTCGCTGACCTGCTTGCCGTTCAGCAGGTAGCTGCCCTTGCTGGGAGTGTCGAGACAGCCAATCAGGTTCATCAGCGTGGACTTGCCCGACCCGGACGGCCCCATGATGGCCACGTACTCGCCGCGCTCGATGCTCAGATCGACGCCCCGCAGGGCGTGAATCTCCTCCGAGCCCATCACGTAGGTCTTCCACAGGTCGTGGGTTTCGATAATTGGCATGATCACACTCTGAGCGGTGCGCCCGGGCGCACCCGGACCTGGTGCCGGGAGGCGGGCGAGGCCCCGGTTCGGAGATCAATACGAGCCAGGCGCCGATGGCGTTCCTGTTGCGCCGGTCGCTAGGCCGAATCCTCCTCGTACTTCGATTTCAGCAACGCGACCACCGCGGGATCCGCCAGCGTGCTCACGTCGCCAAGTGCCCGTCCTTCGGCGATGTCCCGCAGCAGACGCCGCATGATCTTGCCCGATCGCGTCTTCGGAAGGTCGGCAGTGAAGATGATGTCGTCCGGCTTTGCGATGGCGCCGATCTTCTTGCCGACATGCGCCCGCAGCTCCTCGAGCAACTCCGGGCTGGCCTGTGAACCCTCACGCAGCGTCACGAATGCGGCCACGGCCTGTCCCTTCACGTCGTGCGTGCGGCCGACGACGGCAGCCTCGGCCACGCTCGGGTGATCCACCAGCGCGCTCTCCAGCTCCATCGTGCCGATCCGATGGCCCGCCACGTTCAGCACGTCGTCGACCCGGCCGAGCAGCCAGAGATTTCCGTCCGCGTCGCGCTTGGCGCCGTCGCCGGTGAAGTAGACATCCGGACGCCAGCGGCTCCAGGTACTGGCGCACGTAGCGGTCGGTATCGCCGTAGATGCCGCGGAGCATGGCCGGCCACGGCCGGGTAATCGCGAGCAGGCCGCCGCCGACGTCCACCTTGTCACCGGCATCGTTCAGGATCTCGACCGTGATCCCCGGGAACGCGCGCGTGGCGGATCCCGGCCTGGTAGGCGTGATGCCCGGCAGCGGCGTGATCATGATCTGCCCGGTTTCGGTCTGCCACCACGTGTCCACGATTGGACAGCGGTCCTGCCCGATGTGCAGGTGGTACCACACCCAGGCTTCGGGGTTGATCGGCTCGCCGACGGAGCCGAGCAGTCGCAGGCTCGAGAGGTCGCGCTTCCGGGGCCACTCGGGGCCCCATTTCATGAAGGCCCGGATGGCCGTCGGCGCGGTATAGAAGACCGTGACGCCGTAGCGCTCGATGATTTCCCAGAAGCGATCCTTGTGTGGAAAGTCCGGGGCACCTTCGTACATCACCACGGTGGCCCCCGCCGCCAGCGGGCCGTACACCACGTAGCTGTGGCCGGTGACCCAACCGATGTCGGCCGTGCACCAATAGACGTCTTCTTCCTTGAGATCGAACACCCACTTGCTCGTGGCATAGGTGCCCACGAGGTACCCGCCGGTCGTGTGCACGATGCCCTTCGGCTTTCCCGTCGTGCCGGAGGTGTAGAGGATGTACAGCATGTCCTCGGCGTCGATGGTCTCCGGCTCGCACACATGCGAGGCGCGCCGCATGAGATCGTGGTACCAGTGATCGCGTCCCTCGACGCACTCCTCGATGAAGGGGCTGTGGCGGCGCTGCACGATAATCACGTGCTCGACGGACGGTGCATCCCGGAGCGCCTCGTCGGCGACGCGCTTCAACGCGACCACCTGACCGCGGCGATAGCCGCCGTCGGCCGTGATGAGGAGGCGCGCCTTCTGATCATTGATGCGATCGCGCAGTGACTCGGCGCTGAACCCTCCGAAGATCACGCTGTGCACCGCGCCGATCCGCGCGCACGCCAGCATCGCAATCGCGAGCTCGGGGATGAGGGGCAGGTAGATCGCGACGCGATCGCCCTTCGTGATCCCGAGCGACCTCAGGACGTTCGCGAACGTCGACACCTGCCGATACAGATCGAAGTAGGTCAGCGTGCGGCGCTCGCCTGGCTCGCCTTCCCAGATGATGGCGGCCTTGTTGCGCCGTGGTCCTCGCGTGTGGCGATCCACGCAGTTCACGCAGGCGTTCAGCTGCCCGTCGGCGAACCAGCGCGCGTGCGGCGGTTCCCACTCGAGCACCTTCGTGAACGGGCGCTGCCATTCGAGCTCGCGGGCGAAGCCTGCCCAGAAGTCTTCAGGGTCACGCGCCGCTTCGTCGTAGACCGCCGCGTTCCGCACGACTGCGGCGGCCGCGAAGGACGGCGAAGGCTCGAAATACCGCTCTTCGCTCAGCAGCGCGTCGATCTCGGCATGATGGGGAGTCTGGGGTTGATCGCTCATGTTACCCGGCGCTGGCCGCAGAGTGTCTGCGGCGTTCGATGCGGTGCCGAGCCTGCCGGCCCGGCACCAGGTTCAGATCGCTGGTGGCGGTGAAGCCGGCGGCACCAGCGGCGGGGGCGGTACGAATGGTGGCGGCGGCGGGCCTGGCTGCGGTGGCCCATCCTTCTTGAACATCAGCGCGCCGAGCAGCCCGCCGAGCGTCGTGAATGCCCCGCCGACGACGAGCATGAAGAGGAACCCGATGATCAGACCGACGACGAGATGCCCGGGCCCCTGACTGTTCTCGAGTATCTCGCGGAAGTTCGGCGGCAGATCGCCCGCCGAGTCGAGGAGGCGCTCGGCAAACTGACGCTGCCAGACGCCGGTCACCGCCTGCAGGGGGACGAACAGAATCGCCCAGACCACCGTGCCGACGACGCTGGCGACGAGTCCCGCGAGCGCGCCATCGCCAAGGGTGATCGGGAACGGCTGGTTCTGCTGCATCAGCCACGCGGCGAGCACGCCGGCCGTAACGAACCACAGGCCGCAGCAACAGTTGCCGGCACTCACAATCGGAAGAGAAGACAGCACGCCCAGCAACAAGCCGGCAAGCAGCGCGGGCATCATCAGCTTCGAGGACATGTACAGGCGGCTCTCTCGACTCCGGATGTTTCCGACTCAGTCGTAGGTACCTCGAGGCCCAGGTGCGTGATGAGCTCCTCACCGGCCAAGTGGCGCAGCGTGTTCTTCAACTTCATCAGCTGAATGAATAAATCGTGCTCCGGATACAGCCCGGGCGCGTGTTGCGGGCTCTTGAAGTAGAACGAGAGCCATTCCTGGATGCCGTGCATCCCCGCCCGCTTCGCGAGATCGAGGAACAGCGCCACATCGAGCACGATTGGTGCGGCCAGGATGCTGTCGCGGCACAGGAAGTTGATCTTGAGCTGCATCTTGTACCCGAGCCAGCCCACGAGATCGATGTTGTCCCACCCTTCCTTGTTGTCACCACGGGGCGGGTAGTAATTGATCCGCACGACATGATGAAGGTCGCTGTAGAGATCCGGGTAGAGGTGGGGCTGGAGGATGTAGTCGAGCACGGATTTCTTGCTCTCCTCCTTCGTCTTGAACGACTCGGGATCGTCGAGCACCTCGCCGTCGCGGTTGCCGAGGATGTTGGTGGAATACCATCCGTCCACCCCCAGCAGCCGGGCCTTGAGCCCTGGAGCCATGATCGTCTTGATCAGCGTCTGGCCCGTCTTGAGATCCTTCCCCGCAAGAGGCGTCTGCGTCGTCGCTGCGAGCGCGACCAGCGCGGGGATGTCGGCGCTGAGGTTCGGCGCGGCGTTCGCGTACGGGATGCCTTCGCTGATTGCGGCGTAGGCGTAGATCATGCTCGAAGGAATCGTGTCGTCGTTCGCCTCGAGCGCGCGCTCGAACGCCTCGATGCTGGCGTGGGCCGGCGTCTCGGTCAGGTACACCTCGGTGCTGCCGCACCACACCATCACGAGCCGATCGAGAGCCTTTTCTGTCTTGAACCTCCGGATGTCTGCGATCACCTGGGCGGCGAGGTCCTTCTTGTTCCGGCCGGTCTTCACATGCGTGCCGGACAGGCGCTTCACGTAGCGCTGGTCAAAGACCGCGGGCCAGGGGGTAATCGCTTCGAGCTCGGGCTTGATCTGGTCGAGCAGCGCGGGCTCGAGCACGCCGGCGGTCCGGGCGGCTTCGTAACAGTTCTCGTCGAAGAGGTCCCACCCGCCGAACACCACGTCGTCGAGAGAGGCGAGAGGAAACAAATCACCGATCCTCGGCGAACGTCCATCGGTGCGCTTGCCAAGGCGAATCGTACCCATCTGGGTAAGCGATCCGATGGGCTTGGACAAGCCTTTCCGGATCGCGAGCACGCCGGCGATGAAGGTCGTGCTGACCGCGCCGAGGCCTACGAGCAGGATGCCGAGTTTGCCCTGGGCTGGCGCAATTTGAACGGGTTTCATAGCGGATTAGAACTATATCATTCGACTATGGCGCTCTTCCGGAAGGCCCGGCCGCAGGAACCGCTCATCGTGTCCATCACCGGCGTCCGCCTTGGCTACCGGATCGTCGGGGTGATCGGCAGCCACCCGGGGCCGTTCCTGGAGATGGCAGCGAAGGTGGGCATCACGGGTGGAGCCTACGCGCTCGCGACCGACGCGGCGGCCGTCGCGAGCGTGCAGGCAGCGGCGCTCGAACGCGGTGTCCTTGTGGACGCGGGACTGCTCTCGCTGCCGCTGTCGCTGCCGGACGCGTCCTTCGACCTGGCCCTCGTCGACCACCGTGAACGAAGCACGGTGGCGGACGGTGCCGCGGTCGCCCTGCTCCAGGACCTGCGGCGTGTGCTCCGGCCGGGCGGACGAATCGTCCTGGCGGTGCCCGCACCCACCAGCGCGTTCGCGGGGCTCTTGGGCTTCACCTCGAAGCCACCCGATGTCGGCCCACTCCTGGGCCTGCTGCGGGATGCAGGATTCGTGGCGGCGCGGCTACTCGCCTCACGCGAAGGCGTCGGGTACGTGGAGGCGGCACGGCCGATGTAGCTCGCGAGTCGAGCTCCCGGGCTGAAAAACGCCCATCGCGTTGGCCTCTGCTGGTATCACTGCCCTGTCCCGGTGCGACGACACCCCGGGCGGGAGACGGAGCTGGCGTGGCGGGGACCGGGCATTTTGCTGTAGTTTCGGCCACTTGCAGCGATTCTCTGCAGTCCGCACGTGGGCAGCCGTTTTGCCTCTGGCAGGGTGTGCTCCAGTCCCCAATCCTTCCGGAAGTCTTCACGGCCGCTGAGATTGCGCGCGCTTCTGGCGTGAGCGAAGCCGAGGTGCTGGCGCTCATCGAGGCCGGCGCCATTGACTCCGTTCCGGTGGAGAGCCGCCAGCCGCTCATCGCTCGCCGGGAGGCTGTGCGTGCCGGCCGTGCGCTGGCGGCTGGCCTCCCGCTGGCCGCCAGCATGGCCACGGGCGCGGCTCCGGCGCTTTTCAGCTCACGGCCCGGGGCTGCGGGGACAGCCCGGGCACCGTTTGCCATCTCCACGCTCGTTCACGCGGGGATGATTGCGGCAGTCGTCGTGGCGACGACGCTCGGCTTCGGGCGGGCCGTGCACAGTGCGGACGAGCGCGTCGCGCCCCAGACGCTGCGGATGGTCTATCTCGCGCTGCCAGGGCCGGGTGGCGGGGGCGGGGGCGGTGGCTTGAAGATGCCAGCACCTCCGCCAAAGGCCCAGCGGAAGGGACGGCAGTCTCTCAGCAGCCCCGTGCCTGTGCGCCGGCCTCCGCCCAGACCGGAGCCGCCGCGCCCGCAGCCTCCCCTGCCGGAAGTCGAGCCCGAGCCGCTGCCGCCGGTGCAGGCACCGGTCGTGACCGCGCCGGCTGATGACCGTAATCGGGCGGGTGTGCTCGAGGAGACCGCACCGCCTGCGGACAGTCGCGGGCAGGGCACCGGTGGAGGCGCCGGCACGGGTGAAGGCACCGGAATCGGCGAGGGCGAGGGCAGCGGCCTTGGCGACGGGTCGGGCGGCGGCACTGGCGGCGGGCCGTTCAGGCCCGGTAGCGGTGTCTCACCCCCGTCGCTGCTGCGTGAGGTGAAGCCGGACTACACGGAGGAGGCCCGCAGGCGCGACGTGGAGGGCGATGTGGTCATGGAGATCGTAGTCCGGCGGGATGGCTCTGTAGGTGAGGTCCGACTGCTGCAGGGTCTCGGCCACGGCCTCGATGCCCGAGCGGTGCAGGCTGTGCGCGAGTGGCGATTCTCGCCGGGAAAGCGGCGCGGCGTGCCGGTGGACGTGCTCGTCGAAGTAGCAATGGAATTCAAGATCCGGTGAGGTCATCATGGATAGCGCACTCGTGATCATCACGCTTGCGTCGCTCGGCACGACCGGCGCCGTGCTGCTCTATGCGGCCCGGCTCATTCGTGACGAGCGCTCGCGCTCGAACGCGCGCGTAACCGCTCTGGCGCAGGAAATCGGGCACGTCCCTGCAGGCCCGGGCCGCGTCGCGGCTCCGCACGCGTATGCGGCCCCGGCCGCCGACATCCCGATCGGCAGAGCACAGCGCGAGCCGATCCGCGAACACGTGCCGGTGCCAGTTGCGCGCACCCCGGTTCGAACGGCACCGGAGCCCCGGCGTGCCGGCGGCGGCCGGGATGAGCCCGCAGAGGCCGCGCCCGTGCGGCCACGCGTTCCACGCACCACCGACGACGGTGCGCTGCGGGCGCACGGGGCCGGCCGCGCGGCGCTGTTCCAGTCCGCCTCCACCGAACCGGCCGCCAATCGCATGCTGGTCCCGATCATCGGTGCGGTTATCGTGGTGATGGCGCTGGCGACGATCTACTTCGTCAGTGGACAGCCCGATGCAACGTCCGCCCCTGCGCGCGCGGCGGCCCTCGCGTCGAATGTTCCGCTGGAGCTCGTGTCGCTGCGGCAGGCCCGTGACGGCGAAACGCTGACGGTGTCGGGCACGGTGCGCAATCCCTCGGGGGCAACCGACCGCCGGCAGGTGGCCGCCGTGGTCTTCCTGTTCGATCGGAAGGGGTCCTTTGTGGCGAGCGGGCGGGCGCCGCTCGATTACCAGGCGCTGGCACCGGGCGACGAATCGCCGTTCGTGATCACGGTGTCGGGCGCTGCTGACGTCAGCCGGTACCGTGTGAGCTTTCGTGAGGGCGATGACGTGCTGCCGCATGTGGATAGGCGCGAGCCCGCCAAGCTCGCCGGGCAGCCGGCAGGCGCGCGTTGAAGAGCGGAGTGAGACCCATGCAGCGATCACGTCGCATCTCCTTCGCCGGCGCCCTCGTTGCCGTCCTGCTCGGCGGGTCAGTCCTGGTCGCGCAGCAGTCGCCTGCTCCGCAGCGCCCGCGGAACGGCGAGGAGGAACGCGAGCAGCAGAGGGCCGGCGACGGGCAATCGGAAGAGGGCTTCCGTTTCCGGACAGGCGTGGAGCTGATCAACGTCTCGGCAACCGTCACCGACGCATCCGGGCGGTTCGTGCCGAACCTCCGCAAGGAAGACTTCGTCGTGTTCGAAGACGGCGAGGAGCAGACAATCACGCATTTCAACGCGGAGCGCGTGCCGGTGAGCCTCGGCATCGTGCTCGACACCAGCGGCAGCATGGCGGGTGAAAAGTTCGATCACGCCCAGGCGTCCCTGGATCGCTTCCTCTTCGACCTGCTCGACGCGAACGACGAGGTCTTCCTGGTTCGCTTCAGCACCGACCCGTACCTCGAACAGGGGTGGACGACCGACAAAGGGCGGATCAGCCGGGCGCTCCGGCGAATCACGCCGCGCGGCGGCACGGCGATGTACGACGCGGTGGCCGAGGCCGTGCCCCTCGCCGACCAGGGCACTAATCGCAAGAAGGCGATTCTG
Source organism: Vicinamibacteria bacterium (assembly GCA_963763095.1). Taxonomy (GTDB): domain Bacteria; phylum Acidobacteriota; class Vicinamibacteria; order Vicinamibacterales; family JAENWD01; genus CAVUCH01. The sequence goes on from CAVXNR010000037.1 coordinate 58,514, forward strand.
GTGATCTCCGACGGCAACGACACCAACTCCGAGACGCACGTCTCGGAGGTGAAGCAGCTCGTGCGTCAAAGCGAAGTCCTCGTATATGCGATTGGGATCGACGGCGAGGGCGAGGTCACCGGCATCTTCCGGCGGCCGCCGACCCGTCCGCGTCCGCCGATGCCGGGACCGTTCCCATTCCCCATCCCGGGTCGCAGGCGGCCGTTTCCGCCCGGTGGCATCGGCGGAGGCGGCTCGAGCCAGGGTACCTGGCAGCGGCAGGAGGATCGCGTGAACGTCGGCGCGCTGCGTGCGATCACCGATGACAGCGGCGGGCGCACCGAGATCGTGCGCTCGAGCCGCGACCTTGGGCCGGCCACGCAGAACATCGCCGACGAGTTGAGCCAGCAGTACTTTTTCGCGTATCCGGCGGCGGCGAAGAAGGATGGCCGCTGGCACGAGATCCGGGTCGAGGTCCGCGACAAGCGCTACCAGGTCCGCGCCCGCCGCGGCTATATGGCAAGCTGATTGGTCCGTTGCAGTGAAGCGCCCTCGTCCGATGAGGCTGAACCCGCACTGCGTACGTGGCAGGGCTTCAGCCCTGCAAACGTACGTGGGGCACGTGCGTCACAGGAAGTACGCCGTCATGACGCCGGCGGCGACGAGCAGCAGCTGCCGGAACGCCCCCCCGGTGATGCGGCCGCTGTGCAGGTCCGGAATCAGATCGGCCATCGCCACGTAGAGGAAGCTCGCGGCAGCCACGCAGAGCAAGTACGGCTTGACGGTCGGCGTGGCGTCGACGAGCAGCACGGCGAGCGAGGCGCCGACCAGGGCCGCGACCCCGGACAGCACGTTCAGCAGCAGCGCGCGCCTGCGGCTGTAGCCTGCGTGCAGCAGGACAGCGAAGTCGCCGACCTCCTGCGGTACTTCGTGCGTGGCGACGGCGATGGCGGTGCTGACGCCGAGCGGCACGGACGTGAGCACGGCGGCCCCGATGATCGCGCCGTCAACGAAATTATGGAACGCGTCGCCGACGAGCACGAGCGACGCGGCGCTGCCGTGCACCTCGCAGTCGTTCGTGTGGCAATGCCGCCACAGCACCAGCTTCTCGAGCACGAAGAACAGCAGGATGCCGCCGAGCAGCGACTCGAAGACACGCCGTGGCCGGCATGACCTGCAGCGCCTCCGGCAACAACGCGAGCAGCGCCACGCCGAGCAGCGTGCCCACGGCGTAGCTCACCAGCCACGGCACGATCTTCGCGCGGAAGCCGTCCGGGAACAGCAACAACGCGGACGCCAGCAGCAGCCCGCCGAAGCTGCCGATCAGGCTGAGGCCGACCGCGTAGAAGAAGGGGGACACGCGGGCGGGATCATACCGCGTCGTCAGCTAGTCCCCTGGAAGCGTGATGGCTCACATAAGCCCCGGGCGGGGCATCCCGTCTGGCGGCGTTGCTTATCGCTCACATATGCCCAATATGCTCGCTCTTCGCGCCTTGCCAGTCGGGCGCCGCGCTCCGGGGCTTATGCAAGCCATCACGTTTCCAGGGGACTAGCGCCCCGTGTGGCGGCCCGACTGCGTCGGGCGTCGGCGATCTCCCCGTCTTCTGTCCTCGGCGCGCGGCGGCATCGTCCTGTCCGCAGGTCAACCGCGGCGCTGCGGACGATCGGAGTTCCTGCGAAAAACGCCGGTTACATGTCCAGCGCGGCTGGTACACCCCTTGCCCCTAAAGCCTCCGTCAGCGCAGCCGGCACGATGCCGGCAGGAGGAAAGAAGATGTTGAAGCAGTTGATGCTCGCAGCGCTGGCTCTCGCGGTTTTCGTCGCACCCGCGTCTGGCCAGACCCAAGAGCGCAAGAACCTGCAGGTCCTGAACGATGTGGCCAGCGAGGTGCAGAAGTACACGCGGTTCACGATCTTCGACGACGTGAGCAGCCTCGGTCGACAATGGGGTGGTGACGCTGACTGGCAAGGTCACGGCGCCATTCAAGAAGGACGACCTCTCGGCGCGGGTGTCGCGGGTCGAGGGCGTGCACACCGTGAACAACCAGATCGGCGTCCTGCCGGTCTCGCCGTTCGACGACGACCTCAGGTACCGGATCGCGCGCGCCATCTACGGCCACTCGAACTTCTGGCAGTACGCCGCCATGGCGAACCCGCCGATCCACATCGTCGTCGAGCAGGGGCGGGTGACGTTGACCGGCGTCGTCAACAGCAACGTGGAGCGGATGCTGGCGCGATCGCTCGCAACGACGTTCGGCGCGTTTTCCGTGAAGAACGAGCTGAAGACCGACGCTGAAGTGCAGGAGCAGCTCGAGAAGATCGGGTAGTTGCACGGAAGGCGTGGCTCCGGGTGGCGCAACACGGGCACCCGGAGCCCGCGGCTCAGAGTGTTTTCTCCAGCCTCAGCTCATCCCGCACCGGGATATCCGCGAACCCCACCCCTAGCGTGAGCTCGGCGTTGTCGCGCCAGGCGTCACGCACGACCTCCGTGATGCGGTACCCGCGGCGCTGGTAGAAATAAAGCGCCGGCAGGTTGTCGTTGGTTGTCGCGAGCACGACGCGTCGCGCGCCGGTGCGCCGCGCCACGAGCTCGGCCTCGGCCAGGAGGTACGCGCCCACGCCGGATCGCTGCCACATCGGATCGGTTGCGAGCGCCACGATCTGCAGCGCATCGTCGCGCCGCTTCCACGCGAGCGCGCCCGAGATGTCGCCCTCCATTTCGGCCACGATGGTCGAAGTCTCGCTGAGGGGGATGACATCGCCGAAGCTCGCGATGCTGGTGCGGCCGAAGTCGCGGCAGAACAGCTCGAGCGCCACCGCCTGGTCTTCCGGCGACGCCTCTCGCGTGAGCACCGGCGGGAGGTCGAGGTGCGGGCGGCAGCCGCAGACAATCTGCAGACGCGCCTCGGCCCAGTCGACGAACTTGCCGCACCGCGAGCAGCGCAGCACGCTAGGTTTCGCAGAGAACACGCTCGGACTCATGTGAGACACACCTCGTGCCCGGTCAGGCGGCCGCCGCTGGCGGATGCGTCCGGCCTTTGCGCACGATCCACCAGAGCAGGCCCGCAAACAGGGTGACAACAACCACGATCATCACGCCGAACAACCACAGCGTGCGGTAGAGGATGGACTCGATCTCGATGCGCGCCTCGATTGAGAGCGGCTTGCCCGCGAGCCGATCCGCGAGCGGCTGCTCCCACACCAGGATGTTGCCACGCTCAACCATCTTCGACGGCGCATCGTGGTAGCGAATCTTGCTCGGCAGGTGCATGCGGAACGCCACGATCTCCGAGCCGCGCCAGCCCGCGTTGCCGACGTCATGCCCTGCCGCGGCGCCAACGTACCTGCTTGTAGATGTACTCGTCGCCGGTGCGACGCAAGCCGTACGTGGACCACGCGAACGGACGCGCCTCTGGAAGCCGCCGCACGTCCGGCACGTCGATGCGCAGGTGCACGAACCGGCGACCCGCGCGGCGTGACGTGCTGACACGAGTGACGTGTGTGACCGGAGACTCGTAGAGCTCGCGCACGCGCCGCCGATCGATGGGCTTCAGCGGATCCGGGTCCAGCTCCAGCCCCCGCAGCGCCACGAGTGCGGGGATGGATGCCGTTCACGTACATGGTCGCCGACCCGTCGAGGGCGAGGTACAGCTCTTCCTCGTACTGGTACTGCCGCGGCACCAGGGCCCGGCAGCCAGCCAGCGCGAAGACAACGGCGAGAAGGGCCAGGCCTCCGAACCAGTGTCGTATCGCGAGCCGACTACGCATGAGGATTCAACGGTCGGGCCCTCGCCGGAGGGCGAAAATCGAATGATATACTCATTCCTTCCTCGCGAACTGACCCTCCGAACGCCACACGATGCCCTCCAAGGCCACGCTGTTCCTCATCGACGGCAGCTCCCAGATGTACCGGGCGTACCACGCGATACGCGGGCTGAGTGGCCCCGATGGGAAGTCGACCAACGCGGTCTACGGCTTCACGACGATGCTGCGGAAGCTGTTGACGGACCACCAGCCGGCCTACATCGCGGCGTCGTTCGATCTGCCCGGCCCGACCTTCCGCGACCAGATGGTCACCGACTACAAGGCGAACCGTACCGCGATGCCTGGTGACCTCGCCGAGCAGATTCCGTGGGTCCACGAAGCGTGCGAGGCGCTCGGCGTGCCGGTCGTCACGTCCGCCGGGTTCGAGGCCGACGATGTGATCGCCACGCTGGCGCGCTGCGCCGTGCAGGAAGGCTACGACGTCGCCATCGTGACCGGCGACAAGGACTTCTTCCAGCTCGTCGACGATCGCATCCGGGTGTTCAACCCGCGGGATGAGGGCACCTGGTACGACGCGGCGGGGGTGCGCGAGAAGTGGGGCGTTGGCCCCGAGCAGGTGGTCGATGTCCTGGCGCTGATGGGCGATGCCGTCGACAACATCAAGGGTGTGCCCGGGATTGGTGAAAAGGGCGCGAAGGACCTGATCGCCACGTGGGGCACCCTCGATGCCCTGCTCGAACACGCCGGCGAGGTGCCGCAGAAGAAGTATCGCGAAGCGCTCCTGGCGCACGCCGACGATGCGCGTCAAAGCCGGGAGCTGCTGCGCTTCCGCGGCGACGTGCCGTGCGGGTTCGACGATCGACGCGTTCCGATTCCGCGGCTCCTCACGCGAGCGCTGCTATGCGCTCTTCTCACGCCTCGGGTTCCGCTCGCTCACGATGGAGTTTGCCCCGACGGCGGAGACGATCGAGAAGCAGTACGAGGCGGTGACCACGGCCGAAGGGCTCGCCGCGCTCGTGGAGGAGCTGCGTCGCGCCGGGCGGTTTGCGCTGCGGGTGCTGCCCGACAGGCCCACGGCGATGCTCGCCACGATCGTGGGCCTCGCGTTCGCCACCAGTCCTCGCCGCGCGTGGTACGTGCCGCTGCAGCAGGGCTCACTGCTCGGCGAAGAGGGGCTCTCCGCTCGTGAGGTCCTCGCCGCGTTGAAGCCGGTGCTCGAGGATCCGGCCGTGTCGAAAGTCGGACACGATACCAAGTTCGATGCGGTCGTGCTCGCGCAGCACGGCATCACGCTGTCAGGCCTGGTATTCGACTCGATGGTGGTCAGCTACCTGCTCGACGCCACGCGCTCGGGTCACCCGCTGGAAGATACGGCCCTCGAGCACCTCGGGTACAAGGCGCTGACGGAAGAAGACGTGTGCGGGCGCGGCGCGAAGGCGGCGGGGCTGGCGTCCCTGCCGATGGCGGCGACGCTGAACTACGCCGGCGAGCGTGCCGACCTCGCCTTCCAGCTTGCAGCGGAGCTCCAGCCCAAACTCACACAGGCCGGGCTCGACGAGGTCTACCGGACGCTGGAGCTGCCGCTGTTGCCCGTGCTCGTCGAGATGGAGCGCACCGGCGTTCGCCTCGACGGGGCGGCGCTGGCGGCGCAATCCAGTCGCATCGAGCACGAGCTGCATCTGCTCAGCACGCGCATCTTCGAGCTCGCGAACTTCGAGTTCAACATCAACTCACCGAAGCAGCTTGCCGAAGTGCTCTTCGACAAGCTGCAGCTGCCCGCCCTCAAGCGGACGGGGAAAACGCGCGCGGTGTCGACGGCGGTGGAGGTGCTGGAGGAGCTGGCGCTGACGCACGACCTCCCGCGCCTCGTGCTCGAGTGGCGCGCCCTGCAGAAGCTGAAGGGCACCTACATCGATGCGCTGCCGCAGATGGTGCATCCGCAGACCGGCCGCGTGCACACCTGCTTCAACCAGGCGGTGGCCGCCACGGGCCGCTTGAGCAGCAGTGATCCAAACCTGCAGAACATCCCGATCCGCACGGAGCTCGGGCGCGAGATCCGCCGTGCATTCGTGGCCGATGCGGGCCACGTGCTGATCTCGGCCGACTATTCGCAGATCGAGCTGCGCGTGCTCGCGCACCTGTCGCAGGACGAGACGCTCATCGCGGCCTTCCAACGGGGCGACGACATCCACGACCAGACGGCGCTGAAGGTGTTCGGACCGGAGTCAGGCCTCAGCCCCCACGAGCTGCGGCGGCGCGCCAAGATCATCAATTACGCGCTGCTCTATGGGAAGACGGCCTTCACGCTCGCCAAAGACATCGGCGTCACCCAGCAGGCGGCGCAGGCCTTCATCGACGCATACTTCGCTGGGTTCCCGCGCGTGCGCGGGTTCATCGACGGCACCATTGCGACCGCCCGCGAAACCGGAGTGGTCACGACGCTCTTCGGACGGCGCCGGCTCGTGCCGGAGCTGACGAGCCGCAACGGCCAGGTGCGGTCCGCGGCCGAGCGCGTCACGGTCAACATGCCCATTCAGGGCACCGCGGCCGACATCCTGAAGCGGGCAATGATCGACGTGCACGCCGCGATCGCGGCACTCTCCGGCCAATCGGGGCCGGCCGGACGCATGATCCTGACCGTCCACGACGAGCTGTTGTTCGACGTGCCGCGCGAGCGCGCGGACGAGCTCTCGGCCGTGATCCGCGAGCAGATGGAGAGCGCCGCCGTGCTCGCCGTGCCGCTGACCGTCGATGTGGGAATCGGCGACAACTGGAAGGACGCGAAGGGATAGCAACTTTGTCACATTGCGAGGTTCCGCCCGGACACAGATCGCTACGCCTCCCGTGACGGTGCACGTGAAGGCGCGGCTGCTGCTGGTGTCGGCGGCCGTTCTCTTCTCGACCGGCGGCGCGGCGATCAAGTGGACGACCCTCACCGCGTGGCAGGTCGCCGGATTGCGGTCGCTGATCGCCGCAATCGCGCTCTTGATCCTCCTGCCCGATGCGCGCCGGCACTGGAGCCGTCGCAACTGGCTGGTCGGCGTCGTGTACGCGATGACGCTCGTGCTGTTCGTGACGGCCAACAAGCTCACGACCGCCGCCAACGCCATCTTCCTCCAGGCCGCCGCTCCGCTATACATCCTTCTTGGAGCGCCGTGGCTGCTGCGCGAGCACATCAAGCGCGACGACGTGCCGTTCATGCTGGCGGTGGGCGCCGGCATGGCTGCGTTCTTCGTCGGCGGTGGCGCCCCGGTTGCGAGCGCGCCGAACCCATCCGCCGGTAACGTCGCGGCCGCCGCGAGCGGTGTGACCTACGCGCTGACCATGATGGGGCTGCGCGCGGTGGCGCGCGCGGACCCGCGCGCGACGCTGAACACGGTGCTGTCAGGGAACATCGTCGCGGCGGTGATATGCCTGCCGTGGGGGTTGCCAATCACCGGGGCGGTCACGTTCGACTGGGTGGTGCTGGTCTGGCTGGGCGTATTCCAGATCGGGCTGGCGTACCTGTGCCTGTCGGCCGGCGTGCGCCATGTGACCGCGCTCGAAGCCTCGCTTCTGCTGCTGGCGGAGCCGGTGCTGAACCCGGTGTGGGCGTGGCTGGCACACGGAGAGCAGCCGGGACCATGGCCGCTGGCAGGAGGCGCGCTCATTGTTGCTGCGACAACGGTGCGGGCGGTGAGGGCTCCCAGTCCGCTTTGAAGCGCTCCCATTCGGTGATCATGGTATCTGCGGCTTCGCGTCTGCCGCTCCTGGCCGGGCCCATGCCACGCGCGCGATCGGGGATGATGGCCGTGAGCACCAGCCGATCCAGATCGGACCGCAGCGCCGCGGCGCGATCCAGCGTCAGGCCTGTCCGCACCCACGCGGCCATGGCTGCCTGCCACGCGCGATCCAGCCGGCCCAGCCCCCGCGCCGCCGCCGCAATCCAGTAGGCAGCCGCGGCACACGAGGGATCCCTCCGCGCTTCCAGTTCCATCCGCTCGAGCACGCGGCCGTAGAGCTCGGATGCATCGGCGCCCGACTCCTGTACCTGGCGGTCCAGCGCGCTCGCCCACCAATCGAGCAACCGGTCGCGGCTGCCCGCAGGTGTCCGGCCGGAGGAGCCGAGCGCGATATCAAACAGCTCTGCGGCCGCGCCGAAGCGGCCGGTGAGAAACAGCCACTGACCGAAGCCGACCATCAGCTCGTAGCGCTCGGTCTGGGGAAGTGCAGGCGAGGCTGATGGCGCGCAGCGCATCGTGCGCTTCGACGAGGTCTCCAGCCAGCGACGATGTGCGAAACCGCTCGAGGAGCGCGCGCGCCATCACGAGCCGGGCGGCGTCCGACCTGATCGGGTATGTCGAGGGCATGACGTGCTGCCCCAATTGCGGCGTCGTAGCGGCCCGCGTTGTAGGCGCGGCGGGCGCGATCGAGCGCACTGCGGTCGGGCGCCGCCGCGAACGCGGCAGCGGCGTTCAGGCTGGCCGCGAGCGCGAGGACGAACGCGATCGGGCGCATGAGGCGATGCTACCACAGCGGGCAGCTGCCGCTAAGTCCAAGCGTTTCAGCCGCTTGTGGCCCGATCAGCGCTGTTTGCTACAATTCGCGGGAATGGTAACGCCCCGGATCATCCCACGCGCGCAGCACACCCTTTCGCGCAAGGACATCGATCCGGACGCTCTCAAGGTCCTCAATCGGCTCCGGCAATTCGACCATCTGGCATACCTCGTGGGCGGCAGCGTCCGCGACCTTCTCCTGGGGTGTCGTCCCAAGGATTTTGACATCGGGACGTCGGCGCATCCATACGAGGTCAAGCGCCTGTTCCGCAACTGCTGGATCATCGGCCGCCGCTTTCGACTCGCGCACGTCAAATTCGGGCAGAAAACGATCGAGGTGGCGACGTTCCGCCGTCTGGTAACCGAGGCGGAGCTCGACGCGATGGCGGAAGACGCCCGGCTGCTCGAGGAGCGGCGTGCCCTGGACGAAACGGGGCCCGACGCGTCCGGTGAACAGGCAGTGGCCGACGTGACGCCATCCGCCCCGAAGCGGCGGGCGGGGGCAGGGGCTGATCGCGATCACCTCATCCACCGCGACAACACGTTTGGCACGCCAGAAGAGGACGCCTTCCGCCGGGACTTCACCGTCAACGCGCTCTTCTACGACATCGCGACCTTCTCCGTCATCGACTACGTCGGCGGCATCGACGACCTGCACGCACGGGTCATCCGCTGCATCGGCGACCCGGACGTGCGGTTCCGCGAAGATCCGGTACGGATGCTGCGCGCGATCGTCCTTGCCGCCCGGCTCGAGTTCACGGTGGATCCTCCGGTGGTCGATGCGATTCGCCGCAACGCTCCGGAGATCGCCCGCAGTGCGGCGGCGCGGCTGGTCGAGGAGTTCTACAAGATCCTTCGTTCCGGCGCGGCCGAGCGCGCCTTTCGTGAGCTGGCCGACATCGGGCTGCTGCACTGGATTGCGCCGGAGCTCGAAGCGATCCAGGGCGACGCGTTGTGGGAGTCGCTTGCGGCGCTCGATCGGTATCGGCACCGCTTCGAGACGGTGCCCGAGTCGATGACCAACGCCGTGCTGCTCGGCACGCTGCTCGTGCCGCGCGGCTTCACGGGCCGCCGGCCGTTCCTCGCCGAGCGCGGCGAGGTACGCCTCGCAACCGCGCAGGCCGACGACGACCCGCGCGATCGAAGGCGGCGCGAGCGGGATGACTGGCGCGATCCGAATGCGACGCTCGGGATGCTGCCGGTGCCGCGGCGCGACGTGGAGCGGCTTCGGCAGGTGCTCGGGCTGCAGCGGCGCCTCGCCGACATCCAGAGCAGCCCGCGGGCGAAGCGCGCGCTGATGCAGCGCGGGCCCTTTGCCGAGGCGCTCACGTGGCTCGAGATTCACGGCCGCGCGCCCGAAATCGTCGAGCACTGGCGCGGATTCCTCGAGGCTGCCGGTCCCGTGGAGGGAGTGCCCGCGGGCGGACCGCTGGACCTGGCGCCGCCGAGGCGCCGGCGCCGCGGGCGGCGGCGGCGGTACACGGATCGACCGCAGTAGCACCGTGTCCCGGTGGGGTGCGTGACGGGTGTGGGGCAGGGCTTCAGCCCTGCCATGATCCCGAGCAGCCCTGAAGGGCTGCCCGCATGCATGCGCTACCGATTTCAGCGGAGACAGGCCATACGTGCCTGGCACCCGCCCTCTGGTTGCTGTCGTCCCCGGGGAGACGGCCGCGGCAATCTGCTCAACGGTCCTCTTGAGCGTGTCCAGATCCGACCGGCTGGCGCTCGATGCCTCCTCGAGACGCGCCAGGCGCGCGGTCAGGTCGGCGAGGGTGGCCGCGATGTCGCGCAGCGACTCGACCACCGCCGCGTCATCAGTGGGGCTCGGCTCATCGCCGTCGCGCGCAGACGGCGGCGCGTCGTCCGCACCTGCACCGGGTGTGGGCATCCCGAGGTGGTCCTTTCCTGCGACCGGGACGAACACCTGATCATCGATCAGAACACCTTCCACGTTGTTCTTCACGCGCCTCGTGCTGCCGCTCACGAGACCGAACGCCCACACGTGCCCGTCGCGTTTGAGCGCGATGGCATCTCTGGACAGCGGCCGACGCGGGCCGGACCGTTTTGCGCCCCACCCTCCATCCGGAAATCGGAACACGACCTGCTCGATAACCTGCATCACCCACGCACGCCGGTTATCGTCGGTCCAGTTGGCGAGCGGCAGCCCGGGTTCGAACTGTTTGGCAATCGCGACGACCCGCGGATCGAGTTTCATGTGAATACCCCGCACGGCACCGGCGCTAGTGGCCTGACGGCTGAATCGGTCGCAGACGACTAGCCGTTGCGGCGCTCGAACTCGCGCATGAACTCGACGAGCGTATCAACGCCGCTCTCGGGAAACGCGTTGTAGATGGACGCGCGCATGCCGCCGACGGAGCGGTGCCCCTTCAGACCATCCAGCCCCGCGGCGGTCGATTCCTTGACGAACGCCTTCTCGAGTTCCTCGTTGGCGAGCCGGAAGGTCACGTTCATCAGGCTGCGGCTGTCCTTCCGGGCAGTGGGTCTCCAGAACCCCGTCCGATCGAGTTCCGCGTACAGCTTGCCGGCTTTGCGGTTATTGATTGCCGCCATCGCCTCGAGCCCGCCCTGCGCGCGCAGCCAGTCCACTACCAAACCGAGCACGTAGATGCCAAATGCCGGGGGCGTGTTGTACAAGGAGCCGTTCTCCGCATGGACGGCGTAGTTCAGCATCGTGTGCAGCGACTTGCTCGATCGTGCGAGCAGGTCTTCACGGATGATGACGAGGGTCACGCCGGAAGGCCCGAGGTTCTTCTGCGCGCCGGCGTAGATGAGGCCGTACTTCGCCACGTCGATCGGACCGCTGAAGATATCCGACGAGGCATCGCTGACGAGCGGTGAGTCGCCGGCCATCGGCAGGGTCTTCCACTGCGTGCCTTCGATCGTGTTGTTCGACGTCATGTGAACGTAGGCGCCGCCTGGGGTGAGGGTGTACTCGCCAGGTTCCGGAATCCGGTTGTAGTTGTCGGCCTTCATCGAGCCGGTCTCGTTCACCGTTCCGACCCGGCGCGCCTCCTTCGCGGCCTTGTCGGCCCATGTCCCGGTCATCAGGTAGTCGGCCGTGCTGCCCTCGGTGAGCAGGTTGAGCGGCACCATGGAGAACTGCAGCGTGGCGCCCCCCTGGAGAAAGAGGACCTTGTAATGGGCCGGGACATTCGCCAGGGCGCGGATGTCGCTCTCCGCCTTCTGAAGGATGCCCTCGAACGTGGAGGAGCGGTGGCTGATCTCCATCACCGACATGCCCACGCCGGGGAGGGCGAGCAGGTCGCGCTGCACCTGCTCGAGCACCGGAACCGGCAGCACCGCGGGACCGGAAGAGAAGTTCAGAATACGCGTGACGGTAGGCATCTTGGTGACCTCGGTATGAAGCGGGCTCAGTTATCAGTTGTCAGCTCTGAGTCGTAGTTTTTCGCGGGTACGCGGCAGGACATTGCCCCTCGCTGCGAAGCGGCCCGCTCCGGCAGCCAGAGTCCGATCGAGCCGTCGACGCTCGGTTCCGCATTGTGCATTCTGCATCGTGCATTGGCATGTCGTCAGATTGTCACCACCTGCACGCTGATGATGTCGTCGTTGCCCGATTCGATCTGCGTCACAACCTCATCAGATGGCGGGCCATCGAGGTCGATCCTGGCGACCGCGGCATGGGCGCCCTCGAAGATGATGTTCTGCGTCTCCTGCACGTTGATCTGCGCGGCCCGCAGGTGGTCGAAGACGTGTGCGAGCACGCCGCGGCGGTTGTGATGCCGCACCACGAGCCGGTGCGTCGCGGGGGTGCGCCGCGCGAGGTTCACCACGTTCGGAACCTGACCGGTCTCCTTGAAAGAGCGCACGATGCGAACAGTCTCCGCGGCGATGGCCTCCTGCGCCTGCTCGGTGGAGGCACCGATATGATGGGTGCCGTAGACTGCTGGCGCCTGCACCAGCGGGTCGCGGTAGGATCCCGTCCCCGTCGCCGGTTCATTCCTGAAGACGTCGAGTCCGACGCGCAGGCCGCGCTCGCGGACGGCAGCTTCGAGTGCGTCGTAGTCCACCACCTCGGCGCGCGCCGTGTTGATGAAAATCGCGCCCGTCTTCAAGCGGCGCAGGATGTCGGCGGTGACCATCCCCTTCGTCTCGGGCGCGAGCGACACGTGCACGCTGAGGATGTCCGCTCCGTCGGCGACTTCCTCGGGCGAGCGCGCGATCGTCACAGCTGACGTTCGGCTCGAGAGGTCCAGCCCCATCGCCGTCAGATCCGGTGGCGGCTCGTGCTCGAAGCGGCGCGACCAGATCCGAAGGTTCAGCCCGAACGCCTGGGCGCGGCGTGCGAGCTCCTGCCCGATGCTGCCGAAGCCCAGGAGGCCGAGGGTCTTCCCGAACACGCCGGCCGCGGTAGAGAACTCCTTCTTGTTCCACGTACCCGCACGCAGCGCCGCGACGTTGTCGGGAATGCGTCGATCGATGGCCAGAATGAGCGCGAACGCGAGCTCCGCCACCGCAATGGCATTCTTTCCAGGGCAGTTCGAGACGTAGATGCCGCGCGTCGACGCGTGGGCGACGTCGATCGTGTTGTAGCCGGCGCCCGCCCGGACGATGAGGGACAGCTGCCCAGCGTCCATCATCGCCGCGGTGACCTTGGTCGATCGCACGATGAGCACCTGTGCCCTGGTGTCGGCCAGCGCCGCCGTCAGGGCATCGTCTTTCAGGGCGGCGTCGTGGACGACGTCGCACCCGGCGGCACGCAGGCCGTCGAGACCGCTCCGTTCGAATTGGTCGGCGACGAGGACTTTCATTCGGAACTGACGCTCTTGGGCTACGGGCTACAGACTACAGCCTGCGGGCGGCTCCAGGCTCCAGGCTCCGGCCTCCGGACGCCAGCCTCCAGCCGCCAGCCGCCAGCCGCCGGCCGTGCCGCCTCCGCGTCAAATCACATGGCTGAGCAGTCCGTCCCGCAGCTTCGGCTCGAACCAGGTGGATTTCGGCGGCATGATGCCGCCCGCGTCCGCAATGGCCATCAAGTCGCCGATGCTTACCGGGTGCATGGCGAAGGCAACGGCCGCGCGGCCCTCGTCCACGAGCCGGGCGAGAGCACCCGGACCGCGGATCCCCCCCACGAAGTCGATCCGCTTGTCCACGCGCACGTCGCCGACCTGCAGCAGGGGCGCGAGCACCTGCTCGTGAAGCCGCGCAACATCGAGGCGATCAGCCGGCGCGGCGCCAGGTGACGGAGGCGCCAGCGTCAACGCATGCCACTTGCCGGCGAGGTACATCGCGACCTCTCCGGGACCTTCGGGCGTGTCGTTTCCGGCGCGGACGTCCATCCGCCCGCGCAGCGCCTCCAGCAGCGATGCCGGCGAGTGTCCGGCCAGGTCCTTCACGACGCGGTGATACGGCAGGATTTGCGCCTGGTCGCTCGGGAACGCCACGCCGAGGAACGTGTTGGCTTCGGCGGGCGACTCGCCAGACGCCTTCCCCCGCAACACCTGGCGCGCACGCATCGCGCTTGCGGCCCGGTGATGGCCGTCGGCGATGTAGAGCAGGGGAATCGCCGCGAAGGCGACGACAAGCGCCATTCCCTCGCTCTCCGGCACGTGCCACACGGTGTGCTGCACGCCATCTGGCGCCGTGAAATCGAACAGCGGTGGGCCGTCAGCCACCCGCGCCGCGACGGCGTCGACGGCGAGGGAGGTGGGATACGTCAGGAAGACGGGCCCGGTCTGCGCGCGCAGATCGACGATGTGCCGGGTGCGGTCGTCTTCCTTGTCCTTCCGCGTCCGCTCGTGCTTGCGGATGATGTCGCGCTCGTACTCGTCGACAGAGAAGCACCCGGCGACGCCCGTCTGCTCGTGCCTGCCCATGCGCAGCTTGTACAGGTACAGGCCCGGTGCGTCGTCCAGGACGAGTGGCGCCGCCTCGCGTAACCGCTGGAAATTGCGCGCCGCCGCCGCATACACCGCGTCTGCGTAGGGGTCGGTGTCCGGCGGCAGATCGATCTCGGCACGAGAGACGTGCAGAAAGCTCAGCGGGTTACCGTCAGCCAGCTCGCGCGCCTCGTTGGTGTTGACCACGTCGTAAGGGACGGCAGCGACGGCCGCGGCCCGTTCAGGCGTTGGACGGAGGGCGTGGAACGGGTGGAGAGCAGCCATGAACCCACAATTATAGGCAGGACAGGGCCGGGGCGTCAGCGCCCGGTGCTGCGTGCCTGGCGTCTGCAGGGCTGAAGCCCTGCCCCACTTCCCGAGCATGTGGGGCAGCCCTTCAGGGCTGCTGTGCGCGGCACACTCCCCGAGCATGTGGGGCAGCCCTTCAGGGCTGCTTTTGCGCGTCTCCACCTGCGCCTCTCTTCATCCGTTGACACGCCCGATGGGCGGCACGTACGCTGACGCTTCTTCCGCATGCCTGTGCCGCTGACCCGCCTCGCGCTCGCGCTCTGCATCGCTGTGACCCTCGCAGGTTGCCATCCCCGCGACCCCGACGCCGCCAGCACCGATGGTGGCGAGGACCTGGAACTTGCCGCCGACAGTGAGATGGTCCCCGGGCGTGTGCCGGCGAGCGCGACGCTTGCGGGGATGCTCGCCCCGCACAACCTGCACACCGCCGACGTCACCGGCGTCGTCGCGGCAGTCACACGGGTGTTCGACCTGCGGACGCTGCGGGCGGGCCAGCCCTGGCGGTTCGAGCGCACGCTCGACGGATGCGTGCGGCACCTGGAATACGAGGTCGACGCCGAGCGGTTTCTCCGGGTCAGCGCGCGTGCGGACGCGCCGCACACCTTCGACGCCTCCGTGATTTCCTATGACGTGCGACACACGGCGACGACGGTCGTCGGGGACCATCGACGGGAGCAACTCGTCGCTGTTTGCCGCGATGGCGTCGGAAGGCGAGACGCCGGAGCTGGCGGTGGGCCTGGCGGGCATCTTCGGCGGGGAGGTCGACTTCAACAGCGATCTGCAGCGCGGCGACGGCTTCCGTCTCGTGGTGGATAAGGTGTACCGGGAGGGCCGGTTCGCGCGCTATGGAGCCGTGCAGGCCGCGGAGCTTCGGAATGGCGGGCGCCGGCTCGTGGCCATCCGATATGCGCCGCCGGGCGCCGCGGCCGGCTATTACGACGCAGAGGGAAAGTCGCTCAAGCGATTCTTCCTGCGCTCGCCCTTGCGCTTCGAGCCGCAGGTGACCTCACGGTTCTCGCTCGCACGGTTCCATCCCGTGCTGCACCGCATGCGGGCCCACCTGGGCGTCGACTACCGTGCGCCAGCAGGGGCGCCGGTAGTGGCGGTCGCGAGCGGTGTGGTGACGGGTGCGGGCCGGCGCGGCGGAGCCGGCAACATGGTGAGCATCCGGCACGCGAGCGGCTACAAAGCTCGTACCTCCACCTGTCGGCCATCACGCGCGGTGTGCGGACAGGCGCCCACGTCGCCCAGGGCCAGATGATTGGCCGCGTCGGCGCGACGGGGCTCGCCACGGGACCGCACCTCGATTACCGGCTGGCGAGGAACGGCACCTTCATCAATCCCCTGCTCGAGCACCGTCGAATGCCGCCCGGTGAGCCGATCCCGTCGGAGCACGTCAAGGCCTTCAGCGCGGTGCGTGACGCCGCGCTCGCGCGGCTGGACGAGGCGCGGCCCGGACGCGCGAGCGATCAATCGGGAACGTGAGATTACGCCGGGACGCGTAGGTGGGGCAGGGCTTCAGCCCTGCAGAGACCGAGGGATGTCGCCCCCTCACCGGAAGCTGAGCTTCATCACCTTCCTGAACTTCACGGGCTCGCCTGCCAGCTGCGCGGGGACATACGCCCATGAGCTCACCGCGTTCAGGAGCAGCTGGTCGTACGTCCGGTGCACCACGCGTGTCATGCGTGCGGATTCGACGAGGCCCTTCTCATTGATCACGATCGCGAGCACCGCATCCCGATTTGGCGGAGGACCAAGGCTCCGAGGCCACTGCGGCACGTCCTGCCGCACGATCGTGGGGACGGCCAACCCCGGGTACGTCGCGTCATAGATGCGGGGCGGCACTGGTGCTGCCGCCGCGGCCTCCACCGGGGGCGCGGCCGCAGGAGCCGGAGGCGGCGCCGCACCCGCCTTGTCGCTTAGCGTCTTGAAGCCGGCGGCCAGCACGGCGACATCCCGCAACACCGCGTCTGCGCCCGGCCCTTCGGATCGCTCCACAATCGAGAGCACGCGTGCGAATCCCGCGCTTGCGTTCGCGTAGTCTGCACCTTCGAACGCCTGCCGCGCCTGCTCGTACTGGGCTTTGGCAATCGCCGGCAGGAGCCGGGCCCTCACGTCCTTGAACGCAGCGCGCACGCGGGGCGGTGCTGTTGACGCATCCGGCACGTAAAGGGGATCCGCCTGCACGATGGCGGTCATTGCGCCCTCCGCATCCACGGGCCGTCCGAGGGCAACCAGGCACAGCAGCCGCTGCTGCTCGACGGCGACTGTGGCGGCTGTGTCCGCGGCGGCAGGCCGCAGGCGCTCCAGCGTCTTCAACGCGTCTTCGTAGGCGGCAGCCGCGTAAAGCCGTCGCGCCGCCTCCAATGCATCGTCTGCGCGGGCCGCAGACGGACAGGCCAGCAAGATCGCCAGCGCAGGAACTGTCCACCATGCGCCTTCGAATCTCACGGCTTCATCTCCACGCTGACGCGCGTTGGCCCGCCCGCAGTGACGCTGACGGCGTGGCGGTGCTCCGGGAAATCCGGGTGCCTGAAGACGAGCTCGTGAGGTCCGAGCGGCAGGGACATGCTGCCGATCGGCGTCTCGCCTGCCTTCTTGCCATCAATCCAGACCTCGGCCCAGGGGATGGCATTGATGGCAACCGTCCCGTTGGGCAGTTGCACCGGCACGCGCGTTTCCCTTCCTGCCACTACGTCGACCGTCACCGACGTGCGGAACGCCAGGGGCCCGCTCACGATATCGAGTGTGTGCCGGCCCGTCCCGAACGGCAGGCGCCTCATCGCTGTCGTCCCGAGCTGGCGTCCCCCCTCGAGCACCTGCATTTCGAAGGGCACCGCGATCGTCACCCAGCCGCTCTCGGCCGGCGGAGCGGTGGCCGTTTCCACAAGCGTCGGACGGACCGACGTGGTCAGACCCGCCTGCACCATCACGCGCTGGCGAATGAGGCCGCCACCCCCTTCGATCACCAGCTCGTGGTCTCCTTCAGGAACATCTGGAATCGTGACCGGCGCGGTTCCGCGCGGTTGTCCGTCCAGCGTGACCCGCGCGCCGGGCGTCCCGACCTGCACGTCGATCGCGCCGGTCGTGACCGTCGGTGCAAGCTCCACATACTGCGCGTGCGTGGTTCCCGCCCGCACGGTGAGCGGCACCGCCCGCGAGGTGGTCGGCGTGCTGAGCGCCAGGACGTGCGGACCCGGTGCAAGGCTCAACGAGAGCGGCGTCACGCCGCGCTCGCGGTCGTCGATCACGACGGTGGCGCCCGCCGGGCGCGACTCGATCGTCACGACGCCTTCCGCGGCCACAGGTGCATTCGACGGCTTCGACGTCCAGATGTACGCCGCCTCCGCGATTGCGACGAGGGCGCACAACACGAGCGCCAGGCGCTCGCGCGTCATGCGTCTTGGCGGCACGGGTGCGAACGGCTGCGCTGGCGCGTACGACTCGCGCAGCGGCCCGGCCGCGGCAGTCGACGCGTCCTTTAATGGGAGGGGAAGGTCACCGGGGGGCAGCATGCGCGTGCCGTTGATGCCCTCCAGAAAGCCCTTCATCTCCGCCCGCTCGTTCGCAGTCAACGCGTCCGGCTCCTCGGCGAGGTCCGGAGCGCTTCCGTCGGATGGCGGGACCACTTCGGCCGACATCGGCGCGAGCACCGGACCAGAAGCGGGCTGTTCACCAGGCGCGCCAATGGCAACCGTGTCCAGCGGTGGCGCCGATGGAGGGAGATTGCGATACACGGCGCGTCCAGCCGGCGGAGGAGCGTTCGCGGCGATCGGTGCGGCTTGACTCTGAGCCGCGTCGGCGGAATGCGGAGGCTTCGAGGCGTGCTCGTGATAGCGCACCAGGAAGGATTCGAGCGCGATCGGCGCGGCAACGTATCCGCCTTCTTCCGACAGCACGTCATCGAGTCCAGTCTGCGCGTCGGCTGTCGACTCGAATGAACCCCGCCGATCCAGCTGCAGCGCGCGGAGCAGCCAGCGCCGAAGCGGCGCAGCCACGAGATCCTTCCGCCCGAGCACGGTCGTCTCGCGGGCGGAGGCCAGCAGCTCTGGCAACGTGTCGAGTTCGTCCGGGCGGAGGAGGCGCCCCAGGATCAAGGCGAGAGACACCGCACCCATCTGGGCGAGGTCCGCGCGAGCGTCGAGGCGGACGGTGCCCGACAGCGATGCAGGCGCCATGATGCGGAGATCGCGCCACAGCTTGCTCCGCGAAAGGCCCAGGTGCTCAATCGCCGGGCCAACCACGTGCTCGGTGATGACGATTCGCGCATGAGGTGTAATGAGGATGCGGTCGGGCGAGATCGCCCCGTGCGCGGCACCGTGCGATGCCTGGTGCAGCGCGGCAACGGCTGGCACGAGCTGGCGGACGACACAGAGCGCCGCGTTGATATCGAGCTCGAGGCCGTCGCGCTCGGCAACCGCGAGCACGTCCGACAGGCGCGCGCCTCGCGGGTGCTCCGACACGAGGGCGAGCGCCGTGCCGCCCTCGAGGCGATCGAGGCGCCGCACCCGTGCGTAGCATGGATGGCGGAACTGCGCGACACGTGCAACCTGCTCGCGCAGTGCCGCCTCGAACCCGGCGGATAACAGCTCCGGGGCAAAGCGCAGCTGCTCGAGGCGCTCGCCGGGGCGGTCGCTGATGACGAGGCGCGTGCCGAGCGGATCAGAGAGCGCGCGGGGAGCCGTAAAGGGCGCGACGGATGCGGGTTGCATGGTTTCCTTCAGCGCAGTGTGCGGCGCGCGCGGGGTGCCTGCACCCCGTGGCGGGCATGAGCGCTGCAGGGCAACCGCCGTGCCCGGGCCCGCCGGAGGTGAGACCGGCCCAAACACGCCAACTTCGTGCGTATCCGGCATTTCACAGGGCGGCACCCCATCGCAGGCCGCTGACGGATTCGTCGCTGCGATGACGAAAGCGTCAGCAGCGGCCCTGGCCGTGTGGCGCCCGGAGGCTGTCGCCGCGGCGTGACGTGCGATGGGGCATGAAGCGGCTTCCAGCGGCGTGATAACCTGATCGATTGCGCCCGAGCCCGTTCTTCGTCGATCGTGGAGGTTACGCCGTGAGAACTTGTCGTCGTGCCCTGGTGGCGCTGCCCATCGTCTGTCTGCTCGTGATGCATCCTGCGGTGGCGCAGCCGCACGCCTCGAGCGAGCCCATCGACTACAACGCCATCTACACGATCAAGGACGAAGGGTTCCAGCGCTCGCAGGTGATGGAGACCGTCAGCTACCTGACCGACGTCTACGGTCCCCGTCTGACCGGCTCACCGAATATCAAGCAGGCGGCGGACTGGGCCGTGGGGAAGCTTCGCGAGTGGGGCGCGTCGAATCCCCGCGTCGAGAAGTGGGGCACCTTCGGGCGCGGATGGGTGAACGAGCGCTTCAACGCGCAGGTCCTGACGCCAACGCCCTGGCCGATCATCGGCATCCCGAAGGCGTGGACGCCGGGCCTCGCGGGCCCTATCACCGCCGACGTGATCTTCGCGCCCATGGAGTCGGAGAAGGATTTCGACACGTGGAGGGGCAAGCTGAAGGGCAAGATCGTGATGCCCATGCCCACCCGCGAGGTGAAGCCGCTGTTCGAGGCGCAGGCCAAACGCTACACGGAGAAGGATCTGGAGGAGATCGAGCAGCTCGAGCCCGCCACCGCTGCCGCGCGCCGCCGCTCGGATCCGCCGCCATTCCAGTTCTCACGCAAGCGAATGGAGTTCCTGGTGAACGAAGGCGTGCTCGCCACGTTCGAGCCAGGGCGGGGCGACGGTGGGACGCTCTTCGTGCAGCAGGGCGGCGCCTACAGCTCCACGCCGCCGACGGGTCCGTACGCGAGGACGTTCCCTGCGAGCGTGCCGCCACAGATCGTGATTGCGGTGGAGCATTACGGCAGACTCGCTCGCACGCTCGACAAGAAGGTGCCCGTCACGGTAGCGCTCGATGTCCGGAACACGCTCCTGGACGATCAGCCGGGATTCAACATCCTCGCTGAACTGCCGGGCACCGACAAGGTCGACGAGATCGTGATGCTCGGCGCCCACTTCGATTCGTGGCACGGGGCCACGGGCGCCACCGACAATGGGGTCGGCTCCGCGATCATCCTCGAGGCGATGCGGATTCTGAAGGCCTCCGGTCTCCAGATGCGGCGCACGGTGCGCCTGGCGCTCTGGAGCGGCGAGGAGCAGGGGCTGCTCGGCTCGCGGGCGTATGTGAAGGACAGGTTCGGCGACCGCGATACGATGGCGCTCAAGCCCGAGCACGCCAGGCTTGCGGGCTACTTCAACGTGGACAACGGAACCGGCGCCATCCGTGGCGTGTATCTGCAGGGCAATGAGGCCGTCGCCCCCATCTTCAGCGCCTGGATGCAACCGTTCGCCAACCTCGGAATGACGACGCTCTCAATGCAGAACACGGACGGCACCGATCACCTCTCATTCGATGCCGTGGGGCTGCCCGGCTTCCAGTTCATCCAGGATCCCGTGGAGTACGACACGCGCACCCACCACTCGAACATGGACACCTACGAACGGCTGCAACCGGCCGACGTGATGAAGAACGCCGTCATCGTGGCCACGTTCGTGTACCTCGCGGCCAACCGCGACTCGATGCTGCCCCGCAAGCCGCTCCCGAAACCTCGGGGGACGCGGGAGAGAGTGGTTACTACCAGTCAGTGACGGCGGGTGGCGGCGCTGCCGTCATCCCCACCGCCACTGAAGCGGCGACGGCGCCGCAAGTCGAACGCCTGAGTTGCCAAACCCCGGGCTTGAGGGAAACTCCCTAGGCCGTACTTGCGATCCCCGGGGCCAGCACGGGGATCTCCCTGATTGTCGGAGACCGGCGTGTTTTGCTGAAATGGGGCTATATCTGGCGATGGAGCCGCCATGCCGCTTCAGCTGAACTGCCCAAAGTGCCCGCAACGCATGGAATTCCTTTTCACCACGAGTGACGGCAGCGTAGCCATCTATCGCTGCCGCGCCCACGGGGAGTGGCACCTGGGAGAGGGTGGCGTACGCGCCCCCGGAGAGATTTTGCCGCCCCAGGATCTCACCGAAACCGGCTAGCACATCTCATCCCCTGACCCTTACCCTGGCCGCATGGTCCCGCCAGCCCGGGTAGAAGTCTGGACCCGGCACCGACCACTCGAAATCGCCACGGGTCATCACGTGGACACGGATAACGGCGAACACATCACGTTCAGGTTCGGCTGAATCTGGCGGAAGCCAGAGGTGTCAGTAGTGATGTGTAAATGGGAGACGACTTGATCGTTGTTCAAGCAAGCAGAAAACATTTTGCATTTTGCATTGTGCATTTTTCATTTTGCATTGTGCATTGCCGCGTCCCCCGTCCTCCCAGTCGCCATAGCCCATTCCCGCAGCACCGCCGCGCGCTCGCTGGCTTCCGGCTGGTTCGCCAGCGTGTCTACTGGCCAGGGCAGCCGCCACGTCCAGTTGTCGTCCGTCACCGTCGCGGGCGTGTTGATACGGTCGGTCCACCCGAACACGTCCGGGAACGGGATCAGCAGCAGGTCGGACGCCGAGCCGTAGAGCGCGCGTAGAATCGCATCGCGGAGTGCGGGCGTGAACGGTGCGGCTTCCGGCCGGCCGTTCAGCACGGGCGCAATCTGGGGCAGGCGGGCGAATGCGAGGCGCTCGTCCGCACCTGCCGTGTCCCACCACGTGGCGATTGGGTCGGTGTCGTGCGTGCCGGTCGTAGCCACTGAAAGTGCCGGGTATCGGTTCGGATCGTGGAACGGATGGCCGGGCGTGTTCCATGCGCGCTCCCACCGCAAGACCTTGTAGCCGGGGATTCCGAGCCGGGCCAGGGAGCGGCGCACGAAGTCGGGCACGACGCCCAGGTCCTCGGCGATGATCCGCGCCCCGCACCCGGTGAAGACCGCCATGAGGCGTTCTCCCTGCGCGAGCTGGTCGGCCTCCCTGGATGGGTCGAAGCTGCCCGCCTGGCTGTCGAGCGGGCGGGAGAACGTCCGGTAGAACCCGACGAGGTGATCGATGCGATACCCGTGGAACAAACGAGCACTGCGCTTGATGCGCTGGCGCAGCCAGCGGTAATCGTCGCGGTCCATCACGTCCCAGCGGTAGACCGGCATACCCCAATCCTGCCCGGTGGCGCTGAACGCGTCCGGCGGCACGCCGACGGTCGCGTCGAAGCGGAACAGGTGCTGGCGCGCCCAGACATCGGCGCTGTCGGTGGCCACCATGAACGGAAAATCGCCGAAGAGCGCGACCGGCGCCGCGGCGTCCCGCGCGTCCTGCCACTGCTCATCCGCGAGCCACTGCAGGTATTGGTAGAAGAGAATCTCCGTATCCAGCTCCTCACGCGCGCGAGCGACTGCCTCCGGATCGCGGCGCCGCAAGGGCTCCTCCCACTCCGTCCACGGTCGCCCGCCGCTTCGCTCGCGGAGCGCGCGATACAGCGCGTAGTCGGCCAGCCACCACTCCTCCCACGAGCAGAATGCGGCGAACGAGCCCGCGCGCGCGGTGCCGCGCACCCACTCCGTATCCCAGAAGTGGCTGAACGCCATGCGGAGCGCGTGCTCCTTGACGCGTCGCACGCTTGCATAGTCGACGCGCGTGGAGCTGCGTGCGGATCGGATCGCCACCTGATCGGCGAGATCGAGTCGTGGTTCACCGCCAAAGACGGTGAAGTCGCGCACTGCGTGCATGCTGATGTAGATGGGGTCGAGCGCCATCGCGCTGATCGCGGAATACGGAGAGGTCTGCCCTGGCGCCATCTCGTTGGTCGGCAGCAGCTGCAGCACGCCGAGCCCGGCCTCCTGCAGCCACCGCGTCATCGGCACGAGGTCGCCGATCTCGCCAATCCCCCAGCTGCGGGTGGACGGCATTGAAAAGAGCGGAAGCAGGATACCCGCGGTTCGGCCCGTGTGTATGGTGCGCGTCATGAGTCGGCAGGGCCGTCCATGGTCTCGAGAACGCGTGACGCGCCGGCGCGGAACTCCACCGGGGGCACAAGCAGGCTCATCACGACGTACCCGTCACGATCGAAGTCGAAGAAATACCCGGGTACACGAGCACCCCTGATTTCTGCGCCAGCGCAATCGCGCGCGCCTCGTCAGGCATGATGGCGGGGCCCTGCACAACGGCCGACCAGCCGCCTTCGGCCGGCAAGACGCGACAGGCGGGACAGTGCTCCGCCAGACTTCGCAGCACGTTGTAGTTCAGCAAGACACGATCCGCGATCTGCTGCCGCACCGGCGCCCCTTGCTCGAGCAAGTGTGACACGGCGACCTGGACCGGTGTCGCCACCGACAGGTATGTGTCCGCGATGATCTCGAGGCGCTGCAGGGCTGGACGCACCAGGCTGTCCGGTCCGCCCATTGCCATCCACCCGAGCTTCAGCTGCGGCAGGCCCACCGATTTCGACAGACCTCCGAGCGAGATGGCAAGCGCCTGCTCCTCGTCCAGCACGCTCGGCGACCCGTCCGCGTCAGGCATCAGGAGATAGTCGCAGAACACTTCATCGCCCACGAGCGCCAGACCGCGCGATGCACAGAACGCGTGCAGTTCGCGGGTCTCGCCGCGCGTGAGGATCGAGCCTGTGGGGTTGTTCGGGCTCACGGCCAGCACGGCCCGTGTGCGCGCATCCGCTATGGCCCCGAGCTCGTGCACGTCCAGCGTCCAGCGGCCGTGGTACTCGAGCCGGTACGGGCGCACGGTGACGCCGTCCAGTCGCGCGAGGTGCTCGAACAGCGGGTAGCTTGGAGTCGGCACGAGCACCGAATCGCCAGGATCGCACAGCAGCTTGAACAGCAGCGAGTAGCTGTCGCTGCTGCTTGCCGTGAGGACGACCCGACCCGGCGACACAGCAAGCGATCGCCTCGCGTAATCTGCGGCGACCGCCTCGCGCGCACTGTCGAGGCCGAGCGGCTGCGGCTCGTAGCGGAGCGCTCGCCGATCGGCGAGGCCGTCGAGCAAATCCAACGGGTAGTCGAATCCGCACGTCGTCGGATTGGATGCCGTCAGATCGATCAGCGGCATCGCGTCGGCACGCAAGTCGGCGACCACGCGCGTCAGTGGATTGGACTCGAGGTCCGCGGGAAGGCGTTGGGAGAACACTTTTTACCCTAACGTTAAGGGCTAAGGGCCAAGGGCTAAGGGCTAAGGGCTACAAGGGCCAAAGGGCCAGAAGGGCCAAGGGCCAAGGCCAACGGCTAACGGTTAACCGTCGACCGCCGGAAGCGTTGGGCGGCCCTGCTCGGCGGCGATCTGGCGCAGCATCTCCTCGCGCGCCGGGCGGGTGGCGTTCGCGTACTCCAGCATCTGCGCGGTGAAGTCGCCCGGGTAGGTGATGGTGACGTCCACGATCTCCGAGCCGTCGTGCACGGGTTCCAGCCTGGGCATCACGACCGCGGTGTAGGAGGGCATGTCGAGGCGATCGACGCGGGCGACGACTTCGTCCCGGAGTGCGGGGTCGAAGTGAACGCCGTATGTCTCCATCAGCGTGCGTGCGGCTTCGTAGTCCCCCTCTGCCTTGATGCGCTGCACCTCTGAGAGCAGTCGCGCCACGCCGGACCGGAAGGCGGCGAGGCTGCCCACGCGGTAGAAGGTCTTGCCATCGCGCGTCGCGGCCGTAATCGCGTCGGTGTGCGCCATCAGCCAGCGCACGATCATCTGGCGGTTGCGCATGTGGTCTTCTTCGATCTGCGAGCCGTCCCGAACGCGCCGCAGCTGCACGAGCGCATTCCGCGCGTACGATTCGTACTCGGCCCGCACGACGTCTTCGAGGTCACCAGCGGGGATCAAGCCGAGCTCCACCATGTAGGGATCCGCAATGAAATACAGCGCAACCAGATCGGCGCGCGACTCCTCTATGGCGGAAAACTGCTCCTCCAGCGCTGCCTCGGGCATGCCCCTCAGCGACTCGGACACCAGGCCGGACCCGTGGCCGATGACCTCGTGCAGGTTGGTGGTCAGCTCGCCCGCGTACGCACCCCAGCGCGTCGCCCTGGCGATCTCGTCCTCATCCCAGCTGAACTCGGCACGAAACGACCGCGGCGTCGACTTCTCGTAAGCCTCGAGCACGTTCGACAGCGAGACTGATTTGCTGCCGTGTGTTTCACGAATGCTCCTGGTCGTTCGGCAGGTTGATGCCGATTGGGGTCATGGGGCCCGAATCGCCGGTTTCGATCACCACCTCGATCGCTCGGGCGGTCACGCCGGTCACCCGCGGCTTGCGATAGCGCGGATCCCATGGCATCCGATCTTCGAACCACTGCGCGTGCTCCGCGATCCGTGAGATCGCGGCCGTCTTCTCCGGATGAAGGTAGTAGACCAGCGCTTCCCACGATCCCTTGCGGCCGCGCGCGTCCATGTAGATCTCGACGAAGCCGTTGATCGTGTCGACGGGGGAATCCCGATCCTCCACCCAGGCGATGTCGTACGCGCGGCGATCGTCTGTGCTGCCGGTGCGATAGAAGCGCACGAGTGCCTGGAGCGCGCGCCCCATTGCCGGTGTGGCGTACGGCACCGCGGCCTCTAGATGCGCGCACACCCGCTCGATGTAGGGCGCGTAGCGTCCCCCGATGCGATACACCTCCTCCACGAGTGCGCCGTCGCGCTTCACCAGGCGCGAGTTCAACGGGTACGCCTCCTCGAAGCCCTCGAGGTCCGCGGCCGTGACGCCGTCGTACAGGTTGTTCACGCTCGCCGTGAGGATGTCCTGACCCTCGCCCGGCGTCTTGCTCGTCACCGTCCGGTGAACGGATTTGTCGAAGAACAGCGGCCGGAGGCGCGACAGCAGCGCATCGAGCGGCTCGCCGGCACGCGACGGCACGCGCGCGCCACGCAGGACAGCTTCGTGCACTTCGCGCTCGAAGGCGTCCGGGCTGCACTCCAGCACGAATTTCTGCGCGGTGAGGCTGTTGTGAGGACCGCTGTTGATCCAGAACAGCTTCGTGTACCCGGCGAGCGGCTCCCGCACATCCTCGGGCATCCTGGGCCATTCGGGCACGAGCGCCTCGAGCAGCTCACGCATCTCGAGGTTGTGGGCGTACCGCTGATCGAAGTAGATGTCGCGGCCGGCAATCGCTGCCTGGGCGAGGTGCCACACCAGCAGCTTCTCGCGCAGCGGCAGCTCGCTGAAGCCGTCCGCATACAACTGCACGATCGCGGCCTCACCGACGCGTTCGAGGAGATAGGGACGTGCGTCGGCCTCCGTGGCCCGCTCCGCGACCTGCCGCCCAGATTCTGCGGGTCCCTGCCTGGTGTCCATCACTCGTCCTCTGCATCTAGCCGGTTGTCAGCCGGGACTGAAGTCCCGGCTCCACATCGATCGTTACTCAGATCTCGACGGTCTCGAGGTATGCGGGCGCGTGCGTCTTCCATCCGGGGCCCAGCTCGCGGGTGATCGCTGCCTGCAGCGCCTGCATCCCCGCGGGCTCGCCGTGCACGATGCAGGTCATGGCCGGCGGGGCGGTGAACCCGCGCAGCCAGCGTAGGATCTCGGGGCAGTCCGCGTGCGCCGACATGGAGTCAATCCGTTCCACGCGCGCGGACACGGGGATGAACTGGCCGTGAATCCTGACCTCCTGCGCGCCTTCCACCAGCGCCCGCCCTCGCGTACCTGGCGCCTGGTAACCGACGAAGAGCACCGTGTTTCGTGTGTCGGGCAGCAGGCGCTTCAGATGGTGCAGCACCCGGCCCCCGGTGGCCATGCCGCTGGCCGAGATGATGACGGCCGGCGTCCGTGACGCCACGAGCTCCGCCGACTGCTGCGCCGACGACACCGTCTGGAAGCGGCGCGTTGCAAAGCTCGCCAGCGGCTTGCCCTCTTCACGCATGTCCTCGTCGAGCTCGGCTACGCGCTTGCCGTAGTACCCGAGCGCCTCGACAGCCATGGGACTGTCGACGAACACGGGCACCACCGGGATTGCGCGTGCCTCTTCGAGGTGCCTCAGCCAGTACAGGATCTCCTCGACGCGCCCGATCGCGAACGCCGGAATCACCACCTTGCCGTTGCGCGCGATGGTCTCGCGCACAATCGTTCCGAAGCGCACGCCGTCGTCGTCGACCTCATGCCTCCGGTCGCCGTAGGTGGATTCCAGCAGCAGGACATCCGCCGCGGCAACCGGCTCCGGGTCGCGCAGCACGGGGCGATCGTACCGGCCCGAGGTCGCCTCCAAAGACGATGCGCTTGCCGCTCTCGAGCACCATCGTCACTGCCGCCGCACCAAGCAGGTGACCCGTGGGTGAGAACGAAATTTCGACTCCGGCGGCTGCCGGCACCGGCCGATGAAAGCCTACCGGCTGCAGCTGCGAGAGCGCGCGGAACGCATCGCTCTCGGTGAAGAGCGGCAGCGCGGGCGCGTGCTTCGAATAGCCGTGGCGATTCGCCTCCCTCGCATCCTCTTCCTGCAGCCGCGCGGCATCGGGGAGCACGAGCCGGCACAGATCCGCGGTGCCGGGCGTGCAGAAGATGCGGCCGCGGAACCCTTTCGCCACGAGGCGGGGCAGGAAGCCGGTGTGATCGAGGTGCGCATGCGTCAGCACGACCGCGTGAATCGATGCGGGGTCGACGGGCGGGTCGGTCCAGTTCCTTTCGCGCAGCGACTTCAATCCCTGGAACAGACCGCAGTCGACGAGCAGCCTCGTCCCGTTGGTATCCAGCAGGTACTTGGACCCGGTCACGGTCTGCGCTGCCCCGAGGAAGGTGAGTCGCGGCATGCGGTAACTATAGTCGACGTAAAGGGATGCGGCAGTCAGGGTCGCGATTCGAGGTGCTAAGCTGAAAGGCTGGTGCTCCCGCCCTCTCCGGTTCCATCGCTTCTCGATGCGCTGCTCGGCTCCCGCGGGGTGATCGCTGCGGAACTGCGTCCTCCGCTGGCGGAACTGACGGGGCCCGAGGGGATGAACGCCTGGATCGACACCTACCACGCCGTCCGCCGGCTCTCGAAGGGCGGCACGTACGTGTTCCTGACCGACAGCGCGGTCGGCACAGCCGAGGAAGACAACCTCCGGCACCTGGTCACGAACCTCGGCACCGACGTGCCACGCGAACGGATCGTGCCGTTCCTCACGTGCAAGCATCCACTCGGCTACTGCGTCGTCGTACGCGGAGCGTGCCTGGCAGCACGGGTTCCCCGCGCTCGTCGTGCTCGGGGGAGACCGCACGCTCGGCGTGCCGCGTTGCGTCGAGCACGCGTGGGAGCTGCGGCAGTTGATCCGCTCACACGATCGCTCGCTGGTGCTGGGCGGATGGGCGAACCCGAACGCGGATGCCGCAACGCAGGTGCAGTACCTGCTGGACCCGAACTTCACCGCGGAGTTCTACCTGACGCAGGTAGTCTCGCATCACAGCGTCGGCGCTGGTGGAGCGCTTCGTCCGCGAGTGCGACCGGGCCGGTGTGACGGCGCCCAGGCATGTTCGGCGTGTTCTTCTACCGCAGCGCGAACCCGCGCACGCTGGCGGGGCTGTCGCAGTTTCTTCCGGTGCCGGTGAACGAGCTGACGAGGGACTTCTCGGAAGGGGCAACGCCGGAAGAGATCTGCGCACGAACGCTCCGTGCGCTCATGAACGTGGGCGCACGGCACTTCTATATCAGCAACCTGCCGCTGTCGCGGGCGACGGTCACCCTCTCCCGAATCATGGCGCTTATGCTAAGGGCTAAGGGCTAAAGGCTGAAGGGCAAGGCTCAAGGGCTATGGGCTGAAGGGCTAAGCGCAAAATTCTGAAAGCTGCTGGGCGGCGAGGGTCGGTCGTCCGAACACCCCGACCAGCCTGCCGCCCTTAGCTTCGAGTCCTGAGCCCTTTGCCCTTAGCCCTTAGCCGTTAGCCGTTAGCCGTTAGCGTGTTGATGTATCCCCGCACCTGATCCAGGAACGCGTCGAAATCGAGCGGCTTGTAGATGACGGGGAACCCGTCAGCGTCCCGTGGATTCGGGTGAGCGGTCACGATGATGCCGCGCGAGAGGAGCTGCCGCTCGAGTGCTTCGCGCAGCATCCACGCGCCGGTACGTCCCGGCAGCGCGTAATCGCTCAACACGAGATCGTACGTCCGCGCGTCGAGCAGGTGGAGTCCCTCCTCGGCCGTGGACGCGCTCTCGACCACATATCCCTCCGCCTCGAGAATAAGCGTCATCAGGCCGCGGAGGTCATCGCTGTCTTCCACCAGCAGAATCCGCGAGCCCGGCTGCGTATGCGCCGTCATCCGTTCGCCCATGACCACATCAACCTGGCCGTGCAGCGCCGCACGCTCCGCACGGACACTGAATCACCTGACGCACTGTGCGTCTGACAGTCAGAAAGCAAGCGAACTGCCACGAAAGTCACTGCTGAGGCGACAGCCCCGTGGGCGAACCGAAAAAACGGTGGCGTGATCGATGTGGGGCAGGCCTTTAGGCCTGCTACAGCGCACCGACTTGCAGGGCTGAAGCCCTGCCCCACATGAGTGTCCGGTGACATGACAAGATCAGCGGTGCGGTGACATGACAGCGAGCACTGGTCTAGTCGCGGCAGATCGCGAGCACAACGGGGTCGTGAGGGCCTCTATCGCACGTGGCGGCCGCCGTCCACCCGAATGGTTTCGCCGGTGATGAAGTCGCTGTCCATGAAAAGCAGGACCGCCCGGCTGATCTCCTCGGATCCGCCCCACCGTCCGAGCGGAGTGGCGCGTACGACGGCCTCGAGCTCTTCCGGCGAGATGCCCTCCGGCGGGATGATCGGACCGGGCGCTATTGCATTGACAAGGATGTTGTCGGCCGCCAACTCCAGCGCCAGCGCTTCCGTCAACGCAATCACGCCCATTTTTGCCACGTAGTACGGGAGGTACCCGGGGTAGCGGGGGCGCCGGCTTGCTGCGATCCAGTCGGTGAAATTCACGATCCGCCCCTGACCGGCCGTGCGCATGTGCGGCACGGCTGCCTGGGCACACAGATGCGCGGCTCGCAGATCCACCGCGAGCGAGCGCTCCCAGTCCTCGTCGGTGAGCTCGAGGTAAGGCTTTCTCGCGTAGACGGAGGCCATGTTGACGAGAACGTCGAGGCGTCCCAGCGAGCTGACGGTTTCGGCCACGGCCCGGCGACAGTCTGCCGGCGAACGAAGGTCAACCTGGATGAGCTGCCCCCGCCGTCCGAGCTGCACGACAGCGTGCGCCGTGGCTTCCGCCTCGGCCCGCGACTCCCGGTAGCAGAGCGCGACATCGGCTCCCCGGGCCGCGAGCGCCAGCGCGATATCTGCGCCGATGCGTTTGCCGCCCGTGATGAGCACGACGCGGTCGTGCAGCTGCATCAGTGTTCGAAGTGCCCGACGAGCGTGACGGCGAACGACAGCGCACCGGCAGGCTTGCCCTGATGCATTGCGGGGACGCTGAACGCCACGCCCTTGTGACCTTCGTCCGTGGTGACGATGGCTCCTGGGGAGTCTTCCGTGGTCGGGTTCAGGCTGAGGGTGGCCGGGTGCGACTTGCCGAGGGTTTTCTTGGCGAGTGCGACGGCGCCTTTGAAGCCAGCGGGCGCGGCTGTCTGGTCCTCTGCCGCGGGGGCAACCAGCAGGAACTCGCGATGCGGTGACACACCCATGTGGTCGCCGTCCTGCGGCTGCAGCGCAAACCGCAGCGTGTAGACACCGGGCTTCATCGGCAGGCCACGGGCGTCGGTCATAGCCATGGTCAACCTGGCGGCTCCAACGAGGGATCCCTCGGCAACGTTGGACCACGCCGGGCGACCGTCTGGTGCCGTGTCGAGCGACAGGCCATTTACCCACCAGAATTCGAGCCGGTTGTCGCCGCGCATCACGATGGTGGCGTCGGGCTGCAGGAGAGAACGGATGGGCTCACCGAGCTCCGCCGGGATGGCCACCGCCTCCTTCGTGGCCGCCAGGTCCTGTGCGTCCGCTGGTGGCGAGGGGAGCACCAGGCACAACGCCAGCAGAGTGAGCACAGTGCGCATCCTGCGCCCGGCGCTCGCCGGTTCAGCCTTCGCGCATGTGCTCATCTGGCGTCCTGCGGAGCCGGCGCCGTCAGAACGAGAAGGTGCCCACGAAGCCGGACCGCTTGTTCGGGTGACTCCACTTCGTGCCGAGCGCCTTGCCCGAGAAGCTGTTGGCATCGGTGAAGCCGAGTGCGGTCTCGGCCCCGGCGGCGAACGGGTGGAACCACTGCATTGCGCCGCAGCTCGGGTCGTGGTGCATGTGTCTCTGCACCGCGAGCCGCGCGTCGGCTCCCGACACCTCAATCTGGTGCGCGGTCGCGTCAAACCGGATGGGCGCCAATCGAACCTCGACGACCTCATCGATGAGCGCACCCGACGCGGCCTTCACGAAGCCGACGAGCGCATCCCGCTGCGCGGTCGTGGCACGCTCGTCGACGATGACCGACGCCTTGACCCACGCGGGTGCCGCCCCGCCAATTTCGCGAATGCCGAGGTTGCGATCGCCCGAAACGGCCGCCATCACCGACAGCCCATCCAGCGTCACCTCGTCGAACTGGCCGCTCCGGATACGCCAGGCGAGCACGGCCTGCCGTCCGATCGTCTCGGCCTCGCTCGACATGATGCACCCGCCAGCGAACACCTCAGCGGTGCGAGCCTCGACGTAATCTCCCGTAATCTTCGCGCTCTTGCCCGCCATCGCCGGCGAAGCCGCGAGCACGACCGCTGCAATCACGATAGGCAGTCGCATGTTAATTTCCCCTATAAACCGTTGACCGTTGACCGTTGACCGTTGACCGTTGCGGCCCTTGGCCCTTGAGCCCTTAGCCCAGCCCTTAGCCCTTAATCATTTGCAACATTCTCGCCCGTCGCGGCAGGTGTCCGAGTGCGCCGGACTGCCGTCCGGGCCGTACGGCTTCTGCGTGCACGTGCACCAGAACACCCGGGCGTCGTACTTGTCGTAATAGCTCGTCTCGTGCTCGTCCGGGTCGGACAGGACGTACATGCCCTTGTGGCGGAGGTGCGCACAGGGAGTGATGGCGCCGGCGATTGTCGACATGTCAGGACCTCATATTTCTCACGGGTGTCCCACCGGTGCAGGGGTGGTTCGCGAACCGCCCCTACGGTCCCGTCCCGTCTGTTACGCCTTTGCGGCCTTCATGATGGCTCGCATCACCGTTGTCCGCGCCAGCTGAACCTTGTAGCCGTTCTGGGTCATGGGGACGGCGTTCTTCACCGCCGCATCCGCGGCTTCGGCGGCCACCTGCTCGGTGAGCGGCTTTCCCTTCAACACGGCCTCGGCGGCTGGCGAGCGCCACGGCACCGGCGCCACGGCGCCGAGCACCACGCGCGCCGAGTCGACAGCGGTGCCGCTCATCACGAGAGCCACGGAGGCCATCGTGACCGGCCAGTCGTGGGACTGTTTGAACTTCACCTCGTAGTGGGCGCTCTTCACGTTCGGCTGCCGCGGCAGGAGCACGTGCGTGACGAGCTCGTTCGACTCGAGCACGGTTTCGCCGTACATATTGCGGTCGGGCATGAGGAAGAACTTGTCGGCCTCAATCTCCCGTTCTCCCTGCGGCCCGACCACGCGGAAACGGCCGCCGTAGGCGATGATCGGCACCGCCAGACTCGACGGGTGCACGATGTGGCACGGCGCGTCGCCGAAGATGGCGTGAAACTGGTTCTCGCCCTCCACGGCGAAGCACCGGGCGCCGCCCTTCTTGAGGCAGTGGAACTCCTCGTTGCGGAAGTACCAGCACCGCGGCCGCTGCATGATGTTGCCGCCGACGGTTCCCACGTTGCGGATCTGCGGCGTCCCGACCTCCCCGGCGGCGTAGGCCAGCGCGGGGTACGCCTTCGCGAGCGCCTCGTGCGCGGCGACATCTGCCACGCGCACCGCGGCGCCGATCGATGTCAGCCCCTGCGGCGCCACCGTGACCGTGGAGGGAAGTCCTTTCACGTTCACGAGCATGTCGGGCTGCGCGATGTAGTCCTTCATCAGCCCGAGAAGGTCCATGCCGCCGGCGAGCGGCAGCACTTTGCCGCGCTCGGTCGAGAGCGCCGCCACTGCCTCCTTCTCGTCCCGCGCATTCACGTAGGCAAAAGCCTTCACAGCGTCCCTCCCGCGCGTTGCTGGGCAGCAATGGTGTCGAGGATCCGGTACGGCGTCATCGGCAGGCTGCGGACGCGCACGCCGATGGCGTTGTTCACCGCGTTCCCGATGGCTGCAGCCGTCGAGACCGTCGGCGGCTCACCGATGCCGATGACGCCTCGCTCCGCCTGGTTCACGAGCACCACCTCGATCTGCGGGATGTCCGACATGCCCGCCAGGTGATACCACTCCATGTTCGGGTTCACCATCTGACCGGTGTTGCGATCGAGGATGCGGTCTTCGTAGAGCGCCCAGTTGACGCCCATGATGATGCCGCCGATGCACTGGCTCTCGGCGGTCAGCGGGTCGAGCACGAGGCCGCAGTCCTGCACGCACAGCAGGCGTGTGACTCTGGTGACGCCGGTCTCGATGTCGACCTCGACCTCCGCGAACTGCACGCCGCTGGTGCCGCTTGCGGAGAGCCCGGCCTCCCATTCGCCGTCGACCGCGACAGGCTCGGTGCCGAGCAGGCGGCACGCGGCCTTCCAGTCGAGGCCCTTGGAAGGATCCGCCTTCGACGAGATGCGCCCATCGCGGGCCACCAGGTCGGCGGGTTGAACACCGAGCGAGGGCGCGACCCGTGCGGCCAGGGCATCGAACGCCTTGCCCGCGGTGACGCGAATCGCCGGGGTGACGGAGGCGCTGGTCGTGCTGCCGCCACTCCCGCCGCTGAACGGATACAGACTGTCGCCGATCTCCGCCTTGACGGCCGTATAGGGCAGGCCCAGCGTTTCGGCCGCTACCATGGCGACGATCGTTCGTGCGCCGGTGCCGATGTCCTGCGTGCCGCAGCGCACGACCACGCCGCCATCGGGCAGGATCTCGACGTGTGCCTTCGTGCCGCGCCCGCCGCCGCCCCAGCGATTGGCGGCGCAGCCCATCCCGCGCTTCACCGGTCCCGGCGTGGGGTCGCCGGTCGGGTGCCGCTTGCTCCACCCGAACTGCTCCGCGGCCTTCGGGAAGTACTGCCGCCACATCGCGTTGGGCGCCTCGGGCGGCAGGTTCTTCATCCGGAACGCAACAGGGTCCATCCTGACCTTGTCGGCGAGCTCGTCCATCAGCAGCTCGGTGGCGTAGCACCCCTGCGGATGGCCGGGCGCCCGCATCGCGCGCGCCGGCCCGGCGTTCGTGTAGACGTCCTTGTGGCGTCTACGCCGGTTCGGGAACGTGTAGATATAGGGGATCGGGAAGCCGGCGCCGACGCCGGCGCCGCCCGTGCCGTGGCTCTCCGCGTCGAACGCCACGCAGGTGCCATCAGCCGCGACGCCCGCCTTGATCTTCGAGGTCGACGACGGGCGATTGCCTCCGGCGAGGTGCTCCTCCTTGCGATCGAGCATCAGCTTCACCGGCGCGGCCGCCAGCTTCGCGAGCTTCGCGCAGATGACGCCCTGAGCATCCGGCCCGAACTTGCTGCCGAAGCCTCCGCCCATGTACTCGCAGACGGTACGGACGTTTGCCTGCGGAATCTGCAGCGCTTCCGCGAATCCTTCGCGGCTGCCGTGCACGGCCTGAGTCGAAATCCACGCGGTGAGCTTGTCGCCCTCCCACTCGCAGACGCAGCCCTTCGTCTCCAGACACACATGCGTCTGCACCTGCGTTTCGTACGAGGCCTCCACGATGTGCGCGGCTGACTTGAAGCCGGCCTCGAGATCGCCGCTCTCCTCGGCCTCGCCTTCCTTGATGTTGCCGCCCTCGAAGACGGCGGGTGCACCCGACTGCAGCGCGCGCCCCTCGGTGGCGACGTGGGGCAGCACCTCGTACTCCACCTTGATGAGGCGCAGCGCGTCGCGGGCCTGCTCCTCGGTAGCCGCGGCCACCGCCGCAACCTCGTCTCCCTGGTACATCGCCTTCTTGCCGGGCTCGAGCACGGCCAGCGCCGCCTTCACGCCAGGCGCCTTCTGCGCGGCCGAGAGATCGATCGACACAATCCGCGCGTGCGCGTGCGGCGACCGCAGGATGCGCGCGTGCAGCATCCCTGGGCGGTTGATGTCGTAGGTGTACTTGGCGCGTCCCGATACCTTCTCCGGACCGTCGACCCGCATCAGGCGCTTCCCGATGACAGCGGACTCGTCGGGCCTGGGCCACGGGTACTTCGCGTGCTGTTGCGGGCGCGCCGGCGCCTGCACTTCCGGGACCTGGTCAGCCACGGGTCACCCCCTTCTGCGGATCGAGCACGGCTTCGAGCACGCGCGTGTAGGTGCCGCACCGGCAGATATTGCCGTCGAGCGCCTGGCGGGCCTGTTCACGCGTGGGCGACGGGTGCTTGTCGAGCAGCGCCACGGCCGACATCACGAACCCGGGCGTGCAGAAGCCACACATCGTGCCGTCGTGCGCGACGAATGCCTGCTGCACCGGGTGGAGCACAGTGCCCTGCGTCAGCCCTTCGACGGTGCGGATTTCTTTCCCCTGCGCCTCGATCGCGAGCATCGAGCAGGTGTAGGCCGTGCGCCCGTCGACGATGGCGGTGCAGGCGCCACAGCTGCCGCGATCGCAGACGCGCTTCAGGCCCGTGTGTTCGAGCCGATCGCGCATCGCATCGAGGAGGGTCACACGCGGCTCGATCGTGAGCTGGTGATTCTTGCCGTTGATCATCAGCGTGATCGGCACCGGCCCCGGGCCCATGGGCGTCGCGGCGGATGTCTGCGCCTCTGCGCCCCCGCCAACCACGGTGGCGGCGACGCTCGAGGCGCCCACGGTTTTCAGGAACGCGCGGCGGCTGACGTTCAAGCCATTGTCGTCAGGCGGGGCGCTGATCTCGTCGTCTTTCGGAGCCATGAGGACCCCCAAGTAGGTGAGAGCAATCGCTCGGGCCGGCGAGAATGGGGCCGGCCGCGAAAGCATTTCAGCATAGCGAATGCGTATGGCTGCGGCAAGCCGTGTGACAGACTGGCGCGGCGGGGCCGCGGCGCACGGGCTGGCTGGCCCGAAACAGTTCACCGCTATCGACCTGGAAGGGAACGCAGATGATCACGCGCCGGGCATTTTTTCGGCAGGCCTCCATCGCCTCGGGTGCAGTCGCGGCGCTCACCGATGACTGGAGCGCCACGGTCGGGGCAGCCGCAGCGGCGACGGCGGATCGCAATGCCGAGACGTTGGCCGGCGATGAGGACTACTGGCGAGACGTCCAGCAGGCGTTCACGCTCGACCGCACGATGATCAACCTGAACAACGGTGGCGTCTCGCCAAGCCCGCGCGTCGTGCACGAGGCATACAAGCGGTATCTCGACATCTCCAATCAGGCGCCGGCGTACTACATGTGGCAGGTAGTCGAGCCGGGGATCGAAGCCGTACGGCGGCAGCTCGCGGGCGAGTTCGGCTGCGATCCCGAGGAGCTGGCGATCACGCGCAACGCGAGCGAGGCCCTCCAGGCGGCGCAGCTCGGGATCGATCTGAAGCCGGGCGACGAAGTGGTCACGACCAACCAGGACTACCCGCGGATGCTCGACACCTGGGAGCAGCGCGTCCGGCGCGACGGCATCGTCCTCAAGAAAATCTCGTTCCCGGTGCCGCCCTCCAGCCAGAACGACCTCGCCGAACGCCTGATCGGTGCGATCTCGTCTCGGACCCGCGTGCTGCACTTCTGTCACATCACGAACCTCACCGGCCAGATATTCCCCGTGCGCGACATCTGCCGGGCGGCCCGGGAGCGTGGGGTCCGCACCATCGTCGACGGCGCGCATGCGTTTGCGCACTTCCCCTTCAAAGCCGCCGACCTCGACTGCGACATCTACGGCACCAGCCTGCACAAGTGGCTGCTGGCGCCTGTCGGCACGGGGTTCCTGTACGTCCGCCGGCCGCTCGTCAAAACGATCTGGCCACTCACCCCGGCAGCCGAGAAGCTGACCGACGACATCCGCAAGTTCGAGGAGATTGGGACCCATCCGGCCGCCGCTCACAGCGCCATTGCGGAAGCCTTGGAATTTCACCAGGCCATCGGCGTCGAGCGGAAAGCGGCCCGGCTTCGATTCCTGAAGGATCGGTGGGCCCGCCGGGTCGAGTCGCGTCCCGGCGCGCGAGTCCTGACCAGCTTCGACCCCGCACAGTCCTGCGCCATCGGCAACCTGTCCCTCACCGGGGTGGACGCTGGTAAGCTTGCCGCCCACCTCTGGGCGCGCGAGCGGATTTTCGTGACCCCGATCAAACATGAGGAGTTCGAGGGCATTCGCGTGACGCCGAACCTCTACACCACACTCAATGAGATCGATACCTTCTCCAAGGCGATAGACGACGTGCTGGCGAAGGGGATTACCGCGTCTTGAGGCGCAGTTGCTTGTTCCAGCTCATCTCCCGTGTGCGTGCCGTCCTAAGTCCTAAACTTTTAGTTGACAGCCTTCGGCTTCGGAAACTACGCTCACGTGCGCTCCTAACAAATTAAGAGTTGAACACGAGATCCGATGCCACGACGTCGTACGCCCGGGCTGACTGACGCTGAACTCCGCGTGATCCGCGTGTTGTGGACCCGTCCCCGCGCGACGGTGAACGAGGTCATCGAGCAGATGGGCCCCGGTCCCACGCCTGCGTACAACACCGTGCTGACCATTCTTGGCATTCTTCAGCGGAAGGGCTGGGTCACCCGCGAAAAGGAGGGGCGCGCGCACGCCTATCTGGCGGTCGTGGATCGCAAAGAGGCGCGGCGTACCGCGTTGACTCAGCTGCTGAGCCGTTTCTTCGACAACTCTCCGCGTGAGCTCGTGCTCGATCTGCTCGGGCACACACGCACCGACGCGGAGGAGCTCCGACAAGTGCGCGAGCTCATCGGGCAGGCGCCCACGGATGACGCCCCCCCCGGTGACGGGAAACGGCAGCGCGGATGATCATTGCCCTCACCTGGCTCTGGCAGGGTCTCGCCCTGGCAGGACTCACGGTCCTCCTGCTCCGCGCACTGCCACACCTGAATGCCGCGACCCGTCACGCCATGTGGTGGACGGCGCTGGTCGCCGTCCTATGCATCCCCCTCGTCCTGGTCGCCGAGACCGTGTGTGTCGCGCTGCTCCCCGGCTTCCCGTCGCCTCCCGCGCGGGATGCGGTCCAGCCAGCGCTGCTCCTTCCGGCTGCTCCCGACTGGGTGGGCCTCCTGTGCGGATCGGCGTGGATCCTCGCTGCGCTGTTCGGCCTCATCCGGGTGGTGCGCGGTTATTGCGTGATGCGGACGCTCAGGCGCACGTCAACGCCCTTCGACGCCATCCGTGAACGGCACCTGCCGCTGTGGTCTGTGACGCGCGCGCGCGCGCGCCGCCCGGCCGATCTGAGGATCTCGGGAAGTCTTGCGGGCGCCTGCGCGCTCGGATTCCGCCGCCCTCTCATCGTCGTCGGACGGACCCTGGTCGAGCGGCTGGACGATGCCGCGCTCGATCAGGTGGTCATGCACGAGTACGCGCACCTCGCGCGGTACGATGACTGGCTGCAGCTGTTGCAGACCCTCGCGCGAGCCGTTGGAGGGCTGCATCCCGCGGTGTGCTGGCTCTCCCGCCGCATCGACCTCGATCGGGAAGCCGCCTGCGATGACCACGTCGTCGCCCGAACCGGGGCGGCCCGCCAGTACGCCTCGACCCTGCTCGCAGCGGCGGTTGCTGCAGGCTCCCGGCCCACGCCGATCGCCATCGCCCCCGGCGCTACCTTGCGGGGATCTGCGCTTCGCCGCCGTGTGGCACGGCTCCTCGACCCGTCGCGCGCCACCGGCACGCGGGCAACACCGGTCGCAGCGATAGGGATGGTGCTCCCGGTGGTTGCGATCCTGGCGGGCCCGCGCGTGGCGCCGCTGATCGCATTCGTGGATGCCGTCGAACTGGCGCTGCCGGTTCAGCGCCTTACCGGGCAGCAGCCTGCCGCTTCGACCGAGGCAAACGGCGAATTTGGGGGGAGGGGTTCCACGGCGCCGGCGGGCGCTTCAGGCCCGGCGGCGCCCAGCGTCTCACGGCCACCGGCCTCCCCACCCGCCGCGCGCGCGCGCGCCAACGAGCCGACGATCTCGCACGTCACCCCGGAGCCCACGAGCCTGCTCCCGGCGGAGGCCCCCGCGCCAATGGAGAGCCGCAGGCTGATCGACCACGTGGATGCGCGGCTTCTTTCTGCCGCTCCGGCTGCTACGATGAATGGTTTTGCCGTGTCCGCACCGCCCGCACGGGAATCGGGGCAGGCGGGCGCCCGGTCGTCGCTGGCCGGGGCAAAAGACGCCGCATTGGCAGTCGCGGCCGGTGCAGAACGACGCGGCGTTACGATTGGCCGCGCGTTCGCCCGCGCGGGCCAGGCGATCGCGGGGAAGTTCTGAGCGTGCTGAGCCCAGGCGTCGCCACCTCCGTCAACCATCAGTCTGGAGATCCCGGAATGCGCGTGTTTCTCGTGAACCCAAGCCACGTATCGTTCGGCACCGCCGTCATCACGCCGCGCTGGCTCTTCGTGCTCGCGGCCGCGACGCCGGCGCGCTTTGGGGACCCCGTCATCTGCGACGAGACGCTCGAGGTGTTCGACCCGCAACAGGTGCAGCCGGGTGACGTGGTCGGCATCGGCATCCATACGGGCAATGCGCTGCGGGGCTACGAGGTGGGGCGCGCCGCGCGTGAGCGCGGGGCCAAGGTCATATTCGGCGGCATCCACGCAACGCTCTTTCCGGACGAGCCGCACGATCTCGGTGGCGCCCACGCCGTGGTCAGGGGTGACGGCGACGACGCTTTCGGTCCTGTGATTGACGACTGTGTCGCCGGGGTCCAGCAACGCGTCTACGAGGCGGGCCGGATCGCGGGGAACCACTTCAGCCAGGCCCGCTGGGATCTGCTGCCGAAGGATCGGTACATGTGGGCCTCCGTGCAGACCGTGCGTGGTTGCCCGAAGCACTGCTCCTTCTGCTCCGTGTGGCGCACGGATGGGCAACAGCCGCGGCAGGCCAAGATCGAGGCCATCGTCGGAGAGATCGTGGCGTTGCGGCGCCAGGGCTTCCGCTTCATCGCCCTCGCCGACGATAACTTCTACCCGGTATCGCTCGCGGATCTGGCGCAGGCCCGCCGCCGCGCCGACCCAGCGAGGCTGCGCGAGCTGGAGACGGTCCGCGCCGAACGCTTCGCGCTGATGGAGCGGCTGCAGCGCCTGCCGGAAGACATGGTGTTCTTCACCCAGATCACGATGGAGGCCGCGGAAGACGCCGAATTCATGGCGGCGATGAAGCGCGCCCACATCAAGGGTGCGCTGGTCGGCGTGGAGTCGGTCACCGCCGAGGGGTTGAAGGACGTCTACAAGGGGTTCAACCTCCACGGCGAGGCACTCGTCGAGCGGCTGCAGGCGTTCCGCACGCACGGCATCCACGTGCTGGGCTCCTTCATCTTCGGTCTGCCCAGCGATCGTCCGGCGACGTTCGCGACAACGGCGGAGCTCGCTGACCGCGCCGGCGTGACCTTCGCCCAGTTCGTCATGCTGACGCCGTACCCCGGCACGGTGGACTTCGAGAGGTGGGAGAAGGACATGGGGGAGGCTGTGCCGCGCGTGGGTGGCATACCGGTTTCGCGGCACTGGTTGATCCCCCAGGCGCAGCGGCCCAAGGTCTACACCCCGCACCCGGTAATGGCAGCAGACGAGATCCGGCGCCGGACGCAGGGGGTCTGGGACGAGTTCTATTCGCTGCCGCGCATCTGGCGGCGCTCCCGGGCCGTGCGGTCTCTGAAGGCGCGCAT
Organism: Vicinamibacteria bacterium; assembly: GCA_963763095.1. GTDB lineage: Bacteria > Acidobacteriota > Vicinamibacteria > Vicinamibacterales > JAENWD01 > CAVUCH01. The sequence continues at coordinate 99,663 of CAVXNR010000037.1, forward strand.
GGCCTTCTTGCTCATCTCCAAGCTGTACCGGCAGATGTACGCGAACACCGGGATCGCCACCGACTCGGCCCGACACGAACGGTCGGTAAAACTCGCACGGCTCACGGCGAAAGCCTGCCGGCGCTTGTTCACGGCAGCGCCGATGCAGCATCTCGAAGTGCCTCCGGCCGCAGCTCCGGCGTCTTCGCTCGAGTCGCGCACAGCGTAAGCTCACGCCCTGTTGCCGAGTGACGCCGTGCAGCGGCCACTCGGGCTGCAGCGCCGCTCGCGATCGATCCAGCCGCACACCACACGGAAGCGCGAGCCGGTGTTCGCCGCTATGATTGCGGCGTGCCGGCTGCTCACGGCGTGACCGCCGATTTCGGAGACCGCGCGTCCCTTCGGAGATACGCGTGGCTCTCAATCGCTGCGGCGCTCGTGACGATGGGCCTCAAGGGGGTCGCGTACTTGCTGACGGGCTCCGTCGGCTTGCTCTCTGATGCGATCGAGTCGCTCGTGAATCTCGTCGGCGCGCTGATGGCCCTCTGGATGCTCACGGTGGCGGCGCGTGAGCCGGACGAGGAGCACGCGTACGGGCACACGAAGGCCGAGTACTTCTCGAGCGGCGTCGAGGGCAGCCTCATTCTCGTTGCCGCGGTCAGCATCGGGACTGCTGCGGTGGGTCGCCTGCTGACACCTCGCCCCCTCGAGCAGCTCGGCGTAGGACTTGGGGTGTCGGTCACCGCCTCGCTGGTGAACCTGGTCGTGGCGCGCGTGCTGCTGCGGGCCGGCCGCCGGTTCGACTCGGTGACCCTCGGCGCCAGCGCGCACCACCTGCTCACCGACGTGTGGACGTCCGCCGGCGTAGTCGCCGGCGTCGGCCTGGTGGGACTGACCGGGTGGCAGCCGCTCGATCCGGTGGTCGCGCTCGTAGTGGCTGCGAACATCATCTGGACCGGCGGCCGCATCCTGCGGCAGTCCGTTCTCGGCCTGCTCGACACAGCGCTGCCAATCGCCGAGCGCGACGCCGTGCGCAGCGCCGTCGAGCGGCACCTCCCGGAGCATGTTCAATATCACGCGCTGCGCACGCGGCAATCAGGGGCGCGCCGATTCGTGTCCCTGCACGTGCTGGTGCCCGGGGCCTGGACCGTTCACCACGGACACGAACTGCTCGAGCGCCTCGAGCGCGAGATCAGAGGGGTGGTGCCGAACGTCACCGTTTTCACCCACCTCGAGGCGATCGAGGATCCCTCGTCGTGGGACGACCAGGCGCTGGATCGAACGGCAACCGCCGGCGAGGAGAGCGTTGAGAAGGGCTGAAGGCTCTAAGGGCTAAGGGCTAAAGGCTAAAGGCTAAAGGCTAAAAAAGGCTAAAGGCTAAAGGCTAAAGCTGACGGGCTGAGGCTGCCGCTGACCGCTGACCGCTGACCGCTGATCGCTGATCGCTGATCGCTGATGGCTGATGGCTGACCCCTGATCTCACCCCACGAACTTGTATCCGAGCCCGTGGATGGTGAGGATGAACTGCGGGTGTTTCGGATGCTCTTCGAGCTTCTGGCGCAGCCAGGCGATGTGGACGTCGACGGTGCGGGTTGACGGCATGGCGTTGTAGCCCCAGACCTCGTTCAGCAGCTCGTCGCGCGAGATCGTTGCGCCCCGGTGCTCGATGAAGTAGCACAGCAGCTTGAACTCGCGTGCCGAGAGCTCGAGCGGCTGCCCGTTCTTCTCCACTTCCGCCTTGCGAAAATCCACGCGCACCTGCCCGAACTGGAACTGCTCGATGACCGTCGGCGCGCTCTGCGGCGCCCGGCGCAGCAGTGCCTCCACGCGCGCGAGCAGCTCCATCATCTCGAACGGCTTGGTGAGATAGTCGTCGGCCCCGAGCCGCAGCCCCACTACGCGGTCCACCACCTGTCCACGAGCGGTCAGCATCATGATCGGCGCGCTGACGCCCCGCTGCCGCAGCGTGCGGCACACGTCGAAGCCGTCGCGGCCCGGCAGCATCACGTCGAGCAGGATGATGTCGAACGCCTCGGCGGACGCACGCTCGAGCGCTACGTTCCCGTTCGTGACCGACTCGACGCGGTAGCCTTCGGCTGTCAGGCGATCGGTGAGCGTGAGGACGAGACCGGGTTCGTCCTCGACGAGGAGGATGCGGGCGGCCACGGCAGAAGTGTACCTGTGCAGGTTCCAAACTCGGAATGCCCTGTGTGATCACTGTGATTACGCCCCGCCCACACCCGGGCACGATCCACTTGTGTCGTCGTGTGGGGCAGGCCTTCAGGCCTGCTGGAGCGCACACCGATTTGCAGGGCTGAAGCCCTGCCCCACATCAGCGGCGCGGTGACACCCCAGCGCGCACTGGGTCTACACCCCGCGATTCACTGTGTAGTCATGTGGGGCAGGCCTTCAGGCCTGCTGGAGCGCACACCGATTTGCAGGGCTGAAGCCCTGCCCCACATCAGCGGCGCGGTGACACCCCAGCGCGCACTGGGTCTACACCCGCGATTCACTGTGTAGTCATGTGGGGCAGGCCTTCAGGCCTGCTGGAGCGCACACCGATTTGCAGGGCTGAAGCCCTGCCCCACATCAGCGGCGCGGTGACACCCCAGCGCGCACTGGGTCTACACCCGCGATTCACTGTGTCGTCATGTGGGGCAGGCCTTCAGGCCTGCCTGGAGCGCACGCCAATTTGCAGGGCTGAAGCCCTGCCCCACGTCAGCGGTGCGGTGCCGCGCGCGCGAGAGCCGGCAGCGCGAGTTGGAGGTGGGAAGAGGTGCTAAGCCTGCCGGTGTCCGTCGGCAACCTGCAGGGCGGCCGCGTCCGGCGCCCTCTCGCCTTCAGCGGTGGGCAGGTGAATCGCGAACGCGCTGCCCTTGCCAGGCGTGCTCGTGACCGTCACGCGACCACCGTGGGCCTCGACGATGCTGCGGACGATGCTGAGGCCGAGGCCGTTACCGTGAATCTGCTGCGACTGCGCCTCGGTACCGCGGTAGAACGGCTCGAAGACATGGGGCAGGTCGGCCGGCGGGATGCCGAGCCCGCGATCCTCCACGACGATGTGGATCTCGCGGCGCCGACGGGTGCTCGCCGCGGCCGCGCTCACGCGTACCCAGGGCGTGGGCCCGCCGTACTTGATGGCGTTCGCGACCAGGTTCTGGAGCGCGGAGCGAAGCGCCGCGGGTTCCGCGAGCACGGCTGGCAGTCCCGCGGGGATGTCACGTTCGAGGGTAGCCCCCGCGTCCGCGATCGCCGGTCGGGAGATGGCGAGCGCGTCTTCGACGATCTCCGCTGGCGACACGATCACGCGATGACCGCTCGCCCGGTCTGCCTGGATGCCGGCAAACTGCAGCACGCGCTCGACGGTGTCGCCAAGCCGGCGCGCCTCGTTCTGGATCGTGCTCCCGTACTGCTTCACACGCCCGACTTCCGTGACGACGCCCTGCGCCAGGTTGTCGGCGGCGGCGCCAATGACGGATACCGGTGTTCGCAGCTCGTGCGACACGCCGGCCACGAACTCCATCTGCTGTCGCGCCAGCGCCTGCGCCCGCCGTGCTGCGATCACGATCAGCCCCACGCTCACGGTCATCAGCATGAGGATCCCGAAGCTGAGCGCCAGGTTGCGCCAGCGCGCGTGGCTCACGGCCGCTTCGAGCGAACCGGCCCGGTGCCGCACCAGCAGGCGCCACCGCTCGGCTTCGTCGCCCGGGCGCGGCGCGCTGTTGTCTCCGGGGCGCCGGCCGAAGATGCTGAAGAACAGGTTCCGGCGCGGTTCGCTCCGGGGTGGGAGCCGCAGGGAGGCCACCGCCTGCCGCAACAACGGGAACTGATCCGGCCCCACACCGAAGCAGTCCACCGCCACGTCGGTCCCATGCGCCAGAGCCTTCGCGTCACCGGGCTCTGCCTCGAATACGACTCTGCGGGCGCCGTGCCGCTCGACGACGGCCACGTGGTAGTCGCTCGCGCGGGGCGTACCGAAGTATCGGGAGACGAGCGATGGCAGGACCTGTCGCTCGATCAGCGGCAGGTCCAGCAGGACGATGGTGAAACCGAAGACGTGTGTCAGTCGACCGGGCGAGCCGTCTGGCTCGACGGGCGCCATCGGTGAGACCGGCATGACCAGTGACGCGCCATCGGGCCCGAACAGCTCCGAGGGCCGTATCGCTGTGCCCTCGTGCTTCTGCGCGAACTGTTGGTGCTCCACACGAACCCGCTCCCGTACCGGTCCCAGAGCCTGCGGCCACTCGGCGGGCACGAACGTGCGGGTGTCGGGGCTCCAACGCCGCAGCCGTACGGTCGCGGCGTTGCTATCCATGTCCGCCAGAAGCACGCCGCGCACGATGGCCGGATCGATCGCCGCCGCGCCCCAGGCCGCGTACCGCTCGGCGTAGCGCTCCCACGTCTGCTCATGGAGCGTAAGCCCGTCGATCTGCAGGCCGACCATCACCCGGGCCAGCTCCAGGTCGAGCGCGCGGGTGATTTCCGTCGTCGTCGCGCGCAGGTTCCGCTGGAGCCTTTCGCGTTCGGCGTCGCTGAGTTGCCCCAGCCATCGGAACTGCAGCACCGCGAGCACCGGCAGCAGGATGAGCATGGCCGTCACCAGCCACGTGAGCACCGATGGACGGCGGAAACGCCACTGCACGAGCGGAAGTGTAGCACCCGAAAACAGGCCGTGTTTCGCGCAGATCGCGGCTTTTACAAGCTTAACAATCTCTTTGCGCCGCCTTAACGATCGGCAGGTGGTTCTCGCGTCTAATCGACACATGACGCGGCCGGGAGATCGGCGGACGGGAGATCGCCGGAACTGAAGTTCCGGCGCCACACGCGACGATTCGCTTGATGTAGTCACGTGGGGCAGGCCTTCAGCCCTGTTCGCGCGTACCGAATGTGGGGCTGGAACTTCAGTTCCGGCCCGGACATGCGTCCGGCGGAGCCACCCGGCGCATCCCGAATCAGCCAGCAGTCCAGAGCCGAGAGGGATTGAGATGACACCGAATCGTTTTGTGATGGCGCTGGCGTTCGCGCTGCCCGTGGGGATCGCGGCGCACGCAGCCGGCGCCGAAGACAAGGCCATCGAAGTGATCGTCGCCGCACGCAGCGCGATGGGTGGATCGAAGCTCGAGGCCGTGAAGTCGATTTCCGCCACGGGCGAGTACCGCCGCTTGATGGGCGATCGCGAAATCAATGGCGAGGCAACCATCGAGATCATCGTGCCCGACAAGATCAAGCGCACCGAGGAGATGGGGATCCCGGGCGGGCCGACGATGAGCCGCACGGTGGTCCTCGACGGCACCGAGTACTGGGAAGACACCACCAATCGTGGGGGAAACTTCATGCGCTTCGGCGGTCCTGGTGGACCCGGCGGGCCCGGCGGCCAGGGGCCGAGCGAAGCCGACCGCGAGCGGTTCCGGCAGATGGCGCAGCGCCGGCTCCAGGGCGAGCTGCAGCGATACCTCCTGGCGTGGCTGGCGCGCACCGACGCCCAGATGACGTACGGCGGAGAGGCGGAGGCCGAAGATGGCAAGGCCGACGTGATCGACGTGAAGAGCGAGGGCGGAGCGCCGATCCGCATCTTCTTCGATCAGAAGACGCATCTGCCCCTGATGCTGACCTACGAGGGCCCGCAGCCGCGCATGATGATGGTGCGCCGGGCTGGCGGGGCACCTGGTGGGAACGCAGGGCCGCCGCCCGACCCCGAAGAGATGCGTCGCCGGATGGCGGAGCCGCCGAAGATCGTCACGTTCGAGGTGCGGTTCTCCGACTTCAAGGACGTGAATGGCGTGATGCTGCCGCACCAGATGTCACAGAGCGTTGAAGGCAAGCCGACGGAGGAATGGACGGTGAGCCAGTTCAAGGTAAACCCGAACCTCAAGCCCGAGTCGTTCACGAAGAAGAACAAGTCCTGAGCAGCCATGCGCGCCGTCCTCCTGTCCGCCCTCCTGCTCCCGTTCGCCCTCGGGGCACCCGTGCTCGCCGAGGAAGCGGCGCCCGCCCCGGCGGAACTTCGTGTGACGGTCACCGATCCCACTGGCGCAGCTCTCGTCACTGCGACCGTGACGGTGACCGACACGGTTGGCGTACCGCGACGAGGTGCCGGTCGATGGCAGGGGCGTCGCCGTATTCACTGGTCTGTTGGCGACCTCGTATCAGATCAAGGTCGAAGCGGACGGCTTCGCCACGTCTGAAGGCACGCTCGAACTGAAGAAGGGAACGACCGCGATCATCGTGCAGCTGCCGCTTGCGGGCGTGAAGGAAGAAGTGATTGTCCAGGAGAATACCGAGGACCTCCGCGGAAACGCCTTCACGAACTCGCTCAGCGAGCAGGAAATCGCGGAGCTGCCGGACGATCCCGAGGAGCTCGAGCAGATGCTGCTCCAGATGGCCGGCCCTGGCGCGACGATGCGGGTGAATGGATTTCGCGGAGGACGGCTTCCGCCGAAGTCGCAGATCCGCCAGGTGCGGTTCCGGATGAATTCCTACGCCGCCGACAATCACGAGGCCGGCGGCTTCGGCGTCGACGTGATCACCAAGCCCGGCACGAGCGACTGGCGCGGGCGCACGAATGTCGGGTTTCGTGACGAGTCGCTCAACGCCCGCAACTACTTCGCGCCGCGCCTGGGGCCGGAGCAGTACCGGCGCTTCGGCTTCAACGCCGACGGCCCGCTCGTCAAGGGCAAGACGTCGATTGCCGTCAACCTGGATGGCAACCGCAACTACGACTCCCAGACGATCGTCGCGGCGCTTCCGGGCGGCACCGACTTTCGCGCTCAGGTGCGGCGGCCCTACGATTCTCTCGACGGGGGCGTGCGCCTCGATCACGCGCTCGGCACCCGCCAGACGCTATCCATAGACGTGAGAGGTGAGAACAGCACGCGCGGCAATCTCGGTGTCGGCGACTTCGATTTGCCGAGCCGTGCGTTCGATCGGGAGGAGCGCGAGTCGCAGCTCCGGACGTCGCTAACGGGCCTCATCGCGCCGAAGATCGCGCACGAGCTCAAGGTGCAGTATCGAGACACGCGAACGAAGACCCTGTCCGAGAATGCGGATCCGGCGATCGTGGTGATCGACGCCTTCTCGAGCGGCGGCGCAGGACAGGTGGGTGATCGCAAGCTGCGAGAGCTCGAGATGGAAGACAGCCTCGAGTTCTCGCCGGCGAAGAAGCACAACATGCGCGTGGGTATCCAGCTGGAGTCCTTCTGGGTGAACAGCCTGGAGCGCCAGAACTTCAACGGCACATTTACCTTCGCGAGCACGCGGGCCTTCGACGCCGGACTCCCGAGCACCTACCGGCAGCGCATCGGCACCGGCCTCGTCGATTACGCCCAGTGGCAGGCTGCGTGGTACGTGCAGGATGACTGGACGATCCGGAAGACGTTCTCGGTGAGTCTCGGCCTGCGGCACGAGTTCCAGTCGCACCTCGACGACGCGACCGCATTCGCTCCCCGTATCGGGGTGACCTGGACGCCTGGCAAGTACACCGTCCGCGGCGGGTGGGGCATCTTCAACGACTGGTACGAGACGAGCCTCTACGAGCAGACGCTGCGCGTGAACGGCGTCACCCAGCAGGACCTCGTCGTGCAGAACCCCGGCTATCCCGATCCGTTCGCGGGCGCACTTGCGGTGGTGCTGCCGGCGAGCATCATCCGGCAGTCCGAAAACCTCGCGATGCCCTGGATGCACCAGGCGTCCATCGGGATCGAGCGGACGTTCGGCGCGCTGCGCCTGCAGACCAACTACTTCATGCAGCGCGGGTACGACCAGTTTCGAGCCGTGAACATCAACGCGGCGGTGAACGGCGTGCGGCCCATTCCCGAAGCCGGGAACATCACGCAGCTCGAGTCGACGGGTGAAAGCGATACAGACCGCTGGATGCTGAACGTGAACTACGCGAAGCCCGAGCGGCGGCTGTTCCTCGGCGCGAACTATCAGCTCGCGCGCGTGTACACGTTCGCCGACTCCGCATTCTCGCTTCCCGCGAACAATTACGACCTGGCCGCGGAATGGGGCCCGTCATCGCGAGACATCCGGCATCGGGTCTTCAGCTTCCTCGCCTTTCCGCTGCCGAAGAAGCTCCGCGGCAGCATCATGACGCAGGCGCAGTCCGCGTCACCCTACACGGTCATCACCGGCATCGACACGAACCGCGATACGGTGGTGAACGATCGGCCCGAGGGCGTGGGACGCAACAGCTCACGCGGGTCCGCCACATGGAACATGAACGCGCGCCTGAGCCGCACCTTCAGCTTCGGTCCGACCCGCCAGACCGATGGCGGGCCGGGCGGCGCGGGTCCCATCCGTGTGCGGGGCGGCGGTCCCGGCGGGCCTGGCGGCGGCGGCGGTGGCGGCGGCAACATGATGATGATGATGGACCAGGGCAGCGGCCGGTACAACGTGGAGTTCTACGCCCAGGCGCTGAACGTGCTGAACCGCACCAACTTCCAGAACTACGCCGGCAGCCTGCGGTCGCCCTATTTCGGACAGCCGACATCAGCCGGCCCGGCGCGGCGGATCGAGGTCGGAATCAACTTCGGGTTCTGACGGTTACGAGGCGGTGGGCGCGTGGGCGGTGTGCGCATCACGAACGCGCATCCGAACCAGGACGATTCGTGGTGAACGGAGGCGGGCGGCAGGCAGCCGCGTCAGGTGTGAATGGTGGTGAGGGAGTCCGGCCGAGAATGAAAAGAGCGGGTAGGCTGGGGCAGCTACCGCCCACAGCCTACCGCCTACCGCCCTGACGAGCGCAGGCGAGCTGAGCGAGCCTGCGTTACGCAAGCACCTTGATTACCACGCGCCGGTTCTGCGCGCGGCCCTGCCGGGTGTTGTTCGGCGCCACCGGCTTCTCTTCACCGAAGCTGATCGCGTTGATCTTGTGCAGCGGCACCTGGTGCGCTTCGTAGAGATACCGCTTCACCGCCTCGGCACGCTGCTAGCCCGAGGGAATCGTTCGTGTGCGTCCCGCCGACCGCATCCGTGTGGCCCTCGATCTCGATGAAGATGCCCTTCGGATCGGCCTTCAGCTGGGTCACCATCTCGTCGATGCGCGCCTTCGCCTGATCGGGGAGCTCGGCCTTGCCGAACTTGAAGTTCCCCTGGTCTTCGCTCAGCACCACTTCGTACACGAGCCGCCGCGATGCCGTCTCGACCGCCTGAGCCTTGGTCCCTGCCGCAGCCGCCTTCTCGTCAGCCTGCGTGGCAGCCTGCCGCGCCTCCTGAGCCGACTTGCCAGCCGCGTCGGCCTTCGTGTCGACCTCTCCGATGCGAGCCTCGTTCTTCTTGGTCCGCTCCTGCGTCTCTTCCACCTGCGTGGTGAGCCCTTCCACCTTCCCGTTGACCGTGCCCACTTCGCTGCGCACGAACTTCTTCGTGGCGCAACCCGTCGCTCCCGCGGCGAGCAGAACGACCGGAATCACAAACGCAAACTTACGCATCGCACGCCTCCTCAGACGGCAGGCCGCGGCCTGCTCTCCCAATCATTCGCTGACCGGGCGGGATTGCCCGGCCACGTACCCACTGCGGGCCTGCACGGTGTGGTCCTTGTGGCGGACCTTCAACTCGAGCGGATGCCAGCCCTGAGCTCCGCTCGGCTCGAACCCGATCAGATACTGGTGGCGCAACTCCTCGACGATGCGCCGCGCGATGGCGCTCGACTGCTCGGCAGCGGTATTCGAGAAGAGCTGTCCACCGGTCCAGCGTGCGAGATCCGACAAGGTGCCCTCGCGCGGCGCATCCTCCCGGATCTCGCGGTCTCCGTCCGTGTTCTGCAGATCGATCGGCGACACGATCGCGACGACATAGACCGGCACATCGATGGCGCTCGCGATGCGCGCCACCTCCGCCGGGCGCAGCCGGCTGCTGGTGTCGATTCCGTCCGTGAGCACGACCAGCGCCCGGCGCCGCGTGCCCTTCGAGCCCATCGATTCCGCGGCTGCCGCGATCGCATCGTGCAGTGACGTGACGCCCCACGGGGTCACCATCGAGAGGCGGCCCTTCAGCTGATCGAGGTTGGTGGTGAAGGGCTGCACGACATGGAGCGTGGAATCGAACGCGTAGATCGCCGCCTCGTCCATACCCGTCTGGAGGCTGCCGAGCAGGAAGAACGCGGCGTCCCGCGCGCGCTCCAGCTTCGGGCCGACGTCCATGCTGCCGCTCACATCGAACAGCAGCGCCACACCCACCGTTCCCGGATCGCGGTCGAAGTTGACGATCCGACGAGGCTCGCCCCGATCCAGCAGTTGGAAGTCCGACTGCTCCAATTCGGTGACCGTGCGGCCGCGTCCATCCCGTACGATGGCGCGCACCGTGACGAGATCCACACCCCCCCGAAACGTCGGCTGCGAGCGTCGCGCGGCGCCGGTTGCGGATCCTGCGCCGTGGCCACAGCCGAGCCCAGCAGGAACCCGATCAGGGCCGCCACCCGCCACGTCATCTTCATGGTCGCCAAAGTGCCCACCGCCAAGCCGTAGCGCAAGCTCATTGCCAATTCGATGACGCGCGACTTTACCAATGATTTCCCGCAGAGTTGTCACGGTCGAGTGGCCTATAAAGGAATCAGATTGATGTAGTAAATTACACGATGTGGAGGGATGGCGGGCCTCGCTCACGTGGGTCAGACGCTTCCGTTTCCGCTGAATTGGTTAGAATCCTTCATGCCTGTGTCGTCCCCCGTCCACGTCGCGTCTCGCGTGCACCGGTTCACCTACGCCATCCGCAACATCGTCGCCGAGGCTCGCAAGGTCGAGGCGACGGGGCGCGCAGTGCAATACCTCAATATTGGCGACCCCATTCCGTTCGGCTTCAGCACGCCGCCGGCACTGGTAGAGGCGGTCGCTCGCGCCGAGCGCGACGGATACAACGGATACGTGCCGTCCCCGGGGATTACTGACGCGAGGGAAGCGGTGGCGGCCGATTGGAGCCGCCAGGGATTTCCGGCGCACGTGGACCGCGTGCTCATCACCGCCGGCACCTCCGAGGGGATCGAACTGGCGCTGACCGCCCTGGTCGATCCCGGCGACGCCGTTCTGGTGCCGCTGCCGACCTACCCACTCTACACGGCCGTGCTCGCGAAAATCGGGGCTGAAGCGAGCTACTACCGCAAGGACCCGTCGAACGGCTGGCAGCCGGATCTCGAACACATCGAGTCGCTCATCACGCCCCGCACCCGGGCGCTGGTCGTCATCGACCCGAACAATCCCACCGGGGCGGTCTACCCGGACACCACGCGGCGCGCGCTCATCGACCTGGCGGAACGCCATGGACTCGTGCTGCTGGCTGATGAGGTCTACGGCGATCTCGCATACGACGGGCCGGTGAAGCCGATGGGCAGCCTCGCGCCCGATGCGTCGATCATCTCGTTCTCCAGCCTGTCGAAGGCCTACCTCGCGCCGGGGTGGCGGTGCGGGTGGATGGTAGTGGGACGAACCCCCCGCCTCGACGATCTGCTCGCCGCGATCAAGAAGCTCGCAGACGGGCGGCTGTGCGCCAACGGCCCGTCCCAGTACGCGATCGCGCCGGCGCTCCTCGGCGATCGCACGCACCAGGAGTCGTTCCGTGCGGCGCTTCGCACCCGGGCCGAGCTCACCGTGCGCGCCCTGAACGCCATCCCGGGGATCACGTGCGTGCCACCCGCCGGGGCCTTCTACGCCATGCCCCAGGTGACGCTCGGGCCCGGCGACACCGACGAGCGCTACATTCTCGAGCTGCTGCGCGCCACCGGCGTGCTGTGCGTGTATGGATCCGGCTTCGGCATGCCCCAAGGCGACGGGTTCTTTCGCGTCGTATTCCTCGCCAACCCGGCCGACCTGACGACGATTTACGCGAGCATCGACACGTTCACACGTAGCTTCCTGGGCGCGTGACCGCCAGCGATCGCTCTGCGCTCCGCATCGTCGCCTGGTCCATCGTGATGGTCGGCGTCGCGCTGCTGCTCGCGGTGGCGTTGTACCAGGTGCGCACCGTGCTGATGCTCGTGTACGTCAGTGCTCTGCTCGCCATTGGGCTCGCGCCGATTGTGCGCGCCGTCGAGCGGCAGACGCTGCTGCCGGTTGGCACACGCAGGTTTCCGCGGTGGCTAGCCATCCTGACGCTGTACCTGACGCTGCTCGTCGCCGTCGTGGGCCTCGGCTTCGCGGTGATCCCGCCGCTCGTGCGGCAGGGGCAGAGCTTGTGGCGCCGCCTACCGGATCTCTTCGCGCGTGGGCAGCAGTTCCTGATCGACCGCGGGCTGCTCGATCACGAGTTCACGATGTCGGAGGCGCTGCAGAAGGCGCCCACAAGCGTGCTCGGCGCAGGCGGCGATGCGGTGACGACCGTCGTGGGCGCGGTCATCAATGTGGCCGGCGGCGTGTTCGGTGTCGTGACGATCCTGATCCTCACCTTCTACATGCTCGTGGAGTCGGAGACGATCTTCCGGCGCTTCGTGCGCCTCTTCCCGATCGATCAGCGCCTTCGGGTTGCGACGGTGTCGAGTGACATCACGGTCAAGGTGAGCGCCTGGCTCGGCGGACAGCTGCTGCTCGGCGCCATCATCGGCACCACGGCGACCCTGGGGCTGTGGCTGCTCGGCATGCCGTACTTCTTCGTGCTCGGGTTCATCGCCGGCGTCGGGGAGCTGATTCCGATGGTCGGCCCCATTCTCTCCGCCATCCCGGCGCTCATGGTGGCCCTCACCGTCTCCCCCAGCATGGCGCTCGGCGTCGGGGTGTTCTTCCTGGTGCAGCAGCAGTTCGAGAATCACCTGCTCGTGCCGAAGCTGATGGAACGACAGGTCGGCGTGAGCGCGGTGACGGTCATCATCGCCCTGCTGATCGGCGGATCGCTGCTCGGCATCGTCGGAGCGCTGCTGGCCGTGCCGACCGCCGCCGTGCTGCAGGTGATCTTCGACGAGCTGACCGAAGACGAGGGGTGATGGGCGCGCCCGGCGTCCCTCCGGGCCGCCCCCAGGCGAGCCGTCAACACCGGCTGGACCGGGCCTGCCGCCGCCACGGCGCTCTACACGATCGCGGCATCCTCGCGCATCGAGGCAGATGCGGCCTCTGCCTGGTCGGCCCTGCGGGCGTCGGGCGCCACGCACGTCGTTCTCCACCAGGCGGCATATCTGAACGGCGCGGACGCGGCAGTCGTCCAATGGCTGGAGAACGGGGGTGCGGCACGGATAAGGACGTTTGGCACGGACACCTTGTACGCGGTGCCGCGATGACCAGCCGGCAGCCTGCAGGCCATGGACCACAGGCGCCGTCTGGCTCAGGCTGTCGCCTGTGTAGCCTGCAGCCTGACGAAGAACTACAGTAGCCCCATGACCACGATCAGTCGTCACGACCCACTCCGTTACCTCGGAGACGAGCTGGACACCCTCAAGTCACAGGGCCTGTACCGCCATCTCCGCATCGTGGAGGACGAGCAGCGGGCACACACGACCGTCGACGGCCGCAGCGTCGTGAACCTCTCGTCGAACAACTACCTGGGTTTGACCACCCACCCGCGTCTGCGAGAGCGGGCGCTCGAAGCGGTACAGCAGTTCGGCGTGGGCTCTGGCTCCGTGCGCAGCATTGCCGGCACCATGGCCATCCACATGGAGCTCGAGCGCCGCCTTGCCGAGTTCAAGCACACGGAAGCCGTCGTCGTGTTTCAGAGCGGGTTCACCGCGAACGCCGGGACGGTGTCATCCATCCTGACGCGCGACGATGTGGTCATCTCCGATTCACTCAATCACGCGAGCATCATCGACGGGTGCCGGCTGAGCCGCGCTGCCATCAAGGTGTTCCCGCACAAAGACATCGACGCCGCACGCAGCGTCCTGCGGGAGCTGCCCGCGGCGCAGCGCAAGCTGCTGATCACCGATGGAGTGTTCAGCATGGACGGCGACCTCGGGCCGCTCCCGGCGTTGTGCGCGCTGGCCGAGGAGTTCGGCTGCATCATGATGGTGGACGATGCGCACGCAAGCGGCGTGTTCGGGAAGAACGGCCGGGGCACCGTCGACCACTTCGGCATGCACGGCCGGGTGGACGTGCAGGTGGGCACCCTGTCGAAGGCGATGGGCGGGCTCGGGGGCTACGTGGCCGGCAGCCGCGAGCTGATCGACTTCCTCTACCATCGGGCACGACCGTTCCTGTTCTCGACGTCCCACCCGCCTGCCGTAGCGGCGGCGTGCATCGCCGCAATCGATGTGTTGCTGGAGGAGCCGGAGCTGATCGATCGGCTGTGGGAGAACACGCGGTTCTTCAAAGCCGGCCTCGAGTCGCACGGGTTCGACACCGGGATCAGCGAGAGCCCCATCACGCCGGTGATCGTGGGCGACGGAACGCTCGCGATGCAGCTGTCGGACCGGCTGTTCCACGAGGGCGTGTTTGCCCAGGGGATCGCATTCCCCACCGTGGCGCGCGACAAGGCCCGCGTGCGTACGATCGTGACCGCGACCCACACGAGAGACGATCTGCAGTTCGCGCTCGACGTCTTCAAGCGCGTGGGTGGAGAGCTCGGGATCATCTGATGGCACGGGTCGGCAACACCTCGAGCGGCAGTCGCTTGCGCACCGGCATGCGTGACGCGCCGCGTGCCGGCTGGGAGTTCTTCGAGACGTATACGCGCGACCTGAGCCGGCGTGATTTCGAACGTCTGTTCACGCTCGAGACGCCGGAGGCCTACCGATTCTTCGTGCGCGGTATCGACGAGACCGAGTTGAAGGGGCAGCCGTGGCACATTCGTGCATGGCGCCGGTGCCGCGCGTTCTTCATGGCGTTCACGGCGCGCCTGTCGCCGGCACGCCGCGCGCTGTACGGCATGGGCCTTGTGATGGCCCTGTTCGGGATCCTCCAGCAGTTCCATGGGATCAAGATCGTGCGCGTGCCCCTCATCCCGTTCGTGCTGGCTCTGCCCTTGCCAGGGCTGGCGTGGTCTGAGGGCACTCTGTGGCTGGTCGGCGGCTTCCTCGCCATGAACCTGCTGGTGATGCTGGAAGTGGCGGACCGTCTCACGCTGAAGCGCGATCTGGAGATCGCGCGCGACATCCAGCGCGCCATGCTGCCGCAGGAGATGGTGACGGGCGGCGGGCTCGAGGCTTACGGGTTCACGCGTCCGGCCAACACCGTTGGCGGTGACTTTTACGATGTGCTGCAGATGCCCGATGGCCGCCTCGTGATCGCGCTGGGCGACGTGTCGGGGAAGGGGAGCCCCGCGGCGCTGCTGATGGCGCTCACGCTCGCCATCCTCCGCACGCTGGTGGACGAAGGCCTTGGGCCGGCGGCGCTCGCGCACCGGCTGAACGTGCAGGTGGCCCGGCACGCGCCCGGCTCGCGCTTTGTCACCATGTTCCTGGCCGTGTTCGATCCCGTGACCGGCGCCTTGCACTACGTCAACGCCGGGCAGAACCCTCCGATCCTGCGCCGGGTCAACGGGGCGCTCGAACGGTTGACATCAGGCGGCGTCGCACTCGGGATGTTCGACCTGTCAGCCTACACGGCAGGAGACACGTGGCTTGCGCCGGGCGACGTGCTCGTGCTCTACAGTGACGGGATCACCGAGGCCGAGAACAAGCAGGGCGTCTTTTTCGATGAGTCCGGCCTCGAAGACGTGATCAACCGGCACTGGTGGGAAGACGCCGCCACGCTCGGCAAGGCGATCGTGACGAGCGTCGAGGGGCACGCGACCGACACGCGGCTGGCCGACGACCTCACGGTGCTCGCCATCCGAAGGCCGATGCCGATCCCGACCGTGTAGGGGGATGACCAGGTGCGGCACCCCTTCGCACCCGCCCACCTCGTCGCTACCACACGGAGCGTGGTGCGTCTGCTCCTGGTCGTGGCGGCGCTCGCCGCGCCTGCGGCCGCGATCGCCGCAATCGCACAGCCGCCGCAGGATCGCGCGGCAGCGCTGGTGGCACAGCTGGAGTCGGCGCTCTCGGAAGGCACACCCGAAGCGCTGACGCCGCTGCTCGCGGCGGATCGAGACGTAGCCGCGGTCGCCAGATTCGCGGCATCGTGGCTGGCGCCCGGCGCCACGCGTGTTGTGGTCAAGGAGCGTGATCGTGTGGCGATGCCGGGCGGCGGAACGCGGCTCGTGCTCGAGGCCTTCGTCGAGACCGGCCGTCGCGGGCGCCTCGGCACGTGGCAGATGGACGCGCGCGACGATCCCGCCGGCTGGCGCATCACCAGCGTGAAGACGCTCGGGTTCATCGACGGCCTCCAGCGCCTGCAGCTCGACACGACCCGCCGGTTCACGGCCACCAACCTGCGCGTCACGGCGGAGGACCTCGAGCTGGTGCTGCCGAGCGGCAGCGTGTTCACCGCAGACGTGCCAGGCGGCGCGACGGCCGTCGTCCTCATCGGCCGCGGGGAGATGATTTTCTCGCCCGCCCCGGAAGTGGAGCGCGGGCAGGTGCGGCTCTATGCCGGCAACGCTACCCTGCGCACACCCTTCGACGCCGCGTTCGTTCGCCTGAACCCGGGTGAATTCGCCGCGCACTTCTCGGAAGGGGCGCTCGCGCCGGCGGCGCCCGATCAGCGGCAGCTCCGCACCGCCCAAACGGTATTCCGCGAGAGCGTCGGCAACTCGTTCAGCGTCGACCTGGGGGATCTCAGCCCCGAGTTCTGGTCGCTCGTGCCGTCGGGCGGCGACTTCCTCGCGGAGGTGCGGACGCGTCGCTTCGGCACGCTCACCTACACGCGATCCGCCACAGAGCCCGAAGACATCTCCCTCTTCAATCGGTCCCGGCGCCGAAACGTCTCGGTCTACGCGTCGAAGGCCCGCCTCCAGAGCCGCGGTCCGTTCTTCCACGAGGACGACGAGCAGCCGTTCGACATCCTGGACTACAACGTCGACGCATCGGTCACCCCCGACCGGCAGTGGGTGGACGCGCGCGCGCGGCTCCGCGTCCGCGTCCGCGAGGCAACCGGGGCGTTCTCGATGAACCTGAAGCTCGCGGGCTCGGTGACGGTCCGATCCGTCTCCACCGAGAGCGGACCATTGCTCTTCCTGCGCGTGCGAAACCAGGACAGCCTCGTTGTAAATCTCCCGGGCGTGCTGGCCGAGGGCGCGGTGTTCACGCTGAACGTCAGCTATGCGGGACGCATAGAGCCCCAGAGCCTGGACCAGGAGCTAATCGCCGCGCAGGTGGTGCAGGACGATCGGCCAGTCCTCGAGCCGGAGAGCAGCCTGCTGTACAGCAACCGCGGCTACTGGTACCCGCAGACTTCGGTGAGCGACTATGCAACGGCCACCATTCGCATTACGCTGCCCCCCGCGTTCGGCGCCGTCTGCAGCGGCGAGCAGGCCGGCGGGTCGCCGGTCGCGATCAAGAATGCGGTTGGCGAGCCACGGACGCTCTACGTATTCGCAGCATCGCAACCGGTTCGCTATCTGGCCTGTGTCGTCTCACGGCTGTTTCCGGTCGACACACGTACGCTGACGCTCCGGAAACCGGCGGATCCCTCGCCTGCGTCAGGTATCGGTGCGCGGTACTCGGAGCTGTCCATCGCCGGGTATGCGACCGCGCGGCAGCGTGGACGCGCGCGGGATCTGCTGGGGCGCACCGAGGACATTGCCGCCGTGTACGCCGGCATCCTGCACGACGCGCCGTACCCCGGCTTCACGCTGGCGGTGCTCGAGAGCTACATCCCCGGCGGCCACAGTCCTGCGTACTTCGCAGCATTCAACCAGCCGCTGCCGACGTCACCCTTCTCGTGGCGCGACGATCCCGCGAGCTTCGACAACTACCCGGAGTTCTTCCTCGCCCACGAGCTCGCACACCAGTGGTGGGGGCAGGCCGTCGGATGGAAGAACTACCACGAGCAGTGGCTGAGCGAGGGTTTCGCGCAGTACTTCGCGGCCATTTACGCGGAGCGGCGCAGACCCGCGGGCGTGTTCGACGGCATCATCCGGTCGATGGGCCGGTGGGCCGTGTCGACGTCCGACCAGGGGGCGGTCTACCTGGGATACCGGCTGGGCCACATCAAGAACGACAGCCGCATCCTCCGCGCGCTGGTCTACAACAAGGGCGCCATGGTGCTGCACATGCTCCGGCGCCTGGTGGGCGATGAGGTGTTCTTCCGGGGGTTGCGCCGCTTCTACGACAGCTACCGCTTCCAGAAGGCGGGCACGGACGAATTGCGCCAGGTGTTCGAGGCGGAGTCGGGCCAGCCGCTGTCGCGGTTCTTCGAGGAATGGATCTACGGATCGGATCTGCCTGCCGTCACGGTGACCTGGCGCATCGAGGGATCGGGAAGCAGCCAGGCGGCCGTCGTGCGCGTGGAGCAGCTCGGGCGCCTGTTCGACTTCCCGCTGACCGTGTCGCTGCAGCTCGCCGATGGGAGGGTGCAGGACGCCATGATTCGCGTCACGGACCGCGTGGTCGAGCAGCCGGTGTCGTTCACCGGCAGACTCCGCGGCCTGGTGGTGAACCGCGATCGGGCGGCCCTGCTGCGGGAGGGAAGTTGAACGATTCGGCAGTGAACGCGGCGATAGCGCGCCTGAGGCCAGACTGGCCCGCAGGCTGTCGTCTGCAGCCTGCAGCCTGCTGTCCTATGCGTCCCTACGGCAGATAGATCGCAGCGACCCTGGGCGCGCCCGCCCGCTCGAAAGGCTCGAAGACTACGAGGAATGATGTGCCCTGGTACTCGTAGGCACGCGTGAGCCGCTCGCCGAGCGCGCCCCGGTCGACCGTCTCCCGTCCCGGCGCCGAGCGCCACGCCGTGAGCCGATCCACGTGCGCGAGCGTGTCCCCGACACGAATCTGCCGCCCGTCCGCCAGCAGCAGGCTCGGCACCGACACAGCTCGAGCAGGCACCGCGGGCGGCAAGGCCGCAGCTGGCGCGGCTGACGGCGCTGGCCGTGCTCCCGGCGGGGCTGTGCTCAACTCGCGGACGATGAGCGAGGCGACGCCGAGGGTGGAGAGCAGGAAGACCGCAGCGACAGCCCATTCGAAGGCTGGTCCGAAGTGGAGACGGACGCGGGTGGCTTGCATGACAGCCTCCGGGGAGGGGAGGGGACGGTACCGCTGACCCTACGCCCCGGCGCCGGGGCGTGTCAAGGACGCCCGAGCTCACGTGTCTGACGCCAGGATGGGCATCTCGCCGAGGGCACGTCTGCGGCGAAGTTCGCACGAATTGGGCCGGAGTCGCGGTGCTTCCACCGCCGGGCCGCAATGCCCGGCCGTGCCGAGCCTGATATGATCGCTGACGTATGGAAACCGTGACGCTGTCCATCGATGGCCAGCAGGTCACCGTCGAGAAAGGCAAGACGGTCCTGCAGGCGGCCATCGAGAACGGGTTCTCCGTTCCCTATTACTGCTATCACCCGGCGCTTGGCGTCGACGGCTCGTGCCGCGTCTGCATCGTCAAGATCGAGAAGATGCCGAAGCTGCAGACGGCCTGCTCCACGATCTGCACCGACGGCATGACCGTGATGACGCAGACGCCGGATGTGGTCGAGGCGCGCGCGGGCGTGTTCGAGTTCCTGCTGATCAATCACCCGCTCGACTGCCCCGTGTGCGACAAAGGCGGGGAGTGCCCGCTGCAGGATTTCTCCTACAGCTTCGGGCCCGGGGCGAGCCGGATGGAGTTCCCGAGGCGGGTGTTCGACGGCGAGGGCGTCAAGGCGGACGTGGATTTCGGTCCGACGCTGATGCTGAACCGCAACCGGTGCATCCTCTGCACCCGCTGCGTGCGGTTCATGAAGGAGATCGACACCGACGCCCAGATCAGCATCGTCGATCGCGGCGGCGGCAGCGAGATTGCCACGTTCCAGGAGGAGGGGATCCATTCGCTCCTTTCCGGAAACCTGATGGATGTGTGCCCGGTCGGCGCGATCACGACGCGCGACTATCGCTTCAAGTCGCGCCCCTGGGACAATCCCGATGCGGTGGACACCATCTGCACGCTCTGCTCCAAGGGCTGCAACACGACGGCGTGGATCAAGGCGAAGCCGGAGTGGGCGAAGGGCGCGCGGCTCGTGCGCATGACGCCGCGCCTGAACCACGAGGTCAACGGCTACTGGATGTGCGACATCGGACGGTTTGATTACCACTGGATTGAGAGCGAAGACCGTCTGCGCAAGCCGCTCGTTCGAGCCGCCGACGGCACGCAGGCGCCATCTACCTGGGACGCGGCGCTGGCGGCGGTCGGCACCGCGGCGGCCGCGCACGCGTCGAACGGGTTCACGTTCCTGGCCTCCGCGCACGCATCGAACGAGGAACTCTTCGTCATTCAGCGTCTGGCCAGCGCGATTGCGCTCACGTGGCCCTACAGCGAAAAGAAGCAGCCTCCCGGCACGAAGTTTCGCGTCCCGCCGGTGGATGCGCCAAACGTGACCGGGGCGCACGATCTCGGCCTGCCGATCGGGGCGGGCAATACGGGGGCGCCCGACATCTCCGCGCTTCGCACCGATATCGAGGCCGGTCGCATCCCGGCGCTCTACGTGTTCGATCCAGGGCCCGACGGATCGCTGGGGGATGTCTCCTGGGTCGTCGAGGCGCGCCGATCCGGCAAGCTCCAGCTGCTCGTGTACCAAGGCGTACTGCTGACGGACATCGCGCGCGCGGCCGACATCGTGCTGCCCGGCGCAGCGTGGGTCGAGAAGGAATCGACTTACACCAACGACCAGGGTCGCGTGCAGGGCGCCGCCAAAGTCTTCGATCCGCCGGGCGAGGCGCGCGACGACCGTGACATCTTCCTGGCGGTTGCCAAGGCGACCGGGCAGACGGTGCCGTTCTCGAGCGGAGCGGAACTGCGGCTCGCGCTCGCGGAGGCGCTCGCCGGCAACCCGGCGTACGCAGGCATCGCCGACATCCAGTTCTCGCGTCCGGTGAGCGCGCGCAACTGGCTGCAGGCGTCGCAACCCGTCCGAGCGCTGGAAGTGGGACTTCATGTTCCAGGACGTGCCGCCGGTCAAGTTCGAGTGGATGCCGCTGCCCAGCTCGCGGCCGGATGTCATCCCGCTGCGGCCCGTCGAGGAGCTGGAACGGCAGCAGGGCGATTAGGCCCGATCGGCCATGATTGAGAACGTCTCCATTCTTGCCGCGTTCGCCGCGGGCGTGCTCTCGTTCATCTCACCCTGCGTGCTGCCGCTGATTCCCGGCTACTTGTCGTTCATCTCCGGGGTGACGCTGGACGACCTCCAGGGCGCATCGGCGTCCGGCGCGGCGGTGGCGGTCGCGGCGCCCCCCGCGACGCGGCGGCGCGTCATCCTGACCTCCCTCTGCTTCATCCTCGGGTTCTCGATCGTCTTCATCACGCTTGGCGCCACCGCCAGCGCGCTCGGACAGTTCGTGATGGAGCGGCTCCGCATCCTCGGAAAGATCGCCGGGGTCGTGATCATCATCTTCGGCCTGCACACGATGGGCGTGCTGCGGATCGGGTGGCTGTACAGCGAGAAGCGCGTGCAGGTCGCGCGCAAGCCGGCGGGTCCGATCGGCGCCATTCTGGTCGGCATCGCCTTCGCGTTCGGCTGGACGCCGTGCATCGGGCCGATCCTCGCGGGCATCCTCGCGATTGCCGCGGCGCAGGAGACGATTGGACAGGGCGTGCAACTCCTGGCGGTCTACTCCGCGGGACTGGGTATCCCCTTTCTGATCACGGGGCTCGCCATCAACTCGTTCTTTACCGCCTTTGCGAAGATCCGGCGGTACTACCACGCCATCGAGCTCGTCTCGGGGGGCCTGCTCGTCGCGATCGGGCTCTTGATCTTCACCGACCGCTTCACCACGATCGCGCGGGTGCTGCAACCGTACCTGCCGACGTTCTGAGCCGCCGATGGTTGACCGTTCACCGTCAACCGTTTACCCGCCGCTAGACCCTTCGGATCGGCCCGCCGGATTGCGGCTATAGTGCCCCGGATGGCCACTGCCCCGGCTCCGCCGCCCGGGAGTTCGGCGCCCGAAACCGGCGCGGAGTGGCAGGTGCCGTCAGAGCGCGGCGGCCCCGGGCGGTGGATCAAGGCCATCGTCACGCTGCTGCTCTACGCGCTGGTCTTCTACTGGACCGACGTGCGGGCCATCGTGTCCCGGCTCACGACGGTGCGCCTGGAGTACGTGGCGGCCGGGGTCCTGCTGTATGTCGGCGGGCAGGCGCTCTCCACGTGGAAGTGGCGCCTGCTGCTGGCGCCCGTCGGCCTGGCCGCGGTGCGCTACCCGCGGCTGCTCGCGTTCTACTTCATCGGCATGTTCTTCAATCTGTTCCTGCCGACCATGGTCGGCGGGGATGCCGTCAAGGCCGTGCTCCTGGCGCGGGAAACCGGCGCTCCGGTGCGCGCCACGACGTCCGTGTTCATGGAGCGGAACCTCGGGCTGTTCGCGCTGCTGTCGATCGCGCTCGTCGCAAGCTGGCGCGCGCCTGCTTTCGACATCATGGGTGTGACGCTGTCGACCCTCACGCTGGTGCTGTTCTGCGGCTTCATCGCGGCCAATGTGGTACTGGTCACGCGCGGTGTGTACGGGCTGGTCGACCGGATCATCGCGGCCACACCGCTGGCGCGCATGCGCCACCGTGCGGCGCCCGCTCTACGATGCCGTGTCTTCCTACCGGGCGCGCACGGGGGTCATCGCCGTCACCGTGCTGCTGTCGTTCGTGTTCCAGGGGGTCGTTATTGCCGTGGTATTCTTGAACACACGCGCGCTCCACCTCGATTTCCCGTTCTCCTCCATAGCGGTGTTCGTGCCGCTCGTCTCCCTCGCGAGCATGATCCCGGTCAGCGTCAACGGGCTCGGTGTCCGCGAAGCCCTCTACATCTTCTTCTTCGGCCGGCTCGGCGCGCCGGCGGAGGTGTCGGTCTCGCTCGCGTTGCTGTACCTCGCCGTGACGTTCATGGCGAGCCTTCCTGGCGGCGTCGTCTACGCCCTGCAGCGCTCCGGCCGCCCGCAGCCGACCGCCGCGTCGAGGAGCCCGAGAAGCTGAGGCATCCATGAACCATCACGCCGTCCGTGTGACCGTGTTCCTGCTGGCCGTGGCCTCGGCCGCCGCGGGCGCGTACCTGCTCGTCACGCTCGAGGACACGATCGTCGCGGAGCGCAGCGCGGAACGCGTGTTCGAGAGCCAGGCTCACGAGGCGGCCCTGCTGGCAGAGCGTCTCCGCACGGCGCAGCAGTCGTACGTCGCCGCCGGCCAGGGCGCCGACTACTGGATGGGCAAGCTGGCCGATACGCGCGCAACACTCGAGCGCACCCTCGCCGGCCTGGCGTCGTCTGCAACCGCCGACGGGGCCCGGACGGCCGCGGATCGTGCGGCGGGACTGGTCGGCCAACACGCCCGCCTCGATGCCCGCGCTCGAACGTACATCAGTCAGCAGCAGCGCCTCATGGCGTCGGACCTGATCTTCACCGAGATGAGCGGGATGACCGGGGAGATCGCCCGGTACACCGACCAGGCGCGCACGACGCAGCGCGCGCTGGCGGATTCGCGCATCGAGGCGCTGCGACAGCAGCAGGCCTACGTGCTCGGCGGCGCCGCGGCGGCCGGCCTGCTTTGCACGTTGCTGCTCGTCGCACGCGGCCGGTCGCCGGCTCCCGAGGATATGCGGGAGGCGCTGCGCGCGGTGATGAACGACGCGTCGCCGGCAGGCGGCGCGGCGCTGCGTGCAGAGCCGGGCACCGCACCCGGATCGATCATGCCGCCCGGGCGGACCGCCGCCGTGATCCCGATCGCGACCGCTGCGGGAGGTGCCGCGCTGGCGTCCGCAGCGTCATCGGACCTGGCAGCTACGGCCCGCCTGTGTGCGGACCTCGCACGTGTCGGCGACGCTGGGGAGCTTCAGGGGCTGCTCGCACGCGCGGCCCGCATCATCGATGCGTCCGGCCTGATCGTCTGGGTGGCCGATCGGGCAGGTACCTCGCTGTTTCCGATTCTCGCCGAGGGCTACGCACCACAGGTACTCGCGCGGATGGGCAGCATCGGCCGTGACGCCGACAATGCCGCAGCCGCGGCGTACCGCCAGGGCGAGCTGCGGACCGTTCCGGCCCACGACTCGCTCCCGGGCGCAATCGTGGCGCCCATCATCACCGGCGACGGCTGCGTCGGCGTGCTCGCTGCCGAGATGCGCCACGGCACGGAACACCACGAGGCCACCCAGGCCATCACCGCGATCCTCGCCGCGCAACTCGCCACGTTCGTCACGGCCGTCCCGGCGCAGGAGACGAAGTAAGAATCACTCGGCTCCGGGCTCACGGCACCGGGCGTCAGGCGCTTGGAACCCCGTTGTTGTGCATTCTGCATCGTGCATTGTGCATTGCCCCGGGGAGCTCCCCAGTCAGATCGGCTCCGCACTCCGCTTCCGCTCGCGACGCTCCAGCCTTGCGGTGGCTGTTGCGCTCTTCTTGTCCCGCATATAGGTGATCGACAGGTCCGATCCCTCGTCCGCGCGGCGTACGGCACGCATCAGATCCGACGGCGAGCTGACCGGCGCATCCCCGAGCGCGGTGATGACGTCTCCGGCTTTCAGGCCGGCTTTGGCGGCGGGTGAGTCGGCGTGGACGCTGGTCACCAGGACGCCCTTGTCCGTCCCGAAAAACTCTCCGAGCTGCGGCGTGAGCTCCTGGATGCCGATGCCCAGCCGTCCCCGGCCTGGCGGCATCACCATCACGTCCGCGTCGTCGCCCTCTCGAAGCCCGTGCTCCTGGAACCCGTGCATCGGCGGTCCGTCGAACTTGAAGTTCGGCGCGTTGAACTCGAAGCCCGGGCCCGGCATCCGCCGGAAAAAGAACTCGATCCCCGCGCGCCATGCCCGCCTCGGGGGTGACCTGGAGATCCACGCGGCGCCCCTCCCGTTGAACGGCCATCTTCACCGATCGCCCTGCGGGAGTCTCGCCCACGATCCGGGACAGGTGCCGGGCGCTCCGCACCCGCTCGCCATCGAACTCGATGACGATGTCGCCGGCGGCGATGCCGGCCTTCGAGGCGGGGCTGTCTTCACGCACATTCGACACGACCGCGCCGCTCATCTTCTGCGCCTGATCGCCTTCGAGGTCAGCGATGCTGACGCCGATCTGCACGTCAGGCCCGCCCAACACCTGGATGTGCCGCTGCACGTCCCGCCCGATGCCATCTTCGGCGGCATCATCGGTCGGGGCGGGTGTCTTCTTCCGCTCTTCCTGCTGTTTCTTCGGCTGTTCCTGCTGTCCGGCGGCGGGCCGGCCGCCCGGCAGTACCGCCGCGCTCGTGCAGACCGACGCGGCAATCAGCCCCGCGGTGACGAGTGTCCACGTACGCATACGCCTCTCCTTCAAAGTCCTGGATCACGCGAGCGCGGCGGTCCTTTCCGGACCTCCTCGTCGCGTCACGTGTCCTGCACTGCCAATCAGACGCGGAGCGGAGTCAGACGGCCGGGTGCGCCGGCCCACCCGAGTCTACGGAATCCGGCTGGCGCACCATGCCGCGGATCGTCGGGACACTTCGCCCCGGCCCGAGGAGGCACGAAAACCAAAAACCTAGACCGAGTGCTCGCTTGTGTTGTCACTGAGCCACTCATGTGGGGCAGGGCTTCAGCCCTGCAAATCGGTACGCGCGAGCAGGCCTGTAGGGCCTGCCCCACGTGACTACCCAAGTAAGTCGCGGGTGTAGAAAACGAGCCGTGGCTACTCGCGGCATCAAGCGAAGCGTTGGCCTGATGGCATGCCGTCACTCTGGGGGAGTCCGTTTCGCGCTTTCCTGTTTTTGTGCCTGAGCTGCTGCCTCACGTATTTGGAATGCTGCCTGCCCGTGAGCCACAGTCAAGCAGGCTGTGCGCTACACTTTGCGAGAAACCACCGGTATCGCACCCGACCCTGGTATCCGCACGTGCATGACTGCAACGGCGGCAGTGCGATACGCCGGGCCGCGCCGTGCGTCCGGCAGAGATCACCTGGACACTGGCGACATAAAAAGGAGCGGTATGGCAGCGACCCCGGCGTCAGCGAACCTCGCGGAACAGAACGCCCGCATCCTCGACCGGGCCGAGCGCGAGCAGGTCAAATTCATGCGGCTGCAGTTCACCGACATCCTCGGCACGATCAAGAACGTCGAGATTCCGAACCGCCAGTTCAAGGACGCGCTCAACGGCCTCATCATGTTCGATGGCTCGTCGATCGAGGGCTTCGTACGGATCGAGGAGTCGGACATGTTCCTGCGTCCGGATCCCGACACCTTCATGATCTACCCCTGGGACAACCCGTCCGGTGAGAAGGTGGCGCGAATGATCTGCGACATCTATACGCCCGAGGGGGTTCCGTTCGAGGGATGCCCGCGCAGCACGCTCAAGCGGGTCATCGCGCTCGCCGCCGCCCGGGGGTTCACGATGAACGCCGGCCCTGAGTGCGAGTTCTTCCTGTTCCAGCGGCGCAACGGGGCCGCCACGACCGAGACGCACGATGCCGGGGGCTACTTCGACCTGACGCCGGTCGACCAGGGCGAGGATGTGCGGCGCGAAATCGTGCTCGCGCTCGAAGCCATGGGTTTCCACGTGGAGGCGGCGCATCACGAGGTCGCCGCCGGCCAGCACGAGATCGACTTCCACTACGACGGGGTGCTGACGACCGCGGACAACATCACGACGTTCCGCTTCGTCGTGAAGCACGTGGCCATGACCAACGGGTTGCACGCGACGTTCATGCCGAAACCGGTGTTCGGCATCAACGGATCGGGGATGCACACCCACATGTCCCTGCTCAGCGATGGGGTGAATCGCTTCTACGAGCCGGAGGGCCCGTGGCAGCTCAGTACCACGTGCCTGCAGTTCATTGCGGGCCTGCTGCGTCACGCGAAAGGCTTCTGCGCGGTCACCAACCCGCTCGTCAACTCGTACAAGCGGCTCGTGCCCGGCTACGAGGCACCCACCAACATCGCGTGGTCGGAACGCAATCGCAGCCCGCTCGTGCGCGTGCCGGCGTCACGCGGGGACGCCACGCGCATCGAGCTGCGCATGCCGGACCCCTCCTGCAATCCGTATCTCGCCCTTGCGGTGATGCTGCGGTCGGGACTCGACGGCATCGAGCGCGAGCTCGATCCCGGGCCGCCGGTGAACAAGAACATCTACAAGATGAGTCATCGCGAGCGGCGGCACCTGCGCATCGACGAGCTGCCCGGGAATCTGAGCGAGGCACTCGACGAACTCGAGAAAGACGACCTGGTGCGCGAAACGCTTGGCGAACACATCTTCCAGCACTTCCTCGAGGCGAAGCGGGAGGAGTGGTTCGACTACATCCGGCACGTATCCCCCTGGGAGATTGAGCGGTACCTGGCCGCGTACTGAAACGCGGGCTGATCTCCAGCGAGGGCACCGGCTGTCGCCCCGGTGTGACAGCGCCACGTGCCCGCGCGGCAAACGCGCGCATTTCGCGGCCCGACGTCCGGCACGGACGTTGAACTGGTGCCGTGCGGCCGCGTCGGATCACCGGAATGCGATTTCGCAGGCAGGCGCTGGCACCGCACGCATTCCGTTTCGTCGTTCGTTCTCACGATCCGTGCGCGGCCAGTTTCTTGCGTCACCGAGTGCGGGAGGATGGACAGATGCGGCAGCTGCGATTGCGTCTCTTTGTCGTCACGCTCGCCGTCCTCACCACCGCCGGGTGCGCCCTGCGCTCGCCATCGATTGCCGATGTGCAGTACAACCCCGGCCGCTACTACAACAAGAGCGTGAGCGTCGAAGGACTGGTCACCAGCTCGTGGGGCGTGCCGCTGGTACCTTTCAAGGTGTACAAGGTTGGCGATTCGTCCGGCGAGATCACGGTCGTCTCCGACAACAGCCGCGTGCCTCCCCGCGGGGCAAAGGTGCGCGTGAAGGGCAGGGTCACCGAATTCGGGACCTTCGGCGGCCGTTCCGTCGGCCTGCACCTGCGCGAAGAGAACCTGAAGGTGTTGCGCCGCGATTGAGATTGAGATCGGGAGGTATTTGTCACAGTGTGCAGTCTCGCGCACTACGAACGGCCCACATTAGACAAATACCTCCCGATCTCACTCTCAATCGCGATGCGCGAGACTGCGCACTGTGACAAATACCTCCCGATCTCAATCTCACGCCGTGATCCTCACGGCGACTGCGGTCATGTCGTCGCTCTGGGCGCGCTCGCCGCGGAAGGCCTGCACGGCGTCGAAGATGGCATCCACGATCTCCGCGGCCGTGCCGTCGCGCCGCGCCTTCACCACGTCGATCAGCCGCTCGGTCCCGAACTCCTCCCCGGCGCGCGAGAACGCCTCCGACACGCCGTCCGTGCAGAACACGTACACGTCGCCCACCGAGAAGTCGAAGGTGACCTCGTCGTAAGCGGCGCCGGCAAACGAGCCGAGCGGGATCCCGGGCAGGTGAATCTGCTCGCATCCCTCGGCGGAACAACGAATCGGGTAGGGCAGTGCCGCATTGGCCAGCGTGACCGCGCGCCGCTTCAGATCGAATGACGCGTAGGTGAGCGTGCAGTAATACTCCTCCAGCCCACGCTCGTGAAGGATCGTGTTCATCGATCCCAGCACGCCGGCCGGTGTGGTCCGCTCGGGCGTGAAGCGGCGGCGGAACGTGCGCGAGCGCACGAGCTCCCCGGCAAACGCGCTGTACAACGCGGCGGGCACGCCCTTGCCAGACACGTCGCCCACCGCGACCACCAGGCTGTTCGCCTCGGGCGACAGGAAGTCGTGCAGGTCGCCCCCGAGCTCCCGTGCCGGAGCGAAGCGCGCGGCGACGTCGATGCCCCGCAGGCGTTTGGGAATGGACGTGGGCAGCAGCGCCGCCTGCACGCGCTGCGCGAACGTCAGCTCACGCTCGATGCGCAGCTCGTTGGACCGCACCTCCTCGTACAGCCGCGCGTTCTCGATCGCGCCTGCCGCCTGGCTGGCGAGCAGCGTCATGATCTCGACGTGCTCCTTGGTGAAGGCGTCGAGCTCCGGGCTCTCGAGGTCGAACACGCCGATGCAGCGATCCTTCAGCAGCATGGGGATCGCGAGCTCCGACCGGCAATCCTCCACCACCGGGATGTAGCGTGGTTCGACCGACACGTCGGGCACCAGCACCGCTTCCTTGTGCAGCGCCGCGTACCCAACGATGCCCGCGCCGAGCTTGACCGTGGGCAGGGTCAGCTTGTTCCCGTAGCGGATGGCGAGCTTCATCTCCAGCTCGCCGGCGGTCTCGTTGAGCAGCAGGATCCCGAACGTCCGGTAGTCGATCAACCGGCGCGCGAGGACGGCGATGCGTTCGAGCAGCTCGTCGAGGTCCAGAATCGAGGCGACCTCCTGCCCGATTTCGGCGAGTGTCTCGAGCGTGGCGGAGGTACTGCCGCTCGCGATCGAACAGCCGCGCGTTCTCGAGCGCCACGGCCACGTGCGCGCCGAACTGGCGGAGGATGGCCTCGTCGCGATCGGTGAACTGGCCTGGCTTGGAGCTGAGAAGATTGAGCGCGCCGATGACGCGCTTTTTCCGCCGGAGCGGCACGACAAGCTCTGAGCGGGTGCCCGGTACCGCGTCAACGTATCGGGGATCACCGGTCACGTCGCCCACCCGCATTGCCTCGCCCCGCTCAGCGGCGGTCCCGACGATCCCTTGTCCCAGTTTCATGCGGAGCGAGCGGCGCGCCTCCTCTGGATATCCCACGGAGTAGGCGATCCGCAGGTCGCCGCGCTTCTCGTCGAGGAGGTAGACCGCGAAGGCACTGAATTCGGTCAGGCGGGCGATCAGCTGGGGGATTTTCTCGAGCAGCTCGTCCAGGTCGAGCACCGACGTCACCTCTCGCCCGAGCTCGAACAGCGTGAGGAGCAGCGCCGAATCGTTGGCAGGCGCTACGCCGTTGGCTGGTGGAGTTCGTGTGAGGTCTAGGTCGGACACGGGCCTCTGCGGGGGGAAACGGCGGCTCTCGCGCACTGCGAGGGGCAGTGCAGGGCCGGAAGCGGGATTATACTGATATTTCCCGCGGCGACCCGACAGCACGGCCTCGGGACCTGCAACCCCGTCGCTCGGCGTCAACTCCCCGAAACCCTCGCATGTTCAGACGAGCCGCTCCCCCAGGTCTGCCTTCCTCTGCGCCCCGCGCCGGGGCGGCCGTGGTGTGCGTGGCGGTGGTCCTGGCAGGGCTCGCCACAATCCAGGGCGCCTCGCGTGAGCCCGTGCGGGCACGGCAGGGAATGGTCGCGTCCGCCGATGCCTACGCCTCCACGGCGGGTCTGGACATCCTGAGAACGGGCGGGAACGCGGTGGACGCTGCCGTCGCCGTTGGTTTTGCGCTGGCCGTAACGTACCCCCCGGCCGGCAACATCGGCGGCGGGGGCTTCATGGTGATCCGCCTGGCCGATGGCCGGGAGACGACCATCGACTACCGGGAGGCCGCCCCTTCGGGGGCCCACCGCGACATGTTCCTCGACGCGGCAGGCAATCCGGTCAGCGAACGCAGCCTCGTCGGCCCGCTCGCGGCCGGCGTGCCGGGCAGCGTCGCGGGCCTCGCGCTCGCGCAACGCAGGTACGGCCGGCTGCCGCTTGCGACGGTGATGGCGCCGGCGGTTCGACTCGCACGGGACGGGTTCGACATCTCCTGGCACCTGGCCGCATCACTGGCGAGCGCTCAGGCGCTGTTTTCCCGGTTCCCGTCGACCGCTCGCACGTTTCTGCGCCCTGACGGCACGCCTCCCGCGGCCGGCGAGCGCCTGGTGCAGCCCGACCTCGCAGCCACGCTCCAGGAGATTGCCCAGGACGGGCCGGACGCGTTCTACCGCGAGCGGATTGCCGGCCTGATCGCCGCCGAGATGTCGCGTACCGGGGGGCTCATCACCGCCGCCGATCTCGCGCGGTACGCGGCAATCGAACGGCCGGCGCTCACCGGAACGTACCGGGGCCATCGCATCGTATCGATCGCTCCTCCGAGCTCGGGTGGCGTGGCCCTCCTGCAGTTGCTGAACCTGCTCGAGGCCTATCCGCTCGCCGAGTACGGCCACAACTCATCGCGGACGATGCACCTGATGATCGAGGCGGAGCGGCGCGTCTACGCCGATCGATCCGAATGGCTCGGCGATCCGGCGTTCGTCAGGGTTCCGGTCAACGGGCTCATCTCCAAGCCGTACGCGGCGAGGCTTCGCGCCACTATCGATGAGACGCGTGCCACGAGCAGCAGCGACGTGGCCCCGGGCCGGCCGCAGGACTTCGAATCGTCCCAGACCACTCATTACTCGGTCGTCGATGCCGAGGGGAACGCCGTCAGCACTACCACGACCTTGAACGGCTGGTTCGGGAACGGCCAGGTCGTGACCGGCGCCGGGTTCCTGTTGAACAACGAGATGGATGACTTCAGCGCGAAGCCGGGCGCGCCGAACATGTTCGGACTCCGCGGCGGCGATGCCAACGCCGTCGCTCCGGGCAAGCGCATGCTCAGCTCGATGAGCCCCACGATCGTCGTGCGTGACGGTCGGACGTGGCTCGTCTTGGGCAGCCACGGCGGAGGGCGCATCATCACGACCGTTCTGCAGGTGCTGGTCAACCTCATCGATTATCGGATGGACGTGCAGCAGGCCGTCGACGCCCCACGCTTCCACCACCAGTGGCAGCCAGCGGACGTGCGGGTTGAATCCGTGGGGTTTCCAGCCGACGTCGTGCACGCGCTCGAGGCGATGGGCCACGCGATGCGCGTGGACAGCGACATGGGCGGCGTGCAGGCGATCGCGATCGACCCGGCGACCGGCCTGCGGCTGGGCGCGTCGGACCCGCGCGAAGACGGCGCGGCCCTGGGGTACTGAGCACGCCGGCGGCACCGGTGCCGCGGCGCGCTGGAGGAGTGACACACGAGTGACTGACATGGACGTGCTGACGCTGCCGCTCGACTACTCGGCCATCGAGCGCATTCTGCCCCACCGCTATCCGTTCCTGCTCGTGGATCGCATAACGGAGTTCGACCCCGACCGGCGGATCGTCGGCGTGAAGAACGTCTCGTTGAACGATCGGTACCTTGCCTACCCGCCGGGCGAGCGGCCGGTGCTCCCGCCGACCATCCTGACGGAGGCGATCGCGCAGGTCGGGGCGATCATGATTCTGGCGAAGCCGGAAAACCGGCAGCGCCTGCCGTTTTTTGCCGGCATCGAGCGCGTGCGGTACCGGCAGGCGGTTCACCCCGGCGACGTCGTGGAGATCGAAGCGACGGTGCTCCGGCTCCGCAGCCGGATGGGGCGCCTGAAGGGCGTTGCCCGCGTCGACGGCCAGGTCGTCGTGGACGGGATCATGACGTTCGCACTCGGGCCGCGAGGCGCGCAGCCGCTGGATCTCCAGGGGCAGTAGCGCCCGGCGCAACGCAGGTCGGATCCGCGAGCTCTCAGTGGTGGGCCGCGATCACCAGAAGCACGAGCCCCGTCTTCACCGCGCGCGACGTCCACCGCGCCCATACCGCTTTCGGCCGGGCGTAGCGCACGGTATCGAGCACCGCGGGCGCGAGGATCAGTCCGCCGACCCACGCTTCGTTCACTCCCAGCGCAGCGGCCATGCCGCGCGTGTCGCGCTCCGGAGGGCCAGCGTGTGCGAAGGCGGCGCCGCTGTAGGCCGCCGATGCGATCACGTTCCACGCGAGCAGGCCCTTGGCGAACGGGGCGCGCTCGGCCCGAAGGTTCGGACGCCTCGTGAGGAGCAGCTCGCTGGTAGCGTGCTGCACCCAGAATCCCGCAGACGCGATCGTGAACTCCTGCCGCGCGTCCACGGGGTCGTGGGTAATCGCGAAGAACGGGAGCGGCCCGAACGACACGCGTTCGAGCCCCGGGTTGGCGTCGAACACAGCGTCGAAGAGGAGGTGGCCGGCTTCATGTGCGGCAAGGCCGGACACCGCTCCGCCCAGGAAGGTCACAATCGCGGCACCGCGATGCCCTTGCTGAGACACCGCGGCGTCCGGAGCCGAATCGTCCTGTGCTCGCGCTGCGGTGCTGGAGCAGAGGCTAACCGCTAAGCAGAAAAGGGTTGAGCACGCCCAGCTCATCCGAATCGCCGGACGCGATGGCGCCGTGGCACCCCTGTTGCAGCCTGGACGGTCCGATACTGGCGCGACGGGCGCCGACACATGAACCGCGCGCATCGCGTCGGCGATGCATTGGTCAAGGAGCGCTGCGATGCTTGAGACGATTGCGATCATCCTGATCGTGCTGTGGCTGCTTGGAATGGTGAGTGGCTACACGCTCGGGAACTTCATCTGGGTGCTGCTGGTCATCGCCGTGGTGCTGTTCCTCGTGCGACTGCTCAGCGGACGACGGGTAGTCTGACGCGCGTAGCCGCGCGGGAGCCGCGCTCGTGCGGCCTCCCGCGCCGTCTCGTGTCGCTGGTGTCGGGTCGGCAGGCCCTTGCCGGTCACAGTGCGTCGGCCCGTTCGCGCCGCGCCGACGAGACCCGCACCATCGCCAGTCCTGCGAGCACGAGGGCGGACGCGAGCACGATTCGTACGCCGAACGGCTCACCCAGTACCAGCGCGCCGAGTATCACCGCGATGACGGGGTTGATGTAGGCGTAGAGCGAGACCGTGGACACCGGCAGGTGTCGCAGCGAGTAGATGTAGGCTACGAAACCGCCGATTGATCCCACGCCCGTCAGGTAGACGAGCGCGACCGTCGTTCGAGTGGAAAACGAGAGCGCACCCCACTCCCCGAGCGCGGTGCCGAGCGCGAGCATCAGCACGCCGCCCAGGAACATCTGGACTGCAGTCGCGCCGAACACATTGTCGTCCGTTCCATGCCGCTTCGACCAGGCGGATCCGAGGGCCCACCCCGCACAGGCGAGCTGTAAGGCGATCAGCCCCATCCCGAATCGCGCCGCACCGGCTCCGCCGGTCTGGAGATCGGGCCAGACGAGCAGCAGAATCCCCCCGAAGCCGACGAGCAACCCGCTGATGGTTCCGCGGGTCAGGCTTTCGCCGCCCCGAAGAGGCGCCTCCACCGCGACCATCCAGAAAGGCGACGTGGCAAGGACGA
Organism: Vicinamibacteria bacterium; assembly: GCA_963763095.1. Taxonomy (GTDB): domain Bacteria; phylum Acidobacteriota; class Vicinamibacteria; order Vicinamibacterales; family JAENWD01; genus CAVUCH01. The sequence goes on from CAVXNR010000037.1 coordinate 133,496, forward strand.
CCGCGGTCAGGCCGCTGGGCACGTACTGCTCGGCCCAGACGACGAAGCCGTTACCAATCCCGATCATGAGGACGCTCAGCAGCGCGAGACCCGGCCAGGCCCGAGGCTCGGGCAGCGCCTGGCCCCGGGCCAGAAGCACCGCAGCCACCAGGAGTCCCGCGATTGTCCAGCGGATCCCCGACATCAGGGTCGGGGGAATCGTCTCGAGCGATACGCGTATACCGAGATACGTCGTGCCCCAGATGACGCACACCGCAATCCACGCCACCCACGCGGTGCCAGGCACTCGCGTCACGGCCGGCGTCCGCTCGCCTACCGACGGGCCGATCATGTCGAGATTCCGCCGCCGTGTGTCACGACGATAGCTTACCCCTGTAAAATCCTGCCCATGGCTCCGTCTCTGACGCGACGCTCGTTCCTCACCGCCGTCACTGCAACCGCCGCCTCCATGGCTGCGCGCGCTGCACACGCGGCCGCCGGACCGTACCGCATCGGCGTGGAGACGTACTGCTTCCACGACGTTGATCTGACCGCCACCCTTGCCCACACGAAATCGCTGGGGTTGCGCTATCTCGAGCTGCACGACGGGCACCTCCCGTTCGCGGCGCCAGCTGCCGATGTGTCCCGAGCCAAAGCGGCTCTCGCTGATGCGGGCATCGCGCCGAGCGGCGTGTATATCCACGACGCGTTCACGGAAAGCGAAGCGGTCGCCCGCCCGATTTTCGAGTACGCGAAGGCGGTTGGTTTCTCCTATATCAACGGGGGTCCCCGCCGCGAGGCGCTCCCGGTGCTCAATCGCCTCGCCCCCGAGTACGGAATTCAGATTGCGCTGCACAACCATGGTCCGAAGGCGCGCTACGAGACCGTCGAAGACATCACGTCCGCGCTTGCTGCACACCCGAACATCTCGGCCTGTGTGGACATCGGACACTTTGCCCGTTCACGTGTGGATCCAGTGAAGGCGATTCGCGCGATCGGCCGGCGGGCGGTGGCCGTTCACATGAAGGACGTGGATGCGGCCGGGGAGAACATGATTGTGGGGAAGGGCACCATCGACATGCCGGGCGTGTTCGCGGCGCTTGCGGAGATGCGGTTCGACGGCTTGATGGTGCTGGAGTACCAGGGCGATTTCGACAACATGCCGAAACGGCTCGACGGCATGCGGCAGAGCCTTGCGGCCATGGACCGGTTCATCGCTGCCGCCGGGAAGCCGTAACGCGGCGTGAAACTCTTTTCGGAAGGGCTGTCGATTACGATGCCGCTCGCTCGTCCATGAATCAGCGCCCTGACGTCCCGGGGCGAAGGAGGGGACTTGTGAAGTACCTGATGTTGATGTACGGGGCCGAGCGCGTCCGCGAGAACATGCCTACAGAGCAGATGGACCGGATCTACGCCGCGCACCGGGCGTATGGCCAGGAGATGCAGAAGGCGGGTGTCATCCGTGGCGGTGCGGAGCTGCGGCCGACGGCCACTGCCACGACCGTGCGATTTGCCGGCGGCCGCCCGACCACGCTGGACGGGCCCTTCGCGGAAACGAAGGAGCAGCTCGGCGGCTATTACCTGATCGAGGTCGACAATGTCGATCAGGCCATCGCATGGGCCGAGAAGATGCCCGGGATGACCGACGGTGCAGTGGAGATCCGGCCGCTCGGCGTCAGCGCCTGACCCGCGATGAGGCTCTGGCCCGCGGCCGTGGCGGTGTCGGCGTTGGCCATGGCCGCCCTGGCGGCCGCAACCGGCGCGCAGGACCAGCAGTCCGGGTCGGGCCCGGGCTGGCCCTGCGCCGGCCGGCCTGATCCGTCGTACTTCAAGATTGCTGAAGGCTCGGGTGGGCAGTTCTTCCTCTTCCACCCATCGGAGGTGGGCGACTCCGGCGCGCTGATGGCGGCGGCGATGACGCACGGGGCGACCCTGCTTCGCGCCGGCGGCCAGCTCGCAGCCGGCCTGCACGATTTCGCCGTTCCCGTGGACCGTGTGGACAGCCTGTTGTTCTCCCTCTCGGTGCAGTGCCTGCAGGTTGCGGAGATCGTGCGCCCGTCCGGAGCGGTGCTGCAGGCGGCCGATCCGGGTGTCGAGTATCACCAGTACGAGGCCGGCAGCATTGTCACCGTCCTGCGGCCGGAGCCGGGGGAGTGGCGGGCTCGCATTTCAGGCAGCCGCCTGTTCCTGGTGACGGTCCAAGCGAAGGCAGAACTGTCGATCGAAGGGCCGCGGTTCGTGCCGGAGGGCCCACTGCAGGCGGGCGTTGCACGGGTCCTCAGGTTCAGCGCCCGGACCGACGCCCAGGACGTGCAGGCCCGCCTGGTGACGCAGGGCTTCCAGGATCTCGCCGCCATCCCGCTCCGGATCGTCCGCGATGAGACCGGCGAGGATTTCGTGGGCGAGCTGATGCCACCGGCGCGATCCTTCAGGCTCGTCGTAACCGGCCGCGCCGGAGACGGCCTCCCGTTCCAGCGCGTCCACGCCCCGCTGTTCGACCCCACCCCCCGCAAATGAGACGAGCCTGCGAATGAGATCGGGAGGTGTTTTCAACGAGATCGGGAGGTGTTTCGCGGATTCTGCAATTCAGATTGGGAGATCCTTCACGGTGCGCATTCCGTGGCCCGCGAGAGCCGTCGCTACCGTCGCGGCGCTGTCTGCCAGCAACCCGGCCTCATCGAACACGGCGCGCGATCCTGCATCGATCTCGCGCGGACGCTTCAGCACGAAGGCTGGCGTCGGCGGGGCCGTGCCCTCCCGGAGCGCAGCTGCGGACCCGCGGAGCAGTGAGGGCAGATCTGCCGCAAGCGGGGCCAGCCACGGGAAGGTGCGGCGAGGCTGGTGCTCGAGCACGGAGTGCAGGGCGAGCGCCGCGAGGGCGCTGCGACGCAGTGCCGCCAGAACACTGACCGCCGTCTCCCGCGGGATCGGCTGAACTCCTGCCGGCTCCCCCAGCAGCCGATCAACGGCGGCCTCCGCGTTCGATCGGGCGAGGCGTCCTGCCGATCGCGTCGTCATCAACGCCCGCTGGTCGTAGAGAGACGGATCCACGAGCGCGGACAGCAGCATCCCCGCATGCCGCGCGTGCACCTCGATGAGTTCGGCCAGCAGCGTTCGTGCCTGCCCGCCGGTCCACGTGGGCCAGAGGGCGTAGGCGATGAGCGCCGCCGTGCCGCCGAGGGCTGTATCCACGATGCGGTACGTGACGACGTCGCTCTGGCTGACGCCGCCAGCCAGCACCATCAGGAACACTACATAGCCCGTGATGGCAATCGAGAACACCGCATAGTTGATCCGGAACACCGCGTATCCCGACCAGACGCACGCGAGGACGAGCAGCACCAGCGTCGCGTGTCCCGGGTGAAGGGTTGCAGTGGCGAGGGTTGCCAGGGTAGCCCCGAGGACGGTGCCGGCCACGCGCCCCACGCCCCGCGCGAACGTCTCCTGGAAGTCGGGCTTGAGCACGATGAGCGCTGTCAGGGTGACCCAATACCCGCGCGGCAGTGAGAACGCGTGATAGAGCGCGGTGGTGCTCGCCAGCGTGACTGCCAGCCGCACGCCGTGCCTGAAGGCGGCCGATTCGAACGACAGGTTCGCCCGCAGCGTGTTCACCGCATCGCGCACGGGTGGCAGCCGCAGCAGCGGGACGGTCCGCACTGACGTCGCAGCAGGCGCCGGCGATGGTCCGTTCGAGTTCAGCACGCCGCTGGTGCGCCACGCGGCATGGAGCCGGCGGCGCAGGACGTCAGACGCGACCACGTCTTCGCCGAGCGCGGCAGCGTGCGCCTCGACTGCAGCCCAGCATGCGGGTGACTCGTCAGGATCGACACCCGCCGCAACGGCGCGGCCGATCTCGGCGAGCACGCATGACACTTCGTGCGCGAGGCTTGCCGACGCATCGATTCGCTGTTGATCTCCGACGGCTTTCAGGCGCTGGTGCTGTGTCGCGAGCGCCGCGAGGCTCGCGCGCACGCGCTCGGCTTCGTCGACCAAGGCCCGGAACGCGAGCAGCTGCGTCGATCGTGCAAACGGCTGCGGATCGCTGAGCGTGTCGCTTGCGGCGACCAGCGTGTTCGGTTCCGGCGGCGTGGTCTCCAGCGTCGGGATCTCCGCTGCATAACCCGCCAGGCTCCTGTAGATAGCGCCCACCGCGGCCCGCTCGGCAGGGTACCGCCGGAGTGGCCACACGACGACCACCAGGAGCGTCTGCACCAGGCCGCCGCCGAAGACGACGAGCCCGCGCAGGAAAGCGTCGGACGTGGTGGCGGTAAATCCCTGGGCGATGATCGCTCCAATCGCGGACTGCAGACCGACGAACGAGGCCGCGGGCCCCAGCGCGACCAGCAGGCCGCTGGCGAACCCCCAGAGCGCCGCGACGAGCGTTGCTGCGACCCCCGAGTGACCCGCCAGCGATCCGAGCACGATGGAGACGGCCATGCCCGCCGCCGCCCAGAGCATCACGGCGACGCGGCCGCGATACGCGCCCTGGAAGGACCCGAAGCCGACGGACACGGCGCCGATCGCGCCGAAGACACCGACGGACGGCCATCCGCAGGCAACACCGAGCACGAGCGGCAGCGCCACGCCGCACGTGCAGCGCAGAGCTGCCATGGGCTCGAACTGGGTCCAGTCCGTCCGGAGCGTGCTGGCCAGGATCTGCTGAGTCTGTTCGCGGGCGGCAGGAAGGGCGGAAGGCGTGAGCATCGGTGTACGGTCACGCGAAACGAATGCCGTCTACTGGCAGGTCGCTATCGCAGGAACTCGACCATCGCGCGATTCACCTCGTCCGGAGCTTCGTTCTGGATCCAGTGGCCGACATCCGGAAACCGCCGCACCTGCACGCGTGGCGCGATCCGCTCCAGGCCGTCCGGGAGCCCCACCGTCAGCGCCGGATCCCGCTCACCCCACAGAACGAGCGTTTCCGCCTGGATGACCGCGGACTGCGCGAGTCTGGCACCGCCACCCCGAAGGTTGGCCCGATAGTAGTCCAGCGCGGCCGTCAGCGCGCCTGGCGCGGACAGTGCCCGGACGTACTGGTCGATCTCGTCGGCCGTGAATGCGCCTGGGCGGGCGGGCATCCGCGCGAACATGTCACGCACGACCTGGAAGTCACGAAACGACAGCACGAGCTCGGGCACTCGCGGCAACTGGAAGAACAGGACGTACCACGACCGGAACAGCTGCGGCGGTCGGCGGAGCTTCTCGAGGTAGAGGCGCATGTGCGGCGCATTGCAGATCACGAGGCGGTCCACCAGCTCGGGATGGAGGCCCGCGAACGTCCAAGCGACGATCCCTCCCCAGTCGTGCCCGCCGATGTGCGCGCGCGGCCATCCAGTCGCGCGCACGAGCGCCGCCACGTCGGCGACGAGATGACGCAGGTGGTACGCCTCACGCGCTCTCGGCCGGTCCGACCATCCATAGCCGCGCAGGTCCGGCATCCACGCCGAGAAGCCCGCCTGAACGAGTGGCGCCACCTGCTTCCGCCATGAGCGCCAGCTCTCCGGGAACCCGTGCAGCAGGATCACAGGCGGGCCGTCACCGGCAACCGCGACGTGCAGGTCGATCCCGTCGCCCCGGATGCGTTGATGCCGCACCGTGATTGTGTCGACGACCTCGTCGGGCCAAGGGCTAAGGGCCAAGGGCTTAAGGACAAGGGCCAAGGGCTAAGGGCTAAGGGCTAAGGGCTAAGGGCTAAGGGCTAAGGGCTAAGGCCAAAGGGCGAAGGGCGAAGGGCCAAGGGCTAGCGCGGAGTGTAAGACACGGCTTACATCGCTGTTGGTTTGCGATCACGCCCCTCGAACCCTTAGCCCTTAGCCCTTAGCCCTTTTGGCCCTTCCGATCACACCGCCGCCCAGTGCCCCGCCACCACCTCACGCAACCTCGCGTCGCATGCGAGGGCCGCGGCATCGAAGACGATGCGTGAGCGTCTCTCGGCCGGGTCCATCGACGGCACCGCCGACAGCAGGGCCTGCGTGTACGGGTGCCGCGGCGACGCGAAGAGCGCGCGGGTGTCGCCCATCTCGACGATGCGGCCGCGATACATCACGGCGACCCGGCTGCAGACGTGCTCTATGAGGCGGAGATCGTGCGCGATCAACAAGTAGGTGAGCGCGAGCCGCGCCTGCAGTTCCATCAGCAGGTTCACCACTTGCGCCTGCACCGACACATCCAGCGCAGACACGGGCTCGTCCGCGACGATGAACGTCGGGTTCAGCGCGATCGCGCGTGCGAGCCCGATGCGCTGGCGCTGGCCGCCGCTGAACTCGTGCGGGTAGCGCGCGTGGAGCGAGGGATCCAGTCCGACGAGCGTGAGCAGTTCCGCCACACGGTCTCGCCGCTCCGCCTTCGTGCCGACGCGGTGAATGTCGAGCGGCTCCGCGACAATCTGCTGCACCCGCATCCGCGGGTTGAGGGACGCATACGGATCCTGGAAGACGATCTGCATGTGTCGTCGCATGTTGCGCAGCCGTGTGCGCGAGAGCGCCAGGACATTCTCACCCCTGAAGAACACCTCCCCGCGCGTGGGCTCCACGAGCCGCAGCAGGCATCGCCCTGTCGTGGTCTTGCCGCTGCCGGACTCGCCGACCAGGCCGAACGTCTCTCCTCGGGCAATCTCGAAGCTCACGGCGTCCACTGCGGTCAGCGTGGTGGACGGCGCGAACAGACTCTCGCGGCGCACGAACACCTTCGACAGCCCGCGAACGTCCACGAGCGGCGTCACGCGCGGGCTCACGGCAGCGATCACGTCCCGCACGCCTCGTAGAGATGGCAGTGGACAGAGTGGGGCGCCTCACCGGGTCCGCTCACGCTCACCGAGGCCGGCAGCTCGGAGCGGCACCGTTCCATGCGCACGGGACAGCGTGACTCGAAGGAGCATCCTCGCGGCAGGTGCCCGATCGAGGGCACCATGCCCTCGATCGCCCGCAGGCGTCCGCCGGTTCCGGGGACGCCGTCCGGGATGCACGCGAGCAGCCCCTGCGTGTAGGGATGCCTGGCGGCCCGCAGCACGTCCAGCGTGCGCCCGTGCTCCACGATCCGGCCCGCGTACATGACGGCGACCGTGTCCGCCTCCTGCGCGATGACACCGAAATCATGCGTGATGAGCAGGAGCGCCAGGCCACGCCGGTCGCGAAGGTCGCGCAGCAGCTCGAGAATCTCCGCCTGGATCGTCACGTCCAGCGCCGTCGTGGGTTCGTCGGCGATCACGAGCCGCGGCCCGCACGCGAGCGCCACGGCAATCATCACGCGCTGGCGCAGACCTCCGGACAGCTGGTGGGGATAGTCGCGTGCGCGGACGGCCGGATCGGGCACGCGCGCAGCGTCGAGCAGGTCCACCGCTCGGCGCCTCGCGTCACGCCAGCCCGCCTGCCCGTGCACGACCATCGCCTCAGCGATCTGGTCGCCAATCGTGTACACGGGGCTCAGGGCAGCCGCTGGCTCCTGGAAGATGAACCCGATCCCCGCACCGCGCACGGATCGCATCTCCTCGTCGTCGAGCGACAGGAGATCACGGCCCTCGAACAGGACGCGGCCGGAGACGATCCGGCCTGGGGGCTGGAGCAGCCGCACAATCGACAGCGCGGTCGCAGTCTTGCCGCAGCCGGACTCGCCCACGATGCCGAACGTCTGACCCTGTGAAATCGTGAAGCTGACGTCCTGCACGGCGGGCAGCAGCCGGCCGCCGGCGTCGAACCCGGCGGTGAGCTGTTCGACGCACAGGAGTGGATCGGCCGTTCCCATCACACCGTTCGGCCGGACCTGCCGAGGTCGGCCTGAATCCTGGCGGTTCTGGTCGCGTGCAGCATACAAGGACGGGGCGCGTCTGCCGATACCTTAGACGGAGGCATGGGTGAGCGCATTCTAGCGGAGTTGTGCGGCCACCACGACGGGTCTGCCGTTTCTTGACACTGATCAGACGGCCACGTAAGATGAGGGCTGTCTACGGTTTATCGCAGTTCAGACAAACCCATGCGCGATGGCGCCCGGTCCTGGCCGCACCCCCGGCCCGGCCGGTGCGTGTTGGTGATGCCCCCGGCCTATCCGGCGGCGGCAAGGAGAACGCATATGGATGACGTCAACCGGTTCGCTCGTGAGCTGGCCGACGCGATCGCCGCTGCCGTTGCCGCAGATCCACAGGTCGAGGCGTGCCGTGAGCGTGCGCGCGCCGCAGGCTTCGAGATGCGCGTTTCACTCGAGGCCGTAGTCGGTTTCATGAGCCGGGAGAACGGCGAGGGCCGGGACAAGGCCGCCGCCGCGGTCACGAAGGTCTCCACTCCCGCCCGCCTGCTGCCGCCGCAGCGGACGTTCGATATCACCGCGAACGATCGGCGGTTTCTTCGATCGCTCCGGATCGCGGCGGATGCTACGCCGGAGGAAGTGAACTAGATACTTGCGGGCGGGCGGCTGGCGCCGGGCGGCCGGCGACGGTAGCACCAGCTTCGTCACCAGCGGTCGCTGCGGCGCACCCGCCCTTCTCTTCTCTCAGTGCGAGCCTGGCGCCTTCCGCCAGCCTCCCGCCACCGGCCGTTTCCCGTCCTACCCCCTCGTCTGCGCTGCCACCTTCTCCGCCGCTTTCCGTGCGGCATCCGGATCGCCCAGGTAGGCGCTTCGGATCGGGCGCAGGTCCGCGTCCAACTCGTACACGAGCGGGATGCCTGTCGGGATGTTCAGCTCCACGATCGCAGCGTCCGAGATGTCATCGAGGTACTTCACCAGCGCACGCAGGCTGTTGCCGTGGGCGGTGATGAGGACGCGCTCGCCGCGCGCCACGGCGGGTGCAATCGTGTCGTGCCAGTACGGCAGGAAGCGCTCGACGGTGTCCTTCAGACACTCCGTCAGCGGCAGTTCCTCGGGCGTCAGCCGCGCGTAACGCGGATCGTGTCCCGGGTACCGCTCATCGTCCAGCGTGAGCGCAGGGGGCGGGATGTCGTAACTGCGCCGCCAGATCTTTGTCTGCGCCTCGCCGTGCTTCGCCGCGGTCTCCGCCTTGTTCAGTCCCTGCAGCGCGCCGTAATGCCGCTCGTTCAGCCGCCAGTGCCGGTGCACGGGCAGCCACATCTGATCGAGCCCGTCGAGCACGATCCAGAGCGTGCGAATGGCGCGCTTGAGCACGGAGGTGTAGGCCACGTCGAAGACGAACCCCTCCTGCTTCAGCAGCTCCGCCGCCCGCGCGGCCTCCTCGCGGCCCGTCTCGGACAGATCGACGTCGGTCCACCCGGTGAACCGGTTTTCCTTGTTCCACGTGCTCTCGCCATGGCGGAGCAGTGCCACCTTATGCATCGTCGTTGATCCTTCTCGCCGCAACGCGTAAATGAAAAATGAAAAATGAAAAATGCCAAGCCGTGCCGCGGCTACCCATTAGCCTCGGTCTACATCACTCGCGTCCTGCGCCCGTTTGCCGTTTTTTCATTTTGCATTCTTCATTTTTCATTACGCGTTGCGGTCCACCGCAGCCTCAAACCGTCTGCCGCAACTTCCGAACAGCCTTCTTCCCCGCGAACGTTCCGCTCGTCCCGAGAGCTTCTTCGATCCGCAGCAGCTGGTTGTACTTCGCCGTGCGGTCGCTGCGGCTTGCTGAGCCCGTCTTGATCTGGCCCGCGCTCGTAGCGACGGCGAGGTCGGCGATGGTTGCGTCTTCTGTTTCGCCCGAGCGGTGCGAGATGATCGTGGCGTAGTCGGCCTCCTGCGCCATGGCGATGCAGTCGAGCGTCTCGGAGACGGTGCCGATCTGATTGAGCTTCACGAGCACCGCGTTGGCGACGCCCTCGTCGATGCCGCGCCGCAGGATTTCCGGGTTCGTGACGAAGAGGTCGTCGCCGACGATCTGCACCTCGTCGCCGAGTGCGTTGGTGAGCTGGGCCCAGCCTTCCCAGTCGCCCTCACCCAGGCCATCCTCGATTGACACGATCGGGTACTGCCGGACCCAGTCCTCGTACATCTCCACCATCTGGGCTGGCGTGCGGGTTGGCTCGCCCGACTTCTTGAAGACGTAGGTGCCGTCCTTCCAGAGCTCGCTCGCCGCTACATCCAGGGCGATGAACACGTCGGTGCCGGCTTTCAGGCCGGCCTTGTTGATGGCCTCGAGCACGAGGTCGATTGCTTCGCGGTTGGCCCTCAGGCTGGGGGCGAAGCCGCCCTCGTCGCCGACGCCGGTGGACAGTCCTCGGCCCTTCAGGATCGAGCGGAGCGCGTGGAACGTCTCGGCGCCCGCGCGCAGCGCGTCGGCGAAGCTGCCGACGCCGGTCGGCATCACCATGAACTCCTGCACGTCCACGCTCGAGTCCGCATGAGCGCCGCCGTTCAGGATGTTCATCATCGGCACGGGCAGCGTCCGTCCGGCCTTCGCCCACCGGCCGTTCAGGGACGCGAGGTGCGCGTAGAGCGGCAGGCCCGAAGCGGACGCCGCCGCCTTCGCGAACGCCATCGACACACCGAGCAGGGCATTGGCGCCGAGGCGGCACTTGGTCGGCGTGTCATCGAGCGCGATCATCTGCGCGTCGAGCGAGCGTTGATCCTGATCCCGGCCGACGACCGCCGCCGCAATCTCACCGTTGATGTGCGACACGGCCTTGAGCACGCCCTTTCCGAGGTACCGGCCCTTCTCGCCGTCGCGCAGCTCGAGCGCTTCCCGCTCACCGGTCGACGCCCCCGAGGGAACCGCCGCGCGCCCGAAGGCCCCGCCATCGAGCGTGATGTCGACCTCGATGGTCGGGTTGCCCCGCGAGTCGAGAATCTCGCGACCGTGCACCTTGGTAATCCTCATGATGAAACCTCCAGAGAGATGAATGCCGCGTCCAAGACGTCATGTGCCTGTGGGGCAGCCCTTCAGGGCTGCATGTCCGCAGGGCTGAAGCCCTGCCCCACACATGGGGACCGGGCCGACGCCGCCGTCCAGCACCAGCGCCCAGCGCCCGGCCGAGCGGGTCACACCGCCGAGTGACCCTTCCGGTCCGCCTCGTTCTCCGCCGCGAGGGCCCGTTCCTCGACTGGCCCGACCAGCGGCTCGTCTTCCACGGTCACGACCACCACGCCACCCTCGCTCACGGTGTGGCGGCGGCGATCCTCGTCCTCATTGAACCCGATCACGGCGCCGCGCGGGATGAGCACGTCGCGGTCGATGATCGCTCTGCGAATCCGCGCATGGCGGCCGACGCGCACGCCAGGCATCAGCAGCGAGTTCTCGATCGTGCAGAAGCTGTGTACCCGCACGTTCGGGCAGAGCACGCTCCCGTTGATCCGGCTGCCGGAGATGATGCAACCCGATGAGATGATCGAATCGAGCGCCTGCCCGCTGCGGCGGCCCTCCTCCGCGAACACGAATTTCGCCGGCGGCGCCTGCGGCTGGTGCGTCCGCATGGGCCACTCCGGGTCATACAAGTTGAACTCCGGGTTGACGTGGCAGAGGTCCATGTTGGCCTCGTAGTACGCGTCGAGCGTGCCGATGTCGCGCCAGTACTTCGAGGCCTTCTTGTTCGCGTCCTCGAAGCGATACGAGATGACCGGGGCCCGCGCATAGAGGGAGGGGATGATGTCCTTCCCGAAGTCGTGGCTCGTCGGCTGGGCGGCGTCGGCCTCGAGGGCCTGTATCAGCGCGTTCGTTTCGAAGATGTAGACACCCATGGATGCGAGCGCCACGTCGGGGGAGCCGGGCACGGTCTTCGCGGTGGCCGGCTTCTCCTCGAAGCCGACGACGCGCTGCGACTCGTCGACTTCGATGATGCCGAAGCGGTACGCCTCGGCCACCGGCACCTCGATTGTCGCCAGCGTGGCCGCCGCGCCGCGCTCCATGTGGAAGCGCAGCATCTTCGAGTAATCCATCTTGTAGACGTGGTCACCCGAGAGCACGATCACGTGCCGCGGGTTCTCGCGCTGGATGGAGTAGAGATTCTGGTACACCGCGTCCGCCGTGCCGAGGTACCAATGCTCGCCGACGCGCTTCTGCGGAGGCAGGATCTCGATGAACTCGCCGAGCTCTTCCGACACGATGTTCCAGCCCATCCGGATGTGCCGGCTGAGCGAGAGGGACTTGTACTGGGTCGCGATGAAGACGCGCCTGAGGCCGGAGTTGATGCAGTTGCTGAGCGTGAAATCGATGATGCGGTACGGCCCGCCAAAGTAAACAGCCGGCTTGGCCCGCTCCTTCGTCAACGGGTAGAGACGCTCGCCGACCCCGCCAGCGAGGACGATCACCAGGGTGTGCTCCATAAGACGGCTCTGGCTCGGGTGGCGCCCGGGACGGCGGGCAGACGGCCCAGTCCTGGCGTACGGGCGGAAGGAGGCGGCGCCGGCAAGGAGAGGTGTCCGGCGGCGCGGGGGTCTGGCCGGTCAGCGCAGGGCTGCCGCCCATCCGGGCGACCCCGAGAACCGGTGCATGATAGCACGTGACCCCCCGACCGAATCGCGGGCGGAAACGCCCGCCAGTGTTTGACTTGCCCGTTCGAACCGCCCTATGATCCCCATCTGTACGTTACCGAGGGAAACTGTCGCTATGCGTCTGCTTCGACCCGTTCGTCTCAGCCTCGTGGGTGTGCTCGTCAGTGGGTTGTGGTACGCCGTCGCCCCGTCCGCCTTCGCCGCCGTGCAGGGCGAGAAGAAACAGCCCGCAAAGATGGAGGAGGCGCAGCGCCTGGAGGCGCAGGCCCTGATTGCCCTCGTGGACGACTTCGCGAACGGCAAGCCGCCTGCGAGTCCGCTGCCCGTGCGGTGGGAGCAGAACCACTTCATCAAGGCGCTCGCTGACAAGACCTACGTGCCCTTCACGCTCGCGATCGAGCCCGGGCGCGCTCACGAGCCGCGCCGTGGCCGTCTACCTGCGCGTGGTCGCGAAGGGGTCGCCAGCGGTTGCAGCGCCGCCGGCCGCTGACAAGAAGGACGACAAGAAGGCCGACGGACCGCTCGCAGTATGCGTTCGAGGACCTGTTCTTCACCGACGTGCCGGCGTCCACGGCCGGCCCGCAGCGCGTCCGCCGCGCGTTCGCCGTGCCGCCCGGCGACTACGAGGTCTATATCGCGGTGAAGGAGCGTGCTGCAGGGGGCGCTCCGACGACCGCTACCGCTGGCGCCGCGGCCCCGCCGGCAGGCGCTGCCGACGCGGGGGGAGCAGGCAAGGCCGGCGTCATCAAGCAGGAGGTCTCCGCGCCGAATTTCGGGGGCCAGGAGCTCACCACGAGCAGCGTGATCCTGGCGAAGTCGGTCGAAGTGCTCCAGGCGCCGTTGTCGACGGAGAACCAGGCCGAGAATCCTTACACCTTCGGACAGATGAAGATCGAGCCCGCCGCCGAGCCGACCTTCACCAAGAAGGGTGCACTGTCAGTAATCCTGTGGATTTACGGCGCGAAGATCGACGAGACCACGAAGAAGCCCGACGTCAGCATGGACTTCAAGTTCTATCAGAAGACCGGCGACAAGGAGACCTACTTCAACAAGACCGAGCCCCAGCTGCTCAACGCGCAGACACTGCCGCCCCAGTTCGACCTTGCGGCCGGTCACCAGCTGCTCGGTACGCTCGAATTGCCGCTAACCAGTTTTCCCGAGGGCGATTACCGGCTCGAGATCGAAGTGCAGGACAAAGCAGCCAGTCAGAAGCTCACGCGTGATGTGACCTTCTCGGTCGGAGCACAATAGGAGGCGCCCCGTGCGGGAATGCCGCGCCGGGACGCTCGAATGGAACGCGCCATGACCACACACAGAACAGTCGTCCTCGCGGCGGCAGTGGTCGTTTACGCCGGCGGCGTCTGCGCACACGCGCAGCCTGTCGCGACGACGGGTACGTGGCGCTCGCCCGCGGTGAAGCGGATGAATACCCTGCGCGCCGGGTCCATCACCAGCCTGGTGCGCGACGCATCCGGCGCCCCCGTCTCCGGCGCCATCGTCTCCGCCGTGGGAGGCCGCACGCTGGCCGGAACAACCGACGCGAAGGGACGCTGCACGCTCGCGGAGCTGCCCGCGGGCGAGTACCTCGTCCGGGTGCATCGCGCAGGGTTTGGAATAGCGAACAGCCTGGTCGTTCGCGTCACGGCCGGCGCCGCCGCGTCGCATGACGTGGTGCTGACGCCGCTCCGTGGCACACCGCCGGACGGTGCGGCCGCCGCGATCCTCGCGGCCGGCTTCAGCACGGGCGGGCTGCTGCCGGGCGCCGTTCCCGACGCGAACGCCGGCGTCGCCGATCCCGCCGACGCTGAGGATCACGATCACAGCGAGCTCGCGTGGCGGCTGCGCCACCTCCGCCGCAGCGTGCTGCAGGATGCGGTCGATCAGGCCGTGCTCGATCCGGCGATGAAGAGGAGGGCGAAGACGGGATGACCGGCACGTTCTTCGGACGAGCCATGACGGCGCCGGCGCGCGCCGCCGCGGCGCTCTTCACGGACCTGCCGTTCACGGGAGAGGTCAATCTGCTGACGTCGAGCAGCTTCGACTCGGCCGGACAGATGCTGTCCGACGCCAGCGTCGCGCGTGGGGTCGCGTACGTCTCGATTGGGGCGGCAGCCGGGCAGCGCGGCGACTGGTCGGTGCAGGGCGCCATGACGCAGGGCGATGTGTCGTCCTGGCTGTTTGCCGGATCCTTTCTCGCCCGGAAGGAAGCGGTTCATCGCTACGAGGCGGGGATGGCCTACGCGGCGCAGCACTACACCGGCACGAACCCCGCCTCCCTCGCTTCCGTCGCGGAAGGCACGCGCACCGCGGGCGCCGTGTTCGCGTTCGACACGTGGACGCTCTCCCGGCGCGCCACCCTCGTGTATGGCGGTCGCGTCGCGCGGTACGGGTACGTCGATAAGGCGCTCTTCAGCCCGCGCGCCCGGCTCGACATCGCGGCTAACGATGACCTGCGGATCAGTCTCGGCGCCGCCCTGCGCACCGAGGCGCCCGGCGCCGAGGAGTTCGTGCCCTCGAGCGTCTCCGAAACGTGGTTGCCCCCTGAACGGACGTTTGCTCCCCTTGTGGGGACACGCTTCCGGCCCGAGCGCACCCATACTTATGAGTTCGCGATTGCGCAGGATCTCGGCACGGACACGGTCCTTGGCCTGCGCACCTTCTACCAGCGCACCGAAGACCAGGTGGCCACGCTGTTTGGGCTAGGTCTCGCACCCGCGGTTGGCGACCTTGATCACTACTCGGTCTCCTCCGCCGGCGACTTCGTGGCTCGTGGCTGGACCGTGAGCATCAGCCGCGTCGTCGCACGCCGGGTCCGCGGCAGCATCGATTACACAGTGACCACCGCCGAATGGGGGCCATCGCCTGATGAGGCCGCCCTGGAGCATTTTGCTCCGTCGGCCGCTCGCGTCGGCGACGAACGGCACCACGACGTGACCACGTCGTTGCAGGCCGACATTCCCGTGACTGATACCCGCGTGTTCGCGCTCTATCGCGTCAACACCGCATTCGTCTCGAGCCAGCCCGGCGACGACCAGCCGGGAACCGACGCCCGGTTCGACGTGCAGGTGACGCAGGCCCTCCCGTTCCTGGATTTCACCAATGCGCAATGGGAGATGCTGTTCGGCATCCGCAACATGTTCCGCGAGCTTGCGCCGGACGCGTCCGTTTACGACGAGCTCCTCGTGCTCCGTCCGCCGAAGCGCGTGGTGGGGGGCCTCACCGTCCGATTCTGATCTCGCGTCTCGGACCGAGCGCAGCGTCGTCCGCTGCGCACACGAAAGCGGCGCTGGCTGGTTCCAGGCCGCTTTTTTTGTGCGCGCGCGCATCCGGTACATTGGATTCTGTTCCGGCCGGTTGAATGCCTGGACCTTCGTAACTGTTCAGTCTGGGCTGTAAGACCAGTAGTTTCAGCTAATTACGTTTCCACGGGACGGTTGTCGCGCAGGTATATGGTTTGCTAAGACGAGCTGCGGCAAACTCCGTCTTAATTGTTCAACAGTAAAGAGATGCGGCTCACGATCACGGAAACGGCACGCGCGCGGGGCTGGGCTGGTTGGGGCCGCCTTGCCGTGGCGTTGACGTTCGTCGTGACGCTGCTCGGGCTGGGCGCCGCGAACGTGGCACTTCGCGCCTCCTGGAACGAAGTCGAAGACGGTGTGCTCTGGACGGTTGGTCCGCAGGGCATCACCGCCGCTGAGGTTGCGGAACGCACTCCGGCGTTCCGTGCCGGCGTCAGGCAAGGAGACCTGCTCCTCGCGATCGACGGCGTCGCTATCGCGTCGCCGGCCGACGTGCTGCACGTGCTCCATCAGGGGGACGCCGGGACCCGCCTGACCTACACTCTGCTGCGGCTCGGCTCCCACCAGGTGCTGGAGGTCGAGCTCGCGCCAATTCCGCGGAGCAACAACGCGCTTTATTACATTCTCGCGACGATCGGGATGTTCAGCCTGGTCGTGGGCGCCGCCGTCCGGCTGCGGCGTCCCGGAAATCAGGCGACCCTTCATTTCTTCTGGCTTTGCCTCGCGTTCTTCGGCACGTTCACGTTCTCGTTCAACGGACGGCTCGACAGGCTCGACTGGGTGTTCTACTGGGCTGACGTCGTGTCGATCCTGCTGCTCCCGCCGCTCTTCCTGCACTTCACGCTGGTGTTCCCGGAGCGCCCGCGCAGCTGGCTGCGCTCGAGCGTCGGCCCGGCGCTGCTGCCGCTGCTCTACGCGCCCGCACTGCTGCTCGGCATCGCGCGCATTGTCGCCGTCGCCCGCGCGCCGATGGACGCGCGGTTCTTCACGGGCGTGATCGAAACGCTCGATCGGTTCGAGCCGCTGTACCTCGCCCTCTGTCTTGCCGGCGGGCTGCTGGTGCTCCTGAGGGCGTTGTCAGAGGTCCGCGCGGTCACGGCGCGACGGCAGCTGCGGTGGATCGTATGGGGAACGGGGCTCGGCGTCATCCCGTTTGCCGCCGGCTACGCACTGCCGTACGCGCTTGGCGCGCCCGCGACGCTCCCGATGGAACTGTCGGCCATCCCCCTGAGCCTGGTGCCGCTCGCGTTCGCGTCGGCGATCGTGCGCTACCGTTTGATGGACGTCGAGGTGATCGTCAAGCGCGCGCTGGTCTACGGCGCGGCGCTGACAGCAATCCTCGGCATCTATGCGCTGTTGCTGCGGTTCGCGAGCGACACGGTGTTTCACAGCGCGCAGCAGCACAACCGGGTCATCGCGCTGCTCGCCACGCTCGTCGTCGTTCTGCTCGCGAGTCCGGTGAAGAACGCGATTCAGGCGGCGCTCGATCGGGCGTTCTATCGCGATCGCTACGACTACCGCCGTGCGCTCGTCGGCTTCGCGCGCGATCTGAACAGCGACCTCGATCTCGATCGACTCGGGGAACGGCTCGTCACGCGGGTCACCCAGACGTTCCTGGTGGATCGCATGGTCCTGCTGCTCGGGGATGAGAACGCGACCGACTTCGAGCCGATCCGCACCGCCGGCTTCACCATCCTGCCGCCCGGCTTGAGCCGGCGCTCCGGCGTCGGCGGCCGACTCGAGGCGGGGCACACCGTCGCCATCGACGACCCGCTGACGGCGAGGCGCTTCACAGAGGATGAGATTGCCTTCTGGCGCGACTGGGGGCTGTACTATTTCCTGCCCTGCGTCTCGAAGGAGGGCACGATCGCCGTGCTCGGGCTCGGCCGCAAAGAGAGCGCCGAGCCGCTCAACAGCGAAGATCTGGCGCTGCTCACCGCCGTTGCCGGACAGGTGGCCACCGCGCTCGAGAACGGACGCCTCTACCGCCAGCTGCAGACGAAGGCCGACGAGCTCGCGCGCCTGCGCGAGTTCAACGAGAACATCATCGAGTCGCTCGACGACGGGCTGGTGGTCCTGGACCTCGATGACCGCGTCATCCGGTGGAACCGCGCCCTCGAGCAGCTGTACGGCGTCACGCGTGCGGCGGCGGTGGGCCGGCCGTTCGCGGAGGTCTTCGATCATCACTTCGTGGAGGCGCTCTGCGCCGCCCGCCGGGATCATCCGGCGGGTGCGACGCTCTACCGCGCACCGCTCGCACGTCGCGGTACCGCAGACGAAACACTGCTCGTGAACGCCGCGACCGTGCCGCTCTGCACGCATATCGGACCCGACATCCGCACCACGGGCACCATCATCATCATCGAGGACATCAGCGCGCGCGTGCAGCTCGAAGAGCAGCTGCAGGTGTCAGAGAAGATGGCCTCGCTCGGGCTGCTCGCCGCGGGTGTGGCTCACGAAGTGAACACACCGCTGACGGGCATCTCGAGCTTCACGCAGATGCTGCTGGAGGGGGCGGATCCGGAAGACCCCCGCACGCGTCTTCTCGAGAAGATTGAACGGCAGACATTCCGGGCTGCGAAGATCGTCAACGGTCTCCTGAATCTCGCGCGGCAGGGCAGCCCGGCGGGCAGCGAGCCGGCGCCGGTGGACATCAACGCGGTAGTCTGTGATGTGCTGGCTCTGCTCGAACATCCGCTGGAGATTGGTAAGATCAAGGTGCGCCGCGACTTCCTGTCGCCCGCTCCTGTCGTGCTGGGGGCGGAGCACAAGCTGCAGCAGGTGCTGCTGAACCTGCTGCTGAACGCGCGCGACGCCATGCCGCGGGGCGGCTGGCTGACGATCGTGACCCGGATCGACGGGGATCGTGCGGTGGTCGAGGTTGGCGACACCGGGTCCGGCATCCCCACCGAGCAGTTGTCGAGAATCTACGATCCGTTCTTCACGACGAAATCCATCGGCCAGGGCACTGGGCTCGGCCTGTCGATTACCTACGGGATCGTGCGCGAGCACGAGGGCACGATCAACGTGGAGAGCACGGTGGGGCAGGGCACGCGGTTCGTGGTGAGCCTGCCGCTCTCGCCCGTGTTCAACCAGCAGCGGCCGACGCGCGTGGCGAACTAGCGCCGAACGCGCAGCGGCTGGCAATCCGTTTCAGAGCGGCTCGGCGCAAGGCGACCGGGGCCGTTCGAGCAGGCACCACATCGTGGCTGGCGCACCCCATCACGCTTCCATCCTCGTCATCGACGACGAGGAAATCATGCGCGAGATCCTCGAGGCGCTGTTGACGCGCGAGGGGTATCGCGTGCGCCTCGCGGGCACCGCCGAGGAAGGGCTGGAGCTCGCCCGCTCGGTGCCGTTCGACGCGGCCATCGTGGACGTGATGCTTCCCGGCATGGATGGGATCACCGCGCTGGACGAGCTGAAGAAGATCAACGACGAGATGCCGGTCCTGATGATCACGGCATTCGCGTCGGTCGAGAGTGCGATCGCCGCGATGAAGCGCGGAGCCTTCGACTACATCACAAAGCCCTTCAAGAACGACGAAGTGCTCATCGTCGTGCGCAACGCCGTCGAACGCGGCCGCCTCGTCGAGGAGAACCGATCGCTCCGCCAGACGGTCCAGGAGCAGTATCACAATTTCGGCAACATCATCGGCCGCAGCCCGCGGATGAAGCAGGTGTTCGACCTCATCATCCAGGCGGCGCCCAGCCGTTCGACGATCCTGATCCAGGGCGAGAGCGGTACGGGGAAGGAGCTCGTCGCCCGGGCCATCCACACGCACTCTCCGCGTGCCGACCGCGCGTTCGTGACCGTCAACTCGGGGAACCTGCCGCCCGACCTCCTCGAGTCCACGCTGTTCGGCCACGTGAAGGGCGCGTTCACGGGCGCGCTCTACCCGAAGAAGGGCCTCTTCGATCTCGCGGACAAGGGCAGCATCTTCTTCGACGAGATGGGAAACGTTCCGCTCGAGACGCAGGCCAAGCTGCTGCGGGCAATGCAGGAGCGGGAGTTCATGCGGCTCGGCGGCATGGAGACGATCCGGGTGGACGTGCGCATCATCGCCGCCACCAACATCGATCTCCGCAAGATGGTCGAGGACGGACGCTTCCGGGAGGACCTGTTCTACCGCCTGCACGTCATCGCGATCGAGCTGCCGCCGCTGCGGGACCGCATGACGGACATCCCGCTGCTGGCGCAGCACTTCCTCACCAAGTACGGCGACGAGAACGGCAAGCCCGGTCTGGAGCTGTCACCCGAAGCGCTCGACCTGATGATGGATTACGACTGGCCGGGCAACGTCCGCGAGCTCGAAAACGTGATCGAGCGCGCCGTCGTCCTGTGCAACGGGCGGCGGATCGGCGAGGATCTGATCCCCGATCACGTCCGCCGGACGGCTGCATTCCACCTGCCCGACGTGTCGGTGCCGCCGGAAGGCATCTCGTTCAAGGAAGTGATCACCGACTTCGAGAAGCGGCTGATCGAATCGACGCTCGAAGCCGCGGGCGGCGTCCAGAAGCGTGCCGCGGAGCTGCTGCACATCAAGCCGACGACGCTGAACGAGATGATCAAGCGGTACGACATCCGCCCGCGCCGCCGGAAGGGTCCGTCCGAGGCCGACCGCGACACCCCGGCCGCCGCTCCGATCTCACCGCCGCCCGCCATGCCCCCCTCGCGCCGCATAGCCGCAGGCCCGAGCGAGTTCCGCTCTGGCGTCTCGGGCGGCAACCCGTTCCGCACCGCGGTGGACGACGAGTAGTCATGTGGGGCAGGGCTTCAGCCCTGCAAATCGGTACGCGCGAGCAGGGCTGAAGCCCTGCCCCACATGCGTGACAGCATAAGCGAGCACTGGTCGCCAAGTGGCGGCCATCGCATCCTCCCGGTCGCCGCGCATCGGTGCGCTAAGACTGCAATTCACTCGAGTAGTCATGTGGGGCAGGCCTTCAGGCCTGCTTGCGCGCGCCGATTTGCAGGGCTGAAGCCCTGCCCCACATGGGTGATGCGACGACAACACAAGCGAGCACTGGGATCCAAGTGGCGCTATTGCATCCCCCCGGCGGCAAGCGACTTCAGCATGTCGATGGGCAGTCGCGTGCCGGCGCGCGTGTTCGCTGCTCGGATGCTCTCGGTGGAGACGCCGTGGTCACGGAGCGTCACGAGATCGTCCATCGCGATCTGGTCGTAGCCGAGCGCCTTCAGTTCCTGGGCGTACTTCGGCGTCACGCCGTGGTCGCGCAGGCGGACGAGCGCGTCGAGCGAAAGGTCGCGGAACCCGAGGGCCGCCATCTCGCGTGCGAACTCGGCGCTCACGCCGTGGTCCCGTGCCGATACGAGCTCGTCGAGTTTTACCGTGTGACCGAGCCCGCGCATGTCGCGTACGTACTCTGCCGAGACGCCGTGGTCCCGCGTCCGGATGAGGGCGTCGAGCGGCAGCTTCGCGTAGCCAGCCGCGGCGAGCTCACTCGCGTACTCGGGGCTGACGCCGTGGTCGCGTGCGTTGATCAGCTGCGGCATCGGAAGCGAGCCATACCCGGCGTCCCGCATCCCCTTGACGAACTCCGGCGTGACGCCGTGATCGCGCGCCGTGCGCAGATCGTCCACCGGGAGCCCCTTGTACCCGAGCTCGCCGAGCTCACGAATGTATGCGGGGGTGACACCGTGATCGCGCAGCTCTATGAGCGGCGCCAGGGAGCCGAGTTTGTATCCCAGCGCGCCCAGGTCCCGCACATAGGCAGCCTGCACCCCGTGCTGGCCGGCGCGCACCAGCTCCGATGTCTGTGGCTTCCCATACCCCTGCGCGTTCAGCTCGTCGACGAAGGCGAAGCCGACATCGTGTCGCGCCATCTGATACTGCTCGAGCGTCGTCGGCCGGGCGAAGCCCCGTTTGACCAGCTCCGCGGGAAACTGCGGGTCCGCCGCGAACGAGAACGTGCCGGCACCCAGCCCGTTGCGCAGCACGCCGTCAAATGTGAAGGTGCCCGCATCGCGTTGCAGCCGGAACTGGACCGGGCCGCCCGCGCCGGAGAGCTGAGAGGCCGTCAATCCGGTCAGCTGGCTGATCGGCACATTGGATCCGGAGGAGGAGTCGCGCTCGGTCAGCCGCAGGTGCACCGTTCCGTCGGTGCCGGTGGGGCGGATCTCCCACGTGCCGCCATCCTGCCCCGCCTGGGCGTCCGCCGTCCGCTGCGGCGAAGCCTGAGCGTCAGACGCGATGTCGCGCGCAGGGGCCGCGAATGCCGACCCGGCACCTCGCGCGGATGCACCGCGATGCGGATTGTGGTGACCGCCGGACGGGCGCAGGTCCGTTCCTCTGTCGACCACCTCTTCTGGATCTGCGGTCACGACTGCGGATGTTGCGGTCGCCACGGGCAGCAGCAGCGCGGCTGCAACCACCGCGCCGGCGAGTCGCACAGGCCAGTCCGGCACGCTGCGGTTGCGAGCGGCATCGAGCGCCGCGAGCATGCGTCCCTCGAGCTGCCGCGGGCGCGCCATGCTGACGGCCAGCGCCGGAGCGCGGTCGCCGCCGAAGGCGTAGGCGATCTCGAGCAGGTGGTCCGCGTACTCCCGTGCGCGGCCGGCGGCTGCGATGACGAGATCGTCGCACGCCAACTCCCGCTCCACGCGCAAGCGTCGCGCAGCCCACCATGCCGCCGGGTGGAACCAGTACAGCGCACACGCGGCAAAGGCGAGTGTCTGCGTCAAGCAGTCGTAGCGCGCGACGTGCGCCATCTCGTGAAGCACCACGGCGCGCCGCCTGTCCTCCGCCCAGGTGTCCGCAATGGCGGGAACGACAATCGTCGGTTGACGCGTGCCGAACGCCATCGGCATGCTGCGCTCGCGGCTTCGGAGCAGTCGTACCGGACGCCGCACGCGCAGCCGCGCCGCACAGTCCTCGAGCAGTCCCGTCCACTCCTGGTCGCGGACCTCGATCCCCTCACGCGCCAGCCGTTTGAGGTTGCGTCGGTCGAGGCCAAACCGAGCCAGCATCACCAGCACGCCGGCCGCATACACGGCGGCAAGCGCCATCCACCACGCGGTGCTGCCGTGACGCCTCGGGGCTGGCGCAGCCTCGCCGGGCGTCGGTAGAACTTCCTCGACAACCGCTCGGTCGTCGAGCGTCGCCGCCGGGGTCTCGACCAGGGCCGGTTCGCGAACCGCCACCATGGTGACTGCCCACGCCGGTAACGCGAGGGATGCGACCGGCAGCAGCAGCGCGCTGGCAATCGCAAGCGTCCACACCAGGTGGCGCATTGCAGCCGACGTCCGGTGAAACGTCAACACCTGGATCATCCCGGCGAGCCCCAGGAGGATCGATGCCTTCAGGGTGATCGAAAGAGCGAAGGGCGGTACGCCGTCGAGAACGCCAGGATTCATTGCTCATCTCCCTGTTCGCGAGCGCGGTCGAGAAGGCTGCGGAGGCGCTGGTGCTCGGCCGGCGACAATGGTGCGGATGTCATGTCGAGCAGCGCCGCGATGGCGGACCCAGGGGAATTGTCGAAAAAGGTTCGGACCAGCTGCTTGAGGGCGGAGCGGCTGGCCTGCTCGGGTTTGGCGGCGGGGAAGTAGACGAACCGCGGCCCATCGTATTCCCGTGAGAGGAGGCCCCGCTCGATCATGATGTCCAGCAGCTTGCGCACGCTGGACGGGCTCGGAGGATCCGGCAGCTCCGCCCGGATCTCCTCCACCGTCGCCCGCCGGCGCCTGTAGAGAATTTCCATGATCTGGCTCTCGCGACGGGTGAGATCGACGGTCTTCACTTTCGGCATGAGTCTGAAGCGGCAGGGCGAATAATTTCGCGCTAGGCGAATATATTCGCGTCACGCGCGGGTGTCAAGCCTTGGGTCCGACACCGCCGCTTTTCGAGACTCGCGCTAAGCATCCGGGTACATGGCAACGCCGGCACAGAGGCCCAAAAACGAAAAACCTGGCTCGTGAGTGGGGCAGGGCTTCAGCCCTGCAAGGGAGCGTCAATGTCCGCGTACGCGGCAGAGATCAGCGCGCGCTCTTCACCGCACCGATCAGCGTGTCGTATTTCGCCAGAATCACGTCCCAGCGGTAGTTGCGCGTCACGTACTCGCGCCCATTGCGGCCCATGACGGCGCGCAAGGGTGCGTCCGCCAGCAGCAGGTTGAGGCCTTCCACGAACTCGTCGCGGTCTGCGTAGTACAGCCCCGCATTGCTGCGGATGCAGTGCTCCACCAGCACCTCGCTGCGGGCATTCGCGAGTATCGGCGTGCCGACGGCGAACGCTTCGAGTGCCAGCAGCGACAGGCTCTCGTAAGGCGAGGGCACCGATACGACCGTGGCGGCTTCGAGGGCCTCGAGGCGTTCACGCTCCGACAGCAGGCCCGCGAAGCGGATGAACGGCTCGTCCGGCAGCTTCATCAGCTTCACACCCATGAGCGCCAGCGTGGCGTCGCCGCCGTCCGCCACATAGGAGCTGAAGTACTCGATCAGCTCCTCGCAGCCCTTGCCCGGGTCGATGCGCCCTCCGTACAGCACGAACGGGCCGTGCAGCCGGTGCCGTCGCCGGAACACCGCGCCGCGCTCTGTGACGTGCGGCGGCAGCGGCTGGTAGCCGTCGAACCGGCGGACGTCGATGTCGGGCTCGTGCCGCGGATCCTCGGTTTCGACCGGCCGCTCGCGCGCATCGGATGCCGGCAGGTCCACACCGCACCCGACCGTCTCCTCCGCCACCGCGCGGATCGGGAAGTGTGTTGTGAGGAAACGCCGCTCCACCTCCGTGTTGTAGGCCACGGCGGCAGGGAGGCTGAACATCTCCTTGTAGATGTCGAGATGAATGGCCGGCTCGTCGTGCGCAGTCGGCACCAGGATGCTCCGGCCCGGCGCAATCTGCAGGCCGAGAACCGTGGGCGCGTAGAGATAGGTGAAGAAGATGAGCGCGTCAAACTGCTGGTGCCGCTGGGCGAGGTGATCGAGCAGCGCCGGAGACCACGGCCCCTGTGCCTTCAGCCATGCCAACTCGTCGTCTTGCGTGTGCGGATGGTTGAAGATCCAGTCGGATTGTCGGTTGAACGAGTCGAGGTCGCGCGTGGTCGCGTTCGCAAACCGCCGGACCGTCACGCCACGCACGCGATCGGTGCCTTCCGGATACTCGTTCCTCCACGTAATGTAGTCGCGCGCGCACGTGGTCAGCACCTCGACCTCGTGCTTCTGCGCGAGCCGCTCCGCGATGAGCCGGCAGTGATACTCGGAACCACCGAGGATCTCGGTGCCGTAACGCTGGACGATGAAGGCGAGTTTCATGATGTCAGATAGTCAACCCGTGGATGGCGGCAGGAGCGCCGTGCCCCGCCGCCAGGCAACGGCTAAAGGCTAAAAGGCTAAAGGCTAAAGGCTAAGGGCTAAAGGCTAAAGCCGAACGGCCAAACGCCGAGACGTTCTGGAGCGGCAAGCGGTCGCGCAATCCGAGCTTGCGCCGAGAGCAAGAGCCCGGCTCACGCCCCATTCCCTTAGCCTTTAGCCTTTAGCCTTTAGCCCTTAGCCCTTAGCCCTTAGCCCTTAGCCCTTGATCCCGAACGATTTCCAACAACCGGGCGCACAGTCGGTCATCCGAGAACTCCGCCAGGCGCTGGCGCTGGCCGGCGATGACGCGGGCACGGACGGCCGGGTCGAACGCGAGTTGACCCAGCAACTCTGCAGCGTACTCCATGTCCTTGGGTTCGAAGAGGACGCCCGCCCCGCCGAGCGTCTCGGGGACCGCCGTGCTCGCATACGCCAGCACCGGCACATCCGCGGCCATCGCCTCGAGCAGCGGCACGCAGAAGCCTTCGTGCTCGCTCATCGAGATGTACACGCTGGCCGTCCGGTAGTACGCCGCCAGCTCCCAGTCGCTGACGACCCCGGGGAACAGGAAGCGATCGGGGAGCATCTCGTATCGTTCGACCAGCGCCCGAATGGCGGCGTAGTAGCGCGGAACGCCGTCGGTGCGGCCGACGAAGATGAAGCGGTAGCGCGCGTCGATGTAGCGCTTGAACTGCTCGGCCAGCCGGATGATGTCCTCGATTCGCTTGTTCGGCACGATTCGCCCGACGAACAGGAAATTCGTGAGCCCGTCGCACAGCATCTTCTCGAGCGGGGGATGCGCCGGCAGGTCGGTGATCCGGGCTGTGTCAATCGCGATCGGCATCACGCCAGTCTTCGGGAACCCGAGCTCCACCAGCTCCCGGCGGTTGAAATCCGAATCCCCGAGAGCCAGGTCGGTCGACCCGGCCAGCGTCGCGAGCTCCTGCCGCCCGAGCGCGGCAATGCGGAAGATGCCGGGATCGTACGGCGCAAAGAAGTGCGCGGGCGTGATGTTGTGATACTGCAGCACCCTCCCGCGCGGCAGGCGAGCGAACGCCGCCGACATCGGCGAGGGCAGGGCGAAGTGGAAGATCGTGACATCGCCGGCCGTTGCGTCCGGATCCGCGAACGGCCGCACCTCGTCGCGCATGTCCTCGTCGATCGTCAGCGCGAAGATGTCCGACCGATGCCCCAGCCTGCGCAGGAGATCCCGGACGCGGCGAGCACTGTCGCCGATGGCATCACCCCGATGCGCCGCCGGGACCCATTGGTTGACGATCATGCTGAATGAGCAGGCCGGCACTCGAATCTCAGATCTGACCGACACCCGCGTTCACGCTTCTCCCAACGGCAGCGCACGAAAGACCGCCGGCCGGTACTGCTGCAGCTCCTTCAGCTTCTCGTAGCTCGCAAACTGGTCCCAGAAGTCGAACGAGACCTCAGCCGCGGCGTGGCGTGGACGCCGGAGGGCCTCCTCCACGAATCGCAGCAGCGTGCCGGCGAAATCCCGTCCCCGAAGCCGCTCGAGCGCCGCGTCCTGCGAGGCGAGAATGCTCTCGTACAACCCCGCATCGTCCAGCACCGCGTCGATGAGGCCGGCCACGTGTGTCGGCTCCCGGTCCTCGTACAGCACGCCCGCGCCGTCCATCGTTGCTGGAACCGCGGTGGCGGAGTACGCGACGACGGGCAGCCGCTTGTAGAAGGCTTCTGTCAGCGGCACGCAGAAGCCCTCGTGCTCGCTCGCGGAGAGGAAGAGATCCGCGACGTCGTAGTACGCGATCAGCTCCGCGTCGCTCACGTGGCCGGGCAGGTGAACGTCCGTCGCGCCCAGTCGTCCCACCAGCCCGTGGAGCATGGCCAGGTACGTCTCGAATCC
Organism: Vicinamibacteria bacterium; assembly: GCA_963763095.1. Taxonomy (GTDB): domain Bacteria; phylum Acidobacteriota; class Vicinamibacteria; order Vicinamibacterales; family JAENWD01; genus CAVUCH01. The sequence goes on from CAVXNR010000037.1 coordinate 160,328, forward strand.
GCTGTATGCGCCGACGACAATCAGCCTGGAGCGCGGGTTGAAACGTGTTTTGTAGGCGTGGAAGATCCGGATCAGCTCGTCGATGCGCTTGTTCGGGATGATGCGGCCTACGAACAGCAGGTTGACCCACTCGTCATCGAAATTGCGCGCGATCAAGGGATCGGCGGGGCCGTCCAGGTGGGAAAAGCCCGGGACGACGGGGAGCACGCCCGTGTGGGCGAACCCGATGGCCTCGAGCTCCTGCCGGTTGAACTCCGAGTCGCCGAGCGCCAGCTCGCACCGCGGCACGTAGGCCGAGAGCTCGCGGCGGCCGAGATAGCACAGCTCGACGAGGAGGTCGTGCACGCCGATGAAGTACTCGGGCGGCGTGATGTTGTGGTAGATGAGCGCCATGCGATCGGGCAGCGCGAACGCCACCCGTGACGCCTTGGAGCCGATCGAAAAGTGGTGCAGCAGCAGGTTGTCGGGGTGGCTCGCGTCGACGAGGTCGCGGTAATCGCGGGTGAGATCCTCGAGGCGCCGATCCGCGGTTTCGACGAAGATGTCCGACTCGTAACCCGCGGCGCGCAGCACGTGCCGGATGCCGAGCACCTCATGCCCAATCGCGTCGCCGTACCCGAGCGTAGCGAGCACCTGGTGGACGGCAGGGCGCGTCACGCGAGCACCGCTCCGGCGGGAACAGCTGCCGCCACGTCGGCGGCCGGCGGCAGCGTGCGGCGGCGCCGGGCGAAGAAGCCAGGCAGCGGCTCCATCGGCCGGCGCGTGTCGCGCTCCCGCTCCAGCCGGTCGAGCATGTCGAGGTACTTCCGCTCGATGACGGGCCAGTCGTAGTGCGTGCGGAAGAACGTGCGTCCGTTCTCGCCAAGCGACTGCCGCAGCGCGCGCGTCGAGCTGATGGCGTGGAGCGTCTCCGCGAACTCGGGGTAGTTCTCGTAATAGAGCCCCGCGCTGCTGCGGATCACCTGGCCTTTCAGCACGTCGCACCTGCCGTTGGCCAGCACCGGCTTGCCAATCGCCCACGCCTCGAGCGCGACCATCGACAGGCTCTCGAAATACGACGGCATGAGGAGCACGTCGGCGGCCGCCATCGCGTCGAATTTCTGCTCGTCGGCGAGAAAGCCGAGGTGGTGGATGCGCGGGTGCTTCGGAATGGGCAATATCGTCTTGCCCACGAGCACCAGGTGCAGCTCGCCGCGCACGGTGCGGCTGTAGCGCTCGAAGAAGTCGAAGAGCTCCGCGCAGCCCTTGTTCGCGTCGATGCGGCCCACGTAGATTGCGAACGGTGCGGTGATGCCGAACTGCTGGCGAAAGCGCTCGGCCTTCGGTTCGTCCGGCACTTCGGAGCCAATGCCCACGACGACCCCGGGCACGTCGGTGGTCTGCGCGACGTGCTGAATCATCGCGCGTTCCTCGTGCGAGTTGTACATCAGGGCCCGCACGCCCCTGAACACCGGGCCGAAGATCCCGAGGCCGATCGCCGGGTCGCGTTCAGCTGTGGGCACGAGCAGCGCGCGATCGGCGACGGCGCGCGATCCGTGGAACGCGTGCCAGTAGCGATAGCTGAAGAAGATGAACCAGTCGTATGCCGACCGCGAGTGCCGGACATGCCGCAGCAGCGCGGAACTGGTCGGGCCTTCCGCGTCCAGCCACGCGAGCTCGTCCTGGATGGAGTGCACGCGGTCGAAGACCGCCTCCTGCCGGCGCGCGAAGAGGGTCACGTTACGCTGGTGAGCGACGGGGAACCGCCGCACGGGCACGCCGTGGATCTCTTCGACGCCCTCGGGCAACTCGTCCGCCCACGTGACGTAGTCGCGCGCACGCGTTGTGAGCACCTCCACTTCGTGGTGCCGCGCCAGCCGTTCGGCTACATAGCGCGCGTGCTGCTCCGCGCCGCCGTTGATGTCGGCGCCGTAGCGCTGAACGACGACCGCCAACTTCACTGCCGCTCGTCGTCTCGATCGTGCGTGGCGTCCGGTGTCGGCCGGACCTCACTGTCCGCCCCGCGCTCCACGTCGGGCGTGGTGTCCGGTTGCGATCCCGCTGAAGCCGAATCCCACGTACGTGATGAGGCAGCATCCCCGGCCGGCCTCGAGGTACCCCGAGCGGCAGTGTCGCCTGCGTCATCGCCTGCGGCGTCGGGCTTCAGCCGGACGTTGATGTCGGCTCCCGGGTGCACGTCGACCGTGGTGTCCGGTTGAAAATCAGCTGACGGCGGCTCCCACGTATGTGGCCCGGCGTCGGCGGCGGGAAGGGAAGTCGCCGATCCCGGTGCGGGACTGTCACCCGCCTGGTCGTGGTTGGCATCCGGGTTCAAGCGGACTTCACCGGCTCCGGCGCCATGTGCCTCGGGCGTGCCGACGTCGCCGCCGTCGGCATTCCCACCGTTGCCGCTGTCGCTCGCGGCGTCGACAGCACGCGTCGTGTCAATCCCGCTCTGCTCGCCGAGACCGCGGCGGCCGCGACGGCGCCGCCGGCGGCGCGTGCGCAGGCTGTCGCCGCCCGGTAATCGGATCGATGCCGCCCTGCGGCTCAGTCCCGGGCGCAGCCGGTTCTTCGACCGCCACGGCGGCCGCACCAACCTGCGGCGGTTGCGGTGCGTGCGGCGCACGGGCCGGCGGCAGCGGCTGGGGAGCGCGAGGCGGGATCGACGCTCCCGATGAACGCCCCTGCGCCCCCTGGCCGCGTGCGTGTTCGAAGCGCTGTTGCTGATCGCGGCGGCTGTCGTCCCGTCCCCCGCGCACCGGCGCCTCGGGCTTGTACTGCACCACCGCCTCCAGCGCACGCGCGCGGCGCTCGTTGAACTCCAGGCGGCTCTGCACCGACTCGAGCCGCATCTTCAGGTTCTTGACCTCGATGCTGGCGCGCGTCAGCTCGAGCACCAGGTTGTGGAGCAGCTCGAACTGCAGCGGCTGGTGCGCGTGCACGTACTGGTTGAACGCGGCCTGCTTGTGCAGCGTCGTCGAGAGGACGTTCGGGTTGAAGAGCAGCTTCAGGAACGGGTGCAGCAGCCGCCGGAAGAACCGGACGATCGGTTTGTCCGAATCGAAGAGCGTCGTGTCTTCGAATTGGTACAGGAACCCGGGGGGCAGGCTCGGTCGGGTGCGGAACTGCTCGAGCAGATCCGAGCGCACGCCGGTGGGGTCGAGAAAGCGTTCGAGCTTCGCGGCGGCGAGCTCGCGAATCTGCTCCTCGGTGTAGTCAACTCCGCGTTTGTCGCGAATGCGCCCGCGGATCTGGCGCATGATCTGCTCGACGTCGACCGAATCGGCGCGGATGGTGAAGTCTGACATGCACAGGTACTCATGCGGGCGTCCGTGGACGCAGGCGCCTGTGCAACGGCGCAGCGCAACGGAAACCCGGACGAACGGACACGAACACGGGGCATGTCAGATTCCCAGAAGCGGCCGGTAAATGATCGCCGCCGACACCACGCCCCAGAGCGCGACGCACAGCAGCAGCGGTCGATCCGCCAGCAGCAGTTCCGACGGGCTTCCTCCGCCTGCCTTCTGATGCACCAGGTACAGGTAGCGGAAGATCCCGTAGAGCGGAAAGGGAATCGTGAGCCCCAACAGGGAGGTCCCGAATCGCTCGGCGGTCTCCGCGCTCGTGGCGTACAGGATGTACGCCATCAGCGTGGACGCGGTGACCACTCCGATCATCTGATCCAGCAGGTAGGGACTGTATTCCTGCAGGATGCGTCGATGTCCGGTCGCGCCCTCCGCCAGCAGCACCAGCTCGTGGCGGCGCTTGCTGAGCGCGAGAAAGAGCGCGAGCAGAATCGTGCACACGAGCAGCCAGGGGCTGATCGGCACGTGAATGACCAGTGCTCCGGCCGATACGCGGAGCACGAACCCAATGGCGATCGTCAGCGCGTCCATGATCACGACGTGCTTCAGCCAGACGGAGTAGAGCGCGAGGAGAACGACGTACAAGGCGGCGTCGAGAAAGAACCGCACGTCCAGCCGGTACGCCGCCAGGAGAGCCGCAATGAGGATCACGGCGGCCGCTCCGAGCGCGGTCGACGGCGAGAGGGCGCCGGACGCGATCGGGCGCCGGCACTTCAATGGGTGCTGCGCGTCGGTCGCGCGGTCGGCAACGTCGTTGAGGAGGTACACCACGCCGGAGAGGGCGCAGAAGATCGCGAATGCCGCCGCCGCGTGCAGCGCCGCGACTGGATCGAGGAGGCGTCTGCCGAAGACCAGGCCGGCGAAGACGAACAGGTTCTTCGTCCACTGGCCCGGCCGCAGCGATATGAGGAGGTTCAGCGCGACCGACCGGTCGGATCGGCCGGCCGGCGCCGCGGTCACCATGATGTTCTGAGAAGCTCTCCGCGCCACGGCAGCGCGAGGCGGGGTCAGGCTTTCGCCGACTGGAAGCTCGCGACCGCGTCCTTCTCCAGGTCGAAGGTCTCGAACACGGTGAGCAGCTTGGTGATCGACAGCAGGTCGGTGATCCGCTTCGTGAGGTTCACCAGCTTCAGCGCGCCGCCCTGGCGGCTCACCGTCGTGTAGGTGCGCACGATCTCACCCAGGCCCGCGCTGTCGATATAGGGAACGCCTTCGAGGTTGAGCAGCAGATTCTTCTGACCCTGGTGGATCAGACTGTTGATCTTGTCCTTCAAAAGCTCGTCGCCTTCGCCGAGCGTCATCTTGCCCTTCAGGTCGAGAATCGTCACATCGCCGACGATCCGTTCCTCGATCTGCATGTGTGGGTCTCCTCTGCGTGCCGCTGTGGCCATCCGCGCCGGGCCGCAACGAGCCGTCCGCCGCGTCCAGAAATAGGCCCGCATCGTAGCGTACGGTGCGGGCAGCGTCAACGAAACGGCACAAAAAAAGGCGCCGCGCCCCCGATGAGCACGGCGCCGACACGATCGAACGCCACTCGATGAAGCCGCCGTCTAGGCCCCGCTGGCGCCCACGAACTTCCGCTGCTGGAAGCACTCCTTGCAGAAGACCGGGCGGCCCTGGGTCGGTTTGAACGGAACGGTTGTCTCCTTGCCGCAGGCCGAGCAGTTCGTGGCGGTCTCGACCCGCTCACGCATCCCGGACCCGGCAGGACGACTGGCACGTGTCGCCTTGCACGCCTTGCAGCGCTTGGGCTCGTTCTTGAAGTTCTTGTCGGCGAAGAACGTCTGCTCTCCCGCCGTCCAGATGAACTCCGTGCCGCAATCGATACACGTCAGGTGCTTGTCCTGAAACTCCATCGGTAGCCTTGCCTTTGCTCGTCGGCTGTTACTCGAGCTCGCGCCGCATCTTCTTGCGGTTGCGCTTGCGCGCAAGGGCCTGCTTGGCCCGACGCTTGTCACCGGGTTTCAGGTAGAAGGAATGCTTCTTGATATCCTTGATGATATCTTCCTGCTGAACCTTCCGCTTGAACCGGCGGAGAGCGCTCTCTATAGACTCTCCCTCCTGCACTCGGTACTTCAGCCACGCGAATACACCCCCTCCCGCGGCTGGATCTGGCCTGTGACAGCCGTACCCGTTAGCCGAACGTGCTAGGCTATCACAGGCGACGAATCCTAGGCTAAAGGACGAGTTCGAGTCAATACGGATCAGTTGCGCATTTCTGCGGCTCCGCGCGAGCCGACCGGACCCGCCCTCCGCCCTCGTCCATGACACTCCTCATCCTCGGCGCTGGTGGTCGCGAACACGCCCTGGCGTGGCGCCTCGCGCAGGACCCCGGAGCGGCATCCATCGTCTGCGCGCCGGGCAACCCGGGCATACGAGACGTCGCATCCCTTCAGCCCCTTGCGGGCGACGATCCCGACGCCGCGGCAGGCGCTGGCCAGCCATCTCGGTGCGAACCTGACGATCGTCGGCCCCGAAGTGCCCCTGAGCCGTGGCGTGGTCGACCGGTTCGCGTCCGCCGGGTTGCCGATCCTCGGCCCCACACGGGCCGCGGCCGAGCTCGAGACCAGCAAGACGTTCGCGAAGGCGTTCATGGCACGGCACGCCGTGCCAACCGCCGCGTACCACGTGTCGGAGTCGGCCGAGGACGCGGTGGCGTTTCTCACGTCGTGCCGATTCGGGTTCCCCGTCGTGGTGAAAGCCGACGGCCTCGCCGCCGGCAAGGGCGTGGTCGTTGCGCCCGATGCCGCGACGGCCCACGCCGCGGTGACCGCGATGATGCGCGAGCGCCGCTTCGGTGCAGCCGGCGACAGGGTGGTGATCGAGCAGTATCTGGAAGGTCCCGAGCTGTCGTACTTCGTGCTGAGCGACGGCGAGCGCGTCGTGCCTCTCGGGTCCGCGGAGGATCACAAGCGTGTCTACGATGGGGACGCCGGCCCGAACACCGGAGGCATGGGCGCGTTCGCACCGAGCCCGCGCTGCGATGCCGCGCTCGAGCGCCGCATCCTCGACGAGATTGTCGCCCCCGTCATCGCAGGCATGCGCGCGGAAGGACACCCGTATCGCGGGTTCCTGTACTGCGGCCTGATGCTGACGCCCTCTGGCCCGAAGGTGATCGAGTTCAACGTGCGCTTCGGCGACCCCGAGGCGCAGGTGCTGCTGCCGCTGATCGAGGGCAATCTGACGGAGATGCTCGCGGCAGCCGCCGCAGGCGACGTCCGCCGCGGTCATACCGTGCGGCTAGCCGATGCGTGCACAGTGGGCGTCGTCCTTGCCTCGGGCGGCTATCCCGACGCATACCAAAGCGGCAAGCCGATCGCCGGCCTCGAAGAGGCGGGCTCACTGCCGCAGGTGAAGCTGTTCCACGCCGGCACCGCGCTTGCGGACGATGGGCAACTCGTCACGGCCGGCGGGCGCGTGATGACGGTAGTCGCCCGTGGGCACGACTACGCCGAGGCGATGGCGCGCGCCTATCAGGCGGTCGACTGCATCCGCTTCGAGGGAATGCACGTCCGCCGCGACATCGGCGCGAAAGCGCTGAAATGAGGTCGGGAGGTATTTTCAGTTTCTGCGCGCCTTGACGCTCAGGCGCATGGCAGAAACTGAAAATACCTCCCGACCTCATTTCATTAGCAGTGCGGCCCGTTGACCGGCGGTCTTTCTCTGTCCCTCCACGATCAACTGTCCGCACGCAGCGCGGATGTCGCGGCCGCGGCTCTTGCGAACCGACACCGTGACCCCGTGCTCCGCGAGGATCGCCGCGAAGCGGTCGACGCGAGCGTCGGAAGGCCGCTCGAAGCTGATCCCCGGCGCCGCGTTCAGCGGGATCAGGTTCACCTTCCCCCGTACTTGTCCCAGCAGCCGCACGAGACGCCGCGCATCTTCGGGGGTGTCGTTCACGCCATCCAGCAGGACGTACTCGAACGTAATCCGGTCCCGGCGCTTCAGCGGCATCCGCGCGCAGGCGTCCATCAGATCCTGCAGCGAGTATTTGCGGTTGATCGGCACGATGGCGCTGCGTGCCTCGTCCGTCGTCGCGTGGAGCGAAATCGCGAGGTTCGGCATCAGAGGCTCGCGCGCGAGACGATCGATCGCCGGCACCAGGCCCACCGTCGACAGTGTGATCCGCCGCGGGCTCATCCCGAGGCCGCCCTCGTCGCAGAGGATCCGCACGGCGGTCATCACGTGGTCGTAGTTGTGCAGCGGCTCGCCCATCCCCATGAGGACGATGTTGAAACGCGCGTCGAGCAGCCCGAGGGTCGTCGCGAGCACACGCACCTGCGCCAGGATCTCGCCGGCGGTCAGGTTGCGGATGAAGCCCATCTTGCCGGTGAGGCAGAAGCCGCAGTCCATCGCGCAACCCACCTGGCTCGAGATGCAGAACGTCATCGCAGGCGTGTCGGGGATGAACACCGACTCGATGCGGCGTCCGTCCTCGAGCTGGAGCAGAAACTTCTGCGTGCCGTCAGAAGAGATGTCGCGGGAGACCAGGCGTGGGGTCGTGAAGGAGAACTCGACTGCCAGCCGGGCGCGGAGTTCCCGGCTGAGGTCGGTCATGCGCTCGGGATCCGTCACGCCACGCCGGTGCACCCACCGGAACACCTGGCGGGCGTGAAACGGCGCTAATCCCGAGGTCGCGGAAGCGGGCCTCCACATCCAGCAGTTCGAGCGCCGTCAGGTCGACGTGAACGGGTGCGGCAGGCAAGCGGTATCTCCAACGGCCTGTGTAAGTTAGCGGACTTCGATTCTAGCATGCGGCCCCGCGCCTTTCCGGTTGCCCGGCCCCGGTTTCGCGTGGTATGATTCACGTTCTTTGTAACCAGTTGAAAAGCAAGGACTTCGGTCCTGGCCTCCTGTCCGGATATCCCGTGATACAGACCGACCGCCAGCCGTTGATCGTGCGCGAAGTGTTGGACAACGGCGTACGCCTGATTACCGAACGCATGGATCACCTGCGCTCGGCCTCTGTCGGCGTCTGGCTGACCCGCGGCTCCCGTGACGAGCCGGGCGACCGCAGCGGCATCGCGCATTTCATCGAGCACATGCTCTTCAAGGGGACGGGTACCCGCTCGGCCGAAGACATCGCACAGGCCATCGACTCGGTCGGCGGCCACCTCGATGCGTTCACCGCCAAGGAGTACGCGAGCTACTACATCAAGGTGCTCGACGAGCACCTCCCGTTCGCGTGGGACATCCTCTCGGACATCGTCCGCCACCCGGCCCTGCGGCCCGACGATATCGAGCGCGAGAAGAAGGTCATCCTCGAAGAGATCAAGATGGTCGAGGACACGCCGGACGATCTCGTGCACGAGCTGTTCACGCAGGCGCTCTGGGCCGGCCACGCGCTCGGACGGCCGATTCTCGGGGAACCGGAGACGGTAGGGGCCTTCGACCAGCGCGTCCTCCAGGGGTTCTTCGACGAGACATACGTCGCGCCGAACCTCCTCGTCGTCGCCGTCGGGAACGTGGAGCACGCGCGTGTCCGCGACCTCGTTGAGCGAAGCTTCGGCTCGCTGGCGTTTGTGAGGCCGGGCGCGTCGGAAGGCGTCCCCCAGGTGATGCCTCAGGTGCAGATGCGCACCAAGGAGCTGGAGCAGAGCCACATCTGCATGGGCGTGGGCAGCTACCCGCAGCACCACGACGACCGATACGCGAGCTACGTCCTCAACACCGTCCTGGGCGGCTCGATGAGCTCCCGCCTGTTCCAGAACGTCCGCGAGAAGCGCGGCCTCGCCTACGCCGTGTTCAGCGGCCTCGCCGCCTACCGCGACGCGGGCAGCCTCACGGTCTACGCCGGCTGCGCGAACGACGCCGTCGGCGAGGTCATCGACGTAGTCGTCGACGAGGTGCGGGGCATGAAGGTGGCGCTGCCCGACGCCGAGCTCCGCCGCGCCAAGGATCACCTCAAGGGAAGCCTCATGCTGAGCCTCGAGAGCACCTCGAGCCGCATGTCGAACCTGGCCCGCCAGGAGATCTACTTCGACCGGCAGTTCAGCCTGGACGAAACCCTCGAAGGGATCGAGCGGGTCACACGCGAAGACGTGCAGCGGGTCGCCGAGGAGTTGTTCGTGAACGGCTCGATGGCCGCGACGGTGGTGGGACACACGAATGGACTCGGGCTTGACGCAGGAAAGGCTGGACCTGCGGGTGAGCGCCCTCGGCGTAATGCGCGATGCACGATGCACAATGCACGACCTCGCAGGCTCGTCCGATCATCCGCGGCCGCCATCCTCCCGACCTAGTCCGACTGGCCGGATGCCGGCGCGTGCCTGGGTGTGCATGCGGTCGGCGCAGATGCCCGGAGTGCGCAAGGCGCTCGGTGCGTGCATGAGCTGAGTGTGTGCATCGTGCATCGTGCCATCGCTGCGATCCGCTCGCGTCGAGGGCGAACGCTTTGCGACCTGACTCCATGATCGCGCGCTACACCAACCCGGAGATGGGTCGCATCTGGACCGAGACCCGGCGCTATGAGTCGTGGCTGGCGGTCGAGACCGCGGCGGCCGAGGCGATGGCGGCGGCCGGCCTGATCCCCGAGGAGGCGGCGGCGGACATCCGCGCGCGCGGCGGATTCGACGTCGCGCGCATCGAGGAGATCGAGGCGACGACCCAGCACGACGTGATTGCGTTCACGACGGCGGTCGCGGAGAAGGTGGGTCCGTCTGCACGGTGGCTCCACTTCGGGCTCACCTCGTCGGATGTGGTCGACACCGCGCAGGCGCTGCAGATGCGCGACGCGTGCGACGTCATCGTTGCCGATCTCGAGCGGCTCGCGGATGCGGTACGGACGCGCGCCGACCAGCACAAGCACACACCGATGATCGGCCGCACGCACGGCGTGCACGCCGAGCCCATGACGTTCGGGCTGAAGCTGGCGCTCTGGTACGCTGAGATCGAGCGCAACATCGCACGCGTGCGGCGCGTGCGCGAGCTCGTGAGCGTCGGGAAGATCTCCGGCGCCGTGGGCACCTACGCACACCTGCCGCCATCCATCGAAGCGGATGTCTGCCGGCGGCTCGGGCTGCAGTCCGCACCCGTCTCGTCGCAGATCATCCAGCGGGATCGGCACGCGGACCTGATGACTGCGCTCGCGATCTGCGGCGCCTCCCTCGAGAAATTCGCGCTCGAAGTGCGCGGGCTGCAGAGGACGGAGGTCGGCGAGGTCGAGGAGCCGTTCGCCAAAGGCCAGAAGGGCTCGTCCGCGATGCCCCACAAGCGCAACCCGATCGGGTGCGAGCAGATCGTCGGCCTGGCGCGGCTGCTTCGCGGCAACGCGATGGCGGCCCTCGAGAACGTGGCGCTGTGGCACGAGCGGGACATCTCGCACTCCTCCGTGGAGCGCGTGATCCTGCCCGACACGTTCATCGCGCTCGATCACATGCTGCGCCGGTTCACAAAAATCGTGGCCGGCATGGTGGTGCATCCCGATCGTATGCGCGAGAACCTCGAGCGCTCGCGTGGCGTCGTGTTCTCGGGCCAGGTGCTGCTGGAACTCGCAGCCCGTGGCATCTCCCGCGAGCAGGCCTACACGTGGGTGCAGCGAAATGCCATGCGCTCGTTCGAGGAGCGTCGCCCATTCAAGGACCTGCTGCTGGTCGACGCCGACGTGATGCGCGTGCTGATGCGCGACGACATCGACCGCGCGTTCGATCTCAACGTGCAGCTGCGCCACGTGGACGAGATCTTCGCGCGCGTGTTCGTTGACGCGCGGGATCTGGCGGTCGGCGGGGGGCGGTAGGCCGGGTGGGCGCTGGGCATGCCACGCTTGCAGCGCGGCCGGCGACTGGCGGCGAGCGACGGACGTGTTTGCCCGGAGCTGCGCAGCGCCCCTTGTAACGGTCCGATCGCGTCGGGCCGTCGCGACCGCTGGAGCTGACACGCCGGGAGCCTGGAGCCCGGAGCCTGGAGCCGATGAACGTATGAAAGCCCGCGTTTTCGTCACTCTGAAGCCGTCCGTGTTCGACCCGCAGGGCCACACGATCACGGAGGCCTTGCACCAGATGGGCTACGCCGGCGTAGGCGACGTCCGCCAGGGCAAGTACTTCGAGCTCGATGTCGACGCGACGTCGCCGGAGCAGGCGCACACGCTCGCCTCGGAGGTCGCGCACAAGCTGTTGGCGAATCCGGTCATCGAGAGTTACAGGGTAGAAGTTGCGTGAACGGCTCCGGGCTCCCCCTTGTCTCCTCCGGAGCCGACAAGCCCCGGAGCCTGGAGCCTGTAGCCTGCAGCCTTTCAGCGTAAGAGGTCCGGAATGAAATTCGCGATAGCCGTCTTCCCCGGCTCCAACTGCGATCACGACGCCTATCACGCAGTGAAGCACGTGCTCGGGCACGACGCCGCATTCGTGTGGCACAAGGAGACGAGCCTCGCGGGCGCCGAGGCCGTCATCCTGCCCGGCGGCTTCTCGCACGGCGACTACCTCCGCACCGGCGCGATCGCGCGGTTCTCGCCTGTAATGGACGCGGTGCGCGCGTTCGCCAACGCCGGCGGCCCGGTACTGGGTATCTGCAACGGCTTTCAGATCCTGCTCGAGGCCGGCCTGCTGCCCGGCGCCATGTTGCGAAACGCGGGCCTGAAGTTCCGCTGCGAGCACGTGCACCTGCGCGTCGAGCAGACCGACACGCCGTTCACGGCGCTCTGCACGCCAGGACAGGTGCTGCGGGTGCCAATCGCACACGGCGAGGGCAACTACGTTGCCGATCCGGAGGTCATCGCGGCGCTCGAACAGAACCGTCAGGTGCTGTTCCGCTACACCACCGCGGCCGGCGAGGTGACCGACGATGCCAACCCGAACGGGTCGGTCAACAACATCGCCGGCATCTGCAGTCCCGGCCGGAACATCGTCGGCCTGATGCCGCACCCGGAGCGCGCATGTGAGTCGGCGCTGGGCAGCCGCGACGGGCTGGTCATGTTCGAGTCGGTCGTCGCGGCGCTGACGGGAATGCAGGCGCTGGGCGTTGGGCGCTAGGCGGGACAGCAGGCTCCAGGCTCCGGGCTCCAGGCTCCAGGCGGCGTTCAGGCTTCACGCACGAGCCGCCCGACCTGAGGCCGAGAGAAGGCCAGGAGCCGGGAGCCTGGAGCCTGAAGAGCCCGAAGCCTGAAGAGAGCCAAGAGCCAGAAAGCGCCTGTAGCCCGCAGCCAGCAGCCTGTAGCCTGAAAAAGCCCATGCCCTTCGACCAGCCTACCCTCGACCGTCACGGCCTCAAGCCGGACGAGTACGCGCGCATCGTCGCGCTGCTTGGCCGCGAGCCGAACCTGACGGAGCTCGGGATTTTCTCGGTGATGTGGTCCGAGCACTGCAGCTACAAGAGCTCCCGCGTCCACTTGAAGACGCTGCCGACGGAAGGGCCACGCGTTCTGCAGGGCCCGGGCGAGAACGCCGGGGCGGTCGACATCGGCGACGGCCTGGCTGCGGTGTTCAAGATCGAGTCCCACAACCACCCGTCCTTCATCGAGCCGTACCAGGGCGCCGCCACCGGCGTCGGCGGCATCATCCGCGACATCTTCACGATGGGCGCGCGTCCGGTGGCACTGCTGAACGCCTTGCGCTTCGGTCCGCTCGAGCGGCCGCAGGTGCGACGCACGCTCGAAGGAGTCGTGGCCGGCATTGCGGGATATGGCAACAGCATCGGCATCCCTACCGTTGGCGGCGAGGTCAACTTCGACGAGAGCTACACCGGCAACCCGCTGGTGAACGTCTTCTGCCTCGGCATTGCCAGGGCCGACGAGATCATCAAGGGCGTCGCGCAGGGGATCGGAAACCCCGTGTACTACGTTGGCGCGAAGACCGGCCGCGACGGCATCCATGGCGCCACCATGGCGTCGGCGGAGTTCGACGAGAAGCTGGACGAGAAGCGCCCCGCGGTGCAGGTGGGCGACCCTTTCATGGAGAAGCTCCTGCTCGAAGCGTGCCTGGAAGTGATGAAGACCGACGCGCTCGTCGGCATCCAGGACATGGGCGCCGCGGGGCTCACCTGCTCGACCTGCGAGATGGGCGCGCGCGGCGGCGTCGGCATCGAGATCGACGTGAAGGACGTCCCTCAGCGCGAGACCGGCATGACCCCTTACGAGATCATGCTGTCGGAATCGCAGGAGCGCATGCTCCTCGTCGTGAAGAAGGGCCGCGAGGCTGAGGTCGAGCGCATCTTCGAGAAGTGGGACCTGCACGCCGTGCACATCGGCGAGGTCACGGGCGATGGCCTGCTGCGCGTGAGGGACCACGGAACGCTCGTCGCCGAGATCCCCAACAAGGCGCTCGCCGATGAAGCGCCGCTCTACAACCGGCCGATGCGTGAGCCCGAATACCTGCAGGAGGCACGCGCGCTCGATCTGTCCGCCGTTCCGCCGCAGGGCCCGCCGTCGCGCACGCTGCTCACGCTGCTCGGCCGGCCATCGGTGGCCAGCAAGCGCTGGATTTATCGCCAGTACCGACCACATGGTGCGCACCAACACGCTGGTGCTGCCCGGGATGGGCGGCGCCAGCGTGATCCGCGTGAAGGGCACCGCGCGCGGGCTGGCGATGTCGGTCGACGGCAACGCCCGGTACTGCTACCTGGATCCATTCCGCGGTGCGCAGCTGGCGGTAGCGGAAGCCGCCCGTAACGTCGCCTGCGCGGGGGCGCTGCCGATCGGCGGCACCAACAACCTCAACTTCGGCAACCCCGAGAAACCGGAGATCATGTGGCAGCTCGCGCAGGCCGTGCAGGGCATTGGCTCCGCCTGCCGCGCGCTCGACATCCCCATCACCGGCGGAAACGTCAGCCTGTACAACGAGACCGACGGACACGCGATTCTGCCCACCCCCGTGCTCGGCGTCGTCGGCGTCATCGAAGACGCCACCAAAGCTATTGGCCGAGCCTTTCGCTGTGAGGGGCGTGGGGCAGGGCTTCAGACTGGTAGTGGGGCAGGGCTCGACGAGTGGGGCAGGGCCAGCCTGCCGTGATCCTGACGCAATAATCCTCCTCGGCAACAACCTCGGCGAGCTCGGCGGCAGCGAGTACCTGCACGCCTTCCACGGCATGATCAACGGCGAGCCTCCTCAGCTCGATCTGGAGGCCGAGCGCCGCCTGCAGCGCTTCCTGGTCGAGGTCATCGGGGACGGCCTGCTGCTGTCAGCCCACGATTGCGCCGAGGGCGGCCTTGCCGTCGCCCTGTCCGAATGCTGCTTCGACACCGGCGGTCGGGGGGCCGAGGTTGACGTGCCCTCTGCGGGGGTCGATCATGGACTTATCGCGGAAAGCACGCTCTTCGGTGAGTCGGCCTCGCGAGTCGTCGTTTCGGTGGAACAGAGCCGGGCGGACGAGCTTCTGGCGAGGGCCCAGGCTGCGGGTGTCCCCGCCGCCAGCATTGGCGAGACCGGCGGCACGAGACTGGTGATTCGCGTGGACGGTGCACCCGCGATCGACGTCGCGATACTGGACGCCGAACACGCCTGGAACAGCGCGATTGAAACGCATTTCGCGCGGCGGACGGCGTGAGGACCAATCAGGCTGCAGGCTGCGGGCTGCAGCCTGCAGACGCCGTCAGGCCCGGAGCCCGACACTGCCCGCAGGCTGCAGCCTGTAGCCCGTAGCCTGGTACCGTTAAGGACCCCATGCTGGACAAGTTCCACGACGAATGCGGCGTCTTCGGCATCCACGGCCACTCCGAGGCCGCGAACCTCGCGTACCTCGGGCTGTACGCCATGCAGCACCGCGGGCAGGAGAGTGCCGGCATTGCCGCGTCGGACGGGCACGTGATGCGCGTCACCAAGGCGATGGGCCATGTGGCCGACGTGTTCAACGCGCCGGTGCTCGCGAAGGTGCCCGGGCCGATGGCGATCGGTCACGTGCGCTATTCGACGGCGGGTGAGAGCCGCCTCTCCAATGCACAGCCGTTCCTGATCGAGTGCGGGCACGGGCAGATTGCCATCGCCCACAATGGCAATCTGGTGAACGCGAACGAGCTGCGCGATGAGCTCGTGCGCGAGGGCTCCATCTTCCAGACCAGCAGCGATACCGAGGTTGTGCTGCACCTCTACGCGAAGTCGAAAGCGGCCGGTGTCGAGCAGGCGGTCATCGAGTCCGTCTCGCAGGTTCGCGGCGCGTTCTCCTTCGTCATGCTCACGCAGGATCGGCTCATTGCCGTCCGCGACCCGCACGGCTTCAGGCCGCTCGCCCTGGGCAAGCTCCTCGACGCGTGGGTCGTCTGCTCCGAGACGTGTGCGCTCGACCTGATTGGCGCCACCTACGTGCGCGACGTCGAGCCGGGGGAAGTGCTGGTCATCAGCCCCGACGGCGTGAGATCGTACCGTCCCTTCGTCGTGTCGAAGCTTGCGCACTGCGTCTTCGAGCACGTGTATTTCGCGCGGCCCGACAGCTACGTCTTCGGCCAGAGCGTGAACGAAGTCCGCACCAACTTCGGACGCGTCCTCGCGCGCGAGGCCCCGATCGATGCCGATGTGGTGGTGCCAATCCCGGACTCCGGCGTGTGCGCTGCCGTGGGGTTCGCCGAGGAGTCGGGCATCCCGATGCGGATGGGCCTGATTCGCAACCACTACGTGGGCCGCACCTTCATCGAGCCGCAGCAGGCCATCCGGCATTTCGGGGTCCGCGTGAAGCTCAATCCGGTGCGCAGCATCCTCGAGGGCAAGCGCGTCGTGCTCATCGACGACTCGATCGTGCGCGGCACCACCAGCCGCAAGATCGTCAAGATGATCAAGGCGGCGGGCGCAAAGGAAGTCCACATGCGCATCAGCTGTCCGCCCACGGTCTCTCCCTGCTTCTATGGTGTGGACACACCGCAGCGCTCGGAGCTGATTGCGGCCACGCACACCACCGAAGAGATCCGGAAGTATCTGAACGCCGAGACGCTCAGCTATCTGAGCCTGGACGGCCTGATGCGCGGCGTCGGCGACAGTAGCAAGTCCTACTGCACCTCGTGCTACACGGGCATCTACCCGGTGGCGTTCCCGCGCAACACGAAAGCCTACCTGCAGCTCACGCTCAAGCGCGTCGACGAAGAAGACCCCGTCGCGTCATGACGCACCGATCGGTCGTGTTGCTGGCAGTGGCGCTGCTGTCGTCCGTGCCAGCGTTGAAGTACGTCTCGTGGGGCCGGGCTTCAGCCCGGCAAGATCGCCGTCCAGTCGCAGCTGCCCATCCCCGAAGCGATCAAGCACCTCGGCGATCTCGATTACACCAAGCGAACCCGCGCCGCCGCAAGCCTGCGCCGCCGTCCGCCCGCGGAGGTCGCCCCGGCGCTCCTCGAGGCCCTCGAACGCCACACCGACGGCTACGTCCGCTTCCGTGTTCTCGTCCTCCTCTCCGCCTTCAATAATCCGCGCGTTCCCGACGTGATGCGCGGCGCCACCTACGATCCGAACGATCGGTTGCGCGAAGTGGCCTACTCGTACTTCGAGGGGCACCCCGAGCCTTCGATGCTGGGCACGTTCCTCGAGGCGCTCGACAAGGAGACGTCGGAATTCGTGCGCCCCTCGCTCGTCCGCGCGATTGCCGCGCTCGGCGCCGACCCGCGCGCGCGCCAGGCGATGCTCCGCGAGGTGATGCGCGGGCAGGACTTCTTCAGGAGCGGCGTCATCGAAGCGCTGGGCGATCACAAGGCCACCTACGCCGTCGATGCGCTGATCACCATTGCGGGCCTCGAGGGCCCGTTGCAGGACGATGCGGCGCTGGCGCTGGGGAAGGTGGGCGACAGGAAGGCACTCCCCGTGCTCGCGGGCCTGCAGCGCACCGCGCCGAAGGACACACAGCCGGCAATTGCCGCGGCCATCTGCCTGCTGGGCGTGAACTGTGAGGCGCACCGCGGCTTCCTCGTCCGCAGCCTCACGTTTGCGGAAGACACCGCGGGTTTCCAGGCGCTCGTGCGGAGCGCCGCCGCGGCCCTCGCGCCGCTGGCCGCCTCCGGCGATCGCGAGGCCGCGAGCGCACTCTTCGACGTCGGGATCCCATCTCAGGACCCGGCGCGCGCGCCCATCGCGCTCGCCTCGGCAACCGTGGCCGTCAGGAATCCCGCGCTGCTGATTGCGCTGCTCGAGCCCCGTGCCGACCGGCGCGCCGCCCTTTCACTCGTGGCCGAGGGCTTCGACATGCTCGAGGAGGACTATCTCGAGGAGCAGTTCTTCGCGGCGGTGCGGAAGGCGTACTGGGCGGCGGCGGAGGATTCCGCGATGCGAGCGACGGCTCAGGAGATAATCGGTACGTTTGAGTTCTGAAGTTTCCTGGTGAGACAGCGCATGGACGACCAGAGCGCCGGGGCGCCGGCCAGCGTGAAGGTTCCCGAGAGGCTTACGGAGCTCCGGGAGGCCTGTTTACGGCGGTACGGCACGCGCGAGGGGGTTCGGATGGGCCCCGCGGCGCCGAGTGCAGTTCGGTTACTTCCTGCCTTCAGAGATGTACGAGACGCTCCTCGATGTGCTCATTGCGCCGAAGTGTCGGTGGCTCGACGTGGGAGGCGGCAAGGACCTCCTTCCAGAAAATCCGGCCTTGTCCGCGGCGCTGGCCGCCCGGTGCTCTATCGTGGTCGCCGTGGATCCGAGCAAAAACGTTCTGCAGAACCGTTTCGCGCACGACCGGGTGCAAGTGCCGATCGAGCAATACGCAGCCGACCAGACCTTCGACATCGCTTCGCTTCGAATGGTCGCCGAGCACCTCAGCGATCCCCCGGCGATTGCGCGCGCGCTGCACCGTCTAGTGCGGCCAGGCGGGCTGGTGGTCGTGCTCACCGTCAATCGCTGGTCGCCGGTCAGCCTGGTGGCGCGAGTAACCCCGTTCGCCTGGCATCATCCGATCAAGAAGTTGTTTTGGGGCGGACCACCAGAGGATACGTTCCCGGTGCAGTACCCGAATGAACACACCCGCGGTTCTCCGGCGGACGTTTAGCGGCAACGCCTTTCGCGAGCGGCTGCTGGCGCGGGTGGCCGACCTCTCCACGTTTGGGCTGCTGAAGACGCTGGGGTATCTGGAGCTCGTCTCGTGGCGTGCCAGTAGCGGTTTGGGCGTGCCGTATCCGGAACATTGCCTCCTTGCCGTATACGAAGCGATCGATCCCGCCGCGGGGCCTGTACAACGCTTTAGTGCCCGCTCGAGAATGGCATTTCAGATGGACTACGGTTCCTCAGGGGTCAATATCGACGCCGGCAACGAAGCCGTTCGCCGCATCAAGGGCCTCGCCCGCGGCACGTTCACGCCGGGCGTTCTGTCGGAGATCGGCTCCTTCGGAGGGTTGTTCAGCCTCGCCGGCGTGGGGCTCCGCGAACCGGTGCTGGTGGCGAGCGCTGACGGTGTCGGCACGAAGCTGAAGGTCGCGTTTCTGGCGCAGCGGCACGACACGGTGGGTGCGGATCTCGTGAACCACTGTGTGAACGACATCCTCGTGCAGGGTGCGGCGCCGCTCTTCTTCCTCGACTACCTCGCGACGGGGCGCCTGCTGCCCGCCGTGGCCGAACAGGTCGTCAGCGGCATGGCGCGCGCGTGCCGTGAGAACGGCTGCGCGCTGCTCGGCGGCGAGACGGCGGAGATGCCCGGCTTCTATCGCAGAAGGCGAGTACGATCTCGCCGGCTTCATCGTCGGAGCCGTCGAACGGAGCCGTGTCATCGACGGACGATCGCTCGCGCCAGGAGACGTGCTGATCGGTCTCCCCTCGTCCGGGCTCCATACCAACGGCTACTCGCTCGCGCGCCGGATCGTGTTCGATACGCTTGGCCTCCGCGTCGATTCGGTGCTGCCGGGGATCGGTGTGACTGTCGCGGACGCCCTGCTGGCGACGCACCGCAGCTACCTTCCGGTGCTCCGTCCGGGCATCGAGCGGCAGCTCGTGAAGGGGCTCGCGCACATCACCGGCGGCGGCATCACGGAGAATCTCCCGCGCATCCTCCCCGACGGCGTCGCGGCGGAGGTCCGGAGGGGCGCCTGGGATGTGCCCCCACTGTTCAGGCTCCTCCAGGACGCCGGCGGGGTGGCCGAAGACGAGATGTACCGCGCGTTCAACATGGGAATCGGAATGATCGTGGCCTGCGCCGAGCCCGACGTGACGGCCCTCATGAGCACGATGGCAGCCGCGGGTGAGGAAGGAGCCGTGGCGATCGGGCAGACGGTGCCCGGAGACAAGCGCGTCGTGTATGTCTGACGGGATGTGGGGCAGGCCTTCAGGCCTGCTGACGAGTGTCTGCAGGGCTGAAGCCCTGCCCCACGGGTTGCGAACCCGGTGAAAGCCCTCGGCATCCTCATCTCAGGCCGCGGCAGCAACCTGCAGGCGATCATCGACGCAGTCGCCGAGGGCCGTCTCGATGCCCGCATCGCCATCGTCATCTCGAACCGCGCCGCGGCGGCAGGGCTGGAGCGAGCCGCGCGTGCGGGGATCGAGACGTGCGTGTTGTCGCACAAGGATTTCTCCACCCGCGAGGACTATGACCGGGCCCTGGCCGGCGAGCTCCGGCAATGCGGCGTCGATGTGGTCTGCCTCGCCGGCTTCATGCGGCTCCTGAGCGCCACGTTCGTTGAGGCCTTCCCGCACGCCATCCTGAACGTGCATCCCTCCCTTCTGCCGGCGTTCCCGGGCGTGGACGCCCAGCGCCAGGCCCTGGAGCATGGGGTGAAGGTCACCGGCGCCACGGTCCACCTGGTCACACCGGAGCTCGATGGCGGGCCGATCATCGTCCAGGCCGCCGTGCCCGTGCTGGACGACGACACCGTCGAGACGCTGTCGGCGCGCATCCTCGTGGAGGAGCACCGGATCTACCCGCAGGCGATTGCGACCGTGCTCCGCGGCGGTTGGCACGTGGAGGGGCGTCGGTTCGTGCCGGGCGGGGTCGAATAGCCGGTGCGCCCGCCCGCCGCCCGCCGTAGCGCCCGCCGCCCGCCGCCCGCCTGAGAGAGCGTCTGTTCGCTTCCCCGTGTCAGGACGTTAGTACCCGGGTGCGAGGGATAAATCCTCGCCAGGCAGCACGGACCTCCAATGCGGACCCACACACGGCAGCCAGATCTCACGCCCCGGCAGTTCGAGATCCTGTTCACCCTGATGGAAGGGGCCAGCAACCGCGAGATTGCCCGTCGCCTCGGCGTCTCCGAGCAGACGGTCAAGAACCAACTGACCATCATGTATGAGAAGACGGGCGTGCAGAACCGCCTCCAGCTGGCGCTCGAAGGCATTCGGCTCGTGCGGAGAGCCCCTGATTCAAGCCTGCACGCCCGCCGCGTGCAGGCCTGAACGCCCACCGGAGCCCGCATGTGGGGCAGGGCTTCAGCCCTGCAGCACGTCAAAAATGCGCGCCCGGATCCGCGCAGCCGTCATCCATCGCATAAACTGCGTGCTCAGAGGCACGCGACACCACCATGAAAGGCATCATCCTCGCCGGCGGCTCCGGCACCCGTCTGTACCCGCTGACGCGCGCCGTCAGCAAGCAGCTGGTGCCGATCTATAACAAGCCCATGATCTACTACCCCCTGTCCACGCTCATGCTGGCGGGAATACGGGACCTCCTGGTGATCACGACCCCGGAGGACCAGGAGGGCTTTCGTCGGCTGCTCGGCGATGGCCGGCGGATCGGGCTCGACATCTCCTATGGTTGCCAGCCCCGGCCCGAGGGGCTCGCGCAGGCGTTCGTCATCGGCCGGGAGTTCGTCGGCCGCGACAGCGTCGCGCTGGCGCTCGGCGACAACATCTTCTACGGCAACCATCTCGCCGAGACGCTGACCGACGCCGCCTCCCTCGAGAGGGGCGCCACTATTTTCGCGTACGCCGTCCGCGACCCGGAGCGGTACGGGGTGGTGGAGCTCGACGCCAGCGGTCGCGCGATCACCCTCGAGGAGAAGCCGGTGCAGGCGCGGTCACCGTACGCCGTGACCGGGCTCTACTTCTACGACAACGACGTGCTCGACATCGCCGCGGGCCTGCGGCCCTCCTCGCGCAACGAGCTCGAGATCACCGACGTGAACCGCGCCTACATGGAGCGCGGCGACCTGCGGGTGCAGGTCTTCGGCCGCGGCGTAGCCTGGCTCGACACCGGCACGTACGAGTCGCTGCTGCAGGCGTCTCTCTTCGTTCAGAGCATCGAGGATCGCCAGGGTCTGATGCTGGCCTGCCTCGAGGAGATCGCGTGGCGTCTCGGCTACATCACGACCGAGCAGCTCGCGGCGCTCGCCATGCCGATGCGGAACAACGCCTACGGCGAGTACCTGGTGCGCCTGGCGCAGCAGGCAGGCCGGTGATGCGGGTCATCGAGACCGCCCTGCCGGGTGTCGTGATCCTGGAGCCGCAGGTGCACCGTGACGCGCGAGGCTTCTTCCTGGAGGTCTATCACGCGGCACGCCTCGCCTCCTGCGGGATAGACGCTGTGTTCGTGCAGGACAACCACTCGCGATCCGTCCGGCACACGTTGCGCGGGCTGCACTGGCAGTTCCGCCGGCCCCAGGCGAAGCTGGTCCGCGTGCTGCGCGGCGAGATCTACGACGTGGTCGTGGACATCCGCCGCGGCGCCGGGACCTTCGGGCAGTGGATGGGTGTGCACCTGTCGGACGACAACATGCGCCAGACGTTCATTCCCGAGGGCTTCGCCCACGGGTTCTGCGTCCTGAGCGACACGGCCGACGTCGAGTACAAGTGCTCTGACTACTACGACCCGGGAGGTGAAGCGGGGATGCGGTGGGACGACCCGGCGGTTGCCGTCACCTGGCCGGTCGCCGCGCCGATCCTGTCGGCCAAGGACAGCGCGTACGAGCCGCTTGCCAGGCACGATCGCGATCTCCCGACGCTGAGCCCAGACGGCCAACTGCTCTGGCCCTGCCGCGAGCCGTAACACGTCGCCCGCACACGCTGTTTCGTCTCAGGAGAACGACCGTAGGCTCCAGGCTCCAGGCTCCAGGCTCCAGGCTCCAGGGCTCCCGGCTCCAGTCTCCGGGGCGTGCTCGGCTCCAGAAGCCTGCCTGCCAGCAACGCCTGCGCGTCCACCCTATAATCGTGACCTGATGATGAGTGCGCAGGTGATGTCGAGCTGGCTGCTGCTCGCGCTCCCGTGTGCGTGGTTGTACGCGCCGGTGATCGCGAAGCTCGTTCACGATTGGTCCGTCGACGAGAACTACTCCCACGGGTTCCTGATCGTTCCGCTCGCCGCCTGGTTCGCGTGGCGGCAGCGCGATCGCCTTGCAGCCGCGCGCCAGAAGCCCTCGGTAGTCGGCCTCTTCATCATCTGCGGCGCGCTCGCCCTCATGATCGTCGGCAGGCTCGGCGCGGAGCTGTTCCTCACGAGGATTTCGCTCCTCGTGATGCTCGCCGGCGCCATCGTATTCCTGCACGGCTGGCAGCACCTGCGTGTGCTGACCTTCCCGATTCTCTTCCTCCTGCTCATGGTGCCCTTGCCGGCCATCGTCTTCAACCAGATCGCGTTCCCCCTCCAGCTGCTCGCCTCACGCGTGGGGACCGCCGGCATCCAGGCGTGCGCGGTGCCCGTCCTGCGCGAGGGCAACGTCATCGTCCTCGCCGACACGAGCCTCGAGGTGGCGGAGGCCTGCAGCGGCATCCGATCGCTGGTCTCCCTGCTCACGCTCGGCATTTTGTACGGCTACTTCACGGACCCGCGGCCCTGGATGCGCACGGTCATCGCGCTCTCGACGGTTCCCATTGCGATTGCCGCGAATGCCGCTCGCGTCACCGGCACCGGTGTGCTGGCGCACTACTATGGCGCGGAGGCGGCCACGGGTTTCTTCCACACCTTCTCGGGGTGGCTCGTGTTCGTGGTGGCGTTTCTCTTGCTCTTCGTAGTGGCCCGTCTGCTCGCGCGCCTCGCCCCACCGCTGATCGCAACCGGAACCGCGGGAGTGCAGCCATGATGCGCCGCGCGGCCGTCGCGGCACTCTGCGTCGTCGCTGCCACGGTGTACCTCGCGATTACGCTTCGCGCGGAACCGACCCCCATCCGCGAGCCGCTCTCGCGGCTGCCGCTCGAGATTGGCGCATGGCAGGGAACGGTCGAGCCAGACTTCTCAGAAGAAATCGTCGCCCAGCTCGGCGTGGACGAGTACATCGTCCGCACCTACGCGAGCGACGCGGCGGTCGTCGGGCTGTACGTGGGCTTCTACGGCAGCCAGCGCCAGGGCGATTCGATCCACTCGCCGCTCAACTGCCTGCCCGGTGCCGGCTGGGTGCCCATCGAGCAGGCACGAACCGCGATCCCGGTGCGCAGCACACCCGCGGGACCGGGCCGCACGATCGAGGTCAACAGGTTCGTGATCCAGAAGGGGCTCGATCGCCAGGTAGTCTTCTACTGGTATCAGAGCCGTGATCGAGTAGTCGCCAGCGAGTACTGGGGCAAGGTGTTTACGGTGCTAGATGCCGTGCGATACAACCGCACCGACGCGGCGCTGATTCGCGTCACGGTGCCCATTGGGTCCGACGATGGGGCGCGGGGGCGAGCAGCGGGGGCGGGGCAGGGCTTCATCCAGGCGCTGTTTCCACTCCTCGCCACTCACCTCCCGCTGTGACGGCGTTTCACGACTTCACCATGCGGAGAACGACTTCAACCCGTCGCCTCGCGGCGCTTGTCATTCTGCTGGCCGCGGTGGCCGGCGCGTGCTCCAAGAATCCCGACCGCGCCAAGCGCGAGTTCCTGGAGAGCGGTGACCGTCTGGTCGCCAGGAAGGAGTTCCGCCAGGCGATCGTGCAGTACCGGAACGCGCTCCAGCAGGACCCGCGCTTCGGGGAGGCCCGGCTGAAGCTGGCGGACGCCTACGTGCAGGCAGGCGAACCGCAGAACGCATACCGGGAGTACATCCGCGCAGCGGACCTGCTGCCGGGAAACGCTGACCTGCAGCTGAAGGCCGCGACGCTCCTGTTGGCCGCGCAGCAGTTCGAGGAGGCGCGCGCGCGGGTTGCGCGGGTGCTGAAGAAGGACCCGAAGAACGTGGGCGCGCTGATCCTGCTCGGAAGCGCCTTGGCGGGACTGAGAGATTTCGATGCGGCGCTCAAAGAGCTCGAACAGGCGGTGCAGCTCGACGCGACGTCCGCGCCGGCCTATACGACGCTCGCCACCATCCAGGCCGCGCGTGGTCGACAGCAGGAGGCGGAAGAAGCGTTTCGGAAGGCGGTGGCAACCAGCCCCAAGCGCGCGGATGTGCACCTGGCGCTCGCGAATTTTCTCTGGTCAGGTGGGCGCGCGGACGAGGCGGAGACGTCCCTCAGGAAGGCCGTAGAGCTGGAGCCGGGGAACACGACGGCCAACCGCGCGATGGCCACCTTTTACCTCGCCACCCACAGAGCCGCGGAGGCGGAGACCTATCTGCGAGCCGCGGCGGAGAGCGACACGAGCCCTGCGGCCCCGCTCAAGCTGGCGTTGGCCGACTATTACGTTTCGGTGAACCGCCACGACGCGGCGACGACGGTCCTGAAGTCCCTCGTCCAGAACCGCGCCACTCGCGCGCCCGCGCGCACACGTCTTGCGGTGCTGGCGTACGAGGACAAAGGCCACGCCGACGGGCATCGGGAGATCGACGCGGTGCTCGCGAGCGATCCGCGCGACGTGCCGGCGATGCTCGTGAAGGCACGTTTTCTGTTGCGGGAGGGCAAGACGGACGAAGCGCTTGCCCGCGTCAAGGCTGCCGTAGGCATCGACCCGTCGTCGGTTCCGGCGCATTACCTGCTCGGCTCGATCCATCGGTTGCGCGGCGACCTCGCGCTCGCGATGGGAGCGTTCAACGACGTATTGCGGCTGAACCCACGGGTTGCCGCCGCACAGGTGGAGCTCGCCCGCCTGAACCTCGCGACCGGTCGCCCCGACGTGGCACTCCAGCTCTCCGAGAGTGCCGCACGCGCAGTGCCAGAGGACGGCGAGGTGCAGCTGACGCTCGCCCGCAGCCTGCTGGCCAACGGGCAGGTCCGGCGCGCGGAGCCGATTGTCCGCACGCTCGTGTCGCGCTTCCCGCAGTCCGCGGCAGCGGTCGCGACGCTCGGCAGCCTGCAAGCACAGAGCGGTAACGCGCAGGCTGCCCGGAAGTCGTTCGGCCGCGCGCTCGAACTCGATCCGGCGAGCATGGAGGCTGTCGCCGGGATGGCGTCCCTGGATCTCGCCGAGAAGCGCCCCGACGCCGCGCGGGCGCGAGCCGACGCGTTCATCGAGAAGGCGCCTGCGAACGCGCCGGCGTTCGTGTTCGCCGCGCGGGTCCATGGTGCGACGGGCGATTGGCCACGCGCCGAGGCGCTCCTGAAGAGGGCGATCGACGCCGACCCCGCCAACCTCGAGGCCTACGGCCTGCTCGGGCAGCTGTATGCCTCCCAGAACAGGCTTGATGCCGCGCGGAACACGTTCGAGGAGATCGTCAAGCAGCGCCCGGATCGTGTGTCGGCGCACACGGTCGTCGCGCTGATTTACGAAATGCAGGGAAACATCACCGAGGCGCGGCAGCGGTACGAGCGCATCGTGCAGATCGATCCCTCCGCCGCCGTCGCGTGCAACAACCTGGCGTACATCTACGCGGAGCACGGGGGCAACCTGGATCTGGCCCTGCAGCTCGCACAGCGTGCGCGTCAGAAGCTGCCGGATGCGCCGCAGGTGTCCGACACGCTCGGGTGGGTGTACTACCGCAAAGGAATGGCCAAGGCGGCCGTGCCGATGTTTCAACGGGCGGTGGTGAAAGCGCCGAAAAGCGCCACATATCACTATCACCTGGGGCTGGCGTACCGGGATGCTGGCGACGCGCTGAGGGCGCGCGAGTCGTTCGCGCAGGCGGTGGCGATCAGCCCGGAGTCGGAGGAGGCTGGAGAGGCGCGGAAGGCGCTCGACAGGACGAGCACGACGCCTTGAAGGTTCAAGTGAAGACGTCTGGCCTGTCCCAAACGGAACACGCCTAAACGCGGCGTTAACTCTACCGAGCGACCCAAGGAAGAGCACCATGAAGAAGTTCGAAGTCTCGATTCCCGATGCGACTCCGCTTCGTCAACGGCCGCTCGTCGCCTCGACCCACTTGGAACTGGGGGGCGCTATTCGTGCCGCACACGCGAGGCTACCCACACGCAATCGGGGGCGCGTCTCCGGTCGGCTGCTATTGAGCCATCGCCTCGTTCCTGTCGTGTTGCTCCTCGCGTCCGTAGTGATCACAGAGGTGACGCCTTTTGCTCAAACCGTGGGGTATGCCATCGTGTATGTTCGCGCGCCACGCTACGGAGACACTACGAACACGAAATGGCCGGACGTGTTCAATCCGTTCAGGATTGAGAAGGGGAGCGATCTGATGCTGCTCAGGGCCGACGGCACGCAGAGCGTGCTGGTATCGAGCGGCGGAACTGGGGCCGTGATCGATCCGTGCGTGAGCTTCGACGGCGAATGGGTGTACTACAGCTACTCGCCTGACGTCACGCCGAACTTCCAGTATTTCAACAGCGGTCTGCCGAGAGCCGGGCTGGACGTGTATAAAATCCATGTACCCACGCGGCGGATCGTCCGACTAACCTTTCAAGAGTCGACGCCTAATACCGGAGTCGTGCTGCCGAGCCTACCGTACGGTGTCTTCAACACCGGTGCGTGCCCGGTGTCTGGCGGCAGGGTCGTCTTCACGTCCACCCGCAACCAGTTTCGGCCGGTCAAGGGGTACACCGCGCTGGTATCGCAGCTCTTCGTGATGGACGAGGACGGCGCCAACGTCACAGCGATCGCCCCGATGACGCTCGGGGCTGCCCTGCACCCGTTCCAGTTGGCCGACGGCCGCATCGCGTTCAGCACCTACGAGTCGCAAGGGATTCGGGACCAGCGACTGTGGGGACTGTGGGCGATTTGGCCAGACGGGCGTCAGTGGGAGCCGTTGATGAGCGCCTTCGGCAATGGGCTCGCCCTGCACTTCGCCACGCAGCTCAGTGGTGGTGACTTGGTGATCGAGGACTACTACAACGCGAATAACAACGGCTTTGGGTCGTTCTATCGGTTCGCCGCCAAGGCGCCGACGCCCGCGTTTTATCCCGCGTCGGTCACACTCAATCCGAAGCTGCCCTACGTGCTGGAAGACGGTCGGCCCTATTTCTATCGCAATCCGTTCACGCCCAAGGGGTTGGTTCCAATGACGCCGTTCACGACCCCTCACGACACCGCGTCGCCACCTGGCCCTGACGGCGTCCGTGCGGGCAAAGGCACCCATCCGTCCGGCGCACCGGGCGGAGATATGCTGGTAGCGTGGACGTTCGGCCCGGCGAATAATCTCAAGCGCCCGACGCCCCTCCCATACTACGACAGCGGGATTTACCTGATGCCCCATGGTGGCCCGGCAACGAGCCCGGGCGACCTGATCCTTATCAAGAACGATCCGGCCTACAACGAACAGTGGCCGCGGGCGCTCGTGGCATATCGCGCCATCTACGGCGTAGACGCGCCGCGTGTTCTCCCATGGCTGCCCAACGCCGGTTCGCCCTCACTCCCAGCGGGTACGCCGTATGGCATCATCGGCACCAGTTCGCTCTATAGGCGAGAGTCTGCGCCGGGCATCAGTGGGCCGTGGGACGGATTGGATTCGATGATTCCGGCCAGCTACTCCAGCAGCAACTGGTCGCGCCAGGGTGCCGACGCCGGCAAATACAGCAACAGCGAAATTTGGGGGGTGCGTATCCTCACGGAAGAACCGACGTCCCAAGGGGGAACGCGGCAGTGGTTCAACCACGCGAACGAGCGCCTCCGGATCCTTGGCGAGATCCCCGTTCGGAAGGGCGCTGTGCTCGATCCCGAGGGCAACCCCGATACGAGCTTCTCGGCCAAGATTCCGGCCGACACGCCGTTTACGTTCCAGCTGATAGATGGCGGGGGCCGGACGTTGGCCATGGCACAGACGTGGCACCAGGTGCGGCCGGGCGAGACCCGCACCAGTTGTGGGGGCTGTCACGCGCACAGTCAGCCACCTCTTGCCTTTGCGACGTCGGCGGCGGCGAGCCTGCCGCCGATGGACCTGACCAGGAGTCGTCCGCGCGATGTGGAGTTCCTGCGTGACATCCGGCCGCTGTTGCAGCGTTCCTGCGTGTCGTGCCACAGCGGAACAGCCGCGGCGGCATCACTCGACCTCAACGATCTCTCGCTCTACCCGATGACCAATCCGAGCGGCAATTTTCCTGGCGATTACGCGCGGCTGGCCCGGGACCCAGGCGCACGGTGGGGGATTAAACCGTGGACATCGGAGCGAGGTTGGCGATATCCGCAGGCCAGCCGATACATCCGCAAGTTGCAGAGTCGCCGAAGTCTCCTCGCGTGGTACGTCGCGGGCCGTCGCCTCGATGGATGGTCAAACGCTTCCTGGCCCAGCGAGACGATTCCCGGCGATCCGCGGACGCTCCCTGCCGGCACTACGTATCGTGCGGACGTGGACTTCGTGGACACGGTGAACCATGGCGGGCTGCTGAGCGCGTCCGAGCAGCGGCGAGTCTTCACCTGGATCGATCTGGGGGCCCCAATCAACTTGGGCGCGTACCTTCAAGACGAACAGCGGCCGACGCTCACAGTCAGTGTGCCGCGTCCCAATCAGAACGTTGGCCCGCTCACACAGGTTCGCGTAGGCGTGACCGATGTCGGGTCCGGTCTCGACCGCTCCAGCCTCCGCGTCCAAGGCCTCGCTGTTGGTGCACCGGTCGAAGTCGCGCCGGGCGTGTTCACGTTTTCGCTCATCGCGCCGTTGACGAGTGGAGCCGGCCGTATCTCCGTGTCAGTACGTGACTTCGCGGGGAATACCACCCGGCAGGACGTGCGGTTCACTGTGAAGTAGATGACCTGCCATTCAGAGGTGGAGTCTGCCGGGACGTGGTGCGGCGGCCCAACGAGAAGGATCACGGACGGGCTAGGAACACCCCGACCGACCTCGACGATCAGTTCTTCGCAGACAGAGATGCGGTTGAGAGGATCTCGTGTAGCGGCAACAGGCGCGACTCCCAACGCAGCGCCTTGACGTCTGCAGCTTGAACCAGCGACTTGCGCGCATCATCGGTCAAGTCGAGCAGCCGCAGCAATCGGTTAGCGAACTCTAGCGGGTCTTCCGCGATGTCGCAAGCGGCGATGACCTCGTCCGGCAGTCCAGCACGAACTCCCGGCGTGACCACACAGGGGAGGCCAGCAGCCACTGCCTCGAGCACTTTGTTCTGGAGTCCACGGGAAGTGTGAAGCGGTGCCACGGCGACCGCGGCTCGCCACAGATACGGCCGCACATCTGGAACGGTGCCCGTCACTTGGATCGAACCATCCTCGACGACGAGGTGTCGCAGGTGCTTCGTGGGATTCGAGCCGACGAGCAGCAGCCGTGCATTCGGCTTCAGCCGGCGAACCACCGGCCAAACTTTTTTCGCCAACCAAATCGCACCCTGCTCATTGGGCGCATAGTCCATCACACCCGTGAAGACGACGATCGGCTCGCGGGTCATCTGGGCCGGCCGAGCAAACCTCTCGACATCTACGCCATTCGGGATCACTCGAATGTTGCTCCCGTGCGTGGCGGTGGTCAGGTCCACCTGCTCCCGCTCGTTCACGACGAGTGTTGCCTTGGCTGCCATCACTGCACGCCGCTCGAATTCTGCGACACAACGGGCCTCGCGCCGATACACGTGCCGCAGCGGCCACCGACTGACGTCCGCGAGTCCTGCCCACTTGGCGGAATCCATGTCCACCATGTCGAGCACCACGGGAAAAGCGCACAAGGGAAATTCGAGCGCGAAGCGCGCCATCCCGGAACAGTACGCGAGCACGACATCGGGAGGCTGACTGGACGTGAGGCGCTTCAGCAGATCCGTGAGAGCCGGCGCATCCAGCAGCGCGTGGGTGAGGGGGCGGCGGGTCGGCAGCGAGAAAAATCCTCGCGCCAAATTGCGTGCGCGCGGCACAGCGGCCGTGTTGACACTCGCCAGGAAGTCGAGGTCGCGTGCGTGGTGCTCCTCCTCGGGGGTGTGGGTGAGCGACACGAGATCCACCTCCGCGTAGGCGGAAATGGATTTCAGCATGTGATACGCCCGAATGCGATCCCCGCGATTGGGGGCGTACGGCAGGCGGTGCGTGAGGAACAAAACCCTCATGCGGGGACCGTGCCATCCCGGCGGCTCCGGATTACCCGTGCGGGCACACCGGCGGCGATCACATCGTCCGGCAGCGGTTTCGTGACGACAGCGCCCGCCCCAACGATCGTTCTCCGGCCTACATCGGCCATGACTACGGCCGCGCTGCCAATCCAGGCTCCCTCGCCGATGCGCACCATGATCCGCTGCGCCGGGTTGCTCACGGATCGGCGTGTCGGGATCGCTGACGCCATGTGTGGCGCCCCCGCTCGGGACGTGGACGCCTGCCGCCAGCAGGGCATCGGCCCCGATGTCCGCTAACCCGATATGACAGCGTGGCCCGAGGTAGGCGTGAGCCCCGATCCGCGTACCCGCTTGGGAGAATATCGTGCCGAACTCGATGGCCGCCGTGTCTGCGCAGTACGCCAGGGTTTGTGCCAGGAACGCTCGCCGCAGATACTGACCGAGGATTCCCGGTAACAACGCCAGTGCCTGGGTCGAGCCCTCGAGCGCCCGATCCCTGCCCAGCAGACGGGCGCGTAGCGCAAACGACAGCAGCGCCGGAGACACGGCGGCAAGCGCTGCCCCGCGCGCGATCGTCTTGAGGGCCTCACGCATGGGTGGTGGCGGAGGCCCGCGTGTGTCCGCCAGCCATGAGATCCGCGTAGATGGCCTCGAGGCGGCGCGTGCGAACCTCGAACGAGAGGGTCGTCTCGACACGGCCCCGCGCAGCGGACGCGCGGCGAAGGGTCGCTCCTGAATCGTCCAGTGCGCGTGCGATGGCGTGGCTCAGCGCCGTCAGATCACCGATTGGCACAATGATGCCGTCCACGCCATCCCGGAGCACTTCCCCGGTGCCACCGGCCGCCGTGGCTACCACGGGTGTCTCGAGCGCCATGGCCTCGAGCACGGCGTTCGGAGTGCCCTCGTAGTCCGAGGACTGGACGAACAGGTTGAAGGCGTGGTGGAGATCGCAGACGTCGTCGCGGTGCCCCAGAAAACAGGCACGACGCTGCAATGCCGAGATGCCGTGCTCTGGCAAGGAGAGATCGGGCGCAGGCTGCCTTCGCCGGCAACGATGAGGCGAAGCGCTGGACGTCCGGGGTGGAGGCGCGCGAAGGCGTCGAGCAGCAGGTCGAATCGCTTCTGCGCGTTCGAGCCTGCCGACGGCACCGATCACCACGTCCTCGTCCGTCAGGCCGAGCGCGCGGCGAACACCCGCCCCGCGCGCGTGGTCGCGCCTGAACGCGGCAGGATCGATTCCGTTCAACACGACATCGACGCGCTCGCGGCGCACGCCGTGACGCGTCAGCTCATCACGAATCTCGGACGATACGGCAATCAGCCGACGGTAACGCGACAGCACCCGCTTGTCTACCGGATAGTAGAGCTACCGCTCTCGCGTCGAATGGCCTGTCCACCCGTGAACCGTTGCGAGCGCACGGACGTTCGCTCGCCGCGAGAGCAGCCACGCCAGCAGATCGGTCTTGTAGTCATGGGCGTGAACGATGCCGATGTGCCGCTCCCGCACGAGCCCGCAGAGCCTCGGCCACACGCTCCGATCGAGCGAGTGCCGCTCGGCGATCTCGACGTAGTCGAGGCCCTCCGTTTCGGGGCGCCGGTCTACTTGAAACACGCGATCCCGCTCGTCGCGCAGGTAACAGACGGTAATCGCAAACCGCGTGCGGTCGGCGAGAGCCGCGCCGAGCAGAATTGTCTTCTCCGGGCCGCCGCCGGTCCCCCGCACACTGCGTAATTCGAGCACGCTGATCACGGGGTTCGTAGCCTCGACCGCCCAGCACGCAATCCATGGGGCATCTGAAGCACGAGGGCGAGCGCGCGCCCCGCCTCGTAGGCACCGGCCACCGCCAGAACGCTTCCGATCGGTACCGGCGCAGCGCGCATCGAGCCCCGCCGGACCATCACGAACGCGCGCGAGCCTATCAGCAAGGTGAAGGCGACGAACCCGACCACGGCTGGGAACACGCCGAGCCGCACGAAGACGAGCGCACCGAGCACCATCAGCAGAAGCGCTCCCAGGCCGGCGATTGCGGTGCCGAAGCTTGCAAGCGTGCGCCAGGATCGCGGAGCGCGAAGGCTCACTCGCGCGTTGTCGCGTCCCCGCCAGAGCTCACCGCGAAACACCGCGGCGAGCGAGGCCGGATCGCCGTGGTGCGCATTGCGCAGCCGGGGGTCTTCGATCAGGCGGTGGCCCGCTGCCCGCAAGCGCCGGCAGAAATCCACGTCCTCGCAAGCCTCGAGCCGCGTGTCGAAGCCGTCAAGGGCGGCGAATACTTCGCGGCGCACCACCAAGTTGCCGCTGCCAAGCCACTCTGCGTCTCTCGCGACAGGGCTTCGAGCACGAAGCAGGTCGTAGGCTCGTTGCACGTCCGTGGCGTCGGGCGGCGGCAGGTACGCGGACCCGACGGCCGCGGCGGAGGTGTCGAACTGCAACGCGGCCGCAGCAGATGCTGCCCAGGAGGGCTCTATTTCATTGTCGGCATCAACGAAGGCGAGCAGGTCGCCATGCGCCTCACGCGCTGCAGCGTTGCGCAGAGCGCCGACACGGAGACCAGGCAGCGTGAGCACGCTGGCCCCATCCTGACGTGCAACGTGCGCCGAGTCGTCGGAGGAGCCGTTGTCCGCCACGAGCACTTCCAGCTTGTCCGGGGGATAGGCGTTGGCACGGATGCTGGCGAGACATCGCCGCAGTCGCTCCGCGTCGTTCCGTACGGGTATGACGAAGGACAGCATGGGAGCTGGCATTCAGGACTGCCGCTGGAACGCCCCGGGATCCACATCGGCGCCCTTTGGCCGACGAACCCGGTCGAAATCGGTCTCCGCCTCCGGTACGGCCTCGCTGCCGTGCAGCCCTTCGACCGTGGGCCGCAGCCGCAGATTCGCACGTCCCGGATCGAGAAACCAGTCTGGGTGCGCACCCACCACATTTCCGGTACGCGTCGCTGCACCGCCGTTCCGCAGCACGATGCTGCGGTTCGTCAGGTTGTTGCGCACCAGCGCCGTAGTGCCGCCGAACCGCACGCTGATCGACCACGAGAGCGTCCCCTCCACCAGCACCGTATTGTGGTCGATTCGCGTATTTGGCGCCGCGTTGGCTTCGATGCCTTCGTCTCCCCACGGCTGAAGATTCACGACCACGTTGTTCACGATGGAACTGTTCCGTGCGTCGTACCCTGTCGGCTGGGGCTTCAGGCCCAGCGCAATCCCACGAAACGAGTCGACAACGAGATTGCGCTCGATGGCGATCCGTTCGGACCCGGCCCAGAAGAGGATGGCGGGCCCCGCCGATCCGTTCCCTGGTCCCTTGATCTGCCGGAACACGTTGTCTCGTACCGTCCAGCCGCGCCCTCCCAGCACGTCGATTCCGTCCGTGTAGTCGGTGGGCGCGTGGTCGGTGTACTCGAACAGCGAACATGCCACCAGACCATCGTCGGCATGGATCCCGTTCGATGCGGTGCTGCCCTTGAGGAGTTGCTGGCCGGTGTCGGCAATGCGAACATTGTGCAGCGTGATCCTGCTTGCGGCGCGTTCACCCCTGACCTGCACGCCGTGGTAGCGGACCCAGCCGATCGTCAGGTCCGCCAGCGTGACGTCAGCGGCGGACACGCTGATCGCCACGCCGACCTGCTGTTCTGTCATACCGCCGCCCCTCAGGATCACTCCGTCGCGATTGCCGCTGCGGCTGCGTAACGTGACGCCTGGCACCGCGATGTCGAGCATCCTCGGCAGTCGGTACTGGCCGTCCTCGAGCAGAATGGTCGCTCCGGGCTTTGCGCGCTTGACGGCGTCGAACAGGCCCGCGACCGAATGCACCGACAGGGGAGGCAGGCGACAGGCTGGCTGCCACCTACACCGTGCACACGGGTCGCCCGGGCAGGAAGAGTTCCTGGCGCCCACCGTGGCTCCGCATATAACGGCGGCAGTCGCGAAGACAAAGCAGGCGAGGGGCCAGCCCCCAGCCGGCTGTCGCCAGCCTGACCGCACACGGTTCATTGTTGGCCCATCCCCATCGTGGTTGCAGGCTCGTCCTGCCTTTGCCACAGCTCCAGTATGAGCAGCACCTGGAGAAGATAGGCGTGCCGTCCTTTACCGGACCGCTCCTCGTCGATGAACCTCCTGAGTGCGGCCTCCCGCAGCATGCCTCGCGACCGGGCGACCGGGTCGAGCAGAACAGCCTCCACTGACGACAGCAGCTGCTGGTGCATCCATCGGTCGAAGCTGTGATAGTGCCGGTATCCCCAAACCCCGAGTCTCTTCAGAATGGTGTTGACGGGATCCATCACCCGCTCGAGCATCGGCCCGGCGTCGCCAGGCGCGCCTGTGTTGGAATTGCGCACCTTCAGCAGCCGCGGAGCGTTGCGTCCCGTGATGTAGCGGTGGATGGAGGTGTCATCGCGCCAGGACGGCGGGGCCTGGAAGAGCAGTCTCAGGAACTCCTCGTCCGCAAACGGCAGCCGCACCTCGACGCGCGTCCGGAACAGGTCCAGCGACGGCACTGTGAAGCGGCGGTGGTGTTCCTGGAGGTAGACGTAGCTGCAGAGATCGGCTGGTTGAAGATCGACGTTCCGGATCGAGTCCTCGAGCGACGCGCGGGCCTGACCGTCCAGCAGTCGGGCCCACTCCGGTTCGAAGAGATCTGGCAGCGACACATCTCGGCTGATGTAGTTCACCCGGCTGTAGAAGTAGTCCAGGAACTCCGGCGTTCGCCTCATCGCATGGATCTGCGCGTCGGTGTGGAAGGGCCATGCGAGCGACGCCTTCGCCAACTCGCCGCAATGCCCCCGGAGGAGCACGTCGAACTCGCGCTTGTCGAGCGCTATGAGCGCCAGAATCTCGGTAAGGCCGTGCGTGAGGTAGAGCCCGTCGGTAAGGCCGACCATCCGCTGAAGGTTGGGCAGAAACTCACACAGGTACGACTCGTTGAGCGGTAGAAACCGATGGCGGGTGCCCCCCTGGCGCGCCAAATTCTGGGCAATCACCTCGTCGGCGCACCCGCGAACGCCCAGCGTGTAGGTGCTGAGCGTGCTCGTGTCAGGAATGGCACTGAGGATGGCCCGGCTGTCGAGTCCGCCGGAGAGCGACAAGCCCGGGCGTGCGGGTCCGGCGGCGGCACGCCCTACGGCCGCGTTGAATCCCGCGCCAAGCGCTTCGAGAAACTCGTTGCGGCTCCCAGGCCATGGCTTGAACGCATCCGCAACGCGGCGGTACTCCGTGGTGGCAATCGAGCCCGAATCCCAGTCATACCGGAGTACGGACGCCGGCGGCACGAGGGATATGTCGCGAGCGAGCGTCTTCGTGCCGAACACCATCCCGTACGCCAGGTAATCGGCGACGGCTGCAGGATCGACCCGACGCTCCACGCCGGAGGAGCGCAACACGCCCTCCACGGTAGGGCCGAACCAGAACCCGGCATCGGTGACGGTCCAATACACGGGATGACTGCCAAGCAGGTCCGACACGAGAAGCGTTCGGCGTTCCCTGAGGTCGTGCACGACCGCCGACCAGGCGCCCCGCAGTTGCGAGCAGAAGCCCATCGGATTCTGCTGATACAGCGCTCGGACGATGTCAACGTCGGTCGGTGGCGCATCCGCGGGATCTGCCAAGGTCCGTCAGCTCCTGCCGGTTGTCCAGATCGCCGTGGAACATCACCCGTAGCTCGTCCTTCCGCGCCAGCTGCGCGGTGGGTTGCAGCAGGCCCAGGTGCGTGCGTGCGAGCGCCCACCAGCCGCCGGGATCGACCTGCTGTTCCACCCGGAAGGCACCGCGGCTGCGCACCGGGTCCAGCAGACGCTCCAGCGAGGTTGCGAGTGAGTCCGCCGGAGTGCGCGCGACGATGCCGCTCAGGCCGGACACGAGTGGTCGGCTCCTGTCATGGTGCCTCGGCACCGAGCGTCCACAGCGGGCGCGCTCCCGAAGGCTCCACGTTGAACAGCTCGTACAGCGACGGAATGCTCGTGAACATCAGCGCGACGAACAGGCCGAAGCACACGATCAGGTACACGACGAACCCACGCTGCCGGTACAGCTTCTCCGGGTTCTGCACCGGGCTGTTCGGCTCGAGGCCGATGTGCATGTAGTAGGCGAACAATCCCGCCGCGAAGGGGGCAAACAGAATCAGCTCGAGGTGGTAGCGCACGACGAAGATGCCTGCGAACAGCGCACAGGCGGTTGCGTAGAAGAACAGGCTGACGAGCAGCCGTTCCTCCGTGTAGTAGGCAAACGATCGCCGGTATGCGGCTGCCACCGCGGGGTTTGCGATATGCCGGTACTCGGCATACCGCTTCATCGCCATGAAGAACGCACCAATCATCCAGTACGCAGAGGACGAGCGACATAGGTGGCACGCGGTCGACCACCAGCGCAAACCAACCGAGGAGCAGGCGGATTGGGTTGTTCACCGACTCGCTGAGCACATCCAGATAGGGCCACTCCTTCGTGCGCACGGGTGGCACGTTGTACGCCAGCCCCATGACCCACAGCCACACGGCGGATGCGAGAAAGTATCGGTTGAGCGTCGCGGCAAGCGCGAAACCAGCGGCGGCCAGCAACAGCCACTCCGCGTAGGCGACCGCCGGGCGGACGAGCCCGGAAGGCACAGGCCGGTGGCGCTTTTCCGGGTGGAGCCTGTCCTGCGGGCCATCGAGCAGTTCGTTCAGCACATAGTTGCTGGAGGCGACGAGGCACGTCGCGGCGACCGCGATCAGCAGCGCGGGCACACTCGACCACGCAAACAGGTGCGGCTCGTAGAACACCGCCAGCAGGACGCCGAGCAACATGAACGCGTTCTTGAACCAGTGGTCCGCGCGGGCTATCTGCACGTAGGGCCAGACGCGCGCCCGCTGGGCCGCCCCCGGTTCAACGACTGTCGTGGAGGACATGGAACAGCTTCTCCAGTGATGGATACACGACGCACCCGTCCGTGGGCACGAACCCGCGCGCGCGACCAATGATGACGCATGACATGCCGGCCGCGTGCGCCCCGGCTGCATCCACGTCCGGCCGATCGCCGACGTACAACACGGACCGCGGCTCGAGGCCCATCGCCGTGCACGCGTGCAGGAATGCCCGTGGGTGCGGTTTGAGCACGTTGACCGCCGGGTCGGTCGAACAGAGAACCACGTCGAAGTGGTCGGCCAGGGCGAGCGCCGCGAGCTTACGCGCGGGCTCGTAGTCCGACAGCACGCCGACAGCAACGTTCCGGTCTCTCAGGAACGTCAGCAGGGTCACGAGCACGCGAGGACGGCAATACGGCAGGTACTTGAGCGGCCGCCGGAACATCCACTCTTCAACCCAAGCGGCTGCCAGCGTCTCTGTTACCCCTCCGGTCGCCGCCGCCTCCCGTAGCTGCCGTGCGGCGATGGGCTCCTCCAGCGAGCAGTTGGTCCGGAGCCGCTCCTGAGCATCGCGATAGGCGCGGAGCACACGCCAGCGGTGCCGTGCACCAGGGCCAAGCCAGAGGGGCGCGGCCAGCAACTCCATGGCCATCAGCGCTCGCAGTCGCACCTGGTCGTAGAGCGTGCCATCGAGATCAAAGAGGATGCCCGCGATCCGTTCTGCCTGCCGCGCAGGGTTCCGCAGCCACCCTCGCTCCACATCGCGCTGCGGCAGTTCCGTGGTCGACGTGAGCGGGGTCATCGCAGGACCTCGAGGAGCGCGCGCAGCCGCTCGGCATCGACGAGCAGAACCTGTCGAGTCCATGCGGTGACGAGGACCGCCACGGTCACGATCGCCCCGAGCCGCCGCCATCCGGGGATCGCGAGCTTCGTCCAGCTACGCCCCTGCACGGCGGCCGCGGCGTACAGCAGCAAGATGGGGATGAGCGGCAGATGATAGCGCGAGTGCCCGAACACAATCGTGTGCATGGCGGTGATGAAGAGCACCGGCAGCAACAGGAGTGCGTGAGCGCGGTGGTCGCGGGGGCCAGCACACCAGATCCCGATGACCGCGAGTAGCGCCACTGTGGGATACGCGACGCCAATGGCCACCGTGGCCACCCACGCGAACCACTGCGGCGGCGCGAACAGTGCCGTTCCTGAACCCCGCGACTACCTCGCGTTCGAGCCCCCAGAAGTCTGCGAAGCGGATGAGGGAGCGCCGCGCCGTGACTCCCGGATGCTGCATCATGTACGCGAGCGCCTTGCGCTGCGCCCACTTCTCCTTCTGCCCATCGGTGAAGTGCTGGGCCGGGTGCTCCTGCGTCAGCTCCCATGACCAGTTCTTTTCCCCGGTCAGCGCGACGGTGTCCCACATCCGGTCCTCGAGCGTGTGCTCGTAATTGCCCATCCGCAGGTTGTAGCCGCCGAGTGCATCCACCACCACGAACGCGTGCTGCACGCGCAGGTTGCGAACCGACCAGGGCAGCACGACCGCTGCATACGCGCCCAGCAGAAGCGCCAGAATCCCCAGGCGGCGCCACCGCGGCAGGGGAACCCAGAAGAGCAACAAGGGAGCGAGCAGAATCGGATACGGCCAGAGGACGCTGCGCGTGAGCGCGCCGAGGCCAATCACGGTTCCGGCCTGCACGGCCCGCGCGGCGGACGGTGCCTGCACCAGGCCGACCGTGAGCCACACGCTTGTGATGAGCAGAACCGTGAAAAGTAGCTCCGTGAGCAGAAAATAGTCAAACGCTACGAGGCTGGGTACCACCAACAGGCCAGTGCGGCAGCTGCCGCGACGCCCCGGCTGAACACGCGGATCCCCACCACGTACACCATGAACGCGAGCGCCATGTGGAGAACGATCTGCGCCGACCGGACCACCTGGGGATTTGTGGTCCCCGTCAACTGCCAGAGGCCCGCCATGATCCCTGGATAGAGCGGCGGCCGACTTGACGTCGGGCGCCCTGGTTCGAATGAGAACTCCCCATATTCCATCAAGTTCAGGGCGAGCTGCTGGTAGTCGCGCTCATCGCGGATCGCTGGCCGGGTGCCCGTCATTCCGCCGAGCACGGCGAGCCGCAAAGCCAGGCCGCCAAGCAGGACGACGGCCACCACCCATCTGACGGGCGACGAGACCCTGGGAACAGTCGTGAGCATGTCTGATGGGTGCGGGTGACCGGTGTAGTCTAGCTGAGCATGAGCAAAGCGGATACCGTCCTCACGCTTCGCCCGGCGGTGCACGGGACAGGCGGCGGCACGCGCCTGCGGGAGCCCGTCACGACGGGGATC
Organism: Vicinamibacteria bacterium; assembly: GCA_963763095.1. Lineage (GTDB taxonomy): Bacteria > Acidobacteriota > Vicinamibacteria > Vicinamibacterales > JAENWD01 > CAVUCH01. The sequence continues at coordinate 199,852 of CAVXNR010000037.1, forward strand.
CCGTTCCCCAGGGGCGTTCTCCTCTCGGCGGCTGACCTGCGTCTCGCAAGCGAGTCCGGTCACTCCGCTCCCGTTGCAGTGCGCGGTGCTCGATCGGTGGTCGGACGGATCTGTGCGATGGATGTTGCTCGACTTCCTCGCCGATGTGCCGGACGGTCGCGATTTCGAATTGGTTCTGACGCGGCAGGACGGAGTGGGCGGCCGCGAACGGCCGTATTCGGTGACGGAACCGGCCGTACGCGTCGGTCACACCCGCGCGGGAATCGCCATCGATACTGGTCCCGCCCGTTTCGAACTGCAGCCACCGATGCTGCTCGCCGCGGTTTCGGCACCGGGGCCCCCCGGGCACGAGCTGATCGATCCGTCACGCACCGGCGTGTGGATCGCGAAGGGGCGCGAGGAGCAACGCGCGCACTTCGACGCCATCGTCCTCGAGGAGGTCGGCACAGTGCGGACGGCGGTGCGTCTCGAGGGTCACGTGGATCTCGGGAGCGGAGCCAGGCTGGACGTCGTGGCCCGGCTGCACTTTTTTGCGGGATCGGCCGTCGTTCGAGCGGCAATCACGATCCGGAACCCGCGTCCGGCCCGTCACCCCGGCGGCAAGTGGGTCCTTGGCGATCCGGGATCCGTCCTCATCGAGGCGGGCTGGCTCGATGTCCGGTTTGCCGCGGCTCCGTTACAGGCGCGGTGCTCACTGGAACGGCACCTGGCGTTCGAATCGTGTGACCTGCCGCTGACGGTATATCAGGACTCCAGCGGAGGAGAGGCGTGGGCGAGCCCCGTTCACCGCAATCGACACGGGGAAGTCCGGAATCGCTTCAATGGGTACCGTTGCGACATGCCGGCCGGCTTGCGCAACGGGCTCCGCGCTTCTCCCATTGTCAGTGTCGAGACTGCCGCGGGCCCGATCACTCTTGCGGTTCCGCAGTTCTGGGAGAATTGCCCTCGTGCCGTGGAGGCCTCCGCCGCAGGGGTGAGGTTCGGGTTCTTCCCCGGGCAATACGACGACGACCACGAACTCCAGGGTGGCGAACAGAAGACGCACGAGTGCTTCGTCGCCTTCGGGACCGACAGCATATCGGCCGATCCCCTCACCTGGTGTCGCGAGCCATCGCTCATGACGGCATCGCCCGACTGGTATGCCGCGCACGGGCGTCATGCCATACCTGACATCTGCGGCCGACGACCCGCACCCGATCTATCTGGAACTCGTGCAGGCCGCCGTGGAAGGGCCTCAATCCTTCCCGGCCAAGCGTGAGCGCATAGACGAGTACGGTTGGCGCAACTTCGGCGACCTCTATGCCGATCACGAGGCCGTGCGCCACACCGGCGCGAGCCCGCTCGTCTCGCACTACAACAACCAGTACGACGCGATTGCGGGATTCGCCGTGCAGTTCCTGCGAACGGGCGACCGGCGCTGGTGGCAATTGATGCACGACCTTGCCGCCCACGTCCGAGACATCGATGTCTATCACACGACCGGTGACAAGGCGGCGTACAACGGCGGCCTGTTCTGGCACACGCGCCACTACACGGACGCCGGCACCTCGTCGCACCGGACTTATCCGCGCGAAACGAATGATGGTGGTGGTCCGTCCGCCGAGCACAACTACACGACCGGCCTGCTGCTCCATCACTACCTGACCGGCAGCGTCGCGTCCCGCGAAGGCGCCATTGGCCTCGCCGATTGGGTGCTCGCGATGGATGACGGCGATCGGACTGTGTTCCGGTGGCTGGCGCGAGGCCCGACGGGGCTCGCCACCGCGACCGGATCGACCCTCTATCACGGCCCTGGCCGTGCGGCCGCAAACTCGATCGTCGCCGGCCTGAATGCCTGGCAGTCTGAGCGGCGAGGGCCGATTCATAGCAAAGGCCGAGGAGATTATCCGGCGTTGCATCCATCCTGCGGACAATGTTCCGGCTCTGAACCTTCTTGACGCCGAGCGGCGCTGGTACTACACCGTGTTCCTGCAGGCGGTCGGCGCGTACCTCGATGTCAAGGCGCAGCGTGCGGAGCGGGACGAGATCTACGACTACGCGCGCGAGAGCCTGCTGCAGTACGCGCGGTGGATGGCCGAACACGAATATCCGTACCTCGATAAGCCTGAAATCCTCGAATTCCCGAACGAGACATGGGACGCACAAGACATGCGGAAGAGCGAGGTTTTCGACTACGCCGCATTGCACGCGTCCTCACCAGTCGAACGTCAGCGCTTCCTCGAGCGGGGAGACTACTTCTTCGCGCAATCGACCTCCCGCCTGCGGGCCTGGCGCACGCATGCACTCACGCGTCCGCTCGTTCTGATGCTTGCGAACGGATTTCGACACGCCTGGTTTGCGCGGTACTCGAGCCAATTGCCCAGTGTGAGTCCGGCAAGCGGGCGCGACTTCGGGCTGCCGGCAGTGTTCGTCCCGCAAAAACACCGCGTCATTCGTCGCGTTCGCCAGGCGGCAGTTCTCGGAACCCTCTTGCTGGGCGCTCTTGCGCTCTCGCTCGTCGCGTGGTGGTAAAAAGGCTGCGAGACGTATCAGTCTCGGCACAGATTTCACCTAGAACAGGTACTTTTCGTCACTTCTCCCGGTGACCTTTCTGCTAGGATTGCTGCTCCGGACGGCCAAGTCTCCCCAGCTGGTCTAACGGCCTGCGGTTCTGCGATACCCGGCAGGTCGCCATACGCCCGCTGGCCAGATAAAAGTCATCCAATTAGAGGACTAAGGTCTTGCTCCCAGATGCTCTTGCACTGGTGGGCGGCCGACTTAAGTCGCTGCACGCATGGCACGTGCAGGCGTTTCCTTCTGTCTCGGACGCGGAAAGGCGACGCTGTGCCCAACACTTGCAGCATCACAGGCGGTTCGCGTCCCGCCGTCTCTACTGAGCACCCGGGCCGCTGGCCGGCTCGGACGGCGCGTGTGATCTGCACCCGGCGAGGACTCGAATGGGCATGAGACGCGATCAGAACGCAGAGTTGATCGGCACGAGCCCCGCGATGGTGGAACTCAGGCAGGAAATCGCTCGCATTTCCTCCTCCGACGCGAAAATTTTGGTAACTGGGGAGAGCGGCGTCGGCAAGGAACTGGTGGCGCGGGCGATCCATGCCCGCAGCGCGCGTGCGGACCACCCGTTTGTGCCGATGAACTGCGCCGGCCTGCCCGAGACACTCCTCGAATCCGAGCTGTTCGGACACGTCAAGGGCAGCTTCACGGGCGCCTACCGTGACAAGCCCGGCAAGCTGGAGTTTGCCGACCGTGGCACGGTGTTTCTCGACGAGATCGGCGAGATGACCCTGCGCATGCAGGGGCTGCTCCTCCGGTTCCTCGAAACCGGCGAGTTGCAAAAGGTCGGCGCCGACCGGGCGACCACGATGGTCAATGTGCGCGTTGTCGCGGCCACTAATCGCGATTTACGGGACATGATCAGTCAGGGCCAATTCCGCGAAGACCTGTTCTACCGATTGAACGTCATTCATTTGGTCGTGCCGCCGTTGCGCGAGCGGCGCGGGGACATCCCGCTCATGGTGGAGCATTTCTTCAAGCACTTCACGCGCAACAACGGTTGCGTGGTTCGCAGCCTCGCGGCGGAGACGATGACCACGCTCGTTGAATACCCGTGGCCCGGGAACGTCCGTGAGCTCGAGAACGCGATGGAGCGCCTGGTCGTGAGCTGCCGTCGCGACGTCGCGACGCCGGACGACCTGCCGATTGAGGTCCGGACGCAGCGGAGTGTGTCGCTGCGACCCAAGCGCGAGCGCCGGCGGACGGTGGCCGACGATTTGTACAAGCGCCTGCGCGAGGAACGGGCGTCGTTCTGGACGACCGTGTACCCCCTATACATGCAGCGGGAAATCACGAGGGGGAACGTGCGCGACCTGGTCCGAAAAGGGCTGGAGGAGTCCCGCGGCAACTACCGGATCGTGGCGAGGTTATTCAACCTGGAACCGCAGGACTACAAGAAGTTTCTGAACTTCCTCCGGAAGCATGACTGCCAGCTTCCGTTCAAAGAGTACCGGCAATGACCCCGGCGCCTGTGATGAACACTGATCTTCCCGTCCTTCACCCCGTTCGGTTGCGCGCCCTGGTCCTGCCATGCCTCTGCGCGCTGGTTTGGTCGGCGGCCTCGGCGCAGGCGCAGGCACCGCCGCCGGCGCCCGCTCCGGTCGCGCGGACGCTGGCCTCCCCGCCGGGTTCCCAGGCGCCAGCGGGTGCGCCCGCCGTTCCTGCCGGCGTCCAGCCGCCGCCAGGATTCGTGCTTGGCACTGACGATGTGCTGACGATCGTGTTCTGGCGCGACAAGGACATGAGTGCCGAAGTGGTTGTGCGTCCCGACGGGAGGATCACTCTGCCGCTGGTGAACGATGTCCAGGCCGCTGGCCTCACGCCCGAGCAGTTGCGCGAGCGCGTCACAGCCGAAGCCGCGAAGTATATCGAGGACCCCAGCGTCACGGTCGTCGTGAAGCAGATCAACAGCCTCAGGGTGTACATCACCGGCCAGGTGGCAAAGCCCGGGGTGTACCCGCTCACCGCGCCAACGACCGTCCTGCAACTGATCTCGCTCGCTGGCGGCCTGCACGAGTTCGCGAAGAGCAAGGACATCGTGATCACGCGCACGGAGGGTGGCACACAGCAGTTGTTGCGGTTCAATTACCGGGACGTGCTGAAGGGCAAGAACCTGAAGCAGAACGTCGAGCTCAAACCCGGTGACACGGTGCTGGTGCCGTGACTCTGAGTTTACATGCGCGCGAGCGTGACGGCGGGAGGCACCTGTTCACCCACGGTGTCTTAGGTGTCATGGGTGTCGTGGGGTGTCTGCTCGCTGGGGTGCCCGTTTCCGCAGTTGCGCAGAGCGTCGAGAAGCCGCAAGAACTTGCACCGTTCAGCCCGGAGACGCCGGGTGAGGCGGCCCAGCGCCGCCCGTACCGAGGGTTGTTTGGGGGTGATGCCCTGCCGAGCGCCCCGCACACCCTTGATCTCCGCGGCTCGCTCTTCGGTGCGTATGACGACAACGTGTTCGCCACCGTTCCAGGGGGCGTGCCGGTCGATCCACGCGTTCGAAACGGCGGCTACTACACCGGGGCAAATGCAGCTGCCAATTACGTCTTTCAGGGTGACACGACGTCGATAACCGCAACCGGTGCTGCGGCATTCGGCTATTACCGGCAGTTTGCCGAGCCGCTCGTGCCGAGCTATAACGCGGGCGTAGGGTTATCGACGGCGTTGGGCGCGCGCACCAGGGTCCACGCCAGCCAATCGATCCAGTATTCGCCTTTCCTCGGTTTCACGATATTCCCCAGTCTGCCGAGCCTCGTCACGTCGGAGATCGACGTGACGACACCTACGCACGATTACGCGAGCGGCGCCCTGAAAGGATTCACCTATGGGACGACCGCGGAATTGGCCTATGAGGTGAGCCGTCGTGCCTCATTTGCCGGCTTTTACGATCTGCATCGCACCCAATACGACGTCGAGCGACGCGACCTCGATCAGCAGCGGGCTGGCGTCAGGTTCCAACAGCAACTCAGTGGTCACGCCGGACTTCGGCTGGGGTATGCCTACCGGACGGGCCGGTATGGTTTCGCCGTCGAGCGCCAGCCGGTTCGCAGCCATGATCTCGACGTCGGAATCGACTACGGTCGCGCGTTGTCATTCTCGCGGCGGACGGTTGTTTCTTTCGGGACGGGCTCGTCCATCCTGATGAGCGATCCTGCGGCGGGACAAACGGGCGAGCTAATCGGACCCAACGACGATCAGCGGACCCACTTCTTCGTTTCAGGGTTCGCGACAGTCAACCACGAGATCGGGCGCACGTGGGCTGCGCTCGGCTCGTACGTGCGCAGCATCCGCTTCGAGCAAGCCTTCTCGCAACCGCTCTTGACAGACGCGGTAAGCGCGAGGCTAGCAGGCCAGATTAACCAGCGCCTTACTGCCAATTTCAACGCTGGGTACTCGTTCGGGTCTGTCGGCCCTCGTGCCGTGGCGAACGGTTACGACACGTTCTCCGCAGTCGCGCATCTCCAGGCGGCACTCTCACGACACTTCGCCGCATACACAGAATACGTTTACTACCACTACAACTTTGGCTACGGCGTACAGATGCCACCCGGCTTTGCGCGTGGGCTCGACAGAAACGGCATGCGGGCGGGACTGACCGTGTGGACGCCGCTGTTGGGTTCGAGGTAGACAGGCCATGCTCCCTGGCAAGAAGTTCAGCCCCGAAGACATTCTGGCGATCGCCTGGCAACGGCTGTGGTTCATTCTCCTGCCGGCTGCGGCGGTGGCTGCGGGCGTGGCCCTCTATTCGTGGGTCTTGCCCGATCGGTATCGCTCGGACACCCTCATCATGGTCGTACCCCAGCGGGTTCCGGAGTCGTATGTGCGGCCCACCGTGACCGCTCGGGTTGAAGATCGGCTCCAGACCATCAGCCAGCAGATCCTGAGCCGCACCAGGCTCGAACGGATCATTCAGGACTTCGACTTGTACAGCGAAGAGCGCCGCACCGGCATCATGGAGGATGTCGTCGAGAAGATGCGGAAGGACATCACCGTGCAGGTCGTGAAGGGGGATGCGTTCCGTGTGGCCTTCGTGGGAGAGGAGCCGAGAACGGTAATGAAGGTCACCGAGCGGATTGCGTCGCTCTTCATCGAGGAAAACCTGCGCGACCGCGAAGTGCTGGCCGAGGGCACCAACCAGTTCATCGAGGCCCAGCTGAATGATGCGCGGAAGCGCTTGATCGAGCATGAGAAGAAGCTGGAAGCATTCCGGCGCCAGTACGCAGGCCAGTTGCCGACGCAGCTCGAATCCAACCTGCAGGTGCTGCACAACACGCAGCTGCAGATCCAGTCGGTTGTGGAATCGCTCAATCGCGATCGCGACCGCCGGCTTGTTCTCGAGCGGATGAGTGCGGATCTAACCAGCCCGGAGACGGACCTGCTCCCCCCTTCTGCCACGGTCACCGTAGAGGATGGCGCTGTGTCTGGCGGCACAGCGCAGCAGCTCGAAGCTGCGAGAGCTCTACTGCGGCAGCTCGAGCTGCGGCTCAAACCTGAGCATCCAGACATCGTCCGTTTGCAACGGATAATCGCTCAGCTCGATGAAAAGCTCGCCGCCGAGGCTCTTCAGGCGCCCCTCTCGCCTGAGGCGACTGCAGGCGCCCTCTCCCCGGCCGAGCGGGCCCGTCGAGGACGGGCGAAGAACCTACAGCTGGAGCTCGAGAACGTCGATCGCGAGATCGCTGCGAAGCAGGCAGAAGAGCAGCGGCTTCGGGCTGTCGTCGCGACCTACCAGGCGCGAGTGGAGGCGGGCCCGAGCCGGGAAACCGAGATGACGGAGCTGATGCGCGACTACTCCACCCTGCAGTCGATGTACACGACCCTCCTGCAGAAGAGAGAGGATTCGAAAGTAGCCGCGAACCTCGAGCGCCGCCAGATTGGCGAACAATTCAAGCTGCTGGATCCCGCCCAGTTTCCGCAGAAGCCGGTCAGCCCGGATCGTTTGCGCATCAATCTCATAGGACTGGGGTTTGGTCTGGCCCTGGGTCTCGGCCTCGTTGCGCTCCTGGAATACCGCGATCGTTCGATCAGGACAGATGAGGAGGTGCTCGCAACGCTGTCGCTCCCGGTGCTGGCGACCGTGCCGCTCATGATGAGCGCTCCCGAGCGTCGGCGGTCCCTGGTAACGAGGGTTCTCGTGAATGTCACGTTCACCACGATTGTGCTCGCCTGCACTGCGGTGGTCGTGTGGATGACGCTGCGCTCGCAGCGGTTGCTCTGATGTACGAATCATTCTTTGGCCTCCGTGAGCGTCCCTTCGATCTCACGCCCAACCCACGGTTCCTGGTTCTCACGCCGCGTCATCGCGAGGCGCTGAGCAATCTGCAGTACGGGATTGCGGGCCGCAAGGGGATCACGCTCCTCCTGGGGGAGGCGGGCACCGGGAAGACGACCGTGGTGCGCGCGGCGATGGAGGCGGCGCGACGACGAAATGCGCAGACGGTGTACCTGAGCAACCCGACGCTGAGTCGGGCCGAGTTCGTACAGGTGCTCGCCAAGGGTTTTGGGCTAAGCGACGAGGCGCGAGATTCGAAAGGTCAGTTCCTCCTCGAGCTCGAGCCGCTGCTGCTCCGCAGGCACGCCGAGGGCGTGCTGACGGTGCTCATCGTGGATGAGGCGCAGAAGCTGACACACGAGTTGCTCGAGGAGGTCCGCCTGCTCGCGAACTTCGAAACGAATGAGGACAAGCTTCTTCCGGTAGTCCTCGTCGGCCAGCCGGAGCTCGCCGATCGGCTCAACGACCCGAGCCTGCGGCAATTGAAACAGCGCGTGGCGCTCAGGTGCGACCTCACCCTCTTGAAGTCCGCGGAGACAGCACTTTACATCTCGCAGCGGGTGGCTCGGAGTGGCGGCGATGCCACAGCGCTCTTCACCCGGGAAGCCGTGGCGTCCATCCACGATCGCTCGGGTGGCGTTCCGCGGACCGTCAACGTCATTTGTGACAATGCCCTCGTGAATGCCTTCGCCGCCGGCCGGCGCGCGGTGACCAGAGGAGTCGTCGAGGAGGTCTGCCGGGACTTCGACCTCGACGCCGCGGCACCAGCGGCCGCCGCCGGCAATCGGAGCGCTCGAATCCTGGCGATTTCACCGTCGGAGCCGATCGAGAGGGGCTCTCCGGTCCTCAGGCCGCTGACCGGTGATCGGAGTTCCGTCAGAGGCGAACCTGACTCCTCCGGCATGGTACTGGTTGCGGCGACGATTGTCCTGGCTATGAAGGATGAAGCAGGCACCCTATATGAGTCGTGTTGACGAAGCGTTGACACGTGCGGGCCGAACGTTCGGTGGTCACGATCATGTGGCGACGGCTGACGTGGCGGTCGACCTGTATCCCGTAACGGCAGAAGCCGCCGCGCCGGAGTTTCCGGCCGAGTTCGAGGACGTTCACACCGAGCACGCTGTGGCGCCCACGATCGCCAACGGAGTGTCGGTCCCGCACAGCACCGCGTTCTACGAAAGCGGCCAAGCGGACGGGCCCGTGTCCCTCGTGGAGCGAATCGACGCACGGCTGAGTGACAAAGTTGTGGTCGGCCCGATGATGGCCGAATCCGTCGAGCAGTATCGCCGCCTGGCCGCCACCCTGCACCACGCCCAGGGGTCGCGCGGGTTGAAGATCGTGATGATCGCCAGTGCGATGTCGAGTGAGGGGAAGAGCCTCACGGCAGCGAATCTCGCCATGACGCTCAGCGAATCCTACCGGCGGCGGGTGTTGCTCGTGGATGCTGATCTGCGGCGTCCGACGCTGCACAGGCTGTTCCGGCTGGCCAACCTGACCGGCCTTAGCGACGGCTTACGCGCCGCTGGCACGAGTTCGTTGCCGGTGACGCAACTTTCGGAGGGTCTCGCCGTACTGACGGCCGGGCAGCCGGACGCCGATCCCATGGGATCCCTCACCTCCGACCGCATGCGGCAGGTGCTGCAGGAAGCGTCAGAATCCTACGACTGGGTTGTGCTCGACACCCCTCCGGTTGCGCTGATGCCCGATGCCAATCTGCTGGCGGCGATGATCGGCGGTGCGGTGCTCGTGGTTCGAGCGGGCGTCACTCCCTACCAGTTCGTGCAACGCGCCATCGAGGCGATCGGACGCGATCGCATCCTCGGCGTCGTCCTGAACGGTGCCGATAAGCGCCTGGCCCAGAACTACTACTACTACTCGGCGTACGGCGGCCGTCATGGCGATCGTCCTTTGCCATGATCAACCTTTTCGCACAACGGTTCGCGCCCCGTGCGTTCACGCTGATCGCGTTCGAAACCGGCCTGATCGTGCTCGCGGTCTGGGCGGCCGCCTACGCCAGGCTGGGCGAGTGGATGTGGGAGGTCCTGTGGACATCGCACGGCATATGGAAGGTGCTGCTGGTGACAGCAGTGTGCCAAGTCTGCCTCTACTACGCTGATTTATACGACTTCCGCAAGCTGACGGACCGCCGCGAGATCTTCACACGCGTCACCTGGGCGCTCGGCGCGGCATCTTTCATTCTGGCCGCCGTCTATTTCTGGTTCCCTGGGCTGGTTCTTGGTCGCGGTGTCTTCATGATCACCGCGTTTCTGGTGATGTCGCTTGTCGTGGCGTGGCGGATCGTCTTCGAGTGGCTGAGCCGCCAGTGGGGCCCGCACGAGCGGCTGCTTCTCGTCGGGACGAACCAGGCCGCGCTGACGCTCGCAACCGAGCTGCATGACCGACGGTTGGAGCTGGGCGTCGAGATCGTGGGGTTCGTCGATCCCGATCGCGCCCGTGTGGGGGTCGCGCTGCTGAACCCGGGGGTGATTGGCACCGTCGAGGATATTCCTTCGATTGTCAGGGCACGCCAGGTCGACCGCGTCGTGGTCAGTCTCGCCGACGCGCGAGGCAAGCTGCCGATGGAAAAGCTGCTCGAGATGAAGCTTGACGGTGTCACCTTCGATCACCTCGCCTCGGTGTACGAGGAGTACACCGGCAAGATCGCCGTCGACAACCTTCGTCCGAGCTGGCTGATCTTCTCTGCGGGATTTCGGAAATCACGGTGGCTGGCGGCAGTGAAGCGCCTCGTCGACATCGCGGTGTCGGGCCTCGGGCTCTTGATCACGCTTCCCCTGATGGCGTTGATTGCCGCGGGCGTCCGGGCGACATCTTCGGGCCCCTCGCTTTACCACCAGCAGCGCGTCGGGCGGGACGGCCGCGTGTTCACCCTTCACAAGTTCCGCTCGATGCGACCGGACGCTGAAGCGCTCACGGGGCCGGTCTGGGCGAGCAAGAAAGAGGATCCCCGCCTGACGCCGCTTGGCGGGCTCCTGCGTCGGATGAGACTGGACGAGCTCCCGCAGCTCTGGAACGTTTTCCGGGGCGACATGAGCCTCGTTGGACCCCGGCCGGAGCGCCCGGAGTTCGTGACCGCATTGACCGAGCAGATCCCGTTCTATCGCCAGCGGCACATCATCCGCCCGGGGCTCACAGGATGGGCCCAGGTGCGCTACACGTACGGGGCGAGCACCGAAGACGCGCTGGAGAAGCTGCAGTACAAGCTGTACTACATCAAACACATGTCGCTCGCATTCGATCTGTTTGTCATCGTGAACACCATCAAGACGGTGGTCCTGCAGCGGGGAGCGTGAGAGTCGCCCCGCCCAGCATGACCAGATACTTTGCACGACGGCGCGACGCTCCCCTATGACTGCGATGAATTCGCCAACCGACGAGCCCGACATCGTCAACGCCATGACGATCGATGTCGAGGAACATTTCCAGGTGAGCGTGTTCGACGGCCTGGTGCCGCGAGCCGATTGGGATCGCATGGAGAGCCGTGTCTGCGCGAACACAGAGCGCCTGCTCGGAATTCTGGCCGACGCGGAGGTGCAGGCCACGTTCTTCGTCCTCGGGTGGGTAGGGGAGCGGCACCCGACGCTGGTGCGCACGATCGCCGCAGGAGGGCACGAGGTCGCATCACACGGGTACGCGCACCGTCTAATCTATGATCAGACGCCCGCCGCGTTCCGGGATGATGTGAGACGCGCTAAGCTGCTGCTGGAGAATGTCATTGGACAGCCGGTGGTCGGCTATCGTGCGCCGAGCTATTCGATCACGCCGCGGTCGTTATGGGCGCTCGATATCCTCATGGAAGAGGGTTACGAGTACGACTCAAGCGTGTTTCCCATCACGCACGACCGTTACGGAATCCCGGTATCGGCGCGGCACCCGTATGCGATCACGCGCGGGGGACGGTCGCTGATCGAGGTGCCGGCATCCACAGTGCGGCGCGGCCCATTCAACTTCCCCGTCGCCGGCGGAGGTTACTTCCGCATTCTGCCGTACGGGTGGACGCGGGCGGGCGTCGCGCGCCTGAACACGCTCGAGCGGCGGCCGGCTGTGTTCTACATCCACCCGTGGGAGATCGACGCCGATCAGCCACGGCTGGCGGCGAGCAGGCTGGGGCGGTTCAGGCACTACTGCAATCTCCAGAAGACCGAAGCACGGCTCCGCCAGCTCCTCACGGACTTCCGCTTCGGCACAATGTCCAACTTAATCGGTGCCCTGCCCGTCGTCCGCATGACGGGCCGCTCACTGACGGCGCCGTTGCCGTACAACTGGTAACTGTGCTCGCAGATCAGCTGCTTTCATCGGCTATGCGTCAGGCAGTCGACGTCTCGATCGCCGCGGCCGCGGACGAGCGTGAATGGGACACTTACGTGCTGTCTCACGCCGACGCGACCGGTCATCACTGCTGGGGCTGGCGCCGGGTCATTGAGGATGCGTTCGGGTACCCCACCGAGTATCTCGTGGCCCGACGGAACGCCGTCGTTGTGGGCGTGCTGCCGCTCGTGTGTTTCCGATCGGCCCTCTTCGGGCGCGCCGTCATCTCGTTGCCTTTTCTCAACTATGGCGGCGTGCTCGCCGACGACGATGATGTGGCCCGCGGGCTGTTGAAAGCCGCCGGCGACGTTGCGGTCCGTGAGCGAGCCCGGTACGTGGAGTTGCGCCATCGACAACGGCAGTTTCCTGAACTCCCGGCGCGTGAGCACAAGGTTGCCATGCGGAAGCGTCTCCCCTCGTCTGCGGAGGACGCCTGGGAGGAGTTGGATCGCAAGGTGCGGAATCAGGTTCGCAAAGCGCAGAAGAGCGGTCTCTCTGTCATCACAGGCGGCGCGCCGCTGGTTCGATCATTCTACCGCGTGTTTGCCGAGAACATGCGCGACCTCGGGACTCCCGTGTACTCACGACGACTGTTCGAGGCTGCGCTGAAGCACTTTCCGGAGCACTTCCAGTTGGTGCTGGTTCAGCGCGGGGCGCGGACGATTGCGGGCGGCTGCGCGTACGTGTTTCGCGATACCGTGGAAGTGCACTGGGCCGGTTCGCTGAAGACGCATCGGTCGCTGTGTCCCAACCACCTCCTGTATTGGACCGTCATCGATTCGGCCACTCGCCTGGGGTTGCGGGTGCTGGATTTCGGGCGCTCTACACCGGGAGAGGGCACATACCACTTCAAGCTGCAGTGGGGTGCTGAGCCGTCGCGGCTCTCATGGGAGTACATGCTCTTTGGAGGCGCCGAAGCCCCAGATCATGGCCCGACAAACCCCAAATTCCGAGCGGCGATCGAGGTCTGGAAGCGGCTGCCGCTGGTTGTGGCGAATCTGGCCGGGCCGGCGATCGTGCGAGCGATACCATGAAGCTGCTCGACGTGTTCTTCAACGGGCGGAGACTTCCAGGTGAATGTCGCGAACCGCTGCAGCGGCGCGGTCCCAGGTAAACCGGTCCAACACCCGGGAGCGAGCGGCTGAGCCCATGCGTGCACGGAGACTCGCCACATCGAGAAGTTGTCTGAGCGCCGCAGCCAATTCGTCCGGATCGGTGCCGGTGACGAGAAGGCCGGTCTCGTTTTCAGCAACGGCTTCCGGCACTCCGCCGCTGCGGCCGCCGATAACCGGTACGCCCGCGGCAGCGGCTTCCAGAAAGACGAGCCCGAATCCTTCAAAGTCCTCGCCGTCATTGCGATTCGGGTGCAGAAATACATCGGACGCGGCGTAATAGGTGGGGAGGAGTTCCGGAGATATTCGAGGCTCGAATGTGACGAGTGATGTGACTCCGGTATCTTGTGTAAGCTGCTTGAGCCGCTGCAACTCGTTGCCGTCACCAACGATGACGTAGTGGAGGTCGCGTCGGCCAAGCCGTGCGATTGCCTGAATCGCGAGATCATGGCCCTTTCGCGCTTGGAGGCGCCCCACGGACAGTAGGAGGAACTCCCCCCGTGGGGCATAGCGCCGGCGAACGGCAGTGGCGTCAACATCGGGTCGGAATCGAGCATGGTCGACTCCCGGATGGACGATCTTGATTTTGGCTCTAGGCACGCCCACTCGCCGCAGCAGCAGGGCCGTGTTTTCGCTGTTGGCAATCACCGCGGCTGTGCCGGCGCGCGCAAATGCCATCAACCATTTCAACTCTGTCGAGTTGCGTATGTAGCCAAGCTCCTCCCCGTGAGCCCAGCAGATGTAAGGGGCACCCACCGATAGGGCGGCTATTCTGGCGCTCAGGCCCTCTGGGAGAAGTCGGCAACAATGAATGACGCTCCGGCGAGACCGACAGGCGCGGCGCAATCGACGTGTGACAGCCATATGCCAGCAGAGGCCGCGGGGATGCAGCACGCCCCAGTGTGAAGCGGCCATGCGCATGCGCAAGACCCGCGCCGAGAGCACACGTTCGTCGGACGGCAGGGAGTCGGTGCGATCCGTCAGAACGGTGACGGGAATGTGATTGAATCGCGAGTAAATTTCCCAGAGTAGCGCACCGCTTCCGCCGACCGTCGGCGGGAATATTTCACTGAGCACGACCGCGGCAGCCACGGAGGTCTGTGCTTCGCCAGTTGACCGTAGGAACGTTCGCATGATCCCATATTCTGCACGAATTGCCGATTTCTCGCGGGAGGAGCCACGGCTGCCGGGGCGGCTAAGGCCGTTTGTAATGTGGTCAACGGCCTTGTTACTGATCCTGTCGCCAGCAAGCATCTGGGCTGCGGCAGATCCGGGTTCTGTAACTGATCTGCGCGCGATCCATCGGGCGGGCCAGACGTTTATCACCTGGCGCGAATCGTTCGACTCAACGGAACCCGAAACAGCTACCGTGCGGGAGATCAGCGCAGCACGGTCGGGTCTGGAGCGCAATCGGACGATGTATCGAATATACACGTCCGTGCGCCCGATCGTCAGCCTCGATGGACTGCGGCCGATGGCGGAAGTGCGGCCACTAAACGGGTGGAACACCGCCTTTTACGGCGCGTATGCACCAGCAGAGTCCGTTGCCCGTCGCTATGTTATCGAGCAGGGGCCGGTCCCCGTGACGGCAAGTGCCGGCCTGTACATACACAACCCAGCCGCCGCGCGAGTTGCTTACTACGCTGTGACAGCCGTAGTGGCTGGTGAGGAACGTCGAACCCTGACATCTTCGAACAGCCTCTCCCGGCCAGTCAGCGAGACGGTTGGCCCTGGCATACCGGTGCTCCAGCGCATCGAAAAGCCCGCGTCATTCACGTATGTGCGCAATCCGGCACTTCACTACTATGTCCGTTGGGAAATGCCGCCTAACACCAACGAGCCCGGCCGCCCTTTCGATTACCTGGTGGCCATTCCGGAGCAGATCCGGAACCCCGCCCCGGTTGGTATCCACCTTCACGGGTGGGGCGGAAATCTCAACAGGGGATATGGCTGGTGGTATGACGCCAGCGACGGTGCGATTCTCGTATCGTCGAACGAGTATCCATATGACTGGTGGACGGGCTATCATGAACAGTTCGGCGTGGGTCGCCCGTTGAAGACTCCTCAAGACTGGCAGGCCGGTATCGTTCACTCCTACTCGCAGACGCGCATGCTCTCGTTTCTCGCCTGGGTAGCCACGAAGTATCCTGTCGACCTGAGTCGCGTGTTCGCGGCCGGCAACTCCATGGGTGGCACAGGCGCGCTGATGCTCGCGATACGGCACCCGGATCGAATCGCGTGGGCCATCGGCTGGGTGGGTGTCCATCGGCCACGCGAATCGCCGGCCTTTCACGGCTCTTTCGAGCGAGTCTACGGCAAGCCGGCGTGGAACGTTCGGTTCGAGGACGGCTCGCCGGTCTGGGACTATTTCGACGACGTATGGTACCTGCGCAAACATCCGGACCGATCGATCGGCTTTTTGACGTTTTCGAACGGCAAGAACGACGACGGCATCGGATGGCCACAGGCCGTCGACTTTCTCAAGGCTTTACAGGAAACAAGGCAGCCGCATCTGTTCGTTTGGGGCCAGGCTGGCCATGGGCAACGCGCTACGATGCCCGCGGGAGGAGGGGAGTCGTACATGCCTCTGGACCTTCGAACCGATCAGTCACTTCCGGCGTTCACCGCATGCAGTCTCGATCAGAATGCCGGCAACGGCGATCCGGCAGACGGAGATCCCAAAGGGCAGGTGAATGCCTACCTTTCCTGGGACACCAAAGACGTGGTTGACGAGCCCGGTCTCTGGGAAATGACCATCCGGCTCACAGAAAACGCGCCAGCCGCTACGGCACTCGTCGACGTAACCCCCCGACGGACTCAGCGATTCCGCCCTCGGCCCAAGACCCTTCTCGACTGGAGCGTGTCGGCGGTCGGCGGTACCAAGCAACACGGCATGTTGGAAGCCGACGAGTGGAGCCGGGCGACCGTCCCAGGCGTGCAAGTTACCAAGCGGGGTGTTCGGCTTCGTATCAAGGGCCGAAGTCAATAGGGAGGCTGCGGCAGCCGCTCGTCGTAAAAGACCATGCCGACTCGAGGTGAAGATGTGACGTTCAGCGCAATGTCAGACTCGTACATCCAGGAGCAGATCCCTCGCTTCAAGTGGTTCATCGACGTGAACTTCGGGAACGGCATCGTCGCCAAATCGACAACATGGCCCGATGCCCCGCCGGATTCGCGACATGTGGGTGTGTCGAAGTTCGACTTCATCGTCAGGCGAAACCTGCCCGATCTGCAGGGCAAGCGCATCCTGGACATCGGCTGCAACTGCGGACTCGTTGCAATCCACATGGTTCGGAACGGTGCGGCCGAGGTCGTCGGCATTGACAACGAGCGAACCTGGCCGAACTGGCTGCAGCAAGCCGAATTCGTCAAGGCTGCTCTCGAATGGCGCTGCAGGACGACGTACAACGTCTCGTATCACAACATAGACGTCAAAGATCTACCGCGGCGGGAGCTGGGGCGTTTCGATGCGGTGATGGCGCTGAACAGTTTGTACTATCTGACAGAAACGGACATCGAGGCGGTGATGCGCCACGTGTCGTCTATCGCTGACACGTTCCTGATTCAGTGCAACACCCACGATCATCCGACACTGGGCCGTCGCACGTCGCCTGCGTACATGTGCGACGCTCTAACGCGGAACGGTTTCCCCCTGGCACAGGTCGACGCCCCATGGGATCGGCCACGCCGACTAATCTGGCCGACGCGGTACATGAGGCCTGTGGTCGTGGGGCGAAAGTAGCCACGTGCTCGGAGGCGACGCGGCCCTGGGCTCGATCGTGGAGGATTTTGCCAGAGGCGGCGGGCACCGCAATGTGCGGTCGCGAACCTCAGTCTACGAATATAGAGGCCGGCAGATTCATCTCAAGACCAGCGAAACGAATCTCGCAGGTGAAGCGTCGACTCTCGAACGGCTCGCGGAAGGGGCAACGGGTCCGGTACGCGCGCTGCCGTTTGTTGCTTACAATCGCAACCACAACGTCCTTATCACTGAAAGGGTACTGGGGGACAGCCTTTTCAATGTGCTGTGGAATAACACCTCACCGCTCACGATGCCTCATCGAGAGGGCCAGCGGTGCCGCATGATGGTAATCGGCCTCGGCGCATGGGTGCGACAGTTCCACACGTCGTCGCGCGATGACACAGCCGATCCGCAGGCGTGCCTCGAGTGGATTCGGCAGACGGCATCGCGGAAACTATCGAGCATCGAGCAGTGCGAGACATCGATCCTGTCGAGCACAGACCTGGAGCGCGTTCGGAGATCGATAGACCGACGCACACGAGACGTGGACACCCGCGAGTGCCCGGTGACGCGCATCCACGGCGACCTGTGTCATGCCAACGTCCTGGTCGAGACTGGCGGTCGGCTGGTCGTGCTCGACTTTGCCGATACCCGAGAGGGCTTCGCTCTCGAGGACATCGTCCGCCTGTGGTGCTCGGTGTGGGAACTGTCGGAATGTGGTCGGCGCCGGCACCGCATGTTCACGCCGGTTCTCCCGCAACTCCTGGAGGCATGCGGCGCCTCGGCCGATGTGTCGAGGACTCCGATGTTCACGTTGTTGCGACAATGGAACGCCATCACACGCATTCTTCAACACGCGTCGACTGCGGCTCGCCTGCCGCTCCTCGCGCGTCGGCGGCTAGCGCGCCTGACGCGCGTGCACAGTAACTGGCTGTTGACGGCTTCCTGAGAAGTTTCACTGCTTGCGCGGACCGTCGCCACAGCGGGCGGATCCGAAGCGTGGAGTTCGGGGTTCTGTCTCATGGTTCATCGTGGAGGCTGAAACAATGCAGGCCAACGAGGCAATTCTCGCGGTGCGCGAGCGAGTTACAGCCTCAGTGAGCACGCATTATCGCGAGCTTGCCAAACACTCGGGAGTGTACGCTTTTGGGCTCATTCTCCAGCGCTTGGCGTCGCTGCTGCTTCTGCCCGTCTATACTCGG
This sequence comes from Vicinamibacteria bacterium, assembly GCA_963763095.1. GTDB lineage: Bacteria > Acidobacteriota > Vicinamibacteria > Vicinamibacterales > JAENWD01 > CAVUCH01. The sequence continues at coordinate 218,053 of CAVXNR010000037.1, forward strand.
TATCTGCCGCCGGAGCAGTACGGAGCCATTGCCCTTCTCGACTCGCTCACAAGCGGGCTGGACATCCTGATATCACGAGGCGTCGTCCTGGCGATGGCCCGGATGCACTCCGCAGCAAGCGACGAGCGCCAGCGGGACACGGTGTGGTGGACTGCGCTTGGTCTGTTGGTTTCGTCTGCCACCTTGTTCACCGCCACGGCGTTGATCATCCGCTCTGCGGTGGCGGGAGTAATCCTCGGCAGTGACGTTGCTGGCGCACCGCATGCCGTTACGCTCGTCCTCGTGACTCTTTGGTTCAACAGCATCGGCTCCCTGCTGGAAACCCATCTCCGGATCCTGAAGTGGTCCACGTCGATAGTAATTATCTCGATGGCTCGCCTTGTGCTGAACGCCAGCCTGAATTTATTGCTACTGATTCATTTCAACCTGGGCATGTTTGCGGTGCTCACTGGGAATCTGTTGACGACAATCCTGTTGACCGTAGTGTTACTCGGAACATTTGTGCGTATCAGGGGTCCTGTTCGCCTGGGACGAGAAGCCGCACGAGCAATCATGGCCTATGGCAGCCCCCTGATTCTTACAACCATGCTGGCGTTCATCACGCACCAGGCTGATCGCTTTCTGCTTCGCCTATTCGTGCCGGTAAGTGCAGTCGGCATCTACTCGGTGGCGTATCAGTTCGCCCAAGGCATCAATGCTCTTGTTGGAGCTCCGTTCCATGGCATCTGGGGAATCGTTAAATTCGAGATCGCAGCGTCCGATAGCTCCGAATGGGTATTCGGGAGAATTGCGGATGTATTCGCGACCTGTCTGCTGATCGTCCTGCTCACCGCTTCGCTGTTTGCGTCGCCGATTCTCTCCCTACTCACGGGGCCTGCCTATCGGGGTGCCGCAGCCCTGGTGCCGCTGATCTGCCTGGGGTATTTCTTCTTCAGTGTTTCGTCGTTCGTGACACTCCCGGCGGAACTGACTAACCAGACATCGCGACTGATACCAGGGACCGTCTTCGCGGCTGTGACAAACATCGTGGCCAATCTCATTCTGATTCCGCGCCTGGGAGTCGTCGGCGCAGCGTGGGCGACCGTTCTTACTTTTGCCGTGTTGTTGACGGGCAACTTCGTGTTCTGCCGCGGAGCGCGCGCGATCGCCTTGCCGTTCAGGCAGATTGGCGCCAAGCTCGCTCTCGCTGTTCTGGTCGGCGTTGTCGCCGCAGCGGGACGCGACCATTCCAACAGCCTTGTCGCTTTCTGGGTCGCGGCAAGCCTAGCCTGGGTTTGTGCGCTTGCGGTATTTGCTATGAGTATGCAACCGCGCCTTCTCCTCGCAGCGCTACGTCGACCTTCTTCGTTCACCCCAGCAGACCAAGAATAGGTTGCCTTCAGGTCGGAGAGTCACTCGCCCTGGCCACATCGGCCCGGTTGTGAACCGGTCGTCGAAGCGGCGGCTTCTGGCGGCGAATGCGATGCGATCACCGTGGCGGCGCGCGGGGCCGGGGTGTTACGACTAACCCGAAGCTGTTGCAGCGACCGCCGGACGCGGAGCGGCCGATTCTGTCACAGCGAGATAATTGAGCGCGATGCTGAGACCAATCAGATGCCAGAGCATCTCGACATATTGAAAGATGACGAAGGAACCTCCCGCCGCGAACGCCGCGAGGCTGGCTTCAATCGCGATTGCGTAGCGGCCGAGCTCGGGTGACACGTTTCCGGTTGATGCGAGTCGGCGCACCCGGGCACAGGCGAGAAACGCGAGCGCGACGCTCGCGCAGAAGAGCGCAGCTCCCGGGTAACCGAGTTCAGACAATACGCCGAACCATGCACTGTGCACCGACCGTCCAGTGCCATATGCGCCACTGAGGTAGTCGTACTGGTCGTATGCAACATTGTAAGCGGCGTGACCGACACCCAAGATGGGGTTCGCATTGGCCATGGCCACCGCCACTCGCCAGAAGTGCACCCGGCCCGCTGACGACGAATCCATGTGTTCCTCGGTCGGGGTGATCGTCCCCATTCGTTCCCAGAACGTGTCGGGCATCACAGGGAGGAGAAGTGCGGCAACGAGCGCAGTGCCAGCGATGACACGCAGTTTGTTGCGCGATCTGAGCGTGTACACCGCAACGAGTGCGCCACACGCGACGAAGCCGCCCCGCGAGTACAGTGGCAAGGCCACGATAAGCTACGCCGACCGCCATCATTCGATGGAAGACCCTTTCGGATCGGCTGTGGGCTGTGCCCGCCAGCGCCAACAGGATCGGGACCAGCATGAACATGCCGACGGACACAGCATTGTTGTCGCCCAGGAATGGAATCGAATTCGTATTCGTCGCCCCCGGATTGAGGATGAATTGCGCCCATCCCTGCTTGGCAGTCTCGAATCCCAGGGACATGGAGATGACGAGCAATGTCATCCGGAAGCGTTGACGATCTACCACCAGTGTCGCGATCAGGTACGTAATAGTGGTGGACTTCATGAAATCCAGCCAATACCCCCAGCTGTAAGCGGCGTACGGCGAGACTAGCGTGGATGCCAGCGAGTGCGCCGTCAGAGCGATCAGAATCAGCGTGCGCACGTTCAGAAACACGAGCCGTTCGGCCGACAGGGCTGCTCGCAGGGCCAGGTAAATGCCGACGACATAGGACAGGTTCAACGCCGATACGAAGTCGAACCACAGCCATGACTCCGGCCTGAAGTATGCAATCCAAAGATAAAAGAGGAGCGCTCCGAAGGCTCCGCGTGCGGCGACCACCACGCCGGCCAGAATCAGGCCGATGACCAGAATACTGCGTAACATGAACTAATGTTTCACCGTGAGGAGAGCGCGCACGTAAGTCCGAATAGCTTCAGGACGTAGTTCGCTACCACAAGATGCGCGGTATTCGAATCGCCCTGCGGGAGATCCACCGCCAAGAAAAGCTGCAGCGTTACAAAACACACGTTAGGATCCGAATGATGCGATGACTGGTGCAGCGGCAACGGCCAGCTCGGTCGTGGCGCAACTGCGGCGGACCAAAACTACGCCGGCCCAGGAAAAACTCTCGTCACCGCCGTCCCTCAAGCCTTCTGACGCCGGGCGCTGCGCCGCGTGACGAAGAAGGCTCCTATAACGCGGCTACCGGAACTGATGGCACCTCACGGATCGGTGCGTTCAGGAACCGGCGTTCCACAGAGACATGAAAACGCCACGACACCGCGATGCAGATCGCCGAGGCGACCGGAACTGCGACCTCCGGGGTCCACCACCGTTGCCCGCCGAACCAGACAATCGCACAATAGATCAACCCGATGAGTGGCGCGTGCACCAGATAGAGGCTGTAGCACATGGTGCCAGGCAGCCGCAGTGGCTCGAGCCACTTTGCGCGGGCGATCTGTTGGTCGAACGGATGCAAAAGCATTAGGACGAGAGCGAAGCACGCGGCCGCGAAATACAGCACGTTAGGGTTACGGGCGGTTGGGTTCAACAATGCGGCCGGATGCCATGCTGCGGCGATTGCCAGGGCGAGGAGCGCGGTCGCGCTGACCACACGGCCGCGCATACTGCAGTAGTTCTGCGCGTAGTAGACCAGCACACCGAGGGCGAACTGCACCCATGCTCCGTCGATAAAAAAGCCGCTGACTGGCAGTCCCAGAGGCCCCGCAAGGAAAGCGCATGCAGCGACCACGAGCGTCACGATGGCCGCGCCTTGGAAATAGTATGTCGGGGCGACAGCCAGCAGCAGGCCCGCGACCAGGTAGAACTGCTCCTCGTAACACAAGGTCCAGGCCGGTTCCACCATCCAGCCAGGAGCCGAGCCGCCCAGGTGAAAGCGCCACGTTTCCGTGAGAGTGATGTTGCCTACCCACTGCGATGGACTGAACCACCACGGCCGGTAGAAACCGTGATGCGTGAGCGGACGGTCTGGCACCGCCATGTCGACGATCGCCACTACGCCGAGTGTGATGAACAATACGATCCAGTAAGGGGGGTAGATGCGACGGGCGCGGCGCTTGAAATAGTGCATCAAGGACGCTCCGGGTTTATGCCGCTGGGCGTCCACGGCCGCCGAGATGCAGTAGCCGCTGATAACGAAGAATATGGGTATCCCGATCCAACCTCGCGTGCAGATGCTGACAAAAATGGTTTCGATGGCGCCGAGGCTGGTGGCCTCTGCTGCTGTCCGATTAGCGTGAAAAATCAGGACGAGTAGGCACGCGACGCCCCGCCAGTGGTCGAGAGACAGATAGCGGGGGCAGCGGGGCACCGGCTTTGGCCAGTGTTGGCCGGTCATGCCGGTTCTGAGATCGGGCTTCTGCGGCACCCGCCCACAGCGGCAGCGGCGCCGCCAATTTTAGACGCAATTGTCTGCACTCGTGTCGCCTGCCTTGACGCGGCCGGATACTCAGAATGGCCAACCGACATCGATGCGGCGGCCGAGCCGTTGGGTAGTTTACCACGCAGCTCGACGGGACGAACGGAGCCGCTGCGACTTCGATGGAATGCTGGTCTGGGTGCATTATCATATGCTGGCGCTTGATATCCGGTGCACTGACCGTCGTTTTACAGGTTTGCAAATTGGTCGGCGGGAGCGTGTCCGTTACCCGGGCGAGCCACACTCGGTTCAATTCAGCTCCGTGAGGGCAAGTTGCTCTCCGCGCCTCGTTCTGTACCAACGTCGGCCTGCTTGGGGTGCCGCATTGAAGGAAGAATGGACATAGGCGTAGATGGCCGCCCTCTTCTCATGCGTCCGAGGGTAGGCATCCAGAACCATGCGTGTGAAATCATCAGAGCCCTTTCTCGTCGACTGCCGAGTAGCCGCTTCTACCTGTTTGTCGATCGCGATCTCCAGAAGCGGCCCGAGTGGGACGCCAGTATCGCTCTGGAACTTCAAGAAACGACGGAGATAGTTGCGATCCACGCCGCTGGGCCGACGGCTCGGTTGTCTGACATCGCCTGGAGGCGATGGTATCTGCCTCGAGCGGTGAGGCAACATCCAGTCGACGTGTTCTACGGTCCGGCGCACTTCATACCGATAACCAGCGCCTGCCCGACAGGTACTCACCGTCCACGATCTGATGCCGCAGGAGCTGTTGTCCTGGCTGCCGGACGACCCAGATGCAGCTCGCGGTCGTCGTCGACTTCTGGCCGACATTCATCTCGCTTCCGGCATCGCAGTCGTCTCGTCGAGTAACTCGCGACGCGGTCGTGGGAGTGTTGCGGAAGGCCAAGCCGGTGATCCTGACCCCGAATGCGGTGAGAGACTCGCTGCAACGTGTGACGGATGCCCGCAGACTCGACGAGGTCAGAGAGAAATACCGTCTGCCGAATGCGTTCATCCTCAGCGTCGGTGCCGATACTCCGCGGCGCAATTACGGTGGTCTGCTGAACGCGCTCGCAAAACAGTGGCGAAGCGGCGCTTGCCCGCCTCTCGTGCTCGTCGCTGCTGCGCCATGGGATCGCACCCGCGTGCGGGAGCTAGCCGCGAGATCGGATCTCCTCTCTCACGTGTGCTTCAGGAGTGGCGTATCCGATGCGGACCTGGCAGCACTCTATAGCCTTGCATCTGCGTACGTATGCCCATCGTTGCACGAGGGCTTCGGCATGCCCGTACTGGAGGCGCTTGCCTGTGGCGCGATGGTGGCCTGCAGTGACCTGGCGCCGTTGCGGGAAGTCGCCGGCCCATATGCGCGGTATTTCGACCCGCTCAGCCCGGAGAGCATTCGAGGAGCAGTCGCCGCCTGCCGATCAACACCTGACGATCGAGCGGCCCGCGGGCGGTACGCCATGAGATTCTCGTGGGAGGAGTCCGCGAGAACGTTGCACGGACTATTCACGGAACTGGTCGCGCGGACTGACTGCCATGCCATCCATTCCGAATGACCCAGCTAATCATGCCGTCCGCAGGCTGCGGCAGCCGCTGACCGCACGGTCCTGAGCGACTCGTAGATGCGGCGGTAGGCGTCGGTGGTGCGATCCAAATCGAAGGACCGTTCGGCGCAAGCCCGCGCACAGCGCTGGAACGCCGCGTACCCATCGCAGAGGCGGTCGATGGCCGCTGCTAGGCTCTCGGCCGCCGGGGCGAACACAAGCCCCGCTCCTTCGCGCGCGATCAGGTCACCAACATCGACGAAGTCGGAGACGAGGGCCGGTCGTCCGAGCGCTAACATCTCGAGGATGGAGTTGGGACACGGTTTGCCGACGGAGCGGAACGGCGCTACCGCGAAGTGGAAACGCGCCAGAAAGGCGGCCATGTCGGGGATGCGCTTCTTGATCAAAGCGACATTCTCCGGGGCGCGCCGTCGCACCTGCTCGAGGGCGACGTCAGCAGCAGGGCCGAAGGGGCGCCACAGGAGTGTGAAGGCAACATGAGGGCGCAGCGCGGCTGCCTCGAGCAGCAGATCAACACCCTTCGTGTGAATCTCGCTTTCGTTTTCGGGGCTGCTCGCGAACACGCACGTCCAGCGGCCGGCCGGCGCCGGGTTGACATCAAACGCCCGAAGGTCCACTCCCGGGTATACGACAGACACGTGATCGATCGGCACGCCGTACTTTATCGCCTGCGCCGCCAACCGGTCGGTCTCGGCCACGACGCGGTTCACCTTGTGCAGCAGAACCGGCTCGGCCGGAACACCGTGCTCGGTGAGCGTCAGCACGATTGGGCGGCTACCGAGCGCGTTGAGAAAGTGCCAGTCGCCCAGGTTCGTATAGATGTGGCTGATGTCGAACTGCCTCTCGATGATGCCCAGCATCGGTCGCACGAGCTGGTACAGCCGGGGGTGCACGCCGAACGACCGGCGTCCTCGTGAGACGTGGAGCCAATAATGCGTGGAAAGCCCGAAGGCGCAGCTCCCCGGAAAACGATGCATCAACTGATGCACTTCCTTCGAGACGGCGACCATGTGCGGGTCGAGCCAACCCGTCCAGTAGCTTACCCGCATCGGCACACAGCGAGCCACTCGAGGGGCTGTCCCCACGCAACCCGCTCCAGCGACCGGCCGACCACGCGGGCGCCTCTCGGCCAAATCCGCCATAACTGCGACCAGCAATAGTACTGGGCCGTGATGAGCGGCTGGACGGGGTAAAAACGCACGTCCGCGAAGCCTGCCTGTCGGGCTTCCGCCCGAAACTCATTGATGGAGAACCAGTGGTCCTCGATCCAGCCTTTTTCGACTCCCCACTTGCGGTGGAGCCAACGGCAGGCGAGCTCGTTGGGCACGTCAAGCAGGACGTGCCCGCCGGATCGCACCGCATTTCGCAGGTTCTCTAACAGACGTTGCCGGTCCGAACGGTCGAAATGGCGAACGAGTTTGAAGGACAAGGCGAGGTCGAACTCCCCAGCCTGGTACGGCAGCGCGAAGGCATCCCCCTGTTCTATCTGCCAGTCGTCACGGCCGAATGCGGATAGGCGCTCCGTTGCAACCCGGATCATCGCCGGGCTCTGCTCGACAGCGACGCCGCGGTCGACCCGCGGCAGGTGAACGGTAAGCCGAGCAGGACCGGGGGCGACTTCGAGCACGTGCCGTGCGCCTAGACGCGTGATGATGCGGCGTAGCAGCCTGACCTGATGCTCGTGTGTCGCGCGGCCGAACGGGTCGTCCTCATAGCGACTGCGAATGTACTCCTTGGCCCGCGAGGCATCCTGGTACGCGGCGTTGACCGCGTGTCGGCCGCTCACCACGTCCGGATCGAACGGCTGGCTTGACTCACGCTTCATGTGTGTTCCTTGGGTGTCGTGGTGGAGCACTGCGGTCAGCAGTTGTATTCCGCTGGCGAACTGCGACGCTGCTCATGTGCGGTACTCTTTACCTCTTTTGCCCGTCCATCACGAGTGGCCGGACCAAAGCGGACTCCGCCGCAGCCCGCGCGTGTGCGAGCCGCAGGTTCTCCCATAACCACACCACGTTGTGGAGGCGGTCGGTTTCGCCTTGGGCCAGCGACCCTGCAGGGCGCCATGCACCGTTCTCTATTCGGACGCGATGGGTGCGCATATCAACAACTATCTGAGTGTCCGCAGAGCGAAGCCCGATTCTGTTGGGGCCGCTCGACCGTCCCGAATGTACTGAAAGACGGTGGCTGGAGACTGCCCGAACTCCGGTGTCGATGTTCCGAGCGCCCGCCACATGGCCTCTCGCACGTCGGCTTGACCGAAAGGTTCCGCGGGATGCGGTCCCAGGCCGGTCATGATGAATGGAACCCTGGTCTGAGCGTCGTTGATCGAGTAACCATGCCCCAGGAATCCATCCTCCAGCAGACTCTCGCCGTGGTCGCTGGTCACGATCACCGCCGGGGGCTGCTTCAGGTGAAAGGTGATGCCTTCGAGTATCCTCCCGATGGAAGCGTCGACGTTGGCGACGCTGTTTAAATACATCGCCCGGAGCTCTCGCGCTCTGCCCGGTCGGATATCGCCGTCCGACACGACCGTGTGGTTTAGGAGTGGCGCCATCCTTTTGTGCCAGTAAGGATAGTGCGTGTCGTGGAGATTGAAGTACAGGAACAGCGGACGATCGTCCGTTCGGGCCTTCAGGAACTGCGCGACCCTACGTTCGATCACCTGAAATGGAACGGCCAAGCTGGCTGGCGTCTGGAAGCGAGTATACCGCTCGTTCCGGGCCATGGCGGCATCGAAGAACACGTCCGAGCGCGTGGCTCCCACCATCATCGCTGGACCGCCGAACGACTCGTCCTGCCCTGAGAAGTACGCCACCTGGTAGCCATTGGCCTTGAAGTCATCGACAAGGCTGGTCCGTCCACGAATGTTCGCGAGCGATCCGGTGAAGAGGTGGTGCCGCGATTGCGCGGTAAACCCGTTGTGAGAGTACGCGTGCCTCGCGGAAAATCCACGTGCCGCGAGGCTGTTCATGACCGGGGTGACAGCCCGCCCGTTCTCGGTCGCGCCAATGACATCCGCGCGCACGCTCTCGAGCAGGATGAGCACGACGTTCGGTTTCCTCGTCCACTCCCCCGGCGGTGCCGATGGGCCCTCGCGGTAAACTGCCCGCGCCAGCGGAAGGTCGCCGCCGATCCCGTCCTCGTCGACGCCGTTGCCGGGGATGTCGACGGCGTACGGATGGATGCTCACATCGAACAGTGCGGGATCTGCCGGCCGATCGAGCAGACCGTAGCCATCGCCGTCGAAATCCGTCGCTCCGCGCACGAGCCGTCCGGAGATGTGGCCGCTGAGCTTCCAGTTCAGCGCCAAGGCGTACCAAGGGTAGGCAACGGGCGTCACGCCACACACGACGAGACCCGCCACGGAAATCGTCGCTGCCCGGAGAAACGCTGCTCGGCCCATGCGCCACTGCTCGGCCGGTTTCGGCACGACTCGCTGGATCAGCAGAATCGCCAGTGCAACTGCAGATACCCCCAACATCGAGAGCGCCAGTGGCGATCGCAGATAGGCCCATGCCACGCTCACCAGCTCCGGCCGATTCCCCCCGAGATCCATCAGCAGCGTCACGTTGACGGCGTCGCCGAGGAACCGCGCGATCTCGTAGGTGATGAGTTCGAACAGGGCCACCGGCGCAAGAATCAACAGCATCGACAGGACCCACCCCGCGGCACGGCCAAGCCGCAGGGCAGCGTTGATCCGGCAGGCAATCCATGAGGGTAGGGCGAGCATCGCGGTGTCAGCCGTAGCCGACACAGCCAGAAAGCGCACCCGATCCCAATTGCCCGTCAACTGGTCGGCTGCGAGGAAGCCCCCGGCGAAGAACCCGAGCTTTCGCTGCAGCAGCAGGCTCTCGATGACAGTGATGGCGAGTCCACCGGCCAGTGCGAGCGTGAGCCACGGATGCCAGCGGCCCACGTCGCGGAGCCAGGAGCGCGGCTCCCGCAGAGCGCGGTCTGTCATTGCTCGGAGAGGTAACTCTGGAGGGCAGCTTGCAGCAGGCGCCCCGTGCGGGACTCGGTCAACGCCGCCGCATCCGCCGCACCGCGCCGGTCGTACACCAGGAACAGCGTCATCGGCCGCCGTGGCTGCACCAGCGACCGGGCCGCGGCCCGGACCTGGAACCACAACGGATCCGCTACGAACACCCCATCGTACAGCAGCGCGTAGGCGGCGGCGGCACCACGCTCGGACGTGAGCACGTGCACGGGAACGTCTCTTCCAGCGGAGACGTGCGCGAGGCCGGACAGGACCATATCTCGCGCGAACGGAGTCGCCTTTTCCGGATGGTGATAGAGACGTTTCGCGTCGTAGGAGCGCGCAATCAGCAGCTCCAGGGCTGCGCCATCTGGTCCCGTGTACCGGCGGTGGAGCAAGTCGGACGTGGCGAACGCCTCACGCAACCACGCGTGTTCGCCGCCCGCGGTCTTCCCGACGAAGTCGCCTAGTTGCAGGGGCACGTCCGATGCGGGCCGGCCGGCATCGCTCTGCCAATCCCCATAGGTATGGAGCACCGTCGGCACCAGAGCAACAAGCAGAATTGCCAACACGGGACCGGCCCAGCGGCCGGCGATCACCGCGGCCTCCGGTCGTTCCGATCGTCGACTGGCGCAATCCAGAACAGCGGCGGCAGCGCGAGTGCGAACGTGAGCAGCCCTGAGAGGGGGTGGATGGGGGTATTGAGAATATCGATTCCCTTCCAGTACATGAGCACAGCAAGCAGCACAAGCCGTACGACGTTGGCGGCGATGGCCAGGGGAGCCCAGGCGACGAGCACCAGCAGTCGACGCCACCCCGGACGTGATACATACGCGACCAGACATGCGACGACAGCAGCCGCGTAGAGCGTCGAAAAGCCGCTGCATGCGTCGCCGATGAACACGTGCGCGTTCGGCACGTGAATATTGAACCCCTCGCGATAGAGAGGCACACCCACGAGCGGCGCAATGCGCGCGGATGCGTCGGCGCCGATCTCCCGAAGCACGACGTGGAGCGGCCCCGTGAACGCCAGCGGGATTGGCAGCATGAACACCGCGAATGCCAGCGGGAAGGCAATGGCCCGGGTGCGTTCACGCCCGAGGAACAGAAGCGACAGCCCTGGCAGCGCCAGCACCAGCGCCAGCGCGGACAGCAACTGAGTGCGAAGTCCCGTGTCGAGGACGTGCAGCATCAGGGCGGGGATGAGGAAGAAAAACCCCAGACTGCTCGCTGCCCGCGGCGATCTGCACTGTTTCAGTTCGCGCCAACTGAAGTAGGCGACCGTGGGCGCGATGAACAGACCGTGGGCGTCCTGCCAGACGCTCATTGTCCAGCGGTGGACGAGCCATGCCACGGTCGGCGCAAACAGCACTACGAGCGCCACGGCCAGGGCGCCAAGCAGCAGGCGTTCGCTCTGGACCAATGGGGTCGCGGCGGCGATGTCAACGGCGCCGACGCTAGACGGGGGCGCGCCATCCAGCGCGTTCGACCTCACCGCGTCTCCCTGCCGAGAAGGCCAATTCTGGTACGCTCACTCACGGCTCATCCCTTCAGCGACTGCAGCGTCCTGCGCGCGTGGTCGGCTCCGTTGAAGTGAGGGTTCAACGCGAGCGCCTGCTCGAGCGCCTGCCGCGCCCGCTCGGAATCGCCCGTTTTCTGGTAGGCCAGTCCCAGATGATAGTGGAAGGATGGATTTTTGGGGTCCTTGTCGATGCTCTCCTGAAACGATCGGACCGCCAGCGTGGCGAGGTCTTTTTTGAAGTATACCCAGCCGAGCGTGTCGTCCACTTCTGCGCGGCCCGGCAACTGCGACTTCGCGGCCTGTGCCAACTGCAACGCCGTGTCGAGGTGTTCTCCCTCTTCTGCGTACAGCCAGGCAAGATTGTTTGCCGCCACGGGCGCACGCGGGTCCCTCTGCAGGACCTGCTCGTACCGCTGGCGCGCTTCGGCGTTCTTGCCCTGCGCCTGCAGCAGCATCCCTACAAGGGTTGGCGCCGCCACCGACTTCGGCCGCTGCTTGGACAGGTGCTCGAACTCATTGATCGCTTGTGGCAGCTTTTTCTGGCGGATGTACAGCTGCCCGAGAAGGCTGTAGGCCTGGAAGGCAGACGGATTGACCTCGATGGCGTGCTTGAGCATCGTTTCTGCCCTGCTCAGATCGCCGGCGGTCGCGTAGGTTCGACCGGCCAGGAGCATCAGCCCGGTGTCCGATGGTTTCCTGGCTAGTGCAGCATCCATGCGGCGCGTCGCTTGCGCCGGTTGTTGTTCGACGAGATCGAGGGTCACGAGGCCGGTCAGCGCCTCCATCTGTGTCGGATCCAAGGCGACAGAGCGTTCGAAGGCCCCGCGAGCCTCCCGGTACTCACGGTTCGCGACGTGCATCGTGCCGATCTGCGCCTGGACAGCGGCCGCTTTCGGGTGTTCCGCCGAGAGCTTCCGCATATCCGATTCGGCCTTCGGTGCCTGGCCGCTCGCGATGAACCCGCGCGCCCGTAGTAAGAGGGCATCTGCGTTTGCGGGGTGGTCCTTGAGTACCTCCTCTGCGGCGGCAGTCGCTTCGGCATATCGACGTGCGAGCAAGTACGCCCTCGCCAGGTCGATTTTGGCCGGCCAATACCGCGGACTGAGTTTAGTGACTGCGAGCAGCGCCGTGATCGCCTCTAGGGGCTCGCGGCGCGCGAGCTGAACGCGACCGAGCAGTAGGTTCGACCCCGCCGATCGCGGATCCAACGCGACCGCGGACTGGACAGAGCGCAGGGCGTCATCCAGCCGCTTCTCCGCAAAAAAGAACTGCGCCTTTGTCGTAAACCCAATCGCACTCCGAGGTTCGCGGCTGATGATCTCATCGACCGTCTGGTGAGCGCGGGCAGGGGCTCCGGAGCTGTACTGCACCCTCGCTACCCGAGACTTCGCGGCGGCATACGCCGTCTTGTCGGAATTCGCAAGCGCCTCGAGGAGCTTCACCGCTTGGTCGGGACGTTTGGTGGCGACGTAGTAGTCGGCCAACGCGAGCTGGGCACGCGTGTCTTTCGACTCGTCTGCCACGATCTTGAGGTACGGTTCTGCCTCGGCCCGCCGGTTCGTCGATTGATACAGCGTCGAAAGGGCCCGATTAACCGTGACGTCCCGAGGAGCAATGGCGGCCGCCTCTAGCAGAGTGGTCTCGGCTTGCTTGAGGCGTTGCGTTGACCAGTAGAAGCTGGCCAACGCCAGTTTCGCGTGAATAGACTGGGGTTCGACAGCCACGGCCTTCGTGAGCGCTGCTTCGGCGTTGGTCGTGTCGGTGCTGCCGCCTCGCGTGAGTTGCATCACAGCCAGACTGGTGTAGAGCTCGGCGCGATCAGGATCGAGCGCTACCGCATCCTGCGCCTCTGCCACAGCCGCATCGAAATCCCTCAGGCCCACGTGCGCAGCACCTTTGGTGATCAGGGCGTCGGCACTCTTGGGATTGATCGCCAGTGCCTTGTCGGCGCGGGCCCTCGCATCCTCGAATCGCCCTGATCTCACCAGGTATTCAGCGGCCCTGAGCTGCGCCGTGAAGTCCTTCGGGAGCAGGTCCGCTGCGCGGACATATTCCCGGAGTGCGCCGGCCGCGTCACCCTTCAAGCGGAGTGCTTCGGCGAGCTTGAATCGAGCCTCGCCGAACCGCGGGTCCTGCTGAACCGCGTTGCGATACTCGATGACGGCTTCCAGGTACTTCTTCTCGCCCACGTGCTGGTCCGCTCGCTTGACGTACTCCCTCTTGAGAACCTCGGGGTCTTTCGAGCAGCCGGCACCGGCTAGAACGCAGAAGAGTCCGAACACCAGGACGCCACAGTGCAATCGCATGATCTTGCCACTCCGTAATGCGAACGGCGGCCAGTCCGCTCGTTGGCGGCACCGGTCGTGTCGCTGGCGCCAGAATCGATCCTGGTGCCGCCCTGTTCTCTACGCGAATTGATGGAATTAAGCCACAAAGCAAGAGAGCGGCCGTCCGCCCGCCGCCTGCCGGGAGCGTCATTCTACACCGGTTCCCGCAACCCACATCCCGCGCTACGGCGACAGAAGTGCTCGGAACACCAGACTTTAGTGCTCCCTCTCGTTCACTACGGAGCTGACTAGGCGTGCACTACGGAGCTGACTAGTCGTGGGTCATGCGATCACGTCTGCGCGATTCTGTGATCCCAGCCACGAAGCTGTTGATTGAGTATCAGCAACGGCGCCCGCGGATTTTCTTTCGCCATTCTCGTAAACGACTGCCGAACCTCAGGTTATTCAAACATCGCATGTGGCGACGCTGCCGGACCGGCCATTGCCTCTGCAGGAACGCGGTTGCTAAGCGCGAAGGGCTACCCATCTGCGCACAGATTCCTTACGAGGTAAGTATGCGAAGAATGTTCGGTCTCCTTCTTCTGGGGTTATTGACCTCTCCCGCCCTGCCGGCGTGGGCCGAAGGTCCCTCGGTTGATTTGCCCTCGGCAATCCGTCGCGCCGAGCGCGTTGTGGTTGCCGCCGTGGTGGCGGTTGAACCGGCGTGGCAGACGAACAAGTGGGGCGATCGCCTGATCGTGTCGCGCACCCGCGTCCGGGCCACCGAGATCCTGAAGGGCGGCCCGGCGTCAGGCGACCTCGCCGTCGACATGGCGGGCGGGACCTTGGGAGGGCTGACGCTGAAGGTCTCCCACGCGCCATTGGTCTCCCCAGGAGACCGCGTGGTCTTCCTGCTGAAGCGCGGCGAAAACGGTGTGCTTGTGCCCACGGATCATGGCGCCGGTGTGATGAAACTGACGAAGGACAACAGAGTCACGGGTTCTCACCTGCGGCTCGAAGATGTCCGGCGCGCCGCAACGGCGGCGCGGTAGAAGAGGATCGCCAATGTACACAGAATTTCGCGTCAAAGCGTTCCGGGTGGCCTTTTTCTCGCTCGCCATCGTCGCAGTGCTCGACATCGGCAGGCAACAGAACCTGCATGCCTACTCGATCATGAAGACCTGGCCCAGCACCACCTCGCAGGTCGAGTACTGACGTCAACCCTGTGAATGCGGACATGTCACAAGACGAGGCTGAAGGGGTCGTACGAGCCTCCGCGAGCGACTGGAGCACACAGTCGAACGCAAGCATCAGCCTTTACTACATGGGGCGAACGTCCGACGCCAGCCTGACCTACAACGGCGCAAACATTGTGTTCTTCAGGCCGGAGGCGAACGGCTCAATGACTGCGCAAACATACATGTGGTCGAGGGACGGCGTGATGCTCGAAGCGGACATGGTGGTCTACGACGGCGGCTGGGCGTTTTTGCCGGACTCGAGCCCTTGCAGCGGTAGCCAGCGTTACCTTCACGACACTACCATTCACGAATTCGGCCACGTGCTGGGTCTCGGACATAGCGCTGTAGCTGAGGCGACGATGTGGCCGTCGGTGTCGGCGTGTTCGACAAGTCTACGGAGCCTG
Organism: Vicinamibacteria bacterium; assembly: GCA_963763095.1. GTDB lineage: Bacteria > Acidobacteriota > Vicinamibacteria > Vicinamibacterales > JAENWD01 > CAVUCH01. The sequence continues at coordinate 233,323 of CAVXNR010000037.1, forward strand.
GCGGCTGACGACATTGCGGCCATCGAGTCCCTGTACGCGCCAACCGGGAGCGGTGCCACGACGGCCCCGCCCGCGCCAAGCGGGTTGTCGGGATCGTCAACGTCTTCGACCAGCGTGAGCCTCTCATGGACCGACAGCGCCGCCAACGAAGATGGCTTCTACGTCGAGCGGTCCACGAACGGCTCCACCTTCGTGCTGGTGCGACAGCTGCCGACCAACACCTCTTCGTACACCGACCAGAACCTTTCGGGCGGCACCGCCTACTGGTATCGCCTCCGCGCGTTCAACGGCGCAGGTACGTCCGGCTACTCGAACACCGCGTCGGCCGCAACCCTCGCGGCCGCAGCGCCGCCAGCTTCAGCGTTCACGGTTTCTGGCACCGCGCGAAAAAACAAGGGCGTACGGTCAGTCGATCTTCGCTGGAGCGGTGCGACATCCTCGTTAGTCGACGTCTACCGCAATGGCACACGGACGGTCGCAACGGCCAACGATGGCTCCTACACAGATCCGGTGGGGGGTAAGGGCGGCGGCACGTTCAAGTACCGGTTGTGCGCGGCTGGCACCGCGACCTGTTCAAACGAGGTGACCGTCGTATTCTGAGGGTTCCGACCTCACGGGCATCGCGCGTGGGCGATGCCCGTGACACTGTCCATCACCCGAGCCAATTGCCAGACCTAACCGATGCGATCGTAAACACTGCACCTCATCAACGCATCGACTTCACACGCTCGCATGTAATCGTTACACGTGATTTCGGCTGCCTCCCCGTAGCGCCTGTAAATAATACACGTTTCAGACGCATACGCACTCCCGCTGCACGACAGGACGACGCTGCATCGTTCCTGTAAACATTTAATAAATAAGAAGTTGTCGTTGGTGGACACACTATTGCTCTGGACGTGAGTGCGGCTCATCCGTCGGCCCTTTCGGCCCGGTATCGACTCGGGGCCGCCCGCCTTCGGCCGTATTGAAAGGACGTCCACCTATGACAACAGCTTTGTACCCACGTCGTCGGGCCTCACTCATAGCCCTCGCCCTCTTCTTCCTTCCTTCAGCTCTCATCGCGGATCAGGTGACTGAGCGAGCGAATTTCCAGCAGCGCCTTCGCCTAGCAGAGCGCGCGATCGTGGGCACGGTCCTCGACGTCCGGCCGGCATGGCGGGAGAACAAGTGGGGCGATCGGTTGATCGTATCCCGGGCTCGAGTTCGGCCCGCCGAGACGTTGAAGGGCGAAACGGCGTCTGCTGACCTCTCCGTGGATGTGGAGGGTGGCACGCTCGGAAGCGTCACCCTGGAGGTGTCGCACGCCCCTCGGCTAGCTGCCGGCGAGCGCGCCGTGTTTCTGTTGAAACGGGGAGATCAGGGCGGCTTCGTGCCGGCTGGGGGTCGGGAGGCGGTGCTCGAGTTGACGCCCCAGGACACCGTGGCTGGCACCACCCTGCGGCTGGCGGACCTGCGCGCCGCCGCCGGGGCCCGGTAGAACGGAGCACCACCATGTCCACCTACCGCCGCCCCCACACTCTTCGCGCGCTGCTCCTGATCGGAATGGCGCTCGCTGCCAGCCCGCTGATGACGAGCGACGGCCTGAACGCCTATGCCCTGAACTACCGGTGGGGCACCACGCAGGTGCGCTTCTACGTCAACCCCGCCAACGCCGACATGGCCCAGACCGACGCCGAAACGGTGCTGAAGACGGCGGCGGCCGACTGGAGCATGCAATCGAACGCCAACATCAGCTTCTACTACATGGGCCGAACGTCTGATGCAAGCGTCACGATGAACGGCCGGAACAGCGTGTTCTTTCGGCCCGATTCGACCGCGCTGGGGCAGACGTATCGGTGGTACAAAGATGGCGTGCTGCTCGAGGCGGACATCGTCATCTACGACGGGAGCGCGCTGTTCCTGCCGGATTGGCGCGCCTGCAGCAGCCCGCAACGATACCTGCACGAGACGGCGATCCACGAGTTCGGCCACGCGCTCGGGCTGGGCCACAGCTCGGTCGCCGAGGCGACGATGTGGCCCAGCGTGTCGGCGTGTTCGACCAGCCTTCGGACCCTGGCCGCCGATGACAAGGCCGGGATCGAGGCGCTCTACAAACCCTCCGGCACCACCACCAGTGCTCCCGCCGCGCCGAGCGGGTTGGCGGTCTCCGCCACGTCGTCGAGCAGCATCACCGTCCGGTGGACGGACAACGCGTCGAACGAGACCGGGTTTGCCATCGAGCGAGCTACCTCTGGTGGCACCTACGCTGAAATCGCCCGCGTGGGCACCAATGTCGTGAGCTATGGGAATTCGAGTCTGTCCGGTGGTACGACGTACAGTTATCGCGCGAGGGCATTCAACAGCGGCGGTACTTCCGGCTACTCCAACGCGGCATCGGCCACCACGCCAACAACCGTTACCGCCTCGACATCGTTCACGCTGTCAGCCGCGGCCCGCAAGGTGAAGGGCAGTCGATATGCGGACCTCAGTTGGCGGGGCAGCACGGCGACGCAGGTGGACGCCTACAGAAATGGGACACGCGTCGCCTCGACTGCGAACGACGGCTTTTACACGGATGCAGTGGGAGGGAGGGGAAGCGGAACATTCAGCTACAAGGTATGCGCGGCCGGTACGTCCACCTGCTCGAACGTCACGACCGTAAGCTTCTGAGCGGCATCGATTGAAGCTGGAAAAAGGACCTGAGAAGCGGCTTGTGAGCCGGCTTCTCAGGTCAAGGCGATTCCGACTATGAGCGAACGTTAGGCAGACTGCCGACGCATCCGGCTCGCCGCCATGGCGAATCCTGCGCCGAGAAGAAGCAGAGTGGTGGGCTCGGCTTCCTGGGGTGGACCGTCCACCGGAACGCCGTCCTCGGGAACTCCGTCGCCGTAGAACTCAAACGAGTCGGGCGCACCCTGGAACTTGACCCCAAAGTCACTGACAGTGACCGTGCCCCCGGCCACGAAGGCGCCAGTCAGCACGATCTGGAACGTGTCGGAAGTCTGCGCCGCGAGGCCGTCACCGATGGCGCCACCCGTGCAGTTGTTGGCGGCGTAAGCGCAGATTTCCACCAACTTGAGGCTCGGGATTCCGTTCGGGCCGTTCACCGAAGCCAGCGAGAAGTCATCGAACACATTGCCATCCCCCACGCCATCATCATTCACGCCCCCGAAGGCGTCAGTGTCCCCGCTGATGCCCGTTGCGTCCGGAGATGTTGCGAATCCGACCGCCAGGATCTTGGGCTGCCCACCGCCGAGGTCCGCGCTTGTGTTTGTAAGCTCCACCAGGAAGGTGGCTGTACCGTCGGTGATACCCGTGAGCGTCAGCGTGAGCTCGCCCTTCAAGTCGGTGTCGCATCCCTGCACAACGACTGTCGTGCAGTCCTGGAAGAACGTCACATCGAAACTCTCACCGACCGACAGCACCTCGGCGTTCGCGGGAGCCGTCATAGCCGCAGACGCGACCAGCACAGCCCCGATCATCAGAAGTCGTCTCATGTCTTCATCCTTCCCTTAGTTTGGAGCCGTACCGGGTGGAACACCCGACCGCGCCCGATCTGTCCACGTGAACGGTGACCTACATAGCAACTGAGCTGCCACGGATGGCGCGGTTGTAAGGGACTGATTTTAAAAGGTTTGCTAACTAAGGCCCGTGTTGAAGTCGCCGCCGGGAGCGACTTTTGTCGCGAATACTCTGTGCCGTCTGCAGATGCTCCGGGTCGAGAAGCTGCACGCAGATTGCTGCTTTGCCCACAAAATCGACAGTGGGCTCCGCTTGTCCGGGAGCATGCCATATCGTGTAGCAGGAAGACTTCCCCCGGTGAGGCTATCGGTGGGGATTCCGCAGCGATTGGCCCAACGCCTATGGAGCGCCGAGGCGATCCATGAGCGCCCTGACAGCGGGCCGCTCGGGAAGGTGCGGCGACACCGTCAGCGCCCGTTTCAAGTGTTCGCGCGCGTCTGCGAGCCGCTCCACGGATAACAGCGCGGCGGCCGCGTGATATTGGGTCTCGCCCGACTCGGGCGCCAGGCTGGCGGCTTTCGTGAGAAAGTCCACCGCCTGAGGGGCATCTCCCAGCAGGTGGTACGTCCAGCCCAGAGTGTCAAGGACCTCCGGCGAGCCAGGCGCCAGCCGATAGGCACGCTTTGCGAAGGGCAGCGCTTCCGCTGGTGCGCTCTTCTTGTCCGCGAGGATGTAGCCCAGGTTGTTCAACAGCGACGCGTCGTTGGGGGCATGCGCTATCGCAATCTGATACCGGTCGATCGCCTTGTCCAACTCACCGGCCTGCTCGTAAAGCTGGCCAAGACGAATTTGCCATTGATGTGGCCGCGGCTCGAGCGTGGTGGCTTTCTCCAGCGACTCGCGCGCGCCTGCGGCGTCACCCCGCGACGACTGCGCGCCCGCCCGGATGGCGAGCCTCAGCGCGTCGCGATTCAACGATGGGTCGGCGCGCGCAACGGCTCGATCCGAGAAGGTCCGTGGTTGGCCGGTGTCGGGATCAATGCCGGTGTGAATTTCCTCGTCTGTCAGCATCTTGCGGGAGAAGGGCGAGCAGAGCGGATCTCCGATCACGACCGTCTGCCAACTGAGGTTGGGTATAGCGAGGTAGAACGCTTCGGCGAGGTTGAATCCGCTGGCGTACAGCGGAAACAACAGATCGGGCCGGACAGCTGCGTCGAGATACGGCTCCGCCACCTGCGCCGCAATCCCCGTCGACCCCCCTGCGAACGAGATCCGCTGCGAGCGACTGGGGCGACCCTGCGTACCAGGAGCGGCGATCCGAGACATTGCCTGGTTGCCAGCCGGGCGGTGGTTCCTTCATCGTTCGCGCATCGGAGCTCACGAACATCGACGCGAGAGCCCCTGGTGCGAACGTCAAGTCCAACTCGCGGCGGCGGAGCGCCGGGTCGTTCGACCCCCAGGAGTAGTATCCCAACACGTTCGTTTCCGAGAGAATGCCGTTGGTGGTCTGTTCTATGACCACGCGCGCGCCGAAGCCGGCTTCCGTCAGGCGTCCCGCGGCAGCGCGGAGCCACGCATCGCCATACCCCTCGCGCGATGCCCCTTTCAGATCGAAGACGAAACGTCCTTCGCGTGAGGGGGTGTCCGCCCGGTTGATAAGCTCGGTGACATCTGCAACGGAATATCCGTCGAGCCTCGTGACAAGGTAGATATCGTGATTGATGTGCGTGAAGAGACGTGCATCGTGCAGCGGGTGAGCGTCGAGAAAATACGGGTTGGCGACCGGACCGGCGGACGCCACAGGCTCGCCCGTCATCTTCCGGTACAACAGGGTCAGTTCCGAGTCAACGCTGGCGACCGTGCCGCTTCGTCCAGACGACCCTGCGACTCGCAGCGGAACGCCCTTCGTGAGCACGATGTACAGCACGCGGTCCTGAAGGCCGCCTGCGGTCAGGAATTTCGCGATTGGCTGCTCTATCTGGCGCGTGTAGTCTGCGCGCGAGACGCTTTCGTCCGTCGTCGTCGTGATCCGAATGATATGGTCCGATGGGATCGTCCGCTTGCGCGCGTAGTAGTCACCGACGCGCTGCGAGTCTGCGCTCGAGTCATTCACTACTACCAGCACGTTGTCTGCTGACTGACCCCAGACGCCTGTGGGGCCGAACAGCACCAGGCAAAGCGCGACTCGAACGATGCTACTCATGGGCTGGAATGCTGCGACCTCTAGGCCAAATGAGCAGCATCGACATCAGAAGCCTCATACACCTGCTGAGCACGCCCCGCCAGGGCATACGTGGTTGTCACACTAACCACAAACAGGACGATCCCAGCGCTGATCGCCACGTATCTCTCGTCACTGTTCCGCAAGATGACGGGCACTGCGATTGTGAAGGCCGACAGGAGGCAGAGTCCGACGCCGACCCAGGGGCGTTCGGTCCAGAGAAATGCGAACACGAGAAACAGAGCGTAGTAGTACGAGGCGACGTCGCCCAGCACCATCAGGCCGGTTCCCAGTACCGCGGCCACCCAGGGAGGGCGCTGGTCCACCGCGCGGCCGAGCAGCAGGAGAAAGCCACACGCCAGCAACCAGAACAAAGGCCGGCGTCGCTCGAAGACGCGGTTGCGCGCGGTATACCACGTGTCCCCGGGCGCATCGAGCCAGAGCCCCGTCAACATGGCGGTCCGGGTCGATGGCTCGAAACTGACAAGAGCCTTTAGTCCCATGCGGTTCGTGGAGGCGGTTGAGAGATGGCGCTGGCTGTTGTCTGCAAAAGCCTTCCATGATTCAAAATCAACCCACCGGTGGCTCACTACTCCCGAGGAGAGAAGAATCAGCAAGCATGACGCGAGCACACTCCCCCCGCCCCATCTGAGAGCAGCCCCCGACGGCCTCCACGTTCGCTGCCGCAGCATCCGCAGAACTTCAGCGACGCCAAGTCCTGCAAGCAAGCCGCCGGGAAAGATGCGAAGCAGCGCCGAGTATGCGAGGGCGAACCCGCCTGCAGTGAGGCGGCTGCGACGGAGTAGACATATGCCGGCGACCGCGAGCACGAGCCAGTCCGCTCGAAGGAAGGCTCCGCCTGTCCAGTGAGAACTAGCGGGGTAGTTTGTTCCCCACCAAAGTGCCGCCACACAAGCGGTTCGCCAGCCGAACGCCCAACAGATCAGGCCCCAGAACGTCACCAACAGCACCCGGTCGAGCAGCGCCAGCGATTTGATCGCCGTCCAGGACACCGGACCGAGGTTAGCCAACAGCGTCCCTGTCATCGTCCACACGGGCGTCGCATTGTACCCGTGATCATTGAGCACGTTATTCCACTGCCTCGGGGTCATGTTGGCGCGAAACCACAACGCGTCGTGCTTGAAAGCGGCCCACCGGGTATTGGCGAAGCGGTCCGTGCAAGCGGCTTTGTCGGAGAGAACGCTGTCACGCTGCACGACAGTGCTCGTCTCGAGGTCCCGCATCCAGCGCGACGCAAGCTCCCCCGGGGAGGCGCCCTCCTCGATTTCGGCGATAACTGCGCACCGGTACAGTCGCGTGTAGCCGAGTTCGGGCTGGAATTTGGCGCCGAGATAGTAATGAAAGAACTCGTGGAGCTCAACACGGCCAGCAAACTGCGACGGACTGAAATTCCACCATGAGAAGAACGCCAGGCCCCCCAGCATCAGCAAGGCGATGTCTCGGATCCGCTGACCCAAGGTGGAGTCCCGGCCCCGTGTGCTGGCGAAAATTCCCCACGCGAGGACCACGGCGCCAGCAAGCGGGAGAGACAACTTGATTGCTGAAACGATGCGCGCGTCGAGCACTGATGTAACCTACTGAGCAGAGATGTGAAACGCCCGGGCGCAGGCCAGCTGCACCCTCTCTCGGTGTGCCGCAGCTCCAAAGCCCCCGGCACTGTCGGGTCACGCCCTGCACGTCTTTGTCCCGCGACTCAGCGCGAGCAGGTGGCGATCAGCACTTGGAGCGTACCAGACGCTTAGGGAGATGGTCGGTAAGTATACCCTACACCCCGTTACCCGCCGGCGTCACATTCGTGCGCTAGCGGCGCTCTTTACAGTCCTGCCGTTCTTTCGTCATTGCTCCCGCCATGAACGTGGGCTGCCTCATTCGAAAGACGTCGGCCTGCGGCATGGTATGTTCCGCACACCATGTCACGGACAGCCGGAATCACGCTACTGGCAGGCGCTCTCGCCGTTGTCTTCGCCTACAACGTCCAGCAGCACCGTTTTCTTGGAGACGACGCGTTCATTTCGTTCCGGTACGCGAAGCACTTGGCCAACGGTGAAGGGCTGACCTGGAATCCTGGTGAACGCGTCGAGGGATACACCAATTTTCTCTGGGTCGTGCTCATCGCCGGGGCGATGCGCGTGGGTGTCCAGCCAGAAGTCGTCGCCGTCACGCTCGGCATCGGGGCCGGAGTGCTGGTTCTTGGCGGGCTGGTTGTGTTCACCGCACGATTGTCGAGTCTGTCCGGGCTGCTGGTGTTGGCACCGACAGCGGCCCTTGCCAGCAGTCGCACGTTCACCGCGTGGTGCACGGGCGGCCTCGAAACGATGCTGTTCACGCTCCTGGTGTGTTCCGGTGCCTGGCTCGCGATCGAGGAAAGACGACGGGGGGCGCGCATTCGCGTCGCCTCCGCTCTGCTCTTTGGGGCCGCGGCACTGACGCGGCCGGAGGGCCTGCTGTTTGGCGGGGTGTGCAGCGTCTGGATTCTGGGAAATCTTGTGTGGGATAGACGGACCGTAGGCCCGTTCCTGTTGTGGGTCGCCGTGTTCGGCGCCATCACCGGGACCCACTTCCTCTGGCGGCACGAATATTACGGCGCCTGGGTCCCCAACACCTTCACCGCGAAGGTTCCAGAGCCCTGGTGGGGCCACGGCGTCAAGTACCTCTGGCTCTTCACGCGGGCGTATGGCCTTCCGCTGTTTGCACCAGTGGTGGCGGTGGCGCTCCTGAAGCACCCGGACCGCGACCGCGCGCTGATTGGTGCCACCATCCTGATCTACACGACCTACGTTGTCGCGGTCGGTGGAGACCGGTTCGAGTTCAGGTTCTGGATCCCAGTGCTGCCGTTCTCGTACTGGCTCGTCATTGACTCGGTTCAACGGCTCCGGCTGTCGGCATCGGCAGGCGCAGCTATCGTCGCCCTCCTTCTTGGCTTCACGTTGCACGGCTCGCTCGAGCACGACGACGCGCAGCTACCGAGGTGGCGGGGAGTTGCCTCAGTCGCCCGAATCCGAACCTATGCGGACCGGCGAATCAAAGAAGGACGAACGCTTCGCCGCTTCATCGACGCAGGCGACCTGGATCGTGGTCTGGTGCTGGGGGTCACCGGAGCCGGGGCCGTGCCGTACTACACCGACTGGCCGACCGTGGACAGTCACGGCCTGAATGATCGCTATATTGCGAATCTCCCGCTGGCCAAAAGAGGCGTCATCGGGCACGAACGGCGAGCCCCGCTCGCATACCTGCGCCGGCGAGGCGTCGTGTTCTTCGACGCGCTCAACCAGCTCGTACACCGCTCCCAGCGTATACCTGACCTGCCTTCGCACATCGCCTACGAGGGTGAATCGCTGCCTGTCCGTGTCCTGCAGAGCGGTGATGTGGCCGTCGCATTCGTGAGTTTCGTGCCGGAGGAGGAGTTGCGACGGAGCGTCAGGAATTTCTCATGGATCCGCTGAAAAGATCGTCGGGATCCGCTTGACTCCATGGCTCGGACCTGACATAAGATCGCCCCGAGCTCCAACAATATCCAATAATTCGCTCGCGGTGTTCCGCGTTTGACCCCTCAAATGCTGGTGAAGGGCAGTGTGTTCGCATGACTCGTTCGATGAGCTCGCAACCCCGCGACGGATTGTTCACTGCGGACTCTGTATCGGATCGAGCGCCGATGACGGATCGCCCGAACTGGCTCTCAGCACCGCGCCCCTGGCATGTGCTGCTAGGTGCTGTTGTGCCGCTGCTCGCATTCGTACGGGGAAATATGGAGAGTGCCGGTCCGGATGCGGCGCTCTGGTCTTTCTCGGTTTCATTGTGCGCGATCCTGTTGGCGTGGATTGCGTTGGCTCGTCTTACCGGAAATGTTCGTACGTCTGCCTTGGCCGTGACTGTCCTTGCGATTGCCGGGCTGAGTGCCGTCACGCTCGATCGCGCAGCTGCGTACGCACCATTCCGTCATGGAACCCTGGTGCTTCTGATACTGGTTGTCGGGTTCTGTGTTGGAATCCTGCGATTTGGTGGGCAGGCGGCCGTTCTCACTACGTTCGTGAACGTCTCGCTTCTGAGCGCGGCCTGCCTGCTTGGGTGGCCAATCGCCCGAAGCGAGCTGACCTTCCCGCCCCCGGCCTCACCGGTGAATGGGCCGGTCTTCGCTGCTGAAGCGTCCGATCGCCGGCCGGCGCGCCCGGATGTGTACGTGCTGATCCTCGACGCGTACGGGCGAGCGGACACGCTGCGGGAGCAGTTCGGGTTCGAAAGCGATTTGCCTGACCAGCTTCGGTCACTGGGGTTCTTCGTCGCGGATCAGGCAGCGAGCAACTATCAACGTACTTCCGAGTCGCTGGCTTCATCGCTGAACCTAGACTACCTGCAGCCGCTGCTGGGCGATATTCATCCAGGTGCACACTTCAGGCGTCAACTCACATCGCTCATCACTGATAACCGGGTGTTCAAGGCATTCCACCAGGCAGGCTACAGAATCAGCGCCTACCAGTCGGAGTATCGATCGGTGGAACCGGGGCCAGCTGACGAGCGCCCCCACCCCTGGATGTACCTCACTGACTTCGAGTACGGGTTCTATGAGGCGACAATCCTGCCGCGAATCCTGGAGGCTACGGGGGCGCCGCGGGGTTGGGCGCCGCTGCAACTGCATCGCCGGCAGATCCGATGGACGCTGACCGAACTCGCGGCCCGAGGGCCCTCGTTGGGGAGCCCTCCCACGCTGGTGTTTGCCCACTTCTTGTTGCCTCATCCCCCCTTTGCGTTCAACAGGGACGGAACGGACCGGCCGTCGCGCCTCCCGGTCACGTTTGCAGACGACAATAGCTGGCACCGGCTCGCCCGCGGGACCGATGAGAGCTACCGGGATGGTTACGTGGACGGCGTCCGGTTTCTAAATGCCCGGCTTGTAGAGATCGTCCGGAGCGTTCTGGCACGAGCGGATCGGCCGGCGATCATCTACATTCAAGGCGATCACGGACCTCGTTTCCGGCCCCGCGCCGTCCAACCCCGCCCCAGCGACGTGCGAGAGCGGATGGGCATTCTGCTGGCAGCGCGCTTTCCCGACGCGGTGTACGTGCCGCTGCATGGACGCGTGACGCCGGTCAATGCCTGGCGTGTGCTCGTGAGCCGCGCGCTGTCGACGGCGCTAGCTCCTCTCGAGGACCGTTCCTATTTCGGAAACTACGGCACTCAACCGTTCGAGCTCCACGACGTATCGGAGTTTGTTCACTGACCGCAATCATGGGGACGTCGTCCATAATCGACTTGACGTCGTCGCGCGGGGCCGTGTCGATGCGCACGCCCGCACCGGGCGCCAGCGTCCCAGTAGCGCGACCACGAAGCGCCGAACGGTCGCACAACATGGGACAACGGGTTATGGATGAGGTGTGACACGCGCAGAACTCGATCCGCAAGGGTCTCCTGCGTGTTGACCTCGAACCGCGTCCGACGGAACGTCTGACCGCATCATGTCCCGAGGTAAACCACATAATTACCTGAGGGAAGAATTTAGGCGTTGTCACGAAGCCGATTGCGTTCGATGTGCGGGATCTGCGCCGGTTTTTTGAGCACAGGCCTGGCCATTCTTTTGCTCCGGATCGCTCAATCCTCTCGTTCTGGATGTGCTGTGGCAGGGTCGGAGACCAAGGCGCACAATGCCAAGTGAGCGTGTTCACGACAGGCGAGCCGGCCCACGGTTCGAGATCGTCGGCCGGCTACCTGGGACATTCGAGACAGTGGGGGTTCTTGGCGTGAAGAACATTGCCGAGGGGGGAGCGCTCGTCGAAGCTCCGTGGCCCCTTCCCGCCGGCTCGACGCACTCGGCGCGGCTAGAGATGGCCTCGGGGACATTCAACGTCGACGTGAAGGTGTGCCACGTGACAGCGGCCCCGCACGGTGTCGCCGCCCATCGATACTCTATAGGGCTCCAGTTGTTGTCGCTCGACGGTCACATACGCACGCTCATCGAACAGCTACGTGTTCGGCAGAGTTCGGACGAGACAGATGGCTGACCTCGAAGAGCGCCGGCGCCACCGGCGTCTGACGCCGGATGAGGACGTGCGGCTGTCTCTGTCTGTGCTGCTGGAAGTGGAGATTATCGACGTTTCGACATCCGGCTTGATGTTCTCGTCGGAGGTTGAGTTGACGATTGGCCACCGATTGCAGGTACTGACTCTGCTCGGCGGCGAGCCGTTCAGTGCCTGGGTGGACGTTCGCCGGGCTGAGCGCGAGTCGCCGTTGTCCCCCCAGGCGCGTCGCTGCCGATACGGCGCAGCCTTCGTGGCAATCGAGGAAAAAAGCCGGCGCAACCTGCAGCGATTCCTGAGCCACGGCTCACCATCGGCCTGAAGTCCATCGGCCTGAAGTTGGCCTGTACGACGAACAGCCCGTCGAAACCGTGGCGGGCTGTTACAGTCTGGATAGTGGGCGTTTCCCTGTTTGCTATCTCTCCAGCCGCCGCGTCCGCGTCCAAAACGCGGCGCCTCCCAAGACGACCAACGCGAGGGCCCCAGGCTCCGGTGCATTGGGCACCTCCGGCTCTTCATCATTCACCGGATCCGTCTCGCCTTCCCCAATCGGGTCTGGATCTGGGACCAGGTCCGTCCCCTGATTGGGGGGCACGTACGCCCAATCCAGAGATCCCAAGGGAGAGACGTAACTCTTCAATTGCGTGCCCCCGCGGGGTTTCAGCCTGAGACCGCCAACAACGGCATCAAGAGACGCGCTCGTGATTGGATCGTATGACTCATCACCGAGAAAATCGACCATGAACAGCCACGTGTATGTGCTGCCGTCAAGCAGCAACGGAGTGGAACCAGTCTGCAGGCACGTCCAGTCGTTCGGCCCGTTGGCACAGCCGCCCTGGGTCGCATGCCCGGTTGTAATGGACCAATCATCGGGTGAAACTAGGGACGCGTATGAGACCGTGGTCCCGAAATCGATAGCAACGGCCGTGAGCCAGTCAGTACCGGACACGAGAGATGCGTCGGGTGCCAGATAACCGCTCGTGTCGAGCGTCAACTGGAACGTGTATCCACCGTCGGTGACGTTTGGATCAGAAAGACCGAGGATCTCCAACTCCGCATCCATGCCGAATATCGTGATCGAACCAGCTGCCGCTGGTGCGACGACGGCGAAGAACACGATCAGTATCGCGGCGAGGCGTTTCAGAATCATTGGGCAACCTTAAGCGCACGGACTATGGAAGTTAGAAACACCTGAGCAAGAACAGGTCCGCTCGCCTGGCCTGGCTTAACCCGTTGCTGCGGAAGGACATTACGGAAACGTCAGCTCATTTAGTCGCCCGCGGAGATGTCTTTTATCCACCATCTCGCGCCTGGGAGATACCGGACCTCAACCGCCGTACTGAAGATGTGGTGCTCGCCCGTCACTCTGCGCTGCGGCTCCGCCCCTGTGGGAGAACTCTGCTCGCCCGTGTCGCTATAGTTGGCCTGAGCACTCGCGACGCCGAGACATGTCCCCTCAGTGCTGAGCTGGACCGCCAAAGGCAGATCACGTGAACCATCCCACACCAACCGAGCAACTCGACATCCTGACGAAAGGCTGTGTTGACGTCGTCCGGCTCGATGAGCTACGGGCGCGACTGGTGCGTTCGGTCGCCACGGGCCGGCCTCTGACAGTGAAGGTGGGGTTCGACCCGACAGCGCCCGATCTGCACCTCGGGCACACCGTGCTGATCCGGAAAATGAAGCACTTTCAGGACCTCGGTCATACCGTGGTGTTCGTGGTGGGAGACTTCACCGGCATGATTGGCGATCCGACCGGGCGCTCGAAGACGCGCCCGCCACTATCGCCAGAAGACATCGCCCGGAACGCTGACACCTACAAGGCCCAGGCGTTCAAACTGCTCGATGCCACGCGTACACAGCTGGCCTTCAACAGCCAGTGGCTGACGCCGCTCGGAAGCGACGGCCTCGTTGGATTAGCGGCGCGCTACAACGTCGCCCAGATGCTCGAGCGCCGCGAATTCCGTCAGCGGTTCGACGCCGGGCAGCCAATTGCTGTTCACGAGTTTCTGTACCCGCTCGTGCAGGCGTACGACTCCGTCGCGCTGAAGGCGGACGTAGAGCTCGGGGGGACCGACCAACTGTTCAACCTGAATGTCGGTCGCGACATCATGCCCGGTTACGGGCTCGAGCCACAGATCGTCATGACCACACCGTTGCTGGAAGGCCTTGACGGCGTGGACAAGATGTCGAAGAGCCTGGGCAACTACGTGGGCGTGACCGACCCGCCCGGCGAGATGTTCGGGAAGCTGATGTCAATCTCCGACGAGCTGATGTGGCGCTACTACCTGCTTCTCACGGACATGGCGCCGGCCGCAGTCGACGCCCTTCGAATCAGGGTCGCTGACGAAACGGTGCATCCGAAGCAGGTGAAGGTTGACCTCGCCGTGCGCATCGTGTCGGATTTCCATTCGCGCGAGGCGGCGGAGAGCGCCGCCTCGGAATTCGAGCGAGTCCACAGCCAGCGACGGCTTCCGAGCGAGGTGCGCGAGACGCCCGTGGCGTTTCCGAACGGACTGGGCCAATCGCTCACGCGCATCCTCGTGGATGTCAGGTTGGCGGCGTCTGCCAGCGACGCGGGACGCAAGATTCAGCAGGGCGGGGTGCGGTTGGGAGGTGAGCGCTGCGACGACATCAGCCGGCGGCTCACACCGCAGGACCTGCCGCTGGTCCTGCAGGTGGGCCGACACGCCGTGCGCCTCGTAACGGCCCCTGACGTGTGAACGCGGCCGCTCTGACAAGAACTCGGAGGAAGGCTATCGCTGATCCGTCGAGTTGGCGAAACGCACGTTCATCAACTGCCACTCGCCGTTCTCTTTGATCCAGACCTCCGAAAAGAGGAGGGGCTGGTCACCTGCGTGCCGCCCGTCTGGTCCCCTGATCCGTCGTGTCGCCGTGCCGCTGACGACGGCGCCGATGCCCCGGACTTCGATCTTCGTGCTGCCCAACGCAATCTCGTGCGGACTTCCTGCATCCTCTGCCGGCCCGCCGCTCGCGGAGAAGCCGCCGGTGGCCAGCCGTGCCACGCCGCCCGTGTCACCACGGCTCAAGGCCTCGAAATAGGCTTCGTGCCCCCGCAGCACGTCCGCTTCCTCCTCGCTCCGCGGCGCGGGGGAGGAGCGCGAGGGCAACGGGGGAATGGGCTCGATTGCAGGTGGCGGTGGCTCCGCGTGCGGTGCGGTCGCGGCAGCTTGGAAGGGCTGTTGCGTCGTAACGGGTAACGCTTCCGGAACGGATGGGCGTGGCTCTTGCCGTGCCGCCGGCACAGCCGGCGTCAGCAGCGGTCGAGCGGGCTCCCGCGCCAGCACGCGGAGCGCCGGCGTAGGAGTGTCGCCCGTGGGACCCGTGGCCGCCGTGATTCGCCGTGTCAGCACCGCGCCATCGCGTCCAAACGCGGAGCGCGCTCGACCATTGACGCTCATCAAGAGCGCACCGGCGTCACCAGCCCTCACAATGACTTCTCGCGTTCCGTGCAGGTCGAGTTGTTCGCCCGCTCGCACGAGCCTGGCCACGGCTGTGCTGCCATCGACATCCGCACGCAGCCACAGCGGTCGCACCGCTCGCAACGCGACCGTCAACGGCGACGAGGATCTTGCTCCGTCAGCCGCGACCGGTCTACTGGCTCGCGTGGACGCTCCGGCGCCGGTGCCGCCGGCGTGACTGATAGGTGCGGTGCGGGAGACGCTCGAGGGATTGGCACGGTTGGATCCTCGCCACCGCGCCGGCATACCCGCGAGGAGGGCAAAAACAGCTAAGAGGACGACCGCGGCGGCCCCCAAGTACGTCTTTCGTATGCGACTGAATCTGCCCGCCTGATTGCTCCAGGAAGGGATCGTGGGCATCTTGAAGCGGCGCGTGTCCCGCGGCGCCGGGACCGGCGTCCTTTCAGCCTGCCGCTGGTTCGCCAGCGACGGCGCAAGAGGTGCAGGCGCTGGTTCGAGAGCTGGTGGCGCCGGTTCAGGCACGCGTGTGGTTGGTGCAGCTGCGCCGCCGGCGAGCTCTGACGTCTCGGCAGTCTGCGTTAGAACGGAGCCCAGCACCGCCAGGCTCTGTTGGAGCGAGACGCTCAGTTCCCGCTGGACATCCTTCAGCCGCTCGACCTCGCTCTTCGCCACCGCCACCTGCGATCGCGCCTCAGCCTCGACGTTGTCGGCCTCGGCGCGGGCGCGATCGACGAGCTCACGGGCTTGTGCGTCGGCGACCTGGCGCATCTGGCGCGCTTCGGTGCGCGCCGATACGAGAGCATCGAGCAACTCGTGCTCCTGATCTTTGTAGCGGGCGAGCGACGCCTGGGCCTGCTCGAACTCGCGACGGAGCCGAAGAATGTCTTCCTGGGCCGCGCGGTAGGCGCGTTTGCTGACAAACATGGCTACCCCCGGGGAAGCAAATGGGAGGTGGCGCGCATCTTACACCAACCGCTCAGCTGTGTGTCTCGATCTGGCGTGGCTGCTTATCGGTGAGATGCGGGCGTCTGACGCAGGGTCAGCACCACAACCTCGGGTGGGCAATTGATCCGAATCGGCAAGTACACCGTACCCACCCCACGGCTCACGAAGAGGCTGGTTCCCCCCCGGGCCGCTCCTCCAGCCAGGACCGGGAACTTGCGGCCGGCCGGCGCGCCGACAAACGGCAGCACTACTTGTCCGCCGTGGGTATGGCCCGACAGGACGGCCGGCACCGCGAGTTCGATCGCCTGGACAAAGCGGCGGGGGTCGTGCGCGAGCAGGAGCGTGGTATCGCTCGAGTCTCCAACCACGCGTGCGATCTCGGCGGGTGACCTGGTCCAGTACCCGGATCCCCGCCAAATTCAGCCGCGCGCCGTTGATCGCCAGGGTGGTGCGCCGGTCTCGAAGCACCGCGATTCGCCGCCGCTCCAGAGCCGCAGGCATGTCCCGGTCATCGTCATGGTTGCCCATGATTGCAAAAACGCCCTCGGGAGCGGCCAACGGCGCGAGCACCTCGGCGCACGGCTCCATGTAGCGGCGCTCACCGAAGCTGACATAGTCGCCGCCGAGCACGACGACATCAGGGCGCCGGGCCATCAGGAGATCGACGGCGTGCGCGATGTCGGCCTGAGAAGTGAACTCGCTGTGATGAAGATCGGTGATGAGGCCGATGCGGACACCCTGATGTTGCGGCGCAAGGCCCGACACACCTAAATCGGCCTGGACGACTCGTACCGCATGCCGCTCGTAGCCGTAGCCATACCCGGCCACGCCCGTGGTGGCGCCAATCATGGCCGACGCCGTCGTCTTCAGGAACGCCCTGCGCGTGACCGGCACGCGCCCATTCTAGCGGAGCGTTTCGCCTGACGTGCGATGGAGCCGTGGCCGTTTGCTCACCGCAGTGGTCCCCTGCGGCTCCTGTCAGAGTGCCGGTTGCTCCGGTGAACGCGCCCGTCCCGCCGGTGATTTGGACCTCGAGGGTGGACGTTTCCAGCCGCCCCACCGAGGCCACGCCGGCGTAGGTCCGGTAAGGCCATCCGCTCCCAGCCAGCCGGAATGTGCCGTCGAGCAGCTGAAAGGTGGCAATCGGCGTCCCGGCCCTGGCCGCCATGGCACCGCTCCCGATCGAAACGGCCGCGCTCTGCCCGGCCGGGTCGGGCGCTGCAGGACTATGGTTGGAGTGCACCCCAGAGACACGAGCGGCTCCGTGCCCCGGATACCTCACAGCGGTTGCCTGTTCAGTTGTTCGACAACCCCGTTTCTGGCGCGTATATTCGGTAAACGCTGCGCGCGACCCCCGCCGCAGACGCGACGTCGAAGCGGGGGCCGGGGTAGGGGTTAACACGGTCGGTAGCGCCGCGTATCGTGAGTTCCGGT
>CAVXNR010000038.1:0-38906 GCA_963763095.1 Vicinamibacteria bacterium
TCCGAAGCGTTCCCGAACAGCGTGCTGGTAGCGATGGCAGTGTCACGGCCGATTGTCGCAACCCGCGTCGGGGGGATCGTCAGCTGATCGAGAACCAGCGCACGGGCGTGCTGGTTCCGCCTGACGACCCCCGAGCGCTCGGGCACGCGATGCTGGATTTATCGAGTGGCGCGGCCATGCCGTGCGGCTCGGGCGTGCGGCGCGAGCGCAGGTCGAAGCCCACTACTCGTGGGAACGCATGATCGCGTCATTCGAACACATCTACATCGAGCAGCTCAACGCACACGCAACCATCCGCGTGTCGACGAACTGATGGCCTCCTGAATCCATGTGCGGCATTGCAGGCAAACTGACGTGGACCCCCGGGGGGCTGATCGATCCCGATCTGCTCGGCGCGATGACGGACGCCGTGCGTCACCGGGGGCCGGATGCGGACGGCTTCTATCTCGGGGACGGGGTCGGGCTCGGCCATCGACGCCTGAGCATCATCGATCTCGCCACCGGCGACCAGCCGATGGCGAATGAAGACCGCACCGTATGGACGGTCTTCAACGGCGAGATCTACAACTTCGCCGAGGTGCGCCACGAGCTCGAGGCGCACGGACACCGCTTCCGAACGGCCAGCGACACCGAAGTGCTCGTGCACGGGTACGAGCAGTGGGGCGTCGACCTCGTGGATCGGCTGCGCGGGATGTTCGCCTTCGCGCTGTGGGACGCGCGGGAGCGCCGGCTGGTCCTCGCGCGCGATCGCGTAGGCGTCAAGCCCCTGTACTACGCCCGGTCGACGACGGCCTCGTGTTCGGGTCGGAGATCAAGGCGCTGCTGGTCGACCCAACGGTGCCACGTGACTGGAGCCCCGAGGCGCTCGACGCCTATCTCGCTCTTCTCTATGTTCCGGCGCCGCTGACGATCTACCGTGCGGTCCACAAGCTGCCGCCGGGTCACGTGCTCGTGGCGGAGGGTGGTCAGATACGCGTGTCGAGGTACTGGGACCTGCCGTTCGCGACCGAGGTGGGAGCCGATTCCGAGGACGCATGGCTGGAGGTGCTCGAAGCGCAGCTGCGGGAGGCGGTCGGCCTGCGGCTGATCAGCGACGTGCCACTCGGGGCGTTTCTTTCGGGCGGCATCGATTCGAGCCTCGTCGTCGCCTTCATGAAGGAGGCGAGCGACGCACCCGTCATCACGACGTCGATCGGGTTCGCGGAGGGCGCCTACGACGAACTGCAGCACGCGAAGAGCGTCGCGCAGCATCTCGGGGTGGTACAGCACACGCACGTCGTGACTCCCCACGTCGAAGCGCTGCTTCCCAGGCTGGCGTGGCACTTCGACGAGCCGTTCGCCGACTCCTCCGCGGTGCCGACCTACTACGTGTCCGCGGCAGCGCGCGAGCACGTGACCGTGGCGCTCTCGGGTGACGGCGGCGACGAGCTCTGGGCCGGGTACGCACGGCACCGGGTCGAGCAGACCGAGCATCGCGTGCGCCGCGCGCTCGGGCCGGCCGCCAGCGTCGTCGGTCAGGCCGCGCGGGCGGTGCCCCTCCGCGTGAGAGGGGCGCGTTCGCTGCGCCATCTTGCGCATGCGCCGGGACACGCGCTCGCGTTGAAGCACCAGTACGGCATGTTCGACGAGGCCGCGCGTCAAGGTCTTTATTCCGCCGGGTTTCGTGCCTCCGTCGGCGGGTCGGACCCGCTCGCCGCGTTCCGGACGCGGTACGACGCCTGCGAATCCGCCGACCCGCTCGATCGCGCGATGTACGTCGACGTGCACACCTACTTGCACGATGACATCCTGACGAAGGTTGATCGCATGAGCATGGCGGTGTCGCTCGAGTCGCGTGAGCCACTGCTCGATCATCGTCTGCTCGAATTCGCGGCACGCGTGCCGGTCTCGCTCAAGCTGCGCGACGGCGTCAGCAAGTACCTGCTCCGTCGTGTGCTGGCAGCGCGGCTTCCCGCGCCGGTGCTCGCCCGCCGCAAGCAGGGTTTTGCGGCACCCATTGCGGAGTGGCTGCGCGGTCCGCTGGAGCCGATGCTGCAGGACCTGCTCAGGGGCCGGCGCAGTCTCGAACGCGGCGTGTTCGAGGCCGGCGGCGTGGTCCGCCTGCTGGACGAACACCGCACCGGCAAGGAGGATCATCGCCATCGCCTCTGGCAACTATTGATGCTGGAGCTGTGGTTCCGGCAGTTTGCCGACGAGGGTGGCTGGCCTGCGTGGCAGGGCCCCGGGTCCCGCGCGAGCCTGTCCGCCGCCGCGCCGGAAGCCGCCGCCGCGCAGAGGGGAGCCGCCTAGCATGTGCGGCATCGCCGGGATTGTGACCACCGACGGACTGCGTGATGACGAGCGCGCACGGCTGCCTCGCATGCGCGACGTGATCGCCCATCGCGGCCCCGACGAAGCAGGCGCCTGGTTCGACGCGTTCGCCGCGCTCGGGCACCGCCGGCTCAGCATCGTCGATCTCGCGTCAGGATCGCAGCCGCTCGCGAACGAAGACGGCACGATCCAGATCGTGTTCAACGGCGAGATCTACAACCACGCCGACCTGCGCCCGGAGCTCGAGGCCGCCGGACACCGTTATCACACCCGCTGCGATACCGAGGCGATTGTCCACGCGTACGAGGAGTGGGGGGACGATTGTGTTCACCGCTTCCGCGGGATGTTCGCGTTCGCCATCTGGGACGCGCCCCGCCGGCGGCTGCTGCTCGCGCGCGATCGACTGGGGATCAAGCCGCTCTACTGGACCGTCCGTGACAATCGCCTGATCTTCGGCTCCGAGATCAAAGCCATTCTCGCCAGTGGCCTGGTGGAGCCGCAGGCGAACGAGAGCAGCCTGCCGGAGCTGCTCGGCACGCGCTATCTCTCCGGTGAGGAGACGCTCTTCACGGGCATCCACAAGCTGTTGCCGGGTCACCTGCTCATATACGAGCAGGGACGCGTCACCACGCGGCAGGTACTGGGACGTCCCCGTCGGGGCGGCGGCTCCGGCGCCGGCACCGAACGGACGCGAGTGGGTGTCACGGTTCCGCGCGCTGCTCGAGGAGTCCGTGCGGCTGCGGTTGATGTCGGATGTGCCGCTCGGCATGTTCCTCTCCGGCGGTCTCGACAGCAGCGCCATCGCGGCGCTCATGGCGCGGATGATCGACCGGCCACTGCAAACGTTCTCGGTGGCCTTCTCAGAGCAGGCGTTCAGCGAGCTGACGTGGGCCCGGGAAGTGGCCCAGGCCATCGGCGCGGACGCACATGAAGTCGTCATCGGCGCCGACCAGTTCTTCGACGCGCTGCCCAGACTCGTGTGGCACGAAGATGAACCGATCGCGCATCCCTCGAGCGTGCCGCTGTACTTCGTATCGGCTCTTGCCCGGGAGCACGTCACTGTCGTGCTCACCGGCGAGGGAAGCGACGAATTGCTGGCCGGGTACGGCAAGTACCCGCGAGCGCTGCTGAACTGGCGAGCGGGCGGGATCTACGCGCGCGTAATGCCGGACACCGCGCGTCGGTGGTTTGCGGAGCGCGTGGTTCCGGCGCTGCCCGGACGTGCGGGACGCTACGTCAGTAGATCATTCCTCGGCGTCGAGCACACGCCGGAGGCTGCGTTCTTCGACAACTTCGCGGCGGTGCCGATCGCTCGACAGCGTGCGCTGCTCGATCGCCGTCTGCGCGCGAGCGCGACCCGTGAGGGGGCATACAGCAGCTCGCGCGCGTGGCTCGATCGGCCACAGCGGGGTCCGCTGCTCGACCGTATGCTCTACGCCGACATCAAGACGTACCTGGTCGAACTTCTAATGAAGCAGGACCAGATGAGCATGGCCGCGTCGATCGAGAGCCGGGTGCCGTTCCTCGATCACAAGCTGGTCGAGTTCGTCGCGACGATGCCCACGGAGTGGAAGCTGTCGGGATTCACCACCAAGCGCGTGCTGCGCGAGGCGGCGAAAGACCTGCTTCCCGAGTCGATTCTCCGTCGCCCGAAGATGGGGTTTCCGGTCCCGTTCGGCATCTGGTCACGCGGCCCCTGGCGAGGGGTGGTCCGGGATGTCCTGCTCGATCGCCGCGCACGCGAGCGTGGGCTCTTCGATACGGTGCAGGTCACGCGGCTCCTGGACGATCACGCCGCGGGTCGCACCGACGACGGGGACATCTTGTGGAGCCTTCTCAATCTCGAACTCTGGTATCGCACGTGGATCGACGGCGACGGCGTGCAACACCTCGCAGCGCCGTCTCCGGCGGCAACGTCCGCCGCGCCCGAGCCCGAAGCGGTCGGCAGCCTTGCAGGGACGCTCTAGGACCATATGAAAATTCTCTGGCTGAGCGCCGGCCTGCTCCTGCCGCTCGACAAAGGCGGCAAGCTGCGCACGTGGCACCTGATGCGCTACCTTGCGCCTCGGCATCACATCACGTTTCTCTCCTTCGCCGACCCTGACACACCCGAGGCCCACCGCGCCGGCATGTCTGAAGTGTGCGCTGAACTCGTGACGGTTGCGCGGCGCGAACCGCAGAAAGGCAGCGCCAGGTTCCTGCTCGATGCCGTCTCGCACCTCCTGCGCCGGCTGCCGTACGCCGTTGGCAAGTACCGGTCCCCCGAGCTGCAGGCGCGCTTCGTGGACCTGCTCGCGACCGGCGAGCTTCGATCTGGTGGTCTGCGACTTCCTGGCGCCCGTGGCCAACGTACCGGCGCACCTGCCCTGTCCCTCGGTGCTCTTCACGCACAACGTCGAGGCCGAGATCTGGCGGCGTCACGCCGACACGGCGCGCTCGCCACTGCGGAAGGCGCTGCTCTCGGCGCAATGGCGGCGGACGGTGCGGTTCGAGCGCGACGCGGTGCGCCGTTTCGACCTGGTGCTCGCGGTCTCTGACACCGACCGTCGCACGCTGCTGCAGGCCTATGGCCCGCTCCGGAATGCCGTGCACGTCGTGCCCACGGGCGTGGACACGCGATATTTCGGTGATGTCACCGGACCGGTGCGGCCGCGGCACATGGTCTTCACCGGATCGATGGACTGGCTGCCGAACGAAGACGGGATGCTCTACTTCGTCCGTGACGTGCTGCCGCTCGTCCGCCGCGAGGAACCCGACGCGACCGTCGCGATCGTCGGTCGCGCGCCGACGCCGGCCATCGTGAAGCTCGGCTTCGAGCACGGCGTCGAGGTGACCGGGCGGGTAGACGATGTGCGCCCGCACATGGCCGCGGGCGCCGTCTACATCGTCCCGCTGCGGATTGGCGGAGGCACGCGACTGAAAATCTTCGAGGCGATGGCCATGGGCAAGCCCGTCGTCTCCACCACCGTGGGTGCGGAAGGATTGCCGGTCGAGCCCGGGGCGGACGTGATCATCGCCGATTCTCCGCACAAGTTCGCCGAGGCGGTCGTGCGCCTGTTCCGCAGCGAAGAGGAGCGCACCCGCATTGGTGAAGCCGGCCGGCGCCTGGTTGCGGAACAGTACGACTGGTCTGCCGTCTTCGGTCATCTCGAACAGGCGCTCGAAGCCGCGGCGAGGGGCTCGCGCCAGCACGACACCCCGGCGGTGTCAGCGCTCGAATTTCAGACGAGGAACTAGCATGCGCGTGTCGGTATTTGGCCTGGGTTACGTCGGCAGCGTCTCGGCGGCTTCGTTCGCCGCTGACGGGCACAACGTGATCGGGGTAGACGTCAACCCCGGTAAGGTCGAAAGCCTGAACAGCGGTCGCAGCCCGATCGTGGAGCCCGGCCTGGACGACCTGATTCGAACGACCAGCGAGGGCGGGCATCTGCGCGCCACCACCGAGACGGCGGAGGCTGTGCACGAGACCGACCTGTCTCTGCTGTGCGTGGGCACCCCGAGCCGCAGGAACGGCAGCCTGGACCTCTCGTATCTCGAACGAGTCAGCGAGCAGATTGGTGACGCACTGCGGGAGAAGCCGGCGTACCACGTCGTAGTCGTGCGCAGCACCGTGCTGCCTGGAACCACGCACGAAGTCGTCATCCCGGCGCTGGAGCGGCGTTCCGGCAAAACGTACGGGAAGGATTTCGGCGTCTCGGTGAACCCCGAGTTCCTCCGCGAGGGAACGGCCCTCGCGGACTTCCGCCAGCCGCCGCTGACACTCGTCGGCCACAACTATGCCGCCGATGCGAGCGGGACGACGGCGCTGTATGGCAAGGTCGACGCGCCGCTCATCACGACCAGCATCCGGGTGGCCGAGATGATGAAGTACACGAGCAACACGTGGCACGCGCTGAAGGTGTGCTTCGCCAACGAGGTCGGCAACCTGTGCAAGAGCCTCGATGTCGATAGTCACGAGGTCATGAGCATCTTCTGCCAGGATGACAAGTTGAACCTCTCGCCCTACTACCTCAAGCCGGGATTCGCGTTCGGGGGATCGTGTCTGCCGAAGGACGTCCGCGCGCTGCAGTACCGCGCGAAGGAGATGGACGTCGCCATGCCGGTGATCGAATCAATTCTCGGCAGCAATCGCCTGCAGATCGAGCACGCCATCGACATGGTCGTGCACAGCGGTCACAAGCGCGTCGGGCTGCTCGGTTTCAGCTTCAAGGCCGGCACCGACGATCTGCGGGAGAGCCCGATCGTCATCCTGGCCGAAGCGTTGCTCGGCAAAGGCTACGCGCTGAAGATCTACGATCGGAACGTTTCGCTCGCCCGCCTTGTGGGCGCAAACCGGGAGTACATCGAGCACCAGATCCCGCACCTGTCATCGCTGCTCTGTCAGACCCTCGAAGAGGTCATCGACGAATCGGACGTCATCGTCGTGGGCAACGCGGCGCCGGAGTTCTCTGACGCGGTCACGCGATGCCGGCCGGATCAGACGGTGATCGACCTGGTGCGGCTGCCCGTCGACAGGACCGCCGTGGCCGCGAAGTACGAGGGGATCTGCTGGTAGGCTTCGCGGTCAGGCGGGACTGAAGTCCCGGCTCCACGTCAGACCCACTCGACCGGCGGCTAGATCCACTCGCTGACCGCTTCAGATCGCCGGCCGGCGCAGGTCGCTGAAGGTCAACACCACATCGCCCGTCTCTGCGTCGATGAACGTCATCTGGACGTCATTCCCCGTCGGGACACGTGCCCGATACGTGAGCACATATCGCCCATCGTCGGTGGGCAGCACGATCAACTCCGGCGTGCGGCCGGAAGCGGCGCTGCCCGTCGTCAGGTGGTCGAAGATGGCCGTGGCTTCAGCCCTGGTCAGCGCCGGCACAGGGTCGACCGCGATGTCGGTGTAGAGCGCGCCCAGAATCCCGACGGTCCTGCCGCCCTCGATGGAGCGTGTGACATCCGCGCCGAACACGGGCACCCCTTTGTACAGTTGTGTGAGCCGCTGTTGCGTGCGGCCCTTCACCGCGCCATCCGGCGTGACCTCCCGTAGGCGCAACTCACCGGCGCGCAGCATCCTGGTGATCCGCGCATCCCATTCGGCCAGGTCCGCCGCCGTGTCCGCGGTCACGGGCACCAGGCCAGGGTGCGCAGGACCGGCCCCGGCGTCATGCCCTTCCGCTCCGGCGGTGCCACCGTCAGCGCCGAGCAGCCCGCTGGCGTCACCGGCGGTGGCGCCGGTCCCGAGTATCGAGATGCTGCCGGCATCACCGGCGCTTGCGCCGAAGCCTCCGGCCCTGGGCACGGAGTCGAGGGGCATGCGGATGATGCCCGCGGCATCGGCCGCCACCCCGACTTTGAGCGTCGGCGTGATCACGATCCGCTGCACCCGGCCGGCCCCGCCGCCCATCCGCACGGAGTACCGCGCGCCTGGTGTCAGGGTCGCGACGGTCACGTCACCCGTGCGCCCCTCGAGGTTCACGTCCACCGCGGCGCGCGTCAGCTCGCCACCATTCGCGTCCGCGCTGAAGATGACCACGTCGTTGCGGCCCGCCTGGCGGATGACGGCGCCAGCCACCTCGCCCACGGCTGCGCGGGCGGGCAGAACCGTGGGCGCACTGGCGCCTTCGTCCGTGGGCACGAGCACCGTCAGAAAGCGATCCGCCTGTCGCGCGCCGGCGGGCTCGACCTGCAGTCGTGTCTGGCCCCAGCCGCCCACCAGATCGTCGTTGAACAACCATTGCTGTTCCGGCGGATTGAACGGCGGCCACTCCGGGCGCCCGAACGCGCCGGTGTTGCGATCCGGGTTGACCAGATTGCGCGTGTCCTCGACGTAGTAGTCCTTTACGTGCCGATGCCGGTGTTGAATACTGAAGGTCACGTGATCGGCGTTCGGCACGGGCACCCGCCGCCCGATGGCCCGGACGGTAATCGGGTCCACGGCAATCGTGGTCACGAAGAGCCGGGCACGCCGCTCGCGGTTTCCCTCCTTGAAGGTCGCGAGCGACTGGAAGTCGTACTGCCCGCCACCCTCGTAGCGCGTCTCACCTTCGTCCACACGCACGGATCGGTTCCTCGATTCGAACGGCTCGCGCGCATGCCAGAGGACCGCCTTCCTGAAGCTCGGATCCGTGGAGACCACGCGATCGAAGACGACGAACGCGTCGCGCCGGCCCTCGCCGCGCAGGTAGACGAGCTCGCGACCTACGTGGGACACCTTCGGCCGGTTGCGGGACCCGTTCGGCCGCGTAGACTGGAACGCGGGGTTCTGGTAGGCGTTGGTGAGATTCGCGCGTACGTACACGCCCCAGGGGCCCTCGTCGTAGCGTTCAATCCGCCCGTGATCGTAGGCCGCGCGGTTCTCGAGGTACTCGTCGAGCGTTGGCGCGGGAGTCAACGGCGCGGCGGTGCGTTGTCCCCCGTCGTTCACCGCCAGATTGTCGGGCACTCCGCCCCAGATGTTTTCCCAGCGCTCGCTCGGGTCCGTAATCGTGATGGTGTTGTGGGCCACGGTGCGGGCGTAGTAATTGAACCAGTGCCGGGATCCGAACCCGTCGAGGCTACCGCTGTCCACGGCGAGATCCACCCCACGAAAAATCGTCAGGTTCCCCGCGTCGTAGTGCTGATGCGTGTCGAGATGCGGGCCAGCGTTGAAACTCATCCAGGTAGCGTCATCCGTCCAGTCGGACCGCGCGAAGACCTGTCCGAGTGACGGCTCCCTGTACGCGAGCGCCGACGGAGGCGTCGGCTGCACGTCGGGAGACCAGAACAGCACGTCGTACAGCGACCACTCGCGAACGTAGGGCCGGGAGGTCTCGGCGCGATTGACCGCCCAGTACGCCTCACGGGCAGCCGGCGTGTTCGGGAAGCGCTTCCCCAGGAGCAGGACGGTGGCGCGGTGGGACAGGGCCGAACCCGTAGGACCACGCCGCGCGTCTCCGAAGACAGGCGCGAGCTGGTGCACGTTGTAACCGAACTGGTTCGTCAGGTAACCGGGCCAGCTCGCGTGGGTGGCATACCGGAGGCGTGCCGCGTAGAAGGGAGAGCGCGTGTAGGCGCCCTGGACCCCTGCAGCCGTGTAGAGCGCCTCCGCGGTGAGCGTCTGTGCGAACGCGGTGAAGTTGCCGTAGAACGTGCCTTCCGCCATTCCTCCGCCGAGACCCGCATATGTGTGCGCGGCGAGGATGGCGGCATGATACGGCTCCGCGTAGGCAAGCGCCCGCTGGGCGATGCCTGAGTGCGCCGGCACGTCGTACAACGTGAGGGCACCGATGACGAGGGCCGAAACGCCGCGCGCCGAATCGTTTCGGAACGGGGAGGCCGTCGCGCGGCGCAGGCGGTTGGTGTCGACCCAGTGGGTGAGCTCGGTCGCGAGCCACTGTTCGATCGCAACTCGTTCGTCCGCTGTCCAGTACGGGTATAACCAGTCGTGCGCGAGCGCCATCGCCTGCACCCAGCGGGCGCCTTCCGTCACCAGATCGTGGCTGTCCGTGTACTGCACGTACGCGTGCCGTTCGAGAAACCTGGCGACGCTTCGCCGGGCGTAGCCGAGGAAGGTCTGCCCCCGTCCGTCTCCGCGCTCGAGCAGCACGCGTGCGGTGAGTGCCTGGCTTTCGAGCTGCAGATCGCGCTCGTTCCACGACCCCGCGCCGCGCGCGGCGACTTCGGCGGTGAGCCGGTCGAACGCGCTCCGCCGGACGCCCGTCGTCTCCTCTGCGAAACGGTCGTATTCGCCGGGCGCAAACAGCAGCCGGGGCCGCGGATTGACGTGATCGACGAGGGTGGGACCCTGCCCCTGGGGGAGGCCACCCGTTGTCAACGCCAGCACGACCGCAGCCGCGCTGACACACCACCGCCTGCTTGTCATATGCCCACCGAAATCGCACAACCCGTGCCGTTCGACAGCGCGGCCCAACCGGAAAAAATGCCACATCGCCACGCTGGTTCTCCAGGCCGCGCACTGGAGTCACGGCTCCGCCAGGGTCCTGGGGTCGCGATAGTGTATCGCGCCATCCCGCGTAAGATGCAGCCATGCCGAGCCCTCTCAAGCTCGCGAGTATCTGGCGGGTCATCGCTGACGTGGACCTCGAGGCGATTCGCCGCCAGGCGATGGCGCCCGTTGACGTGTGGATCCTGGCGGACCAGCGCGATGATGCCGCGGCATTGACGGCGTTGCTAAGGCCCGATGGCCCGCATCCGGCCCTGCGCACGGTGGATGCTGGAACGGTGGTCCAGCCTCTCAGCGACGTCCCGCGTGCGGCGGTGCTCATCACCCGCTCCCCCACGCTGTCACCCGGGCTGGCGGCCGCCCGTAACGCGCTGCGGGCCGCGGGCGGGCGCGTGATGACGCTGGTCGTCGGAACCACAGGGCCGGTTGCATCCGCGCGGCAGCTTGGAGAGGACGTGCGCGTCGCCGTGGCCGCCTGGGATGCGGGTGCAGTGGACCCCATCGCAGCCTCGCTGCTGTCGCTCTACGACGATGACCAGCGACTCGCGTTCGCGCGGCAGCTGATTCCGCTGCGGCGCCCGCTGTTCGAGCGCCTCATCACCGAAACGGCGCAGGCGAACGCGAGCTTCGCCCTCACGACCGGGCTGGCGGAGGTGGTGCCGATCCTCACGGCGCCGCTCAACCTCGGCGACATTGTCATCCTCACGAAAAACCAGCTGCTGCTTGGCTATCGCATCGTGCTGGCTGCCGGGCGGACGGGCGAACCGCGCACCTTGATCACCGAGATCGCCGGCGTGCTCGGGAGTGGATTCCTCTTCCGGCAGGCGGCGCGTCAGCTCGTCGGACTGATACCGATTGCGGGCATCGTGCCGAAGGTGGCGATCGCGTACAGCGGCACGTGGGCGATCGGACGGGCCATCGTGCTCTGGGTCACCGAGGGACGCGAGGTGACCGCCGGTTCCGTGCAGCGCATGACGAGGGAGGGGCTCGACCGCGGCCGCGCACTCGCCGAGGCAATGGTGCGCGACGCGCGTCTCAGGGGCGAGCGCGCCGGATCCCGGTGGCAGCGACTTCGAAAGCAACTCCCCGACGATCCCGGCTCCGGCGGCAGTGAGTCGCCGCCGGACGTGCGGTGATCGGATCCGCCGGGACTGAAGTCGATGATCAGGCGGCAGGCTGCAGTCTGCAGACTGCAGGCCGGTCAGGCCTCGGGCCAGACCAACAGCTTCGCCTAGCTCAGGGCCTCCTGCCCGATAGCGCCGGCAGCCTGTCGCCTGTGGCCTGCAGCCTGAACGCATATCAGGGCTGAAGCCGCAGCTTCCGGAACATGAGCAAATGCCCTGCGAGCGCGGTGAGAACGAGGACTGCCGGGAGCCATACGAACGGGGGGTCGGCCACCCAGACATTCAGGCGATCCATGCCGAACCGATGGAACATCGGCATCGAGGCGATGGCGATCACCAGGATGTTGACGAGCAGCAGCGTGCCCAGCACGTTCCAGGCCGCGATCACCCAGCGCGGCACCCGGAACCTCGCGAGCGCCAGTGCGAGCATGATGGCGGTCGCCCCGGTGACGATGTCGAAGCTGCGCCCGGAGTAACTCATCTGAACCGGCATGATCCCTTCCACGTACGCCCGGTGCATCAGCAGCTCCAGCGGCAGCCTGAATCCCTGAAGACCCACCAGCACAACCCACGACGTGTGCCGCACCACGAGATCGCCCACCCACGAAAACGCGAGCCACCCAGCCAGCACGAACACGGCGGCCACGAGCAACAGCATCGGGGGCGGCCGCCGTTCGAAGTGGCGCAACACGCCGCTCGCCGACACCCACAGCGTGATCGCCAGCCATGCGACGGCGCCCAGCGCCAAGGCGATCTGCAATCTGTTCGTCTGGCGCCTCGGGATAGCCCTCGGCTCCCACCGCCCGCCAGATGATCGCCACCAGCCCCACCGCGACCAGGACCGGCAGGACGATGAACCCGTAGAGGAGCAGGATCGACGCGTTCTGCAGCATGCGCAGGGACGATAGTGCGGAACCGGGAGAGAATGAAAGAGTTGTCGAGGGTCGACCTGCACGTCGGGTTCGTCGCGGCCGGCATGGCGACGACCCTGCTCGGCCCGGTGCTGCCGGCACTGGCCCAGCGCTGGGGCGTCAGCGACGCGCTGATCGGGCTCGCGTTCACCGTGCAGTTCCTCGGCACGGTGTCGATGAGCGCACTCTCGTCCGCGCTCGTCATCCGACTTGGCGGCGGTCGGGTGATGCTCGCCGGGTTCGTCCTGCTCGCGGCCGGCATTGGCGGGCTCACCGTCGCACCGTGGGGGCCGGGGCTGGCGGCCATTCTCTGCTACGGTTTCGGGCTGGGTCTCGTGCTGCCGACGACCAACGTCCTCATCGCGGCCGCCAGCCCGGGACGTGAGGCGTCGGCCGTCAGTCTCGTGAACGTCTCATGGAGCGGGGGCGCAGTGGCGTGGCCCGTCTTCGTCGCGTATCTGGGTGGTGGACAGCGCGTCGGACTGCCCCTCGCGGTGCTGGCCCTCTTGATGGCCGTGATGGCCACGCGCCTCATGCTCATGGCAAGACACGGCGCCGCTGACGGGTTCACGCCAGTCTCCTCCGCCATTGCGAGCCGTGTCTTCAGTCCAGGCGGACAGGCACCGGCGTTGCAGCCGGATGGTGGACGCGGGACGGCCATCCTTGTGGGCACGTTCAGCGCCATGCTCTTCTTCTATGCGGGAGCGGAGTCGGCAATCGGCGGCTGGGTGGCGGAACACGTGCGCCGGATCGAGGGCTCCGGCGCCGGGCGGCAGTGGACGATCGCGCCGATGGTGTTCTGGGCGGCGCTGGCGCTGGGCCGCCTTCTCACGCCGCTCGTGCTTCGTGGGCTCGCCGAGCCGCGCGTGCTCGTCTCCGCGCTGACGGTGGTGCTCGCCGCAAGCACCCTGTTGGTACTGGCCGCATCTGTGCCGGTCGCGTTCGTCGCCGCCGGGGTGGCGGGGCTCGGTCTCGCGCCGGTATTCCCCATCACCTTCGTCGACCTGTCACGCACGCTCGGGCCACGCCGACCAGGCGCGGTGGGGCCTGTCTACGCGATGGCCAGCATCGGCAGCGCGGTCCTGCCATGGCTGGTCGGATTCTGTTCCACGCGCTTCGGCACGCTGCGGGCCGGGCTGGTGGTGCCGATCGGGAGCGCGATCGCGATGATCGCGCTCACAGGCATTCGCCTGATGCGGGAGCGCCGCGATCCGGACTGACGTCAGGATGGTGAAGACATCACCCATACGCCCCAGTGTCCCTGCCGACGGCTGTGGAACGCGATCCGCCGTCCGTCGGGCGACCACGTGAACTCCTCGGCGGTCGGGTCCTGCAGCACGCGACGCATGCTGCGGTCGCGCAAATCCAGAAGCCACATGCCGTCGCGGTGCACCTGGAACACCACATACGTGCCATTGGGCGACACGGCCGCCGTCCGGACGAGACGTCCTGCCACCGGGGATGCGATGCTCTGCGCGCGTCCGGTGCGCAGGTCGAGGACGTGCATCCGATCCTCGTGGGTGTAACAGATCCGCTGTCCATCGGCGAACCATGAGCCAGGCCACGCCTGGCCGTAGCGGTGGAACGTCAACTGCTGTTTGGCGCCACTCTCCAGTGTCAGACGCCAGAGGTTCCACGTGCGCGGGGACCGCGGCTCCGCGGCGATGTACAACAGCTCGCCGCCGTCGGGCGACCACACGGGCACCGCCGCGTAGCCCGGCCCGCTGACGCGGCGCACCTTCGTGCCATCGCGGCCGGCGACGTAGACACCGCGCACGCCATCGCGATCCGAGTCGAACGCCACGCGCGATCCATCGGGCGACAGCCGCACATGGAAGTTCTGGGCGCCGTCGTCGACGATCGTCGCCACCTCGCGGACACCGCCGCTGTCATCCGTGTCTGCGCGCATCAACCGGCTGCCGTCGCGGCCCTCCGAGTGGAAGTAGACGCTCTCGCCGTCCGGGCTGAAGGAAGGCGAGTAGGCCGTCGGGGATGCGACAGGCAGCGTGTGCAGCCGCTGCGTCATCGCAGCTTGCTGCTCTGCAGGGCGGTCCGCCGGAGAATCAGCCGCCGGTTCCGATGGTGCGCCGGCCGCAGAAGCTGACCCTTGCACGCTGGCGGACGCGGGTGATTCTACCGGCCTCTGTGGTCCCTCCTGCGGTCCGTAGCGCGGTTCTTCGCGCCGTGCTTCAGCCCCGGCGTCTGCAACCGCTGCGTCGAGTGTCTCTCCCGCGTCGCCGCCGCCGGATTCCGTGTTCGGGAGCGCGGGAGACTCCGCCCCTTCGTTCTGCGACGGCGCCGCGCGATCGACGGGAGCCTCAACGTGCGAGGCCACCGTCAGTTCCCGAGCGGAGCCGGGCCCACGGTCGCGCGAGGCCCAGAACAGTCCGCCTGCGGCGATGGCGAGCGCTGCGACCGCAGCTGCTACGCTGCCGCGCCGGTCGCGCCGGCTGGCGGGCCCGTCGACAGGCGGCTGGTTGAGTGGCACCACGATTTCCCGGGCTGAGTGAGTCTCCCGGCCTGAGTGCGTCGACGCCACGACTGGCACGCGTGTGGCGGGCGGCTCGGTGGGAGGTGCGGCAGAAACGCGTGCCGCCGGCTCTATTGGGGCGGAGACCAACGGGCGAACAGCTTGTCGGTGTGCAGGGGCCGCAGCCACCGCGACGGCCTGTGCGTCCCGGCGGCCGCGCTCCGTCGACTGCTCCTGAAGCCGCTGGGCGAGCGCGATGCGCTCGAGATCGGACTCGCGCAACAGCCGACGCAGCTCGTCGACGCGCGGACCCGCGGTGCGGCGCTCGGGCGGAGGAGCCGCGGGCAGGGGCGCCACCTGCGCGGGACGCCAGCGCGCCATCGCAGCCGAGATCACGTGTGTCGCAGGACGCGACAGGAAGCGCACCAGCGCGTGGCGGAACTCGTCGGCGGACGCGAACGCGGGCAAATCGATCTCGCCGCGTGCGCGCGCAATCAGGAGCAGCAGCGGGCCCGGCACGCGCAACTCGGCGTCACGCCGTCCGAACGCCAGCAGCCGCTGGAGCAGATCGGCATATTGTCCGGGCGTTGCGGGGACTGCGTCGGCGGCTCGGGGCAGGTGCACGGTCCCGTCACCGCGGACCACGATCTGCTCCGGCCGGCTGGGCGGTTCCGACCAGCCGAGGCGTTCCGCTACGGCAAGCGTAAGAGCGACCGCCTCTTCAGGCGTGAGAGTTCCGGCGTCCGCTGCCAATTCTGCGAGCGCAAGCGCTTGTTGTTCCTGTCCCATGCCGCCATTGGTAGCGAAATGGGGGCCACTTCGCCGCGAGTGGAAATGCGCAACGAACAGGGCGGTGGGCGCGTCAGCGCGAGTCGTTCCTGCGCGATCGTCCAGGCAAACGACAGCAAATGTGGACACCTCAGGCGCGAAGATTGCGGCTCGCGGATCCGCGGCCTGTCGAGACCTGTGCTACGCGCCTCGCCCGAACACGAAATCCCGGAATGCGGCCGGCACGTGGAAGCTGGGTCCACCGGTGGGAGACCATGCTGCGTGGATCACATCGTCGTGCGGCCGCGCCGGTCCGTGCGGACGCTTGATGCGATAGAGATTGAAGCGCCACCTATCGCCGGCCTTGGGGGGCAGCATCACGCGGGATGGCAGCGCGCGGAATCCCTCCCACGGCAGCCGGGCGGTCGCCGTCCAGCCGTCAGGACCGGCCTGCTCGCCACGATACGGCACGACGCGGGTCTCGACCCCGGCAAAGTCCCATGCCGGATCGGAGTGCAGCTCGGGCCACGGCTTCACCACGACCAGGTCGCACAACACATTGACGGGGTTGATTTCGAGCTCGTAGTAGTTGAGGCCGGTCCGGTCGGGATCGAGAAAGATCTCGACGACCTCTTCCTCCCAGATGTGCTCATCCCGCCGGGTCATCGTGTGCCACGGGTTTTCGTCGTACACGTCGAACCGCAGCAGCAAGGCGCCAGGCGTAGTGACCGCCCGGAACCGGGTCACCCACGGCGCGGGGCCCCAGTCGATCGCCGCCACAGCAGCCCACGCGGTGTTGTCCGCGCGCAGAAGGTCGGCGTCCGACGCACTGGTGTGAGAGACGGTGTAGTCAGCGGCCATGGGACGGTATCATCGCACGCCGTTCTCCTTGCCCAGCACCATCCGCAACAAATCCAGCGGCAGAGGGAAGATAATCGTCGAGTTCTGCTCGGCTGCGATCTCGGTGAGCGTCTGCAGGTAGCGCAGGGTGATGGCGAGCGGCTCGGTGTTCATGACGGCCGCCGCCTGCGACAACTTCTCCGACGCGGTGAGCTCCCCCTCTGCGTGGATGATTTTCGCGCGCTTCTCCCGTTCGGCTTCGGCCTGCCGCGCCATCGCACGCTGCATGTCCTGCGGCAGGTCCACGTGCTTCACCTCGACTGCCGACACCTTGATCCCCCACGGGTCGGTCTGGTGGTCGAGGATCCGCTGCAAGTCCAGGTTCAGCCGCTCGCGCTCTGCCAGCAGATCGTCGAGTTCGGCCTGGCCGAGAACGCTTCTCAGGGTCGTCTGCGCCAGCTGCGACGTCGCGTACAGGAAATTTTCGACCTCGACGATCGCGCGGCTGGGTTCCATCACCCGGAAGTAGACAACGGCATTGACCTTCACCGACACGTTGTCGCGGGTGATGATGTCCTGCGGTGGAACGTCCAGCACCACCGTGCGCAGGCTCACCCGCACCATCCGATCGATCGGGCTGAACACGAGCACGAGCCCCGGTCCCTTCGGCATCGGCAGCAATTTGCCGAGGCGGAAGATGACGCCGCGTTCGTACTCGTTCAGGATCTTGATCGACGAAATCAGATACAGGACGACGATGATCCCGAGGATCAGAAAGGGAGAGAGAGTCGTCATCGGGGCTCCTTGCCGGGCGGCCGCAGTGCCGCACCGCATCAGTCCTCGTCAGGCCTCCGGGCGCGCCTGCGGCAACGCGTGAACGGTCAACGTGAGGCCGTCGATCGCCGTGACCTCGACGCGATCGCCGGCGGCAATCGCTTGCGGCGACATGGCACGCCAGGTCTCACCGCGTACGGCGATTTGCCCGGGGGCACCGGGTGCGATTGCCGTAAGAGCCAGCCCGACAGCCCCGCGCATCCCTTCCGCGCCGCTCACCGGCGGCCGCCGCTGGGCTGACAGCGCGAGACGGCCCAGGAACAGGAAGATCGCCGAGAACCCGACGGCCACCGGCAGCACGAGCCCCACCCCGATGGCGATCTCGGGCATGTCGCGCGTCAACAGCATCGAACCGAGCACCAGACTGGCGGCACCACCAACCCCGAGTGCGCCAAAGCTCGGCACCTTCAGTTCCAGCACGAGCAGCCCGAGGCCAAGCGCGATCAGGAGGAACCCGGCCTCGTTCACCGGCAGCACCTGGAACGCGAAGAAGGCGAGCAACAGTGACACGCCTCCGACCACACCGGGCAGCACCAGGCCAGGGTTCCACAGCTCGACGGTCAGGCCGAGCAGCCCCAGGCTCATGAGGATGTACGCCACCTGCGGGTGCGCGATCGCACTCAGCAGGTGCTGGCGAGTGGTCATTGCTACGCGTTCGATGCGCGCGTCCCGTGTCTGCACCGTGACGGTGCGTCCGTCGAAGCGCGCCACCGTCCGCCCATCGAGCTTGCGTATCAGCTCGTCGACGCTCGTCGCCACCAGGTCGATCAAGGGCGGCGCCGCCGCTCGCGCCTCGCCGTCTGTGAAGGCGCGGCTCTGCGTCACCGCCTCCTCGGCGAGCCGCACGTTGCGGTGCCGCGCTTCCGCCAGCGAGCGCGCGTAAGCAGCCACATCCGATGCTGCCTTCTTCTCCACCGTCTCACTCATCTTTTCGCCGGTTCCCGACACCGGGTGGGCCGCTCCGATGTGCGTACCCGGCGCCATCGCCGCGACGTCGGACGCGAGCACGAGGATGAACCCCGCCGACGCCGCACGGGCGCCGGACGGCGCCACGAACACTACGACGGGCGTGCGCGACACGATCATGCGGCTGACGATAGTCCGGGTCGCGTCGAGGAGCCCGCCCGGCGTGCGGAGGACGAAGACCACGGCGGCAGCGTTCGCCGTGTCGGCGCGATCCATGACGTCCACCATGAACTCGCTCGAGATCGGGTGGATGATGGCATCCACTTCGGCGACGAGCACGGTCGGGGACGCATCGGCTGCCATCATGACGGACGCCGGCGTCGCCGCGACGAGGGCCACGATGACGGCAAGGAGCGTGCGTGTGCGGCGCATCGCGGTGACCATGGTCTGATCTGCTTGACGCTCGCAGCCTGGAGACAATGCCCAGCGTATGCCTGTCGCACACGCGTGGCAAGGGGCGCCAAGCGCGTGTGCTGTGGGTCTCGGTGTACTTGCCCGCCAGCCCGACGCCGCCCGAAGCCTGGCAGCCAGCAGCCGGCAGCCGAGCCGCCGCGCGCAAGCGAGCATTCGCGCCTGGGGAGTACTGGCGAGCTCATTGCTTCCGACCCGGTGTGACCACGACAGCCGGATGGCTGGAGCCGCTGGCCCGCGCGGGATTTGCCGCGAAGGGCATCGTCTATCTCATTCTCGGCACGCTCCTCACGAGGGCGGCGTTCGGCGCCGGCGGGAGCATCACCGACATGCGGGGGGCGCTGCGTGCCATCCTGCGCGAGCCCTATGGCCGGCCGCTGCTGGGGGTGCTTGCTGCGGGCCTCGTGGGCTATGCGCTGTGGCGGTTCCTCGAGGCGTTCGCCGACGCGAACCGGAAGGGCACGAAGCCCAAGGCGCTGGCTGTGCGTGCCGGTTACGCGGGAAGCGGGATCGTGTACGGATCGCTGGCGGTCTACGCAGGGCGCCTGGCGCTGCACGCTCCCGGGCGCGGGAACCGCGGCGGCAGCGTCCTCGACGGATGGATCGACGCATCGGTCGCCGAGTGGCTCGTGCCGCTGGCGGCGCTCGGTCTGATCGGGTACGCCATCCAGCAGTTCGCGAGCGCCTGGCGGGGCAAACTCGATTCGAGTGTCCGTGCGGGCGAAGCGGCGCGCGAGACGGGCCGGTGGGTGATCACCGTCAGCCGGTTCGGGATCGCCGCGCGTGCCTGCGTGTTCGTCGGCATCGGCGTGCTGCTGCTCACATCGCGGACGAAGACCGCCTCTGCCGCGGCGAACACGGACACCGTCGACTCACTGCAGTGGCTCTCACATCTGCCCAGCGGCCACTGGGTGCTCGCGGCAGTGGCCCTGGGCCTTGGCGCCTACGGCATCTATCAACTGGTGCACGCACGCTATCGACGGATCGTAGCGCCGTAAAAGGCTAAGGGCTGAAGGCTAAGGGCCAAGGGCCAAGGGCCCAGCCTAAGCTTGCCGTTAACGCTTTAGCCTTTAGCCTTTAGCCCTTAGCCCTTAGCCTTTAGCCCTTAGCCTTTCAGCCCTTAGCCCTTGAGCCCTTAGGGCCGCAGCCCCGCCGCCCAGTTCAGGACGAACGTGATCGGCTCGCCCCCTGACCGGGCGGGCTCGAGCACGAGAAAGCGGCTGCCGTCCGCCGACACGTCGGTACTGCGGAACGTTGGGCGACGGGCTCAGATGTGTCTGAAACAGCGGGCGAGGCGGGCCGAGCACAGGGCCTGGCTGCGGACCCGCACTCCGGGAGGCCGCTGCCCCTCCCATCTCCGCGGATACGATGGCGCCGTCCAGAGAGAGGTAGAAGAGCTCCGCGCCGTCACGGCGCCACCGCGGCTGCATCCCGCCGGCGCTCGACACCTGCCGCTTGTCGGTGAACCCGGGGAAGCGGGCCACGTACACCTCCCACCGGCCGGACTCGTCGGAGTTGAACGCGATCCAGCGTCCGTCCGGTGACACCTGCGACTGGTCTTCGTCGAACGGGCGTGTCGGCGAGCATCCGCGCCGTGCGCTCACCGGAGAGTGGGACGGCGAAGACCGCGCGCCCGAAGCTCCGCACGACCAGATATTGCCCGTCGCGCGTCCAGTCGTCGACGGCGACGCCCTCAGGAATGCGCGCCGGCGCGAGCGAGGTCGGTTCGGCCGTGCCGGCGCTCCCCGAACTGGTCTCGTTCGGAGGCGCGGCGAGATCAAACAGCGGCGACTCGCGTCCTGACACGAAGTCCCACAACCACACGACTCCTTTGCCTGTGCGGTACGACGTGAACGCCAGGCTTCGCTCGTCGGGCGACCAGGCGGGGTCGCCGTCCATCGCCGGATCGAGCGTCAGGCGCGAGGCGATGGCGGTGTCGAGATCGACGACCCACAGGTCCGCGTTGCCCGTGTCCGTATCCATGCGCTGCACCGCCGCCCGGCGGCCACTCGGGGAGAGCACGACCTGCTGCGCGTGCGCGGGTGCGCCGAGTGTCCGCAGACGGTTACCCTCGCGGCTGATCCAGACGAGATCGTTCTGGCTGCCGCCTCCCGGCCGGAACACGAGCGTTCCATCGTCGGATGCGGAGAAGGCGCCGCCTGAGACCGGGTCTGCGATCGCCACGGGGTTTCCCTGCGGCTCGAGCTTCCCCGCGTCGAACGGCTGTGCCATGAGGCTGCGTCCGCGGCTGAAGAGCAGGTATCCCGGTGCGACATACGAGGTGGCGGTGAACGTGCGCGAGATCCGTTTGACGCCGGGGCGGTCGAGCGATGCCGCGTACACGCCGGGCTGGCGGCCGGCCGCGGCGAACAGGAAGTTGCGGCCGCCGGGCAGGAAACGCGGAAACTGGTGCCCCGTTTCGCCCTGTGCGGGATCCAGCCGGGTCACGGCACGCGGAGATCCGCCGCCTTCGTCCACCGCGTAGATTGCGGCGCTCGACCGCGGCGCAAAGAGGATGGTGCCGTTCGGGCCCCACGCCCCGCGGCTGACGCTGTACGCGTCGCCGAGCACGGTCACCGGGCCGCCGGCGACATCCACGCGCTTCAGCTTGCCTCCCGAGAAGAAGGCGACACGACGGCTGTCTGGGGACCAGAACGGAAAGGTCGCCCCTTCGGTGTCGGGCAGCGGCTGGACGCTGCCATCGAGCGAACGCATCCACAGCTGCCGCTTGCCCTGCAGACGCGCCGTGAACACCAGTTGCTCGCCGCTCGGCGACACCACGGGCCAGTCGGGCCAGTCGAATCCGAGCGCGTCCGGCAGCGCGACGTCGAAACGCGCACGGTGCCCTGCTGGCGGGGCCGGCGTCGACCGCATGATCAGCGCCATCGCGGCGAGCGCGACGAGCGCAAGCGCCAATGCGGCGATCAGGCCGACACTCGTCCGCCGGGCCGCAGGCGCCGGGGCGGGAGGCGTGGCGAGCGCCCGCTCCTGCTCGAGCCAGCGCAGCTCGAGCAGCACATCGTGCGCCGACTGCCAGCGGTCATCCGGGTTCTTGCACAGGCAGGACCGGACGAAGTAGTCGAACGCCGGTGTCAGCGCGGGGACGCTGGAGGCCGGCGCGGGAGGGTCGGCGTAGAGGATCGCGGCGACGAGTGCGGCTTGCGAGCGCCCCTCGAAGGGCCGGCGGCTCGTCACCATCTCGTAAATCATCACGCCCAGCGCAAAGATGTCGCTGCGCGTGTCGGCCTCGCGTCCCTCGACCTGCTCCGGCGACATGTACTGCAGCGTGCCGGTCATCGCGCCCGCACCGGTGATCGGCTGCTGCGTCGCCACATCCGACAGGCCCGACGGCGCCTCGAGGCGCGGTTTCGCCAGGCCGAAGTCGAGCAGCTTCGCCCCGGTCCTGGTGATGATGACGTTGCCGGGCTTGAGGTCGCGGTGCACGATGCCGCGCTGCGTGGGCCGCCGCCAGCGCTTCGGAGATCTCGATGCCGAATCGGAGGGCCTGCTCGAGCGGCAGGCGGCTCCGCGCAAGGCGGTCGGCCAGCGACTCGCCTTCGAGGAACTCCATGACCAGGTAATCGGCGCCGTCCTGGTGGCCGATGTCGAACAGCGGGACAGATGTGCGGGTGGCTGAGGGCCGCGATGGCGCGCGCCTCGCGAGCGAAGCGCTGACGCGCGTGCGCGTCGCCGACGAGCGTCGACGGCAGCACCTTGATCGCGACCGTACGATCGAGGCGCGTGTCGTGGGCCTTGTAGACCTCGCCCATGCCCCCGGCGCCGATCGGCGCGGTGATCTCGTAGGGCCCCAGGCGAGTGCCTTCAGTGAACAACATCGACGTGGACGCGAGACAGGTCCGCGCCGCGTCGAACCGCCCCCAGCGGGCGGCATCGCGTGGCGCTGGTGACGGCCGCCATTCAGAGTCTACCGCAAGACCGACACGTGCCCGGTCGCTCGAAGCCGCGGGGTGCCACTGTCCGCGGTGTCAGCGTGGGCCTGGGGCCGAAGCGCCCCGGGCACGCGCGTTGCCATAAGCGCGGCGCAACTCCTCAGCCACCCGCGCAACGACCTCTTCCCAGTGCCCGTCCCGCTCCTGCCGGAACAACCGCATCGTCGGATACCACGGGCTGTCGTCGCGACCGGCCATCCAGCGCCAGTCGCACGCGGCGTGCAGCAGTGTCCACACCGGCACGGCCAGCGCTCCGGCGAGATGGGCCGCCATCGAGTCAACGGTGATCACGAGATCGAGCGCGCGCATCACCCGCGCCAGCTCCACCAGGTCCCGCTCCCCCGCCACGGTGCCGAACCCCGCGGGTCGCTCCGCAAGACCCGGATGCCCCTGCAGCACGTACCAGTCGACCGGCGAGCGCGACCAGGGCTTCGAGCTGGTCGAACGGTATCGGATCGATGCTCGGCCCAATCACCCGCTCTCCACACCAGCCCCACTCTGGGCATGGATCTCGCGTGACAGCGGCGCGGGCTCGACGTGGATGTACGGCACCTCTCGTGGCAGCGTCTCCAGGGTGCTGCGGAACACGTGCCCGAGCTCCATGATCTCCAGGT
Organism: Vicinamibacteria bacterium; assembly: GCA_963763095.1. GTDB lineage: Bacteria > Acidobacteriota > Vicinamibacteria > Vicinamibacterales > JAENWD01 > CAVUCH01. The sequence goes on from CAVXNR010000038.1 coordinate 23,132, forward strand.
CGACGTCGTATGCCACTGCCGGATCGCCGTCGTGCAACGGCAGGATCTCGATGCCAGGGTCGACCGTCTGGAGCAGCGGGATCAGCGGCGCCTGCGCCCACAGGATGACGTGCGCCGCACGCTGCCGGAGGAGCGGCAGGTAGCGCGCGAACTGAATGGTGTCGCCGAGCCCGTGATAACACCTGACGAGCACGATGCGGCCGTCCACCGGGGTGCCATCCCAGAGGGCCTGCTCGTGCCTCGGAAGGTGCCAGCACGGCGCGCCGCGGCGCGACCGCAGTATCGCGTCGCTGATCTCCCAGGCTCGTGCGAAGTCCCCGCCCCGCATGTGCCACATCCACGGATCGCCCGCCGGCTGCTCAGGGTCGCTCACGTCGCATCTCGGATGGCGGGTTCAAGCCGGAGTCGCGACCGGGTTCACCGCTCTGCTGCAGCAGCTTGGCGACAAGCCCGCTCCATCCCGTTTGATGACTCGCTCCAACCCCGCTGCCATCGTCCCCGTGGAAGTACTCGTGGAACGGGATGTAGGTATTCCAGTGCGGATCGCGCTGGAACTGCTCGACGCTTCCGAACACGGGCCGCCGGCCGTCCTCCGCTGGCAGGAAGATGCTCGAGAGCCGCCGTGGAGAGCTCCGCCGCGACGTGGTCCAGCGTGAGCCGATGGCCCGAGCCGGTGGGACACTCCACCGTGAACGAGTCACCGAGATAGTGGTGGAACTTCTGGAGCGATTCGATGATGAGGTAATTCACGGGAAACCAGATTGGCCCCCGCCAGTTGGAATTGCCGCCGAAGAGGCCGCTGGTCGACTCCGCCGGCTCATAGGCGACGCGGTGCTCGACGCCGTCCACCTCCAGGCGGTACGGCTGGTCCTTGTGTCGTCGCGACAGCGCGCGGATGCCGTACGGTGACAGGAACTCCCGCTCGTCGAGCATCACCCGCAGCACGCGCTCGAGGCGTGGAGCCGTCCACGATGGCGAGCAGCCGCCGCGCACCGTGGCCCGGTGTTCGCGTGCACGCGATGTTTCGCGGTGAGGTCGGGCCGATGCTCGACGAACCAGTTGAGACGCTTCGAAAAGCCCGGGAGCTTCGCGAGCATCTCGGGCTCGAGCGTCTCCACGGCAAAGAGCGGAATCAAGCCCACCATCGACCGCACTTTGAGCGGGTACCGTGTTCCGTCGGGCAGGTGCAGCACGTCGTAGAAGAACCCGTCCTCGTCGTCCCACATCTCGAAGCCCTCGCTCCCGAGATCGGTCATCGCGTGGGCAATGTAGATGAAGTGCTCCCAGAACTTGCTGGCGACATCCTCGTAGACGGGGTCCTCGGATGCCAGTTCCAAGGCGATGGCCAGCAGATTCAGGCAGTACATCGCCATCCAGCTCGTCCCGTCGGATTGTTCCAGGTGCCCGCCCATCGGCATCGGTCGTGACCGGTCGAAGACACCAATGTTGTCGAGCCCGAGGAACCCGCCTTCGAAGACGTTGTTGCCTTCGGCGTCCTTGCGGTTCACCCACCACGTGAAGTTGAGCAGCAGCTTGTGGAACGCGCGCGCCAGGAAGCCGCGGTCGCCAACGCCGCGACGTTTCTTCTCGATCTTGTACACCCGCCACACCGCCCACGCATGCACCGGCGGGTTCACGTCCCCGAATGCCCACTCGTACGCGGGCAGCTGGCCGTTCGGGTGCATGTACCACTCGCGCAGCAACAGCGTGAGCTGCTCCTTGGCGAACTCGGAATCAACGAGCGCCAGCGGCACCGTGTGGAACGCCAGGTCCCACGCCGCGTACCACGGGTACTCCCACTTGTCCGGCATCGAGATCACGTCAGCGTTGTACAGCTGAGGCCATTCCGAGTTCCGGCCGTTCAGACGTGAGGCGGGAGGCGGCGGCTGCAAGGGGTCGCCCTCGAGCCAATCCCGCACGGTGTAGTGATAGAACTGCTTGGACCAGAGCAGGCCGCCAAGTGCCTGGCGCATGACGGCACGCGCGTCCTGACTCAGATCGGCCGGAATCACGGTGCCGTAGAATTCGTCTGCTTCCTGCCGCCGCTGCTCGACAATCGCATTCGCGTCCTCGAACGGATTCCCGAGGACATCGGGACCTTTGTCGCTGAAGCGCAGCAACACGGTCGTCGAGCTCCCCGCGGGTACCGTGAGCCGGTAGTGCGCGGCGGCGCGCGAGCCGATCTGCGCGGGGTTGACCCGATCCCTCAGGCCGTTCACGACGGCTTCGTGGAACCCGTCCTTGAAGTAGCGCGCGCCATTCGCGTGTCCGAACACGCGTGCGGTGTTCGTCTCGTTCTCGGTGTAGAGCAGGTCCGGCGCACCCGCGCAGTACAGCCACCGGCTGCCGAGTTCCGGGTGCTCGAGCGCGATCGTTGCGCTGCCGGCGCCGGGCGAATGCGCTGCCTGGTGCATCAGGGGACGAGTCGCCTCGGCGTCCCATGACCACGTGTTTCTGAAACCAGATGGTCGGCAGCACCTGAAGCGGTGCAGGATCCGGCCCGCGGTTCACGACCGTGATCTTCGCCAGCAGGTCCTCGCTGTCCACCTTGGCGTACTCGACGAACACGTCGAAGTAGCGATCGCCCATCGAACACGCCTGTGTTCACCAGTTCGAACTCGCGTTCCTCCTTGCTCCGGCGCCTGTTCTCGTCGACGAGCTGACGGTACGGGAACTCACGCTGCAGGGTATTTGTAGAGGTACTTCATGTAGGAGTGCGTCGGAGTGCTGTCGAGGTAGAAGTAGTACTCCTTCACGTCCTCGCCGTGGTTGCCCTCCGGGCCAGACAGGCCAAAAAGGCGCTCCTTGAGTATAGGGTCGCGCTCGTTCCACAAGCGCAAGCGCGAAGCAGACCCGCTGATGGCGGTCGCAGATGCCCGCGAGCCCGTCCTCGTTCCATCGGTACGCGCGTGAGCGCGCGTGATCGTGCGGCAGGTAGTTCCAGGCGTCGCCGTGCTCGCTGTAGTCCTCGCGCACCGTGCCCCACGCGCGTTCGCTCACGTACGGGCCCCACCGCTGCCAGTTCACACGGCGATTGCGCGATTCCTCGAGTCGGCGTTCTTCGGCGGTCACAGCCCTACTACTCCCAGGTGGCCGGTGCGGGTGGTTCGCGGTTGACCTATTCTAGTGGTCTGTAGACGCCCACAGTCCAACGGCAGGACGGGGCCCGCAACATGAGACGGACGATATCGCACGCCCTGTGCCTGCTCGCGCTCGGCGTCGCCGGGACCACGGCACACCAGCAGGCGGGCGACGCCGGCCCCGATCGCCGTCCGCTCACCGGACGAACGCACGATCGTGTCAATCGAGGCGGGTGGATCCGTCCGCCTTTCCGCCACGCGCGATGGACGCCCTCTGCTCGCACCCTCCGCGGTGGGCCTCGTCGTCGATGGCCTGACGCTCGGGGCAGGCACCGTTCGCGATGTCCGCCACTCCCATGCGGACAACACCATACAGTCCGTGTTCTACGCACGGCGGCGGCTCGTTCGAGACCGCTACGGCGAGGTCATCGTCACGCTGGACGACGGGTTAGGCCTGACGGTGCGCGCGTACGACGACGGGATCGCGTACCGGTTGAGTCACGGCGCTCGAACGAACGGTGCGCGTCGACCACGAGATCGTCCGGCTGCGATTTCCCGGCGACCCGACCCTGTACGCGCCGCTGGCCGACTGCGCCAAGTCCGCGAAGAACGGCATCGACTGCTTCCATACCAGCTTCGAGGAACCGTACACGGTGCGGCCGCTCCGCGACTTCCCCGCCGATCGGCCAGGCGTTCCTTCCCGTGCTGGTCGACTCCGGCGCCAAGCGGCCGAAGGTGCTGATCACCGAGGCCGATCTGATCGACTACCCGGGCATGTGGCTCCGCGCCTCGCAGGACGCTCCAGGGCTCGACGGGCTGTTTGCCCCCTTTCCCCTCGCGGAGAAGGTGATCGGAAGCGAGTACCCGCAGGCGGTCGTCGTGCAGCGCGCCGGCTATATCGCGGAAACGAACGGGCGCCGCGCCTATCCATGGCGTGTCCTCGCCATCGCCGATCGTGATGCCGACCTGCCCGCGAACGACATCGTGTATCGCCTCGGCGGTACGACCGAGCCCGGCGACTGGACGTGGCTGCGACCCGGCAAGAGCCAGTCCGAGTGGCTGTGGGACAACATCCTCTACGACGTCCCGTTCGAAGCGGGCCTGAACACCGCGACCTATCGCCACTACATCGACTTCGCCGTCAGGTTCGGGACGGGGTACCTGTTCTTCGACGCGGGCTGGTCGAAGGTCGGTGACCCGCTCTCGGTCACGCCCGGGCTCGACGTGCCGGCCCTCGTGCGCGAGGCCCGCGGCAAGGGCCTCGGTGTGGTGCTCTGGACATCGGCCCTTGCAGTCGACCGCAACATGAACGCCGTGCTCGATCAATTGCAGGAGTGGGGCGCCACCGGTGTGATGGTCGACTTCATGGATCGGGACGACCAGCGGACGGTCGGGTTCTATGAACGCGTGGTGCGGGAGGCTGCAAAGCGCCGCCTGGTGACCAACTTTCACGGCGCCTTCAAGCCGACCGGTCTCGAGCGCCGCCTGCCGAATGCCGCGACCCGCGAAGCCGTCATCGCCTCCGAGTACCACAAGTGGTCCGAGGTGCTCACGCCGGAGTACGAGGTGACGCTTCCGTTCATCCGCGGTGTCGCCGGCGCCATCGACTATGAGCCGGGGCACATGCGCAACGCGCAACGCGAAAGCTTTCGGCCGCTCGGCCCCTTGCCGATGACGCAGGGCACGCGCATGCACCAGGCGGCGATGTACCTGCTGTACGAGAGCCCCTACGCGAAGATGGGCGGCAACGTCTCGGACTACGAGCGCGAGCCGATGTTCACGCAGTTCCTGGCGGCCATTCCCACCCTCTGGAACGACACGCGCGTGCTGGACGGCCGCATCGCCGACTACATCATGATCCTGCGGCAAGCCGCCGACGGCACGTGGTGGGCCGGCGCGATGACCGACTGGACGCCTCGGGAGTTGAGTCTGTCGCTCGGTTTCCTGCCGGAGGGATCGTTCACGGCAGAAGCGTGGCAGGATGGGCCCAACGCCGCACGCTACGCGTCCGACTGGCGCAGGGACCAGCGGACGGTGACACGCGCCGACACGCTCCCGATCCGGATGGCGCCAGGCGGCGGCTGGGTGGCGCGGCTGGCGCCCTGCGGGCAGCCGCGAAACGTGCCCTGTGAGGAATCCGGCGGTCAGTGATGGAGCGTGCGCGACGGGGACAGCTGGGACTGAATCTCGCGCAGGTGCGTCAGCAGCGCGCGCAGTTCGGTGACGTGCTCGGCCAGCGAGCGCTGCTCGCGCTCCATCTCCGCGATCAGGACTTCGAGCTCGAGAACTTCGACCGAGAGGCGCCTGGGCAGCTCGTCTTGTTGGCTCATCGTCCGCGGCTCGATGCTGGAGTGGCTGGCGGACCTGATAGCCGCCATCGACGGCCATGCACGACGCTCGCCAGATCACATCACGCGCGCCTCACGCGGTCAATGCCGAATCAGATGGAGCAGCGTGTCAGCCCGCACGAGCGGAGACACGTGGGGCAGGGCTTCAGCCCTGCAGAGCGAATCATGTGGCGCAGGGCTTCAGCCCTGCAGAGCACCGAATCATGTGGGGCAGGGCTTCCCTGCAGAGCGCGGAATCATGTGGGGCAGGGCTTCAGCCCTGCAGAACGGCGTCGGCCTGGCGTCTACCGGCGGGACCCTGCGGGACGGTTGCCGACGCGCAGCAGAATCAGGTTCGCGCGCTCCACCTGTTTCTCCGCCCGGGCGGATACCTTTCGGGCATGGTCGAGCGCCGCTTTGGCCGACTCGATCGAGTTGCAGCAGGCCTGCACGAACTGCCGGGCGTCAGCCGACGCATGTCTCCGGTTGATGAGTGAAGACGAGGATGCGCGGACGCCTGCGGTGAGGCGTGAGATCTCGGTGACCAGCTGGTTGATGTCGACCGGCTTCAGCAGACAGGCCTTGCAGCCGGCCTCGAATGCGTGCCTGCGGTATTCCGGATCTCCATGTCCGGTGAGCAGGATCACCTGTGTGCTCCGCGTGGAGTCAGAGTCACGGAGCGTTCTGGCCACCCTCAGCGTGTCGCCCCAGCTCGTGGTCGAGAGCAGCATCACGTCAGGCGTGAGTCGTTGTACATGAGCGATCGAGGCCTCGCCGCCATCGCACTCGGCCGTGTCGTAACCAGCCGCGTCGAGCAGAAGCGCGAGCATCCCGCGCGCATCGTCGTTGGGTTCGCCAATGAGGACGAGCGGCCGACGGCCCAAGGCGCTCATCGCCGGCTCCGGAGTCGGGCGCCGGATGACCAGAATTCGTTCGCCATCCAGCGAGTGTGGCATCCGTGGAGACCCGGCGGTATCGGGAAGACGCCACCTGAGTATTAGGGGAAACACCTAGGCTCTCGGGACAATCAGGACCGGTGTTTCTACCCATCCTGCATCCAACCCTGAAGGATGGCGAACCGGACGATATCGATTCGTCCACGAAACCCGAGCTTCCGCATCCCGTTCGCCTTGTGCACCTCGACCGTCTTGACGCTGAGATCGAGCTGCACCGCGATTTCCTTGTTGCTGTAGCCCCTCGCGATCAGGCGGAGCACCTCCGCTTCCCTGTCTGTGATGGAAGGCTGCGCCTGCCGCGCCTTCCGCCCGTCACGCGCGAGAAAGCCGTTCGTCACCCGGCCCGTGACCGTTGAGTCGAGGTAATGCCCGCCGCCCGCTGCCGCGCGGATGGCCTGCAGAAGTTCGGTCGAGGAGCTCTGTTTCAGCACGTAGCCCGCGACCCCCGCCCGCAACAACTCCTGCAGATACGCATCGTCGCTGTAGCGCGTGAGCGCCACGACCCGGCTCTCGGAGTGCATCTCCTTCAGCAGGCGCGTCGCATTCAGCCCGTTGACGCCTGGCATCGAAATGTCCATCACGACGACGTCCGGTGTGAACTGTTCACGGCGGCGATGGCACTCTGCCCGTCGCCGGCCTCGGCAACGACGGTCATGTCGGGTTGCCCGTCGATCAAGAGCCGCAGTCCCTGCCGCACCGTCGCGTGATCGTCCGCGAGCACGATCCGCAGAGGCTTGAACTGTTCAGACATCGGGGGTGCCGGCCGCATCCACCGTGCTCTGCCGCACGAACACGGTCGTCCCTTCGCCCGGTGACGACTCGACCAGGAGCGTGGCCCCAATCAGGGCCGCGCGCTCACGCATGCCGATCAGCCCCATGCCGCTGCCGCTCCGGTCCTTCTCCAGGGGCTCGAACCCGACGCCGTCATCCTCGATGACGAGCACGGCCTCGCCATCACGGCGCTCGACGATGACATCGACACGGCTGGCCGTGGCGTGCTTCGCGGCGTTGTTCAACGCCTCCTGCGCAATGCGATAGAAGGTCGTCTCCGTGGCAGGCCCGAGCCGCTCGCGCTCGATGCCGACGGCGCGGAATTCGGCGCGCACACCGTGGTGCGCCGACCAGCTCTGCACGTAGCGTGACAGCGCGACGCCGAGACCGAGGTCGTCGAGGGCCGCGGGGCGGAGCTCCCACGCGAGGAAGTCGAGCTGGTCGTCGATCTCCTGCACGATGCTGCGGGCCCGTGTGAGATCGCCGTCATTGCCGAGCGTTGCCAAACAGCGGGACTCGTGACGCTCGAGCGAGAGTCGAAGCGCCGTGAGCTGCTGCCCGACGAGGTCGTGCATGTCGCGCGCGATGCGTGCCCGTTCGTCTTCCTGCGCGGTCACCAGCCGTCGAACGAGGCTGCTGACCCGCCGCTCGCCTCCGATGCGTTCTTCGACCTGGAGCTCCAGGTCGCGCATCTGGCGCACGCGCTCTTCGAGCTCGGCTCGGGCGCGCTTCAACGCCACCTCGTTCTCCCGGCTGATGGTCAGGTCGCGCGCGACCTTGGCGTAGCCCCTCCGCTCGGCGTCCCCGAGCGGCGTCGTCACGCCGCTGCAGAACAGCAACGTGCCGTCCTTGCGCACATGCCACCGCTCGTCCACGGCCCGGCCCTCTGTACGCGCGATCTCACGCTCCTGCTGTGGCACACCGCGTTCGCGATCCTCTGGCGTGAACAGCGTGTCGACCGGCTGCCCGACGATTTCGGCTTCCGTGTAGCCGAACACGCGCTGGGCGCCCGCGTTCCAGGAGGCCACCAGCGCCGTCCGGGGCGATCGTGAAAATCGCGTAGTCCTTGACGCTGTCGATGAGCAGCCTCAGGCGCTCCTCGCTCGCGCGCACGAGCGACTCGGCGTGACGGCGCTCGGTGACATCGAGAAACGTCATGACTACGCCCTCGATTCGGTCCTGGGTCGTCCGGTACGGCAGCACTCGGGTGAGATACCAGCGGCCCTGCCGCGTCCGCACCTCCCGTTCGACGGTCTGGAGGTGCTGCAACACCTGCTCGGCGTCTTCCTTCAGCTGGTCGTCGACCAGGTTGCTCGTGATGTCGGAGAGCGGGCGCCCGGCGTCGAGCGGCAGGAGGTTGAATATATCCCGGACCCGGGGGGTCGAGAGCTTCACGCGAAGCAGTCGATCGAGGAAGATCGTGCCGATCTCGGTCGAGTTGATCAGGTTCTGGAAGTTGTTGTTCGTGACCGCCAGCTCCTCGATCTTGATCTTCAGCTCCTGGTTGACGGTCGTGAGCTCCTCGTTGACCGATTGCAGCTCCTCCTTGCTCGTCTCGAGCTCCTCGGCGGCAGACCGGAGCTCTTCGTTCGTCGCCTGCAGTTCTTCGTTCGACGCCTTCGCCTCCTCGACCTGGGTTTCGTACCTGCTCGATGGTGGCCCGAAGCTGCGCCTTCAACCGCTGCAGCTCGTCTTCCAGCTGCTGCGCCGTTTCCGTCGTGAGCGGGCCAGAGAGCTGCACGGTCGGCGGCGCGACCGTGCCCGCATCCGACGCATCCTGTTCCCGGAACAGGACGAGGAAGAAGCCGCGCGCGGGCTCTTCCTGGTCGAGGATGGGCCGCACGCCGAGGTCGATTCGGCGAGACTGGCCGTCGATCGTGACCTCTATACCTGCGACCTCCACGTTCACATGGTCGCGGCGCGCACGGAACAGCGCTGTCCGCAGTTCAACCCGCAGCTCGGGCCTGACCAGCCGCATCAGGTCACGCGAGAGATCACCGCCGGTGATCTGCAGGTACTGGGCGGCGTGCTCGGACACATGCACCACCTGGTGCTCCTCGGTCACAACGATTGATGGCGGCGCGTAATGCTCGAGGAGGCGGAGGTGGAGGTCCGCGTTCGACAGCCGGTCGGAAAGCCGCGGCGAGGGCGCTGCAGGCGGAGGCAGTACCTGCCGCTGCACCGGTGTGAACGCCTGCGGCGCGAGCGAGAACGGGCGAGCCGCGACCATTCGCGCCTCGTAGATGTGCGCGTCCTTGTCGATTGTCGCGAACAGGTCGTGCATTCCTTCCGGCGACTCCGAGTTGCCAAGAAACAGATAGCCGCCGGGGCGAAGCGCATACTGGAACGTCTGGACGGCGCGCGCCTGGGCGTGCCGGTTCAAATAGATGAGGAGATTGCGGCAGCACACCAGGTCCAGATGGGAGAACGGCGGGTCCTTGAGCACGTTGTGATGCGCAAACAGGACCGTCTCTCGCAGGTGGCGGCGCACCCTGTACTCGTTGCCCTCGCGGACGAAGAACCGGCGGAGTCGCTCGGGCGAGACGTCGGCCACATCTGCATGGCTGTAGCATCCCTCGCGCGCATCGGTGATTGCGGACGCGTCGAGATCGGTCGCGAAGACCTGCAGCACCGGGGGGTCGGCGCAGGCGCCGGCCACTTCCGCCAGCAGCATGGCGATCGAGTACGCTTCCTCCCCCGTTGCACAGCCGGCAACCCACACCCGCACCTGGTCCTGCGCGTACTTGTTCTGGAACAGCCTCGGCACGATCGTGTGCTCGAGTACAGCGAACGCCTCAGGATCGCGAAAGAAGTGCGTGACGCTGATCAGCAGCTCGCGCTGGAGCGCCTGAACTTCGTCCGGGTGATCCCGCAGGAACACCGAGTACGCCTCGATGCTCGGCAGTTCGTACAGCTGCTGCCGCCGGCCGATGCGCCGGAGCACTGTCGCAGTCTTGTATTGAGAGAAGTCGTGACCGGTACGAAGCCTGATCAGCGTCAGGACGTCCGGCAGCACGTCGAGGCCTCCGTCCGCGGGCGGCTGCGGAGCATCCTGCAGGGCATCGCCCATGCGCCGACTCATCGCCAGGAGCCTCGCCGGCATCTCCGCCACCGGCAGAACGTAATGCACCAGCCCGGTCGCGATCGCGTTGCGCGGCATGTCGTCGTGCTCGCTCTCGCGCGGGTCCTGCGCCATGACGATCCCGCCGTGTTCGTTCACCCGCTTGAGGCCGTTCGATCCGTCGGGCCCGGTGCCTGACAGCACGATGGATACCGCGCGGGGACCATGGGTGTCGGCGAGCGTCCGGAAGAAGATGTCGATCGGGGCGCGTCGCTCCTCCAGACGCAGCGTGTCGGAGACGGTCAGGTGTCCGTCGGCAAGGCGAAGGCTGGTGTTCGGCGAGATGACGTAGATGTGATTCGGCTCGAGCCGGATGGTCTCGGTCGCGCGCCGAACCGGCATGCGCGTCACAACCTGCAGCACTTCGGCGAGATGGCTTTCGTGCTCGGGAGAGAGATGAAGCACGACCACGAAGGCGGCGCCGCTGTCCGGCGGCATGCCCACGAAGAACTCCTGCAGGGCCTTGATGCCACCCGCCGACGCGCCGAGCCCCACGACCAGGCGCGGCGTGGCGTGCTGGCCCGGTCCGCCGCCGTTCGCCGCCCGCGCCCTCGTTGACGCTCGTTCATGTGGGTTCTCCTCGCACCGGCGGCGTGCGCGCCTCTCGCCCAGCGCCCAGCGCCCAGCGCCCAGCGCCCAGCGCCCAGCGCCCAGCGCCCAGCGCCCAGCGCCTAAAGTATAGGACGGTGGTTTGCAAGTGCGGCATCGATGATGACCGAATCACCTGCCGCGAGCTGCAGCTCATGAGTGTCACACGCGTCGTCGTGGTTGGCGCCTCTTCCGGAGGCATCGAGGCTCTCACTCGCCTGGCGGCGGCAATGCCACCGGAGTTCCCGGCTGCTGTCTGTGTGGTCCTGCATACGTCGGCGCAGTCCCCCGGCGTGCTCGACGGCATTCTCGACCGCGCCGGCCCCTTACCGGCGCACGCCGTGGCTGGAGGTGAGAGACCGCAGGGCGGCCATATCTACGTGGCGCCTCCCGATCGCCACATCGTGCTCGAGCCCAACCGGCTGCGCCTGACGAAGGGCCCGCGCGAGAACCGCTTCCGGCCGGCCATCGACCCGCTGTTCCGGTCCGCGGCCCAGGTGTATGGTCCCGCTGCCGTCGGGGTGGTCCTGACCGGCAACCTCGACGATGGCACCGCGGGACTCTGGGCCATCAAGCAACTCGGAGGCGTGGCCATCGTCCAGGACCCGGCGGATGCCGCATACCCGTCCATGCCGCAAAGCGCGATCAACCACGTGAAGGTGGACCACGTCGTGCCGCTGCAGGCCGTTGCTCCCCTGCTCGCGCGTGTCGTCTCCACTCCACCCTACGAAGGAGGCCGCGTTGTGTCGGAGCGGATGAACATCGAGATGAAGATCGCGAAGGAAGAGAACCCGGCAGACGCAGGCGTCGAGCAGCTGGGCCCGCCTTCGCCCTACGCGTGCCCGGAATGCCACGGCGTGCTGCTGCAGGTCGAGGAGGAGGGACGCGTGCGCTTCCGCTGCCACACGGGCCACGCCTACTCGGCAGACAGCCTGCTCGCGGCCATCAACGAAGCGATCGAGGATGCGCTGTGGAACACCGTCCGGGCAATCGACGAAGGCGAGCGGTACATCCGCCACCTCGCCGAGCATCTGCCGCCCCAGGATCGCGCACGCGCCGAGCGTTTCGCCCACGAAGCGGCCCAGGCGCGGCGGCAGTCGGAGGCGGTCCGGCAGCTGGTCAACGGGCGGGAGGCGATCAAGGCGGGGTGATCGACCGTTCACCGTTCACCGTTTACCGTCAGCCCTCAGCCGTCAGCCCTTAGCCTTTAGCCCTTGAGGGCCTTGACGGATTTACGGGAGCGCGAACGCAACGTAGCTTCCGCCGCTTGGTGCGCCCCACTTGCCACCGCCGGCGGCAATGACGACGAACTGTTTGCCGGCGACCTCGTAAACAGCGGGCGTCGCATTCCCGGCGGCTGGCAGCGTCGTTTCCCACAGCACCTTGCCAGTCGCCGCATCGAACGCGCGGAACTTACTGTCGTAGTTGGTCGCGCCGATGAAGACCAGGCCCCCGGCCGTCACCACCGGGCCGCCGTAGTTCTCGCTGCCGGTGTTCTTGAGACCGGACCCCGGCATCTCGCCGAGCGGCACCTGCCAGGCGATGGCGGCCTTGTTCAGGTCGATTGCTGTCAGCGTGCCCCAGGGCGGCGTGATCGCGGGGAAGCCATCCGGGTCGGTGAACCGGATGTCGCCGTCGAGTGTGTACGGCACGTCGAACGGCGAGGGCCTGTCGGCCCGGACCATCACGGAGCGTCCGCTCATCACGTACTCCACGATCGCGCGCCGCACCGCGCCGTGCAGCTGCTTGTAGCCGGGCATGCGGCCGCCGCCCTCGCGCACGATCTCGGCGATCTCGTCGACGTTGCGGCGCGCGCCAATGCCGACGAGCGACGGGAACTCCGGCGGGTTGCCCCGCAGGTCCGCGCGATGACAGGACGTGCAATACCGCTGGTAGAGGACCTTGCCGCTCACCCGCTCGCCGTCGGGCATCTTCCGCTCGGCCAGCTTGACCGTCCAGGCCATCTCGTTCGCGTTGACGTACAGCAGGCCGGCGTTCGGGTCGTAGGCCGTGCCGCCCCACTCGCCGCCGCCGTCCATGCCCGGAAACAGGATGGTGCCCTGCAGGCTCGGCGGGTCGAACTCGCCGCGCTTGCGCAGCTTCAGCCACGCCTCGCGTACCGCCGCGTGCGCGGCCGGCGTTCGGGTCGTGATCATGTCCTCGGTGAACACCTGCCGCGTGAACGGCGGCGGCAGGGTGGGCAGCACCTGCGTGGCGGACGCGCGCTCGCCCGGCACCTCGGAGACGGGTACCTTCACCTCCTGCATCGGGAAGACCGGTGTGCCCGTGTCGCGATCGAGGACGTACGTCCACCCGTTCTTGGCGATCTGGGCGACCACGTCGATCCGGGCGCCGTTCCGCGTAATCGTCACGAGCGACGGAGGCGCCGGGAAGTCGCGATCCCAGATATCGTGCTTCACGCCCTGGAAGTGCCACACGCGTTCACCCGTTGCCGCGCGGAGGCAGAGGATGGTGTTCGCGTACAGGTTGTCGCCGTGCCGGTTGCCGCCGTAGAAATCGTAGGCCGCGGATCCCGTCGAGGCGTAGACGAGACCGCGCTTCTCGTCGAGTGCGACGCCGGCCCAGGCGTTGGCGCCGCCGGTGTATTTCCAGGCGTCCTTCGGCCACGTCTCGTAGCCGGGCTCGCCGGGGTGCGGGATCGTGTGGAACGCCCACTGCTGCCGGCCGGTGTCGACGTTGAACGCGCGAATGTCACCCGGCGCCGAGGGGAGCCCTTCCGGTACGATCGATCCGAGAATCAGGAGGTCGCCGTAGAACACGCCGGGCGTGTTCACGCCGACGTTGAGCGTGCGCGGATCGCGTCCGGCGAAGCCCTCGCGCAGATCGATGCGGCCGTCCTGTCCGAACCCCGCCACCGGCTCGCCCGTGTGCGCGTCGAGCGCGTAGAGCCAGTGCCGCGCGCCGAAGTAGATGCGCCGCGCGTCGCCGCGCTCCCAGTACATCAACCCGCGGATGCGCGTCCGCGTAGGGCTCTTCGCATCCTTGTTCGGATCGAAGCTCCACTTCATCTGTCCCGTCGCCGCATCGAGCGCGAAGACCCGCAGCTTCGGCGAGGTCGCGTAGAGCACCCCCCGGGCGACGACGGGCTGGCACTGCATCTCGGAGCCTGGGAATGCGTCGCCGGTGTCGTACGTCCAGGCGGGTTGCAGGCGGCCGACGTTCTCCCGGGTGATCTGCGTCAGCGGCGAGTAGCGCATCTGCTCGGGCCCGCCGCCATAGTGGGCCCAGTCCGCCGCGAACGCCGTGACCGTGAAGAACACCAGCAGAGACAACGTGGGACGCATGGCGATGAGTTCTATCCGGTTCGGCCCCCGAGGCAAGCGGCACCCGTCGCGCCCCGAGTGCTACGCCATCATCAAGAGCAACTATGGGCAGGTGGGCCGCTGAAGTGCATGCAACTCGGCGTCGGTGCACAGATCCGCTGGCGGCGGCGCAGCCAGTTCGACCGGATCATTCGAGAGCGGGTGCACGAAGCGGAGGCGGGCGGCGTGCAGCAGGTACCCTCCATCTCCGGGCAGTCCCGGGCTCCGGCGCGAGGCGCTCCTCCTGCCGCGTAGAGCGGATCTCCGACGAGCGGATGGCCGGCGCATGCCAGGTGGATGCGCACCTGGTGCGGACGGCCTGTCGTGATGTCGACATCGAAGAGCGTCATGCCGCCGCGATGCCCAACCACGTGGGCGACGCTGTGTGCCGCGCTTTCCGGTGTCGAGGACGCGGCGTGGACCGTCCCCAGCACCGGATGCGCCACCGGGCCAATCGGGGATTCGATGGCCCGCGTCTCCCACTCCGCGATCCCGGCCCCGAGCGCCCGGTAGCGTTTACCGACAGCATGGTCCCGCCATGCGCGCGAGAGCAGCGCGGCCGCCGCGTGCGTCCTCGCAAACAGCACGATGCCGGACGTGTGGCGTCCGAGCCGGTGGAGCGGGCGCGCTTCGGGGTAGCGTTCGCGCACGAGGGTCAGCAGGGTGCCTTCGAGGAACCCGCCCGCGGCCATCGTCGGCAGCCCGCGAGGCTTGATGACGGCCACGAGCGATGCGTCCTCGTGCAGCAGGTCGTAGTGCCTCGGCACCTCCGGCTCGTCCCAGGGCGGGCGGTGCCACACCAGGGTGCCGCCGGCGTCGAGAATCACGTCCTGCGCGGAGCGTCGTCCCATTCAGCTCGAGCTCGCCCCGATCCAACCGCTCGCGCCATTGCTCGCGTGATGAATGCCGATGGCGCGCCGACAGATACGCGAGCACCGTCATCCCGACGCCGTCGAGACCAATCCGATCGCGATAGGCGTACCCGCCGTTCAGGGTCATGAGTGGCCTGAATGCTGGAGCCCGGAGGCTGTGAGCCTGCGAACCGTGAGCCTGCGCTTTGGCCCCTCTGTGGAGCCGGGACTTCAGTCCCGGCGGACATGTGGAGCCGATGGAGCGGAATCGAGTCCCCGCGGACAGCACCCCGCGTATCCGTGAGAATATGCCCCGTCGCCGGCCTGATACGCCTCCACGCGACTCGTCACAGCACGCCGTGACCATATTCCACTACAATCACATCTCAACTTTACGTATTCTCCCCGCGGAGCATGGCGCTCCTGCGCGAGACCGGGTCTGTCTCCTGGAGCGATGGCATGACGCGACTCGTTTGGGTGCTTGTCTGTCTGATGTTCGCCGGGTCCGCAACGGCGACCGCACAGTCGCTGGCGCCGGCCACCCCCGTCTCCTCCGCCCCCGTGCGTCACTCGGAGGACGGCCGCCCCTTCATTCGCGCGTATCGGCCCACCGAGGTCGGCGGCGCGGGCCAAATCTGGAGCATGCTCCAGGACCGCCGCGGCGTGATGTACATCGGCACCAACGGGGCCGTGCTGGAGTTCGATGGATCCAGCTGGCGCCGCATCCGCCTCGAGCCCGGCGGGTCCGGACGATCGCT
>CAVXNR010000039.1:0-89689 GCA_963763095.1 Vicinamibacteria bacterium
GATGAGGAGATTGCGGCAGCACACCAGGTCCAGATGGGAGAACGGCGGGTCCTTGAGCACGTTGTGATGCGCAAACAGGACCGTCTCTCGCAGGTGGCGGCGCACCCTGTACTCGTTGCCCTCGCGGACGAAGAACCGGCTGAGTCGCTCGGGCGAGACGTCGGCCACATCTGCATGGCTGTAGCATCCCTCGCGCGCATCGGTGATTGCGGACGCATCGAGATCGGTCGCGAAGACCTGCAGCACCGGGGGGTCGGCGCAGGCGCCGGCCACTTCCGCCAGCAGCATGGCGATCGAGTACGCTTCCTCCCCCGTTGCACAGCCGGCAACCCAGACCCGCACCTGGTCCTGCGCGTACTTGTTCTGGAACAGCCTCGGCACGATCGTGTGCTCGAGTACAGCGAACGCCTCAGGATCGCGAAAGAAGTGCGTGACGCTGATCAGCAGCTCGCGCTGGAGCGCCTGCACTTCGTCCGGGTGATCCCGCAGGAACACCGAGTACGCCTCGATGCTCGGCAGTTCGTACAGCTGCTGCCGCCGGCCGATGCGCCGGAGCACTGTCGCAGTCTTGTATTGAGAGAAGTCGTGACCGGTACAAAGCCTGATCAGCGTCAGGACGTCCGGCAGCACGTCGAGGCCTCCGTCCGCGGGCGGCTGCGGACCATCCTGCAGGGCATCGCCCAAGCGCCGACTCATCGCCAGGAGCCTCGCCGGCATCTCCGCCACCGGCAAAACGTAATGCACCAGCCCGGTCGCGATCGCGTTGCGCGGCATGTCGCCGTGCTCGCTCTCGCGCGGGTCCTGCGCCATCACGATCCCGCCGTGTTCGTTCACCCGCTTGAGGCCGTTCGATCCGTCGGGCCCAGTGCCTGACAGCACGACGGATACCGCCCGGGGACCATGAGTGTCGGCGAGCGTCCGGAAGAAGATGTCGATCGGGGCGCGTCGCTCCTCCAGACGCAGCGTGTCGGAGACGGTCAGGTGTCCGTCGGCAAGGCGAAGGCTGGTGTTCGGCGAGATGACGTAGATGTGATTCGGCTCGAGCCGGATGGTCTCGGTGGCGCGCCGAACCGGCATGCGCGTCACAACCTGCAGCACTTCGGCGAGATGGCTTTCGTGCTCGGGAGAGAGATGAAGCACGACCACGAAGGCGGCGCCGCTGTCCGGCGGCATGCCCACGAAGAACTCCTGCAGGGCCTTGATGCCACCCGCCGACGCGCCGAGCCCCACGACCAGGCGCGGCGTGGCGTGCTGGCCCGGTCCGCCGCCGTTCCGCCCGCGCCCTGTTGACCCTCGTTCATGTGGGTTCTCCTCGCACCGGCGGCGTGCGCGCCTCGCCCAGCGCCCAGCGCCCAGCGCCCGCGCCCAGCGCCCAGCGCCCAGCGCCCAGCGCCTAAAGTATAGGACGGTGGTTTGCAAGTGCGGCATGGATGATGACCGAATCACCTGCCGCGAGCTGCAGCTCATGAGCGTCACACGCGTCGTCGTGGTTGGCGCCTCTTCCGGAGGCATCGAGGCTCTCACTCGCCTGGCGGCGGCAATGCCACCGGGGTTCCCGGCTGCTGTCTGCGTGGTCCTGCATACGTCGGCGCAGGCCCCCGGCGTGCTCGACGGCATTCTCGACCGCGCCGGCCCCTTACCGGCGCACGCCGTGGCTGGAGGTGAGAGACCGCAGGGCGGCCATATCTACGTGGCGCCCCCCGATCGCCACATCGTGCTCGAGCCCAACCGGCTGCGCCTGACGAAGGGCCCGCGCGAGAACCGCTTCCGGCCGGCCATCGACCCACTGTTCCGGTCGGCGGCCCAGGTGTATGGTCCCGCTGCCGTCGGGGTGGTCCTGACCGGCAACCTAGACGATGGCACCGCGGGACTCTGGGCCATCAAGCAACTCGGAGGCGTCGCCATCGTCCAGGACCCGGCGGATGCCGCATACCCGTCCATGCCGCAAAGCGCGATCAACCAAGTGAAGGTGGATCACGTCGTGCCGTTGGAGGCCGTTGCTCCCCTGCTCGCGCGTGTCGTCTCCACTCCACCCTACGAAGGAGGCCGCGTTGTGTCGGAGCGGATGAACATCGAGATGAAGATCGCGAAGGAAGAGAACCCGGCAGACGCAGGCGTCGAGCAGCTGGGCCCGCCTTCGCCCTACGCGTGCCCGGAATGCCACGGCGTGCTGCTGCAGGTCGAGGAGGAGGGACGCGTGCGCTTCCGCTGCCACACGGGCCACGCCTACTCGGCGGACAGTCTGCTCGCGTCCATCAACGAAGCGATCGAAGATGCGCTGTGGAATACCGTCCGGGCAATCGATGAAGGCGAGCGGTACATCCGCCACCTCGCCGAGCATCTGCCGCCCCAGGATCGCGCGCGCGCCGACCGTTTCGCCCACGAAGCGGCCCAGGCGCGGCGTGCAGTCGGAAGCGGTCCGGCAGCTCGTCAACGGGCGGGACGCGATCAAGGCGGGGTTGACCGATCACCGTTCACCGTTCACCGTCAGCCCTCAGCCCTTAGCCCTTTAGCCCTTGAGGGCCTTGACGGATTTACGGGAGCGCGAACGCAACGTAGCTTCCGCCGCTTGGTGCGCCCCACTTGCCACCGCCGGCGGCGATGACGACGAACTGTTTGCCGGCGACCTCGTAAACAGCGGGCGTCGCATTCCCGGCGGCTGGCAGCGTCGTTTCCCACAGCACCTTGCCGGTCGCCGCATCGAACGCGCGGAACTTACTGTCGTAGTTGGTCGCGCCGATGAAGACCAGGCCCCCGGCCGTCACCACCGGGCCGCCGTAGTTCTCGCTGCCGGTGTCCTTGAGACCGGACCCCGGCATCTCGCCGAGCGGCACCTGCCAGGCGATGGTGGCCTTGTTCAGGTCGATTGCTGTCAGCGTGCCCCAGGGCGGCGTGATCGCGGGGAAGCCATCCGGGTCGGTGAACCGGATGTCGCCGTCGAGTGTGTACGGCACGTCGAACGGCGAGGGCCTGTCGGCCCGGACAATCACGGAGCGTCCGCTCACCATGTACTCCACGATCGCGCGCCGCACCGCGCCGTGCAGCTGCTTGTAGCCGGGCATGCGGCCGCCGCCCTCGCGCACGATCTCGGCGATCTCGTCGACGTTGCGGCGCGCGCCAATGCCGACGAGCGACGGGAACTCCGGCGGGTTGCCCCGCAGGTCCGCGCGATGACAGGACGTGCAATACCGCTGGTAGAGGACCTTGCCGCTCACCCGCTCGCCGTCGGGCATCTTCCGCTCGGCCAGCTTGACCGTCCAGGCCATCTCGTTCGCGTTGACGTACAGCAGGCCGGCGTTCGGGTCGTAGGCCGTGCCGCCCCACTCGCCGCCGCCGTCCATCCCCGGAAACAGGATGGTGCCCTGCAGGCTCGGCGGGTCGAACTCGCCGCGCTTGCGCAGCTTCAGCCACGCCTCGCGTACCGCCGCGTGCGCGGCCGGCGTTCGGGTCGTGATCATGTCCTCGGTGAACACCTGCCGCGTGAACGGCGGCGGCAGGGTGGGCAGCACCTGCGTGGCGGACGCGCGCTCGCCCGGCACCTCGGAGACGGGTACCTTCACCTCCTGCATCGGGAAGACCGGTGTGCCCGTGTCGCGATCGAGGACGTACGTCCACCCGTTCTTGGCGATCTGGGCGACCACGTCGATCCGGGCGCCGTTCCGCGTAATCGTCACGAGCGACGGAGGCGCCGGGAAGTCGCGATCCCAGATATCGTGCTTCACGCCCTGGAAGTGCCACACGCGTTCACCCGTTGCCGCGCGGAGGCAGAGGATGGTGTTCGCGTACAGGTTGTCGCCATGCCGGTTGCCGCCGTAGAAATCATAGGCCGCGGAACCCGTCGAGGCGTAGACGAGACCGCGCTTCTCGTCGAGTGCGACGCCGGCCCAGGCGTTGGCGCCCCCGGTGTATTTCCAGGCGTCCTTCGGCCACGTCTCGTAGCCGGGCTCGCCGGGATGCGGGATCGTGTGGAACGCCCACTGCTGCCGGCCGGTGTCGACATTGAACGCGCGAATGTCGCCCGGCGCCGAGGGGAGCCCCTCCGGTACGATCGATCCGAGAATGAGGAGGTCGCCGTAGAAGACGCCGGGCGTGTTCACGCCTACGTTGAGCGTGCGCGGATCGCGTCCGGCGAAGCCCTCGCGCAGATCGATGCGGCCGTTCTGTCCGAACCCCGCCACCGGCTCGCCCGTGTGCGCGTCGAGCGCGTAGAGCCAGTGCCGCGCGCCAAAGTAGATGCGCCGCGCGTCGCCGCGCTCCCAGTACATCAATCCGCGGATGCGCGTCCGCGTAGGGTTCTTCGCATCCTTGTTCGGATCGAAGCTCCACTTCATCTGTCCCGTCGCCGCATCGAGCGCGAAGACGCGCAGCTTCGGCGAGGTCGCGTAGAGCACTCCGCGGGCGACGACGGGCTGACACTGCATCTCCGAGCCTGGGAATGCGTCGCCGGTGTCGTACGTCCAGGCAGGCTGCAGGCGGCCGACGTTCTCGCGGGTGATCTGCGTCAGCGGCGAGTAGCGCATCTGCTCGGGACCGCCGCCATAGTGGGCCCAGTCCGCCGCGAACGCCGTGACCGTGCAGAATACGAGCAGAGACAACGTGGGACGCATGGCGATGAGTTCTATCCGGTTCGGCGCTCCGAGGCAAGCGGCACCCGTCGCGCCCCGAGTGCTACGCCATCATCAGGAGCAACTACGGGCAGGTGGGCCGCTGAAGTGCTCGCAACTCGGCGTCCGTGCACAGATCGTCCGGCGGCGGCGCGGCGAGCTCCACGGGCTCGCTCGACAGCGGGTGCACGAAGCGGAGGCGGGCGGCGTGCAGCAGGTATCCTCCATCTCCTGGCAGTCCCGGGCTCGCGGCCAGAGGCGTTCCTCCTGCCGCGTACAGCGGATCCCCCAGGAGCGGATGGCCCGCCCATGCGAGATGGATGCGCACCTGGTGCGGACGGCCCGTCGTAATGTCGACATCGAAGAGCGTCATGCCGCCGCGATGCCCGATGACGTGCGCCACGCTGCGTGAAGGCTTTCCAGTCGGCGAGGACGCGGCGTGGACCGTGCCCAGCACGGGATGCGCCACGGGGCCAATCGGAGCATCGATGGCTCGCGTCTCCCACTCCGGGATGCCGGCCCCGAGCGCCCGGTAGCGTTTCACGACAGCATGGTCCCGCCATGCGCGCGAGACCAGCGCGGCCGCCGCGTGCGTCCTCGCAAACAGGACGATGCCGGAGGTGTGGCGTCCGAGCCGGTGGAGCGGGCGCGCATCGGGGTAATGTGCGCGCACGAGATTCAGCAGGGTGCCTTCGAGAAACCCGCCGGCGGCCATCGTGGGCAGCCCGCGCGGTTTGATGACGGCGACGAGCGACGCGTCCTCATGGAGCACGTCGTAGTGCCTCGGCACGTCCGGCTCGTTCCAGGGCGGGCGGTGCCACACCAGGGTGCCGCCGGCTTCGAGGGTCACGTCTGCGCGGAGCGTCGTGCCATTCAGCTCGAGCTCGCCCCGACCCAACCGCTCGCACCAATGTTCGCGCGATGAATGCCGATGCCGCGCCGACAGATACGCGAGCACCGTCATCCCGACGCCGTCGAGACCAATCCGATCGCGATAGGCATAACCGCCGTTCAGGGTCATGAGTGACGTGATTGCTGGGAGCCCGGAGGCTGCGAGCCTGCGAACCCGTGGAGCCTGCGAACCTTGTGGAGCCTCGACTCTTGTGGAGCCGGGACTTCAGTCCCGGCGGACACGTGGAGCCGCCGAAGTTGTGGAGCCCGGACTCGAATCCCGGCGGACAAGCACCCCGCGTATCCGTGACAACATGCCCCGTCGCCGGCCTGATACGCGTCCACGCGACTCGTCACAACACGCCGTGACCATCTTCCACTACAATCACATCTCAACTGTACGTATTTCTCCCGGCGGAGCATGGCGCTCCCGCGCGAGACCGGGTCTGTCTCCCTGGAGCGACGGCATGACGCTACTCGTTTGGGTGCTTGTCTGTCTGATGTTCGCCGGGTCCGCAACGGCGACCGCACAGTCGCTGGCACCGGCCACCCCCGTCTCCTCCGCCCCCGTGCGGCACTCGGAGGACGGCCGCCCCTTCATTCGCGCGTATCGGCCCACCGAGGTCGGCGGCGCCGGCCAGATCTGGAGCATGCTCCAGGACCGCCGCGGCGTGATGTACATCGGCACCAACGGGGCCGTGCTGGAGTTTGATGGATCGAGCTGGCGCCGCATCCGCCTCGAGCCTGGCGGGTCCGGACGATCGCTGGCGAAGCCGACGAAGAATTCGGAGAGGAACGGCTGTTCGAAATCCTCCGCGCGTCCGTCGGGGAGCCCGGGACGACCCTGATCGAGCGGGTGTTCACGGCGATTGACGCGTTCGCGGGCGGTGCACCGCAGTTCGACGACATCACGATGCTGGTGGCGCGGCGCCTGCCGACGGGAGCGGCGGCGCCGGCCATCGAGGCAACCACCGGGCCGCTTGGCGCCTAGCCCCCCAGACGACGGATGCCGCCGGTTTCGGCGATCTTCTCGACATATGTGATGTTGAACCGCTGGACCGCCACGCGAGACTCTGCATCACACAGCGCTGGTGCGATCTGTGCCACGTCATCGATGAACTTCGCGGGACTGCAATCTCAGGCCGCATGCATCCGGCTGAGACTGGCGACCGCCGACACGAGCGTCATCGCATCGACGGGCTTCGCGACGTGCAGCTGGAAGCCAGCTGCCAAAGCGGCGCGCCGGTCCTCGTCGCGGGCAAATGCCGTGAGCGCCGCCGCCGGAATCGAAGCGACGCGCGGTGCACGCCAGGGCTCGCACCTGCCGGATCAAGTCGTACCCGTCCTCGTCCGGCATCCCTATATCAGCAAGGAGAATGTCGACTTTTCTGCGCTGCAGCAACTGGAGCGCCTGCGCGGCCGACGATGCGGTCAGGACCAGGGCGTGTGACCTCTGGAGATGTGCGCCGAGGACATCCAGGATCTCTTCGTCATCGTCCACGAGGAGGACGGAGAGCCCCTCGAGCGACGTGTCAATCCGCGGCGTGGAAGCGGGGAGCTGGGGCCGCCGCGCTCGCGGGCTGGCGATGCTCCGAGCCGAATGTCACCGGGAGCCGGACGGTGAAGGTCGCGCCCAGACCTTCGCCTCTGCTGCTGGCCCTGACGCTGCCGTTGTGGGCCTGCACCAGCGTCTTGACGATCGACAGCCCGAGGCCCAGACCGGCATGGGCGCGTGTGCTCGATGCGTCTCCTTGGCGGAATGCTTCGAACACCCAGGGCAGGAACTCCGGGGCGATCCCCTTTCCTGTGTCAGCGACCACGAACTCGACGTAGTCGCCGTCCGGACGCAGGGCCACCTGGACCCCGCCACCTTCGGGTGTGAACTTGACGGCATTCGACAGGAGGTTGACCGCGACCTGCTGGAGTCTCGCTGGATCGCCGTAGACTTCGCCGCACCCGTCGTCGACATCGAAGAACATCTTGATGTGCTTGCTCCGCGCCGCGGGTTGCACGATTTCGACCGCGTCACGGATAGTCTTACGCATGTCGAGGAACGTCCGCTCGAGACGAAGCTTGCCCGACGTGATCCGGGCAACATCGAGCAGATCTTCGATTAGCTGCGCCTGGCGGCGGGCGCTTTGCCCGATTCCGTGCACGGCCCGACCGCGGAGCGCGTTGTCGATGCGGGGCTTCGCAAGCATGTCGGACCATCCAAGAATCGCGCTGAGCGGCGTGCGGAGCTCATGCGACACGACGGCGAGGAATTGATCCTTGAGCCGGTTCGCTTCCTCCGCCGCCGCCCTCGCGGCCTGCTCGCGCTCCAGCAGGTGATTGCGTGCGTGTTCGAGGTTCGTCATCTCGGCCAGCGTCACGGCCAACCGCTCCTTCTCGCCAGCGAGGGCCCGCTCGGCTTCCCGAGCCTGGGCCAGTGCGGCGATGGTCGCCTCGTGCTCGCGGTGGATTTCCTCCGTGTGACGCTTCTGATCGTCCAATCGCCCGGCGAAGATCTCGTAGGTGCGGTACGTGAGATAGATAGGCGCGACGAGGATGACCCCTTTCCAGAGTTCGCCGCGCTGGACGACCGCTGCAGCGATGGCTCCGGCCGTGCCCGCTACCATGAAGCTGGCGCCGCTCCAGAGAAACTCTCGCCGCCACGTTTCCAGACACGCGGTTTTCGAGGATAACGCGATGGCCGCGGCAATCAGGCCCGTGTTGACGACGAAGTACGTGGCGATCGCGCCGACGAGCGGCCGCGCGAGGGTGAATGAGTCGAGCGGCGTGGCGGGCCCGTCAAGCCAGCTGAATGCGACGCTGGTCGCAGCCATGGTGAGCGCCGCCGTCGCAGCGCTGAACACCGTGCGGTGCAACGGATACGGATGCTTTGGCTTGTACGTGCACTGGGTCCAGAACGCCCCCACGGCGATAAGCATGGCGGGCCCTGGTCCAAGCAGCAGCAGCGACATCAGATTGGCGGCGTACGACACCGAAAGGGTCGACCCGTTGACGACCGGCAACGGCAGCGTCACCTTCCAAGCGGACGTGAGGCACGCGAACAGCGCCAGGCTGGCGAACAGCAAGGGATCGGGCTGCTGGCGAGGGAAGAACACGACCAGTGTGATGCCGCCAGCCAGGATCGTGCCCGCGACGTAAATCCGCGCAAGGAGCGGCAGATCGCGCCAGCCCGGTGTCTGGCCGCGCGAAGGCTCTGGCACCACGGCGATTGGATCGGCGTGGTGCCATGCGGTGCGTCGAAAGCGGAGTAGCGCCATAGGATCACCGGAGGGCTGATGGCCAGAGCACCGGCTCGCAGGCGGTGTCGCCGGCGCCGGAGCCCCACACGACGGTGCTCCCCCAGACGACGGTGCTCCCCCACACAACGGTGCTGCCCCATACCACCGTGGCGGCGTTGGCGTCAGCGATCGGAGCGGTCGCTCCGGCGACAGTCCATGCGGTTGCCTGGCAATCTGCGCCGCCACACGCGGTACCCCACACGATGTTCTGCGACGTGCCGGCACCCCACCGGATCGCGCTGCACGCATCATCGAGGCACTCTGTCCGCCAGGGACGCCACCCGTCCGCCTTGCGAATCCCCCATTCGATGTTTTGCCCGGTAGCCGTCGCGGCGGCGCCCCACGTCACGTCGGCGGACCAGGCGTTTACCCCCGGCATGATGCGGCCTCCGGCAATCAACTGGTTGCCCCACATCAGCTGTGCGGCCCACGCCGGTACTCGAGGGATAGTCCGTGATTGATCCGGCGAAGAACCTCGCAAGATCCACGGCCCCTTTGGCGTTGAGCAGCCCGGTCCCTTGCGTGAGATGGTCGTAGCTCGCGAAGGGGCGGGCGGTGTACTGGAGAATAGCCTTCACCGCATTTGGTGTCAGTGCGGCGTTGGCCTGCAGCATCAGCGCGACGGTCCCCGTGACCACGGGCGCCGCCATGCTCGTGCCGCTGAGGCTGAGATACGGGAAATAGGAGGTCGGCACCGTCCCCGGGAGCAGATAGGCAGAACGTGCTGAATAGAGCGCGCTCGCCGGATCGCTGAGCGATTCGATGCCCACACCTGGTGCCACCAGGTCCGGCTTGGCACCATAATCGACCGCTCCGGGTCCCCGAGAACTGAACAGAGCCATCGTGTCGTCGAATCGTTCCGTCGTGCCGTTGTGACTGGAAGCTCCGACGGTCAGCACCCATGGCGCGTTGCCCGGAGCAGTGCTGCCCCTATACAGCGTCACCCCGGCAGCATCGCGACCGACGTTGCCGGCCGCCGCGACGACGACGAGACCGGCGGCGACCGCCCGCCGCGCCGCGAGCGTGAGCGGATCCGTGTTGTACGACTCGTAGACGCCGGCCGAGACGGAGAGGTTGACGATGCGGATGTGCAGCGCGTCCTTGTTGGCAACGGCATAGCCGAGCGCCGCAATCACGTTGCTGATGGTGCCGGCGCCCGACGCATCCAGCACTTTCAGCGCGACGAGCTTCGCAGCCGGCGCGATGCCGCTTCTCGCGCCCCCTGAATCGAACCCGTTCCCGGCTACGATCCCGGCGACGTGGGTGCCGTGTCCATAGTCGTCGTACGGGACCGTTCGACCATTCACATAGTCGACAAACCCGAGGACGCGCGGACCACCCGACCCTGCAAGATCGTCGTGCGACGGCGTGATGCCGGAATCGATGATCGCAATACCGATCCCGGAGCCGTCGAGGCCGAGGTTCTGTCGCACCACGGTCGCACCGACGGTGGCACCGGTACGTTCGAGAGAGCCGAGCAATGGTCGATCAAGGGAGACTTGCGCCACGGTCGAACTGTTGGCAAGCGCAGCCAACGCGCTGTTGGGCACCTCGGCCACCCGCGCATTGATGATGGGCAGGGCTCGACCTGATCGGCCCCCCGCTCGAGCGATCGCATTCTGGAGGTCAGCGTCCGGGGTCGAATCGGTTCCCCGGACGATGACACGCGACCAGCCGGTGGAGAGGACCGAGCGCTGCCGCGCAAGAGGCCCCATCTTCTGCCCATCACTCTGGCCGGCCCATCCGGGCGACGCGAACAGGCCGGCGATGAGAAACATGACTACGGATGTGTGTCGGGCACGCATGGTTCCACCCTCGGCTGCAAGACCGCCGCGGTGAATCTCAGTCTGCTCGGGGAAGCGAGAGCGACGGAGAATTGCAAAAATCAGAACGGTGTGGGCACCCGGACGGTTGTCGGGCGAGCCGATTATGGACCCCGTCACGGCGAGGCATGAGGACTAACTTCCGGCTGAGCTTAAGATTGTGCGAAAGGTCATGCAGATCAGCCGAGTTTCCAGGCGAGGTTCTCGGCGACACCATGAACCGACACACATCGCCTCGGGAGCCTCAGAATCTTGACCGTCGACCGTCACGGTCGCAGGTCAAAGCGGAGCCTACGTGTGCAGATCGCGCGTGCGCGCGTCCACAATCGGATGGCGCACCGCACGACGTTCGATGATCATCGGCATGCCCCACCGGGGACGAAGCGTGATCAGAGGCCAGGGCTCAACCTTGTGCCCGGGCACGAGGGTGAGCCGGTAGGACTGCGCGAGCGTCGCAATCACGAGTTGCGCTTCAATCAGCGCGAAGTGGCTGCCGATGCACTGCCGGGGCCCGGCCCCGAACGGCAGGTAGACGAACTTAGACCGATCGGTGCTGCGTTCTGGTCTGAATCGCTCGGGATCGAACGCGTCCGGGTCGTCCCAGAATGCTGGCAAGCGATGCAGGACCCAGGGGATGACGAACGCGAGCCATCCGCGCGGTAGCCGGTACCCGCCCAGTTCATCCTCATCCAGTGCCTGCCGCGAAAAGCCCCACGCAGGGGGATACAGACGCAGGGCTTCGTCAACGACCATGCGCGCGTACGGCAGATTCGCCAGATCGGCGTACTCGGGAGGACGTCCGTCGAGTACCACATCGATCTCTTCCTCGAGCCGCCGTGCCGCATCCGGGTGCTGCGACAGGAGGTACCACGTCCACGTGAGCGCCAGCGACGTGGTCTCCTGACCCGCCAGCAGAAACGTCGTGACCTCGACCCGCAGCTGCTCGTCCGTCATCGCCTCGCCGGTCTCCTCATCGCGGGCGGACATCAACATCGACAGCAGGTCCGCGGTGTCAGAGGGGCGACGGCGGCGCTCGCTGATGACGTGATCGACGGCTGCCCTGAGCACCGAGCGAGCGGCCTGGAAACGCCGGTGCTTCGGCGTTGGCAACCGGTCGGTGAACCCGAGCGACCAGAAGCTCTCGCCGATATGCTGGTTCATGATCGTCCAGGCAGTGTCGACCTTGGCCCCGAACGGGCCGAGGTCGGCGCCCAGCAGGGCACGGAGCACGACCGTCCGGGTGAGACGCATCATTTCTTCAGCGACATCCACCGGCCGCCCGGCCGACGCAATCGTCTCCCACTGTGCCGCGGCGTCTCGCGCCGCTTCGGCCATGACGCCCGCCAACGCCGCGATCCGCTGACGATGAAATGCCGGTTGTGCGATGCGTCGCTGGCGGAGCCAGAACTCATCCTCGCTCGTCAGCAGGCCGTTGCCGAGGGACAGCCGCAGCTTGTCGTACAGCGGGCTCTTGTGATAATTGCGCGCGTTGTCCTGCAGGACGTGGCGAACGTCCGACGGGTTGGTTATGAGGTAGCCACGCCGCGGCCCGATCTTGAAGTAGACCACGTCGCCGAAGCGGCGCGCAGCGCTCATGAACACGGCCGTCGGATTGCGCCTGACGGCCGGGAGCATGCCGAGGATCGGAAGCCCGCGAGGTCCCGGAGGAAGCGTACGCGGGGCGGCCGCTTCTCTCATTCCACAGACGACTATAGCGTGGGATGGAACCGCGTCAGCCCCGTTGCAGGGATCCCCGGACGTACGTCCGCTGTTGAGATTCCACGCTGTGTCGCCGCGTGCGATTCTCGTTTTAGACCAGTGCTCGCTTGTGTTGTAACTGAACCACTCACGTGGGGCAGGGCTTCAGCCCTGCAAATCGGTACGCGCGAGCACGCCTGAAGGCCTGCCCCACGTGACTACAGAAGTGAATCGCGGGTCTCTAGATGGCGCTGTAGACGACCCACGCCGCCAGAGCCACAGCCTGGGCGATCAGGAGGCCAATGTAGAGCGCAGCGTACGGGAACTGGCTCGTTCCGTCTTCCCCGTAAGAGAAGAGAATCACCGGGAGCGCCACCACACGTCTCAAGTGCCGTCGCATACAGGCACTTTACGGAAGGTGCCAACCCCCGCCAATGGCCTGATGGTCCTAGTACCAGCCGGTACCAATGGCCCGGCGGAGCGGACCTCTCACGTGCCGTCGCGCAATGCGGCGATGGGGTCGGTGCGGATGACACGCCGGGCGGGAAGGTAGCTCGCTGCTGCCGCGACAGCGCCAAGGAGGAGGCTGACGCCGACAAGCGTCGCGGGGTCGTCGGGAGCGACCTCGAACAGCAACCCGCGCAGTACCCGTGCAAACGCGACCGATGCGAGGCCTCCCACCGCCAGTCCGATACCGGCCAGGGCCGTTCCGCGGAACATGACGAGCCGGCTCACCGCGCCAGGGCGGGCGCCGAGGGCCATGCGTATGCCGATTTCCCGCCGGCGCTGCGATATGTCGTAGCTGAGCACGGCGTAGATGCCGAGTGCGGCCAGAAGGAGCGCCGTGGCGGCGAACGCCGCCAGCAGCAGCATGACGAACCGCCGCTGGCCGAAGCTCTCGGTCAGCGTCGTCGCCAGCAGTTCCTCGCCGAACACCGCCAGGGCGGGATCGACGCCGCGAATGGCCGCACGCAGCGCTCCCGCAAGACCTGCGGGCTGGGCGGCGCGCACGAGCAGTACCTCCGCCCCGCTCGCGGACGGCGTCTGCGCCAGCGGTGCGTAGACGGCCGGGGGCGGAGGCTGGGCCACGCCGTGGAAGCGTTCGTTCCCGACGATGCCGACGATCCGCCGTGCCGAGCCCCAGAATCGAATCTCCTGGCCGAGCGGATCCCGGTGCTCGAAGAAGCGTTTCGCCGCGGCCTCGTTCACCAGCACGACCGGCGGCGCGGCGGTGTCGTCGCTCTCATGGAGGGGGCGGCCGCTCACGAGCGGCACACGCATGACCCTGAAGTAATCCGGAGTCGTGCGCCGCACGGCGATTTCGGGCCAGGTCCTCGCCTCGCTCTCCCGCCCGACGACCGAAAAGGAGTTCGTGAACCCGGCGTCGAGCGGATGGCTGCCCGCCAGCGCCGCAGCCTCCACGCCGGGCAGTCGCCGCACCTGCTCGAGGAGTGCCGCATTGAAGCGGTGCATCTCGGCGAAGTTGGGCCACTGCTTGAAATCCCGGGGGTACCGGCTCTCTGGCAGCTGGAACTCCGCCTTGTGCACGCGCGCCACGTCGAAGCCGGGATCGACCGCCTGAAGCCGCAGCACGGTGCGAATCATCAGCCCGGCAGCGATGGTGAGCACGACGGCCAGGGCGATCTCGCCTATCACCAGCGCGGATCGCACGCGCCCGCGGTTCACGGCTCCCGTTCCGGTGCGCCCGCCCTCCGACGACAGCGCACGGCTCACCTCGAGCCGCCATGCCTGCAGGATCGGCACGAAACCGAACGCAAGGGACACACACGCAATCACTGCGAGCGAGATCCCGAGCACGCGGCCGTCGACTGCGATCGTCGTCAGGCGCGGGACCTCGGCAGGTGCGAGTGCTACCAGCACGCGAACGAGAATCACTGCCGCGGCGATCCCGAGGCCGCCGCCAGCGACGGCCAGGAGCGTGTTCTCGACGAGGAACTGTCGGGCCAGCCGCCCTGGGGCTGCGCCTATCGCGGTGCGAACCGCCACCTCACGCACCCGTGCCGTGCCGCGCACCAGCAGCAGGTTGGCCACGTTCACGCAGGCGATGACGAGCACGAGGCAGACGGCAGCGAGCAGGATCCACAGCCCGGCACGCACCCGGCCGACGACGACGTCGGTGAACGGCTCGAGATGTACGCCGCGGGCCACGTTCGATGGAAACGCGTGCTCGAGCCGCGTCATCAGTGCGGCGGCTTCCTCTTGCGCTTCCCCCAGCGACACGCCGGTGCCGAGCCTGGCCAACGTCAGTACCGGATGTGTGTCTCTCGGGAGCGTCCGCGGATCCATGGGCATCGGCAGCCACACGTCGATGCGGCTGCGGAGGTCGCGATCCGCGAAGCCCCGCCCGTAGTCGGCCGCGAGCAGCCACTGCAGCACGCCGACGTCAGCGCGGTCAGGCAGCACGCCGACGACCGTTCGTGTCCTGTCGTCCAGCGGCATTGGGCGGCCGATCGCCTGCGCATCGCGCCCGAACACCTGCGCCCACAGGCGCTCACTGATCAAAACCACGTCGTCGCGGCCAGCCCGCTGCTCGTCGTCTGTGAAGAGGCGCCCCCGGACCGGCTCGTACGCCGAGCAGCGGCAGGAGCTCAGACGAGACGTGCAACGACGCGAGCCGGCGTGGTTCACCGCCCACCGGAGTCAGATTGAGCTCGTCCGGGATGACCCCGGCGACGGCGTCCAGGCGCCTGGACTGCTGGCGCATGTCGAGCATGTCCGGCAGCGACGCCGGCTCCCGCAGGGTGCGGCTGTTGCGATCGGTTTCCCACACGGCCACGAGCCGCCCCGCGTCGGGGTACGGCAGTGGCCGCAGCAGGACGGCATCCACGACGCTGAAGATCGCCGTCGCGGCGCCGACACCGAGTGCGATGGTCAGCAGGGCGGCTGCCGCAAACCCCCGATTCCGCAGCAGCAGCCTCGTCGCATAGCGGATGTCCCGGGACAGATCGCTCCACATGTGGGGGCCCTTCAAGTGGGGCAGGCCTTCAGGCCTGCTCGCGCGTACCGATTTGCAGGGCTGAAGCCCTGCCCCACATGAGTGAGTGCTTACTTGGCGGTCGACACCTGCACGACCTTGACGGGTCCAAGCAGCCCCGACGGGAGCAGCGGCGAGTTCGCCTTGTAGACCACTGGTCGCGTGAACGTGAACTGCTTCGGTGCATCCGGCTGACGATCACCGATCACCCGATTCACCCACAGGTTCGTGACCTTCACCTCGATCGTGTTCGAGCCGGGCTTCAACGCGCCGGTCATGTCGGCGCGGAACGGCTTCTTCCAGAGGACGCCAAGCGGCAGGCCGTTGACGGACACCTCCGCCAGGTTCTGCACGTCGCCCAGGTCCAGCCACAGCTGCGCCCCCTCTGCGAACCAGCTCGGGGCCGCCTGGATCGTTTTGGTGTAGGTGCCGGTCCCCGAGAAGTACTTCACCCCCGCATCGGTGTTGTCACTCCAGGACGCGAGCGTATCGATGGTGATCGTCGCCGGAGCGCCACGGTTTGCCTGGAAGCTCACGTCCCACGATCCCTCGACGCCCGCGATCGCAACCTCGGTGCGCTTCGGCAGCGTTCGCGCGGGCGCGGCGGCCGACTTGCGGAACACGACGAATACCGTGCCCCAGGGCTCGAGGTTCAGCGGCACTGTGGTCCGGCCGTTCGCAATCCGGAACGAAGCGGGCTCGCGCCTGCCGGTGTCGGCATGCCACAGCTCCGCTTCCTTGCCGCTCACCCGAAACGTCGCGTCGACAGTCTCGGCCCGGTCGTTCCGGTTGTTGACGTAATACAGGTCGCCGTCGGCGAGCACGCGGTGCACGGACAGGAGGTTGGTGTCGCTGTTTGGCTTCGTGAACTCGAAGTCCGGCGCGACGGCGAGACGGGAGAGCACGTCGCCGAGCCTGCCGTCGCCGTAGACCGTGCCCTTCCCCGTTCGATGCTCTCCAGATCCAGGACCCGCGCCCCAGAGCTCATCGGCAATCGCGCGGAACTGCGCGTCGTCGTCGCTCAAGCTTGGCGTCGCGATCGGCTTCGATCCGCTGACGACTGCGCCGGCCGCCACCAGATCGCGGATCTTACGAAGTACCGGCAGCGACATGTGCCGGCTGTTCGGATCGAGCGCGAGCACGCGGTACCGCATGCCGCTCGGCGCCACCAGTTGGCCGTCCGAGACCGACAGCAGGTGCACGAGCGCATGCGCGTTCACGTAGTCGAAGTTGTAGCCGGCCGGAATAGCCGGAGCCTGCTTGTCGAACAGCGCCGTGACATTCGAGTCTTCGCCGTAGAAGTAGGCGATGTCGGCCACGAATCGCCCCTGCTGCAGCATGAACGAGCTGCGCGCGAGATAGCTCACCCAGGCTTTCGCCGGTTCGGCCCACGTCTCGTTCCGTGTGAACCACTGGCCGAACGGGCCAAGCCCGAGGCCGGGCGCCTTGTCGACGAGCGGCTGGTGCACCGAGGTGTGAATCACGAACCGGTTCAGCCCCATCGCCAGCTCTTTGTCGGCGGTAGGCTTGAGCGTGGCCGGAGACCAGGCCCACGCGCCTGAGGCCGCCGTCAGCGATTCCGCGGCGACGAGGTTCTGGCCGTACAGGTGCGCGACCGAGGCGGATTCGCGGATGTCCGCGTTGAACCCGTGCTGCTCGGCGTTCACGCCTGGCCGCTGTGTCCACATGGCGGCCATGGGCACGTCATTCGTGCGCTTGGCTTCCATGCCGTCGCCGATGAACGCACGTCCACTCTCGTGCGCCTCGCCGTAGTGCCCCATTCCGCGTTCCTTCAGGATCGCGGTGATCTGGTCGTAGTGATACTCGGCCAGCATGTCGGAGAGGCATCGCCTGAAGTCCCAGAGGAAGCGGTCAGTCGCCGCCGCGCTCTCGACCACGCGCCCGGTCAACGCAGGCAGCCACGGGTGCGGATCGTAGCCGCGGCGCCTGGCAAACTCCGCGAGCATGTTCTCGGTCCAGTTCTGCGCTCCCGCCTCCCAGCTGTCGCTGATCAGGAACTGCAGGCCGCGCTTTCCCATCAATGCGCCGACGGCGCTCTGGTAGTTGTCGAGATACGTGGTCATGTAGGACTTGACGTGCTCCGGGTTCAGCTTGTCGACTTCGAACCCGGTGCCCTCCGGCGGGGCCGGATGGTTCGTGATCCCGAGCAGCGAGTAGCCCAGACGCAGGACCAGCCACTGCCCCGCCGGTGGCGTCCAGTCGAGCGTGCCGTCCGGCCGCATCTTCGCCGTGAGGTCGACCACACTCGCCTTGCGCACCGCATCGTCGGGTGCCACCGCGGGCGTCGGAAACGGCGTGAGGTCGGCGAGCGGGGCAAAGGCCGCTTTCTCCTCGAAGCGATTCACGCGCGCACCCGCGTGCAGCACCAACTCCGCGATCTGGTGTTCCTTGGCCGGCGGCGGCAACGGAAAATCAAGGTCGCCGAGCCCGAAGTCGTTCGGCGGCGGCGGCGGGAACACCACCCGGAAGAAGCGGGCCCGGACCGGTGCGAACGATACGGTGTTCTGCTCGGCCGTGCTGCGGGGGATGTTTGCGGTCTTTCGGTACGCCCGGCCGTCGTCGCTCGCTTCGAAATCCGGACCGGGCGGCGGCGGACCAAACGGCCACTTGAACCCGGCCAGGGCCAGCGACACGCCCCGGATTGCCACAGGCTGTGGAAATTCGAACTGGATCCACGCGGTGCTCCCGGCTGCGGCGATAGGCAATCCCACCGACTTGACGTAGTCGCCGTCGGAGAGCAGCCCCGCATCAATCGTTCCCCCGCTCGAGGTGACCGTCGGACGGAGCTCCGCCATCGGCACATCGGCCGCCGGCACCTGATACGCGACGACCGCGCTGTCCTGGTACAACTCGGGATGGGGCTTCGGCGTCTGACCGCTCATCGCCGCGAGGAAGTCGACGCGCGGCGACGTTCTGAAACGGTCCCGTGGCCGTCGGTGGTTTCGGGAGCGCACCCGCGAACGGTTGCCCGCCCTGCACACGGGTCTCGCTCCACACCAGCTTCTTCATTGCCTGCGGTGGGGTGACCCATGGTCCGCCAGATTCGCTCCAACCGGGAGAACCGGCGATGGCCTCCTCCAGACCGAGCTGGTCGGCCAGTTGCGTCGCGTAGAGGAACGCGTCTTTCCACTCGGGTGTCATGTAGACCAGCCGCGTGTCGACGACCTGGTCGCCAAAGAGCGAAGCGTCGAAATTCTGAAAGCCGCCGATCCCGACGCGGTGCATCCACT
Organism: Vicinamibacteria bacterium; assembly: GCA_963763095.1. Lineage (GTDB taxonomy): Bacteria > Acidobacteriota > Vicinamibacteria > Vicinamibacterales > JAENWD01 > CAVUCH01. Next base: position 18,553 of record CAVXNR010000039.1, read on the forward strand.
CCAGATCGAGCTTGATCCCTTCCTTGGTGATGTTGCCGTTCATCCAGTGCCACCACACGCGTGGCTTCGCTGACTGGGGAGGCGTGCTGAAGCCGCTCTCGAGCGCGTCTTCCGCTGGCTGCCGTGCGAACGGCACCTCGCCCTGACTCGATGCAACAGAGACGAAGAGGACGACCGCGCAGGTCAGCCGTCGAAAGACCGCTCTGGATACGGGCATGGAAGTCGTCTCTCTCGGCGCGTCAGGGCTACCAAGCGTCAGGCGCTGCGAGACGGCCACGCGGGCATGACAGGGTTCGAACGATGGTTGCCGGATTGTGCGGTGCCTCGAAAGCGAAGGGAAGATGATTCGCCACCGCGTGCACGCTGGTCGTCCTGAGAGACCGGAGGCTGCGCCAGCTCCATGTCAACCTAACGTATTCTGTCGACGCGACTTCTGACGCTCGCCGCGGCGTGGCCAGGCGAAGCTGTGGCTCAGGGGCGCGGCAGCGGACTCGTCGTTCCACGCTGCGGAACGCGCGAGAGCGGATTCAGCCTCCTGATGGAGAGGGCCATGGTCTCTGACGTGTTCATCAGTTACGCAGCCGGAGACGAGCCTCGCGCGGCGGAGCTCGCGGCGGCGCTGGAAACGAAAGGGTGGACCGTCTGGTGGGACCGCCACATCCCCCCGGACGAACATTCGACGAGGTCATCGAGCAGGCGCTGACACACGCGCGCTGCGTCGTCGTGCTGTGGTCCGCGGAGTCGGTGAAATCACGCTGGGTGCGCACCGAAGCGTCCGTCGCGGCGGAACGCGGCACGCTGGTGCCGGCCTTGATCGAACCGGTCGCGATCCCATTGGAGTTTCGCCGGCTCCAGGCGGCGGACCTGACCGACTGGCATGGCGATTCCACCGACCCCGAGCTTCAGCACCTCATTGAGACGCTCGTCAACCTCATCAAGGCGGGCGCCCGCCCTCATGCCCCGCCGACCTTGAAGCACCGCAGCGCTTCCGAGCCTGACCGATGGGCGCCTGCGTTTGTTGACTGCGCTCGTTGCGGCGTTCATCGCTGGGGCGGGTCTCATGTACGTGATGGTGGGCGGCGACGACGAACCGGCACGGACTTCGAACGACCCCCCGCTCGGAGGCCATGCTCGCGGGCCGCAACGCCGGGAGCGCGTCCCAACCGACAGCGACAACGGGGAGATCGGAACGCCTCGTTGGGGCACCGACGCAGGGGAAGGATGAATCTGCTGTCACCGGCGAACGGCGGCCACCTGATGACTGCGCCTGACAAGTCGTGGGAGCATGCAATCGACGACGATGATGATGAGAACTGGCAGTACATACAGGCCAAGAGTGGTGATGGCGTCTACGCGTTCAGGAACGAGCAAGCAGCAACCTTCGACACGTTCAGGATGCTGATCGCCGACAGCAGCGACCTCAACGTCAAAGAGTTTGAACTGCTGGCGGGCAACCAGTCAGCCACGGGAGCCTTCGAGTCCATCGGCACGTTTCAGACGCAGAACATCCGCTTGTACCCGTCGCCCTGGCAGGAGTTCACGTTTTCCGCCGTGCGGGCCCGGTATCTCAAGGTGCATGTGATTTCAGCGTGGGGCGCCGGCTGGAATGGCAGCCCCAAGGTGGTGGAGTGGCAGCTTCTTGGAACCCTGTGACGCACTGGCTGGGCCCGTTATTTGCGGCCGCGAATCCAACGCCCGGGGGTTGCGATCCTGGGCGCTGGGTTCCGGCCGCTATTGGTAGCTCAGAGACGCTCGCCTGCTCCCGCGCTAGGCGACGGATGCGAGCGCCGCCCGTCGTCAATCGTTCGCGGGACCGGCGACGCCTGCCGCGAACCACGCGCCGCTGCCGCTGCTCCGAATGAGCAGCAGAGGGCTGGGGCACTCCTGCGGTTCCGGATTCAGCGTGTCGTCGATCCGGAAATCACCGTTCGGATCGAGGGGAACGCCGGCCAGCGTCGTGCTGCGCTCGACAAAGGGCGCTGCCGCTTCACAGATCACGGTCGCGAATACGCTCTGGTTCGCGTTCCGCCCGATCGAATTGCCGCTCGCCAGCAGCAAACCCCGGCCTCTGACCGTGATGTGCCCATCCGTGTCGACCTGTGCCCTGAGGGCAGCGATCCGCCAGATCCCCCCACCAGGATTCACGCCTCGTAACGATGTTTCGAGTCACGTTCGGGAACGTCCCGTCCGCGTTCACGGGCCCGGCTGGGCTCGCGACCGGGTTGGAACCAATCGCGACGTCGAATCTCACGAGAACGTCGTCCTCCTTTGCACTGACCGGCCCGCCGATCCCCATCACCAACAGAATCACCGCTGCTTGTTTCATCATGTCCTGCACCTTTGCTGTCAAGAAGAGGGCCGTCACGGCTGCCCTGCGGGAATCGCAGACGCCTCCACCGTGTTGTGCCCCCGTACCGTCCGTCGCCTCCGTACCGTTCACACCAACGCGGCGCCGCGCTCGTGACCCGTTTTCTCCGGCGTGCCACACCGTGTCTGACTTTCCACCGCGTCCCGGAACACCCGGCGGGCGCGTGACAGGGTGGACATGACCGTTCCGATCGGCATGCCCATCGCCTCGGCGAGCTCACGGTAGGACAGCCCCTCGAACTCGCGGAGCATGAGCAGTGCGCGGCCACGATCCGGCACATGGCTCATCGCCTGCTCGATCAGCAGCACATCGTCGGTGCGCAACGCGAGGGTCTCGGGATCGTTCGCGGGCAGCGCGCCGCTGTGCTGCGTCTCGTCGAACGATTCGGTGGCTGCGCGCACGCTGTGACCGCGCCAGGCGTGACAGGTATTGCGAACGATCCTGAGAAACCAGGCACGCCCGTTTCCTCCAGTGAACGTGCGGAAGTAGCGGAAGGCCCGCAGTGACGCTTCCTGTACGGCGTCTTCCGCATCGTGGTCATTGCGCATCAGGTAACGCGCCAGCCGGCACGCGGCATCGAGATGCGGCAGGACGACGGCGTCGAAACTGTCACCGGCTGGTGAGGCCGGCACCGGCGGACACATCTGGTTAGTCATGAAGTGCTCCGAGAATCTGCTGAAGTCCGTCGTCCAAGGTCGGGTACTGGAACCGGAAGCCGATCCCGCGGACCCGGATGTTGGAGAACACGGCATCGCCGGCGAGAACGTCCGCCACCACCGGGCCCATCACGAGTCGCGCGGCCGCCGTGGGCAGCCGCCGCACGCGCAGCGGACGCTTTGCGAGACGCGCGAACGCACGCGCGAACTCGTACAGCCGGATCGGATCGCTGTTGACCAGGAAGTACCGGCCGCCGCATTCGCCGCGCTCGGCCAGGTGGACCAGCGCGCGGGCGCAGTCGTCCACGTGGATTGGCGACACCCAGGGGCCGGTCCGTCCGAACTGCAGCACGCGGCGGCCCGCCATCACCGGCTCGAGGACCCGCTCGCGAAACCACGAGGCGTTGCCATAGGCCCAGCCCGGCAAGGCGGTGAGGATCGGCAGCCCGGCGCCGATGTATCCGTCCAGCCGATCGAGGGCGGGCGCAAGGCAGCGGCCCCAGGCTGATGGTGTCGGCCGTTCGTCCTCGGTGATGGCACGTGTGCCCACGGCGCCGTAGCAGCACGTACCGGCGATGCACACGATCCGCTGTGTGGCGCCTCCGCTCACCGCGTCGAGCAGGTGCGCGTCCATCAGGACCCGTGCCCGTGCGATGGCAGCGGCCCGCCGCCAGGTCACGCGGGGCCCCCACCCCGGGTGCGGGGGCAGGTGGAACACCCAGTCGGCCGCGGCCTCGTCCTGCCACTGACCAGGCTCCAGCAGGTTGCCCATGATCGGGATCGCTCCGGCCTGACGGACGCGCTGCGCCGCCTCCAGCGTGGGCGCCAGACCGAGCACCACGTGACCGCGCGCCACGAGGACCTTGATGAGTGCGGTGCCGATGAATCCGGCGGCGCCGGTAACGAACGTGGTCGCGCGCGTGTCGCTTGCCATGTCGCCAGTGTGGAGGCCGGGGGCCGCCATGCCCACCCACAACACCCGCACAGCGGTCGTACGCCGCCCGTACAGATTCGATCGCGCCATCGGCGCACGATGAGTTCGCCCGCGCGCATCGCTGGCGATTGGCCCCACTCACGGCTGCAGCCCGATGGACGCGCGTGGCACCCGAGCTCCCGCCTCGATCCAACTGGTCCTGGAATATTCGGGGGCGGGTGGCGATTAGGTGCAGACGTGGGCGTTCGGCACGATGCCGGCGCGTCACCGTTCACCAGCGACGCGTGCTTCGCCCGCGTCATCCCGGAGGATCAGATGTTGTCAGCGCGTCTCACCGTTGTGTCCGCAGCCGTGATGTTGTCGATTGCGTGCGGGGGCAGTTCGACGTTCCCGAGCTCGCCGTCTCCCGCACCATCACCGGCGCCGGCGCCGGCGCCAACACCCGCGCCCGCGCCCGAACCATCACCCGCGCCAGCGCCGGCGCCCGCGCCAGCGCCAGCGCCCGCGCCAGCGCCGGCACCCGCGCCCGCGCCGGCACCAGCACCCGCGCCGGCGCCGGCACCACCCCCGGACGGGCAGGTCTCGTCCGTTACGATCCCCGTGGGCGCTTCCACGCTTGGAAGTCGAGCCTTCGTGCCCGGCGAGCTGGACGTTGCCGTCGGCACGACCGTGACATGGACGAACACGGACTCGGTCGCCCACACCTCGACGTCTGACATCGAGGGGTGGAACTCGGGAAGCGTCGCACCGGGCGGCCAATTCGCCGTTGCACTGCGGACCGCCGGAACGTTTCCGTACCATTGCGCAATCCACCCGGGTATGGTGGGTAAGGTCACCGTTCGGTGAACGGCAGCCACGTCTCGCAACCGTTTTCTTCCTTGGCGCGTGTGGGCACTGGTCCTCACGCGCCAGCGCCTCGGCATCCACGCTGAGCTCGCGGGTGCCACTCGCAGTTGCCAGGAGCGAAAGCAGAAAGGGCTACACATGTCATCCATCACTGACGCCATGACGGTCGCCGCGCCATCGTTTACCGGCGAGTTGCTGCGGCCGACGGACGGCCGTTACGACGAGCGGCGGAGGGTACACAACGGGTTGATCGACAGGCGTCCCGCGGCGATCGCGTGCTGTCAAGGAGTGGCCGATGTCGTAGACGCGGTCCGCCTGGCGCGCGACCTCGGCCTCGAGGTGTCGGTCCGCGGGGGAGGCCACAACGTCGCGGGCCGCGCAACCATCGACGGGGGCCTCATGATCGATCTCTCGCCCATGAAGGGCATCCACGTGGACGTGGCGGCGCGCACCGTTCGCGCGCAGGGCGGCGTTCTGTGGCGAGAGCTCAACCGCGAGACACAACTGCACGGGCTCGCGACCACCGGCGGCGTGGTCGGGAGCACGGGGATTGCGGGTCTGACGCTCGGCGGCGGCGTGGGCTGGCTGATGCCGAAGTACGGCCTTGCGCTGGACAATCTGCGGGGCGCGGACCTCGTCCTAGCCGACGGCCGCGTGGTTCGTGCCGGCGCCGACGAGAATCCGGACCTCTGGTGGGCGATTCGCGGCGGCGGCGGCAACTTCGGCATCGCCACCTCCCTCGAGTACGCCCTGCATCCGGTGGGTCCGATGATCACCGGAGGGGTGGTCGTGCATCCGCTCCCACGCGCGCTCGAGGCGCTGCGCTTCTTTCGCGAGACGTGCGCCTCCTTGCCTGACGAGGCGATGCTGGTCGCCGTGCTGCAGAGCGCACCGGATGGTTCGGGAGCCAAGGTGGTCGGCATCGCCGGCGGCCACTGCGGTTCACCCGAGAGCGGTGAAGCCGCCTTTCGACCCTTGAAAGCCTTCGGGCCGCCCGTGTTGGACATGATGGGCCCGATACCGTACACCGCGCTCAACGGGATGATCGATCCCGCATTCCCCGAAGGGCGCGCTCAACTACTGGAAGGCGCAGTTCCTGACAGAACTGAGTGACGAGGCCGTTCGCACGCTGATCGCCGGATTCCAGGCGTGCCCTTCGCCCATGAGCCACGTCATCATCGAGCACTTCCACGGGGCGGCGAGCCGCGTGCCGGTGTCGGACACCGCATGCACGATCCGCGTCACGGGGTTCAACGTGGTCATCGCCGCGCAATGGACGGACCCCGGCGAGACGGAACGACACACCGCGTGGGCTCGCGAGACGTTCGCGTCACTCACGCCCTACCTTGCTCCCACGCGGTACCTGAACTACCTGGAAGACGAAGCGGCCGATGCGGCGGGAATTGCATACGGACCAAACCTCGCGCGGTTGCGAAGGCTCAAGACGAAGTACGACCCGGAGAACTTCTTCAGGCAGAACGTGAACATCCTGCCGATGTGACCTGAACGGCTCACCGCTCGCGCGGTGGGCTCGTGTGACGTCCGGCAAGGCTCGGCAGTCGTCAGGTGCGCCGTAAACGGCCTGGTCTATACAGGCGCCTGCCAGGCTCGACGTGACCAGTGTGCCTGCCGATCCGGAATTCTTTGGCCACTACCGCGTGTTGCCCTGCTCGTGCGCGGCGGAGCCTCAATCAGCGAACGTTGACGATAATCCAGCCGTTCCGTCGTCGCTCGATCGTGAAGACCTTCAGTGAGGTGATCGGTACTCACGCGACTTCCCCTTGTGACGATGCGATGGACCTCCGCAGTCACCGCAGCGCTCCGGCCATCAGCCGAAACCCTGATGTCGGCCTTGTCCACGGTCACCCTGTACTGGAGCGCGTCCGAAAACTCGGTTCTGATAGCCTTGGCTTCTGCCGACGACAGCACCTGGACGCGTCGTAACGCCTCGACGTCCTTCGCCCAATATGCCGCTTCATACATGCGAAGCAGCTTCTCGACGTCAGCCTCGTCTTGAGACTTCGGGCGCGGAGTGTTGCGAACGGCGCCCCCGGTGGTGCCCGTCGACTCCATCGCGGCGCCACCTCGCGCCGCCAGAGCCCGGTTCGCACTGGCCAGTCTGCGCAAGGCGTCATCGCGCTCCGCCCGAAGCGCTGTGGTCAGATCCGCGAACTCCTTCTGGGCTTCCGCTCGTGCACTGGCGATCTGTGTTTCAATCGCCGCCGCAGATGCCGGGTTATAACGCTTCAACTCATCCAGCGGTTTGTCCGCCGTGCCCAATGCTGCGAGCCTGTCTCTCAGACTGTTCTCCGCTATCACCCGTTGACGGTTCGCGTCGTCGCGCTGCAGCTCGGCCTGGCGGGCCTGATATTCGGCCTCGTTCTTCTGCCGCCACGCGTAGACCGCGAGTGGAATCGTGACCAGCACCGTGAGTACGAGCAGCCCCGCGGCAAGACCGGTCAAGCGACGGCGCCAGTTCACGTTCAGCCGCAGATGGTCTCGCGCCCACTGCTCATCGAACACGTGCTCATAGACGGCGTTGCGCACCCGCAGCACGCCATCGCGCCTGCGGACAACCCCCGAGAGCTTCAGCCATGACGCGACCTGATCGAGCTCCTTGTCGGGCACTGCATCGCCGCGGCGGATGTTCCGGTAGGTCCGCAGGACAGCCTCCCGGTTGAACGCCTTCTTCGTCAGCATGTCGCGCACGAACTGAAGGTTGCTGTCGCTGTCCGCCCCGCCACGGAGGAACAGATCGCGGATTCGCTGATCGACGGCGCCGGACGTCCACTCCGCTGGCGGCGACTCAGCCAGCGAGCGGACGGCGCGAAGTGTGAGGTACGGGTGACCGGCCGTCCACCGGAGAACCGAGCCAATCAGCTCGCGGCCGAATGGCGCCGGCACCGAGAGATGTGTGGCTAGCGGCGAGGCCTCGTCGAACGTGAAATCCGTCAGGTCGATTCTGTGCCCGATGTTGAACGGGGTGCGCGTGGTGTCCTTGATCAGATCGCCTGGGGTCGCAACGCCGATGAGCACGAACGACAGTCGCTGGAGCGCCGGGTCCGCAGCGCGATTCTGGTACAGGAAGCGGATGGCCGCAAAGAAATCGTCGGTGAAATCAAGACGCAGGGTCGTGTCGATCTCGTCGACGAAGACGACCAGCCGTTCCCTGCGTTGTTCGAGCGCCACCTCGCGCAGATAACGCGTGAATCGATGAGCGAACCCGTGATGGGATTGCGCATCCCACCACGCGGCCGCCGGCGTGCGCAGGACGAGCTGATCCTCCACGGCAGAGAGAAATCCCTTGTACCACTGCTCCGCCGTTGTCTGGGCCCCGAACTCGGTGAGGTCGATGACGACGGGCTGCTCGCCTTCGGCGAACAGCCGTTCAGCGGTTCGGATCATCAGGCTGGACTTGCCCATCTGCCGGGAGGTCAGGATGTAGGTGAAATCACCTGCGCGACAGTGGGCCAGCAGCTCATCATCCGCGCGGCGTTCGAGGTAGACTCCCCCGCCCGCCTGCACCGTGCCGCCCGCGACGAACGTGAAGGGTTCAGGCCGACTCATGGAGGCGCTCACGGAAATACCGCGCGTACAGGTCACAGCGCGGCACCACGTTCTTTCCCTCGCGCCGCACGAGGCCGGCCGCCTGGAGCCGGTGGATGAGCAGCTCGTCCCCACCGCTGCGCCCCTCGACCGCCTGGCGAAGGGCTGAAATGAGCTCGGGCCTGCCCTGAAGCCGCAGCAGGTAGTACCGCAGGTGATCTCCGAAGGGCCCATTGTCTTCGGTGGCCTGCACGAAGAGCTCCTCGATCCCGTATGCGGGCGTGCTGCTCGCCACGACGTACAGCGCTTTGCGTGTCAGGTACGGATGCCCGCGGATCAGCGTGTACAGCCGCTGGATGTCGGCATCTCGAAGCGGCCGTGGGTGCACGGCGTTCAGGCGGGCGACCTGCTCCGGCGAAAAATCCTCGAGCGGAAGGACCACCCCGACATTGAAAGGTGATTCGTGCGATCGGTCGATGAAGAACTGCGGCTCCGTGGAGGTGGACAGAATGATGTCCAGCTTCTTCCAGCTGCGCCGCACCGGATGCGCCCGGAGGCCGTGCCAACTGCGAAGCATTGCGAAGAAGTCAGCGGAGAACGCTGCGCGAAAGATGGAGTCGGTTTCGTCGATCGCGACGACACAGGGGGCGTCGAGCGGCTCGAGCACGTGCCTCTCCATGTAACGCGTGCAGTTCTGCGGGTTCGAAAACCCTGAATCCCAGAGCTCGCCGACCGTGTCAGGCAGGTCGAGTTGTTCTGCGATCGCCGAGGCAAACTGGCGGAAGAAGATGTCGGCGTCAGCCTTCGATTTCTCGTCGACCAACTGGAAGTCGAGCAACGCCACCTTTTTGCCTACGTCCAGGCCAGCCTTGATCGTCCGCATCAGGAGCGAACTCTTCCCCATCTGACGCGGTCCCTTGATTGTGAGCGTCTGGCCCGGCTGACGGGCTACGGCGAGTGCCGTGGCATCGCTGGGCCGCGGCAGGTACCACGGATCGTCGATATCGAGCGTCCCTCCGGGTACCGGCAGCGGGGCGGCGTACGGCGGGGGAAGATCGGCCGCCTTTACCTGAACTATCGGCCCGATATGCGAATCGCCGGGCGGGGCGCCGGTTATCGCGTCGAGCAGTTCGCCGAGTAAGCGATCCGTGTCTTCGGGCTGGCGCCAGCTCGCATACTGGATGCCGTCCAGGTACGCATTCAGGGGATACGGCAGCGGCCCGTCGAACGCAATGCGCACCGGCAGAATGCGCGGCCTCGAGGTGGTTGCCGCATGGTGGCGAGCGAGTTCTATCTCGCCCCGCACCATCTCGCTCCGGCTCGACTCGGCCGTGAGAAAGACAATCAGGTAATCGGATTGGCGAACTTGCGATTCGATCTCGCGAGCCCACGCTTGCCCAACAGTCAACCGCTGATCGATGAAGACCTCGTGGCCAGCATTCGACAGACCCGCAAGGATGTCAGCCGCAAGGCTCTGGTCCGGCTGGGCGTGGCGCTTGTAACTGAGGAACACGCGCGCAGTGCGGAGTTCCACACCGTCCTTGCGTTCCATGAGGACCCCTGACCGGTTCGCGCGCAACGCGGGTCGCGGCTGAGCTCGACGAGGCGATGGTGTAACCGCTGCAGCCTAACAGATCGGCGCACCGTCGAGCCCGCGAATCAGCCGTGCTGCCGATCGAGCGGAGGTGGGGCTTTTAGCGCAGTTTCAGGTGCCGTGACCGCTCCACCATCTCCGCTCGCGCCAGATCGCTTTCATCCGCCGGATCGAGCGCCACGAACCACCAGCCCGCCATCAGGTATTCATCCCGCGCGGCGTGCCAGTGCGTCAGCGGGACGACATCCCAGCGCCAGCGGCCTTCAACGTACCGGCAGATCAGCACACGGAGGACCGGACGAGGCGTATCCATGTCACCCCGGCCCGTTGTACAGCCAGTGCCATAGGGCTCTGAGATAGCCACCCTCGTACGCCATGAACGCGAACTCGCCGTCGTCCGTGGTGATGGGCAGCACGTGACAGAGCCACGCCCCGGCACCGACGAGGGTGTTGCAGCGGTCGTTCACACACATTCGCAAAGGCAGCCCCATGTAAATGCATCGCAGCCAGCCGGCGCCGCACTGAGGACACCCGCCCGCGTCGGCCCGTGTGATCCGGTGAAGAAGGCCCCCCCTGTCCCGTACCACGAGCTGATCGTTCCAGCGATCCCCATGCAATTTCGGCTCGGGCTCCACGCGTCCGTACACAGCAAGCGTCGTGCCTCATCAGTTCACCAGACGCGACTCGAATTGGCGCGCCTGTCCCGCACAGGGACAAGCTTGTTCTGCGGTACCCGACTGCAGACCGTCGAGCCGAAGCGTTGAACTGAGTGGACGGCGAGCGTGCCAAGAATTACCTCTCGACGCCGAACAGCGAGACTAAAGTCGTCGCACTCGCGAGCTTCTGCGGTCGCGCGTGAGGCGTCAGCCCGGAAGTGCGGCGAGATCTGAGACTCGGCAAATACGAACCAGCCGGCGGGATTGTTGCACGAGACTGCACGGCAGCACCCAATCAGAGCAGCTTCCGCCCTCTTCATCGCCGCCGGGGCGCCGGGCGCATCACGGACGACTCGGCCTTTCTGAAGCTAAAGACTGCCGATCCCAACTTGAATGTGCGCTCATAGGCGAGGACGACCGAAAAACAGAACGTATCCGTCCGCGTCCTTGAGCTCGAATCCACGCAAACCATCATCGTCGTCCTTGAGTGGTCGAGAAAACTCGACATTGCGCGACGAGAATTCCGCTGCCAACGCGTCCGGATCGGGGACATGGAGGTAAGCGTCCCAGCGGGCGATGCCCTTCTTGACGTCTCGCGTGTAGTTCGGCACTGGATCGACGCCGACGTCCTTGAACATGATCATCGCAGCGCCGCGCTGGACGATGCCGAAGAAGATGTCGTCAGGTTCGGGCCCTTGAAACGTGATGTCGAACCCGAGACGATCGCGATAGAACGACAGCGCGGCTGGGACACTCTTGACGATGAAGAACGGCGCGATGCCGGTGATGTCTGGTGTGGTCATGTGAGTCTCCAACCGCCCGTTGTTCCCGACCCTTCACGCTGAAGCAGGGATCGACACGATCGATCACTGGTACTACACTCTCGCGCATGGCGATGGGTAAACGACGGCGGCGTCAGAAGCAGGGTCGGCGTGGGGTCGCGACTCAAGATTTGCCACGCACCGCCGCGGACCCTTCTACACGCGGCTGAATCAGATTCTGGACAACGTGCCGGACGCGCAGGCCCCGCCCCGCGCACCCACCCGCGGGCAACCCCGACGCGCGCGCCGGGCCGATGTCCCGGGCACTCAGCTCGAAGCCGCGGCCGCAACCGCCAATGAGCTATGGATACGCTATAGCCGGGCCGATCTTCGCCACACGCGCTGCGGGTAACAGCGTTTTTGTTCAGTGAGAAGTTGGAGGCGCCGCCCGGATTTGAACCGGGGATGGAGGTTTTGCAGACCTCTGCCTTACCACTTGGCTACGGCGCCGGTCGGAACGTGGGGTGGGCGAGCATGAGGACCCGCCTTCACGGCGGAGCCGCTACGGCGTGGCAACCTTCGCCGCAGCTGACGGGCGAAGGTTGGAGCGGGAAACGGGATTCGAACCCGCGACTTCGACCTTGGCAAGGTCGCACTCTACCACTGAGTTATTCCCGCCCGCGTCGTGATCCGCGACCTCGGAATGTACCATACGGCCGCCCCGACGGGCAAGGCAGCACGACGCGGCGGCGGCAGGCTGCGCACTGCTGCGTGCAGGGGTCTAGCAGGGCTAAAGCCCTGCCCCACATGACTTTTTCCGGCTCGCTGTCCGAGCCTGACAGCGCCTGCAGCCTGTAGCCTGTAGCCTGCAGCCTATAGCCTGGGGCCACGCCCCCTCACCCAGGCTCAGCCTCGCGCAGCACCTGAGCCGCTTCCTCGGGCGAGGTGGGATTGATATAAAACCCGGTCCCCCACTCGAACCCGGCGACCTTCGTCAGCTTGGGCATGATCTCGAGGTGCCAGTGGTACACCGGCTCCAGACCGGGCGTGCCGAACGGCGCGCTGTGGATGATCAGGTTGTACGGCGGCGACAACAGCGCCCGGTTCATGCGCTGCAGTGTCTCCTTCAGCATCCGTGCGAGGCTTTCGTACTCGTGCCGCGCGGCGTCCTCGAACGCGGACCCGTGGCGCTTCGGCAGCAGCCACGTCTCGAACGCGAAGCGCGGGGCGTACGGAGACACCGCCAGGAACTCGGCATTCTCCGAGATGACGCGCGTCCTCGAGTCCTGCTCCTGCCGGACGATGTCGCAGAAGACGCAGCGGTCCTTCAGATCGAAGTGAGCGCGCGCACCGTCGACTTCGTCGCGCATGGTCCGCGGGACAATCGGCAGCGCGATCAGCTGCGAGTGCGGGTGCTCGAGGGAGGCGCCGGCCGCAATCCCGTGGTTCTTGAAGATCAGGATCGACTTGAAGCGCGTGTCCTGCTTCAGGTCGAGGACGCGCTCGCGGAACGCCCACAACACGCGCTCGATGGCGACAACCGGCAGCGTGGCCAGCGACTGGCCGTGCTCGGGCGTTTCGATGATGACCTCGTGCGCGCCGACGCCGCTCATCTTGTCGAACAGGCCCTCCCCCTGACGGTCGAGCGTACCCTCCACCTCCAGCGCCGGGAACTTGTTCGGGACGACCCGGACGTCCCAGCCCGGACCGTTAGCGCCCCCGCCACGCCGGTAGCACAGCACCTCGCGCGGCGTGTACGGCTCGTTGCCCTCGCAGAACGGGCAGAACACCGCCGGCTCGAACGGCCGGTTCTCGAGACGGAAGTCGCTCGGGCGCTTGCGGCGCTCCGTGGAGATGATTACCCAGCGGCCGGTGACCGGATCCTTCCGCAGCTCAGGCATGCGGCCCCCGGAAGGAGGGCTCGCACACGGGCGGCTGGCGATGGGCGTCGGACGGGAAATCCATTGGGCTTCGCTCTACCTCTATCGGCAACACGCGCGCTGTTTTGCCGGCACGCGCGGCCTCGCCCCCTCGCGGCGCAGCACTTGCTCAGCCACGGCGCATGGCGATCTCGCAGCACTGCGCGCTGGGAAAATCCGGGGAAGATCTCGCCTGCGACGAACTGCTTCGCCGCGGGTATGCAATTGTTGATCGCCGCTACCGCACGCGAGCTGGCGAAATCGACGTCATCGCCCGCGACGGGACGGCGCTCGTCTTCGTCGAGGTCAAGACCCGCCGCTCGACCCGCTGCGGCAACCCGGTGGATGCCGTCACACCCCGCAAGCGGCGGCAGATCGTCCTCATGGCGTCCGACTACCTCGCCCGCCGCCGCCCGCGGGCCGGCTCCTGCCGGTTCGATGTCGTCGCCGTGTCCATCGATAGTGACGGACTTGCGGCCATCACCGTGATCCCCGGGGCGTTCATGGCGGATGAGTGACGGTTGGCTTCGGGCTTCGGGCTCCAGGCTCCGGGCTCCAGGCTCCGGGGCTTCTCCGGGACGGCCCCTAGGCGCCGGCGTCCGCCGGAACTGAAGTTCCGGCTCCACATCCTTGCCTACTGTCTCCCGCCTACTGCCTCCCGCCTACTGCCCACCGCCACGCGAGTCTTGCAGGGCTGAAGCCCTGCCCCACATCGCCTGGAGCCTGAAGGCTGGAGCCCGAAGGGCCTGGAGCCTGCAGCCTGTAGCCTGCAGCCTCAGCCCCGCGCCACCCCCCGCTTCCGCTCCACGTCCGTGAACGCCGCGTCGAGGATCCCGATCGCCGTATCGGCCTGGGCCCGCGTGAGGACCAGCGGCGGCGAAATCCGGATCGTGTTCTTGCCGGCGCCCAGGGTGAGCAGCCCCTTGTAGAAGGCCGCGTCGACCACCTCGTCGCGTTCCTCGATCGCACGCTCTTTCGTGGTACGGTCGCGGACGCACTCGATCCCGATCATCAGGCCCTTGCCGCGCACGTCACCGATCAGCGCGTGCCGGTCCATCAGGCCGCGCAACCCCTCGAGCATGTAGGCGCCGACATCCGCCGCGTTCCGCATCAGCTCGCGCTTCAGCAGATCGATCGTGGCAATCGCGGCGGCGCACGACACCGGGTTCCCGCCGAACGTGCTCGCGTGCGCGCCCGGCGGCCACGACATCACCTCCGCGCGCGCAACCGAGACGCCGAGCGGCATGCCCGACGCAATCCCCTTCGCACACGCGACGATGTCCGGCTGCACGCCATAGTGCTCGATCGCGAACATCTTCCCCGTGCGGCCCATCCCGGACTGCACTTCGTCGGCCACGAGCAGCATGCCGTGCGTGGTCGCCAGCGCACGCAGCCGCTCGTGAAAAACAGCCGGGGGCACCACGTACCCGCCTTCACCCTGGATCGGCTCGACCACGATGGCGGCGACTTCATCCGGCGACACGAGGTGGACGAGGATCTGCTGCTCGATCACATCCACGCACTCCCCGCAGCACGTCTCCGGACGCCGGTTCACCGGACACCGGTAGCAGTTCGCGTATGGCGCGTGGTACACGCCCGGCACCATCGGGCCGAAGCCCTTCCGCTGGAGCCCCTTGCTCGAGGTCAGCGACAGCGACCCCATCGTGCGGCCATGAAAGGAGCCCAGAAACGCGATGACGTTGTGCCGCTTCGTGTACCACTTCGCGAGCTTCACCGAGGCCTCGACGGCCTCCGTCCCCGAGTTGCCGAAGAACGACCGCACGGGGCCATCCATCGGCGCAATCGACGACATCTCCTCTGCCAGCCGCACCTGCGGTTCGTAGTAGAAGTCGGTGCCCGACATGTGAAGGAACCGCTGCGCCTGATCCACGATGGCCTTCACCACCTCGGGATGCGAGTACCCGGTCGCATTGACGGCGATCCCGGCGGCACAGTCGAGAAACCGGTTGCCGTCCACGTCTTCCACGACCGCGCCCTGCCCACCCGCCATGACGAGCGGATACCCGCGCGTGTAGGACGGCGACACGTGCCGCGCATCGCGCGCCATCAAATCAGCGGCGCGCGGGCCGGGCAGCGGGGTCTTGATGTCGGGGGCGGTCATTCGTGATCCTTCTCAGGCTACAGGCTGCAGGCTACGGGCTGCAGGCCCGGTCAGGCCAGAGGCCCGACAATGGCTGCAGCCTGCAACCTGCAGCCCGCAGCCTTCCAACATCACTTCCTCTTCCACCTCGTCCCCCCCGCCGTGTCTTCGAGGAGGATTCCCCGGGCGGCGAGGTCGTCGCGGATGCGATCGGCGGCGGCGAAGTCGCGGTCGCGACGGGCCTGCTTGCGAGCCTCGATCAGCTGCTCGATTTCGCCGGCGTTCTCCTGCGGCTGCGCGTCTTCGGCCTGCCGCAGGCCGATGACCCCGAGCACGCGGTCGAAGAGCGCGAACGCCTCGTTCACGACCGGCACATCGCCCTGGCCGAACCGTCCCTCGTCGATCGCGGTGTTCAGGGGACGCACCAGGTCGAACAGCACGGCGAGACCGGCCGCGGTGTTGAGATCATCGGCGAGCGCCGCATGGAAGGCCGCGCGCGCTTCGGTCACCCGCGTCTGCACCTCGGGATGCGCGCCGGGAGCGGTGATTGTCTCGAGGCGCGCGAGGAAATCCGTGAGGCGCCGGAGTGCCTCGTCGGCCTGGTGCAGGTTGTCCCAGCTGAACTTCAGCTGCTTCCGGTAGTGGATGGAGAGCAGCAGATATCGCAGCGCCGACGCTCGGAAGCCCTTTGCGGTGATGTCCCGAACGTTGTACGCGTTGCCGAGTGACTTCGACATCTTCTGCTCGTCGACCTGCAGATGCTCGGTGTGCACCCAGAATCGCGAGAACGGCCGTCCCGTGGCACCCTCGCTCTGCGCCACCTCGTTTTCGTGGTGCGGAAAAATCAGGTCCACGCCGCCGGTGTGCACGTCAATGGGCGGCTCGCCGAGCAGCCGCAGCGCCATGGCCGAGCACTCGATGTGCCAGCCGGGACGGCCGGGCCCGATGCCGTAATCCCACGTCGGCTCGTCCGGCTTGGTGGCTTTCCACAACACGAAGTCCCGGACGTCCTCCTTCGAGTAGTTGTCGGTGTCGATCCGCGCACCCGGCTTGATGCCTGCCTGGTCCAGGCGCGCGAGCTTTCCGTAGCCGGGGAAGGTGGCGATGCGGAAGTAGATGGACCCGTTGCTGCGATACGTGTGGCCATGCGACTCGAGCGCCTGGATCATCTCGACCATCGCGCGCAGGTTGGGCTCGTCGGTCGCCCGCGGCATCTCCTCCACCGTCTCCAGTCCCAGCGCCACCGCGTCTTCCCTGAAGGCGCTGATGTACTGATCGGTGTATCGCGTAGCGGAACCCCGGCCTTCTGCGCACCGGCAATGGTGCGATCGTCCACGTCGGTGAAGTTCATCACCTGATGGACGTCGAACCCGCACAGATACTTGAGCGTCCGCCGCAACACGTCGATGCACACGAAGGTGCGGAAGTTGCCGATGTGGCCTCTGTTGTACACGGTGAGACCGCACGTGTACATGCGGACGGTGTTGTCGCGCAACGGCGCGAACTCCTCTTCCTCCCGGGTGAGCGTATTGTAGAGACGCATCTTCGATTCGAACTACTCCGCGTCGTGTACCTGCCAGGAGAAGCGGCTTCCGCCATGCCCCTCGTCCGACGCCCCCTGAGGCACATCCCATGTGACCTCCACGGTCGCCATCGACCCATTGAATGGACGATCGAAGGTCACCCGAATCGGCCGCGCGTCCACTCCGGGCTGGCTCAGACGCTCTGCGACGGCCTGCTCGAGCATCTCGCAGGCGTTCTGTGCCCGATCGTCGGGCAGCCCCAGGTAGTGCGCCATGCGCCCGCACACCTCGCGAACCAGCGGCAGCAGATCGGCGCCTGCAGGCAGGGACATCGTGAACCGGAAGGTGTCGAGGGCCATCAGCTCTGCCGATCCTACAGCGACATGCGCTCGAAGAGAGAACGCGCCCGCTGCCGGTCGGCCTCGATTTGCGCGCGCAACTGCTCGATACCGTCGAACACGCGCTCGTCCCTGAGCCGCTGCACGAACCCGAGGCGCATCGACGCGCCGTACAGATCACGCTCGAACCCCAGGAGGTGCGTCTCGATCGTCGTGCGCTCGGCGTCGCCGAAGGTCGGACGCACCCCGATGTTCGTGATGGCCGGGTGGATCACCGAGTCGAGCTGCACCGTGGTCGCATAGACCCCGTGCGGCGGGATCAGCTCGTTCGCGGTCTCCAGGTTGGCCGTCGGGAATCCAAGGTCCCGGCCACGTCGGGCGCCGGCGACAACGATCCCGTCGATCGCATACGAGTGCCCGAGCAGCGCCCCGGCCTCATCGACGCGCCCTTCGCTGATCAACCGGCGGATCCGCGTGCTGCTGACGACGAACTCGCGGTAGCGGACCGGGTCGATCTTCTCGGCACGGAACCCGTACCGCGCACCGAGCGTGCGAAGCATCGAGAAATTGCCCGCACGATCGCGTCCGAACAGGAAGTTCGCGCCGACCCACACCTCGGCGACGTGCAGCCATTCGACGAGCACCGTACGCACGAACATCTCGGGGTCCCACCGGGACAACTCGGGCGTGAACCGCACGACCGCCGTTCCCTGGATGCCGGCGGCGGCGATGGCCTCGATCCGCTGGGCCTTCGTCATCAGGAGCGGCGGCGCCTTGTCGGGACGCACCACGCGCGGCGGGTGCGGGTCGAACGTCATCACCACCGACGTCGCTCCGCGCTCGCCCGCACGGCGGTTGACGCGTTCGATGATCTTCACGTGGCCGCGGTGCAGGCCGTCGAAGTTGCCGAGCGCCAGCACCGGGTGCGTCCACCGGGGCGGTTTCGGGTCGTCTGGGAAGTGGATGACGTCCACGCGGGAATGCGCCGGTCCGCTCGCACCGGCCCTCAGAGGGCGAACTCCAATGTCAGGCCATCATATGCCAGGTCGACGCCCTCGGGCAGTCGCGCGCACGTCGCGGCGTGCGGCAGATCGTGCGCGATGTGCGTGAACCACGCGCGTGAGGGTCTCAGGCGCTCGACCACCGCGAGGGCTTCGGCGACGGTGAAATGCGTGGGATGCGGCTTGTCCCGAAGGGCGTCGATCACGAGCAGATCCACACCGTCCAGCAACGGCCACGCCTCCGCCGGAATCTCGCTGCAGTCGGTCAGATAGGCAAACGGACCCACTCGATAGCCGAGGATGTGGCGTCGTCCGTGCAGCAGCGGCACGGGCGTGACGGGCGTGCGTCCGAGGCAGAACTCCCCCGCGACGGTGAAGAGGTCGAGCTGCGGCAGCCCGCCACCATGCGGTGTGCGCGCCTCGAAGATGTAGGCGAACGTCCGCCTGATCTCCGCCACGGTGAGCGCGTCGGCGTAGCAGGGGATGCTGCCGTCCTGGAGCGCGTTGTAGCGCCGCACCTCGTCAAGGCCCATCACGTGGTCGGCGTGACTGTGGGTGAAGAGGATGGCATCCACCCGCCGCAGTCGGAAGCGCAGCGCCTGCTGCCGCAGGTCGGTGGCAGTGTCCACCAGCACCGCCAGGTCCGGCAGCTCGATGTAGATGGACGGCCGCATGCGGTCGTCGCGCGGGTCGTCGGACGTGCAAACGGGGCAGGCGCACCCGATCATCGGGACGCCGTGCGAGGTTCCCGTTCCGAGAAAGGTGACCCTGGCTCGGCCGATCACGGCTGGATGATGCGCGGCCGGTCGTCGTGCTGCTGCTGCGCCTGCACGTAGCGGAGCCGCAGCTCGTAGAGCACCTGCTCGAGCACCTGCCGTTCCTCGGCGGTGAGGTTCCCCTTGGTCTTCTGTTCGAGCAGCGCGAGGATGTCGATCATCTGCTGCGCGGCGGGCAGGTCGGACGGCGCGGGCGCCTCCTCACCGGGCACGGCCACGTCGCCGAAGTGGACGGCGGCCGTGTGCGCGATGGAGATGACGAACCCGATAAAGGTGACGGTCTGTGCAGGCTCTGACATGGCGCGACTCGTTACAATGCTCCCAAACGCACTATTCTACCCGACCCCGTCGAGACTCCCATGCACACCCCCGGCGACCGCTTCACACAGCTCCTGGAGATCATGCGCACGCTTCGGTCCCCCGCCGGCTGCCCGTGGGATCGCGAGCAGACGCTCCAGTCCCTGCGGCCCTTCCTGCTCGAGGAGACCTACGAGGCGCTCGAAGCGATCGACAGCGGCGACCCGGCGGCCCTGCGGGAGGAGCTCGGCGATTTGCTCTTCGAGGTCGTGTTCCTCGCCGAGATCGCGGAGGAGGCTGGACAGTTCACCATTGCGGACGCGATCGAGACGATTGCGACGAAGCTCGTGCGGCGGCACCCGCACGTGTTCGGAGACGCGGACCGCGCACAGTCGGCGGCGGACATTCTCGGCCGCTGGGAAGAGCTGAAGCGGGACGAACGGGCGGCGACGGGTGCGCCCGTGAAAACCACGCTCGGCGGCGTTCCGAAGACGTTGCCGGGGCTGCTGCGCGCCTACGAATACGGCAGCCGCGCGGCCTCGGTCGGCTTCGACTGGGAACGCGCCTCCGACGTCGTCGGCAAAATCGAAGAGGAGATCCGCGAGGTACGCGGCGCGCTCGAGAACCCGACGAACGACCCTGCGGCGCTCGAGGAGGAGATGGGCGACCTGCTCTTCGCGATCGCGAACCTCTCGCGCAAGCTCGGAGTGGAGCCGGAGAACGCGCTGCGCCGCGCCAACGACAAGTTCGCGGCACGGTTCACGGAACTGGAACGGCGCCTGACGGAGCGCGGCGTGCGGATGAAGACAGCCAGCCTGGACGCGCTCGAGGCAGAGTGGCAGGCGATGAAGCGGGACCTTCGCTGATCAGCGCGCCGTGACACCCGCCCTCTAAGGAGCACTAAACCCGCGATTCACTTGTGTAGTCATGTGGGGCAGGCCTTCAGGCCTGCTAGAGCGCACCGATTTGCAGGGCTGAAGCCCTGCCCCACATCACCGGCGCGGTGACATGACAAGCGAGCACAGCCTCTAAGCGGCATCATTGTGTCCTTCGTGCCGCCGGACGTACGAACGGGGTGACGTTCACCGTCAGCCCGTCGGTGTCGATCGTGATTGCACCCTGCTGGTCCGTGCGGTAGACGGCGGCGCCGATCTGGTGGTAGCGCGCCAGCACCGCTGGGGACGGGTGGCCGAACCGGTTGCCGCGGCCGCAGCTGACGATGGCGATCTGGGGACGGAGCGCGGTGAGGAAGGGCATCGAGCTCGACGTGGCGCTGCCGTGGTGGGGTACCTTCAGCACACGGAGCCGCGCCGGCGGGATCACGGGCGCCAGTCCTTCTTCGACGGCCCTACTGATGTCGCCGGGCAGCACGATCGACACGTCGCCGTATCGGATCTCCAGCACCAGCGAGTCGTCGTTGCGCACTCGCTGGCGTTCCCAGTCCGGCTGGGGTGGGTGCCACGCGCGCACGATTGCGGGGCCATCGCGCAGCAGGTCGCCGGCCTGAACGGTGCGCCAGGGGATCCGTCCTGCGTCGGCGCGGGCGGCAAGATCTGTCAGGCCAACGTCCCGGGGGACGGGCACGCCGTCCCAGAACTCGCGGGGGCGGAACATCTCGAGCGCTGCGCCGGCGCCGCCTGCGTGGTCGGCATCCCCGTGCGTTACCGCAAGGACGTCGAGCCTTCGCACGCCGAAGTGCCACAGCGCCGGCGCAACCACGCGCTCACCAACGTCAAAGCGTGCCGTGCTGCCGAGGCCGCCCGAATCGACGAGCAGCGTGCGCCCGGACGGCAACCGCACGAACGTGGCATCCCCTTGCCCGACGTCGAGGACGACGATGCGGAGTCGGGCGGGAGACGGCCAGGGCGGCAGAGGGGCAGCGACGATCAGCAGCGCGGCGGCCCCAGTGGAGAGCACGGCGACGCGCCGCGCTCCACGGTGCCATGGGACGGTCCACCGCACCCAGACGCGCGCGGACACCAGCGATACCAGCCCACAGTAGTAGAGCGCCACCAGCAGCAGCGAGGGCGCCGGCACACGCCACGTGAGCCACGGCACGTGATGTACGAGCGCCGCCGACGAGACGAGCCCCAGCGCCGCCTGGTGCGGTACCCAGCCGGCCCAGTGTGCGAGTGGCGGCACTGCCGCGGTGATCGCCACGGCGGCCAGGCCGCCAATCTGAACGATAGACATGAGCGGAACCGCGGCGAAGTTGAAGAGCAGCCCGGCGAGCGTCACGCGCGAGAAGAAGAGCGGCCCCAGCGGAAGCAGCGCCACTTCCGCGGCTGCCGACGCAGCGAGCAGCGCAAGCGCAGGCCGCAGGAGCCGCGCACCCTCCACAGCCGACATGAACGCCGGCACGCCCAGCACGATCGCGATCGTCGCACCGAAAGTAAGGAGGAAGCCCGGGTCGACGAGCGCCAGCGGGTTGTCCACGAGGATGAGCGAGGCGGCAACCGCCAGGGCGCTCGCCGCCGAGGTCCGCTGATCGAGCAGCATCGCGCCCAGGTAGACCACCGCCATGGTGGTCGCCCGAGACACGGAACTGCCGCCCCCGGCGAGCTCTGCATAGGCGACCAGCGCGAGGACCGTCAGCGAGAGCCCTGCCCGCCACGGTACGAGCAGCAACCGGCACGTCGCGAGCAGGCACCCCGCGAGGATCGCGATGTTGCCGCCGGAAATCGCGATCACGTGGTACGTGCCGGCCTCCTGGAGATCGCGCTCGATCCGATCGTCGAGGCCGGCGCGATCGCCAATCAAGATGGCCGTCACAATCGCAGCCGTCGTCTGATCCCACGACCCGACGCTTGCCACGGTCAGCTGCCGGATGCGGTGTCGCGCGGACGCGGCGAGCTCCTCGAGCCACGGCCCACGTCCGACGACATCCACCAGCGCTCCGCTCTTGACCGACCCGGCGAGCGCCGTACCACGCCGGGCAAGCGAGAGCGCCAGGTCCGGCACGCCCGGGTCCAGGTACCGCGCCGGCTCCCTCAGCATCGCCTGCACCCGCAGACGGCGGCCCGCACGCCAATCGGAGATGCGTGCGGCCGCAAGGCTGCCGAGTACGGTCAGCATCACACCGCCGCTCACACGCTCCGCCGCTGGCCCGCGTCGGAGCTCCTCGACCTCGATACTCAGGCCCACGCCTTGTGGGAGGACGGCCGCGTCCTGCCTTAGGCGTCCGACGATTGTGACGACCTGGTCGAGGTCGTGTGTGCGACCGCGATAGCGGGGGCGTGAGGGTGTCGCGACCGCGTCGTCAGGGGCACGGTCGAGGAATGGATCCTCACGGCGGCCGGCGCGAGGGGCCTGGTCACCGCTGCCTGGAGATCGGACGCCGCTGTCCCCGAGGACAGCCGCACGCAGTGGCGGTGCCTGGGCGAGGCGCTCGGCACTGGAACCGAGGGCAACGCCCGCTGCGAGCCATCCAGCAAGGACCAGCAGGAGGAAACGGAGAGCATGGCGGCGCGAGTACGCGTGGACTGCCGCACCGAGCGCCCACACCAGCGCAACAGCTGCAATAGGCGGCGGTAGCCTCAGCGTGATGCCGCATGCGACGCCCGCGATGAGGGCCGCGGCGGGCCAGGCAAACGCATGAGGCACGTCCGCCTGCGAGCAAGACGCCTGACATGCGGGAGGACACAGGCCAGCGGCGACGAATCAGTTTGAGATCGGGAGGTATTTGCAATCGCTGCAATCCACCAGCGCTGCGTGGATCGCAGATTCGTTGAAACACCTCCCGATCTCGAATCATCGCGTCAGGGCGGAGGGGAGGCGGGGCGTGGATAAAAGGGCGCCGAACTCGGCCCAGCGGCGGGCGGGGTCCGCCGGGGTGCCGCCGCGCGCCTCGATGTACGCGCGCACCAGGTCCTTACCGAGGTTGTAGTTGATGACGTAGCTGCGGTACTGCTCGAAAAAGCGCACCCGCTGCTCGGCGCGCGCGCGGGGTTGCAGCGCGTACGTTTCGAGCCACGCGACGGCCGCCTCACGGGAGATCCTGCCGTTCAGATACTGGCGAGCGGCCTCGTTGCCGGCGTAGGCGAGGCGATCAGTGAGCGCGAGGATCGCGTAGTACTCGTCGGCGCGCGCAGGGTCCAGGCCAGCCAGCGGGAACAGGTGATCGCGCTCGAACGCCACGCGCTCGGGGCCCGGGAACGCGACGTCGATGCCGAAGTTCGCCGTGCCTTCGGCGATGAGGGACTGCGGCGAGAAGAGCGCGTAGACGGTGAACTCGATCCAGCCGCGGCCGCGGACGAGACTCTCCTCCAGGAGCGCGTTGTACACGTGGTGGCCGGGGTACCCCTCGTGTGCCGCCAGATCGATCGCCCGGTCGATGTAGATGGGAAGGTCGGTGTTGACCTGGATGAGGCTCGCGGCGCCGCCCTGGTACCAGTTGTAACCGGACCACGACTTGCCCTTGACGTACTCCACCCTGAAGCGCTCGCCTGCAGGCAGCGTGAGGTGGTCGCGCGTACGCGCACGGCAGGCATCGATCGCAACCGCGAACACCCGGTCGATCCGGTCGGACGCGACGACGAACTGGCGCTTGAAGGCTTCGTGCCGGTCCGGAACCGCACCGGTGCCGGGCAGCCGCGCATCGAGGTCCGACAGCGTGCGGGCGAAGTAGTCCTCTCCGTGTGTCGGGGCCACGGCGTCGTAGAGCTCGCGCGACTCCTCGTCGAACGTGAAGCGCTCGCCCCCGAGCATACGCAGCCGGGCGTCTACCGCACGCAGCTGCCCGAGCAGATAGTCGCGGCGGAGGACCTCCATCTCGTCCGACACGGCCGCGGCAGTAGAAATGCCGTCCAACAAGCGCGCGGTCTCGTCACGCAGCTCGTTGAGCGATCGCGGCGCCGACCCTGGAACGGGTCTCCATTCCGCCGGGCCGTAGTAAGCGTCGACGTAGTCTGGATCGTGCTGCCCGACAGCGAGCACCAGCTTCACGTAGTCGGCGGCGAGGTGGTCCATCGGTGATGGTCGCCCGACACCGACTACCGCACGCCGAGCAGCTCGATGTCGAACTTCAACGTCGCGTTCGGCGGAATGACGCCGGAAGAGCCCTGTGCCCCATACGCGAGGTCCGGCGGGATCGTCAGCGTGCGCGTGCCGCCGACCCTCATCCCCTTCACGCCCTGGTCCCACCCGGGGATGACCTCGCCTGCGCCCAGGCGAAACTCGAACGGCTCGTTCCGATCGCGCGAGCTGTCGAACTTCGTGCCGTCCGTGAGCGTGCCGGTGTAGTGCACGCTCACCCGCTGTCCGGGCTGTGCTTCCGGGCCCGATCCCACCTTCGTCTCCTCGATCCGCAGACTCGTCACCGGCGTGGTCACGGGAGTTCCCTTCCTGCCAGCCTCCTCCGGAGATCCGGACCCGGAGCACCCGATCGTGGCGAGCGCCAGCATCAACAGCAATGAATGTCGCATCAGTGGATTGTATATGGAGGGTGGCCGGTGTCGATCGCCCGGGGCGCCACGGACAGGCGCGACGCCTACTTGGCCCGCTGTCGGATTGGCGGCTTGCACGCGGGGCAGGGCCAGTGGTCCTGCGCGGCTTTCTCGACCGTGATCGCCGTCGCACCGCTCTTCAGGCGCTTGCAGCCGGTCTGGTGATATTGCTTGTCCTTCGGCTGCACATACACGGTGCTGGCGTTCGCGGAGGCTGCTGCGTCACGCTGGGCCACGCCGGGGTCGCTGCAGTCGTGCGACTCGAGGCCACGCCGCTCGGCCTCGCCCTGCTTCATCACCTGCACCTTGCTGCCCGCCTTGCGCACGAGCGGACACCCAGGCTGGTGGAAGCGCTTCTCGCCCGGGATGACGACCACGAGCGCCGACCCGGACGTCGTGAGCTGCGCAGTGGCGCGGGAGACCAGCGTGCCGAGCACGAGGCAGATGGCCAGCACGACGGGGGCGCTGCGCCGCATGACGGTAGGATAGCATTCGACTTTCTGCGGCGTGCGCGGCGCTGAGGTGGTTGAGGAGAATCTGGAACTGATCACTGAGAACTGCCGGCTTATAACTTACGACCGACAACTGACTGGAGGGCATTCGATGCATCACCTGACGCACACTCGACGGGCATTTCTCGGGACGGCGGCGGCGGCCGTGGCCGCACCGGCGCTGGCCGCGCATCGCAGCCCCGCCGCGGCGCCGGCACCTGCCGCACGGACGCTGAAGATCGGGATTGCGTCCTACTCGATGCGCAAGTTCACGCTGGACCAGGCGCTCGCGATGGCGAAGACGATCGGCATCAAGCACATGACGTTCAAGGACGTCCACCTGCCGCGTACCGATTCACCTGACGCCATCGCGGCGAACCGCCGGAAGATCGAGGCGGCCGGCATAACGATCATGGGTGGCGGCACGATCACGATGAAGAACGAGCCCGATCAGATCCGGAAGGACTTCGCCTACGCGAAGCTCGCCGGGTTCCCGCTCATCTACGCCGCACCCGAGCCGCCGGCGCTCGATTTCATCGAGCAGATGGTGAAGGAGCACGACATCAAGCTGGCCATCCACAATCACGGTCCGGAAGACAAGGCGTATCCCGCGCCAAAGGACGCGTATCTCGCCATCAAGAACCGCGACCGGCGGATGGGGTTGTGCGTCGATATCGGGCACACGAGTCGCACCGGCACCGACTTCGTACAGGCCATCGTCGATTACAAGGACCGCGTCTACGACCTGCACGTGAAGGACCTCAGCGATCCGATGAACAAGGACGCACAGGTCGAGGTCGGACGCGGCGTGTTCGACATCCCGCGATTGTTCCGGACGCTTTTGCAGATCGGGTACGCGGGGCAGGTGGGGCTCGAGTACCAGATCAAAGAGGACGACCCGCTCCCCGGCATGATCGAATCGATCGCGTACATGCGAGGCGTGCTCGCCGCGCTGACGCAGACGACGTAGCCTCTACCGCCGAGTTTTGGGCCGAACGTCTGGCCTGAAGCGCGCGGCCGCCAACGCGGTGGCGCGTTGCACCGTCCCGCCTGTGCAGCGCCCGCCACTCGCCCACCACTCGCCCAGCGCCCGCCCACCGCCCGCCGCCGGTCTTTCGCCGCCCGGCGTGCGTTTCTCTTTTCCCAGTGACGAACCTTGTGACGATCCGCAGGGACGAGCAACGTCCACCGCGTGGTCAGGTGCGGCGCGGGGTGCCGGCCGCAGCCCCCGTGTGACGAGCCGCATCAGGTCGGCCGTTTCTGCGCGGATACCGGCGGTTTCCGCGTCCAACGTTCGCACGTGCGCTCCGTCTAAGCCCGCGAGACCGTGCCCGCCAACACGGTTTGCAGCAACTGTCGAACAC
This sequence comes from Vicinamibacteria bacterium, assembly GCA_963763095.1. GTDB lineage: Bacteria > Acidobacteriota > Vicinamibacteria > Vicinamibacterales > JAENWD01 > CAVUCH01. The sequence goes on from CAVXNR010000039.1 coordinate 45,168, forward strand.
CGGCGCTTCGACGGAGACGGACCATGCGGTATGCAGCCATGCTCCTCGCGTGCGCACTCGGCACCGGGAGTGCCAGTGCGGACACCAGCCGCCCGTTCACCCATGACAATCCCCAGGTGCGCGTCCGCCCGACCAGTGCGCTCGCCCGCAAGGTAATCGACGCGGGCCTGGCGCGATCCACGACGTTCCGCCGCCTGGTGCAACGCCTCGAGAGCTCGGATGTGATCGTCTACGTGCAGATGCGTCCCAACATGCCGTCCGACATTGGCGGGCTGGTCGAGTTCATGGGCGGCGGCGGCGCCTACCGTTACCTGCGAGTGTCCGTCGGGAGTTCGCACCACCAGAGCGTGATGGTCGCACTGCTCGGGCACGAGCTGCAGCACGCGGCCGAAGTGGCCGACGCGCCCGGCGTGCAGACCGCGGAAGCCTTTGCCGAGTTCTACCGGCGCACCGGTCTGCCAACCGGCGCGGGCCGCTATGATTCGCTGGCCGCACAATCAACGGGCCGGACTGTGCAGGCCGAATTGCGCAGCCGGCCCAGCGACAGCCGCGTTGCGCGGCATGCCTCCACCGAGGAGGCACTGCTCGACGGCGGCGGCTCGATCGCGATCGCCATGCCCTGAGGCGCACCGCACCGCGCGCGGCGGGCGTCCCGATCGCGTCGAGCCAGCGCGGTCGGCGCCGAGCATGCGTGCCGCCTGATGGGTTACCCTCACGACTCCGCCGCCTCAGCGTGCGGATGGAGTCCAACATGCGATCGATTCGACTCGCCGCCATTCTCGCCACGTTGCTCACGGCCACGGGCACACGGGCCGCCGACCGCCAGACCGAGAATGTCGTTCTCATAACGCTGGACGGTGTACGCATCCAGGAGATCTTCAGTGGGCTCGATGAGGCCGCCGCTCGCGAGGTCGTGAAGAACGGCCGTGCCGAGGATTCGCCGCTGTGGCAGCGCTACTGGGCGCCGACGCCGGACGAGCGGCGGCGCAAGCTGATGCCGTTCCTCTGGGGCACCCTGCTGGCGGACCACGGCGCCATCGCGGGGAACCCAGCCGCGGGCAGCGCAATGCGCGTCACGAATCGGCATCGCTTCTCGTACCCGGGGTATTCCGAGATCGCCACGGGAGCGGCGCACGACGCGGAGATCGACAGCAACGACAACAGGCGCAACCCATTCCCCTCGGTGCTCGAGATCGTCCGCCGTGAGCGGAAGCTGGATCGGCGCGCGGTCGCGACGTTTGCCTCGTGGGAGACGTTCCGCTGGATCGTCGAGCACGAAGAGGGCGCGACCACGGTGAACGCAGGCCTGCAGGCGTACGACCACCCTGATCAGGAGCTGCAGGTGCTGAGCCGGTGGCAGTTCGAGGCGCGGACCCCATGGGACGGCACCCGCCACGACGCGTACACGTGGCGCTTCGCGCGCGCGCACCTGGCGAGCTACCAGCCGCGCCTTTTGTGGATTGCGCTCGACGAGACGGACGACTGGGCCCACGACGGCCGCTACGATCGGGTACTCGACAGCCTCGCACGCTCCGATGCGGCGCTTTCGGACCTGTGGACATGGCTGCAGGCCCACGATCAGTATCGGGGAAAGACGACGATCGTAATCACCACGGACCATGGTCGAGGAACGGGCCCGACCGGCTGGCGCGACCACGGCAAGGACGTCGAAGGCGCTCAGGACGTGTGGGTGGCGATCGCCGGTCCCGATACGATCGGCCGCGGCGAGTGGCGCAACACCCCCGCCATCTACCAGAACCAGATCGCCGCGACCGTCGCGTCCCTCCTGGGCGTGGACTACCAGCGCCTGGTGCCGGACGCCGGCCCTCCCCTCCCCCTCAAATGAGACTGAACTGAGAATGAGATCGGGAGGTGTTTCCGGTCGGGAGGTGTTTCCGTGCACCTCGGAAACACCTCCCGATCTCATTCTCACTTCGGTCTCACCAGCGGTGGTGGACTTCGGGGGCGAGGCGGAGGTCGTACACCGCCTGGACGGCGGCCATTGTCTCCGCCGGAAGGGGCGGGAGGTCGGCGGCAGCGACGTTCTCCTGCACCTGCGCCGGGTTCTTCCCGCCGGGGATGGCACAGGTGACGGCGTCGAACATGAGCGTCCACCGAAGGGCCATCTGGGCGAGCGTCATGCCTGTCGGCACGAGAGGCCGCAGATTGTCGACGACGGAAAGTCCCAGTTCATAGTCCACCCCCGAGAACGTCTCTCCGCGATCGAACGCCGCGCCCTGGCGGTTGAAGCTGCGATGGTCGTCCGCGGCAAACGTCGACGCCCGCGTGAGCTTGCCAGTCAGCATCCCGGACGCCAACGGCAGGCGGGCGAGGATGCCGACCTGACGCCGCACGGCTTCGGGGAAGAACCGCTCGATCGGGCGCTGGCGGAACATGTTGAAGATGATCTGGATCGACTGCACACCCGGAAACTCAATCGCCTTGAGCGCCTCTTCCACGCGCTCGACGCTGGCACCGTAATACCGGACCTTCCCGTCACGGATGAGATCGTCCAGCGCCGCGAAGACCTCCGGCTGGTAATAGACGTCCGTCGGCGCGGAGTGTAACTGCAGGAGATCGAGTGTGTCGGTTTCCAGGTTGCGCAGGCTTCGCTCCACGAAGGCTGTCAGGTTTGCCTTCGTGTACCCGGCCGCCGTATGGGGATCGAGCCGCCGCCCCGCCTTGGTCGCCACATGAAACCGCTCCCGCCGCTCGCGTTTCAACCTCGCGAGGAGCCGTTCACTGCGCCCATCACCGTAGACATCGGCCGTGTCGAAGAAGTTGACGCCAGCGTCGAGCGCCGCATGCAGCGCCGTCATCGACTCATCGTCATCGACAGGCCCCCACGTGCCGCCGATGGCCCATGCGCCGAAGCTGATGGTGGAGACATTGAACCCGGTGCGACCGAGCGGACGGTATTGCATCGATAGCTCCTGCTTTACACCGGCGCCGGGCTCCAGGCTCCGGGCTCCAGCATCGTGCCGCAAAACTCGCCCACCGCCCAGCGCCCGGCGCCTACGCCCGTCTCCTCCTCACGTTGAGCACCAGCGAGAGGACGAGATAATAGGCGGGGAAGATCAGCGACAGGTATAGGACGGGCCCGGCCACGTCCGGGAACTGCCAGATCATCACGAGCACCAGAAGGGCCCAGGTGAGGCCGAGTGCGAGAGTGGGCACGCGGAGCGTCGGCGTGCGCGAAGGGTAGACGTATGCGATCGGCACGAACACCAGGACCGCCAGCCCGATCAGCACGGCCGCGTTCATGGCCGGCGGCGACCCGATCACGACCAGGTAGAAGACGATGATGTTCCAGTAGGACGGGAAGCCCGTGAAGTAGTGATCGGACGTCTTCGCCGCCTCCTGGCTGAACCCGTACGCGCTCGACAGGAGCATCGCGCTGACGACGATGATGGCGAGCGCGTCCGGCGTGAGACGGGCGTGGTACACCAGGTACGCGGGAGCGAACACGAAGGTGAGGTAGTCGACGATGTCGTCCAGGCGCGCGCCGTTGAAGGACGGGAGCCGCTCCTTCACCCGTACCGCGCGCGCCAGGGCGCCGTCCGCGGAGTCGATGGCGGTTGCGACGGCCATCCACAGGAACGCTCGCCGGTAGTCTCCCGCGCCCGTAGCGGCGATCATCACCAGCCCCAGCAGCGCCCCGCTCGCCGTGAGCAGGTGCACGGCCCACGCCGACCAGGGCACCGCCGCCTAATCCCTGCCGCGCGCCGCCTGTGGCACGTTGTGCAGCGCGCCCCAGGTCTCGGGGTCCTGCGACAGGAGCGTGGACAGGTATAGCGTGACATCCTCCGGCGGGAATGCGGCATCGAGGGCGCCGGCAGCGGCGGTCAGCCGCTCGGCGGAAATCGGTCCCTCCGGATCGGCGGTAATCAGACCCTCCTCGTGCACGATGCCGAGCGCGTCGAGAAAGCCCTTCAGCATCGGCCGCTGGTGCGCGAGGTGATAGCTGACGAGCAGCCGGGCCGCGAGCGCATCCGGCATCTGGGGGAAGGAGACGAGGTAGCGCGCTTTCTTCTCGAGTGGAAGTCCCTGCACGAACTTCGGCCGCGCCTTCAGGTGGCGCGCGATCAGCGTCATCGCCTCGATCTGCTGCTCGACGCCGTCGCGTTCCTGCCAGAACGCCTCCGCGGCGAGGAGGCGCTTCGCCTCGGGCATCTGCTTCCACAGCCGCGCCGGCTGGACGGGGGTCTGAGTATCGGTCACGGGAGGATTATCGCTCAAGTGCTGCGGACGGCGGGCGGCGGTCGGACAGCGTCCACCGCCTGACAATCGCCTGAGCGGAGGTCGCCTGCAGGCTGCAGGCGGCAGGCTGCGGGCCTGTCTGGCTCACGCGGGGCCATCAGCGGCCTGTTGGCGGGATTGCGGCCTGCCGCGGATCGGCGACCTCGCGCCTGAGGCCAGGTCCGCCTGCAGGCGGCAGCCTGCCGTCTGGAGCCTGTGATTAAAAACTGACCCTCAACTCCCCCGCGATCTGGCGCTTGAAGATGTCCCCGAAGATGTGCTGCTGAATCTCCTCGTTGAACAGATTCACGATCTTGAGCGCCAGCACGTACTGGTCGCGCGTCCGGGTGCGCGTGCCGAACTTCACGCCGGCCGTCAGGTTCACCTGCGTGTAGGCGTCGGTCGTGCCCGCGTAGCGTGCGTCGAGCACGTCCTGCCAGAACGCCTCGTCCTGATAGCTCACGGCGAGATTGCCGAGCAGGCGCGAGCCGCTGTAGTTGACGCCCACGTTGAACCGGTTCTTCGGCGGCAGGTTGATCTCGGACTGGGCGAAGTCGATGGCGCGCGGCGTCGGCTGATACGAGTAGTTCGCATACGCGCTCAGCTCCTTGTTGAACGCACCGTCCACTCCGAACTCCACGCCCTTCTGCCGCACCCTTCCGAATTCCCGATAGCTGAAAGCCGCGGGCAGGCCGAAGCCGGGTCCGAAGGGGCACGTGCGGCCGGCGGGCGGGTTCGGCGGGCAGTAGAGGAACTCGAGCAGGAACGCCGGCAGCGGCCAGCCAGGCGGTGGATTGGTCGCCCGGTACCAGCTCACCTGGGAGAAGAAGACATCGTTCTTCGTTTCGTTCTGGAACCACGCGGCGGTGACGGTCGCGCGCTGCGCGATGATCCCTGTGTAGCCCACCTCGTACGCCGTGATCGACTGCTTGGTGAGCTCTTCGGATGGAACGTTCGGGATCTCCACCTTGTTGCCCCGGGCCAGGATCGGGAAGTTGAACACGCGGCCGGCCAGCGCCGGGCTCAGCGATCCGAGCGGCAGCTGATTGAGGATCACGGTATCGAGGTAGTTGTTGATCACCGACGGCGCCCGGAACGCCCGGTTGTACCAGACGCGAATGGTCTGCTGCTCCGACGGCTTCAGCATCACGCTGGTGCGGGGCGAGAACTGCGGGTTGTCGATGTTCTGGAACTTGTCGACGCGCGCGCCGACAATCCACCGCACATGCTTGCCGAGAAAAATCTCGTCCTGTGCGTACGCGCCGCCCTCCGCGCGGTTGTCCCCTTCGGGAGCAATCGTCAGGTCGTACAGATTCTGTCGAAAGTTGCCCCCGTAGGTCAGCACGTTGTGCGTGCCCACGTTCTGCACGTTGCCCACCTCGAAGTCGAACGTCTTGCTCTTGAAGTCGAACGCGAGCTGCTGCCCCGTCGGGCCGAACGCCAGCAGGTTCGTGGCGCTGCCGTTCAGGATGTTGGTGAAGAAGTTGGCCTTGAAGGCGCCCTTGCTGTAGTTCACCTTCCCGTAGCTGAGGACCGTGCCGCGATCGATGTCGAACGGCCCGATGCCGCTGTGGAGGATCCCGTCGGTCCCGGCCACGCCACCCTGGAACACCAGCCGCCTGCCGTCTTCGAAATCCCGATCCACCCGCACGTCGAACTTCGGCTGCGTGGTGCCCGTGTTCGTGAACTCCGGATACAGCGTGCCCGTGTTGTTCGGAATGGCGCCGGCCGGCCGCAGCAGCGGGTCCTGCGTGAAGACACCCGCAGACACCTTGTAGGACCACCGCTCGTTGACCGCCTGCGCGTGTGAGCCCGACACGTAGAAGAGCGAACCGGCGTCCTCACGCGACTGCGACGACTCGCGGTTGAACCCGCCGAAGCCCACTGTGAAGCTCGATCCCTGGATCTCGCGCGGCGTCTTCGTGATGACGTTGACGACGCCCGAGAGCGCGTTGGCGCCCCAGATGGCGGAGGCGGGACCGCGGATGACCTCGATCTGCTTGATCTCGGCAGGATTCACCGGCAGGAAGTCCCACGCGATGAACCCGAAAAAATCGAGGTAGATGCTGCGGCCATCGATCAGCGCCAGCTGCGAGGTCGAGAGCGTGGAGCTCGCGCCGCGTGAGGTGATGTTGATGTCCCGCGCCGACGTCTGCGTCACGTTGACGCCGGGCACCGAGCGGAACACATCAGCGTAGCTGGCCGACGCGGTATTGATGATGGTCTGGCTGTTGATGAGGCTGACGGCCGCGGGCGCGTTGACGAGGGCCTCCTCGTTCTTAGAGGCGCTCACCACGACCTGCTCGTTGTAGACGGGCGACTCTTGTGCGGCGTCCACTGGCTCGCCGGCAGGCCCCTGCTGCGGCTCCTGGGCAGGCGGCGGAGGGGCCGGCTGCTGCGCCGCCGCGACTCGTGTGCAGGCCAGCACGATCAGACACGCGCGGGCAACCTGACGGATGCGCATGCAGCAACTCCTTGGGTTGTCGAGTATGCGGCGATTCGGGGGGCGCGCCGCGCGCCTCCGGAGGCGCCACCTCGAGCGTCGGCGAACTATACACTACAGCCACGTGTGAGGTAAGCGCGGTGCCGAACCCGTGTCCTCCCACACACGCACGCCTTCCCTCGAAAGGCGTGTCGGGATCAGCCGCCAACCCGCGGCGGCCGCGTGGAGGGCGGCAACCAGCCGCCGCCTCGCCCCCGCTGCAGGTCCAGTCAGCAAGGTGAGCGAGCCGCCGTCTCCACCGGCGCCGTTCACCTTCCATCCCCAGACGCCGTGCGATTGCGCCAGCGCGATCACCGCGCGTGCGGCCGTCCCCACGAGATCCGGGTGGAGCGCCGCCTGCGCGGCGGTGTTCTCGCACATGGCGGCCCCGAACGCGATGAGGTCACCGGCCGCGACCGCGGCCCGGGCTGCGGCGGCCGCCTCGCGCAGCCGGCCGAGCGCGGCATGCGAACCATGCGGTCCGCGGTGGGACTGGAGGTCCGCGATGACTGTGCGGTGCACATCCGACGAGTCGTGCGAGCGGCCGAGATACACGAGGAGCAGCCGCGAGTCGAGCGCCCACCACGTCTCTGCCCGGAGCGCCACCGAAGAGACGACCGCCTCCGGGTACGCGCGCATCTCGATGAAGTTCACGCCACCGTACGCTGCACCAATCTGGTCCTGGATGCCGGATTCCAGCCCGAGCCGCCCGGTCTCGACCGCATGCGCCTCGCGAGCGAGAGTTGCCGGATCGATCGGCATCCCGCCGAGATGCCGGAGGGCAGCCACGAGGGCCACGGTGACCGCCGCACTCGTGCCGGTCGACGCTCCGGCGGGCATCTCGGAATGGATCGTGATCTCGAGGGCCGCGCCGTCCGGCACGCCGACGTGCGCCACCGTCGCTTCGATGAGAGGATGCGCCGTCCACGGCGCCTGCGCCGCCGGCTCGAACCGCTCATCGAAGTTCTCGGCGTGCACGACCACGCGCGTGTCCCCCACGGCGGCGGGCTCAGCCGCAATCTGGACCTCCACGTACGGCGACACCGCGATGCTGAACACCTGCCCGTGCCCCGCGAACCACGTGTCCGTCCAGCCGCCGCAGTCGCAGACGCGGACTGGTGCGAGGGAGGTGATGAGACGCGGCACGGCGGTGATTATCACACCAGCCTGCGGGCCGCGGGCGACAGGCGGCAGGCGGCGTCCGGCCCGGAGCCCGTCAGGCCTGCAGGCTGCAGCCCGTAGCCTGGAGCCCGTTGTCGTACACTCCCTCCGTGCCCGACGATCTTCCGAAACCTCTGCGCGACGATGTGCGGCTGCTTGGCGAGTTGCTGGGCGAAACGCTGCGGCGGCAGGAGAATCATGCCCTGTATGAAACCGTCGAGCGGGTACGCGCGCTGTCGAAGAGCGCCCGCGCTGGGAACGATGCGGCGTTCGAGACGCTGACAGGCATCCTCGAGGGGATGTCGGTTGACGAGGCGCTGCCGGTCGCGCGCGCGTTTTCGCATTTCCTCACGCTGGCGAACATCGCCGAGCAGCATCACCGGATCCGCCGCCGCAGATTCTACGAGCGCGATCCGCAGGCTCCACCGCAGATCGGATCCTGCGACGAGACACTCGGACGGCTGCGCCGCGCCGGCATCCCTCCCGACGCGCTGCACGCGGTGGTGGTCGGGCTGGGCATCGAGCTGGTGTTCACGGCGCATCCCACCGAGGTCACGCGCCGGACGCTGATGCAGAAACACCGCCGAATCGCGGACCTGCTCGCGCTGCGCGACCGGCCCGATCTCACGATGCCGGAGGGGCGCGAGCTGCTCGACGCGCTGCGCATCGAGATTGCCGCGGCATGGGAGACGAGCGAGGTGCGGCGCGAGCGCCCCTCCCCCGTCGACGAGGCGCGCTCCGGACTGGTCGTGTTCGAGCAGACGCTGTGGGACGCGCTGCCGCGCTTCCTGCGCGTGCTCGACGAGGCGCTGGTCAAGCACGCTGGGCGCGGGCTGCCGATGGACGCCGCGCCGCTGCGCTTCGGATCGTGGATTGGCGGGGATCGCGACGGCAATCCCGCGGTCACCGCCCGCGTGACGGAGACGGTCTGCCAGCTGACGCGCTGGCAGGCGGCCAACCTGTACCTCCGGGAAGTGGACGCGCTCCGCTACGAGCTGTCGATGAGCGATGCCAGCGACGAGCTGCGCGCGCGCGTGGGCGACGCGGACGAACCCTACCGCGAGCTGCTGCGTGATCTGCGCACCCGGCTCTCGGCGACGCTTCGGACGATCGAGGCATGGCTCGCGGGCACGCCAATCGCACCCGTGCCCGTGATCGAGCACGCGGAAGACATTGCGGAGCCGCTGCGCCTGTGTCACCGCTCGCTCGTCGAGATGGGCGACAGCGTCATGGCGGGTGGACGGCTGTGCGACCTGCTGCGGCGCGTCGCCGCGTTCGGGGCCAATCTGGTCCGCCTGGATGTGCGCCAGCACGCCGCGCGGCACGAAGAGACCATGACGACCATCACGCGCGAGCTGGGCCTCGGTGCGTACCGAGGAATGGAGCGAGGGCGAGCGCCAGGCGTTCCTCCTGCGCGAGCTCCAGGGTCGCCGGCCGCTCATCCCGGCGGACCTGGCCGCGTCGGCCGATGTGCGCGAGGTACTCGAGACGTTCCGCACGGCCGCGAAGCTCCTGCCAGAGTCGCTCGGCGCCTACGTGATCTCGATGGCCACACGCCCCTCGGACGTGCTGATCGTCGAGCTGCTGCAGAAGGAGTCCGGCGCGGATCGGCCGCTGCGCGTCGTGCCGCTGTTCGAGACGATCGACGATCTGCGCCATGCGGGCGGCATCCTGCGCGAGCTGCTCGCGATCCCCTGGTATCGCCGGCGGTGCGATGGCCGCCAGGAAGTCATGATTGGCTACTCTGATTCCGCGAAGGACGGGGGGCGCCTCGCGGCGAACTGGGAGCTGTACCAGGCGCAGGAGGATGTCGTCCGCGCGTGTACGGAGAGCGGGATCGAAGTGACGCTGTTCCACGGGCGGGGGGGCAGCGTGGGACGGGGCGGCGGGCCGACCTACCTGGCCATCCAGTCGCAGCCGCCCGGGTCCGTCGGCGGACGGCTCCGCGTGACCGAGCAGGGCGAGATGATCCAGGCGAAGTTCGGCCTGCCGGGACTCGCGTTGCGGACGCTCGAGATCTATACGTCCGCCACCCTCGAGGCGACGCTGACCCCCCCCGCGCCGGCACCCGATGCGTGGCGGGGGCGGATGGAAGCGCTCGCCGACACCTCACGCGCGGCCTACCGGCACGTCGTGTACGACGAGCCTGGCTTCATTCCCTTCTTCCGTGCCGCGACTCCGGAGCAGGAGTTCGAGGAACTGACGATTGGCAGCCGGCCGGCGCGCCGGCGCACCGGCGGCGGCGTCGAGAGCCTCCGAGCCATCCCGTGGGTGTTCGCATGGACGCAGACGCGCCTGCTCCTGCCATCGTGGCTGGGGGTCGGCGACGCCCTCGGTGGCGCGATCGCGGGAGGCGAGCTGGAGGAACTGCGGCGGATGTACCGCGACTGGCCATTCTTCCGCTCGACGCTCGATCTGATCGAGATGGTGCTGGCCAAGGCGGATGCACGCATTGCCGCGCACTACGAGCGTCAGCTCGTGCCGCCGGACCTCGCCGGCTTCGGCGCCGACCTGAGGCATCGGCTGGACGAGACCGCCCGCCACGTCCTGGCGGTCACCGGCCGGGAGCGCCTGCTCGCGGAGAATCCAGTGCTCCGCCGCTCCATCGACGTGCGCAATCCCTATGTGGATCCCATCAACCTGGTGCAGGTCGAGCTGTTACGCCGCCTGCGGCGCGCCGATGGCGACGAGCGCCTGCGACATGCGTTTCTCATCACCGTGAACGGCATAGCCGCCGGAATGCGGAATACGGGGTAGACACGGGTACAGGCTACAGGCTACGGGCGGCAGCCCGCGGGCGCGTCTGGCCGGGAGGCCGTCGGCCGTGCACATGGCTCGGCGCGGCAGCCAACCAGGCCTCGAGCCAGACCGGCCTGCAGCCTGCAGCCCTGTAGCCTGCAGCCCGGTCGGCACTCGAGACGCACTCTAGTTGTCGGACCACCGCCCGCGCGCGCGTGTGGCTGATGGGGCACTTCGGCTTGACACGCCGGTCCACTCTGGCGTTTGCTGTATGGGCATTGTCTGAGTGGTCTAACCACTAGCGGGGTCCCCGCCCTGCTCACGCAACCAGAGCGCGCACCGACCCCACCCCGTCGCCTTTGAGGAGGCACGCATGTCCAACCCTCAGCTCCCGTGGACCCAATTCCGCCGACTGTTCATCCTCGCGGCCCTCGCCGCTCTCGTTGCCATCGCCGGGCCACCAGCAGCGTACGCCCAGGCCGTTCGCGGCACCCTGGTCGGCAACGTCACCGATTCGAGCGGTGCCGCCATGCCGGGGGTGACCGTGACAATCACGGACGTGAACACGAGCGTCGGCCGCACCGCCGTGACGAACGAGAGCGGCAACTACACCTTCAGCAGCCTGCTGAGCGGCACGTACCGCGTCGAGGCGGAGCTCCAGGGCTTCCGCAAGTACCAGCGTGACGGGGTCACGGTCGACGTCAACACGACCGTGCGCGTGGATATCCCGCTCGAGGTCGGGCAATTGAACGAGCAGGTCACGGTCACCGGGGAGATACCGGCGCTGCAGACGGACCGCACGGATACCGGCCGGATCATCGAAGGCAAGCAGGTGCAGGAGATGCCGCTGGCCTTCAACCGGAATTTCCAGGGCATCCTCGTGACCGTCCCCGGCGCGACCCGCCCGTTCCGCCCGCACTCGCAGTTCTTCAACTCGCAGGACAGCCTGTCGACGCAGGTGAACGGGCAGTCGCGGCTGGCCAACAACGTGCAGATTGAAGGGCTCGACAACAATCACCGCACGGGGCTGCTGACGGTGCTCATCCCCCCGCCGGACGCACTGGAGACGGTCAGCGTCACGACCAGCAACTACGACGCGGAGTTCGGCCGATCGGGTGGAGCCGTCACCAACGTCACGCTGAAGTCCGGCACCAACGATCTGAAGGGCAGCGCCTTTTTCTACGGGAACAGCGAGAAGACGAATGCGAGCGATTACCTCTCGCACCTGACGCCGCCGCAGAAGTTCGCGCAGGGAGGGTTCACGCTCGGCGGGCCGATCATCCGCAACAGGCTGTTCTTCTTTGGCGACTACCAGCGGACGATTGACGACCTCGGGTACGTCTTTCGTGGGGTGGTGCCCACGTTGGCGATGCGCGAGGGTGATTTCTCCGCAGCCACGACGAAGATCTACGATCCGTTGACCGGCGCCGCCAACGGCTCGGGCCGTGTCCCGTTTGCGAACAACATCATCCCGGCCGATCGGATCAGCCCGATCGCCCGCGCGATTCTCGACAACGTGCCAGCCCCGAACATCGCGGGCGCGGCGCTCGGGCAGAACAACTACCAGAAGTCGCAGGTGCGCGAGAAGACGACCGACGGCTTCGACACGAAGTTCAACTACAGCCTGAACGCCTCGAACCAGATCTCCTATCGCTTCAGCTTCCAGCGTCCCGAGGTCTTCGATCCGGGCCTCTACGGCATCTACGGCGGACCGGCCAACACCGGCTTCGGCGGCACCGGCACGAACAAGACGATCAGCACCGCGGCCAACTGGACGCGTATCTTCGGCCCGCGGCTGATCATGGACGTGCGCGGCGGCGTGAGCTACTACCACAATGTCGCGGATTCCGAGGGTGCCGGGCTGACGACGAGCACCGACCTGGGGATTCCGGGCGCGAACCTCGACGACTGGACATCCGGGATCTCGTCGATGACGATCAACAATGGCTACGCCAATCCGATGGTCGGGTTCGCCGGCAGCCTGCCGTGGGACCGGTCGGAGAAGTCCTACAACGTGGCGGCCACGCTCACCAAGCTGCAGGGGAACCACACCATCAAGTTCGGCGGCGAGTGGCGGCACAACCGCGACTTCCTGCTGCAGACTCAGGATGCCGGCGGGTCTCGCGGTGAGTTCATTTTCGGTGCGGCTGGTACGGGACTGCTCGGCGACAACCCGAGCGTCGGCAACCTCGCCAACTCCTTGGCCGCGTACCTCCTCGATTGGCCCAACCAGGTGCGGCGCGACCTGCGGGTGCTCGATCCCGGCACCAAGCACCAGGCGACGTTCGCGTTCGTGCACGACAAGTGGCAGCTCCGGCCGAACATCACACTGGACCTCGGCCTCCGATGGGAGTTCTACACGCCGTTTGTCGGCCTCGAAGACCAGGGCGGCCTGTCGAACTACGACGTCGCCACCAACACGCTGCGGGTTGCCGGGTACGGCAGCACACCCGACAACCTGGGCGTGAAGAAGGACTTTACGCACTTCAACCCGCGGACGGGAATCTCGTGGCGCATCAACGAGCAGACGGTCGCGCGCGCCGGATACGGCGCCAGCACGATCCCGTTCCCCGACAACCGCTTCGCGTTCAACTATCCGGTGAAGCAGACGAACGTGCTCGACTCGACGAACCAGTTCCAGCGTGCCGGCACGATGGCGGCGGGGTTCCCGACGCCGTCGCTCGTGCAGGTGCCGACCGACGGGGTCATCCCGGCGATCGGTTCGCTGCTGAACAGCACGTATGACGTCATCCCGAGTGACCTCCATGAGGCGACCCTTCACTCCTGGAACGTGGCCCTGCAGCGGCAGCTGCCCTGGAGCCTCACGGCCGACGTCGCCTACGTCGGCAACCGCGGGGTCGATCTCGTGATGGACGTGGACCGGAACGCCGGGATGGTGCTCGGCGCCAACAATGCGGGGCGGCCGCAGTTCGCGGCGTTCGGCCGCACGGGCACCTCGCGCGAGCGCACGAACCTGGGTAAGAGCCGGTACAACGCGCTGCAGGTGAAGGTGGACCGCCGATTCAGGAACGGCATCCTGATCACCAACTCCTACACGCTCGGCCGCGGCTGGGACTACACGAGCGAGAACACGTCGGTTGCGACGCCAATTGACTTCTCGCGATCCTGGGGACGCTCCGATTTCGATCGGCTCCACAGCTACACGCTGAGCGGTTTGTACGAGCTGCCCTGGGGCCCCGGCAAGAAGTGGCTGAACGAGGGGCTCGCGAGCACGATCATCGGCGGCTGGCAGTTCAGCAGCATCTTCGTTGCCTACTCGGGAACGCCCCTGAACATCCTCGCCTCGGGCACGTTGAACACGCCGGGCAACGCGCTCTACGCCGATGCCGTCGGCGAACAGAAGGTGCTCGGGGGGCTGGGGCCGGGCCAGCAATATCTCGACAAGGCGTCTTACGCAATTCCGCCCGTCGGCACGCTCGGCAACATGACGCGCAACGGCGGTGCCGATGGCCCAGGCTTCTGGGGACTCGACTCGTCGCTGTTCAAACGCTTCGGGTTCAGCGGCGGGCGGCGGTTCGCGGAGCTTCGCATCGATGCGTTCAACCTCACGAACTCGGTGCGATGGGATAACCCGAACGAGGCGAACCGCACCGTCGGCAGCGCGGCGTTCGGCCAGCTCAATGCAACCATCGGCGGCCAGCGCAGCCTCCGGTTCGGCGGCCGGTTCGTGTTCTGAGCAGCGGTCAGCGATCAGCGGTCAGCGGTCCATGTGGGGCAGGGCTTCAGCCCTGCTGACCAAGGCGGGAGTCACCTCCCGCCTTCTTTTTGTGTCGCAGCCTGTAGACTCGGTCCCGGAATCCCCATGCTTCGCATCCTCACGACGTCTCTCCTGCTCATGCTTCTCATCACCACCAGCGCCTCGGCGCAGGACTGGATGAAGGCGGTGACGACTCCTCGGACGATCGTGCTGTGGCCCGATGGCGCTCCGGGCGCCCTCGGCAAGGAGGAAGCAGACATCCCGGCGCTGACCATCTACCTGCCCGCAGCGCCGCAGGCAACGGGCGCGGGGATCGTCGTCTGTCCCGGCGGTGGATACGGGGGCCTCGCGATCGATCATGAGGGCCACCAGGTGGCGCGGCTCCTGACCTCGCGCGGCATCGCCGCGTTCATCCTGAAGTACCGCCTGGGACCGCGCTATCACCACCCGGCGATGCAGCAGGACGTGCTGCAGGCCATTCGCTACGTCCGCTGGAACGCCGATGCGCTCGGCGTCCGGAAGAACCGGATTGGCGTCATGGGGTTCTCCGCGGGCGGACACCTGGCGTCCACGGCGGCCACGCTGTTCGACGCCGGCAAGCCGTCTACGGCGGCCCCCATCGACGCCGTCAGCAGCCGGCCGGATTTCGCCGTGCTCGTCTACCCCGTCATCACGATGAACGAGGCCAGCACCCACAAGGGTTCGCAGCGCAACCTGCTCGGCGACAGCCCGGCCGCTGAACTGCTGGTCAAGCTGTCGACCGACAAGCAGGTCACCGCGCAGACGCCGCCGACATTCCTCTTCCACACGAATGAAGATGCGGGCGTGCCGGCAGAGAACAGCGTGCAGTTCTACTTGGCGCTCCGCAAGGCCGGCGTGCCGGGCGAGCTGCACATTTTCCAGAAGGGCACCCACGGTGTCGGCCTGGCACCTGCCGATGCTGCGCTGCGCGTGTGGCCCGAGCTGCTGTTTACTTGGATGGGCGGGCTGGGGGTGCTTGGTAAATGACTGCGGGCCGCAGGCTGCGGGCTGCAGGCTGCAGGCACTGTCTGGCTTCAGGCCCGACGTCGCCTGCAGGCTGCCGCCTGTAGCCTGCAGCCGACGTTGTACATAAAAAGGGCCTCACGAGAGACTCCGCGCGCTTGGTGGGTCCGCGTGGCGCCCGGGACTTACCGGTGGCCGTGACGGCCTGGAGCGTGGAGTTGCCCGTGAGGCCCGCGGACTCGTCCGGTGGCTCACTCACAGCGTGCCTCCTCCCTTTGTGGAGCAAGGTCTGACCCTGTTATGAACCCTTCCGGGTTGCACGTCAATCCTTTTTTGTGAGCTAGACCCAGTGCTCGCTTGTGGTGTCACCGCACCGCTGATGTGGGGCAGGGCTTCAGCCCTGCAAATCGGCGTGCGCTCTGGCAGGCCTGAAGGCCTGCCCGACATGACTCAAATCCCGAACAGCTCCGGATCCCAGACCAGCCCCAGCTCTCCCGGCGGCGCCATATAGCCCGCAAGCGCCGATGCAGCGACCACCGCGGGACTTGCGAGGTAGCCTTCGCCGCCGAGTCCCATCCGGTTCTGCCAGTTGCGATTGAAGGACGTGATCGCGCGTTCGCCAGGGGCGAGCGCGTCGGGGCCCTGGCCGAAACAGGGGCCGCACCACGAACGCCGGATTTCCCCTCCGGCCGCGCGCAGCACGCTCGCCACCGAGTCTCCCCCAAGCCGCGGATCGGGTCGTTCGATCTCCCGTCCTACGCCGGCGGACCCCGGAAACACCAGCAGCGGCGTCACCGCGCGCGCGACACCCTGCTGGCGTGCACCGCGCAGGACGAATGCGGCCTGCAGCAGATCGTCGTACCCGCCGTTGGTGCACGACCCGATCATGGCCTTCGTGAACGTGACCCGCTCGCGTGCGACCTCTTCGGCGGCAAAGGCGTTCCCGGGACTGAACGGCTTCGCAATCATGGGTCCGATCGCATCGACGGCCAGTGTCTCGTCGGCGGCAAAGCGTGCGTCGGCGCCGGACGCGACCAGTGGATAGGGCAGCGTGTCGAACCCTCTCGCGCGATACCACGCGCTGGTGACGGCGTCCGCCGCGAAGATGCCGTTCATCGCCTCTGCTTCCGCCATCATGTTGGCGATCGTGTTGCGATACGGCATCGGGATCTGGCCGTCGCGATCCACGAGCTCCACCGACATCCCCTCGGCCTGCCGGGTTCCCCACCGGCGGAGCAGCTCGAGGACGATGTCCTTGCCGCTGACCCAGGGTTGGATGCGTCCCGTGAAGACGACGCGCCGCGCACGCGCCAGCGTGACGTACACATAGCCCGTCGCCCACCCGAAGCCGAGCGTCGTCGATCCCACGCCGATGCCGACCGCGCCGTACGCGCCATACGCTCGACTGTGCGAGTCGGCGCCCGGGATCAACTGCCCGGGAAAGACGAGACCCTGCTCGGGGAAGTAGAAGTGGAAGATGCCGTCTCCAGGCGTTGCGTAGTAGGGCGGCTCGATTCCGTGCTGCGCGGCGAATGCCCGCCCGATGGCCGTCTGCTTTTCGTCGTCGACGCGGCCCGTGAAGACGAAGTGATCGTTCGCGATCGCTGCCTGACGCGGGTCGATCGTGTGTCCGCGGGTGATCTGGTTGAAGGTGTGGATGGCGAAGGGCGCCGTGCCGTCCGACGCCGGCAGCAGGTCCGCGTAGACGCGGAGCGTCGCCCCGGGCGTGACCGCCGCGTTTTTGTCCACCCGGTGGGCCCACAGGATCTGCTCGGTCGCCGTCATCGTGCGTGCGCGCGCCGGGTCTGCCCACTCGACCGCGGGCGCCTGTTCGACCGAACGCCGAAGCTCCCGGCGTCCGGCGGCGACGATGCCGCCGCTCTGGCGAATCTCGTCCTCCTTCGGCGTGAGCGGCAGCGGCACGTAGTCCTTGTCCTGGGTCGCGTTGCGGAGACGCCGCGACGCGGGCTCGAACTCCAGCTCGTCGCCGTCGTGCGCGTCTGCGACTGCCTCGGGGCTCTGCACGACGTGCAGCCCGAGATTGAGGGCGTTCCTGCGGAAGATATCCCCCATGTTGTGGCCGCATACAACCACCATCTCGAGGCCGGCCTCCTCGGCAATCGCCTTCAGCCCCGCCGGGCTCATCTCGCGCGACGATCCGATAGCGAAGCGATCACCGGCGATGAGGAACGTCTCCCCGCCGTGGACCCGCGCGCGGAAGTCGGGCATCAGGTAGCGGAACGCGCCCGCTTTCCAGCGTTCGTCCAGCGTGTCGAGGCTCTCTGACACGCAGTCGGCGGCGGGCGTGATCTGGTCGGTGTCGATCGCGTCGAGCTTGCGGCCGAACTTCGTGCCGGCCAGCTTCGCATCCCAGAAGATCAGCGCGCGGCCGCGCACCACCCGAGCGGCGTCCGGCGTGCTCCCGCCTGCCGGAGTGCTCGGCAGGTCGTCGAGCGTAATGCCGGGCTTCAGGCGGGCGGGACTGATCGTGTGCATAGGGCGGTGCCCGGACCTCTCAGCGCCCGCGGCCTACCGAAGTCCTGAGACGCGCGATCTCTGCGGTGACTGCCCGCAGATCGTTCAGCACGTTCTCGGCTTCCGTGATCGTCGCGCCCAGGTGCTCGCGCGCCGGCACGCTGCCGCGTTTCACCTCGGCGGCAAGGTCACGGGTCGTCTCGGCGCACGCACGGCAGACCTCGACGGTGCGCTCGTGCGCCGCCAGGATGTCGAGAACGGCCGCGCGTTCCTCGGGTGTCATGTCTCTCCGACGACTGTATCGCAGTGAGGAGACGGAGGAAATGCACGATGGACGCGGCGGGCGGCAGGGTCGACAGTCCACGGCAGGCGGCCGGCGCCGATGATGTGGAGCCGCGACTTCAGTCCCGGCCGCACGGCCACACTCCTCAATCCCGGCGGGCACCGCGCGTGTGATAGCGTTTTACCCATGCTCGCCAATACCCGCCCCATTGCCGCTCTGGTCGTCCTCGGCCTCGCGCTCGCGCCGACGCCTGGGGCACAGTCCCCGGAGCCCGTCAACACTCTCACCCCCACCGAGAAGAGCGCAGGCTGGACCCTGTTATTCGACGGCAAGTCGACGAGCGCCTGGCGGGGATACAAGAAGCCCGACATGACCGGGCTGCGGTGGAAGGTCGAGGACGGCTGCCTGGCGCTGCCCGCGGGCGAGGGTGCGGACACAAGCGGACAGCGGGACATCATCACCACGCAGCAGTTCGATGATTTCGAGCTGGCCTGGGAATGGCGCATCGCCAAAGGCGGGAACAGCGGGGTGAAGTATTTCGTTACCGAGAACAACGAGTCGGCAATCGGCCACGAGTACCAGGTGATCGACGGGGCGCATCCCGACGCCGCCGTGCGCGAGGGCCGGCGCCAGACGGCTGCCTTCTACGACGTCCTCGCGGCCCCAGGTGCGACGCCGTTCCCGACCCCGGCCTTCAACAGGGGACGCGTGGTGGCGAAGGGCAATCACGTGGAGCACTGGTTGAACGGCGCCAGGGTGCTCGAGTACACGCTCGACACGGATACGCTTCGTGCCGCCATCGCTGACAGCAAGTTCAAGGACTCCCGGGACTTCGACAAGCATATCCGCGGGCACCTGCTGCTGCAGGATCACGGCGACGGTGTGTGCTTCCGGAACATCAAGGTCCGGCCGCTGTGATGTCAGGCTGCGGGCCACGGGCTGCAGGCGTCAGGCGGTAAGGGGCCTCAGGCCGGACGTGGCCTGCAGGCTGTAGCCTCGAGCCTGCAGCCTGGTTCTGCCCATGCGCTTTCCGATCGGCGCCGACGTCATCGTCGTGGCTATCAACCGGCGCGGGCGCGTGATCGACGTGCGCGGCGGCGTGTATCGTGTCCTGGTCGGTGCCCTGCCGGTGATGTGCCGCGAGGACGAGGTTCGTGCAGCGGAGACGCCGAAGAGCGGCAAGCGCCAGAACCGCGGCGACCAGCACGGGCCAGCCGAGTCACCGAACCCACCCGAGTCCACCAGACGTCGTGTCACGCGCTCGATCGACCTGCACGGCATGACCGTCAACGAGGCGAGCACCGCTGTCGCCGACTTCGTCAGCCGCGCCGTGATGGACGGCGCCGACACACTGGAGATCATCCACGGTGTCGGCACGGGCCGCGTGCGTGACGCGGTCCGGCGTGTGCTCGGAACGTTCGCAGCCGTGCGGCAGGTGCGCCCGCATCCTACAAACGCCGGCGTCACGATCGTGCATCTGTGAGATCCGGCCGGCGTTTGTTCGTCTGCACGCCCCGGCGCGCCGTGTGTTCATCTGTGTAGTCATGTGGGGCAGGCCTTCAGGCCTGCTAGATCGCACTGATTTTGCAGGGCTGAAGCCCTGCCCCACGTCAGCGCGCGCAAGCGCAGGATGACGGCCGCTGCGACCGAGCGTTTCGCTAACGCGTCCACAGCCGGAAGTTCTCCAGAATCGAATTGCCGATGAACTCGCGGAGGATGGAGTTGTCGGGCACGGGACCGGCCGGCGCCGCGCGGAACCACTGGAGGAACGAGAGCAGCCGGTTGGCCTCCACGTATTCCGGATCCTCGCCGCGGACCTGCAGCAGCAGCGGCTCCGCGGCCGACCGCAGGACGGCGAGCTCGTGGACGAGCGACGAATTGAAGATGGCGTCGCTGTGTTCCTGGTACGGGAAGATGTGCTGCTTCTCGCCGCGCTGCACCGAGGGCCACCGGCTGATGGTCTCGGCGGCGCTGTAGCCGCGCGACGAGGCGTCGCGAACGATGCGCCGCACCAGGCGTGAGTCAGCCGTGCTGACGCGGTTGTGGCGATCGAGGTTCAGCTGCGTCAGGGCGGAGACGTACACCCGATAGACCGCGTCGTGCGGCAGGTCGGGCACCAGCGCGGGATTGAGTCCGTGGATGCCTTCCACGATGATCACGTGGTCGCGCGTGAGCGTCACCGTCTGTCCCGGCTCGCGGCGTCCGAGGACGAACGAGTACCGCGGCAGCGTGATCGTATGGCCCGACATCAGCGCGAGCAGGTGCTCGTTGAAGAGGGGCACGTCGAGCGCAGGCAGCGCCTCGAAGTCCACCTCGCCGTGCTCATCCCGCGGCGTCAGGTCACGATCCACGAAGTAGTCGTCCAGTGCCAGCGGGAACGGATGGTGACCGTTGGCCAGCAGCTGCACCGCGAGTCGCTTCGAGAACGTCGTCTTGCCCGACGAGGAGGGGCCGGCCACGAGCACGACCCGGAGGCGATCGCTGGCGGCGACGATCTCGGATGCAATCTTGGCGATGCGCGCCTCGTGCAGCGCCTCGGCGACCAGCGAAATCTCCTGGAGCCGGCCCTCCTGGATGGCATCGTTCAGCGAGCCCGCGTTGCGGATGCCGAGCTTGTCAAGCCACTGCGCCGCTTCCTCGAAGACCTCGAACAGCTTCGGGTACGGCTCGACGTGCGCCACTTCGAGAGGCCGGGCCTGGTGCGGAAAGCAGAGCAGGAAGCCTGCGGTGAACCACTCGAGCCCGAACCCGCGCAGGCACCCGGTCGACGGCACCATGTAACCCTGAAAGTAGTCGCGGCGGCCGCGCAGCTCGTACAGCACGAGGGTGTCGCGCCGGCGATGCGCCAGCAGGCGGGCCTTGTCGAGCTCCCCGCGATCGTAGAACAGCTGCGTCGCGTCGCTGATCGGCACGATCGATTTCTCGATCGGCTCGTCCGCGGCCACGATCGACCGCATGCGCGCCTCGAGCGTGCGCAGGTCCTCGCGTGAGAAGGGTGCGCGGCCACGAACGGAGCAGAAGTAGCCCCCGACCGTCGGCGCCGAGTGCTCGATCATCACGTCGGCTTCGGGAAAGACCTCGGCGGCGGCCGTCACCAGCAGGAACGCGAGCGAGCGCCGGTAGATGCGCGCGCCGTCGGCGTCCGTGACGCGCACCGGGGTCACATCCGCATCCGTCACGAGCAGTGTCTGCAGCTCGCGCAGCCGTCCATCGACGATCGCAGCAACCACCGCCGCGCGCCCCTCGTGACTCTCTGGAAACGCGACTCTGAGAACATCGCGCAACGTCGTGCCGGGCGGCGCCTGGAAAATCCGGCCGTCCGCCAGCCGCGCGTGGACGCTCTCGCGCGGTCCGGCGAGCCGGATCCCGACGGATTCGACGGCAGCATCGCGTGCGGGAGTCGAGGGCGAATGCGGATGGGTCAAGGAGGGGCGATTGTACTAGCGGCCCCGGCTGCAGGCTACAGGCTGCGGGCTACAGGCCGGTCTGGCATCAGGCGGCATCTGCCCTTGGCGACGCGTAGAACCGAGGTAACAGCGCGGCACAATGGCCTCTTTCGCCGGACATGCCTGCAGCCTGCCGCCTGCAGGCTGTAGCCAGCGGTGACGGAGGTTGGTTGACAACGGGGCTCGTCGTGTGTATTCTTCCATCCGGATTCACGGATTGACTGAACGCGCCTCCATCCTCGACCACCTATCTGCGCTAGCGGACGTCACGCGTGACCGGCTGCTCCTGCTGCTCGAGCCGCATGAGCTGACGGTCACCGAGCTGTGCGCCGTGCTGCAGTTGCCGCAGTCCACGGTCAGCCGGCACCTCAAGGCGCTCGCCGACGCCGGGTGGGTCACGTCGCGTGCCGAGGGCACGAGCCGGCTCTACACGATGGCGCGGGAAGGCCTCGATGCGCCGACCCGCCGGCTGTGGCTGCTGGTGCGCGAACAGGTGGGCGGCTCGCGTGCCGCCACGCAGGATCACCACCGCCTGCAGGGCGTGCTCGCGGAGCGGCGGACGAAATCGCAGGAGTTCTTCTCGTCCACGGCCGGGCAATGGGACCGCCTGCGGGAGGAGCTGTTCGGTCCGACCTTCCACCTCCAGGCGCTGCTCGGCCTCATTGACAACGATTGGGTCGTCGGCGATCTGGGCGCCGGGACGGGCGCGGTATCCGCAGCCCTCGCACCGTTTGTCGCGCGCGTGATCGCGGTGGACAACTCCGCGGCCATGTTGCAGGCTGCGAAGCGCCGGCTGCACGGTTTCCAGAACGTGGAGCTCCGCCGCGGCGACCTGGAAGATCTCCCCATCGAGGACGTAGCGCTCGACGCCGCCACGCTGATGCTCGTGCTGCCGTATCTGCCGCAGCCCGCGCGCGTCTTGCGAGAGGCCTCGCGGGTGCTCAAGCCGGGTGGACGCCTGCTCGTAGCCGACATGCTGCCGCACGATCGCGAAGCGTACCGGCAACAGATGGGTCACGTGCGCCTTGGATTCTCGGAAGCGCAGTTCTCGGAGCATCTCGCGGCTGCAGGATTTGACCGCGTCCACCTGCACCCGCTCCCCGCCGATCCCCGCGCAAAGGGACCGGCCCTGTTCGTTGCCGTCGCCCGCCGCACGGCACGCGCGCACGACGTCGTGAACACCACCGCTGCAGGGAGCGCACTGTCACAGGTGTGATCCCGTGATCGTCAGGCCGGCCGCCACCCGCGGCCGGAACATGTGAGAGCCAGAACACGGCCCCGGAACCCGGAGCCTGGAGCCAGAGGAGAACAGTCCATGCCCACCGTCACCGAGAAGCTTCACCCCTTTGCCGCTGCTGCTGCGGCCGGCCGCGAACCGTTCAAGGTGCGCGACCTCTCGCTCGCCGAGTTCGGCCGAAAGGAGATCCGCCTCGCCGAACAGGAAATGCCAGGGCTGATGGCGCTCCGCAGGCAGTACGCGGGCAAGAGCCCGCTCGCGGGCGCCCGCATCATGGGCAGCCTGCACATGACCATTCAGACGGCCGTGCTCATCGAGACGCTGACCGAGCTCGGCGCCGACGTGCGCTGGGTCTCGTGCAACATCTTCTCGACCCAGGACCACGCGGCCGCGGCCGTCGCGGTCGGCCGCCCGGAGACGGGTGGCACCGTCGAGAACCCGAAGGGCACGCCCGTGTTCGCGTGGAAGGGTGAGACGCTGGAGGAATACTGGTGGTGCACGAAGGAAGCGCTCATGTGGCCTGACGGCTCCGGCCCCACGCTGATCGTGGACGATGGGGGGACGCGACGCTGTTCGTGCACAAGGCGTACCGAGTACGAACAGGCGGGCACCATCCCCGAGTTCCAGGCGGCGAGCGAGTCGGAGGAGTGGGGCGTCATCCTGCAGACGCTCCGCACGGAGATCGGCCTGGCGCCAGGCGCGTGGTCGAAGGTCGCCACCGGCATCCGCGGGGTCAGCGAAGAGACCACGACCGGCGTGCATCGCCTCTACCAGATGATGGAGAACGGCACGCTGCTCTTCCCTGCCATCAACGTCAACGACTCGGTCACGAAGAGCAAGTTCGACAACATCTACGGCTGCCGCCACTCGCTGCCGGACGGCCTTGCGCGCGCGACGGACGTGATGCTCGGCGGCAAGGTGGCCGTCGTGATGGGCTACGGCGAGGTGGGCAAGGGCTGCGCACAGGCGCTGCGCGGCCAGGGCGCCCGCGTGATCGTGACGGAGATCGATCCCATCTGTGCGCTGCAGGCTGCGATGGAAGGCTTCGAGGTCACCACGCTCGAGAACGTCGTCGCCAGGGCTGACATCTTCATTTCAGCGACGGGCAACAAGGACATCATCACGACCGCCCACATGTCACGCATGAAGGACAAGGCGATCGTCGGCAACATCGGCCACTTCGACAACGAGATCGACATGGCCGGCCTGAAGAGGGTGCCCGGCATCGAGCGGATCAACATCAAGCCGCAGTACGACGAGTGGCGCTTTCCCGACGGGCACAGCGTAATGGTGCTCGCCGAGGGCCGTCTCCTCAATCTGGGGTGCGCGACGGGTCACCCGAGCTTCGTGATGTCGGCGTCGTTCACCAACCAGGTGATCGCCCAGCTCGAACTGCACCAGAACACCGGAGCATACGAGAAAAAGGTGTACATGCTGCCGAAGCGGCTCGACGAGCAGGTCGCGCGGCTGCACCTCGATCACCTCGGCGTGCGGTTGACCGAACTGTCGAAGGATCAGGCGGACTACATCGGAGTTCCGGTCGAGGGGCCGTACAAGCCCGACCACTATCGGTACTGACGTTTACCCGTTGATCGTCAACCGTTGACCGTTGACCGTTCACCCGCCGCGAGGTTCGCTGCTGCCATTCGAAGCACCACTGCGGGGCGGGGCGGTCAACTGTCAACGGTGCACGGTCAACGGGGAACGGTTACCGTCCGAAGTTGTACCCCACCCCGAACTTCAGGTCGGCACTCTCCCACGCACCGACCTTCACCTCGAAGAACAGCCCCCGATCGTGCTCGAGGCCGCCAACGAAATTCAGCCCGCCGCGCGTATCCGAGTCATCGTTGTCGAAGTCGTAGTAGTTGATCGCCGGCCCGCCGCCCCCGTACACCACCCACAGGCTCCGGCGCAGCGGGTACTTGTAGACCGCCTCGATGTTCACGCCGATGAGCGTCTGATCGTCGCCCACTCCAATCTCGAGGTTCGGGCGCAAGTGGATGCGATCCACAATCGCGGGCGTCTCCACGTGCCCGCCGAAGTAGAACTGATCGGGATCGACGCTCGCGCCGGCGCGCACGCCGACGCGCATGCCCTGGGCCGAGGCCGGCGAGCTTGCGCCGACCAGGGCCGCCACCGCGGCGAGTACAAGGAATAACCGTTTCGTCATCATCACACCTCTCGAATCATCGCGCCTACAAGACAACTGCCACGTTCGGCGCAGTCTGGAGCTGCGACTTCAGTCCGGGCGGACACGGTAACGGCCGGAACTGAACGTCCGGCCGCACACCCGGCATCCGTCCTCGCCGTCTCAGGTTGCGAGGTTTGACGAGATGACACGCCGCGCGGTTTCCAGGCAGCGTGGCGGTCCGCGGAACGCGGACGTCAGGGCCGGCGGCCGATGACCAGCATCTCGCGCGACGTAGACCGCAGCGGGCGCTCGAAGTAGCTGCCGAAGGTCTCCTCCAGCTCGAAGCCCGTGTGCAGGAACAGCAGCTACAGCTCGCACGGGACGCTCGAGGTCGATCTCGACGAGGCGCGCGCGGTGGCTAAGGGCTAAAGGGCTAAGGGCTAAAGGCTAAGAGGCTAAAGGCTAAAGGGCTAAGGGCGAAGGGCTAAGGGCGAAGGGCTAACGGGTAAGGGCAAACGATGAAAGCCAGGGCCAAAAGCTGAAGGCCTAATGGGCAGGGCTCCAGCCCTGCTGAACACCCCGTCCACTTGCCCTGTAGCTGTGGGCCTTGAGCCTTCAGCCTTCAGCCTTTAGCCTTTAGCCCTTTAGCCTTTAGCCCTTAGCCTAGCCTTAGCCCTTAACTCTTCCCCGCCAGCGCACGCCGCCGCTGTTCCCGCTGATCGAAGAATCGCTGGCACGCACGCTGGAATCGCTGCGCCAGCGGACGCACCTGCGCGTCGGGCAAGAAGCCGACCTGTGACCAGGACGTCTGCAGCTGCCGGATCTCCTGCTCCGCCGCACGCACCTTCGACTCGTCATCGGCCCTGCCGCCAATCGTGTTGGCCGCAAGTGCCTCGCGCAGCTGCGTCGCGAGGATCGCAGCCGGGGAGACGGCGTCGCGCCGTGCGGGCTCCGGGCCTGCGAGCTGCTCGGCACGCGAGACGAGCTCCTGGAGGCGCCGCAGGTTGGCTGTCACGTCGAACTCGGTGCCCCGCACCGCATCCGGGTCGGCACCCACTGCGCCTGCCAGCGCCGCCTCGAAGCGCTGCGCAAGGGGCGCGAGCACGTCCCGCGGCAACACCGGCGCGTTCGCCCACCGCGCGCGCAGGCTGCGCACGGCAGCCACGCGATCGATCGGCGGGGGCGGCGCGGGCGCCTCGGATGTTGCTGCCGCCGTGTGGGTCTCGCGGCCGTGCGGGCGCCGCATCCGCTTCGGAAGCCACCGATGCGCTGTCGCCCTCCCCCTCTGGCCGCGCGGCGAGCGGTTCCTCGGTGGCCGGCGCAGCGGCCGGCGCAGCGTCCACCGCAACCGGCGCCTGCTCGTGCCCGCCGGCAGCAGCGGCCGTGGCGGGCGCAGGCGGGGCCGACAGGGCGACGGCCTCAGCGATCAGCGCCTCCCGCGCGGCGAGACGCACGTTGAGGTCGACGATGTGGCGTTGCTTGTACCGCTCGAAAAAGCGATCGCAGGCCGCGCGGAAGCGATGCCAGATCAGCTCGGACTTGTTCTTCCGTACCGGCCCGATCGTCTTCCACTCGGATTGCAGCCGCTTCAGCTCCGCGGCCGCAGCCTCCCAATCGCTGGACTCGGCGAGTGTCTCCGCGCGCACGCAGAGCGCTTCCTTCTTCGCGAGGTTCTCGGACCACGCGTGCTTCCGCTGCGCGAGATCGTCGTGCCTGCGGGTGAAGAAGCGATCGCACGCGGTGCGGAAACGTTCCCACGCGGCCTGTTCGTCCTTGCGCGGACCAGGACCGATGGTTTTCCACTCGGCCTGGAGCGCTTTGATCGCATCCGCGGTGGCGATCCAGTCGGTCGACTCGGCGAGCGCGTCGGCGCGCTCGCACAGCGCGATTTTCCGCTGCAGGTTCTCGCCGCGCGCCAGCGCCTGCGTTTCGAAGAAGGCATCCGTGCGCCCGCGCACCTCGTCGATCGCGGTCTTGAACCGCCGCCAGAGCACCTGACCCTGGTCGCGCGGGCCGGCAGCCACCTTCTTCCACTCCTCCTGCACATCCCGGAGCTGGCGTGCGGCCTCGGCGGGATCCTCCACAGCACGGAGCGCCTCGGCTCTGGCGATCAGCTGCTCCTGCATGCTGGCGTTCGCCCACCGCTGCCAGTCGTCCGCGTCCCGGAGCTCCTGCGCGCGGGGCCCGAGCGAGGTGCGCGCCGCTTCGAGACGCTGCCGAACCGCGTCCCGATCGGGACTGTGCGGCAGGTGCTCGAGGGTGCCGAGCGCCTCCCGGGCATCCCGCAGCACGCGGTCGAGCGTTTTGAGCGTGGCATCAGGCGTGGCGACGATCCGGTCCGCCGCATCGGCCGCGTGGATCGCGCGCGCAAGCGCGTCGCGCTCCTCGCGCGCCCTCGCGTCGCGCATTTCCTGCTCGCGTGCCTGGATGGTTTCCTCGACTGCGGCCCACCGGGCCGCCAGCGGGGCGACGCGCTCGTCGGCCTGCAGGGGTTCGCCGATCGTGCGCCATTCGTCACGCAGCCGTTTCAGTTGCCCGCGACTTTCCGGCCGCTTCATGAGCTCGGGGTCGCCGGCCAGCGTTTCCGCCTCCGCACTGAGCGCTTCGAGCCGCTGCAGTTGTTCTTCCACCATCTCCGCCTCGCGAGCGCGGACCTCGGCGGCCCGGCAGGCCGCCTCGAACCGCGCGATGAGCTCAGGGTCGTCTCCGCCCGGAAGCGGAGCCAGTGCCTGCCAGTCTGCCCGGATGCCGGGCAGCGCGGCCGCGACCTCCGCCGCCGGCAGCGCGGACACGCGCGCCCGCAACGCTTCACGTGCTGCGACCTCACGGGCGCGCTCGGCCGCGAGCTGTTCCCCGGCCGCGCGCTCCGCCTCATGGCGCGCGAGGCCGTCACGGACCGCCGCCACGGCCGCGCCGAGGCGACGCACCATCTCGGGGTCGGCGTCCTCGCCGATGCTGCGCCAGCGCTCTTCTGCGGCGTCCAGCATCAGGCCCGTCTGATGCCAGTCGGACGAGGCCACGAGCGCCTCGACGTCGCGGCACAGATCACGCTGTGCTCGGCGACGCTCCTCGACGGCGGCCAGGCGCCTCACTTCCTCTTCCGCCGCGGCGGCCGCCTTTTCCTCGAGCCCGCGGAGCAGCGCGCGCGCCCGGCGCTGCGCCGCCGGATTCTTCGCGCGGGCGGCCACCGAGCGCAGCGCCTGCGGGTCCGTGATGCGTTCGACAGCAGCGAGGGCCACGTCCTTGTAGTCCGACTTCAAGGCCGTCGCGGTCAGCTCCTGCGGGTCCGCCAGCCGCGCCAGTGCGGCAAGGCGGGTCTCCGCCGAGTCGGCACGGCGCGCGGTCGTGCCGAGCGCGCGCGGCTCGTCCCGCAACCGGTCGAGCGCGCGCCGGCTCACGGCATTGCGGCGCGCCGTCTTCGCTACGAGCACGAGCTGCTTCTGCGCGTCCGCGGCGGGCAGGGCTGTGAGGCCCTCGACGGCGGCCAGGCTCGCGGCCTCGTCAGCCTCGTACGCCCCGAGCGCGATGTCGAGCAGCACCCCGGACGCTTCGTCACGCACCTGCGCATCGCTCTCACGCCGCACGACCTCGGTCAGCACCGCGACGTTTCCGAGCCGGGTGACGGCGGCGCGGCGCACGCGTGGGTCGGGATCGGTACGGGCGAGGGCCACCAGGAGATCGTGCTCCTCGTCCTGGAGGTCCTGCACACCCATGGCGCGGACGGCCGGATCGGCGTGCTTCCAGCGCGGCTGTGTCTTGAAGCGATCGAGAAGACCCATGCTGTGTAGCGGCCGACGCGCGGGACTGCCGTTCCCTCCAGGCTGGCGCGCCCAGCCTGACCCCGGGGAACGGTCGCACGGGCCGGAGCGATACAGTCTACAGGAGGCGCCACCCTCGCTGCCAATCCCCTGGCGACCCGGAAGGGAGACCCGGCCTGGATTGCAGACGTGTGCAATTCTGGCGAGGAGAGGAGCGGCTCTTGCACCCGATCAACCGACCATGTCCCACGCGATAGAGCACAACGTCCGGCGAGTGTGCCCGCCCGCGGGTGCCCGCCTCAGCACGGTCGCCCGCGCACGCGTGCTGTTCGGCCTTGTCTCGCTCCTGGCGTTCGCGCCCGTCGCGTGCAACACGACCGAAGACACCGGCGGCGGCATGCCCGCCCCCACTCCCACACCAGGCACCCCGATCACGTACACCGCCATCGGCGCGAGCGACGCGCTCGGGATCGGCAGCAGCGCCCCGTGCCTGCCACTCACCGCCTGCACTGACGGTCGTGGCTACGTGCCGCTCGTCGCCCGCGCGCTCGGCAGCGACGGCACCGCCGTCACGCTGTCGAACCTCGGCATCCCCGGCGCGGTGCTCAGCCCGGCCATCCAGGCGATCGGAAACCAGTACGGCCGAGGCATCCCAGGCAACTTCCTCGAGCAGTCGATGCCGTTCGTGTCCCGGACCAGCACGGTCGTGACGATCTTCGCCGGTGGCAACGACACCAACGCGATCGGCACCGCCATCGATCGGGGCGCGGCAGGAGGCGATCCCAACGGCTACATCGACCGCCAGGTGCAGGGCTTCGCCAGCGATTACGCTGCGCTCGTCCGCGGCGTCCGCGCCCGCGCTCCCTCCGCCCGCATCGTCGCCATGAACCTCCCGAACATGGCGGCCCTGCCATACGCGGCAGGGTTCACGCTCACGCAGCGGCGGTATCTACAGCGGATCGCCGTCGGCTTCAGCGAAGGGGCCAACGCACTCGTCGCCGAGGGCGTCGTCGTTGTCGATTTGATGTGCGACCCGCGCAGCTACAGCGGCGGCATGTACTCGGGGGACGGCTTCCACCCGAACGACGCTGGATACGCCTATCTCGCGAGTGAACTGGTGCGCGCGATTCGGACGGCCGGCTACCCGGCACCGCAGGGGGATTGCGAGTTCATGAG
Source organism: Vicinamibacteria bacterium (assembly GCA_963763095.1). Taxonomy (GTDB): domain Bacteria; phylum Acidobacteriota; class Vicinamibacteria; order Vicinamibacterales; family JAENWD01; genus CAVUCH01. Next base: position 74,997 of record CAVXNR010000039.1, read on the forward strand.
GAGCGTGGGGTAGGACACGACATCAAGCGGCGGGCGACGGCGGCGGCGCGGGCGACGGGCGACGGGCGACGGGCGACGGGCGACGGGCGACGGGCGACCGCGGCGACGGGCAGACGAAAGATACCGGAACAGAACATTGCCCCAGTGCGCGGCGTCCCAGCGCAACCATCAGCCCTTAACGCCAGCCCCCCCGCCAGCCGCCCGCCGGCTGTCAATCCCCTTTCGCCTTCGGCACGTTCAGCTCCTTCAGCCGCGCGACGATGTCCTGGGCGGCGGTGGGAATCTTGACCTCGCGGTCCACGTGGAGAATCTTCCCGTCCGGTCCGATGTAGAACGTCCAGCGTCTCGCCACGTTGAACGGGCCGATCACGCCGTAGGCCGTGGCGACCTTCTTGTCGGCGTCGCTCAGGATCGGGTAGTCGGCCTGGAGCGATTGCGCGAACTTCGTGTTGGTCTCGAGGTCGTCGACGCTCGCGGCGAAGTACGCGACGTCGAACTGCCGCAGCTCTGAGCCGCCCTCACGGAGCGACTTGCATTCAGCCGTTCAACCACCGGTAAAGGCTTTGGGGAACCAGGCGAGAACGACAGTCTTGCCTTTCAGGTCGGCGAGCCGGTGCGTCTTGCCGTCGGACCCGGGCAGCGAGAACTCCGGCGCCTGATCGCCTGCCTTCAACTCCTTCTCGGACCCGCCCTGCGCATAGGCAAGGGCAGCGACAGCGATGAGCACGACGCCCACCACCACCACCAGCTTTGAGTTTCCCACCAGTTTCCTCCTCATAAGTCGGCCTGCCTTTCGTCGAGGCGACTATGGTTCCGGGCTCCACGTGCGACGCCGGTGTCGGGGGTTTCTCGCAGTCTACACCATCAATGCCATCCGATCGGCCGTCCGCGCGGCGCGACCGATGCCGGGATCGTGCTTCGTTGTGCCCCCGGCGGCACCGTGCCTTATCCTTGTGCGATGCCCCGACAGCCTGCCACCCCCCCGGTGCGCATCAGGACCGCGACCGCAGCTGATCTGCCGGTCATCCTCGCGTTCATTCGCGAGCTGGCCGCCTACGAGCAGCTCGAACACCAGGTCGTGGCAACCGAGGCACTCCTGCAGCAGCACCTGTTTGACGAGCGTCCCGTTGCCGAGACGTTGATCGCGGACACGCAAGGAGAGCCGCAAGGTTTCGCGCTCTTCTTTCCGAACTTCTCCACGTTCCTCGGGCGCCCGGGGATCTACCTGGAGGATCTGTACGTGCGTGAGGCGGCGCGCGGCCAGGGGATAGGCAAGGCTCTGCTCTCCGCGCTCGCGCGCATCGCGGTCGAGCGTGGGTGGGGCCGCGTGGAGTGGGCCGTGCTCGACTGGAACGCTCCGGCAATCGGCTTCTACAAGGGGCTGGGTGCCACGCTCCTTGACGACTGGCGCATCTGCCGCCTGACCGGCGACGCCCTCGTGCAGCTCGCAAGTGAGGGAAGCTCGGGCACCGGTTCAAGCGTCCGCCACCAGGACTAATGGCCAAACGATCATCAGACGACCTGTCACTCTTCGACCTGCCCGACGAGCCGGACGTCGCCCCGGCGCTGCCACCGCAGGCCCCTCCCGCGTCGAGAGGCTCCGGCGGGGGCGGCGGAGGCAACGGCTCCGGGCGCGGCATGAGCGGGGATGGTTCCGCCGTCGCCCTGCACGAAGCGGCGCAGGCGCGGTATCTGAACTACGCACTGTCCGTCATCACCGCACGCGCGCTGCCGGACGTGCGCGATGGATTGAAGCCCGTGCAGCGCCGCATCCTCTACACGATGTGGCAGCAGAACCTCACGGCCGACGTCAAGCACCGCAAGTGCGCGAAGGTCGTCGGCGACGTGATGGGCAACTACCATCCGCACGGAGACTCCGCGATCTACGAGACGCTGGTGCGCATGGCGCAGCCGTTCTCGCTGCGCTACCCGCTCGTCGACGGCTCGGGCAACTTCGGCTCGCTGGACGGCGACGGCGCCGCGGCGATGCGGTACACCGAGTGCCGTCTCGCCCGTCTGAGCGACGAGATGCTCGAGGAGATCGATCAGTCCACGGTGCACTTCCGTCCGAACTACGACGGCACGAAGTCGGAGCCCGTGGTGCTGCCCGCGCGTGTGCCGAACCTCCTCGTGAATGGCGCGACGGGCATCGCCGTCGGCATGGCCACGAGCATCCCGCCGCACAACCTCGGCGAGGTCTGCACGGCACTGATCAAGCTCCTCGACAACCCGGAGCTGACCACACCGCAGCTATGCCGCTGGGTGAAGGGTCCGGACTTCCCCACCGGCGGACAGATCCTGAACACGCCCGATGAACTGAAGGAGATCTACAAGACCGGCTCGGGCGCCATCCGCCTGCGCGCCACGTGGGAGGTGGGCGAGCCGACGCGCGCGGGGCACACGATTTTCGTCACGAGCATCCCGTACGCACTCGACAAGTCCACCGTCATCGAGCGTATCGCGGAGATTGTCATCGGACGCAAGCTGCCGCCGCTGGTGGACGTCAAGGACGTGTCCACGGACGATGTGCGGATTGAGCTGACGGTGAAGCGCGAGGCGGACCCGAAGATGGTCATGGCGTACCTGTTCAGGCACACGCCGCTGCAGACCAACTTCCCGGTCAACCTGACGTGCCTCATTCCCACTGAGAATCCGGAGGTCGGGCGTCCGGAACGCTGCGAGCTGAAGACAATCCTCTGGCACTTCCTCCACTTCCGCCTCGAGGTGGTCACCGCCCGTCTCGAACACGAGCTCGCGGCGCTCCGCAAACGGATCCACATCCTGGAAGGGTTCGAGAAGGTCTTCGATGCGCTCGACGAGATCCTGCGCATCATCCGCAAGTCGGACGGCAAGAGCGACGCGGCCGCCAAGATCATGGCGCGGTTCGCCCTCGATGCCGACCAGACCGACGCCATCCTGGAGCTGAAGATCTATCGCCTGGCGCGGCTCGAGATTCTCCTGATCACCAACGAGCTGGCCGACAAACGGAAGCGCGCGCGGCAGATCGGCGCACTGCTCGGCGACGACGACAGCCGCTGGGCGATCGTGCGCGAGGAGCTCGAGACCATTCAGAAGACGTACGGCAACGCGAAGGCCGATCCGCGCCGTTCGCTGATCGAGGCGACGCTCACGGAAGTCGAATACTCCGCCGACCACTTCATCGTCGATGAGGACAACGTCGTGATCCTCACGCGCGACGGATGGGTGAAGCGCCAGAGGGAGGTGAAGGATCTGTCGACGACCCGCCTGCGCGAAGGCGATCAGGTGATCGCGGTGCTCGCGGGCAGCACGCGGGCGACGGCGGTCTTCTTCACCAACTTCGGGATTGCGTACTCGTGCCGGATCGTGGACGTGCCGGCGTCCACCGGCTACGGCGAGCCGATCCAGAGGCTGTTCAAGTTCCGCGACACCGAGCGCGTCGTCGGCGCGCTGAGCCTGGATCCGCGCGTGACGCCGAACATCGCACCGGCGGCCGAGGGACAGCCCGCGCCCGTGCACGCCGTCGCCGTCACGACCGACGGATACGCGCTGCGGTTCAACCTGGATGGCTTCGTCGAGCCCAGCACGCGCGCCGGCCGCCGGTACGCGCGCCCGGCGGAGGGCGTCGAGGTGGTCAGCGTCGCGGCGATCGACGGCAGCGAAACGATCATCGTCGCGACGCAGCAGGCGCGCGCCGTCCTCTGTCCCGTCGCCGAGATCAACTACCTCGCCGGTCCAGGGCGCGGCGTCATCCTGATCAAGCTCACCAGCGACGATGACCGCGTGCTGGGGTTTGTGGCCTCGCGGGGCGATCGTGACCTGATGGTGGTCGAGACGACACGCGGCGCCGAGCAGACGATCAGCACGGGGAAGTACAAAGTCACGGGACGCGGCGGCAAGGGACGGGAGCTGCTGCAACGGGGCGGGTTCACGCGGGTGATCCCGAACGCGCCGGAGATCCCGCAGCTGGGACAGGACCGATGAGGGCGGGAGGCCATGTGGGGCAGGGCTTCAGCCCTGCTACAGACGCCGGGACTCATAGCTTCTGAAGTCCCGGCGCCACATCGACGTGGGGCAGCCCTTCGGGGCTGTTCTGCAGGGCTGAAGCCCTGCCCCACTCTGCAGGGCTGAAGCCCTGCCCCACTTTTAGCGCGTCATCCAGCATGCGCACACGCGCGCTCGTCGCGCTCGTCGTCTCTACGGCCCTGGTGATCACGATGAAGTGGCTCGTCGCCCGCGTCGAACCGCATCTGACGTTCTTCCCGTCGTTGGGCGAGACTGAGACACCGACGAGCATCGGCCTCCGGTACCAACCCCTCTCCCTCCGCACCGGGGACGGCGAGACCATCGCGGCCTGGTGGATGCCGCACGAGGCGGCGCGGGCGGACGTCGTCTATTTCCACGGCAACGGCGGCAACCTCTCGATGTGGCTGCCGATCCTCGCGGGTGTGCACGCGAGCGGCCTCAACGTGCTGGCGTTCGACTACCGCGGCTACGGCCGAAGCACCGGGTCACCTACGGAACAGGGGTTGTATCGCGATACCGACGCAGTGGTGGCCGAACTGGCCCGGCTGCGCCGGGAAGAGAGCCGCGTGAGCGGCGGCATGCAGCGCCCGGTGATCTACTGGGGCCGGTCGCTCGGCGGTCCGGTGGCGGCCTACGCCACGACCGTGACACGTCCCGACGGGCTGATTCTCGAGTCCACATTTCCCGACAAGCGCGCCGTGCTGGGCGGCCAGTTGCTGCTGCGCACGCTCAATCTGCTGGCATCCTTCCGGTTCGAGACCGCTCAGATGCTGCGTGGCTTCGACCGCCCGACGCTCGTGATGCACGGCGATGCGGACTCGGTCGTCCCCTATGCCGCCGGACGCGCGCTGTTCGAGCGCCTGGCCGAGCCGAAGCGGTTCGTCACACTGCGCGGTGCCGATCACAACGACCTGCACCCGGCAACGGCGCGCGAGTACTGGGAGGCGGTCACGTATCTGGTAGCGCAGGTGGGCGGCGGCTGATCCCGCGGTCATCACCGGGTCGCGAGCGCCGGCCTGACCTCGTCAGTACCGGCGCCGCGTCCACGCGCGTGCCGCGAACGGGCGGTTACGAACAGGTCGGCCGGATCATCTTCACGTCCCGCACGCCAAGCAGCGGCAGTCCGATCAAATCCCCTTTCAGCTCCGACTTGCTCTCCGTGTTCACATCGTCGGCATCCTCGCGGTCCACTTTGGTCTTTGTCTTGACCTTGACCTTCCCGTCCTCATGATCGGCGGCCTTGCCTTTGATTTCGACCATGTGCCCGACGTGGCTCTGCAGGTCGCCGTTGTCGCCGCCCACGAGCAGGTAGCTGTGCAGTTCATTCTGCTTGTCGGCAACGTTGGTCAACCGGTACTGCGTCGTCTCTCCGCTCGACGCGGGCGAGCGCTCGAGGCACCCGGTCACGGTCACGTCCTTGCCATCCTTCACCTCGAGCTTGGTCTCGGTCTTGACCTTCTCGGACTGCCCCGCCGCCGCCCCGAGCGGCACGGCCGCGGCCCCGACGATCGCTATTGCTGAGAAGACATGCTTGATCACCATTCGGGATTCCTCCGGTGTGGTTGCTTGCAGAGTCGGGGCCACTTTCGGCGGACGCCGGGCGGCGGGCGGCGGGCGAGCCGCCCTGACGAGGCGACTCTTGTCGACACGACCGGGCCGTGCGCCCGCCGCCAGCCGCCCGTCGCCTCCCGCCAACCCGTCCACCGATCTGCTATTCTTGTGCTCAGGAAGCAGTGACGGCCGGGAGCCTCCGGCGACACCTCCCCAACTCAGGCGCGATGCGCCCACCCTTCAGGGGCCGGGCGCACCCGTTCGGCCGGATGCCGACGCGCCCCGGCACATAGGCCAACCATCCGAAGGACACCTTGACAGAGACACGCTTGAAAATTGCGGTCTTCATCGATTTCGACAACATCGAGATCGGCGTGAAGACCACCCTCGGCCAGACATTCGACGTCGCCGCCATCCTCGAGGCGCTCAAGGAGCGCGGCGAGGTCGTCACCAAGGTCGCGTATGGCGACTGGAAGCGCGCCGGCGATCACGGCCGGCTCCTGTCGCAGCATGCGATCCGCATGGTGCAGCGCAACCTCACCCCGGGTGGCGACAAGAACGGGGCGGACATCAACCTTGCCCTCGACGCCCTCGAGATGGCGTTCACCCACGATCACATCAACGCGTTCGTGATCGTCGGCGGCGACAGCGACTTCATCACGCTCGTCGAGAAGCTGAAGCAGTACGACAAGAAAGTCTTCGTCGTGGGCGGCCGCCAGTTCACGAGCCTCGTGATGCAGAAGAACTGTCACGAGTTCATCGCGTACGAGAACCTCGTCGGCGGACGCCGCCCCACCACGACCGAGAAGAAGGGTGGCCCGGCGCCGGCGCCGCCGCCGTCGAGCGAGGTAGCGAAGGCATTCCCGCTCGTCAAGCGCGCGCTCAAGGTGCTGGTCGATCGCGAAGTCTCGCCGCAGCTCGGCCTGCTCAAGAGCACGCTCCTGCAGCTCGACTCCACGTTCTCCGAACGCGACTACGGCGCCAGCACCTTCCGCGACTTCATCGAGAAGGTTGCACAAACCGGGATGGTGTCGCTGCGGCACTCCGGCCGCAGCCTGCTCGTGGAACTGCCCGAGACCAACGGCGGCGGCGGATCCGGCAATCCGACCGGCAACGGGGCGAGCGGCGCCACCGCCGGTGGCGGCGACGGCGCCGCGTCACCCGCCCCGCAATCAGCTGCGGGCGAGACGGCCGGGGATCCCCAGACCGACGGACCGGCGCAGGAGGGCGCTGTCGAAGCCGCGGAGGCCATGGATGCGCCTCCGCCCACCGATGCCCGTGAAGGCGCCGCCCCGATGCCCCCGGTTGATTCCGCCCAGGCACGCCAGGCGATCCAGCGCGCGCAGGACACCTTCGGACGCGCCACGCAGCCCCCGCGCTGGCCGATGTACGTGCGGCAGGTGAAGCAGTACCTCCGCGCCGCCGACGAAGGCTTCGATGAACGCAAGTCGGGCTTTGCGACGATCGTCGAGTTCCTCCGCGCCTGCCAGCGCGAGGGCGTGTTCCGCCTCGAGCGCGATCGCCAGGGCGTGCTGCGTGTGTTCCCCGGTGCGAACCTGCAGCGTCCGATCAGTCAGATTGGAACCGTGGCGGAGCCGGCCGAGGCCACTGAGACCCCCGAGCTGCCGCTCGGTGACCCCGCGGAGGCTGCCGAAGAGCAGGCGCAGGCGTCATTCCAGCCCGAAGCGCACACGGACGACACCGGAACCGCGCCGGACGTCCGGGATGGCGTGACGGTCGAGGGAGAGCAGGAGGCGGCGGCGGAACTTGAGTCGCCCGCGCCCGAGGGCCCCGAACCCGCGCGCACGATTCGGCCGCGGAGATCCGTCAAGAAGACGACGGCAGGCCGGCCCGCGGCGCGCAAGTCCACAGGCGCGAAGACCGCCGCTGCGCGGGCGCCGCGGGCGCGGAGAAAGACCGGGCACGAATAGCTCCCCCGCTAGCTGTCCGCCGGAACTGAAGTTCCGGCTCCACATCGAGAGTTCCGGCTCCACAATCGACGCAGGACGGGAGCCGGGACTTCAGTCCCGGGCGGACAGAACCGGCGGGTAGCACCCGGCCAGACAACACCCCCAGAGCACTACTGGGGCGTGACGATGAAGCCAACGCCGGCCTTTGCGGCCGCGGCATTCAACTCCGCAACATCCGTGTCGATGAGCGACCGTACCTCGCCGGTGATCCGCGTCAGCTCCGCATGGTACGCGGCGAACATCTCCTTCATGCCCTGCGTCGGCGGGCCGTCGCCATCGTCTGCGAAGGCGAGCAGCGGCGCGATCCGGGAGTAGAGCTTCGCCCCGCCGCGCTGCGCGAGGATGTCGTAAGTGACTTCCGCCGCCGGATTGTGCAGCTGCCCCTCCAGTGCATCGCAGCGGGCGGCGATGCGCTCGCCCAGGGTGACGAGGTCGCCCGCGTCTGCGCGGGGCTCGAGCAGGCTGCGGCGCGCGGCGATCTGTCCCCGCACCGTCCGAAGCTGTGACACCAGCGCTTCGATCGCGCTGAGATCGTCGCGGAACTGTGTGGCGAAGGCGTCCTGCGCCTGGATGTCCGCATCCGACAGCGTCACGCGCGGATCGCGGACCACACGCAGCGGCGTTGTGACCGTGCGGCCGTCGGCGCTGATGCGGACCGTGTAGGAGCCCGGCGGGACCATCGGACCGCGCTCGGGATCCCCGGCGTCAATCCGCGCGCTCGCGATCTTCTTTGCACCCTGCCGTCTCAGGTCCCACACGGCACGCTGCACGCCGGGATCGGTGGGCAGCGCCTTCTTCAGCCGGGCCTCCTCGTCATCTTCGGCCTCGGGATCATCGTCTTTCGGCGGCGGCACGCTGCTCAAACGCCGGACGAGCCGTCCCTGCCCGTCCAACACCTCCAGTCCCAGCTCGCCCGTCGGCTTCGACTTCAGGAAGTAGTAGATCGTGGCGCCGGCCGGTGGGTTCTGGCCCGCGCCGCGCACCTTCGGTGTCGAGGCATACCGCCAGCGGGTCGCGTCAGGCGTCGTGAAGGCGAACAGATCCTGCCCGGTCACCTGCGGCGACAATTCGCGCAGCGCCACGAGATCGTCGAGGATCCAGATCGATCGTCCATGCGTGCCAAGGACGAGCGCTCCGTCCTTCACCACGAGATCGTGCACCGGCACCGTCGGCAGATTCAACTGCAGCGAGCGCCACGTCGCGCCCGCGTCCGGCGAGTAGATCACGCCGCGCTCGGTGCCCACGTACAACTGTCCGCGCTTCTGTGGATCCTCGCGAACGGCGTGCAGGTGGATGTCCGGCGGCAACCCTGAATCGAGGCGCTTCCAGGTGCGGCCGTAGTCCGTGGTGGCGTACAGGTACGGCCGTATGTCGTCCATGCGATGTGCGTCAACCACCACGAAAGCTGCCGCGGCGTCGAACGGTGAGGGTTCGATCAGGCTGACGGTTCCCCACTGAGGGAATCCGGTCATCGTGCCCGTCACGTTCGTCCAGTTCGCGCCGCCGTCCCGTGTGACGTGCACGAGGCCATCATCGCTGCCCGCCCAGATCACCCCCTTGACCTTCGGCGACTCCGCAACGGCAAAAATCGTGCAGTAGAACTCGACGCCGGTGTTGTCGCCGGTGATCGGTCCGCCGGACCACTGCTGCTTCGACCTGTCGTTGCGCGTGAGGTCCGGGCTGATCGCGGTCCAGCTCTGGCCTCCGTCGGCTGAGCGGAAGAGCACGTTGGCGCCGTGATAGATCACCTGCGGATCGTGCGGCGAGGGCGCGATCGGTGCGGTCCACTGAAAGCGATACGTCAGATCTGCGGCGCCGTGGCCCGAGCCGTTCTCGGGGTACGCGCTCACGTTCCTCGCCTGGCGCGTGCGGTGGTCGTATCGCGAGATGTACCCAGGGTACTCCCCCGCGTAGACGACGTCGGGCTCGTCCAGCTTCGAGACGACATGGCCGGCTTCGCCGCCGCCCACGTCGTACCAGTCGCCGCCAGTAATCCCGCCGCTGCCCAGGCTGTTGCTGGGTCCCTGCGCGGTTCCTGAGATCCTGCATCGCGCCGGAGACGCGGAACGGCACGCGCGAGTCGACCGAGACGTGGTAGAACTGCCCGAGCGGCAGCAGCACCGCCGTCCATGTGTCGCCGCCGTCGTTCGAGATCTCGACTCCGCCGTCGTTCCCGTTGATCATCCGCTTCGGGTTCTTCGGATCGATCCATAAATCGTGGTGATCGCCATGGCGGAAGCCGCGGACGACCTTGACCGTCCGGCCGCCATCGATGGATCGCACCATCGGCACCTGGTGGAACCACACGTCGTCGCGATTGACGGGGTTGATGGTCATCGTGGAGTAGTACCAGGCGCGCTGCCGCACCAGGCGGTTCGCGGTCGCCTGTTCCCAGCTGTCGCCGCCGTCATCGGATCGGAACAGGCCCCCCTTCTCCGCCTCGATCAGCGCGTACACGCGGCGTCCGTCCGAAGGCGCCACGGCGACGCCCACCTTTCCCCAGGGGCCGTCCGGCAGCCCCTTGCCGATGAGCGCCTTCCAGGTGTCGCCTCCGTCACGTGAGACGTACAGGCCGCTCCCGGGCCCCCCGCTCACGAGCTCCCAGGGACGGCGGCGCGCCTGCCAGAACCCAGCGAACACGACGTTCGGGTTCGAGGGATCGAACGCCACGTCCGACGCGCCGGTATCCGCGTCCTTCCGCAGCACCTGCTGCCACGTGCGGCCGCCGTCGCGCGTGCGGTAGACCCCGCGCTCCGGGTTCGGTCCGAAGGCGTGCCCGAGCACCGCGGCGAACGCCACGTCCGGGTTCTGGGGGTGGACGATCATCGTGCCGATCTGTCCCGGCTGGCCCCACACGTGTGACCACGTCTTTCCGGCGTCCACGGACTTGTAGATCCCGTTTCCGGGCAGGACGTTGCCGCGGATGTTCGCCTCGCCCGATCCGGCATAGATGACGTTCGGGTCCGACGGCGCGACGGCAATCGATCCAATCGTGGACGTCGCCTGGTCGTCGAAGATGGCCTTGAATGTGAGGCCGCCGTCTGTGGACTTCCAGATGCCACCAGACGCGGTTGCGGCGTAGTACGTGCTCGGATCGCCGGCAACGCCGGCCACACGGGTGATCCGACCGCCCTGCGAAGGACCGATGCTGCGGTACTTGAGAGCCTTGAGCTCCGGCACGACCGGAATGCCGTGTACCTGGTCTGGCGTTGCCGTCTGTACGGCTCCTGAGGTCGGCGACTGTGCGGCGCTCTGGGCCGCGGTGCGGGTGGACGACGTGATGATCAGGCCGGCCAGCACGAGTGCGGAGGCGACCGGGTAAACGCGACGGGAGGTCAGCATGGCTACAGAGAATACATTCGGATGAACCGATCCGGCTTGCACGCGTACTGCTTCTGTCTACCCGCGGCAGCGAAGTGGGTGTGCTACGATTTCTGAACCCTTGCCTTCCGCGCCTTAGTCCCTGCCCTCTGGCAATCACCCCAGTCCGCATCCCCTTGAGGAGTTCGCATGAAATACGTCCGCGCCGTCGCCCTGACCACGATGGCTGCGCTTTCTGCGCTCGCCGCGTCCAACCTGGAGGCCCAGAGTGCCCGTCAGTTCGAGCCGCCGCGCGCACGCATCGTGCGTGCGAACCGCGGCCAGGTGCTGAGCCCGCCTTCCAACGCATCGCACGCTGCCATCGTGGCGCAATACCTGCGCGACCACGGCCGTCCCGACGCGACGGTTCGGTCCCTGGTCGCGCGTGGGCAGTCGCGGCTGAAGAACGGGGTATCACACAGCCGCTTCGAGCAGCGAGTCGCCGGGCTCCCGGTGTACGCCACCTACCTGAAAGCGGCGGTTGATGCACAAGGAGCGTTGATCCACATCATCGAGAACCTCGTGCAGGTGCCGGCAGGCGGCGTCGGGCGCGCGCAAATCGACGAGCAGGCGGCACTCGCCGTGGCACTGCAGCGGCTCCACCCGCAGGTTGCCGCACCGGGCCTGGTGGGCAAGGACGGAGACGCCGTCGTGTTCGCGCGCACCGCGTTCTTCCATGCCGCGCCGCGCGTGACCCGCGTGGCGGTGCCCGATGCGCGCGGTGCGCTGACGACCGGCTTTCTGGTGGAAACCTGGTCGCAGAAGGGCAACCTGCTCAACCACACGCTGGTCGATGGAAAGGGAGCCGTGCTCGAAATCGAGCTTCGCACCAACACCGATCAGTACAAGGTCTTCCCCGTCGATCCCATCAGCACGCCCGCGCAGGTCGTCAGCGGACCGGCTCCAGACCCCGGCGCGGCGTCGCCGTCCGGGTGGCTGGGTTCTGGCGCGCAGTCCACGATCAACATCGCGGGCAACAACGTGCGCGCGTATCTCGACGGGGACGACAACAACAGAGCGGACAGCGGCGGTACGGCCGTCGCGAGCGGTTCGTTCCTGAGCGACCTGGACGATACGCTCACGCCGAAGGATCCCACCAACCAAAACGTCGCCGTTCAGAACCTGTTCTATCTGAACAACGTCCTGCACGATACGCTGTTCGGCCTTGGGTTCGACGAGGCCGCGGGAAACTTCCAGGAGACGAACTTCACGGGCGTGAGAGGTGGGAGCGATTCGGTGAACGCCGAGGCCCAGGATGGCGGGAGCACAGACAACGCCGACTTCGCGACGCCGGGAGACGGCCAGAATCCCCGAATGCAGATGTATCTGTGGACGGGCAAGCCCTCTCACCAGGTGGCCGTGAGTGGTGGGCCGACCTATGGCGCCGCCGGGGCGGTGTTCGGGCGGCAGCTGACCGTGGCCACGCCACTCACGGGCAACCTGGCGGTCGGCACCGACGGGACCGGCGTTTCATCCACCGATGGGTGCGAGGCCATCACCAGCAACGTCACAGGCAGCATCGCGATTGTCGACCGCGGCAACTGCGACTTCACGGTGAAGGCCAAGAACGCACAGCTGGCCGGCGCAGTGGGCGTGCTGGTCGCGAACGTGACCGACAGTCTCATCGTGCTTGGCGGGACTGATGCCTCCGTGACCATCCCAGCGTTGTGCGTCGGTCTCACGAGCGGAACGGCGCTGAAGGCTGCGGCCGGCCAATCGGCAACGATGCGCGTGACCGACCCCGAGCCGCTGCAGCGCGACGGGGACCTCGACTCTGACATCGTGTATCACGAGTACGGCCACGGGCTCACGTGGCGGATGATCGGCCGAATGCAAGGCGCGCTGGCCGGCGCCATCGGTGAGGGCATGGGTGACACCCTTGCGCTGCTGCTTAATGAACAACGACGTAATCGGCGAATACTCCGCTTCCGATCCGGCGGGTATCCGGCGCAACCCGTACACGAACTATCCCAGAACGTATGGTGATGTGACCGGTGCCGAGGTGCACAACGATGGCGAGGTGTACGCGGCGATCGGCTGGCGCATGCTGGAGAACTTCAAGGCAGCCTCACTGCCCGATCCGAACCGTCTGCTGCTGGGCTATCTCGTGCAGGGCATGAACTTCACCCCGGCACAGCCGTCGTACGAGCAGATGCGCGACGGCATCCTGCAGGCGGTCACGGATTCCACTCACGCCTGCCTGGTGTGGGACGCGTTCGCCGATTTCGGCGTGGGCGTCGGCGCAGAGGGTGTCGCAAAAGGCTCGAAAAAGGCGGTCATCACGCCCTCGACGGCGCTGCCGTCGCAGTGCGTGGCTGTTCCTTAGCCATTACTGGAGGGACGGCCGTGGCGGCCGTCCCTCCAGTTCTCGTGCGCTCGCGCCTCGCAGCCCGGTCGTCGCTCAGCCCTGCTCCCCTCGGAGGCCCGACCATTCTTGACCGGGCGGCCGAAGACGGCTCACACTTCTCACATGATCCGGCCCGGCCGCGTCTCATCCCTTCTGAGCCTGGTCCTCGCAGCCGTGTGGCTGGCCGCCTTTGCCGCCCCCGTGGCCGCGAAGTCGTACTCGGCGGACCGGTTCGACGTCACGGCGCGGATACTGTCCGACCGGTCGCTCACCGTCGAGGAGCGGATCGTATTCCGCTTCGAGGACGGCGACTACACGTATGTCTTCCGCGAGATCCCGCAGGACCGCACCGACGGCCTTCGCGACCTCCAGGCCGAGATGGACGGCGTGCCGTTCCGCCCCGGCGCGGGGCCGGGCTCCATCGAACTGAAACACGGCCGGTCGGTTCGCGTGACGTGGCGCTTCGCACCCACGAGCGGCACTCACACGTTCGTGCTGCGCTATCGTCTGGCCGGCGTGATCACGAGCGACGCCGGGGAGAACGTACTTGCCTGGCAGGTGCTGCCCCGCGAGCACGAGTACCGCATCAGCCAGGCCCGCGCCATCGTGCAGCTGCCGCCGCACGGGCGCCTCATCGGGCCGCCGTCGACGAGGCCGGCCGAGACGGAGGTCAGCGTCGAGGACGGACAGCCCTCCCAGCGTGTCGTCGCCAGCGAAACGGGGCTTGGGAGGGACGATTCAATCAGGCTCGAACTGCGCCTCCGGCCTGAGGGACTCACTGGCACGTTGCCGATCTGGCAGCGCGACGCACTCGAACGATCGCGCCGCGGGCCGTGGCTGCTGGTCGTTGCCGCCGCCGTGCTCGTGCTCGGCCTCACCTGGCTCGCGTCGTTTTCGAGCGCATGGCGCCGATCGGACGACCGCGTGCACACGACATCCTCGCGCGGCGCCACGCCGCCACAGCCGCCGCTGCCGGTGGCGATTGCGAGCCGGCTCGCGGGCGCGTCCTCAGGTGGGCCGCCGTTCGCCGCAACGATGGTCGACCTCGCGAACCGTGGCGTGATCGCGATCGAGGAAGCGTCCGTTCGGCGGCGGTTGCGGGGCCGCCAGTTCCTCGCACGGCTGCTGCAGGAGCCGCCCGGATTGCGCGCACACGAAACGGCCTGGATTGACGTCGCATTCGGCGGCGCAGGGACACATCGAAGCACCCAGGTGCCCCTCGATCGACTGCAGCGGCAATTTGCCCGGGGGCGGAACGCCTTCAAGCTGGCCGTGGATGACGAAATGCGGCATGCCGGCCTGGTCGATCCCGAGCGTGTGTCGGCGCGTAGATCCCTCGCGCGCGCGGCGATCGTCACCGCGGTTCTCGCGCTTGGCGGCGTTGGCGTCGCAATCGTGCTGGTGAGCAGATTTGGCGGGTGGGCGGCGGTGATCCCCGGCTCGCTGGCCCTGGTTGCGGC